>NZ_JAHKQD010000039.1:0-163774 GCF_018860915.1 Colwellia sp. C2M11
ATCTTGATATAAATAATAAAGACGACCTAAGTCGCCCTTATTATTTATAGCAAATTAAACCTTACTTTACAGATAGTTCGTTTAGAGCAAAAAGAAGGCGCAGCATTAATATTACTCAATGAAGACCTTCGATACAGCTATTGGACGAAATAACAAAAGATTCAGCTTAATTAGCCACCGAAGTCATCTAGCATGATGTTTTCATCTTCAACACCAAGATCTTTTAACATATGAATAACCGCAGCATTCATCATAGGAGGACCACACATGTAGTACTCACAATCTTCTGGAGCTTCATGGTCCTTCAAATATTCTTCGAAAAGAACATTATGAATAAAGCCGGTTAAGCCATCCCAGTTGTCTTCAGGCTGAGGATCACTTAATGCAACATGCCATTCAAAGTTATCATTATCAGCAGCTAAGCCGTTATAATCATCTTCATAAAACATTTCACGAAGTGAACGAGCACCATACCAGAAACTCATTTTACGTTTAGACTTCAAACGCTTAAGTTGATCAAAGATATGAGAACGCATTGGAGCCATACCTGCACCACCACCAATAAATACCATTTCATTATCAGTGTCTTTCGCAAAGAACTCACCAAACGGACCTGAAATTGTTACTTTATCGCCTGGCTTCAAGCTAAAGATGTACGATGACATTTTACCTGCCGGTAAATGCAAACGTCCAGGAGGTGGCGTAGCAATACGCACATTAAGCATAATAATGCCTTCCTCTTCTGGATAGTTAGCCATTGAGTAAGCACGTAATGTGTCTGTATCTACTTTAGACTCTACATCGAAGAAACCAAAATGGTTCCAATCACCACGATATTGTTCATCAATATCAAAATCACTGTATTTAACGTGATGCGCTGGTGCTTCAATTTGAATATAACCACCGGCTTTAAATGGTACTGATTCGCCATTAGGAATTTGTAGCTTAAGCTCTTTAATGAAAGTTGCTTTGTTATCATTAGAGATAACTTCACATTCCCATTGTTGAACACCAAAGATTTCATCTTCTACTTCAATTTCCATGTCTTGCTTAACAGCAACCTGACAGGCTAAACGACAGCCTGATTTTGCTTCACGCTTATTGATATGACCTTCTTCCGTAGGAAGAATATCACCACCACCTGAATGCACTTCAACACGACATTGACCACAAGTACCGCCGCCGCCACATGCTGAAGGTATAAAAATACCTTGATCAGCTAATGCGCCTAATAATTTACCACCTGCAGCAGTAACAACTGCTTTAGATGGATCACCGTTTATGCTAATCGTTACGTCACCACTTGATACTAACTTAGATTTAGCAAATAAAATTACTAATACTAAGGCAATAACTATCGCTGTGAACATCGATACGCCGAGAATAATTTCCATCGACCTTTCCTTAAAGTTATCTAAGGGTGCAACGCATAGAAACCTGCGTTACACCGACCAAATTTATAACGAAATACCACCGAAAGACAAGAAGCCAAAAGCCATTAGTCCAGCAGTAATAAATGTGATACCTAAACCTTTCAAGCCGTCTGGTACATCAGAGTATTTCATCTTCTCGCGGATACCAGCGAGTAAAACAATCGCTAATGCCCAACCAACACCAGAGCCAATACCATAAACAACTGATTCACCAAGCGTTAAGTTTTTAGATACCATAAATGATACCGCACCAAAAATCGCACAGTTAACGGTTATAAGTGGTAAAAATATACCAAGGGCTTGATACAAAGAAGGAAAATATTTATCTAATACCATTTCCAAGATTTGAACTAAGGCAGCAATTACACCAATAAAGGTAATAAAAGATAAGAAGCTTAAATCAATCGATTCACTTGGATCGGTAATGCCTAATACAGCATCAAGTGCACCTGGTGCTAATACTGCTTGGTAGATAATTTGGTTCATTGGCACAGCCAAACCAAGTACTACAACAACAGCAACACCTAAACCAATTGCCGTATCTACTTTTTTCGATACCGCCAGGAAAGTACACATACCTAAGAAAAACATTAATGCGATGTTTTCAATAAAAATAGACTTAACTAATAATGCAATATAATGTTCCATGGTATTAATCCTTCTCTACTTGTTCTGGTTTCCATTGGCGAATAGCCCAAATGATTAAACCAATAACGAAGAATGAACTAAATGGTAATACTAATAAACCATTCGCCTGATACCAGCCATCATTTTGAATCAATGGTAGAATTTCAATACCAAATAAAGTACCAAAACCAAATAATTCACGGAAAAAAGCAACTAGCATTAATATTAAACCGTAACCTAGACCGTTACCGATACCATCGATAAAGCTCACAACAGGTTTTTCTTTCATGGCAAATGCTTCCGCACGCCCCATTACAATACAGTTAGTAATAATCAAACCAACGAAAACCGATAGTTCTTTAGATAACTGATACGAAAAAGCTTTAAGCACTTGGTCAACTACAATTACTAAAGATGCAATAATAGCCATTTGTACGATAATACGCACACTTGAAGGTATATAGTTACGAATACTAGAAATGAATAAGTTAGAGAATGCCGTTACAAAAATAACAGCTAAACTCATAACCAAAGCATTTGCCATCGAACTGGTTACCGCTAAAGCAGAACAAATACCTAATACTTGTAATGCTATTGGGTTATTGTCAACAATAGGACCCGTTAATACTTTTTTAGCATCTGAAGACATTATTTAACCCCTTCTGCACGATATTTAGTAATGAAAGGAGCATAACCTTCTTTACCAAACCAAAACTGTAATGTATGAGTAACACCGTTACTTGTTAAGGTTGCACCTGATAACGCATCCACACCGTGAATATCATTAGGTTTAGCACCGCCTTTAACTAGCTTAACTTTAACTTCACCAGCGTCGTTATATATTTTTTTACCTGGCCATAAGGCTTTCCATTTAGGGTTAAGTACTTCCGCACCTAGTCCTGGAGTTTCCTTATGATCAGAGTAAATAACACTTTTCACTGTATTTAAGTCTGACTCTAAGCCAACGTAACCGTACATTAAGTCCCATAAACCAGAACCTATGATAGGTAATACAACAGTATCAATAGAACCTGAATCTGATTTGATTAAGTAAACAACCGCTGTATTAGAACGACGATTGATACCTGCTATATCATTTTCCGGTTTAATTGATAAAGCTTTATCACGAGCATTACGACGCTCATCAAATAATAATGGGTCACTATCAATGAACTCACCTGAATCAAGGTCAATCATTCTAGCATCAACATATTTATTATATGTACCAACAATATCGCCGTTTGCTTTTTCGATTAACTTTGCAGCTTCTAAAACTTTAGTTTGCTGATCAAGTAACTTGTTTGCGTCTTGTTTATCTTTTAAGCCAACTGCTGAAATAGATACTAAAGCAGCACAGACTAAACAGATCGCTAGAACGAATAATATCGTTCCTAATGGAGTTTCTTTATTACTAGACATTACGTGCAAGCCTCCGTTTAACATTGCTTTTTACCACAAAGTAATCAAACAATGGTGCGAACAAATTAGCGAATAAAATAGCTAACATCATACCTTCTGGGAATGCAGGGTTTACTACACGAACTAGTACAACCATGACACCAACTAAAGCACCAAACCAATATTTACCTGTATTGGTAAAAGATGCTGAAACAGGATCTGTTGCCATAAACATCATACCAAAAGCAAAACCACCAATAACTAAATGCCAATGCCAAGGCATAGCAAACATTGTATTAGTATCACTGCCAACAGCATTGAATATTAATGAAGTAATTACCATACCACCGAACACACCTAAAACGATGCGCCAAGAAGCAATACCTTTATAAAGTATGTAAGCACCACCAAGCAAGATAGCAAAAGTTGATACTTCACCTACAGAACCAGGGATGAATCCCCAAAAAGCGTTCCACCAATCTGCATTAATTGAATAATCAACAAGGCCTTGATTAGCAGCACTTAACATTGTAGCGCCAGAGAAGCTGTCAGCAGCAACCCATACAGCATCACCTGAAATTTGTGCAGGATAAGCAAAGAATAAAAACGCACGACCCGCTAATGCAGGGTTTAAGAAGTTTTTACCTGTACCACCAAAAATTTCTTTTGCAATAACGATACCGAAGGTAATACCAATAGCTACTTGCCATAAAGGAATACTAGCCGGCAGAATTAGTGCAAAAAGAATAGAAGAAACGAAAAAACCTTCATTCACTTCATGCTTACGTACTGCAGCGAAAAGTACTTCCCAGAAGCCACCTACAATAAAAGTAACGGCGTAAATAGGTAAGAAGAACATGGCACCATAGAAGGTCATATCCAATAAGCCTGAGCTTGCTGTTAATGAACCACCTAAAAAGTTGAATAAATCAACCTGCCAAGATTGTGGTAAAGAATAACCAGCTGCCAAAGCATCAACTGCCTGATAACCTATGTTATACATACCAAAAAACATGGCTGGGAAAACCGCAAGCCATACTGTGATCATAATACGCTTTAAATCAATGCTATCACGAACGTGAGTTTTACCCTTACTTACATAGCCAGGAGTAAATAAACCCGTTGCAACAGCTTCATATAATGCAAACCACTTTTCATGTTTACCGCCTTTTTCAAAATGCGGCTCTATATCTTCAATAAACTTTTTCAAGCCCATGACTAACCTTCCTTCTCGATAGTAGTTAGACAGTCACGAAGAATGACACCGTAATCTGTTTTGCCTGGGCAAACAAATGTACACAGTGCTAAATCTTCTTCGTCTAGCTCTAAGGCACCTAGTTGTTGCGCACTATCAGTATCACCTGAACAAATATCACGTAGCAACAAGGTAGGTAAAATATCTAATGGCATAACACGTTCAAAATTACCAATTGGTACCATTGCACGTGAACTACCGTTAGTGGTTGTTGTCATGTTGAACAACTTCTTCGGGAAGAAGTGAGACATATAAGCACGTGTCACTGAGAATTTATTTGGGCCTGGATACATATATCCCAAAAACTCTTTATCGCGTCCTTCAAGAATCAAAGACACTTGCACATGATAACGACCTAAATAGCTATGTACTGCTGTTGCCGTTGCGCCCATTAATAATGAACCTGAGACTACACGCACTTCACCATCAATAGTTTCACCGGCAGTTAATTCACCTGTATTAGCACCTAAAGTAGTGCGAATTAAACGAGGATTTTTAGCTGCTGGTCCGGCAATCGAAATAACACGGGTGTTATCAAGTTCACCTGTAGTAAATAATTTTGCAATAGCAATCACATCTTGATAACCGACATGCCAAACGAATCTTTCAGCACTTACAGCTTTTAAGAAATGAATATGCGTACCCACTAAACCAGCAGGATGTTTACCTGCAAATTCAGTTACAGTCGCATTAGCATCAACAGGAATATTAGCCCCTGGTGCTTTATTCACAAAAACTTCACCTTCAGTTAAACGAGACAGAATCGTTAAACCTTGTTGGAAAGCTTCTGCTTGCTCAGCAATAATTACTTCAGGGTTAGCAGCTAATGGATTTGTATCCATCGCACTAACAAAGATAGCTTGAGGAGTACTATCAATTGCTGGAATCTTACTGAATGGGCGAGTTCTAATTGCAGTCCAAAGACCAGATTCAACTAAGTTTTCAACCACTTTCTCACGTGATATAGCACCTAATTCATTGGCAGAGTAACTAGCAAATATTTCTTTATCAGAGCCATCAATATCGATAACGACTGACTGTAAAATACGTTTTTCACCACGGTTAATTTCTTTAACAACACCGGAAGCTTGAGCTGTGAATTTAACGCCAAGGTTCTTTTTATCACTAAAAATTACTTGACCTTTTTTAACGCGATCACCCACTTTTACAAACATGGTTGGACGCATACCCACAAACTCTTCACCTAATGTTGCAACGGTTTTGATGGACGGACCATCATGGATTACCTGCTGTGGAGCTCCCTTAACAGGAACATCTAAGCCTTTTTTTATTGTAATCATAAACACTTGCACTACTTTTGATGGGAGTAAAAAATCAACGACATATTTATCCTTAATAATTGGCATAACCCAACAAAAAAAGACATATAAGTAATTGATTTCAGTGTATTTCAGTAAAGAACTTATTCCTTCATATGAAAAAATAAGACCCACTGGCTCTAAGTTAAACTTTTCTGACACAAATATTACCACAAAAAAGTCTTTTCATTCTACGCCCATTAACAAATTTTCACTACAATTTAGACTATAGTGGTATCTTTTGGACTAAAAAAAGAACAAAAGCTTCTACTTGAGCATTTATTGAATAAAAAAGGCTGGTTTTATGATACAGATCAATTAGTTTTTTAGGATATTCTCTAATAATGAAGATTACAATAAAATACGTTAAGTCGTTAATTTAATACTATTGGCACATAAAAATAGTCAGTTAACTAAATTTTAAAAAATACAATTACGCCCACTATTTTTTGCTTGGTAGAGCTTTTCATCTGCTTCTTTTAACTTACTTTCAATTTCGCTATATGTATGAGCAATCGTTACCCCAAGGCTCATTGTTATTTTCAACTCTTGGTTTTCATCTTTTAGCTTCATTTCACTGACCGCACAACGGATTTTTTCAGCTATTTTCATGCCGGTATCATAGTCCGTATTTGAAAAAATAATTAAAAACTCCTCTCCCCCAACTCGAGAAACAATATCTTCATCACGAATCGACTTTTCCATTGTACGCGCTAATTTTTGTAAAATACGATCACCGGTGTGATGACCATAATGATCGTTAAAGCTTTTAAAGTTATCAACATCAGCCATAATTAGTACCATAGGAAACCTGTTTGGCACTTTCGCTTTGCTAGCAGGGAAAAAAACGGCATCAATAAAACGGCGATTAGGTAAATTAGTAAGTATGTCAGTATTCGCTTGCTGCTCTTTAGATATATTAATATTTGTCATCGCTGAATGACTGTGCTCGCGAAAATATTCGTTAATAAAACTAAGAATGTTGACGACAAAAAAAGAAGAAAGGAAACGAATAACTTCTGAGTCAGAATAATGCGCGATTAATATTTCCTGATTATTAAGCATAAGTAACAAGGATACAAATACAAATCCGTTAGTAATAGACCCATAAAGATAACCAAGCATAGCAAAAAGTACTAGCGGAAATGGGAAGGTCCAATAAAGCGCAGTGTTATCAATTCCTCCTTGATAAACTAATACTATACAAAAAATAACAATACTTAAACTAATGACATTACAACTTAAATCTAAGCATTTATATAAGTAAAATAACGCTAAATTAGCAAGAAAAATAAGAAGGGTAACAAAGACAGTTAAGAAAATGACTTTATCGTTATTGATATAATTAATATAGCTAAAGAATGATAGTGCTATACAGCCAAAACAACTAAAACCTAAAAAAGAATACAGACGTCTATTGTAATCGACATAATTACTATCATTACGTTCAAAAAAATGTGAAAACAAAGAAGTAGACATATCATTAGCTAAAAAGTTTTAAGTTATCTTCATTATAGTTGAGTATATTAAGTCCTTCAAAAAGAAAAAACCGATGACATGCATCGGTTTTAAATATTCACTATTTCAAAAGATATTAACTCAGATTATTAATGCCGACTTCCGGACTGATATCTGCGTCATAATCAACCCCATCCACATCAAAACCGAATAATTTTAAAAATTCGTGATGATAGCCAACATAATCTGTTAAATCATCAATAGTCTCTGTTTCTACAGTATTCCAAATGTCAGTTATACGTTGTTGAACGCTATCTTCTAGCTCTTTGTAGTTTTGACGAAAACGTCCCTCTTCATCAAGACGAGGACTATTACTATAAATATTCTCTTTAAACAAATTAGCTATTTGTTCAATACAACCTTCATAGGTACCATCAGCTTTCATTACTTTAAACATAGCTGAAATATATAAAGGCATAATTGGGATGGCTGAGCTTGCTTGCGTTACTACTGCATTAAGTGATGTAACACGCGCTTGACCATCAAGACTCGCCGTTGCAGCATTAATAGCTGTAGCCGCGCGATCTAAATCTTCTTTTGCTTTACCAATAGTCGCTTTACCGTATATTGGCCATGTTAACTCTTTACCAATATAAGTATAGGCAACAGTTTTAACACCTTGTGCTAACACATCAGCTTCTTTTAATGCCTTTAACCAAAGCTCCCAATCAGCGCCACCCATAACATCGATAGTACCTTGAATTTCTTCTTCATTTGCTGCTTCTACTGAAACTGAATCAATAATGCGTTTAGAAGTATTTAAGTTTCGGGTGGTAACACTTTCACCAATTGGTTTTAAAGTAGAAGAGTATACTTCACCCGTATCAGGATCAGTTCTACGTGGAGATGCTAATGAGTATATAACTAAATCGATTTTACCTAAATCAGCTTTAATTGTTTCAATTGCTTGCGCTTTAATTTCGTGAGAAAAAGCATCACCATTAATATTTTTAGAATAAATTCCTGCGTCGTCTGCTGCTTTTTGAAAAGCGGCAGTATTATACCAACCTGCTGAGCCTGTTTTCTTTTCTGTTGGTGGCTTTTCAAAGAATATACCTAATGTACTAGCATTATGACCAAATGTTGCAGTGATACGAGAAGCCAAACCATAGCCAGTAGATGCACCAATAACTAAAACGTTTTTAGGACCGTTATCACTAAATGATTGATTTTTAACATAAGAAATTTGTTCGTTAACATGTGCTTCACAGCCTACTGGGTGAGCATTAGTACAAATAAAACCACGAATTTTTGGTTTGATAACCATAAGAAAACCTTTTAAATTACTTTTATAAAGAATAAATTTATTCTCATATTACACCACGATAGTATGAGAATTTTCCGCTATTGTACCTTGCTAATAACTCAAAGAGGTACGAGCAGTTAAAAAAAGAAGTAATAAGTGGTTAAATTACTTACCTCCACCTAAACAGTTCGGTGACAACGGCGTATTGTCAGCATAATAATCATGCCACTCTTTTTCTGTATATGTATGTAGTGCAAGTGCGTGTATTTTTCCTGCTAGCTCTTCAGCTAATAAAGAGTTAATTGCGCGATGACGCTTAATTAAGCGTTCTCCCTCAAACTTATTAGAAACGATTGTCACTTTAAAGTGTGACTCACTTCCTGGCGGTACATTGTGATTATTGCTTTCGTTAATTACATCTAAGTGTAACGGGGAAAAAGCAGAGAGAATTTTTTCTTCAATGACGGTAGCTATAAACATTATTATTCTCGAGAAAATGAAAGGTGTACTAATAATTTTAGTCGATTAAATTCTATATGCCATAAACAAGGAGACAAAAGTAAAAATTTAACAGTAAATTTAGTTTGGTATTATTAATCTATTTAATTTTTTATTAAATCTTTTTTTATTTTAGTTACTTTTATGGGGATGAAGCAACATTTAAACAAGTATATTTTGAAGTCGCTTGCGGATATGTCACAATAACTCATATTAATTTCTCTCCAACATTACTTTTAAAATGCTTAGCCCTTTTTTTCTTCATGATAAACAATTAACACTGGTTCGTTTTCCATTAGCCCAAGTAAATCGCAGTTTACAAGCATGGGATGCTGCTGATGAATATTTACTCAATTATATTAATACTGAACAACTGTTCTCTGAAAAATCTCGCATAGTCATTTTTAATGATGCTTTTGGTGCATTAACGACACACTTTTGCCTTCCCAAAACGACGAGTATCACTCAACCAAATAACCCAGATGTCTATTGTGTTAATGACTCCTATATTAGCAGCCAAGGAATTGCTTGTAATATTGAGCAAAATTCATTGAGTAATAACAATATCACGCAACTGAATTGTTTAGACACTCTTCCTCAAGATATTGAGGTTATTCTATTTAAAATACCTAAAAGTAAATCGTTGTTAATAGAACAATTAATCATGATTAAGGATAGTGTTGATCAAAATGTAACAGGACAAAAACCTATCTTTATTGCAGCTGATCGTGCAAAAGATATTCATAGTTCGACACTGAAATTATTTGAAAAATATTTAGGTACAACAACAACCTCGCTTGCGGTAAAAAAAGCCCGTTTAGTGTTTTGTCAATTTGATCAAAAACAAAAGCATAAATCACCTTTTCCAACGATATGGCCACTCCCGAATAAAGCGCTAAATTGTGATTTTACTATTAGTAATCATGCCAATGTGTATTCACGAGAAAAACTCGATATAGGGGCTCGATATTTTATTGAGAACTTACCCTGTGTAGCAGAAAATAGTGAAGTAATAGACTTAGGTTGCGGTAATGGCGTTATCGGTTTAAGCATATTAGCTCAACAACCTAGCGCAAAAATACAGTTTTTTGATGAATCTCATATGGCAATAACATCTGCCAGAGAAAATATTAGTAATAACTTACCTAATTTAATCACGCATTGTCAGTTTCAGCTCAATGACTGTTTAAGCAATGTTGAAAGTAATAGTGTTGACTTAATTTTATGTAATCCACCTTTTCATCAGCAAGCCGCGACGACAGACCATATTGCATGGCAAATGTTCAAAGATAGCCATAGAGTATTGAAAAAAGGAGGAGAGTTACGCATTATTGGTAATAGGCAATTGGCATATCATATAAAACTAAAACGGATTTTTGGTAATGAAAAGCTAATTGCCAGTAATGATAAATTTGTTACACAATCGGCAATAAAGCGATAGTCCGATATGATACTCTAGTCTATATACTGATGTTGAAAATAATGACTCATTGCAAAAAATTGATTAACAAGAAAAGCGACGACCTCTCATGAAATTTAATACTGTTATCCATCAAGTTACGGCATGTCTACTTTTATTAGGGTTATATGGATGTGCCAATGTTCCTAGCCACATAATTATTGCCCCTGAAATAATGAACGTATCGAATACTGTGCAAAGCAATAAAAAAGCTCAGCTTGATGTTGTCGACATGCGCACGTCAAATCATATCGTGCAAATTATGCGAGAGGGTAAAGCAGCTATACTCGTTTCAGCTCAAGAAAGGCTTGAAAATACGATTCAAGATACTTTAACCGAACATTGGAAAAAGCAACATTTAACACTGAACAATAATGCTATTAACAACATTAATATCAGTATTGATAAAGCGATTATCAATGTTGAACAAGCAACCTTCGAATATAAAGTACAAACAGAAATCATATTAAAAGTGATCGTGAATAATGGCTCGGAAACACTCACGAGTACCTTTAAAAACCGTGGTAATAGTGATGGGCCATTCAAGGCTGATATTGCCGTATTAGAACGTAATTTTAATGAACGTTTAGCCAAATTATTACAGCAGATTATAGCAAATCAAAAAATCAATGATTTTTTAATATAACTCCCTTAGAGGAATTCATACAATGCGAATGTTTTATAACTTAATGACTACTCATACATTTACCCGTGCACTGCTACTTAGTTTGACTTTATTTAGTGCAGTAACCTTCTCTAAAAACCTTGCCATTGATCCAACCAATATTTACCCAAAAGTGAAATTAGAAACTACAATGGGAATAATTGTTATTGAACTAGATCGTGTTAAAGCACCAATAACTGTTGATAATTTTTTAACTTATGTTGTTACCGGTGAATACAACAATACTATTTTTCATCGTATTGTCGAAGACTTTATAGTACAAGGTGGTGGCTATGATGTTGACTTTGTTCCTAAAAAAACGAACGGCGACATTATTAACGAATCAGGTAATGGTTTAAAAAATGAAGTAGGCACGATCGCTATGGCAAAAGAAAATAGACCGCATACAGCCAACAGACAATTCTTCTTTAATATTAATGACAACTCTAACTTAGATCCCGGTAGACGTTGGGGATATGCTGTTTTTGGTATGATTATGGAAGGTGAAGAAGTACTGGAAGCGATAGCTAAGGTAAAAACTGAATATAACGAAGCTGTCGGTTGGGAAAATGTACCAGTAAAGCCTGTAATGTTAATTAAGGCAACACTGTTACCCGCGGAGTAATGACCTAAAAGACACTCAAGTAATAGCGTCATAAGGTCGCTTTAACGTATGAATGTTTTCTTGTTAACTAGCTAAAAAATTGCTTCGTTCTATAATGAATTAATATAATGTTACATATTTATTAAAAATAATAGCTAGTTTTTTTTGACAAAAAAACCTTTAACATTAATAAATGTATATACTTAATTCTTTTAATCCTTCGTTGTCGAGCATGACAACTTATAAGTTTCATCCATTAAATTTTTCGGGAAGCAAGGATGTCTTCATGGGGTCCTTCATGATAATTGAGCAATTTATCAATGCTAAAGTAATACAAATGGTGGCGTATGTTAACGCCGTTATCAACAGGACTATTCACTATACTGAATTAGATAATTTTATTATAGATACTATGAGTGAATGGACTTTGTTAAATGTAGTAGATGAAACACCGAGTAGCGCGCAAGAACGTGTTTTTTGGCATTTAGTTCATGAAATAAGTGTCAATGGTGCGCAAGCTTTAAAAGATGATTTATTCTTTAAAAGTGAAATTAACACCTGCCTTGATTTTTTTAATGGTGTTGGTAGTTATCCTATTGATTGTATCGGCTGGCGGCCTATTGCTTAATCAACATTGAGCTTAATCATATTAATGTTCTTCTGCTCAGCTCAACTGTCTGATAAGCTTGTATAATCAATTTTACACAGTAGTAATTAATGTCGAATACATCGTTTAAACAAGCTATTTTAAACAAGCGTATGCTAATTTGTATTTTTACAGGTTTTAGCTCTGGCTTACCTTTATTTGTACTTTATCAATTAGTACCTGGTTGGCTTCGTGATCAAGGCGTTAGTTTAGCAGAAATAGGCTTATTTTCTTTAATAGGCATTCCCTATGTATGGAAATTTATTTGGTCTCCCTTGATAGATCGTTATTCGTTAGGCGGCCTTGGTAGAAGACGAAGTTGGATGCTAGCAACACAGCTATTATTACTTGGTTCAATCGCTGCTTTTGGTTGGCTAAACCCCGTAGCCAATATTTGGTCTGTCGCCTACTTGGCTGCCGCAGTAGCTTTTTTTAGTGCTAGTCAAGATATTGTCTTAGATGCATATAGACGAGAATTACTCCCTGATAATGAATTAGGTCTTGGAAACTCGATCCATGTTCAAGCATATCGTTTATCTGGCCTTGTACCTGGCTCATTAGCCTTTATCCTTGCCGATCATATTAGTTGGCAATCTGTTTTTATGATTGTTGCTGCATTTATGGTTGTCGGTGTTTTATTAACCTTATTTATTAAAGAATTAGATACTGAGCAAAGCGCCCCTAAATCCTTAAAAGATGCAGTTATTCTACCTTTTAAAGACTTTATACAAAGTAATGGCTTTAAACCAGCCTGCTATACACTCGCCTTTTTAGTGTTATATAAATTAGGGGACAATATGGCCACAGCCCTACAAACGCCATTTTTTATTGATATGGGATTTAGTAAAACAGAAATTGGTGTTATCGCTAAAACATCCTCACTCATTGCTATGACAGTCGGTATAGTTGTGGGTGGTCTTGTCATGATAAAGGTCAGTATAAATCGTGCCTTGTGGTTGTTTGGTTTTGTCCAAATAGCAAGTATTCTTGGGTTTGCTGCCCTTGCTGAAATTGGTCATAATAATTATGCTTTAGCCATAGCAATGGGGTTTGAATATTTAGGTGTAGGTTTAGGCACTGCGGCTTTTACCGCTTTTATAGCACGTACAACCAACCCTGCTTTTGCGGCTACACAAATAGCTCTTTTTACGGCATTAGCTGTACTGCCTCGAACATTTGCTAATGCCACAACAGGTTTTATTGTTGAACAAATAGGTTGGACTCAATTTTATTTTCTATGTACCGCATTAGCTGTGCCCGGTATGTTAATGCTTTTGAAAGTAGCTCCCTGGCATGAAGTGGTTAAACCAATAAAAACAAAGAAATCTGGGCTTACAACTAATTCATCAGGACATTAACATGATTAAATTTTTCTTTATATTACCTATTCTCATGAGTGCTATTTGGTGGTGGTACCTCGATAACCATGGCTATAGCTTAAAAGAAGGTATTAAAGGTTTTACATATATTTTAATATTTAATGCGGTAATTATACTTTTTTTCACAACAATGATTTATATAACACGTTAGCTACTTTGCTATATAAATTATAAGTATGCTGTAAAATAAATATAATGCCCATAAATATAATATTTAAGGGCATTATACATAAGAATTAATCATCTATTTTAGCTAGTTTCTCTCATCCGTTTAACAAAAGCCCCCGCAAAGCTATCCGCTGAATTTTTATCCATATTAAAGTAAAGTGAAGGTTCTATTAACTCAGCTTCCATTAAAGCAAACCCTACCTTAGAATTATTATCTCGAACAAAATCTATACGTGCATATAAAGGGATCTCTCCTGTTAACTTGGTAATCGCAGTTAAAGTATATTGCGCTTGTGCTAATAGCGATTTCTCAGGAGCTATTGATTGTAACTGCCCACCATGCTCTTCTTGCACTCTAAAATCATCGGATTTTGGCGTTTTTAAAATAGCATGGCTATACTCGCCATCAAAATAAAATAATGAAAACTCGCCCTCCTCAATGACACTATTCATAAATGGTTGAACCATAAACTCAGCTTGTGAAAAAATAGCTTCCAGTTGACTTAAAACCGTTTCAAAGCTTTCTTTTTTTAGCCAAAAAGTATTATCTGCATTAGCACTTACTCTTGGTTTTATCACAATTTGTTGACAATTAAAGTAGTCAAAAAAACTAAGGATGTCTTTAGCTGAAAAGTTACTCCTCCACAAAGTTGGCACAATATTGACTTGTTGTTCGGCGAGTGATTTTAAATATATTTTGTCAATATTCCAACGAACAGTAGCTAACGAATTCTGTAAGACGGTACTTGAAAGCTCAATCTCTTCTAATACCGAAATAAAAGAACTAGCATCATCTTGATAATCCCATGGACTTCGAATAATAACAGCGTCAAATTGTTGCCAGTCTACATTTTCACTACGCCATGACACTAGTTGAGTTTGCCAGCCTCGCTGTGCTAAAGGTTTATCAAGTAAACTGTCATAACACTCAAAGTCAGACAGGTTTTCCATTGTTAAAATTGCGCAATTTTTCATAAAAACCTTAAAAATATGCAATATAAAGATAAACTTTAACAAATTTACTTATTAATATTAATATTATTAAGTAATTATCATTAATATGCTTTAGAATTTACCACTCTTTTAAATTTACATTACTATTCTTGTTATGCTTATTGTTGATCAAAATGTTTTAGATGATATTAGCAAAGGCTTTGCGGTTCCTGCACAGCCTCAATTACTTCTTAACCTTTTAAAATTAATGGCCGACCCCTACCCTAACATCAATGCTATTGCCGATTGTATTAGCCAAGATATTGCGGTTAGTGCTGCCATTTTAAAAGCAGTTAACTCGCCATTATATGGATTAGATAGAACCATTACTGATATCAAAATGTCAGTAAAATATATCGGTATTTATGGCGTAGTAATGCTGATCACGAACAGCCTCATCAAAAAAAGTTTTGATCCTAAAAATTGTAGTATTAATCTAGAAGATTTTTGGCGTACCACAACAGACATTTCTAATGCTACTGTAGCTATAGGGAAAAGATTCAAACAAAATATTGCGATGGATAAACTCTCTAGTTTAGGATTGTTCCATGATTGCGGTATTCCAGTGATGGCCATGAAACACACTAACTATCAAGCGGTTGTAGAGCAATTAACATTGACTTCTGACTTATCATTAATCACGTTAGAAGAGCAACATTTTCAGGTGAATCACGCTATTTTAGGCTATTATGTGGCTAGCTCATGGCGTTTACCAAAAGATGTATGCCAAATAATATTGCAACACCACGAAAGAGATTATTTAGATAAAATAAATGGCTCACCAGAGCAAGATTTATTTGCGATATTAAAGCTAGCTGAACATGTAGTATCATTAAAGAATCTAGATGAAGCATCTTCTGACTGGCCTTATTTAGAAAAGCCGATACTTTCTATTTTAGGAATAAAGAAAGAAGAATTACCAGAAACTATTCTTCAAATTAATGGCGCTATATAAGCTAAAATATTGTCTTATTACCTTTAAATGCGTTAAAAATCATCGTTATAGATTTTTGTTAAATTTTGCCCATGAAACTAATAATTTTTTAAAATCATCAATGCCGCAAGCAGCTCCTTCACTTTCATCAAAGTGAATGTGTTCCGTTGTTAACATTTCGGGTAATGACTCTATGCCATCTAGGCTTGCATTAGTATGTATTTCAACATCATCTTGATTGATTGATATTGTATATTCATGCCCAGTAATAACAACCTCATTTTGAGAACCCTTTTCAATATCATCAATCACTGTTAACAGGTGCTTTAATTTGGTGTGATCACTTCCTAATTCGACTTCAATCCATGGGCCTATTACCTCATGCTCTAAGGAAAATCGCGCTTTTGCATCACCCGTTATTGCATCATGTATAAATTCGTATTCCATAAGTTAACCATCTCATTTTTTCATCAGCCTTGTCACTAATTATAGCAAAATAAAGACAGTAAAGTTAGCTTGCTTCAAGAAGTTTAAAATATCTTAATCACGAACATAATCATCACTTCAAACAGTTAATTCAAGGACGAATATGAGCCCTATTAAAAGAACTCAGATCAGGAAAAAGCTCTCTTAAAACCCCATTTCTAGCTAACTCTGCTATATTTTTATCGAAATAATATTTTAAAAATCGACCTTTCTCTGTGTTATGAAAAACTAGAAATAAAGGAGAGCTTTCTATTAACACCATCTTAGGTAAAGCCTGTGTAGATGGCTCCAAGTTATAATCATACTCAATCAAAATATCTATTTTGTTATTTTTTAATAACGTTTCGCATTGTATAAATGATGTCTCAACAATATTATCTGTCGCAATAAACGCAATATGTTTATGCAAAGAGCTTCCTGAGTCGACACAAGCAGTCAAGGTAGTATCTTTTTGTTTAATCCGCTCTAACGTATTGTTATTACGAGCAAAGGCATAAAGAGGATATTCATAATCAAGGTGAAATGAAGAAAAAAGAGCGTCAACTGACACATCTGTTTTATATGCACCGATCAATACATCAACTTGCTCTTGCTCGAAAGAATGAACGGCCCTAGCCCATATTGAGGTACTTTTAGTCAGCGTAAAGTCATCCTTAAATACCTTTTCAATAATATCCCAATAGATACCACTGCTATCAGCATTACTATAATCATCCCAAGTCCCTGAAATGAAACTTACCTCTTTAGGTGGTGCACTTAAATGATAAACAGAATTAATATTATACTTTTGTTGTAATTTAGCCACAGTCCCATTGGCATCTAATGTTTTAAAAGCGGCAAGAAGTGGTTTTGCTAAGTGTTTATATTTTGGTGATAAGTAGTGATAATCATATTTATGCATAATTGTCTCTACAATAAAGTGTGGATTATCATACACTTCAGGAGATAATAAAAAATCCATGATTAAAACAGAATCTGCTCGTCTTTTTAAAATCATCTCATTCAGGTAATTAGAGGTATTCAGCCCTAACTTTTCTACATCATCACGTAAGGATTCTGCATAATTTACGGATAAAACAGCTCCTTTAGGATAAACAATAGACTTTATATCTTCATTTAAACAATAACCACAGCGACGCCTATCGCTCACTTTAAGTAGGGAAAAATCAAATAATTCATAGGGGACTCTGACCAGTCTAGGGAATTGACCTTCAATGATAGAACTTCTTGCAATAGCTGCAGCTAATCGACCACTATTAACAAGCTCTAACTCCTGTGAGCTAGTGAAGTTTACCCAATTGATTTCATAATCTATTAATGCATACGCTTGTGTTAAAAGTTCTTTGGCATATGCAGCATGGTTAGAGGTAGCAGATAATTTTAAATCAATTACAGTATTTTTTTTCGGAATCACGGGCTCCGCCCATAACACCATAGGTAAGAAAACTAAAAAAGTATAAAATATATATTTCATCTTTATTGATAACCTGAAAAATAATTAATCAGAGAATATGAGTATGGATAAAATAATAACTTTGATCAACTTAGTTTAATTAACAATGATAACTCAACTGATAATTAAAACGATGTTAACTTACTAGAGTAGTGCTGATTATGACAGGAGAATAACTCGCTATTATTTTATTTAAAGGGTAAAAAAACGAGCTATTCTGGGCTTTATTGCAATCTATTTAAGTAGATTTAGAGTTAGGTTAATTGGCCGATTAAGAGTTTATAAATTGATAGCCATCATGAATTTTAAATTTTATCACTTTATATTAACTGGCATTAACCCCAAGTAAAGTACGAATCGATTGTGATATTTCTTCTATTCTTTCCGCTTCTACCGGTGCAATAAAAATAGTGTCATCACCTGCAAGTGTTCCTAAAATTCCCGCGGATTCACCCATGCTGTCAAGCATTCTGGAAATTAAAGGTGCGCCGCCAATACCTGTTTTTAATATAATTTGCATACCATTATGTTTAACACTTAGTACTACTGATTCAATAGAGTGCTTCGACTTTGGCACAGCTAATTCATCAGGTAAAATATAAATCATTTCATTTTTAGCATTACGTGTTTTTACTGCACCTAACTTAGATAACAAGCGAGATATCTTAGCTTGAGACATATTTTCAAAGCCCTGCTCAGCTAACGCTTCAGCTAATTGTCCTTGCGAACCATAGCATTGTCCTTTTAATAATCGCTTAAAAGCATACACCAAATTCGATTCATTTTGTTTTCTAAGTGTGGTCATCTTTATGCTGTCTCAAAGTGCAAGTAAGTAGAAATATAATTACAATAATATTTCTACTATTCTACACTAAAAATTTTTAATTAGTATGACTTGCTTAATCTTAAAAAAACGCCTGAATACCAGTTTGAGCTCGACCTAAAATGAGTGCATGAACATCATGTGTACCTTCATAAGTATTTACCGCTTCTAAGTTCATCACATGACGAATAATATGAAATTCATCGCTAATACCATTACCACCATGCATATCTCTAGCTGTCCTAGCAATATCTAATGCTTTACCACATGAATTACGCTTAATTAAAGAGATAGCTTCAGGGGCTAATTGCCCTGAATCCATTAGTCGTCCTGCTTGTAAACAAGCTAATAACCCTACACTAATATCTGTTTGCATATCCGCTAATTTTTTCTGAACAAGCTGTGTTGCAGCTAACGGTTTACCAAATTGTTCACGGTCGAGGGTGTATTGGCGAGCTCCATGCCAGCAAAACTCTGCAGCACCTAATGCCCCCCATGCAATGCCATATCGAGCCTTATTTAAACAACCAAATGGACCTGACAGCCCTTCAGCCTTAGGAAGCATATTTTCCTTTGGCACAAAAACATCCTCCATCACTATTTCACCGGTGATTGACGCACGTAATGAGAATTTTCCTTCTATTTTTGGGGCGCTTAAACCAATCATTCCCTTTTCAAGAATAAACCCTTTAATCACACCATTTAATTTAGCCCAAACAATAAATATATCCGCAACAGGTGAATTAGTGATCCACATTTTACTTCCGTTAAGTTGATAACCACCATCAACCTCAATCGCTTTAGTTGCCATACTTGCAGGATCCGAACCTGAATTAGGCTCAGTTAAACCAAAACAACCAATCGCTTCACCACTCGCCAGTTTAGGAAGAAATTTCATTTTTTGCTCTTCACTACCATAAGCATGTATTGGATGCATCACTAATGATGATTGCACACTCATTGCACTACGATAACCACTATCTACTCGCTCTATTTCTCGGGCAATTAAGCCGTAAGTTACATAGTTAACCCCGGCACAACCATACTTTTCATCGATAGTTGCCCCGAGTAAACCTAATTCACCAAGCTCTTTCATAATGCCAATATCAAAACGTTCGTGCCGATTCGCTAATAAAATACGTGGCATTAACTTTTCTTGGCAGTACTGATGAGCACTATCACGTATCATACGCTCTTCTTCAGTTAATAATGACTCTAGCAGCAGCGGATCTTGCCAATTAAAACGAATTTTATTTTGTTGTGATTGTTTTAAATTATTGAGTTCTTCTGACATAGGTATAAACACCTTAAATGTATATCGAGTAAGTGAAATTTTATTCGTGTATTCGTTTGTATCAAATTCTAATTCAACGCTGAAGCAAGTCAATATTTGTCTAACAAGGAACGTGACTTTGATGACTAAAATCAATAAACCATGTATTAACCTGTAAATGAGTTTACTCATTAACCGATAAAGCAAACTCTAGATAGAACTAACCAATATCAGGAAAGTATAATTTTATGAATACTGAATAATATGCGTATTGCTCCATAGTTCGCGTTAAAGTAATTTTTTAGGTAATTATTCAGCTTTATTTTCTATATAATACCAGTCAGGAGTAAACTAGGTTGAACTAATAAATAGTACTTTATGTCTAAGTAGCTCACGATCTAGGATAAAAATAAGTTAACCGTATGAAAGTAACCTTTATAAAAATCATCATATTCATACTTCTATCACTACTACTAAGTGCTTGTAGCACTAGTGCATTTAATGACTTATTCAGTAATTATAATCAGCAAATGCGAGAAGTAAAACAAGCGCAACAACAAGGTGATTTTCAACAAGCTATTAACTTGATACCTACACGTAAAATAGGCGATAGTAGCTACAATTTGCATTTACTGGAAAAAGCTCGCCTAGCTTTTTTAGCAGCAGATGTTAAACAGAGCAAGGTAGACTTCGAGCAAGTATACCAGCTCATTCAACAAGCTCAGCTTTCTGCAAAAGTTGAACTTAGTAGAGGTGTTGAAAATGTTGCGGCAATAATGAGTAATGACAACGCTACTCGTTATGATATTCCATTCTATGAGCAAAGTATGCTACATACCTATCAAGCACTTAATTACTTAGCCCAAAAAGATTTATCCGGTGCTCTGGTAGAGGTTCGTCGTGCTAACTTAGTACAAGAGCAAGCACTGAAGAGTAACGCTGACAGTATTTTAAAAAATCAAGAGCAAATGTCAGCGCAAGGTTTAAGTATTAACGAACTCGACAGTAAATATCCAACCATGAATAATGCTATTGGTAATGTTAAAAATGGTTTTCAAAATGCTTACACTTTTTATTTATCAGCCTTACTTTATGAAGCTGCAGGCCAAAGCAATGATGCATACATTGATTACAAAAAAGCTTTGGAAATCTATCCTAACAATAGCTATATACAGCAAGATGTTTGGCGATTAGCAAATAACTTATCTATGAGTGCTGATATAAGTTTATTAAAAACAACGTTACCTGACACCATCATTAATAAAAACAACAAATTAGATAAAAAAAACAATGGGCAAGTTATTGTAATTACAGAAAATGGCATAGTAGCAGCAAAACAAGAAATAGCACTAAACTTACCTATTTTTACTCGTTACAATCAAACGCGCTTTTACAGTGTCGCTTTACCTAGCTACCAGAATTATTTAACGAGTTATTCACCATTAAGCTTACAGTACCAAGGTAAACGCTATCAATCAGAAGAAATAGTACGATTACAATCTTTAGCAGCAAGGCAATTAAAAGATGATTTACCCGCAATGGTCACTAGGCAAATAGTTCGAGTAGTTGCCAAAGAAGAACTTAGACAACAGCTATCGCGAAAGAATGGAGAGCTTGGAAACTTTTTTGCTAGTATTTATAACCTTGCAACAGAAAAAGCGGATACGCGAAGTTGGAGTACTCTACCTGATAGCATTCATATAATGCGCTTAGACTTTCCGGTAGGTGAGCATAATATTTCGCTTAATTTAAATGGGGTCAACCAATCCGTTGAGATATCAGTTAATCCCAATAGAATTACATTAATAAAATTAACCGCTATAGGTACTTTTCATCAATATCAAACCTATAATCTTTAGCATATAAATTGTAACTTATAATGCTAAAATAGACCTAACTTAGGAGTTTACTTATGAACCATAAATCTCGCACCATTTTAGCCTTAATAGTGGGCACTTTTTTGCTCAGTGCTTGTCAAAACATAGCACCGGTTACTTCAGGTGTTGGCAGTAATCAAATAGCACCAGAGCAAGCGTTTAGTGAACACTTACATATAGACAACAAACAACTTGCTTCAAAACTATATATTAGCGATATCAAGTCACGCACTAATAATGGTTTATTAGAGGTCAACGCAATTTTAACGAGCACTTATAAAAAATCATTACAATTACAGTATCAATTTCAATGGTTTGATCAAGACGGTTTTGCTATTGAAGTAGGAAAAAGTCCATGGAAAGCGCTTGAATTACACGGTATGCAAACAGCAACTGCCACAGGCTTAGCGCCATCAAACAAGGCGTCGACCTTTAGCATTTATGTCCGTGAAGTACCCGAAAAGTTTTTTAAGTTTTAATTAACAGCACAAGTTATTAAGGAAAAAATAATGAATAAAATAGTATTAGCAACAAGCTTATGTATTGCCATAGCAGCACTAGGTGGCTGTACCAATAAATCAGTCGTTCGATATGGTGATGCCACAGCGGTAGAAACTACCGATATTAACTTTGGCTCAACTGATTTACAGAAAGTTGCCAGCCAAATGACTGACTCTTTATTACTATCACCCGTTGTTGGCACATTAACGGCCAATACTCGCCCAATTATTTTTGTAGAAAGCATCAAAAATAAAACCAGCGAGCATATAGACACCGAATCAATTACTGATTCTATTTCTACCAAACTATTACGCTCAGGTAAATTCCGTTTTGTTGATATGGGGCGTGTTGCTGCGGTACGTGAGCAACTTGAATTTCAACAAAGTAGTGGTATGGTTGATGCTAGTAAAGCTATCGCTTTTGGCCAGCAAGTCGGCGCACAATATATGTTATACGGAAATTTAGCCAGTATTGTGAAATCAAATAAAGATAAGTCTGATGTGTATTATAAATTTACTATGCGCCTGATGGATTTAAAAAGCGGCTTAGTAGAATGGGCCGACGAAACAGAAATCCGTAAAACGAAAGAAAAAGAGTTTGTAAGCTGGTAATTCAATAAATAGAAGGCAAATAATATCATGAAATTAACAAGTCTTAAAATATTGGCTTTATTTATCATATTTTTATTTAGCAATGATAGCTATGCCAACTACGATAGAAATAAAGCGGTACCTGTTGAGAAAGTTTTATTTGGCACCGTAATATCAGTACGTAACATTACAAATGAAACACTTGTTCAAGATAAAAGGAATGGTTGGCATACCTTTGGTGGTGCGCTAATAGGTGGTGCTATTGGTCATCAATTTGGCGGTGGTAGTGGTAAAGATGTAGCCACAATATTAGGCGCCATTATTGGTGGTTCCACTGCCAATAATCATCATAACCAGCCTAAAAAAGTTATTGTTCGCTTGGTTGAATTAATGATAGAAATTGACAATGGTGAAAAGTTTATGGTGATACAAGATGTAGATCCACAAATGACATTTCATTCTTCAGATAAAGTGAGAATGATTTATTTAGAAAACAGTACTGTCAGAATAGATAAACAACGCTAATTTTGGCAACATTAGCTTTGAATTAAACGTTAGTGTTGCTAATGCGAAACAATAAATAGACTGCGAACAATTACTTTTACAAATGAACTTAACAACCTGAATGATCTGAAATAATTAGCTTAACTGGAAACGTTAACTGGCACTTAAACTAATAAAGTTGTAGACCAAATACTAGTCTACAACAATTCAGATAAGCAGTTACTCCACCAAAGTAGTCAATACTTGGGGATTGTTGTGTAATGTTCTATGTACCGGGCATCGGTTAGCTATTTCCATAAGCCTTTCTTTTTCTTCCTCACTTAGTGGACCTAATAATTGTACCTTACGGATTAGTGCTTCCACCTTTTCATCATGCCCAGCAGCAGTACCATCCTCTCTTTTTAAAGAATCACGTACATGAGATAAAGAGACCTCTACATGCTCGAGTGGTATCTTTTTATGATCAGCATACATGCGAATAGTCATCGCGGTACAAGCCCCCAAGGCAGCAAGTAAATGTTCATAAGGATCAGGGCCTGAATTTTTACCACCTTGCTCTGTTGGTTCATCGGCATACCAATGGTGATGATCAGTAGAAATATCTAACTGGAATTTATGATCAAGCTCGGCAACTAATACATGCCCTTTGCTAACACTTTGACTTGTCGTTTTCGGCATAGGTATATAACGACTTGCCCACCCCGAAATAGTTTGTGCTACATATTCACTGTCTATTGATTTGGATAAAAGGTGATCAGCGGTATCCAAGCTAACAAAGCTTTTAGGATGTTTAGCCGCTTTATAAATTTTTTCCGCATCAGCAATATCGACAGTTGAATCAATAGGTGAATGTAATACGAGTAAAGCCTTGTTTAGGTGTTGAATATGAGCCGTTGTTTGATTACGTAAGTCATCTAAAAATTGCTTTTTAATGGTAAACTCTCGTTTTCCCAAGCTTACTTTTGCTTGCCCGTCATTCTCTATTGTTTCAATATGTGCATCAAAGTTGTGTATTACATGACTTGCTTCATACGGAGCACCAATGGTCACAACAGCTTTTACGTTTGGAAGTTGGTCAGCCATAGCTAATACAGCCGCTCCGCCAAGACTATGCCCTATTAATAATTGTGGCGCTTCATAATGTTGCTCTAAAAATTTTGCAGCCGAAAGTAAATCTTCCGTATTAGAGGAAAAATTAGTGTTCGCAAAATCACCATCACTGTTTCCTAACCCCGTAAAGTCAAACCTAAACACAGCAAAACCATGCTGTACTAAAAAGCGACTAATTCTTGAAGCCGCTGCGACATCTTTACCGCACGTAAAACAATGAGCAAACAAAACATAGGCACGTATTGCTTGATCTGGCGTTTCTAATAAGCCAGCCAAGGATTGGCCTTGACTAGGAAATTCTACTTTTTTTCTCATCTACTACATCCTCAGTTAATAATTAGTTTCACATACAAAAATACGATTCAAAAGCTAACGTGAAAATGATAACAAAGGCTTAACCTCACCTTATCAGTCAACTAATGTTAATTGTTAAGCACCAGCTACCATATCAGAATTATTAATAAATGGTATTGATGTTATCGACACGACCTTAAGTTAATTCGTAACAAAAAAAGCACACTTAAACATATAAATAATCATAAATAATACAACCACTAGCATAGCCAACTTTTACTGTTACTTTATTAATAATAGTTCGTTAAGGATAGTGCCTTAATAGCAGTAAAATATAGTGGCGACAGCTAGACTTACTCATTATTTATTAATGCCTGAACTAAGCTTTAAATGATATAAAATAATAATTAAGTAAGCCGCTCTAACCATTGCATTAATTGTTGTGGCGGTAAACCACCAACACGTTGATCAATAATTACATCGTCCTTCACTAGCATTAATGTTGGTACACTACGTATACCGTAATCTGAAGCAACTTGTGCTACAGTATCAACATCAATTTTAATCGTGCTAAATCGATCACTCATCAATCCAGACACTCTTTCAACAATAGGAGACATGGATTTACAAGGACCGCACCACGACGCAGTAAAATAAAGTAATGAATATTCATTCTCTCGCAATAATTCATCAATCGAGTCGGTTAATGTTAGCTTTTTCATCTTTAATTCTTCTTATCAATAAGTAAACTCGGCTTAACAAAAACACCTTAAACCGAGTTCAGGTTAAGTACTAATCAAATACTTTTTCAATTTGTTCTTCAGTTAATCCTTTAATACCAGACCAATTCGTTTGAGCGGTATCGATATAACCAGGAATATCAGTCACCCATTGTTTTTGTATATCTTTATTTAGATTTAAATACAGTTTACCTTCACGAATGTGCCAAGCAGTTGGGTCTGTATCAAACTTTTTGTTCATCGCGACTCCCATCGCACAGTAACCACCATATTGTGGTGCATATTTAGCTGGCTCTGATTGAAATAAGTCACGATTATCAGCGGTTGAAAATTGATAGATTGCACCGTTATACGCGGCTGTATATTTATTAGATCCCTTCGTTGGAGAGCTTTTTGTAAAATATGAAACGGCGTCATAGCCTTTAATCGCAATATCATTGTCGTTTACATTTACTTCAATATTTGCGGAAAAACTTAAGCTACTTAGTAATAAAGCTGAACTGGCAAAAGTTGATTTGATGATTGTTGAAAGTTTCATTTTGTTGCTCCGATATATAATATTTAAGGTTAGCTATTAATAAGGATCTGTTCCTTGGTTAATAATATAGTCCTTTCAATCAACTTAAAGGAATGACATAGTCTAAACTTTGAACCCAATCGTCCAAAACAGTTAAAAGAGAATAAAATGGATCAACTATCAGTTATCTTGCAACGCTTTTCGATGAATACCTCAGTATTTTTTACTGGCAATTTATGTGGCATTAGTAGCTTCAACAAGTCACCAAACCAAGGTCATTTACATTTACTTCGGGGCGGTGCGTTAACATTGATCGATGAACATGGAAAATCATTGTTCATTAATGAGCCCTCCGTACTATATATCCCCACACCTCATGCACATCGTATTATTGCCAGTGAAGAAAATCCTCCTGAACTCGTTTGCGCCAATATTATTTATAACGAGAATACATCTAACCCTATTGCAGACGCCTTACCATCGTTATTAATATTTAAGCTTAACGACGGTGAAAAGCTAAACCAAACGGCACAATGGTTATTCGAGGAAGCATTTCAAGAGCGATGTGGGCGGCTACCGATGATTGAGTCATTAACCAATATATTTCTTATTCACATACTTCGACATGTGCTCGACAATAATATTATTCAACACGGTTTACTAGCAGGGTTAGCTCACCCTCATATATCAACTGCTTTATTAGCTATACACGCAACACCTGAAAAACAATGGGGGTTAGAGGAACTGGCAGATTTGGCATTAATGTCACGCTCAAAATTTGCAGATATTTTTAAACGTACTGTTGGTCAAAGTCCAGGAAATTACTTAATTGATTGGCGCATTAATGTCGCCAAAGTATTATTAAAACAAAATAAACCTGTAGCAATAGTGGCTAATGCCGTTGGTTATGAAAATGGCTCGGCATTAGCAAGGGTCTTTAGGAAAAAGTTAGGGATTTCACCTAAGCAATGGCTTGAAAAAAACAACTAATTTGAAACTTGTAAATTATCTTTTCAAATACTGATCAATAAAATATTTTAGAGCCAGTTTTTAAGCCATTGTTCAGGCGTTAAGGGCTTAGAAAAATAATACCCTTGTATTATGTTACAGCCACGCTCAGATAAATACTCAAGTTGTTCTTTTGTTTCCACCCCTTCCGCAACTACCATAAGACTTAATGCCTTAGCCATATGAATAATACTATTAATGATGGGAACTTCATCAATAACATTAATAATATTATCAACAAAAGATTTATCAATTTTTAGTTCTGATATAGGTAAATGATTAATATAACTTAGGCTTGAATAACCTGTCCCAAAATCATCTAACGAGAAATTAATTCCCTTTTCTTTTAATGACTGCATTTTACTAATGACAAGATCAAAGTCTGCAATCAGCGCGCTTTCCGTCAATTCTAAAATCACCATTGAATAAGGTATTTGGTACTTATCAAGTTTAACTAACAAGTTATGATTAAAGTTGGGCTGAGCAATTTGTTTGGCACTGAGATTAATAGAAACTGGAGTCACTTCCGCTGAAAACTTTTGTCTTTGCGCTATTAACATACACACTTTTTCAATTACCCAATCACCCAGTTTGATAATTGCGCCATTTTGTTCAGCTAATGGTATGAACTCTGCTGGAGAGATAAAACCTAATGTTGGTGAGCGCCACCTTACTAAAGCTTCGGTTCCAACAATATCTCCCGCTATTGAATATTGAGGTTGTAATGCCAGATCAAGTTCGTCGACAAAACTTTTACTTTTCATCGCGAGTGATAATTCAGAGTATCGTTTTAAAATAAGTGTTTCATTTTTATTTGAAAACACATAACTATTCCCACCATTATTTTTAGCATTAGAAACGGCTAACTCTAATAAAGGTTTGATATCAATATAATTCATTTCTGCGGTAGGTGTATTCAATATACCAATACTTGCTTGAACATTGATTAAATGCTTTTTAATGATAATGGGTTGTCTAACGCTTTCTAATAAGGAATCAGCTAACATTTTATTGGAATGAATTGATGAATTATCACTACTAACATGTTCATTCGCGCTTAAAATAATATAAAAACTATCTGCGCCACTTCGATATAAAGCACCAACATTAGCTAAACTCTCAGCTAACCTTGCTGCCGTTTCATTAAGAACTTTATCACCGATCTTCTCACCATAAGCTAAATTAATTTGCGAAAACTTATCTATGTTTACTAAGAACACAGTTAAATTCTCATTCATTGATAAGGTTTTAGCGAACTTTTTCTCTAGTGCTTGTTCAAAAGAATAACGATTCAACACTCCAGTCGATTCATCGTAATAGGCCAGTTTATGAATCTCCTTTTCGGCTTTTTTTCTTTCAGTGATATCTCGAACAATACCAATAAATAACTTTTCTTCTGCATTTAATATTTCTGATATAGATAACTCCATAGGAAAGGTGCTACCATCTTTTTTCATTGCTGGTAGCTCTCTACCAATACCAATAATTTTTGCATCTCCTGTTTCCAAATAATTACTCATATATTTGTCGTGACGAGAAGCAAATGGCTCAGGCATTAACATTGAGACATTTTTACCTATTAATTCTTCAGGCGTGTACCCAAAAGTTTTTTCAACTATTCGGTTCGCAGAGCGAATAATCCCTTGACTAGAAATAGTGACAATACTGTCATTTAAGTTATCAACGATAGTTTTTAGGTTTTGGCTTGTTGATTTTTGCGTGTTAAGTAATCGTTTTTGTTCCGTAATATCTTCAAATGCGCCATAAATATGTGTCGCAATACCTTTTGAGTTATTTCTTATTTGACCTGTTGTTCTTACCCATTTATGGCGACCTTTTCCATCAATAAAAGGTAACTCTAATACATAAGGTTTTAATTGTGACACCGCTAAATTAAAGCTTTGTTCTATTAATTTTTGAGCCTCGACATTATAAAAATTAATACACTCACTCAAACCAAGATTATGGTTAACAGATAGCCCATGGATACGAAACGTTTCTGCGGTCCAATGAATTTTACCTGTAGATATTTCATAATCCCAACCACCGACTTTAGCAAGTGACTCTATTTCCTTCATTAATTGATATTGCTGTAATAACTCCTTTTCTACTACTTTTTTATCTATAGCCATTACCGCTCGGCTAAATAATTGTACTAAAATTTTACAAACAAAAAGAGTTTCAGTGCTCCATTGAATAGCCTTTTTACTATCTCCTAAATAAATAAAACCTTTATTTATTCCTTTGATGTGAATGGGAATTAACAAAATAGAAGTGACATTAAAAATCAGTGCCATCTTATTTATATTCAGATCAAGAGAGGTATGACTATTCTCATTATCAATGAGAACTTCAGAGGTACTCATTAAAAATCGGAAAAACTCTGGATCATCTATTTTATTAACTAATTTAGGTGCTATTACACTAAGGTTACTATCAAAAAGATTAGCTTCACATTTATAACTTTTATTATCTTCACTCAACAACCATAAGGCGGCGCTATCAATCGATAATAATGATGCTAAAGAATAAAAACCATCTTCAACTAGTGGTGTCATATCACCAACATTTAAGGCATCATTAAGCAAAGCATTATCCGTTAGTGACATAAGAAGTTCTACGTATTTCATCATTACCTTATCTGTTCGAATTCGTAAACGCTTTCCCTAATGAACCAAGCGCATCGGCACGGCTACGAATTTCGTCTGTTTCATATTCAACGGTATTAACCTGTTGTAGGTTTTCTTGAGACGCATCACTAATATTAATAATATTTCGGCTTATCTCTTGTGACACCATACTTTGCTCTTCTGATGCGCTTGATATTTGAAGTGTAAGATCAGATATATCGGTAAGTAGTGCATACACCTTATTGACCACATCACGTGCTCCTGATGCTTTATCAACACATTCATCAGCAGAGTCTTTGCCTTTGGCCATTGTTTTGGACCATATTAGTAATGTATTTTGAATTTCTGAAATAGATGTTTGTATCTGCTCTGTTGCGGCATGTGTTCTACTAGATAAAGCTCGTACTTCATCTGCAACAACAGAAAAGCCTCGACCGTGCTCACCAGCTCTTGCTGCTTCGATGGCAGCATTTAACGCTAATAAATTAGTTTGATCGGCAATACCTTGAATTTCATTCATAATACTCCCAATTTTTTCTGCTTCGCTCGCGAGTTCAGAGGCTGATGAAGCAGATTCAGCAACTTCTTGGGCAAGTAAGTTAACTTGATCCATCGTATGCTGCATTGCATGAGTAGCTGTTTCACAGTCGTTATGTGCCTGATTAACTTTTTGCGAGGTGAATGTTGTACTTTTAGCAACTTCTTCAATAGTGACCACCATTTCTTCTACTGCAGTTGAAACTTGATGAAGTTCATGAGTTTCTTTTTCAGTGCCTTCTTTCGCCTTTTTCGCAGCTTCAGATAAATTAACAGCACCTGACGTTAATATTTTACTACTATCAAAAATACGCCCTAAAATTGTTTTTATTTTTCCATCCGATATTTTGAAATGAAAATCAGCAATACCTTGTGGTTTATTTCCTGAATATATAGCACGAGAAAGGCTGTCATACTCTTGCGTTAACCTACTAAAATATTGAGGTACACTAATCAGTTCGTTTTTGTATATAAAAAAGGGAATAAAAGGAAGTAAAAACATCGTGTATGGGTAATATAATGCACTGCATATAATTGCAAAGCTGCTTCCCCAGTAGGCTAAGTTTTTAATTAGAGTATTTTCATACCATTTGTTCAGTGATTTACCGCTATTAACGGCTTGATAAGCTTTAATTGCATTGAGCTTAGTTTCTTCATTGAGTTTTGTTCGAACAGACTGATAACCAACAAGGCTACCTTGTTCAAAAATTGGCGTTATAAAAGCATCAACCCAATAGTAACGACCATCCTTACAACAGTTTTTTACTGCACCACGCCAAGGTAAACCAGCCGCTAACTTTTTCCATAAATCTTTAAATGCTACGGCAGGCATATCAGGGTGCCTAACAATATTATGGTTTTGTCCTACTAGCTCCTCAAGAGAAAAACCAGAAATTCGACAAAAAGCAGGGTTTGCGTAAGTAATGACACCACTTTTGTCGGTTGTTGAAACTAACTCATCGTCCTGCTGAAAATTAACTTCTTCATTAATTATTGATTTATTTCTCTTATTCATTTGACTTCTCGTTGTATAAGTATATTTATTTACACTAATTTACTTCATCCGTGTAAAACGACAAAAACGACAAAACACACCATATTTTACAACAAATGAAATAAAAACACATTATATTGATCTAAGTTAATATATAAGCTGAACAGAGAGTTAGAATGAATTAACTTACAATGACGTATGGTTTGAAGATGACAAAAAAATCCCTGTTAACAACTTCTGAAGCGGCAGAATTATTAAACGTTGTGCCAACAACTATACGACATTGGGCTAATATCGGGCGCTTACCCTTTATAACGACACTTGGCGGCCATCGACGTTTTGATAAAAATGATATTTTACCTTTATTATCAAAAACTAAGAATTCAAAAGATATTAACACTACGTTTACAATTCTCATTATTGATGATAATGAAGAATTTTTAAATATGCTGGCTAAATCTCTAAAAAACGCTCTACCTTTCGTAACAATCATATGCGCAAATAATGGCTTTGATGCAGGCGACTTACTACATCGATTCAAGCCTGACTTAATAATGCTAGATTTAATGATGACTAATATTGATGGCTTCTCGATGTGTAATAGAATAAAAAGTACGCCGAGTACCTGTAATATTAAAATAATAGCAATGAGCAAAGTACTAACCGATAAGAGCCTTATGCATATTAATGAACTAGGCATTGAAAATTGCGTACAAAAGCCTTTTAATCCTCAGCAAGTAAAGCAAGTAATTGTCCCGATTATCTTTCAATAGCGCTGTGATAACTTTGTGATAATTAAGTAATGAAACCGTGATAACTTTGTGACCTTCCCACAACAACTCTCCTGCATACTTTCTCCTGAGTTTAAAAATAAACCATAAATATAAATATTAAGAGAAGGTATACGGAACCATGAAAATAGCATCTAAAAAATTAACTACTTTACTTAGCGTGAGCGCAATCGCATTTTCGAGCTCTGCGGTTATGGCACAAGATTTATCAATTACAGTCACTAATTTAACGCAAGGCTTACATTTCACCCCCATCGTTACATCTGCTCACTCAAGTGACAATCATATTTTCATGTCTGGTACTACTGCTACTGCAGAGCTACAAGCAATGGCTGAAGGTGGTGATATATCAGGCTTAGTTAGCTTATTATCAAATATCGATGCTAATACTAATGAAAACCCTGCGGCAGGTCTTTTGGCTCCTGGTTTATCAACTACTTATACTTTAACAAATGACAGTACTAACACGCATTTATCATTAGCAGCAATGATTTTACCTTCAAATGATGGTTTTGTTGGTTTAGATAGTTGGAAAATTCCAACTGAAGCTGGTACTTACACTATTAACTTAAATGCTTATGATGCAGGTACTGAAGCCAACAATGAACTAGTAAATGGTGGCGCGGCTCCTGGAGTATTAGGAATTCCAGCTGCACCAGGTGGCGATGCTGGCACAAATGGGACAGGTGTTACTGATACAGAGAGCAATACAACTATACATATTCATCGCGGAAACTTAGGTGATGAGATGGCTGATGGCGGCAAAAGCGATTTAAACAGTAGTATCCACCGTTGGTTAAACCCTGTTGCTAAATTAACTATTACTGTTCAATAAGGAGAAGAATATGTTGAACTTTTCTTTAAATAACAATAGCGCCAGAGCCAATACTTTGAAAAAAAGTAAACGAATAATTGCATCAAGCTTATTATTAGTTTTATCAGCTTGTGGTAGCGACAATAATGATACAGCCCCCGTTATTGAAACACCGGCTACACCAGATGAATATAGTTATTCAGTTACTGTAACTAATTTAACTTATGCGCAACCACTTTCACCACTTGCAGTTATGTTTCATGGTGACAGTAAAATGTGGATGGCAGGTGAAGCGTCTTCAATAGCTTTAGAGCAATTAGCCGAAAGTGGTGATAACAGTCAATTAATAGCAGACTCAAGTGTACTTGCTTCTGGATCAGGCGAAGGAGTTATTATACCTGGCTCAGCGGACACTGTCGCAATCACAACAACAGATAGAAATGCTATTTATTTCACTGCTGCAACAATGTTAGTGAATACAAATGATGCTTTTACGGGTCTAACTGGTATAGATATATCTACAATGGCAATTGATGACGTAAAATCATGGAACTTAAATGTTTATGATGCAGGTACTGAAGCTAATAGTGAAGCGATGGGAACCATCCCTGGCCCAGCAGATGGCGGTACTGGTTTTGATGAAGCAAGAGATGATGTTGACTTCGTTACTATTCACTCAGGTGTTGTCAGTCAAGACGATGGATTATCTAGCTCAGTTTTAACTCAGGCGCATCGTTTTGATAACCCTGCGATTAAATTAACTATCACACGTACACAGTAAGTTGAACTTGGCCAGTTATATCAGGTTAAATTAACTTGCGCTACTAACTGGCCAGTAATATGAAAGATACCGTTTTAATTGTTGAAGATGAATATGATATTGCCAACTTGATCCAAGTGCATTTGTCAGAGTTAGATATTGATAGTGATATTTGTTGTCACGGACAACAAGGGCTTGAACAGGCATTAAAGCAAAATTACCAGCTAATTATGCTTGATGTAATGCTTCCTGGCATCAATGGATTAGATATTTGTCGACAAATTCGTCAAGAGAAACCATTACAGGCAATCATAATGCTAACGTCAAAAACATCGGAAACAGATCGAGTGCTAGGGCTCGAACTTGGTGCTGATGACTACATGACAAAACCCTTTAGTATTAGAGAATTACAAGCAAGAGTTCGGGCACAATTAAGACGAGCTCAAGCTTACTCTCAAAGAAACCAAACAAGTGTTCCTAAAGAAAACAAAAAAGATGAGGTAGCACAAAAGCATAGTACTTGCATAGGGAAACTATTAGTTGATCAGCGTTATCATCAAGTAACTTATAAAGACAATGCGATTAATTTAACTTCTACAGAATTTGAATTACTTGATTATTTGTGTAAAAACCCTGACCAGGTATTTTCTCGCGCTCAATTACTTGATGGTGTTTGGGGCTATAATCATAGTGGTTATGAGCACACGGTAAACTCTCATATAAATCGTTTACGTAATAAATTAGAAGAAAACTGTGCAGAGCCGCAAATTATTCAAACAGTTTGGGGGGTTGGCTACAAGCTAAACTCTGCAGCCGTTTTATAGTCATCCATTAGTAATTAAAGAGTTCTTCATGAAATTTTCACTTTATCAACGGCTAGCATTATCGGTGTGCTGTGCTTTCATTATCTTAGCATCTATGCTTTTTTATTGGAGCAACTCCTTAGCTGAACATTCAAAATTACAAGCAGAGCAAAAATTACATAGTCAACTTGCCGAACATTTAGCACATGATAATCCGCTATTACAAGATGGTGTCTATGATAAAGCGGCATTAAAAAACTTATTTCATACGCTAATGTTATTGGGTCCTTCATTTGAGTTTTACTTTCTCGACCCTGCTGGAAATATTATTACTTATTCAGCTGATGCTAACAAAATAAAGCGCCAGAAAATTAACTTAAGCCCCTTAGTTAACTTAATCTCGAACCCTGACATTATGCCTGTGCTAGGTGATGATCCTCGTCATTTAAATAAACAAAAAATATTCTCAGCCGCACCAATCTATCGTGGTGATAATTTACAAGGATATTTATATATTATTATAGGCGGAGAAATATACGACTCTATTTTTAGCCAAGTGAAAAGTGATGAACATTTACAGCAGTTTGGTGCAATTTTTATTGGTTCCTTATTACTGCTTCTACTTATTCTTTTAGCAGTATTTCGTTACTTCACAGCACCAATAAAACAACTAGCAAATGAGATGAAAGCCATTAACGAAGTTAAATTTGATCAATCTAAGGTTAAATTAACACATTGGAAAAACCCTCAAAGCAATGAAGTTCATATGCTTGGGTCAAGCTTTAATGCCATGGTTAATCAAATTAACCAACAACTATCACAACTTACTGAAAATGATCGTGTTAGAAGTGAGCTATTAGCCCATTTATCTCATGACTTGCGTACACCATTAGCGACTATGCAAGGATATATAGAAACAATAGTCATAAAGGGTGACAAATTAACAGAATCTGCTCGTGCTGATTATATGGCAACAGCTCAACGAAATGGTATGCAATTAAAACGCTTGATTGATCAAATCTTTGAATTAGCACATTTAGAAGATGGTCAAGTAACCGTGAGTCTTGAGACCTTTGCTGTTGGTGAATTACTACATGACATTATTGCTAAGTTCTCACTCAAAGCACAAGAGAAAGGTATTCGTTTAAGCCTGCAGCCGCAACAATGCCGTTTTGTAGTTTATTCTGATATCGCCAAACTTGAACGTATAATCACAAACTTATTGGAAAACGCGATAAGACATACTACAGAGAATGGAGAAGTTGCAATTATTGTTAATCAGTTAGCAGACAAAATAAAAATTGCAGTAACCGATAACGGCTCGGGCATTAGTAAAGAAGATATTGCCTATATTTTTGATGCTAGGTATCGAGCAAGTAATGCTATTGAAGATAATACAACGCATGCCGGCTTAGGCTTAGCCATTAGTCAAAAACTGAGCAAGATATTAAATTCTGAACTAGTTGTTGAGAGTGAATTAGGCCAAGGCAGCTGTTTTTCTTTGTCTTTACAGCAAGTACATCATTCATAATAAACGGCTAGCAATATCAGGGCAAAGGGACGCTAGCTCCCTTTGCCTTCCAAAACTTATTTTTTAATCCATTGTCCTGAAGTATTTTTTATAAAATGACCAGGCTTTGTTTTAGCTAATGCTTTCTTTCCCGCCAACGCCGTCACTTGCTCCATAGTAATTTTATTTTTACGTGCTAAATCCATATAAATTTGTTTACGTTTTTGATTAACACTATTAACTAAGCTTTTAGCTTCAGGGCTATTCACAACAACACCTAAATAACCATTAGACATTTCACCCACTAAACCTTGCTGCTTTGCTGCACCTAGCGATATAGCCCAAGCAGAGAAAGTGATTGTTGAAATAAAAAGAACACCACTTAATTTTTTTATTAATTTTTTCGTTACATTATTCATAATATCTCCCTAAAAAACATCGCTTTCATCACTAAAAATGTCATCTAATTCTTTATCTACTTTGACTTTTATTTCATGATCTATTTTTAAATTTAAATTTATAGTAATTGGCTCTTTTGCGCTAACTTCTACTTTATGTGTACAAGCACTCATAGTGAAAACAATGGATACTGCTATTAGTATTTTACGCATACTTACTCCTTATTTTTTTGTAAACCTTTGATAATTATTTCTTCAAAACGTTGTGTTATTGACAAGGATTCAAGCAAGCCTAACAAGTCGTAAGTTAAATTCAAATTCAAGTTTACATCGTTATCAATATCAGGATTTCGACCTTTTATTATTGTATCTAACTGCATATAACCATCATCTAACATTGAAACTGTAGAGGAAAGCTGATGATAATGCAGGTTTTGCAGTGCATCAAATGCTAATTGTAACTGACTATTATTAGCTTTTAACTCTGCTACTGCAGGATTGTTAATCACTTGTATTAAGCCATTACTAACATTGTATAGTTCGCCTGCTTCAATAATGAGTTTATCACCATCAAACATAACAGGAATTTGCCCTGAAATATCACCTGTAACAACAATACCTTGCTTTTTATCTAATGCCAACACTTGCGCTAAGTCTATACTATCTAGCTGAACATTAGCTGAATGCCCTTTGACAAAAGGCCAGTGCATATCAGGAACAAAAATGCTTCCGCTAAAAGCATCAGCTTTAAGATTGTTAACAGCAAGTTTGAAGTTATTATCACTAAACGACCAACGAGTATTAACAGAAAGGTTTGAAATAGGCGTAAATGACTCAATTAACGCTATCGTTATATTCTCTTTATTATTAGCGTTTGTAGTTATATTTCCTGATTCTATGGTGAATTGTTGCTGCCAATTTAGGTCCTGTAGCCAAATACCATCAACTTCGCCACTAAGTGATTTAATACCTACATTGGCATCAAAGTGAGTTTGAGTAATATGATTTAAGTCTGGTAGTTGACCCGATACATTGTAGTTTAATGTCCCCTCAATAAGCTCAACACTAATAGGCAATTTAATATTTAATGAGAGTAAATCAGTCAGCGGTAAACCTGTTCCGATTACTTCTATTGCCGGCGATTGTACTGTGCCAGTAATAAAAATATTACCCAAATCCACACCATCAGCATTAGTACTGGTTTTAATACTTATATCATCCAAAGAGCCTTTTACCTCACTAAACAACTCAAAAGAGTTCACTTGTATGGCCTTAGGTACATTCATTTGTTTCGCTTTATTTAGAACGGATATATTCATATGAAGCTTATTATCTTCTAACAATGCCACATGTCCCTTCAGTTCTGTTGATAATGCTTTTACACTGAATAATGTTTGACTACCTTGTTCTGAGTTCCCTACCACCTTTATATTGTTAAGCTCGATCACAGAGTCTTCCGCTAAGTTTAGCCTTGCTTGATTATTTAGTGACTGCAATGACCCTGCCAAATGTATATTAATTGGCGTAGTTGTTAGCTTTGCTATACTAGGTATACTTATCAAGTTAACTTCACTATCAAGAACAAAATCTTCAACAGTAAATGCATTAAACCTTTCGGTGTTAGCCAAGGCTACTGCACTATTATCTAATACAACTTGATGTGTGACTTCATCATTACCCGCATTCATTTCTAGATAGCTAAGCTTTAGTTCATCTTTGATAAAGTTAACTACTGCATCGCCTTGGAGCTTAAGTGCTAATTGCGGTATTGGGTTATCTTTCATTACCGACATTATTATTGGAGAAACTTGAATTCTTTCGAGTAGCGCCAACAGCGATACTTGCTGATACTCCAACAGTAATTCATTTTGTTCTATAAATTGGAGAGTCAGTGCCTCATTATTGTTATTCGATGATGTATTATTATTCTTTTTAAAGGTTTCATTGTTTTTACTGTTCACCTCGTTGGAATCTAAATCAAACTGATTATTAAAATTAAGCTCCCCTGAGAGTTTAAATGCACCACTATCACCTATACCAGTAGCGGAGTTTAATACAAAGCCGGTAATATGATTTTCCATACTGAGCTTATCAGCTTGATACTTTATTAATGAACTAATACTTCCTGTGACTTCATGAGCATTTAAATCCTGTTGTAATCTAGTGCTGATCGGTAACCGGTGCTCACTAACAAATGTTTTTAATGGCTCTAACTCACTTGAAAACGTAATAGAAAAACCTGCTAACTCATGAACTAATGTAAGGTTCGCAAAGGCAATATTGTCTTGGTTTTTCAATGAAAATAACCAGGTATTATCTAGGCTTGAGATCTGAGCAATATAAGGTGATTGAGCTTTTTCTAAAGTCACCCCTTTTGCTATTGTAGTTTTATCTTGTGCAGTAAAAGGTAAATAAGAAATTTGTTCCACATTCAAGTTTAACGGCAATTGAAGTTGCTTAATCTGCTCGACATACGTTCTTAGTGTCGTCGATAATAAGTCGTTAATACTTTCATTAGTAGTACTTTCTTTCTTATTTAAAGAAACCTGATTGATGTTTGAAAAAAAATGCTCTTTAGCGTTTATTTCAAGCAGATTCACATCAATATTAGTGATATTAAAAGGAGAGTACTGCCACTGAATAATGGTATCAACAATGTTTATATCCGCCTTTGGGCTTTGTAAACATAAATTATCCACAGCAATTGACAGATCACTTGTCAGACTAAATTCAAAACATGTAGCTTTTACGGGAACTAAACTAAATTGGTTTTGTGCGATGTTATTTATAATTGAAATGCGAGCATTATAAATACCGGCAAAAATGACAGTAACAATGATAAATAAGGAAACAAGCGTTATCGTAATCAACTTGAAAAATCGCACTTACGTTTCCTTACTCTAAATATCGCCTATTTAATTAATAAGAATACACTAATTAGTAATAAAAGGCTTTAAAATCAGTGATACGTTATGAATAACTCACCGAGACAGGGATCGTTAACACCTTACGTCCCTTATGTTTAAGCCAAAAATATATCCCAGTAAAACTCAGTAATACAGCAATAATATAGAGGCTGGCAATTAAAGGCGCAGCGAAAAAGTTTCCGACTTGAAAACATAAAGTTGCCATTAAATAAGCCAAGGTAAAACTCCACAGGCCGGCAAAACCTGCCCAACGGCTTCCAACTTCATTTTTTATTGCTCCCATTGCAGCAACACAGGGCGTATATAAAAGAATAAAGAGTAAATAACTAAATGCTCCTAACTGACCAACAAATGCAGCTTGCATTACTTGATAAGTACTTAACTCTACTCCTTGCTCTTGAGCAACAGCTTCTATATCCGTCAAGTCACCTACATTAATACCTAAAGGATCATCTGGCGCAATACCTAGCAGGTTTTCTTTAATACTGGCTGTTGCTGCTTGCCAACTCGCCTCAAAAGAAGGTTCACCTTTATCCGGCACATTTTGTGGGGAATATAAACTATTAAAGGTGGCAACAAGTACTTCTTTTGCGAAAATACCAGTAATAATACCAACGCCAGCTTGCCAATTTTCTTCTTCAATTCCCATAGGAGCTAATACGGGCATCACTACTTGTGCACTTCGGCTTAAAATAGATTGCTCGCTATCTTGATGACCAAAGCTACCATCAGTACCAATAGAGTTAAAAAAGGTTAATAAACACACAACAATAACAATTGTTTTACCAGCCCCAGTAACAAAACTATAAGTTCGTTGCCATACGCGTTTACTAATAGCACGAATATGCGGAACTTCGTATGGTGGTAGCTCCATAATATTAAGCGAACTGGTACCCGACAACACCGTTTTTTTCAGTAAAAAACCTGTAAAAATAGCAGCGGCGATACCAATTAAATATAAAAGAAATACCAAGTTTTGACCACTATCAGGGAAGAAAGCTGCGGCAAATAAAGCATAGACAGGCAAACGAGCCCCACATGACATAAAAGGGGACATCATAACCGTAGTGATACGCTCTCTTTCACTATCCAGCACTCTAGCCGACATCACTGCAGGAACAGTACAACCAAAGCCAACAATTAGTGGTACAAACGCTTTACCCGGCAAACCAATTTTTTGCATTACGCTATCAACCACAAAAGCAGCCCGCGCTAAATAGCCTGAATTTTCAAGTAAAGATAAACCAATAAATAAGCAAGCGATAACAGGAATAAAAGTAGCAACCGTTTGCATACCACTTCCCACCCCTTCAATGATAGTTAAAATCCATGGCGGTAAATTTAAAGGCTCAAGGAGATGGAGCGGGTAAGTAACAAAAAAGGTACCACTAAGAATATCAAAAAAATCAATAAACGCACTTCCTACATTAATAGCAAACATAAAAAGTAAATACATCATACCTAAAAATATTGGTACACCAGTAAGTGGATGTAATGCAACATTATCTAAGTAATCAGAAAAGCTTGCGCCACCACCAGTTACACTAACTCTAGCGATGATATCAGATGCAAAATCTTGCCTCGCCTGAATTGATGATAAACTTTCTGGTTGAAGACTTTCTTGACTTGGTGCTGATTTTTCTTGTGTAGAGCAAACAAGTAGTTTTCTTTCTATAATATCAAATGTGCTTTTATTTTGAGCGCTTACAGCAACAACAGGACAGCCTAATTCTTCACTTAACTTATCAATATCAACCCAAGCATGCTTTTTTCTATCGGTTTTATTTAATACAAGCATCATAGGTATACCCAATTCAAGCAATTGGGTAGTAAGGTACAGCTGTCGGCTTAATTGATTAATATCAACAACATTAATAATGCAATCGATATCTTTTTGCTGAATAAATTGCTGTGAGATAGATAAATCTTTACCTTGTTCGCCACGTTGAGAAAGTGAACTTAAACCAGGTAAATCAGAAAGGTAAGCATCAACATTATTTAATTGTAGTGAGGCTTTTTTAGCAGATACTGTAATACCAGAAAAATTACCAACGTTTTGCGTAGACGATTTATTATGGCGAGATGTTAAAAGGTTAAATAACGTACTTTTACCTGAATTAGCAAAACCAACCAAAGCGTAATGTAGATCTTTAGAGGGTGATACCTCCTCGGAACAGGATGAAGAATTAGAACAACAACTCATGAAAAAAAACTCATATAAGATTTACTGAAAACAGTTTTATTTAAAACTGATAACCCTAAGTTTAATTAGATAGACTTAAACGGCAGTAACTTGAATTTGTGCAGCTACAGAACGTTGAATACATATTTTGGTGTTGTGTAAACGATAAGCTAATGGGCCATTAAAAGGTGCTTTATGAGCTAAAGCCACTTCAGTTCGTAACGTAAAACCTTGCTCTAAAAGTTGAGCGGATAATGTTTCATCAAGTGGGAGTGCACTAATTTTAACTACTTGGTTTCTTGCTACATCAACTAAAGTCATTGGTTATGCCTTATAGCTACACTTATCACACAAACTATAAAATAAAGTGATCAGTAAGGTAAAAATGGAATATTCTCTGCTTTTAGATATGCGTTAAGCACAGTGAAAATATCTAAAACTAAACTTAAGATTAAGGTTAATGAGAATTACTATTGTTAAAATGATACTCCTAAATCAGAGATTAAACAATGAAAACAATTGTTATTTACACTTTAGTTAATTGCGCTTAAATAAAGCTTTTAAGAGAGATCCTCCCCCCTTAAAAGCTTTATTTACTATGGCTATTCTGTTGGTGTGCTATCGTTATTATTATCAGGCTCTAACGCTGATTCTTGTACAAGATTAGCATTAACAGGTTCAATTTCTACATAATCAACTCGTTGTAAACCTCGTGGCAGCTTATTACCTCGACGCCCTCTTTCACCACGATAATGATCAATATCAATTGATTTTAAAGTTAACTTACGACGACCAGCATGAATTGTTACCGAAGCGCCATCTGGCACTATTGCCAATACCGTTACAAACTCTTCTCTAGATTTTGCTCTAGCAGTTGGAATATTTATAATTTTATTCCCCTTACCTTTACTCAGTATCGGTAGATTTTGTACAGGAAAGACTAACATTCGTCCTTCGGTTGTAATAGCAAGACATGAATCACTATCAATATTTTCAATTAATTGTGGTGCTAATACTTTTGCCGCTTGCGGTAAGGAGATCATCGCTTTACCATTTTTATTACGACTAATCATATCACTAAAGCTACTAACAAAACCGTAACCAGCATCACTCACTAATAAATATTTAGCGTCATCTTCAGCCATAACACAATGAACGAAGTTTTCGCCTGCCGCCAAACTAAACCGTCCAGTTAGTGGTTCACCTTGGCTTCGCGCTGTCGGTAATGTATGAGCATCCGTAGTAAAAGCTCGTCCTGACGAGTCAATAAAGGCAACAGGTCGATTACTCCGTCCCTTAGCTGAACATAAATAAGAATCACCCGATTTATAACTTAACGCAGTAGCATCTATGTCATGGCCTTTGGCACAACGAGCCCAGCCTTTATCTGACACAACAACAGTTACAGCTTCACTTGGCACAAGATCTTTCTCAGTTAATGCTTTTGATTCACTGCGCTCTACTAATTTAGAACGGCGATCATCACCATATTCTTTAGACGCCGCTAATATTTCTTTTTTCATTAACGTATTCATACGTGCTTTTGAGTTAAGAATTTTTTCTAAATAATCTTGCTCTTTACGTAACTCGTCTTGCTCTGCACGAATTTTTACTTCTTCTAATTTAGCTAATTGTCTTAATTTAATTTCTAAAATAGCATGTGCTTGTATTTCAGATAGCGCAAAGCGTGACATTAATTCTGCTTTTGGATCATCATAACCACGGATGATCTCAATCACTTCATCAATATTCAAATAAGCAACGAGTAAGCCATCTAAGATATGTAACCGTGCAAGTACTTTGTCTAAACGGTATTGTAAGCGTCGGCGTACTGTTTCCCGGCGATACTCAAGCCACTCAGATAATATTTCCCTTAGGTTTTTAACTGCTGGACGGTTATCTAAGCCAATCATGTTGATATTAACACGATAACTTTTTTCTAAATCTGTGCTGGCAAATAGGTGCTGCATTAATTGTTCAATATCAACTCGGTTTGAGCGAGGAACAATAACCAAACGAACAGGATTTTCATGATCAGACTCATCACGAAGATCAATAACCATAGGCAATTTCTTCGCCGTCATTTGTCCTGCTATTTGTTCTAATATTTTGCCGCCTGATGCTTGGTGAGGTAAAGCTGTAATAACAACTTCTCCATGCTCAATATCATAAACGGCTCGCATTTTGATACTACCTCGCCCAGTTTGATATATTTTTTCAATATCAGCCTTAGGTGTTATGATTTCAGCATCTGTCGGGTAATCAGGGCCTTTAACAAAGGTTAATAAATCTGAGACTTCAGCTTTAGGCTCATCAATTAAATGCACACAAGCATCCGCTATTTCACGTACATTATGCGGTGGAATATCTGTCGCCATACCAACGGCAATACCTGTTATACCGTTAAGCATAATATGTGGTAAACGAGCAGGCAAAGTTTTAGGCTCTTCCATAGTGCCATCAAAGTTTGGCACCCAGTCAACCGTTCCTTGCCCTAATTCAGCCAGTAAAATTTCACTAAAGCGTGATAAACGAGATTCTGTATAACGCATTGCCGCGAATGATTTAGGATCATCTGGCGCCCCCCAGTTCCCTTGACCATCAACCAACGGATAACGATAAGAAAATGGTTGGGCCATTAACACCATAGCTTCATAGCAGGCGCTATCACCATGCGGGTGAAATTTACCTAGTACATCACCAACAGTACGCGCAGATTTTTTATACTTTGCCGTCGCCGATAAACCAAGCTCTGACATCGCATAAACAATACGACGTTGTACTGGTTTTAAGCCATCACCGATATGCGGTAAGGCTCTATCCATAATAACGTACATTGAGTAGTTTAAATAAGCTTCTTCTGTAAAACGTCGTAGAGGAACTTGTTCTACCCCGTCTGGACTATATTCGAGCACATCAGACATGAAATGATTTTCCTATTCCCATAAACATTAGTATCGCAAAAGTTAATGCGATTAATTTCTCTTGTAACAATTAATAAACGCCAATATTAACTACAGCTTATATGATTTTGATAGCCAAGTGAATTCAAATAGTTAGTCTAATTGTTAGAACGCCTTTCTCTGTCCCTAACAATAGCTTCATAACTAACCATTTGGTTTCTTCCTTCGGCTTTTGCTTGATACATAGCTAAATCAGCTGCATGTAAAATATCATCAAATTCAGGGTTAGTATCTTTCAGATTAGCCACACCGATACTTACCGTTATATTCTCGTTAACGCCTAGTTCATTAAAATTATATTGTGCTATTTTCTCTATTACACGCATAGCAATTGCTTTGGCATGATCAAGATTAGTATTAGGTAAAAGAGAAACAAACTCTTCTCCCCCTAAACGAGAAAAAACGTCTCGGGCTCTCATGGTTTCACTTACAAGGCTGGCTATTTTTTCTAACACTAAATCGCCAACAGAGTGACCATATTTATCATTTATCAATTTAAAATGATCAATATCTAACAGTAATACACTCAGCTCTAAACCTTGCTCTTTGGTGTCTTGAACTAGTTTATGCCCCTGATTAAATAGCTCGGTTCTATTCAATAAGCCGGTAAGACTGTCTGTTTTCGCTAATACTAACAGTTTCTTTCTAACTTTAAGTTTCCTTAACAGTAATAAAATAAACAATAAAATAGTACAAAAAATGAATAAAAATCGTCTTTGTTGATCTTCTTGCTGGGCATGTACATCGGCAATACGCAATTCTTTTAACTTGTTTTGATTTGCCAGTAATTTATTTTCTGATATTTTTTGTGCAACTTCAGAGTTCTCAGTTAATTTCTCAATATTTTTTTGGCGTGTCTTATCGCGATACTCGTTATATTTATCGACAAAAATCTTCTTGTTTTTATAAGCATTATCATAATCTTTAACTTCAGCGTAGCTATCAGCGAGAACCAAATAAGCGTTTGCAAAGAGCGGGCGAATTAACTGCTCTTTAGTAATATATTTTGATAATAATTTAGCTTGTTCTATTAACAAAATCGCCTCGTTATGTTGCTGAGCTTGTTGCTTTACCTTTGCTTTAATCAATAAAATCAAATACTGTTCAGCATAGTTAACAGCACTATTTAATATTGATATATCATTCAATAAAGCACTTACATTCTCCGGTAAAGGGACGGATTGTTCAGCTAAATCGACAATATCCTTACGAAGTTTAAACTCTTTAGCTGGTATCACTTTATTATGCTCACCTGGTAAGCCTTCTGCCGCCACAGCAGCATTTAACAAAATAGATGCAATAAAAAATAAGAACAGAGCCCAACGCATAATCATTAGCTACACACCCTATTTCGGCCTTGCTCTTTTGCCTGATAAAGTAGCTCGTCCGCTTTTTTAATTAAGGTGGAGAGATCAGTCGACTCGCCATTAGTAAAGTCGATACTATTAGCGACACCAATACTAATAGTGACATGCAATGATTCCGGTAATGAACCATTACTATCCCAAATATATGCTTCAACAGCGACCCGAAAACGTTCGGCAATAATATTAGCTTGAGATTTAGACGTATTTGGTAAAAGTGCAACGAATTCCTCGCCACCAAAACGACCAAAAACATCTGTTTTGCGCATTAATGCTTTGCCAAGTTCTACCACTTTTTTCAGCACTAGGTCGCCACACTCATGACCAAATTGATCATTTATCTTTTTAAAATAATCAATATCAATCATTAGCGCGCTAAATTCTGTATTGCTGGTTTTCGATTGTTGAAATAGTTTTTTACCTTTCTTCATCAATTCACGGCGATTTGAAATACCTGTAAGCATATCAATACTCGATACTTGATATAACCTATGTTGACCTTGTACTAACTTAACTAATAACCATGCAAATATTAAGGCAACAACGGCGATATAAAGTAAATAAAGCTTCTGTCTTTTCTGCTTTTGCTCTGCTTCTAACAACGATATTTGTTGCAAGGCCTGTTTATTTTCTAATACTTTTTTGTGTAGGTCCGCCTCTTTAGCTTCAAGCGCTAAGCGTACTGCTGCAATTGACTGTGTTTCTTTTTCATCACGTAATAACCGAGTTAGCACTAAGCGGTGTTCTTGTAACTCATAAGCTTTTTGATAATCACCTAATTCAAAATATGTTTTAGATTGTAAATCAACAATATTGATACGTGTTTGAATTTTTAAGTGACCTAACGGCATTTGACTTACTAAAATTTTATCAATTCGATTAATACTATCAATAACTTCATTAAAGCGTTTAAGTTCAAACAATATAAAAGCTTCATCGACATAATATTGTAATTCAATATCATATTGTTCAATATTCCCTATATACTGCTTAGACAGTAATAAATATTGATAACTTGCTTCAGGGTTAGGATTATTTTTCTTTAAATTAGCCCATGATAATCCCAAATAAGCGCTGTACATAATTTTATTAACTTCAGCACTATCTGGTTCATTAATAATGGTTTCATAGGCAATTATCGCTTGTTCATACTCATTTTCAGAAACATGATTCATACCAATATTCACTAACGCGTTCAGTGATAATATTGCTTGATTAGAACGTTTATAATGTTCGTAAGACTGCTGATAATAAACCATTGCTTGCTTATTTCTATTTAGGTGAGTATATAAAGTCCCTAACTCAAAATTCACAGCTCCCTTGAGCTTTTCGTCATCGGTTTGCTTAGCAATACTGTAAGCATCATTTAAGACGAGTAACGAATTTTCATATCGATCAGTTAAATAATATATTCCCCCTAATTTCATCAACCCCGTTGAGATTAAAACATTATCATGCAGTGATTTAGCTAATGCTAAGCCACTTTCATAATCTTTAGCCGCCAGCTCAGTTTCACCAATATTTTCATAGGCTAAACCGCGGTTATAAAGTAATTCAGAAATTAATAAACTAGGGCTAGAAAGTTGTAAGGTTAGTGATAGGCCGTCGGTGGCACTTTGTTTTGCTAAATGAAACTTCCCTTGCAAAATATAAATATCAGTCAACAAGTGCTGATAGGTAATTTGTTGCTCTAAAGGTAATTTACCAATTAATTTAGCATATTTTTCTAATTCAAATTTCGCTAAAGGTATATTGTTATCAATTAATTGTTCTATTTTTATTGCGGCTTCATCAAAGCCAACAACACTATCTTCTTTCTTTGGTATAGCTACAGCTAAGCTCGTTGCAATATACACAAAAGAAAATAGTAAAATCAAACACTGTGAAATACGCTTAAATAACAATACAATTGGCCTATAAACGTGATAATTATCAAACTAGTATAAAGTGAATTTTTTAAACAAATGCTATTCAAGCTAAACGACGTTAAATTTAATATTTAATAACATCAACTTCGAGTAACATCGATATATTTATTTACACAAAAGATCATTGGCATTGAAGAGTATAAGTTGCCATAAATTATCGCTTAAAAATAGTAAGAAAATAGCATAAACACTTATTATTAATTACAGGTTTATGTACTAAATTTGTCAATTTATGGCTAAAACATTATTGTACTACAGCCATATCGCCTTTAGTTTGGAGCCATTCTTTACGATCTCCTGAGCGTTTTTTGGATAGAAGCATGTCCATCATTTCAATGGTTTCGCTGTGTTCTTCATCTAACGCAGTCAGTTGTACTAAACGACGAGTATTGGCATCCATCGTCGTTTCTCTAAGCTGAAGAGGATTCATTTCACCCAAACCTTTAAAGCGTTGTACGTTAACTTTACCACGCTTTTTCTCTGCAGCTATTCGATCAAGAATACTATCCTTTTCCGCTTCATCTAGGGCATAAAATACTTCTTTCCCAACATCAATACGATACAAGGGCGGCATAGCAACATAAACATGTCCGGCTTGTACTAAAGGTAAAAAGTGTTGTGTAAATAAGGCACAAAGCAATGTCGCAATATGAAGTCCATCCGAGTCAGCATCGGCCAAGATACACACTTTACCGTAGCGTAATTCTGATAAGTCATTACTATCAGGGTCAATTCCTAAAGCAACAGAAATATCATGTACTTCTTGTGAAGCAAGAATTTGCCCAGATTCTACTTCCCAAGTATTAAGAATTTTCCCTCGCAATGGCATTATCGCTTGTGTTTCACGGTCACGTGCTTGCTTGGCACTACCACCAGCAGAGTCACCTTCAACTAAAAATAATTCCGTACGAGATAAATCTTGGCTACCACAATCAGTTAACTTGCCTGGTAGCGCAGGACCTTGTGTTATTTTTTTACGCACTACTTTTTTACTAGCACGCATACGTTTTTGGGCGTTACTAATACAAAATTCAGCTAACGATTCAGCTATATCGGTATGTTCATTTAACCATAAGCTAAAAGCGTCTTTTACAACGCCAGTTACAAAGCCTGCACATTGACGAGAAGATAAACGCTCTTTAGTTTGACCTGCAAATTGCGGATCTTGCATTTTTATGGATAAAATATAACTACATTTATCCCAAATATCGTCAGGCGTAAGTTTGATACCACGCGGAATTAAATTACGAAACTCGCAAAATTCACGCATAGATTCTAATAAACCTTGGCGCAAACCATTAACATGTGTACCACCAGCGACTGTTGGGATTAAGTTTACATAACTTTCGCCAACACTTTCACCACCTTCAGGTAACCAAGTTACAGCCCAGTTTGCTGCTTCGGTTTGCGTAGTAAAGTCACCCACAAAAGGCTGTTCAGGTAAGCTTTCATAGCCTTTAACTGATTCTTTTAGGTAGTCAGTTAATCCGTCTTCATAACACCATTCATGCTTTTTATTTTCAATTTTATCATGAAACTTAATCGTTAAGCCTGGGCATAATACTGCTTTAGCTTTTAATAAGTGTGTTAATTTTAATACCGAAAATTTTGCTGAATCGAAGTATTTAGGATCAGGCCAAAACTTGACACGCGTTCCGGTATTACGTTTTCCTACTGTGCCTGTTTCAGCTAGCTCTTCAACTTTATAACCATTCTCAAACGCCATTTCATAAACTTTACTGTCGCGCCTAATCGTTACATCAACCCGGGTTGACAAAGCATTAACAACCGAAATACCTACACCATGTAAACCACCAGAAAATTGGTAGTTTTTATTGGAAAATTTTCCACCTGCATGTAATTTACAAAAAATAAGCTCAACACCTGATACCCCTTCTTCAGGGTGAATATCTATTGGCATACCTCGACCGTCATCAGTTATTTCAAGTGACTGATCGGTATCTAAAATAACACTAATATTTTGAGCGTGCCCAGCGAGAGCTTCATCCACTGAGTTATCAATAACTTCTTGACCCAAGTGATTAGGACGCGTGGTATCAGTATACATTCCAGGGCGGTGGCGTACAGGATCTAAGCCGCTAAGTACTTCAATGGAATCTGAATTATATTGGTCGGTCATGGTTTATTTTCTATCTATGTAAGTATATGTATCGTTTTTATTTTCCCAACTTGGCTTATAGTTGAAAAAATTCTGCAATCATTGGAAGTTTTTTATCAAATCCAACAAAACTATGATTACCGCCCTGTTCAATGATAAGACGGCTATATTTAAATTTCTCAACTGCTTGTTGATAATCTAACACTTCATCACCTGTTTGTACCATAATTAGGTAATTATTTTTTTTCTCATCACTATCCATTGGAGCACTTTGTTCAATCGCTTTAAGATCAAGCATATGTTGCTCTGTTACTTGATAAACTGTATTGGTATAAGGGTTTATTTGTTCACCAATATAGTGCTCTAATAAACTATAAGGCTTAATTGCTGGATTGATCAATACCGCAGAAAGTTGATATTTATTTGCTAAATAATGAGAGAAGTAACCACCTAATGATGAGCCGATTAAAAACCAAGTGCTATTATTTACACCCATTAAGCTATCTGATTTAAGAATGTGCTCTAACTGCAACAATACTTCCGTAGGTGAATTAGCTAACTGAGGACAAATAAAATTAATATCTGGAAAATTATCCTGAAAATACTGGCGAGCTTGCTCCGCTTTTGATGAATAAGGAGATGAATTAAAACCATGTAGATAAAGAATATTTTTTTTCATATTGTTATATATTTCATCCTAAATAATATTTCCCTATATTCAATAGTCTTTTATATAAAAAAGCTATATTAAAACACAATAATTTCACGACTCATTGTACCATCTCTTTCAAGATAAAGGAGTTGATAACTTGGTAAAATAGAGCCTATTTCTTCTTTTGTATCACCAAACTGCACAGAAGTTGCCGGGCAAGTATAGACATCAACATTTTGTTTAGATAAATGCACTCCTCGATGAACATGTCCACATGCAATCCCTTTAATTTTAGCGTTTTTTTCATTTAACTCTGCAATTTTATTCCAAAAATCCTCTTGTGCTAATAATCCATGCTTATCAATATAGTAGCCGACATCAATAGGATGGTGGTGCATCATTAACAATTGAAATTTAGTACGATCCATTTGCTGCGATACTCTTTGTAATTTTTGTGCGGAAATTAAGCCTGACGGTGTATCACTTTTACTATCTAATAATTGTATTTGCCAAAAATCATTATCAAGTGTTTTATTGGTTTGAAAAGTAGGCGCTATTAAATGTTGCGTCAATAAATCACGATCATCATGGTTACCCGCTAAGAAATATACCGGCATAGCGAATTTTGCTTGCTTAACAGCATGCACAAAATGTTGATAAGAATTTTCACTATGATCTTGAGTAAGGTCACCAGTAAAAACAATACTATCAATATTTGTTCGTTGAGCAATATCAGTTAATACTCGACTCAAATTTTGCCAAACATTGGCACCTAGATGCTTAGCTTGCTTATCGGAAAATAAATGACAATCACTAAATTGAGCGATAATAAAAGTTTTTTTTGAATTGTTCATGTGTTTATTATCCGTTCGTTTTTAGCGCTAAATGAACCTGACCATGCTCTAGACAAAGATGTAACCACTCGTTTAAAAATTGATTGATTTGTTGTTTTTCATCTTGTTGATGCATATCTTTATTTGGGTAATCATAACGAGGTTGCACTTGAAAAACATCTTGATTACTAATGACTTCAGCCATACGAGCATCGTGGTATAAACGAATACTCATACGAGGTTGAAGCGACTGAGTATATGTTTTACTTTTATTGGCCGTTTGAGTAAACATTTTTTGTTCAAAAGTAATCAGTGATGTATAGCGAGTGACTTCATTCACCGTAACCACATAAGTAAGATGCTCATTAATAAAAAAATGGCGTTGTTGATTAAGTGCTGTTTGATCAGCTTGTACTTTCAATAATAAAAAATAATTGTTAGCACACAAGGTCATCAAGCTAACTAAGTTAGGTTGATACCTTGTTCTTCTATTTACTGTGCTATTTGGGAAAAAACTCACTAATATCCTATGCTGGGCTATGCTGTTGTATTTTTTATACATATAGTTGTACTGCGTGTACTATATGTATGTCATTTATTAAAACCGAGGAATAGTTGATCTTGAAGCATATGCCTCATAAATTCAACCTACAGGTTGGGATAATTCATCGCTAACCATTGCAAACCAATAATGGTGGATGCGTTAATAATTTTTCCCTCTTTTAATAGTGCTAAAGCCTCTGTCCGCGAAATAATATGAAGTAATATATCTTCGTTTTCATCATCTAAACCATAAATACTACCCGGTGATACTTTATTGCTATCGAACTTAGCCCAATATAGATGAATACATTCACTCATTCCGCCAGGGCTCGAAAGGTATTTCATTATAGGCCTCACAGCGCTAGCTTCTAAGCTAATACCCGCTTCTTCTTTCGTTTCCCGTATCGCCACATCAATTGGGTCCTCGTCACTTTCAAACATCCCAGCGACAAACTCAAGTAACCAAGGAGTTTGTTCTGTACGTAATGCACCTGCTCTAAATTGTTCTAAAAATAATAAATTATCTTCGATAGCATCATAAAGCATCACTACAACTGCATCACCACGTTCAAATACTTCACGTGTAATGCTTTCACTGAATTTTTGTGAAAACAGTTTATGCTTAAGCTGATATTCATCTACTTTAAAAAAACCTTGATACTTAGTATTAATTGCTGCTATTGATACGTCATTTTGGTTATATTGCAACATAGGTATTGATTTACTTTGATTATCTTGCATAAACACTCTCTTTTTAATCATAATTTGTTACACTATCAATTATTGATTTTATTTGGTTAGTTTTAAAACCCCTGTAACATAATCTTGTATATATAACGATATTTCATTATATCACTATAAACGGGAACTCATATCCCAAGGAAAGCTCGACTCATGAAAAAAACTTTAAGTACAATAATTATAGCTCTTGTAGGTTCAATTACAGCAACTAATACTCAAGCCGAAGACTTATTATCGGTTTATCAACAAGCTTTATTAAACGACACCGTTGTTTTAAAAGCTCGAGCTCAATTTGAAATAGTCAAAGAAGACATTACACTGGCACGTTCAGCATTATTACCACAAATCAGCGCATATGCGAATTACAGTGATGGTGAAAGCGAAAGTTATGACTATGATCTGAACGATGTATACACAACAGAGTTTAAATCGTTAGGTTATGGCGCGAATTTAAATATGCAACTTTATCATCATGATAGTTGGTTACGTTTAAACATAGCTGAAAAATCAGCACACCAAAGTGATTTGGTTTATCAAGTAGCAAAACAAGATTTAATTGTACGTGTTGCACAAGCGTACTTTTCTTTATTAAGCACCAAAGATGACCTAGTTTTTGCTCAAGCAGAAAAAGCCGCTATTGCTCGCCAACTTGAACAAACCAAGCAACGATTTTCTGTAGGTTTAACAGCAATAACAGATGTACATGAAGCTCAAGCTCAATATGATACTGCGGTGACAGAGGAAATTCGTGCTAAAAATGCAATTTTTAGTGCAGAAGAAGAGTTGCGTGTTATTACTAATAACTACCCTAAAAGCATCAATGTATTAAATACAGATCGTTTTAGCACATCAACACCTACTCCAAATAGTGCTGATGAATGGCAAAAAGCAGCTGAAGCAAAAAACTTAGATTTAATTGCATCGCGAGTTGGTATTGAAATTGCCAAGCAAACAATTAGTTCAGCTAAAGCCGGTCATTATCCAACTTTAGATTTTGACGCTAGTTATAACAGTAATGATAGCGACTCCAATATAAACTCAATTAATGTGAATACTCCAGCTTTAAATGATTATTCTGTAGGCGTAACTCTTAATGTACCTATTTATTCTGGTGGTGCAATAGAAAGCAGTGTCCGTACAGCGCAAAATAATTTTGTCCTAGCGAGCCAAGATTTAATGCAAACACACCGTTCGGTCGTTCGTACTACTCGTAATGCATACAACACAGTGGTAGCAAGTATTTCAAGTATTAAAGCTTTTGAACAATCAGTGCTAAGTGCAACCAAAGCATTAGAAGCCACCGAAGCTGGTTTCGAAGTGGGTACGCGTACTATTGTAGACGTATTAGATAGCACACGTAACTTATACAATGCCAAACGTAACCTATCGTCAACGCGTTATGCTTACATCCAAAATGTATTATTATTAAAACGTGCTGGCGGTACTATTACCGATGAAGACATCACAGCTATTAATACAGGATTAATGGCTGCAAAGTAATATTCAAAAATAAAGTAACTAAGGGGACCTATTTAATACGTCCCCTTTTTTATAATAAAAGCACCTTAATTACTAATACCGTTTTACTTAAAATACATTGAACAATTAGATTACAACTAAAAGTAACCGCACTTTTAATAAAACCGTCAGTTCTTCTTTCACATAACTGCCGTTAATCGATATAATCAACATCAAATAATCTCCTTAATCCTATCAAGAGAAAACACTGTGAGTAAAAATAAAGTTTTACAGCCTGATTTTAAACTAGCCTTTTTATTGCCTAAATACTGGTTAACTTGGCTAGGGGTTTTTATTCTTTATAGTATTTCGTGGCTCCCTTACAAGTGGCAATTAGGCTTAGGTCGAATGCTAGGACGTCTACTTTATAAAATAGGATCCAAAAGAAAACATATTGCGGATGTTAACTTAAAGTTGTGCTTTCCAGAAATGAGCGAGCAAGAAAGAGAAGTAATATTAAAGAAAAACTTCGAAAACACGGGCATTGCATTATTTGAGACTGGCATGGGTTGGTGGTGGCCGGATTGGCGTATTAAACGAAAGTTTAATGTGATTGGATTAGAGCATATAGAAAAAGCACAAAGTGAAGGTAAAGGCATTCTGCTGCTTGCAATGCATTACTTAAGTGTAGAAATCAATGCTCGTGGAATAGGCTATGGACACCCAATGGTAGTGTTTTATCGACCACATAATAATCCTTTAATGGAGTTTTTCCAATTTCGTGGACGTGGGCGTTCAAATAAATATATGTTGGGTAAAAAAGATGTTAAAGGCCTTATAAAAGCGTTGAAAGATAAAGAAGCTTGTATTTACCTACCCGATCAAGATTACGGTAGAAACCGTAGCTTGTTTGTACCCTTTTTTGGCGTTAAAAAAACCGCGACAACAACAGGTACATTAATTTTTGCTCGACAAAAAAATGTTGAAACAATGATGATTGTTCCCATTAGAAATGAAGATGACAGTGGCTATACTTTAACAATTTCACCACCATTCGATAACTTTCCAAGTAAAGATGACGAAGCTGATTTAATTCGTGTAAACCAAGAATTAGAAAAAGCGATATCTCAAAGACCAGAACAGTATATGTGGTTGCATCGACGATTTAAAACTCGCCCAAATCCAGATGAACCTTCTTTTTACAAATAACTCTTACTACAAGTAATGAATAATCAATGACACTATATACGATTATTCTTTGATAATTTTTTAACTATTTTGTATGGTATAGCCTTATATTATATTTAACATTATAGCAATTGGAAGTGTACCTATATGGGGTTTTGGATTCGAAGTGCTATTATTGCAGCTATCTTAATTGGGCTTGCTATTGCTTTTTTTCTCAATAAGGATTTACTGCTTTCGTCAAATCAAGATGATGCACAATCATTAACAGCTGAAGCTAGTGACGCGATAAAAAAGCAACTAAAATCTAAAAGGCCAAATGCTGCAGCGGAAGGACTATCTAATTTTTATGCTAAAGTGTATGGCGATAAAGAAGACAGAAAAATAGTAAATAATGTTATCTTTTTGCCTGAGCCCGAAGGTGATTTAGTTAAAATATTACAAGCTAAACAGATAAGTACCCGTTCTTACCCTAGAAACTGGCGTGGCACTGAAGAAAATCGTCCTTTTAGAAAAGGGGAAACACTTTATCAAAAACTTTCTGAATATTCATCGAGCGAAGGCTTAGATATTATGTGGCGTCTCAACAAAGATTTTATTATAAAGCACCCTTTTCGTATTGATAACGACATCATAAATACAGCAAAGAAAATAGGTAATACCATATCTGGGCATTTTCCTGAAGGTATTAATAGCTATTTTTGTTATCGCCAGCGAACTTTAGTGTTTGTTAATGAGTCTATGGAATACCTGAATGATGAATGTCTTCACTTAAAAAACTAGTAGCAAGTTATATAAATACCATTTATATAACTGATAAAAAAGGGATTAACTTAGTAATCCCTTTTTGGGTTGTCAATGTAGCCAAACGTTAACTAAAGAGTGACTTTACTTATTCAACAAGAATTCAATATACCAAGGCATTGCTTTATCAATGCCTTGTTGAATTTTAAATTCAGGCTCAAAACCTATCATTGATTTTGCTTTTGAAATATCAGCCTGCGAATGACGCACATCACCCGCCCTAAAATCACGATATACTGGTGACTTTAGATATTTGACTCCATTAGTTTGTAACGCACTCTTTAAACTGTCAAATAAGGTGTTTAACGTGGTTCTATCACCTAAAGCAACGTTATAAACTTGGTTTTTGCCACTGTCAGGTGCTGTTGCCGCTAAAATATTTGCCTGTACTGCATTTTCGATAAAACAAAAATCTCGGCTTGTTTCACCATCGCCGTTAACTTGAACGTCTTGATTTTCAATCATAGCAGCAGTCCATTTAGGAATAACAGCTGCGTAAGCTCCATCCGGATCTTGTCGTTTCCCAAAAACATTAAAGTAACGTAACCCCGTAGCATTGAGTCCGTAAGTTTTGTTAAAAACATCCGCATAGAGTTCATTTACATACTTAGTAACAGCATAAGGTGATAATGGTTTACCAATATTTTCTTCTATTTTGGGTAATGCAGGATGATCACCATAAGTTGAACTAGAAGCTGCATAAACAAAGCTACTCACCATAGCTTCTTTAGCTGCAACTAACATATTTAAAAAGCCTGTAATATTAGCTGAGTTAGTTAAAATAGGGTCAGCAATAGAACGTGGTACAGATCCTAATGCGGCTTGGTGAAGAATATAATCAACTTTTTTATCAATGGTACCAACAGCTTTTTTACAATCATCAAGACTACGTATATCACCTTCAATAAAGGTAAAGTTTTGCCATTGCTCAGCAGAAACTTGTCCTTTAACTTCGTCTAAATTATGTTGATGCCCTGTAGCAAAATTATCTAACCCTACTACCTTCTGATTTAATAGTAATAAAGTTTCTAATAAGTTAGAGCCGATAAAGCCTGCACAACCAGTGACTAACCATGTTTTAGGTGCAGATGTTAATTGTATTTTTATTTCTTGATAACGAGTCATAAAGTAAACCTGAAATTAATAAAGTTGATTGTTAAATTTCGCATTAAACACATACGAAATGACGAAAATAAGATGGTAAAGACGTGATTATTATTCAGTAAGTTTAATGTACAACACCTTTATTCTGCACTTGATTCAGGATCTTATTATTCATATTATTCATCTTTAAATGTTTCGAATTAACTACCTTATAAAGAAGGAACGAAACATCTAAAGAATGAAAATTTATCTAGTTTATAAACGAATATCGGCTAATTGAGGATCAAGCATATATTTCAAATCATAAATAACATGATCTGTTTTCATTAAACCTTTAATATTATCATTTGATAATGCTTTAAATTCATTATGAGCGACAGCGAAAATAACAGCATCATAATGAGATACTTTAGGCTTATCTATTAGCTCTACGCCGTATTCCTCTTTTGCTTCACTTGGGTTAACCCAAGGATCATAAACATCAACATTAGTATCGTATTCTGCAAGTTCAGATAAAATATCAACAATTTTAGTATTACGAACGTCTGGACAATTCTCTTTAAACGTTAAGCCCATGACTAACACATTGGCGCCATTAACACCGATATTACGTTTAATCATTGTTTTAACTAATTGTGAAACGACATAAGCGCCCATACCATCGTTAATACGACGACCTGCCAGAATAACTTCTGGATTGTATCCTATCGATTGCGCTTTATGTGTTAAATAATAAGGATCAACGCCAATACAATGTCCACCAACTAAACCAGGACGGAAAGGTAAAAAATTCCATTTCGTTCCTGCAGCTTTTAATACTTCTTCAGTGTCGATATTCAGTTTATTAAAAATAACCGCAAGTTCATTTATTAACGCTATATTTAAATCACGTTGAGTGTTTTCAATAACTTTTGCTGCTTCTGCAACTTGAATACTTGATGCTTTATATGTGCCTGCAGTAATAATTGAGCCATATAACTGATCGATAAACTCAGCAATTTCATTTGTTGAGCCAGAGGTCACTTTTAAAATATTTGTTACTCTGTGTTCTTTATCACCTGGGTTAATACGCTCAGGTGAATAACCTGCAAAAAAGTCTTTATTAAACACTAACCCTGAATTCTTTTCTATTTGTGGAATACAAACATCTTCAGTAGCGCCGGGATAAACTGTTGACTCATATATAACAACATCTCCTTTCTTGATAACAGTCGCAAGCATTTGACTTGCCTTAACAAGCGGTGTTAAATCAGGCTGTTTATGTTCATCAATCGGTGTTGGTACTGTAACAATATAAACATTACTCGATTTTAATGCTTCTACATCACAAGAGTATGAAATAAAAGCTGAGTCAGCTAATTCATCTGTTGATACTTCTAAAGTGAAGTCGTGACCTTGCTTTAATTCTTCTACACGCTTGGTGTTAATATCAAAGCCTAGAGTTGGATATTTTTTCCCAAACTCTACAGCTAAGGGTAAGCCGACATAGCCCAAACCTATAATTGCTACATTTACTTCACTTAATGTAAGTGACATTGAATTATTCCATTTAAAATTGTATTAAATTCCACTAACTAGCAACTATAAAAGGTTGCTAGTGCTGAAACTATGCCCAATGATGCTTAATAAACTTATTTCACATTTCATTACGCGTAATAATAACAAAAGTTTAACAGTATATTTATAGTCAAACAACTTCAAACTCATGCATGTTACTGCTTAAACTCCACATGATTGAAATATTGTTAACAAGTAGTAAGCGATTCCTCTTTAAATAGTTTATTCTGTATTCTAGGAAAGATTTCGCTACACAACACCGATTAAGAAGTGCTTTGTTCGCAGTACAAACTTGCCTTTAAACTAAAGCACAGGTATAAAAGCACATTGTACACTTTTTTTGCCGTTTATATTTTTAAGGCAGCGTGTACATTTACGCAAGTATCTCTACTTAATATAATAATGAAAATTAGGACAATTTTATGTCATCAAAACCAGCAAAAGATTTTTTTGGTCAGCCTAGTGGCCTTAAAACGCTTTTTTTTACAGAAATGTGGGAGCGTATGAGTTATTACGGCATGCGCATGCTACTTGTTTTATTTATGACGGCAACGTTACAAGAAGGTGGTCTAAGCTTAACCGTTGCTTCTGCAGCCGCAATTTATGGGTTATATACAGGTTGTGTATATTTTATGGGGCTTCCTGGTGGCTGGCTTGCTGATAGGTTAATGGGCGGACAAAAAGCCGTATGGTATGGCGGCATTATTATTATGATCGGCCACATTATTTTAGCTATTCCTAACGATTATTCATTCTTTATTGGTTTGATTTTTGTTGTATTGGGAACCGGACTATTAAAACCGAATATTGGCGCTATGGTTGGTCAGCTATATTCTGACAAAGATGTTCGTCGTGATGGTGGCTACGCTATCTACTACATGGGCATTAACATAGGATCAATTATAGGCTACGGTGTTTGTGGCTATTTAATGGAAAATCAAGGTTGGCACTGGGCATTTGGTGCTGCAGCTGTTGGTATGGCTATAGGCTTAATTCAATACAAAATTACCACACCTAACCTTAATGGTGTTGGCGCAAGTCCAGTGTATCCTTTATCAAAAAAAGCACAGAAATTAAGCTGGACAATTATCGCCATATTCTTAGCTAGCTTGGCTGCATTAACTTATGCAGTATTTCAAGGTATTGTTACTATTGTACCGGTAACTATTGCACAATATGTTGCGGTTGCCTTTTCTGCTATTTTCGTTATTTACTATGCTACTATTTATTTCGGGGGCTCTTTAACTGTTGCGGAGAAGAAAAAACTCATAGCGCTACTTATTATTTGTGTCGCTTCAGCTTGTTTTTGGTCTGGTTTTGAGCAAGCTGGCTCTTCAATGAACTTGTTTACACGTGATTATACTGATCGTATTGTTGGTTCATTTGAAATACCAACAGGATGGTTTCAATCGTTAAACTCTATCTTTATCGTATTATTATCTCCTTTCTTCGCTGCCTTATGGATTAATTTAGGAAAAAGGCTTGTAAGCCCTTCTTACGGCATAAAATGTGCTGTAGGTTTAATTATTATGGGTAGTGGCTTTATTGTTATGTTTTTTGCAGCACAATATGCAGCGTCAGGAATGAAAATTGCGCCTTATTGGTTAGTTGCCACTTATTTCTTACATACTGTTGGTGAACTATGTTTAAGCCCTGTAGCTTTGAGCGCGGTAAGTAAATTATCACCAAAACGCTTTGCAGGACAAATGATGGGTATTTTTGTGTTAACTTACTCTATCGGAAATATTATTTCAGGTTTATTAGCGGGTAATTACGATCCAAATAATGTATCTCAAATACCTGCGTTATACATACAGATTAGCTTGTTTACTATTAGTATTGGTTTGATTGTTTTATTAATAGGTTTTAAATCTAGATTCTGGGAAAATGCATCAGATGAAAATGAAGTAAAACACAACGCTAATGTAGCAAGTAATAATGCTTAATTAACTTTTATTTAGCATTCAGTGGGTGTTTAAATACACCCACTTTTATTTTCAATTAAGAAATATAAGATGACTAAATCTTTATTAATCTCCCCCTCAAATGACACTAGAAACTCGATTCGAAAAATAATACGCGATAGAAGAAAAGAACTGACTAGTTCATTTCAAGAAAGTGCCGCACTAGCTTTATTATCAACACTCAAAAATAGTGTTTTTGTAAAAGAGTCTCAACATATTGCTTTGTATTTAGCCAATGACGGTGAGTTAGACTTACAGCCTTTTATTCATTGGTGCTGGCAGAAAAAAAAGCACATTTATTTACCCGTTTTACATCCCTTTTGTTCTGGTCATTTGCTATTCCTATTGTATGAAGAAAATAGCACAATGATACAAAATAGCTATGGTATTTTGGAGCCCAAACTAGCAGTCGATAAAATTTGCCCATTAGCCCAACTTGATCTTTTATTCACACCGTTAGTTGCCTTTGATAATAAAGGCGCTCGGTTAGGTATGGGTGGAGGTTTTTACGATAGAACACTTGCTAATTGGCAACAACATCAGCTCTCTCCAATTGGGCTTGCTCATGATTGCCAGCAAGTCGACACCATTCCTGTAGAGGCTTGGGATATTCCATTACCCAAAATAATTACCCCCACCCGAGCTTTCAATTTTACAACTGCCGCACAGAGTAAAAAACCAAATAAGTAAGTTCAATTTAAGGCTACCAACTTAGTATAGGTTGCTATTACTGTCTTTTTAACAAGCGACTGCTATAATCTGCGCATTAATGAAATACTAAAATAGCTATACTCCTATAAGGCAAACTCATGACACAAGATGAAATGAAAAAAGCAGCAGCATATAAAGCATTAGAATTTATTAAAGAAGGCACTATTGTTGGTGTTGGTACTGGCTCTACTGTTAATTACTTCATTGACGCTTTAGCAACGATTAAAGATGATATTGAAGGTGCAGTTTCCAGCTCTGATGAGTCGACTAAACGTTTGGAAGCACATGGCATTGAGGTATTTGATCTTAATAATGTAGGCGTTTTAGATGTTTATGTTGATGGCGCTGATGAAGTTAACAAGTATTTAACCATGATCAAAGGTGGTGGTGCTGCACTCACAAGAGAAAAAATTGTTGCCGCTGTTGCCAATCAATTTATTTGCATCGCTGACGATTCAAAGTTAGTTGACATATTAGGTACCTTCCCATTACCAGTTGAAGTGATACCTATGGCGCGTAGCTATGTTGCTCGGCAACTAGTAAAGCTAGGCGGCGACCCCGAATATCGTCAAGGTGTTATTACCGATAATGGCAATGTTATTCTTGATGTACATAACTTAAAAATTACTGATGCTAAAAAGTTAGAAGCTGATATTAATGCTATTGTCGGTGTTGTATCTAACGGTTTATTCGCAGCACGAGGTGCTGATGTACTGATCCTTGGTAGTAATGACGGAATTGAAATTATCAAATAATATCATACACTTAAGACCTGATTTATTAGTTTTAATGTAATAATAAAAATAGTATCCACAAGCTTAATTAGTCATTCATCTAACTAATTAAGCTAAGTAACCAGATAAATAAACATAATAATCAAACACTTAATTTGTTTACTCAAATATTTTCTTTAGAGTTTATACGCTATATGTTATCTTATTGGAATTATAGATATCTAGCCATCTAAACGTTTTATTTAGCTGACTTTTATTTAACTGACTTTTTTACTAACAATGTAATTCTAACTTAAATAAGTGAAGCCATACCTTATGACAACAAGCAAAAAATCATTAGCAAAAGACAAAATAAAAATCCTTTTACTTGAAGGTGTGCATCAAAGCGCACTTGATGAGTTAAAGGAGAAAGGTTATTCGAATATTGAGTATATTAAAACATCACTTTCGAATGATGATTTAATTGCCAAAATAGCTGATGTGCATTTTATTGGTATCCGTTCTCGTACTCAGTTGACTGCTGAAGTTATCACCCACGCTAAAAAGCTTGTTGCTATTGGCTGCTTTTGTATCGGCACAAACCAAGTTGACGTCAAAGCAGCTAAAAAACGTGGCATTCCAGTATTTAATGCGCCTTTTTCTAATACCCGTTCTGTTGCAGAATTAGTATTAGGTGAAGCCTTATTATTGCTACGTGGTATTCCTGAAAAAAGTGCAAAAGCACACCGTGGTGAATGGTTGAAGTCTGCGGTAGGGTCTTTTGAAGCTCGCGGAAAAACACTCGGTATCATTGGCTATGGCCATATTGGAACTCAGCTTGGTATTCTGGCTGAAACGTTAGGTATGCGTGTTAAGTTTTATGATATAGAAACTAAATTACCTTTAGGCAATGCAAGCCAATCATCTTCCTTAAAGTCATTGTTAAGTGAAGCTGATGTTGTTAGTTTACATGTGCCAGAAACACCCCAAACACAGTATATGATAGGTACAGAACAGTTTACTGCGATGAAAAAAGGCGCGATTTTTATTAATGCTTCTCGCGGTACCGTTGTAGATATAGAGTCACTTGCACAAGCATTGACAGACAAAAAAATAGCAGGTGCTGCCATTGACGTATTCCCTGTTGAGCCTAAAGGTAATGATGATGAATTCGTATCACCATTACGTGGTTTTGATAATGTAATTCTTACACCACATATTGGTGGTAGTACAAAAGAAGCACAAGAAAACATTGGTTTAGAAGTAGCAAGTAAATTAGCGAAATATTCTGACAATGGTTCAAGTTTATCGGCAGTTAACTTCCCTGAAGTATCACTACCGGAGCATTCTTTACCTGGAGAAACAGGTACAAGCCGCTTACTACACATTCATCATAATCAACCAGGCGTTTTAACAAAAATTAACCAAGCCTTTGCTGAAAATAATATAAATATTGCTGCACAATATTTACAAACAGATTCAGAAATTGGTTATGTGGTTATTGATATTGAATCATCTGATAGTGCACAAGCATTAAAAGCATTAAAAGCGATTGATGGCACAATTAAAGCAAGAATATTGCATTAATTTATCAAGTTGGATTCTAATCTCGTTAACCACGATTAGAATCCAACCATTATCAGTATAATCCCTTTAAAAAATACAAATAGAGTTACTAGGCTTTTCTTTCATTAATCATTATTTCACTAAACTCATTAAGCCGACTATCAATTTAAAGTAACATACTTAGCATGGTGCAGATGACTCAACATCATAAACAGCATCATAGCTGTGCATCAGCCTGATTTTCAGGTAATGCTAATTGAAAGGCTTCAAGTTTACTGCAATTATCTACTACTCGGTTTATATAGGGAAAATGATTCATATCAATATTAAAACGATTAGCGTTATACACTTGTGGTATTAAACAAATATCAGCTACAGTTATTTGATCTTTAAAACAATAGCAACCCGACGTATGGATAAGCTGCTTTTCTATCGCATTAAAGCCAATAACCATCCAATGCTTAATCCACGCTAATTTAGCATCACTTAGTAAGTTAAGTTCATCCACTAAATATTGTTGAACACGTAAATTATTTAATGGGTGAATTTCACAAGCAATATTTAATGCAAAAGCCCTCACTTTAGCCACATCTTTTATGCAATCAGGATATAATGATAACCCTGATTTTGCCGATTCAAGATAATCGATAATTGCTAATGATTGATGTAAAGTCAAATCATCATCAATTAAGGTAGGCACTAATTGGTTAGGGTTAATGGCAGTATAATCATCCTTATATTGCTCTCCACCATTTTTAACTAAATGTACTGGCACAGATTCAAAATCAATTCCTTTTAAGTACAAAGCTATTCGTACCCTATAAGCTGCCGTTGAGCGCCAATAACCATAAAGCTTCATAATACCCCCTACTTTCTAATGCCTTTATTTATGACATTTTGTATTCGACAACCTTTTGATTAATAGCCCCAAAGATACTATCACCATTGTCATCAAACATTTCAATACGTACCTTATCGCCAAACTTCATAAATTCAGTACTAGCAACTCCATTGGCAACAATTTCTAACATACGTTTTTCCGCTAAACAGCTTGAACCAGCCGAACGATCGTAATTAGAAATAGTACCTGAGCCTACGATACAGCCCGCAGACAAAGGCCGTGTTTTTGCAGCATGAGCAACAATGGTAGGAAAATCAAACGTCATATCAACACCGCAACTTGGTTTCCCAAATAATGTGTCATTCAAATGGGTGATTAAAGATAAGTGTAGTTTTTTACCATCCCATGCAGCCCCTAATTCATCAGGTGTAATCGCAACAGGAGAAAAGGCACTTGAAGGTTTTGAGCTAAAGAAGCCAAATCCTTTAGCTAATTCACCGGGAATTAAATTACGCAAGGATACATCATTCACCAGCATTAATAACTTAATATGGCTTGCAGCTTGTTCTGACGAAGTTCCCATTGGAACATCATCAGTGATGACTGCTACTTCCGATTCAAAATCAATTCCATAACTTTCAGATGCAACATTAATATCATCATAAGGCCCAATAAAAGCATCTGAGCCCCCTTGATACATTAAAGGGTCTGTCCAAAAGGTTTCTGGCATTTCGGCATTACGTGCTTTACGAACTAGCTCTACATGATTTACATAGGCACTGCCATCAGCCCATTGATAAGCACGAGGTAATGGTGACTCACAATTAGCTTGTTCAAAATCAATCATACCTGTCATATCACTATTGAATACAGCTTCATTTAAACGGCGATAAACTAATGCTAATTTAGGTGCTATCTCTTGCCAGTTATCTAGTGCATTTTGCAATGTAACAGCAATATTAGGTACCGCAATCGCTTTAGTCAGATTACGGTTGACAACAACGAGTTGGCCGTCGCGCGTATTATTTTTAAGAGTAGCTAATTTCATGGAAAACCTTTTCGTAAAAAGACAATGATCAGAGAAGACTAATTCTATGAATATTTAACTAAAATCGACAAGTAATTATAAAAGAGAGCGCGGCAAGCTTTGGAAGAAATTCTTTACAGGTATTTTGCCACTTGCATGGCAACGCGGTATTTTCTATTCATCGCGGTTAAATGAGCTTAATGAGGAGGTTATATATCATTAATATAAGATCGATTATCCTTTGTCAGTATACAATTCCTTACGTTTGCTTATATGCTGACAAAGGTATTTCACTATTTTTTGTTATGTTATTGAGGCTAAATTTTTACTGTTTTTTTATTGATGTCATATTCACGTAATTTATTAGCAATGGCTGTGTGACTTAAACCTAATTTCTTCGCTAACTGTCTTGTGCTTGGATAAGCAGGGTATAGCTTACGCAATAGATCAGCTTCAAACCCTTTTACTGCAGCATCAAGTGTCCCTTCAAATTCTTGTTCTAAATAACCATGTTCACGTGTATATGCTGGCAACTGAAGGTGACTTATTTCGATTTCATCACCTTCTAGCAATGAGGTTGCTCGGGTTAACACATTTTCTAACTGCCTCACATTACCTGGCCATGGATAATGTTCAATAAAATCTCGACATTCTGGCGTTAATTTTAAATTTACTCGACCAATACGCTGCCCAGCATGAGCAATAAAAAACTCGGTCAATGGTAAAATATCACTTCTTCGTTCACGTAGTGGTGGAATATTTAAACCAAAAACATTTAAACGATAATAAAGATCTTCTCTAAATTCTCCAAGCGATACTAAATGAAGCAGATCTTTGTTGGTAGAACTAATAATACGAACATTGACGGTAACCTCTTGTTCTGAATTGACCCTTCTGAAACTACCATTTTGAATAACACGTAATAACTTACTTTGTAGCTTGGTTGACATTTCTCCCACTTCATCAAGAAAAACACTTCCATTATCAGCAAGCTCAAAAATTCCACGTTTGCCCTGAACTTGATCTTTTTCACCAACACCAAATAATTCAGACTCAGCGACATCATCCGGTAAAGCAGCACAATTTAAAGTCATAAAAGGTTGATCAGCACGCTCACTCGCAGCATGGCATGCTCTTGCTAATAACTCTTTACCTGTACCTGTTTCACCAATGATAAGAATAGAAGAATCAAGTAAAGACATGCGCTTAGCTTCTCTAATCACTTTTCTCATACTCGTGCTTCTAGCTTGTATTCCTGAAAAGGTATTTTCGCTCGGCTGTTTAAATGCATTAATCTGCTGACCTAAACGAGCTTCTGACTTTAATATTAATACTGCCCCAGCTAAAATCTGCTTGTTGTGTTCAGTATCGTCCTCGCTAGCAACATTAATTGGCATTATATCTGCCACGAAGTCCTCACCTTGAAATTTCAAACGGCAAGTTTGTGCTAACACATCGTCACTGTCTAACCAGCGAGTAAAGTTAAAACCTTTCAGCCATTGACTTACATGCTGACCTTTAACACTTTCATCATTATCACAACCCATAATAGTAGCTGCAATATTGTTTACTATACGAATGTTGCCTTTAACATCTAAGGAAATAAAAGGATCAGGAAAAGTTTTGATGAGTGTTACTAATTCATTCCTTTCACGCTCTGATGGCATATAAGGTGCTGTTCGTACGTCCCCTACTCCTTCTAGTAAACGCAATTGCGGCATAAATTTTTGTAAATCTGAAAAGTCTAAATCAGGTATATTGATAAAGATTCTGCCTGGCTGCTTTAATTCAATACCTCGCACATTAATTCCATGTTCAACAAAAATCCCTAATACTTTTTGCCCCATACCAACACGGTCATGGCACGTAATTTCCAAGCGCATTTATACAACCTTTTCAAATACAAAAAACTTATTGTAAACTATTTTTTACAATATAAAAGCCTTAATAATAGATATTATTAAGGCTTTTATATATCACAAGGCTCCACTTTATATCAAAGAGGAATAATATTTGGAATTTAAGATATGAAAAATAAATTTAATCTGATAATAATTGATCAGTTTTTGCTGCACAAATAAAATCATTCTTATGCAAACCACCAATAGCATGTGTCCACCAAGTTACTTTCACTTTACCCCACTCAAGTAAAATAGCAGGATGGTGAAATTCAGATTCAGCTAATTCACTCACCTTATTAGCAAATGCCCACGCCAATTTATAGTTTTTAAACTTGTATTCACGCTCTAACATCATCACCTTATTATGCACTTGAGGTACCCAATCAGGAATTTGCTTTAATAAGCTCTTCAATTCATCGTCACTAACTTGAGGTGCGCTACTGTGACATGCTTCGCATTGCTGTATTGATAATTCATTACTCATTTTATATTCCTTAATTGTTTACTATTATTTAACTATTTTGAAACCATATTTGTTAGCTAGACGCAAACTATCAATTAACTAGCTAATTAATAGTTACTTAACTGACCAATATATACTAAGCGACTTCTTTAGGTAGGAATTTAGCTTCGAATAAACCAAGTGATTTAGCTTCTTCAATTAACTGCAAAATTTCATCGACATCCAATTCTCTAATGCGATCTAAATCACTTACGCTATTTAGCATAAAATAAACTGGCTGCATAATATCAATACGATATGGTGTTCTTAAAACGTCGAGTACTTTATTCTTACTAAGCGCTCTTCGCTCCACATTTTCATTGGTCAATGCATACTGAGTTTCACTAGGTGAAGATAAAATTCCACCACCATAAATTTTTAAGCCTTGAGATGTACTAAGCAAACCAAACTCAATAGTAAACCAATACAAGCGAGCTAAAAATAGCCGTTGTTCTTTCGTCGCGTTTAACCCCATCTTGCCATAGGCTTGAGTATAATTTGCAAATGATGGATTAGTTAGCAAAGGACAGTGTCCAAATATTTCATGAAAAATATCAGGCTCTTGTATATAGTCTAAATCTTCACTTTTACGAATAAAGGTTGCCACTGGGAATTTTTTTTCTGATAAAAGCTTAAAAAACTCACCAAAACCAATTAACGCTGGAACGGGATAACATTGCCAGCCGGTTGTTTCTAATAACACTTTAGAAACCTCACCTAATTGAGGAATTCTGTCTAATGGTAATTGCAGCTTTTCTAACCCGACCAAATACTCATCACAAGCCTTACCCTTTATATGTACAAGTTGTCGGGTAATTAGTGTGTTCCATATTTTATTTTCTTTTGCAGACCAATGAATCATCCCCTGTTCGTCAGCATCTTTCGAAGTATACCTTGTGGATTTTGTCATTGTTATTACCTTCTTTTCTATACGGGAACCCCTTTAGTTATATTCATCTTAAGGCATGATATTAGAGAAAGGGAAGTGGTATAAACTTAACAAAAAACACCTATCTGTTTAAAATGTAAACTAATTATTACAAATATAATGACTTTAAGTATAAAACAGCCATGAATAGTGGCTATAGATAACTGAAACAGTACTAGTTACAGAGTTTAAGCTAAGTAAAGGATTCGGCGAACGCAAGCCGATAGAGTAACCTTTGGCACCTCAATTAGAATTTCACCTTACTATCCTTCTAACATGGTTAGAATTCACATTAAACAAAAGGTAGGTGGAGTTAGAGAGTCAATGACATTAATTTGACCATGATTAGCTCACGGTTAATGCACTAACACTTACAAATTAAACTTTTTGGCTAATAAGGTTTTTAATCGTCGTCAGCATTTCTTTTCGCACATGCGCAAGTTTAGGCTTGTCTTCGAAAGGAATTGGGCGACATAACTGCATAGTTTTTACACCTAATCGAGCTGTTAGCATACCTGCACCTAGTCCTTGTGCTAAACGCCCTGAAAGTTTTCCAAGCAAATCAGCACCTATCATATCACTGCCAAAATCAGCAATTAATTCACTAGCTCCAGCATAGACCATGTTAATAAACACTTGTTTAATCAACTTGATACGGCTCCAATATCCTAATTTTAAACCATACAAACCTGCGACTTTATTTATCATCCTAAAGTTTCGCCATACAATAATTAACATATCTATAATAGCAACAGGACTAAGAGCAACTAAAACCACAGCTTCAGTTGAAAATCGTGCAATTTCAGCCATCGCTTTCTCATCAACTTTTGATAATACCGACCGTGAATAAAGTTGTAATAGTTCGCTATCTGAATATTGATCATTTAATGCATCCTGCCAAACCTGAGATTTTTCATTATCCGAGATAAGATCGCAAGGGAGACTTTCAGTTATTTTTTGACAAAAGTTTTCTACATTTAACGGCTCTGATGAAGATCCTTTTAAGCTATCACTCCTTAGCAATAGCTGACTTGCTTCTTTCTTTAATACTTCTCTGCGTCTAAATTGCCTTAATTTAGACCACTCACTAAAAACCGTAGAAGACGTAATAATGACTAAACAAGATAAAATAACAGCATAAATACTTGTAATAATAGGCGATTGTTCAAAACCATTAATAAAAAAATCAACCGCCTCCACTCCAATAATGACAGTAAGTAGAGTAAAAACTATGCGCCATAACCAACGAGGGCGGCTTTTGTTATTTTCTAAAGAAAGACTATCTGATGAGCTATTTTTCAGCACTGTCGGCAGTTCACTAACCTCATCGATAGGTAAATAATCTTGATTATCAAAAATGACCTGTGCGCCACTTTCAGTTTCTTTTGCCTCTTGAGAGCTCTGTTGTTCTGATAATTCGCTCTCAGAAAAAAGAATTTGTTGCTGATGATTTTCTTCATCAGTTCTATTATTTATTTGGGTCATATCATTTTATCTGCTAACAAAAATTGTAATACTTGATCCATACGAATATGCGGTAAAGGCTGGTTTTTTTTCAAACCATTCATAGGGAGAAAATTGATAAAGTTAAAAGCACACGCTTGCCAAAATTCTTTTTTTGGTAAATGTTCTGGAACAGAGCCAGGAAATAATGTAATTTTTTCCCTCGTTTTTAGCGTAATTTCGTCATTTAATGAGCTTTGATTAGTGCTGCTATGATCTGTATAGCCTTGAATAACGGAAACCTGCTGTCCTTTATGGAAACTTTTACCTGAAGTGGTACTTTTCACTGATGCTATCGCGAGCGTTTTCATTTCAATAGCTTCAAAATTTAGGTTATGTTTACTTTGAAAAATCAACTCATTAAATAGTGACACCATAGGTGCATGTTGTTCACCCGTTACGTGATCTGCCTTGGTCGCGGCAAAAAGTAACTTATCAATTTTTGGAGAAAATAAACGCGAAAACAAACCTGATTTACCATAACTATAACTTTCTAAAATCATATCAATGGCTAGTTGTAAATCTGCAAAGCCTTCTGCGCCACCATTATTAGAGCATGAGTTTAATGGCGTCAAACAATCAGCTAAAACAATTTGTCGATCAAATCGTAAAAAGTGCTGCCGATAGAATTTTTTAACCACTTCTTCTTTATACTCAATAAATCGGGCTCTTAACATCCCAATAAAACTATTATCACTGGCATTCTGGTAATCATTTCCATCAATATTTGTTAAGTTTGGAAAAGGAAAAAATTCTAAAATAGGTGCTCCAGCTAATTCAGCAGGTAAAATAAATCGTCCTGGTTGAATAACACTAAGCCCTAATTGATAACGAAATGCGTGCAGTAAGTCAGTGTACTCTTTAGATAATTGCGCTAATAACTCCTCATCAGCTTCATCAAACGGATCTATACTAGCAACCTTGGTTAGAAAGCCCTGAGAGAACTCTAGACGCGGTGACGCTGTTAATAAGGCATGCGTTTGTTCAGACCATTGCTCATAAGTTTGTTTGAGCATAGGTAAGTCAAGTAACCACTCACCAGGATAATCAGTTATATCAAGCGTTAATGTCGCCATATCTGCGGCATATTTTAGTAATGATTTCTGAGGCTGATAGCGAATAGCAAGACGCAGTTCACTAATACCATGGGTTGGCTCGGGCCATGTTGGATGCTCATTGGTCAGGGAAGCTATGGCTTTATCATAATCGAAACGTGGAATAGATAAATTTTTTTGCGGCACACGTTTAGCTGCTATAAAATTTCCATTATGTACAGGATCAAAAAAACTCAGTTTACTGCTATTTCCTTCGGTAATTAGCTGATTAACTAACGACGTTATAAAGGCTGTTTTACCACTTCGACTTAAGCCAGTAACCGCTAGGTTGATATGTTGATCAAACGTACGGTTGAGTATTTCACCGGCTTTATTTTTTAATTTATCTAATCTCTTGATAAAGCTTCTCCGCATATGCACGAATAATTTTCTAGGGTAATGGTCAAAGTAGAAACCATAAAAGTAATTTTATCATAATTACTTTTTTTCAAAAACAACAGTTAAATATTTGTATTTTTAGTTGCTTGAATTACCCAGCATAATTTACCTAAATCATGATCAATTGACGTCATATTAAACGAACTGAAGTTATCTTGTATCGAGGTTTGGATTTGATTAACATCAGTCATCGACCAAGCAGCTGCAACTTGATCTTCTAAGCGTTGCCTAAAGAATAGTGTATTGGCTATGATAGTCGCAACACTTTCCCTATTAATATGCTTCCAGTTCATAATGACAGGTACTAACTCTTTGGCTAGTAAGTTGAACCAATCTAATTGTGCTTCGTTATTACAAGCACTCTGCTGCTCTTTAAATAAGTTTAATAAATCCTTATTTTTGCTCTGAAATTGAGTTTGCTGTTCTAATGTTGGATTATTTTTATCTTTAATTGTTTCACATAAGTTTGCAAAATCTTGTAAACCATCTAATAAGCCGTTGTTTGCTGATAATCTATTAATGATATTAATACCAACTTTACAATCGTCGGTAATAAATGATGATTCATGATGAATTAAAGCGATAAAACTGCCATTAGGTTTTAGAATTCGGTTTATTTCTAATACTGCGGCACTTGGTTCGGCATACTCAAAACCAAATTGACTAATAACAGCATCAAACTCTTGGTCTTTAAAAGCTAACTTTTCTGTCGGCATTTCACCATAAAATTTAACACTTTTAAGCGTATTATAAATAGGATCTGAAGGTTTAAACTTGGAAAGAGGATTAATAGCTGCTGCGTCTGAGCCATAAACATTAAAATAAGGATTAAATTTTTTAGCTAAAACAGCAAGTCCGCCATTGCCTGTGGCTACATCTAATATTTTTGCTGAGCTAGAAAATTGTTGAAATTCTTTATGCCAAAAATCTGCTATTTGTCCAACATAGCCTTGCTTGTGTTCTCCTTCTGCAAAACTATTAAGTGACTTTGTTGATGTCCAATAAGTACTCCAATGTTGCATTTTCCCTACCTATTAAAAAAGAAAAGGTGGGTATAATACCCACCTTTATTTTCGTATAACTTTCAGTTAACTAAAAGTTCATGCTAACTTATCTTTAGAAAGTTTGAGATAAACGAACATAAGTAATACGTCCGTATGCATCATAAAGATCAAAGTTATAGTTACGACCGCCGAAGCTGCTTAACTGTGGCTCTTTTTCAAACGCATTTTGCATACCAATAGAGATCTTAGTACCTGTTGATAAGCTATAAGTTGCTTGAAGATCGTGTGTGATCCAAGTAGCAATGTTACCTGTACGCTCAACACCACCACCATCTACTTGTGTTACATCTTCATACTGAGAACCAATCATGTTCATGTTCCATGTTAGGTCAAAGTTATCCCAAGAGTAGCTGTTGCTTAACGTAGCACGTTGTTGTGGTTCACCTGTATCTTTAATAGTGTTACGGCCACCATCAATGATGCTATCGAACTGATGGCTAAACTGTAATGTTTGTCTTAAAGTACCAGCATTACCAAAATCAAATGTAGTATTTAGGTTTAAATCAAGACCACTAATTTCCCATTTACCTTCATTCGCGTAACCTTGAGTAATTAAATCAATACCACCGTTAGCTAAACGTGTTACACCTAAACCAGCAGGAATTGGGTCACCTGTTTGCTCACGAGTAAGAATTGTTTCAGAACCGAAGAAACGGATCATGTTTTCAATTTCAATCTCATAGTAATCAGCAGAGAAGTTTAACCAATCTGTTGGCTGGTAAGCTAAACCTAAAGAGATTTGCTTAGAAGACTCAGAACCCATTTCAGCATTAGCTAAAGTGATTGCACTAACTTGAACATCACAACCTTCAGCTAAACCTAAGTTAAGACATGATGGATCATCTGAAACACTTGGGTTATCAGGAGCCGGTTTAGCAGTAAGAATATCTAGTGTAGGTGCACGGAAACCTTCACCGTATGATGCACGTAATACTAAGTTATCAGTTGCATCATATTTTACAGAAATTTTAGGAGAGAAATCACTACCGTAATCAGAGTAGTTATCATAACGACCAGCGATAGTGAACTCTAAACCTTCCTTAACAGGAAATAAGGCTTCAAAATAAGCACTTTTAAGGTCACGACCACCACCAGCACTATTACCAGCAGAACCACCAACTTGACCAGCTTCAGACAAAGAGTCATAAGTATCAGAGTAATCTTCTTTACGGTATTCAGCACCAACAACAGCTTGTAAAGTACCACCATCCATTTCCATTACATCAAATGCAACAGAGCCGAAAACTTCTTCTTGTTCAAACGTACCGATACGTGATGTAGTAACATTTAAACCAGATAATAATGTAGCGTAATCACTTCTTTCAGCATCAGTAGTAAAACGTGTACCGAACGGGTCATTGATCATATATGCGCCGCTATCAATAGCAACACGAGCATTAGAGCCCATTAAGTAACCACGACCTATTTCATAAGTTTTAGTTTTGTTTTTACGTACACCAAAATCAACAAAAGCTCCACCGATGTTACCTTCAACACCAACTAGAAAGTCAGTTGACCAGTTATCAACTTCACTATCACGGTTACCTAACGCAGCAAAACGATGGCGGAAGCCAACTTCTTGAGGACCCTGACCTGAAGTAGACTCTTGATAAAATGGGCTATCTGGGTTAGTTGGGTTATTTGGGCTATCAGCAGACATAAATGCGCCAACACCGGCATCATTCAATGTTGGAGCGTAACGACCAAACGATTTAGTTTTTGCTATTAATGTATGAGAAAATATTTTCCAATCATCATTAATTTCATATTCAGCTTTCAAGAAACCAGACGTGTTACCTGTTGATGCTTCGTTCGCATTTGTAGCATTGAAGTTATATGCACAAAAATCATCACCAGCCATGAAGAAATCTTGTAAACCATCACATTCTGCAGCAGAAAGAATTGAACTTAATCCACCTGCATCATCTTCACCAAGGTAGCCTCCAGGTCTTACCCAGTTTGCACCAAAGCTTGACGCACCAGGCTCAACCCAGTCATATGCGTTTTCAAAAATAATGTCACGGTTGTTCCAAGAAACACCACCAATTACAGAAGCTTTATCAGTTGAAGCACCAAATACAGCAGAGCCTTCTTCGCGATCACCACCTTCATTTGGTAAACTAACGTCTGAAGCACCTAAACGTAACTCAGCACCAGTAAAGTTTTTTCTAGTGATAATGTTAATAACACCGGCAATAGCATCAGAACCATATACCGCAGAAGCACCATCAGATAATATTTCAATTCTTTCTACCGCTGCCATAGGGATAGAGTTTAAATCTTGTGAATTACCTGTTGATGGAGATTTAGGTAAACGACGACCATCTACTAAGATTAAAGAACGTTCAGAGCCTAAGCCACGTAAGTTAACTTGAGAAATACCTTGCGCAGAACTACCTGATTGTGGACGGAAAGAACCTGCAGAGTTAAAACTAGTATTACGTAATAAATCAGATACTGAAGTTTGGCCTGAGAAATCAATTGCTGCACGGTCAATAACAGTAACAGGGATTGAACCTTCTAAATCGGTACGTTTAATACGAGAACCTGTTACTGAAATTCTTTCTACTTCTTCAGCACCATTTTCTGCTGAAAATGCTGACGTTGAAATTGATGCAGTTGCCGCAGCACCAAACATCATAGCTAGACGAATTGCCTTAGCTAATTTGCTATTGTTATACATGTTTACTCCCTGGATCACATTTGTGATTGGTTTGTTATTTGTTTGTTTTTTATACGTTTCGAGACTATTTTGCCCCGTAAACTTTTTTGAACGAGTCGTATGACCTGATCTGTCGCTTATGATATTAAACGGTATCAGCTCATACCGTCAATACCATTTATAACCATTTGGTAAGGTTTTTCACATTCAGACATATTAAGTAACATAAAAAAAAACAGGAAAAACAGAGAATTCAACAATAAATCACTATAAAACAGTTGCTTAATGGTGTTTGCTTTTATTATTGTTTTAACTGAACCTTTTCATAAAAAGATAAATATTATTTTAAATTTTAAAAATAATATTTATCACCAAGAACAAATAACAACTTAAAAACAACAACTTAAAACAATGCCATTTATTTATACCTAATTAATCAATTCCAAATATTTCCATCCAAAATAAAAAATAACATAATAAAATCAATAACTAAAAATAATAAAATACCCAACTGTAAATATATGATTACAAAAGCCAATTTTTTCTTATTAGCTTTTGTAAGGGTTAGTAATATAAAAGACTTATTTTTATAAAATCATTCCTATTTCAAGTGCTACAATGACAATGAAATTTGCTGCGGCTCTTACATTAGGTTAAATAATGAACTCTATTGAGCGTTTGTCTGTGTTACTAGAAACACTCGAAGCGAAAGCTAAACAAACAGATATACAAAATACACAACGCAAAGCACACCGTTTAATTGAAAATAACAATTTATTTTCATCAACGCTATTTGTTAGTCAAAGTGATCAATTTATTCCATATATAAAAGAAACTAAACGAAAAATATCAGAATTTTCTCGTTTAGTTGCAGCCAATAAAGTAGAGCTTTCAAGGTTAGTGTTACTACAAATCGAACAGCAAATATCTGCTATATCTATTGCATTACAATCAAATGCTGTGATGCACCAGGCTGCCACCTTAAGTTTTGATGCAAACAAAAAAGTTCGTATAAAAAAAGCAAAAGAAAAGCAAGCGAACAAATACAGCGCACTCACTAAAAACATTATGTTAAATAGCCATCAGCTGTATCAAAAATTAAACGAACATCATGAATTTGAACGACGTTTAATGGATATGCTTAGTGAGCGAGAAAATGCGCGGTTACGGTGTAAAAACCATGAAAGCGAAAAAATATCAATGGAAGTACTTGCTTTACATCAACGCCTTGGCCGTTGTCGTCAAGCAATTTCAGCAATTGAACGTGATATAGAGTTTGCTGAAAAACGTTAAAATTTATTACCTTATTTCATACGAATAAGAATGGCATATAAATAAATCTAAGGTTAATATTAGAGACTAATAAATTAATAATAAGAAGGCAACTATGAAAATATCTGATGACATCCATAATTATTATGAAAAATTAGTAATGCAACATTTTACTTTATCTAAGTTTGATGAAAAATATGATGAAGATTTTATTGCAGATCTTACATGCGTTGTATTAAATCAACTACCTACTCGTTATATTCGTCATGAAGTTGATATGGCTTTTTACTTGCCTGCATCTGAGCGCTTTGAAATGGAATCAAAAGTAAAAGTGGCCATAACAAAATCTCTTGAATTTATGAATATGCAACACTCAAATAATGATTAAATTTAAAAATATTAATATAGGGAAGCGAATCTAGGTATTGACGATATACATATGATCCTTTATTAAATTAAAGTTAGCTCAAAGATTTAACGCTCTTATATCTGTAAAATCCCCACTATAACCTAATGTTTAATAACACTTCTAGCTCTGAATTAATTAAAGCATCAACCTAGCCAGTTGTTAATTCTTAGGTTTAAAGGTTTTTTCCCACAAGCTAACTTGATTGCGCCCTAGAGATTTTGATTTAAAGAGTGCTAAATCTGCTTGTTCAATTAATTCTGATGGTGTTTTAGCATTAAATTTAATGGAGGCAACACCAAAACTACAGGTAACAGAAATATTGTTAAAGCTACTAGCCTCAACCTTTTGACGAATATTTTCAGCAATATCCATTGCTTGCTCTTTTGGAGCTCCAGGTAAAACAATACAGAACTCTTCTCCGCCAAAACGTGCAACAATGTCATTTTGACGCACACTATTTTGTAGAATATTAGCGACAGCACTAAGCACAGAATCTCCCGTACTGTGTCCATAACTATCATTTACTTCCTTAAAATGATCGATATCTACCATAAGAATGCAATACTCACTAAGCCTTGTAGTATCGACAAAATCTCTATTCATAAAATCAAATAAAATTCGACGATTATAGCAATTAGTCAGTGGGTCGCGAGCTGCTAAATAATCTAGTTCTTTATTTCGTTTGTTTGAATCGACAAACCTTTTATATATAAATAATACGGCAAGCAAGCAAATAACCAATAACGAAGCTAATGCAACACTGGCATATTTATTTTTAGTAAGCTCTAATTCAGAAATAATTCTTGCTTGCGCAGCTATTTCAATTTCAGTATTTTTCTTAAGTAATTGAAGCTGATCAAGTCTTACTTTTTCCTTTAACGATTTCAGCTCTTCTTCCATTTTATGTGAATACAAATTCGCTTTAGCTAAAACTAATTCTTCTTCCTCTCTTTCATCTTGAATAACTTTAGATAGTGCTATTTCATTTTCAGCATAACCTAATGACTCTGCAATATTCCCTCTTCTCTTTTCTAATTTTCTAAGCTCTCGATAGGCATATAACGTCTGATATTTTGTGTTGATTTTAGTCGACAATTCTAATGATTTTTTTAGTAAACTAACGGCTTCATCACTATTCATATCACTAAGCAGCGCTGCCAATGGTGTTTGCGCTTTAATTTGATATAACTCATTACCTCCTTTAATCGCTTGCGCCAACGATTCTCTATAATACGCTATAGCCTGACTATTCTCTTGCTGTGCTCGATAAATATTGCCGATGATGCGTGCCGAAGTAGAGCCTTTTAGGTAATCATTTTCCTTTTGGTAAATTTTATAAGCTTTTTTCGCCATAACATGAGCAGATTGATACTTTTCGTCATTTAAATCAATCACTGCCAACTCTCTTAATGCTGAAGCAAGCGTTTTTGTCTCAATCTGTTCTTCAGGCAAATCAATAGTAAACTGATAAAACGAACGGGCTTGTCCGAATTGCTTCAATCGAGTGTATATAAGACCCATTTGATTGGATGCTTTTCCCATACTGCTAAAATCTTTAATTTTAGTGAAGTACAGGTAAGCCTCATAAATAGCGGTCAACGACTTTTCATATTGACCAATATTGCGATAAATTATGCCCGCGCCTATCAGCGCTTTGGCACGCCCAGCAGGATCCTCGATTTGCTCATGTATTTCTAAACCACGGACTGAATATTCTAACGCAACAACGTAGTTTTCAAGGTAGCGCTCCGCCTCTGCAAGTGTATTCAACGTACGTGCCATTAATTTTTTATCTTGTAAAGCAGTAAATACATCTAACGCTTTTCTATAAAAAAATGCCGTTTTTTCTCTATTCCTCAGTCGTTTGTACGACTGAGCTAGATTTTTATAGGTTTCGCCAAGATGTCTTTGTACAATTTTATCATCTACTTTAAGATACTTTAGCGCTTGAGAATATTGCTCAATAGCATCGTTATAGTGCTTTTTTTCATAATAACCAGCTCCTTTGGTTATGAGAATAAGCGCTATGGATAAATCTTGTTTGGATTTTTCAGCTAAAGGAAGTAATTCATCAAGTATTTTATTTGCTTCATCATATCGTCTAGCCAAAATAAGCATAGTAGCATAATCAACCGAAGAACTAATTAAGCGCTTATTCTCATTAATTTTTTTGTAAAGAATAGTAGCTTCTAAAAAATGATATAACGACTGTTCAATATCTTTTGAGTCGCGCGCCAGTTCGCCTAATAAATAATGTGAATGTGCACTCAAACGATGATTTTTATTATTTTGCGATAACAAGAGTGCTTCGTTAGCTAATGCCGTGCTTTGCTTTTTATCTTTATATTTAAGTGATTTGGCTTGCTTTAAAAGCGCTAATTCCGGTGAGTTATCAGTATATTTATCAATAGTAGAAATCGATGAGTTTTTTTCTGCTGAGTAAGCTGTATTAGAACAAAAAAGTAGAATACCAACTAAAAATAAACATATTGTGTACTTACAAATTAAACAATAATGTTTTTTAAAAATCATTAAAATATAAAAAGGCTCACTCTGCCAAGTAAAAATAACCGAAGGTAATCGATTTAAAGTAGAGAACAGCATCATATATGATCGCCTAAATCTTACCCGTTAACAGGGCTATCCATAATTATGTTAATCGATAAAGTATATATTGTGTGATGTCGAATTAACACTCTAAAAATAAAAATGCTTATATAAATTTTATTTTTATTCATAAAATTGAACTAATTACGAATATAGTTTCACTACTTATGAATTGTGAATAAGCAACTTCAGTGACTTTTACCACTTAATGATGAGGAGTTGATATTACTTATGAGTTATTTGAAATTGAATTTCTCGATTTAACCTGAATATTTTTGCCTCTTGCTTCATACCTCCTCATTATTTAAACGCATAATACTAACTTACCTGAGCTCAGCTTAAAAAATTTATTTATTGAAACTCAACATTTAAAATACAGCATCAAACAAAATATGGCTAACTTTTCTAAAGGCATCTTTTTTACAACGTGTTCTTAAAGGTTTCCAAGAGGAATTATTTCGATAGTAATAAATACCATTGCGGCAATGGAGATAAGGAATTTTAGTGGCAATCATGTAGCACCCCATGTAGCAAATCAGCTAAAAGGATGTGTAAGTCATTGAATTTTGTTGATACAACCATCCTTTGACAAAAAACAAAAAAGTAATATCCATAAAATCAATACAGTAAAATAAAACAATCATCCTTTGACATATAAAAAGAAAACCATCCTTTGACAAAATATATGTAATAGTAAAACATATGTAATAAAATTACATATGTTTTACTTTGCTAGCTACCTTTTCGGCAGAATGTTCTTTGCTGTGGTTACTACCTTCCTGAACTTTTATAAACTATCATCACGACAGAGAGAGGATTATAATCCTCTTTTCATCATTAACTCAAGCATTGTATAAAATGAAAAATCTATTTAATTCATCATAGGTAAATTAAATAGATTAGATAGTAAAAGAATTACGTAAAACTTTAGACAAAATTCAAAAAAAGTACGGTCAACAAAATGAGTGCTCTGTTTAGATGAGACTAGGTCGGATCAACGATTAATGAGCTATAAAGTTAAAACGACCGCTTTGACTTTGTTGCCAATCCTTATAAGTACGAATGTAGAATTAAGTTCAATGAACCCTTCAAGCTCAGATTGTGTGAAAACTATTTTTAATTGGCGTAATTCGATAATATCAGCGAAAAAAGGCTCTGTAGATTAAGTTCTGTTGTAAGTTTGATGCCAAATTACTTATTAATTTACGTAGCGTGACATAAAAAATTTACGCGGGGAGTTTTCACACAGCCTGAGCTCATTGCAGCCGTAAGAGTTCCGTCTCTTAATGTTAACTATTGCCACAAAGCGGGCATTAGCTTCTAAACGCAATTAATACTTCGAATTAGATTTTGTATCGCTAATGCCATAATCTATTGTTATACCTATCTCGGGCGATACATTCCCATGATGAATTGCCCCATGTAACGATCATAAAAGTCATAATGATCTCTGTCATAATGGTCACTATGTTCTGAATAAGTACGAACTTTGAAATCAAAACTATCACACCACTCGCCACCAAAATGTTCCTCAAATGCTTCAGCATCGCCATCTGCTTCTGAGCCGTGAGGATGCAGATAGTCTACATACCACATAAAGGTTCCACCTTTATCGTTATAATAAACAGATCTAAGCCTTAAAAAGTGTTCCTCTGGAAGCTTTAATTGCTCTAGTTCTTCAATTTTTCTTTCAATTTTATCAAGGTAAAAAGTACAATTAGAACCAATCCTGTTGGTTATATGAAAGTAATAACCTTTGAAATTTACTGTCCAATGGTTTGGACGTTCACTAGCAAAAATTTGCCAACCAGATGCACTTTTTGGAAAGAACCTTTGAGCTATATGCCATTGTTTAGGAGTACTTAACTTTCTTTCAATCTCTACGCTGTCCCAATATGTCGCTAGCACATTTACTTGTTCGTTATTTGTCAGCGCTTCAAACCTTTCAACGACTTTTGAAGATGGTTGAGTAGAAGTTACAAGTAAGTAACCGTCACAATTAAATTGAGCGCAACTAGATACAATGTCATCCAAATCAGAAATCCCTACACTTCTTCCTGATTTAGCCTTGTGTTTACACTGAATTAACCAACGTTTTGAAGACTTAACAAAAAGACTATCATCCTCTTCAATGCAGAGCAGATCCTTTCCACCGTCTGAGCCAACTCCACTCCAATAAACTTTAAGTCCTAGACTAAAAAGCAACTCCCTTGTTAATTGCTCTAATTCCTGACCATTATCTGACAATTCATTAAAATCTAACATTTAATACCTGACTAAAATTGATGGGCCAACGCTTTAATAACAAGAAAAATACTGTTGGCTAAAGTTTGAGGAACAAATATAGTCAGCTATATTTGTTCCTTGTTAATTAGCTTGTTATCTGATCTTTAACAGCCTGATTAGGATCACTCTTCCATTTCTTTTTAAAAGCGACTTTATTTTCATTAAGCTCTAAAAACATAGCTGCTTTAATTTTATTTTGAGTGCCTTTACTGTATTTCGACTTCTCATCAATAGCGATGAAAATCTGCTTATTGGATTGACTATAAATAGAAATAAGTTTCTCAACTGCGGGAACATCCATATTTTTAAACAGTAAACTGTCATGAATTAAACATGGGAGAATCGTATTAGCTAAAAAGGTTAGGTCGAAGCAAATCATATTAGCAAAACCTTTCCCTGTCCCTCTATCATCACCATGATCAAATATGTAATCATTTTTAATAAAAGATATTTTCGGGGGGATAGGACTATTAACATATATCCTTTCAATGAATGACTGCATTCCATTATTTATTGATAGCTCCATTTCATTTACTGAATCGATTAATGCATCATCAATATCATTTTTAAGATCACTTAAATTCGTTTTAGCTTCATCGCTTTTATTCCAAAACTCATTTTGAAGTTTAAGATTATGCTCACATCGATCAAGCTCCATTAATCTTTCAAGTAGGTAAACGGATTCTTCTTTCGAGTCTACTAATTCTAAAAGTTCATCATCAATTTTTTTAAGATCGATTTTTGACAACTCGATCCTTTCAAGGATAATTGCCCTTTCTCCCTGAAGTTGGCTTTTCAATATCTTTGTTATACCACTATGAAACTTTTCAACATTTTGTAATTTGTCTTTATCTATTTCAGGGAAAAATTCAGCTACTGAATTAAAACTTTTAATATTTCTAACAATATTACCTGACAAATTAGAATCAATGCGTATTAGTTTTGTATTTAATTCATGCTGTAAGTCTATCAGTTTATCCTTCTCTGTTTTAAGAGCTAGGTTTCTTTCATTGATAATGGACTTAATATCCGTAACATTAATTTTCAAAGAAGTTTTAATTGCCTCAATTTCTGCACTTACACCGACTAATTGAGCCTCATTCTTTTTCACTTGAGTTTTTGTAACCTTTTTTATAGCTCCTGAATTAAACGTTCCGTTAATATCGTTCTTCAACTTTGTTGCTATTACTTTATCTTTTTCAAGGCTTTCAATCACATCGTATTTGCCAAATATTTTAAGAGTTCGCTTTCTAATTGCGTCCCAACTCTCTTTATTAACAATATCTAAAGGGCGTTTATCATTATAATTATTTCTTTGGTAAATTCTAAAAAAGCCACTTACGCACTCCCTAAAAGAGACAGCCTCATCTTTAGGGAAATATTTACTTTTAAGGAAAGCGTTATATTCTTTACCTGTAATATAATCCTGATGTTCTACTCGATACACTTGATCAATATTTGCAGTATCTCTAACGAATGAATAAGGCTTTTCAAACTCAAATTCGATACCAACTTTAAAGTCACCAACATTACGTATCACATCATCACATTTAGATGGAAAATCAGTTCCGCCAAAAACAAAATCAATCAACATTAAAATTGATGATTTACCAATGGAATTCTGAGCATCATCTGCACCAACAACAGCATTAAAACCAGCCTCAAAAGTGATAGGGCTTTTAATCAGCTTTTCGCAACTAATAGATTTAAGCATGTTTAATTACTCCATTTTCATCATCCAAAACAATCTTTCCCAAAATAAATAATAAGTCCAAAGCATCAATAAAATCAGCCATATCAAGAAACAGTTTTTTTTGATTTCTGTAAAGTTCTTCTACTGAAATATCACTGTCTAGCTTTGATAAGAGTAATGATGCTCTATAAATACAGCTTTCGTTGATAGAAACGGTTTTATTTGGCACTAACATTTAGAATAAACCTCGCAGTTCTGTATAAAAAATGAAACCAGAACTTCAGATTTTGATCTATCAGTTATTCCTGTGTTTTTCATAAACCAATCTGTCATTTTTTCAAATATTTGAGCTTGATTAAAATCTTTCATTAGGAGAAGAACATAGTAACTTTTAACTTGTGAACATATGAAGGTAGATTTGGCTTTCTCTTGTTTCTCAAGATCTTTGAGTGCTTCTTTTATTGGGATAAAAAAACTTAAAATGAATTGGCTTACTTTTATCTCATTAATCATTCCAAAAGTATCATCTTTTTTATCTGAAATTTTCAAGGCATCATAAGAAAGCAAAGTGTTCTTAATACTTAATTCATCCAATAAACCAATTTTATTAGCAACAACTGAAATATCTTTGTGTAGAGTTTGTTTATCCCACAATACAGATAATTCTTTTATCTTATTAATTTCATTTTTTATGGCGACTAATTGTCTGTATTCTTTAACTGTTTTTTGAGTGTCGTATACTTTGTGGCATTCCTTACACAGGGCAATAAAGTTAGCTTCACTGTCTATATCTTCAGAAAGAAGCGTTTCACCTTTTAGAATTTCTTCTTCGTGTGGCGTGGGGTGCAAAGGGTAGATATGAGCAACATCGAACACTCGAACATTCTTTAGCTTTTTCTTAACAATTAAATCTTTTCGACATAGAGGGCAAGAGCCGTTGACTTCACACAATAAACTCATTTTCACAGTGTCATTGACATTGCCTCGTATTGTTTTTTCTGACAAAGTTGTCAACTCCTTTTGTAGAATACAACTCAACTAAAATAGTCCATGTAGCCTTGCTAAACGGCGAAAATAGTTGGCTAAACTTAGCGAGGAACGAGCATTTTTATCCGTTTGAGCAGCTTGATAGGACTTTATGTCACAGAACTATTAAGTACTGTTTCCCTATGCCACTTCAATGAATCTTTAGATATGTCATGCTTAGGTGAAATAATCAATTGACCGCTCTTGCCAAGTAAACTCATATCATCATTAATACTCCATTTACCTTTATCGAATAAACGATGATCATTAGAACAAAGGAGTAGCATATTTCTTATTGAGGACTCACCACCGGAACTAAATGACTTAATATGCGCCATTTCCATAACTTGGCTATCTTGCAGTCCACAAAATTGGCAAGTGTCATTATACATTTTCAAAAGATATTGTCGGGTATGAGCAGTGATTCTTCTTGCGTTTCTCGTAACGACAAGGCCTCTTTCCATTACCAGCTCGTTAGATTTCAATTCTTCTTCTATTACTTTAACTCTTTCAATAGAGTCTTTGTGTTCTTCAGGAGATTGGTTCTGAATTCCTACTCGCTCTTCAAGTTCTTTTTCTAAAGCTTCAGTACGCCGCTGAAGTACTTGCAGAAGAATATCAGGTTGTTGATTTTCATAACCGCTAAGTTTTTGTTCTTGTAAGTTAACCTGTTGCTTTAACGATTCAATAGTTGCATTTTTAGCAGCAACTAAAACACGATACAAAACAAACAACACAACAATGAAGCCTATTATTGATGTTAACTGAGTAACAAAGATTGTTTCTAGAGTCATATATTCCCCATGGCCAAATTAAGAGCCATAACGCTTATTATGGAGACTGGACTTACCAATAATGTCCGTTCAATAATATTGATTAAATATCTCTTAATATCCCACAATTTCAAAAAATTAGAAAGGTTAAATCAACTAAACTCTCTTGTTTGTGGATATTACTAAGCAGTATCAGTAATATGACTAATAATTCATTAGAAAGTAAGGCACGAACAAAAAGCCAACTGTAAATTGTCCGTCTTAAAAAACCTTATAGCTTGTTTATGGCCATCGCTTCTTTTTTTTTATTTGACTTTTATCTGCCATAAAATATACAAGTGTTTCTTTAAAAACAGGTATATGTGGTCCAGTCCCATCTGGTGCTCTTGTATAAAATCCGATAGTGCCAAGCTCGGAAAGCGAATTGATTAATGGTGATAATAGATTAAATACCCTTACCATTAGATATGGCGCTGCAAATGATTGTTTTTCTGGAAGACTAAGAGCTTCAAGAAGCGTCAAAGCTTCACCTCCCATGCCATGCAGATTGGTAATTGTTATGTCTTTAATGCTGTCGTGAATTTTTTCTGCTGCATCGAGTCTTTTGTACAACTGTTTTGATGGCACATCTTCTTTAATTACTTTGTTAATAATATTTTCCCAGCCAATAAGCGGGTCGACATCATTTGAGCTTTTTAGGCTTAAAGAGTCTAAATTGTAGTATCTCGTAAACTTTGCGAACTCTGACAGAAGACAAAGTATTTCCATTTCTATAGAGCTTTGGCTTGGCATTGTAATACTTGCAATATTTTTTCTGTTAGTAGCAGCTACAGACGATTTATATAAACTTACAAGGTCATGGCCATAAGCTTTTAGTTCTTTTTTTGTAGGTGTTTGAAAGTTATGATAAAGCATATGATCTATCACTACTATGAGCTTCATGATTCTTTCAAAAGCAATAGTAGTATTAAAAAAACCAGAATAGAAATTTCTCTTGTCGTTGACTGTGGCATTTCTAATCGCAGTTAATCCAACTGACAGACACCCTTCTGCCAAGTCTGCTTCATGCTGTAATAGTGTAAAAGTTTTACTAAATGTTCTTTGCATAATCTCTTGGTAGTTAGATGATTTGGAAAGCTAACAGCTTTGTTAAGCGGTCGATTTCCTTATTTCAAAAGGAAAACGTGCGTCGAAAGTTAATTTTTCATCATATCAGACTACTTTGTAACCATTAAAGAATCAATATCTTAAGAAGTCCTTTGTAGAAAGCAGGATGAAATCCTATTTTTTGGTGGAAATAAGTCGAGCAATCAAAATATACAATATTAGAACAGAAGTAACTTTATCTATTCATTAGAAAATATATGGCAATAAATCTCAGGATAATGTCAACAATGCGCACAAAGTGATGATTAATAATTTTATGATGAACGACCGCTATGGTGGCTTAGCTGTCTGTCAGGGCAAAGGTAAATCTACTTCTTCTGAACACTGTAAACAACTCAAAACCTATTGATGTTAATGTTAGCTTTCGTATCTTAGTGATCACTAGGTGGGCTGATTGTTAACAAGTTAAGCCGTCTGCTTTGGGTTTTAGCTAACCTTTCTACACAACCAGATAGTTCCTAATTACCAAATCGTTGAACCATACTTATGTTTCTTTAACCAATGGAGCACTATTATGTATAACATCATTCCTTACACCCCAAAACCTAGCTGGAATAAAGGTAAATTAGTTGGTCAAAAACTTCCTCTTAAGCTTGAGGAGGTATGGTCTATAAGGACAAGACTTGATTTAGCAAATAACCTTCGCGAACTTACTATGTTCAATTTAGCATTAGATTGTAAATTACGAGCGTGTGATTTTATTAAGCTTAAAGTCATGGATATCGCTCATGGGAAAAGCATTCAATCTAGAGCAATATTAATCCAACAAAAAACAGGTACTCCTGTTCGATTTGAAATAACGAAAAAGACCCAAGAGTCACTTAAAGAGTGGATCGCATTAAAATCGCTTCGTTCTAATGATTATTTATTTGGTAGTCGGATGAGAAAGGGGTGCCATCTAACAACCCGTCAATACGCAAGGATTGTCAAAAAATGGATTGCAAGTATTGGTCTAGACGTTACATCGTATGGTACTCATTCGATGAGAAGAACCAAAGCATCTTTGATCTATAAAAAAACTAAAAATTTACGTGCTGTCCAAATATTACTTGGTCATACAAAACTGGAAAGTACTGTACGTTATCTTGGTATTGAGGTCGATGATGCCCTTGAATTATCTGAAGCTATAGATATCTAAACTATAAAAAATCAGGAAGAACGGACACTTCCTTACATTAATATCTCAAAGCTGTCATTATAGACCCTTCTGAATCAGCCCACCTAGTGATCACTAAGATACGAAAGCGGACATAAGCCTTAGCTTATTTAACGTTGTTTTAGCACATCTACACATGATTAATCCCACGCTAAACGTGACTTTAGCGTGGGATTAGAGTTCAAAGTTATTTTATCTGGATAGCTCTTCTATTTTTTTCTTTGAAAACCATCGATATAAAACTGGCAATACAAATAATGTAAGTAGTGTTGCCGTCACTAATCCCCCTACAATTACACTCGCTAGAGGGCGCTGGATTTCAGCACCTACACCATTTGACATTAGCATTGGGATTAATCCTAATGCAGATGTAATTGCTGTCATAAGTACAGGTCTTAATCTTGACGTTGCTCCTTCAAAAACTGCCTTGGAAGCCTCTAAACCATCTTTTATTCGTTGGTTGATACTTTCTACCATTACAACCCCATTTAATACCGCTACACCGAATAAGGTAATAAAGCCTACTGAGCTTGGCACAGATAAATATTGGCCCGATATATACAGGGAAAAAACACCGCCAATTACGGCAAGTGGCACATTCACTAAAATCAACATAGCTTGACCAACAGAGCCAAAAGCAAAATAGAGTAACAATGCAATTAGCGCTAAAGATAGAGGTACAACGATAGCTAGTCTGTTTTGAGCACGCTGCTGGCTTTCGAATTGACCACCTATTGCTACCGAGTAGCCTGAAGGTAGGTCAACTTTCTCAGCAATAACTTTTCTGATGTCGGCTACTACACTGCCCATATCTCTATTCTGAACGTTTGCTTGAATAACGACACGCCTTTGAACATCATCGCGTCTTACTTGAGGAGGACCTGATTCAAATGAAACAGTTGCAACATCACCTAAGCGTACCCAGGCACCTGTTGGTGACTGAATTCGAATGTCTGAAATAGCTTCCTTATTTCGTCGATATTCTTCTTCAATACGCACATAAATATCGTAGCGTTCATTGCCGTTAATAATTTGCCCTGCCTCGACGCCACCAATGCCATCTCGCACAACTTCCATTATATCAACAACTGAAAGTCCAAAGCGCGATAGCTCTTGTCTATTAGGTTTTACGACAAGTTGCGCTTCACCTGCAATTTGCTCAAGAGCAACATCTCTTGCACCGTCAACACTCTTTATAGCTGCTTCGATCTCTTGCCCTTTAGTTGCTAAAACGTCTAACTCAGGGCCAAATAACTTTATCGCCAACTGAGCTTTAACCCCAGATAGTAGCTCATCAACACGAGTCGCAATAGGTTGAGAAAAGTTGAGTAACAACCCTGGGAATTCTTCTAAAGATCTCTCCATTTTTTCTTGAAGTTCATATCGATTAGATGCACTTGTCCACTCGGAAACTGGCTTCAACCCAATGTAAATTTCTATGTTATTAACTGGCTCAGGATCTCCGCCTATTTCTGCTCGTCCAATTCGGCTTAATGCATAGGTTACTTCAGGAAAAGCCATTAGTTTTTCTTCTAGAATTGGTGCCACAGTGAGCGCAGTATCTAAACTAGAAGAAGGTGCAAGGGTTACCCTTAAGTTAATCGTCCCTTCTTCTAATTCTGGAACGAACTCAGTACCAATGTAGGGAACCAACGCAAAAGCTGACACAACCAATAACAAAGATGTTGAGATAATTAACTTGGTATGTTTTAAAGCGAATGTTAGACCTTTTCTATAGAGTTTATCTAATGGTTTAAGAACAAAGCTTTCCCTCTCTTTTACACCAGATTTAAATAGATAAGTTGCCAGTGCTGGCACTATAAACAACGCAACCACAATAGCGGATATAACAGCTAAAATGATACTTATCGCCATAGGTTGAAATAACTTTGCCTCAACACCTTCAAAGCTAAATAAAGGCGTAAATACGACTAAAATAATAGAGGCTGCAAAAAAGACGGGACGAGCCACTTCTTTACCAGCATTTTGAAGACGTAATTTAATACCATGCTCATCTTGTTCTACATCATGTGGATCAGTATCAGCACTAGGCACTCTTTCTTTTACAGTTTTTAAATGGGTAGAGTCTGGTCTATTTAAATGCTTAAACATGTTCTCAACCATCACGACTGAACCATCAACTAGCATACCAATAGCGACAGCTATTCCGCCTAGCGACATCAAGTTAGCAGATATCCCCCACCAAGCCATGATCATTAACGCAATACCAATAGAAATTGGAATTGAAATTAATACCAAGAAGGTTGCACGTAAATTCATTAAGAATAGAGCCAATACAATACAGATGAAAATAAATGCTAGTGAAAGTGCATCAACTACCGTATCAACGGCTTTTTCAATCAAATCAGCCTGATCATAAAATGGTTCAAAGCGAACGCCTTTAGGTAATGCTTGATTAATCAATGGGATTCTTGCATTGATACCATCAATGGTGGCTTTAGTATTAGACCCCATGCGTTTTAAGACAATGCCAGAGACAACTTCACCTAATTTCTCGACTTTACCATTGGGTGATTTTCGCGTCATAGTGACAGCACCTTGGCGAATTTCACTGCCCATTTCAACTTTAGCAATATCCGAAACCGTCACAACCGTCCCATCAACTGTTTTGACGGGAACTTGTTTGATATTACTAATACCAGCGTCACCACTTTCAAACCAACCTGTACCTCTAATAACAAGCTGCTCTTGTCCACGGTTCATATACCAGCCGCCAACATTCGCATTGTTGTTATCTAGGGCACCAACAATATCTTCTTGGGTTAAGTTATAAGAAAGAAGCTTAGATGGATCGACATTTACTTGATACTGCCTAACAATACCTCCAAAGGAGAGTACATCAGTAACACCATCGACAGGCATAACGAGTAACTTAACAATCCAATCGTTAAGGCTTCGAAGCGCCATGGCATCATAACCTGCACCTTTATCTGAAATAAGAAGATACTGAAATACTTGGCCCAGCCCAGAGGTGTTTGGTCCCATTTCAGGTGTCCCAACACCTTCTGGTATCAGTTCTTTTGCGGCTTGAAGACGCTCAAATACGAGTTGTCTTGCAAAGTAAATGTCGGTGCCTTCTTTGAAAACAACAGTTACGCCAGACAAGCCTGTTTTAGAAATTGAGCGCACTTGTTCTACATCAGGTAAGGCATACATTACCGCTTCAATAGGGTACGTAATGAGTTGTTCAACTTCTTCAGCAGCCAGTCCTGGCGCTTCAGTATTTACAGCAACTTGAACATTAGTAACATCAGGAAAGGCATCTAAATTTAGTTTTGGAATAACCATAATTGCGCCAACCATGGTGGCAAACAGCGCAATCAAAATCAGGAGTCTATTATTAACAGACCAATCTATTATTTTATTAAACATAGTCTTGCTCCCTAGTGGTTGTGCGGATCAAATCCGCCTTTAGCGATTTCAGACGCAACAAAAAATGCGCCTTTGGTTACAATTCGCGTTCCACTATCAAGACCAATGATTTCTCTAAAACCACCTAAGGCTCGGCCTAGTTCTACTTCTACAGCTTTAAATTCTCCAGGGTGGTCTTCGACAAATACTGTCCAATCACCATCAGCACTACGGATCAATGCTTCTTCTGGTACAGCCATCACTTTCTGCTTTGTGGCGAACTGAAAGTAAACTTTTACAAACATGCCTGAATGGAGGTTATCATCCGAATTATCTACTCCTAACCTAATAATTCGAGTACGAGTAATAGGATCAATTGTATGGGCTTCTTGGATAACTTTGGCATTGTAACTCTGCCCTTCTAATTTAAGTACCGCAGGAGAGTCAATTGATAAATTTAGCTTTTTATTTGGAGAAACTTTTGCTTCAACCCATAATTGTTTTTCATCAGCTAGCAACATAACGGTATCCCCAGCATCAACACGTTGCCCTTGGATAAAGTCGTCTTGAAGCACTACTCCTTCACGCTGTGCCGTTAACGTATATTGCCCGAATGCCTTAATATCCTTATTAGAAATACTTTTAATGGCTTTTTCAGTTAACCCTAAAGCAATGAGTTTTCCGTATGAAGCGTTGTAAGTCGTTTCAGCTTGTAATAAGCGGCTTTCACTTACTGTTTTATTACCTAGTTTTTTAATACGTTGCCATTGTGTTGAAGCGATTAGATAGTCCGCTTGCGCTTGTGACATGGACTCACTAAATAGAGTGACCAGTTTTTGTCCCTTATCTACATGTTCGCCAAGCGCTGCATGGCGACTGATAATAACTGACTCTGTACGTGGGGATACCACATAACTTTTATAGCCATTAGCTTTTATTTCGCCAGGTGCATACACGGTGCTAAATTGATATTCAGGCTTAACACTTTCCACTTTGATGTTAGCAAGCGACATCTTCTTTGGATCAATAGTGATACCTTCTTCATGCTCTTCTTCCTCTTTATTATCACCTTCATGGCCGTGCTCGTCATGGTCACCTTTTTCTTCTTCATGTCCCTTTTCATGATCGTCATGATCATCTTCATGTTCTTTTACATCTTGCTTCGAAACCTTTGCCACAGAACCAGTACCATCTGACGACTGTGCAAAAGCATCATGATTTGTAGTAAGCCCAACTAACAGGCTGCTAATTACTACGGCTAATAATTTTTTACTAAATATTGTATTCATTTTTGTAACCTATATTTTGATAAATTTAAGATTTCGTTTTTCGCTATTGAAAAAATAAAGCGTTCAAATCTCAAATTTTGATAACTGACCCATACTTAAAACGAAGGATATTTCTGCAAGCTTGAATTGATTTTCCAAACGTATTCCAGCATGAAGCCCTTCCGCACGTTGATTTAGTGCAAGTAAGTAATCAGACGTATTAATGTCACCAGCTCCCCAGCGCTTATTTAATAAATTTGCGCTACTATCTAATCTGCCTTGTGTGAGCTTTCGCCATTGCTCATAGTATTTTTTACTTACATTAAACGACTCATAATTAGCTTTTGCTTCAAAAGACTGCTTTCGATAAACCGACCGAAAGTTAGCCTCTGCTGCAATTGCTTCTGAATAAGCGGCTTTAACAGTATCTGAAAAGTTATTTCTGATGTTTAAAGGAATTGAGAAAGTCAAACCAACCAAGTCTTCATCACCACTTCTTCCTGCGCTAATTCCAATGGTTGGATTAGCTTTAGATTCCATAGTGGTTAGCTGAGCCTTAGATTGTTGTCCTTTCCATTGCGCTTTAGCGAGTTTAACTTTTGGATGTTCTTCAACCCACTTGGAGTTAAATGAATAGCTTGTTGCTCCAAAAGTAAATGAAAACAAATTGGCAGTATTAGGCGTCCAATCAGGCAATAACTCCTGAACCTTTACCTCTGCATTTTTCAAAGCAATTTGAGACTCAGATATTTCACTGAAAATTTGGGACAAGTTTAAATAGACCAATTCAGCGTCAAGTGGCTCTAGAAGTCCGGCTTTTCGCTTATCTTTAACAATTCCAACGAGCGTTTGTAATTGATTTTCTCTTTCTGAAAGTAACTGAGCCGCCTTTTTTGCTGCTTGCCAATTAACTATTGCAGTTAAAGCATTAGCCTTTTTAGAATCGAGTAGAGATAACAATTGTTGCTGGTTTGCATAAACATCAATTTCACCAATGCTTTTATTTGCTGATTGCTTATCCCAAAAATCAATCGTTTGACTGATACCAATAGAGTAATTATCAAAATCACCTTCTTTTTCATAGCTTGCTTCAAGCTCTGGGTTATATACGGCTTGAGTTAAGCTTTTTGCTCTATGATTACTTGCATTAAGTAACTCTTTAGCCGCAACAACTTCGGGATCTTTATTTATTTGACTATCAAGCCATGAAATATTTTTCTCTTTGCCATAACTGGCAACTGAAAAAATTACAGCCATACATAAAGACAGGATCAAACCTGCATTTTTTAAAAATATATACATAAAACTTCTTAATTTTTTAATTTATAAACACGAACCCTTTATCCTTTTCATGGACAAATAGGTCATTAAAAATCAATCTAATTAAGAAATGGGTGGGCGAAGTATCGCTTCAAGGTAAGTATTTGTTTGATCAATTTGATAAGGCGTTTTATTGATAATATTTAGCTTACCATCGACATTTGAATTACTGACTAAAATCCAAGATAAGTGGCTGCCACTGCAATGACCACAGTGATGACAATCTTTTTCATTATGCTGCTCATCATCTGTATTGTCGTTTAAGGCATTTCGGTCATCGGCATGATCATGTTGAGTTTGAAGATGTTCTATATCAATTTGGTGATTCTCAGATGTTGAGGATGCGACAGCAGTTAACGATTGTAAAACAATCGAAACGACTAAGAGCATTTTTAGCACAACATTTAGATTCAAAATATACACCTATAAAAACTTGAGTAATCAATATAACAGAGCAAAGCTTTATCGACTAGCCATTTACCTAATTTTCATTCTCATCACGACAAGTTTCTTGAGGAAACTCAAACTCTATCGTCGTATGCGATAAATGATAGGAAGATAATTTAGCTGCAACGTCATGTTTAAGCCTAATTAAGTCCTCAACTTCAAAGTCATCTTTTAGCTCAAGATGCGCTGTTAAAACATGACTTTCACCATCTAGTGACCAAAAGTGCATATGATGGATACCGTTAACTTCGGGAAATTCAATTAGTGATTGTTTAATACGATCTTGAGTATCTTTATCTGGCGCAGCTTGAAGAAACAAGACGAGTGTTGATTTCAAATTTCTAAAGACATTAAACAAGATGAATAACGTAAAACCAATCGACAAAAGTGGATCTAATATTGGTAGTTCTATGAACATCAAAACTATTGAGACAATAAGTACAGCAACCCAGCCAAGAACATCTTCAAGAAGGTGCCATGTCAGCACTTTTTCATTAAGTGTTTCACCCGCTTTTAATTTGAAAACCGCATAACCATTTACTGCAACACCGAGTATGGCCAGCCCTAACATCCCCTCAACCACTGGCATTTCTGGATTGGACAGCCTTGGTATGGCTTCAAATAAAATCCAAATTGAGCCAATAACTAAAACAATACCATTTACCAGTGCGCCAAAGAGTGTAAGTCTACGATAGCCATAACTAAACTTATCTGACGCTTCTTTCTCTGAAAAACGACTTAATATCCAAGCAAAGCCTATAGATAGACTATCCCCTAAGTCATGCACTGCATCAGCCATAATAGCGGTACTGTTGGTAAGCCACCCACCAATAAATTCGATGATCGTGAATGTAACATTCAGAAAAAACGCCCATCCAATGCGGTCGTCTTTTCCATGATGATGACTGTGGTTATGATTGTGCATTTTGCACCTCTAGTACTTTTTGATTTCTTAGCTTTGATACATTCATATTTATCAAATGACGGATCACATGTTGATATAACCATCGTTTTATTCCAGATAAATTTGTGCCTTTTTCTCTATAGAATTCATCAGGGGAATCATAAAGCCCAAAGTCATCATGAATTCCTTCTTTTTGAATATAGGTATCTGTTCCTCGCCAATCCGTATCAGGTGAAGAGAAGCACTTTGTTGCGACTCCATAACCACAAAAATCATCTTTTTCTTGGTTAAACTTCTGCTGTAGTGAGGTTAAGTATTGCCTATCTAATATAAAGCCCTCTAAGTTAATCCAACGCCCATCGAAATAAACTTCAACCCAACTATGGATAATATATTTAGGTGCTAGCCAAAATACATAGCTGGGTATGGCACCTTTTTGCAATTGCTGATCGATGGTGAAACCGTGAAATCGACATTGAATGCCTAACCCTCTCAACAAGGCCATCAGCAAGTTGCCTTTGGTATTACATTGGCCGTAACCATCAGCTAAAACACTGCTTGCTGAAATATCATCGCTTTCATTGTAGCCAAATAATATTTCATCTTTAACGAACTGGTAGGCTGCACCAATTTTGTTGAAGTCATCAAGTTCTTGCCATTTACGCTCAGTAATTAATGATTGAATTGCAGAGTGTTCAAAATTAACTATCTTAGTATTTTCTATATATTTCTTATTCATAGCATTTCCCTTACTTGGAGCAACAAGAGGTCGATTGTTTATCTTCACTTGGTGTATCGCATGGTTTTTCAGCAGCGGCTAACTCTTGTTTAGCATCACTTAATATTCGGTAAGCACCTCGAAGAATTAATATTGAAATGATGCTTCCAATGACGATATCTGGCCAACGCTGCTCTAGCACCATAACTAATATGCCAGCGATAACGACACCAAGGTTTGCAATCACGTCATTCGCTGAAAATATCCAGCTCGCTCTCATATGTATTTCATCGTTGTTGTGTTTTCGAATAAGGATAAGGCAAATCACATTTGCAACTAAAGCCACCGAGCCTACGCCAATCATAAACCAAGAGTGAGGCTCACTTTCACCATAAAGCCTTCTTGCAATATCCAATAGAATTAACACACCTAACCCTAGTTGGAAATAACCACTCACTAAAGCAGCATTTGCCTTATGTTGGATTGACTTTCCTACTGCATATAGGGCAATTGCATAGACGATAGCATCTGCTAGCATATCTAATGAGTCGGCAATTAATGCCGTTGATTCTGATAACCAACCAAAACAAATTTCAAAAACAAACATCGTGGCATTGATAGCCAAAAGCCAATAAAGCACTGTCTTTTGTTGGCTATCTTTTAATTCAACTTCACACCCACAACCACTCATTTTCACCTCCAATACACTTGTATACTGCAACTATAAAACCTATAGTAACTATAGAGTCAAGGTTAAAGGTGAAAATTAATGAAAATAGGTGAATTATCGAAAACATCGGGGTGTTCAGTACAAACCATCCGATATTATGAAAAGGAGGGCTTGCTGTCAGATCCTAATCGCTCTGAAGGGAATTTCAGGTTGTATTCTAATAAGGCACTAAAAGAGCTGGAATTCGTCAAACATTGTCGAAGTTTAGATATTCCGCTTAATGATATTAAGCGACTCATTGAATTAAAAAACAAGCCAGAGGAGAGTTGCTCTAGTGTAAATGCGTTGATTGACCAACAACTCGAATTAGTTAATCAACGAATGAAAGAGTTAAAGGCACTTAAAGCTGAATTACAGCAAATGGCAAGCACCTGCGAATCGGGCGGTACAATTGAAGCGTGCGGAATTATTAAATCGCTAGATAGTTAACCTAAAATACGCTGGTTTAGCAAATAAGTAATGTATTTATTTGTACTAGCTCAGGCTCTGAACCGCCTTTAGCAATTCAAAGCTAATGTCGGCTATTGGCTAAAAGAAGTCACAAGGTTATTTTCGATGCTAATGACCGCTTTAGATTGTGAGCAGTCCTTTTTGAATTAGAGGCTAGTGTCTTCTTTGTGGCAAAAGTGTGTATTAGAAATGTTGAATATATCCAAAGATGAGAGATCTTATTATTGGAACATATAAATGTAATTTGTTGGCTAAGATAAATGCAATTCAGTGGTTCTAGTCAGAGTTATTTTCCACTAAATATTGAAAGCTTTATTGGCCTAGTAAATCCATTTCCATGCGGTATTTTTATCATTATTAAAAATAAAATTTCAACGAGCATTTGTTAAACCACGATAAAATATATGAAGAAATGATTTATGTTTCTGTGGCTCAGGTAAAAAACATAAGAAATGTTGTTTATAAAACCAAAGAAATGTAAACGTTACTTAAATGATGAATATTGATTTAATCTTTTTGAAATTTACACAATAATAGGTTACTTTTAATACAGCCTCTTTTAATGTGATTTGTTAATTTGCTACTTATTAGACCCATACCATTTCCAGATGAATCTTTAGAGAGCTATATTATGCGGCTTGCAGATTCTAATGGTTATATAAAAGCGAATCGCTTTTGGTCGGTTATTAGAAGAACGGTAGACCACTCCAATTTAAAACATTTTAATATTCCAGATAAACTAGGAAGTATTAATCCGTACTTAGCTAAACGATCAAGTAGCCTTCGTATTAAAGCTCTTCAATATTTAAGCTCATTATCCAACCAGGAACCTTTACCTTTGTTAGCATTATCTATTTTTAGGAATGCTAATTCATATTCCTTAAACGCTCAATCAGTTATTCAAAATGGTAAAACGCTACCACGGCAGTTTGTTAAAACCACCCCAGGAGTTTGTTCAGACTGTTTAAAAGAGTCAAATTATATTCGTCAAATATGGAGCTTCTGGCCATATGAGTATTGTCATAAACATAAAAAACCGCTAATCAATATTTGCAGCTGTGGTGAAGACATATTTGTTTATAAAGATACTGTAATTGGGGTTTGTCAGCATTGTAATATTTCATATAGTGAGCTTGATAATGTTGGAAAAAACGAGCATAACTTGATTATTAGTGATTGGCTGGGAAGTATTGAAAACCATTGTTTACCTGACGTTAATCAGAGCCATAAATATGGGCTTGTTTTTTGGTGGTTGAAATTACATAAGTTAGATTTATCGTCATTTAAAGGTGACGAGTTTGTATTGTTTTTTTCAAATTGGCCAAATAGTTTTCATACCTTTTTAGAAAACAAATGGACTTATTTTGTTGAATATGGCACTAAGCCTGTTGGAGAAGCGAAGTTTAAAGATATCTTCGATGACTTGTTAATCATTAGTTCAAAATTACCGTCATCAAGATTTAGTGAAAACATTATATTACCGGAGGTATATCGTTTTTTTAATGAAAATGTGCTGAGTAATAATAATGAGTTTCTAAGCTTAAGAATAAATAGTATTGAAGCTGCAATACTTTTAAATACATCAACTGAGCAAATCGCAGCTTTAGTTAATTTAGGTGAATTAAAGTCTTTTATTAGAGTTAAATCTGACGAGTGCTTGAGTTTGAATCAATATGCATTTGAATTGGGGGATCTGTTTTTTTTATGGCAAGCAGGTTTTCAAACTGAGTATTCAAATTTATCAGTTTTAACGTCGAGGTGGTGATGGATACACTTGGAAGTTTGAGTGCAATATTAGACGCGAATGAAAGGAATAGAGCGGTTAAACGTTTATTCTCATTATCTACAATTCCTTTTGATATATCTGTTGAAACTGAGTTAGCCATTGTAGCGTTAGTTAATTTAACTGAACGCTTAGAGAATATTGAAGACGTATTTTGTAAGGAAAGTGCAAAAATAAAGCTTTTGGATGACGCTTTTATAAAACGCAGTATAAATACTTATCAATACAGGCATAGCCATAATGTTAAATTTCCTGATTATAGGGCAAGAGGAGCGTTACGTTTAACAACGAATAACCCTCAATTTTCAAAAGAACGCTTTCATCATAGTTTTGGTTATGCTCACAATGCAGCCGATATCAATTATTCTACATTTTTATGTGCTGAATTTGTTTATAAAAATGAATTGCTTTGTATTGGCTCAGCCTTAGTCAATGAACATATAGAAATACAGAACTTATTAATAAATCTTGGTATACCTTCTAAAGTTATTAAAACAATAATAATACAGCTTCAGTCGGTTCCTGATGAACAAACAATATTAAACTTAACAGGGAATTATTTACCTCAAGTAAGGTTTCCATTTGTTGAAGAAGATTACCTTAGCATTACTCCTGTCATATCAAATGAAATACAATCTAAAATACATCAATATTGCACTAATAACTTTAATTCATCATATGTATTTAATTTAGAACGTTCAGCGAATGTTGGATCTTTTGCAGCAAGTACAGGTGGTAAAATAAAATTATTTAAATCGCTACCGAAAGCTCTTAATAGTCCCCATACTCGACAAGATGTTTTTTGGAAAAAGAATGAATTGCTGAATATTTTGATTAAATATCAAAGTATGAATAATGCTCTCATGACGAGTAATGAAAAGTCACTATTAAAAAAGGAATACTTTAAGTCCCTTGTGAATAATATTGCATATTGGAAAATTCGCAATATTAAGGACAAAAATGAGCTTAATGTTGATGGACTCACCAAACTATTAAATTTAGATTTAAGCCGCCATAAAGAGCTTTCTAAGTTCTCCTATGAGCCTAAGTACAGCAAATTATTTAAAGAAGTTATTCAGCACATTATTAATAACGAAGATAAAGAAGATAATCTGATTGAAATAAGTGATTGTAATGAGTCCTTTATAGTCATTCCTAATTTAAGAGTTAACGATGCTAATGCCATGAGTACAGGCTGTACTGTTGGTATACCATCACTTATCGGTATATGGGGTTTTATTCATAAATTTGAACGTAATATCAACCAACTTAATAACTCAAAAATTAAATTCGATAGTTTTGCTCTTTGTATTCACCATTTCGGTTTATCAAAACGAACGCCTTCTAAAGAACTCTATCTTCGAGATAAACAGAAAGTAGTAGCTCCTGGTTTAATTGATAGTGTTGAATGTGATTTATCAATAAGTTTAGTACTTCGGGTTACCAGTGAAGAAGAATTCGATTCAAGTACTTTACAAAATGCTCTACCAACTCATCTATGCGGAGGTAGTGTGCATATAACCTTAAAAGATTTACCTAATTTTACTCATGTTAAAAACTTTGATGATTCTACAAAATTGATAGAAGATCATCATGGAAAATGGCTCGTTCCTCAGTTTTATGAGAAAGGCTTATTAAGTGAGTTTTTAGAAGGTTTTAAAGTAGAAAAATTTGTTTTGGTAAATACAGGTTATATTTTTTTAGAAAAACCAAATTTCAAACAAGGGGTTTTAGGTGATCTCAAGCATACATTTGCTGAAAGTTTTTTAAACTATGCATGTTTAGTAAAACATACTTTGAATCAAAGTCATGCGAAATTGTTTTGGTCATATAAATTTTCAGAGCAAAGTGTTTTTTTAACAAGTTAACGGGGGAAGTCATATTGATATTACCAAGTAAATTAACGTATACACGCTCCATTTCGCCAAGTATAGGAGTATTCCTATCGGTTGATTCAGATCGTAATATTACTCCATTAAATATTCAAACAGTAAAAGTATTGGGGCAAAAATCAAACGCTTCTGAGGCTTTTGATAAGAAAGCTGTTATCAAAAAAAGTACTACGCACGCTAAACTAGCGGAAGGAAATCCGCATACTGTAGAGTATTGTCACGTACCTTATGAATGTAAAACCTTGCTGTGTAAGTTTTCATTACGAGTAAATTCTAACTCATTTAAACCTTCAAATTGCAATGATATGGAGGTGATTTCATCACTACGATTATTCTCTGAGATATATAAAAAACACGATGGGTATAAATATTTAGCTCAACGCTATTTAGATAACTTATTCAAAGGCGTATGGCTTTGGAGGAATTCAGACGCGGTAAATATTAATATAAAAATTACTACTCAAAGAAACCTTGAAGTTACGTCAGAAAATATCACCATGAATAGATATGAAGAAAGCTTTCCTACTAATTTAAAAGGTTATAACGAATTAGTTGATCAATTTACGCTAGCGCTTTGTGATCCTAAATTTTGTTTATTTGCTGAAGTTGAAGCTGAAATCACGCCTTCATTTATGCAAGAAATTTATCCAAGCCAAGCATTTACTGAGAAAGATTCAGATATAGGGCGAGTTTATCAAGATACAAAAATTAATGAGAAGCGAACCGCGATCTTAGGTTCTTATAAAATAGGAGCTGCTTTAGCGTTAATTGATGATTGGTATCCTGATAGTGATGAGAGTATAAGAATTGGCGCATTTGGAGTGATAAAAGCATCAAACACAAGTGTTAGACACCCCGATTCAAAATTAGATTTTTATTCTCTATTGATGGACATTGAGAATATTACTTCAGAACTTGCAGATAAAAAGAATATTCAATCAATGAATAAAGCCCACTTTGTGGCTGCAAACCTTATAAAAGGCGGTTTATTTCAGCTAGGGAGATAATGATGAAAAGGTTTTATTTTACCGTCTCTTTCTTAGGAGAAGATATTAATGAATCGTTTCTTGTTGGTCGATGTTTAAAGGTTCTACATGGTTTTTACCATAGGCAAGGTATTCATGATATAGGCGTCTCATTTCCTGATTGGAGTAATATTTCAATTGGTAAGCGTTTAGCCTTTGTTTCTACTAATGAAAGTTCTTTGAAGTTTCTCCAAACGCAAAAATACTTTGTTGAAATGGCTGAAATGAATTACTTTTTAATAAATAAAGTTGGGGAATGTATTTTAGATTCGAAAAATTCAGCTGTATTTAGTCGTAATCAGAAAGTCGCTGATTTAACTGTTACAGCTCAGAAACGAAAATTGAACAGGTTAATAAAACGTGCACAACAAAGAGGAGAAGTTTATAAACCTAAAGGTAATGAAGCTTCAGAATTAATCATTCCTTTTTGTCATGAAATCCCAATGAATAGTCATGAAAACAAAAATGATTTTGCATTAAATATTGAAAAAAAAGTATACAGTGATGCAAATACTAATATATTTAATTCTTATGGATTATCAACTAATCTAAAAAGTACTAATCCAGTACCTATTATTTTTGATGAGTTATAAATAATTGATATAAAAATGAAAAACACGTAGGTAAGTTTTTAGGTGTTTTAAAGGTAAGTAATAGAACTCTTTATTAATCAAGGAGGTTGATAGTTTCAAGGATAGTGCTCTGCCGCATAGGCAGCTGATAATGTACAGTCAAAACTTGGTACCAGAATTCGGTTGTGCTCTGCCGCATAGGCAGCTGATAATTTTCTGCAACAAATTCGTCTATTTTTTCCTTGGTGCTCTGCCGCATAGGCAGCTGATAATATTAATAGTATGATTACCGATAACTATTTTTTGTGCTCTGCCGCATAGGCAGCTGATAATATTAGATAAGAAGTAATAACGACTATTTTTAGGTGCTCTGCCGCATAGGCAGCTGATAATTGAAAATAAAGAAGAAGCTCGTTTTGTGGTTGGTGCTCTGCCGCATAGGCAGCTGATAAAATTGATGGAATAGAAAAATAGAAGGAAATGTACATCGTACTCATAACACAACACTGCTAACGCACGATTTTTAACAAAGCAGATCCAATTTAATTGTGAGTTTAACATTATAAATAATCTGCTTTTTCACCATTGAGATCATACAACTAAGTTTAATTGATAACTAGTCAGCCTAGTTCAAACCTCAACTATATGGTTTATTATAAATACAATATTAACTGGAATATGGGTTGTCTAATATTATGGAGTATTACTTAGATGTATCTAAAAGCATTGAGGATAAATTTCCCGACTGTTTTGATGAACTTCGGAAATAAAAACGTTAGCGGTAACTCATGTTATAAGTAAGCAAGTCGAACCAGAACAGAAAGCTGCCTTAGTGAAGTTTTTGCAGGAATTTACTTGAAGGCGTTCATTCCTCTCTGTTTCTCAGATTTAGTTAAGGTTCATTACTCAAGCACCTATCAATCACTGGAACATAGTATAGTGCCTGTATATAAATTAATGCGAACTACTATCCAATAAAATAATTTCAATTATTGGAAATTCAACTACAAAGAGTGTAAACCGTATTTCTTTTCTCTCATTTCAAACGCATATCCACCACCTTCTAAAATATTACAAATCTGAGAACGAATACTATCAGTATCGGAAACTAAGTCATCCTCAACAGCTCCCGAATGATAGCTCAGAATTTCATTGTCATTATGTGCAACTATTACCTGTTCCGCATCACTGTTTACTACCAGGTTAGCATTGTGTGTAACAACAATTACTTGTCTATATTTTTTTATCTTTCTAAATAAAGGCACTAGATTGTGCATTATAAAATCATTATCTAAATCGTCTTCTGGCTGATCAAAAATGAAAGGAGAACCGAAAGGATCTGTTGCTAATTTTAAGCAAACATAAAATGTCCCTCGTTGGCCAACTGATAATTTATCGACAGTTTTGTTTTTATATCGAAATTCAGCATTGACATACAAAAAAGATTTAATAGATTGCGGAGTAAATAGATAATCAAGTAAATCAAACCTACCAGACTGATTAAAGTATTCATTTTTCCAACAAAAACTTTCTAAATTTATAACTTCAGTATTAGAAATAGTTATAATGTCCAAGTTAGAAATCAAATTGAAAAAATCAGACGGTGTATTAATAGGAAAAACTTCCTTTAGCCTACTCATTGTACTTTGTGCGTTAGTCTCCCTAAACTTTCCTTTATTAAGGCATTCTAAAAGACCATTAAAAAATCTTTCAACATCAAAGAAAATATTACCGTATATTGAAATATCCATTAGGATATCTCTTACAAGTAAGTTTTGCTCATTGTTCCAAGTGATTTTTTCTGCTGACAGTGATTGATATGCTTGATTAATTTCTCGTTCTTCGTTTTCTAAAAACAACTTGTATTCGTTTGCAACTTCACTTCTTTTAACTACGTCAGCTTGATACTCTGAAGTTTTATTTTTAATTTCTGCTAACTTAGCGTTAGCTGAGTCAATTTGACTTTGATATTCTGTTACCTTGCTCAGTAAAGATGAAATGTCTTGATTAATACCTTGCTTTTGGAACTCGCCAACAATATTTTGGTTGTCTGTAGTCAGAACTAATATCGCCTGAAGCGTATTAATTATATTTATTTCAATAGCTTTGAGGCTTGTTTCGTAGCCTATTTCCAAAACATTAGCTGAAGTGATTTTATTCGTGTTTATATTGATAATTTGAATATTGATTAAGGGAATTGTTTCACTTACCTGAGCTTTAAGTTGGTTGCAGCTACTAATATAAGTATTAAGTTCATATTGCCCTAAATATACTCCTGAATTTGCAAAAGCTAAGGTCGGCTATTGGCTAAAAGAAGTCACAAGGTTATTTTCGATGCTAATGACCGCTTTATTAGTGAAGCTGACGTTAAACTAAATACCGCTAGTGTCTCCAATGCGCACAAAGTGATCTTATTCATCAGTGGCAAACCTAATATTATTTAGTGGTCACTGTATGCGTGATTAGGTGGCAGAGTTGAATGATAATGACTGGCACTTATGATGTAAATTGAGTGACACAACAGATGTAATTTTCCATTTAGTAAGTTATTAATGTTAACTACATTAAAATGGCGAATTAAACGTAGCGATAAGTTGTTGGCGAAAATCCCCAACAATATCTATATAGCTGATGATTTGGCTAGTATGTTCGCTATTGTCTTTTTGATCGAAAAGTGAAATTACAGTGTCTTCAGTATCATCTCCGTATTCATTGTTATTCAATGTATGTGAGTTGTATTTTTGATTACCTGTATCAGTTGATGAGAAGTATTCATTTTTCAGAATGTTTTGATTTGGCACCTCTTGGTTAAGTCTATGTGCAAACTCGCTTAAACTAGGTTCAGAGAAGGTATAAAGCCATGCTTTTTCATTGGTTGTTTGAGTAATACGCAGAATTCTCCCTAATATTTGCCTAAAATAGAGTTCTGTTTTCACTCGGCTAAGGTGGCAGCATACTTGTAACCGAGGAATATCAGTTCCTTCAGAGATCATTCCAACACTTATGATCCAAGCTTGTTGGCTTTGTCTGTAATTGTTAATAATATCAGTTGCATTAGCTTGTTTGTGTGTAACAACAGTCGCATCTTGGTTAAAATACAACGTCATTAAATTATAAATGTCGTTTGCATGGGTAACAGAGGAAGCAACAATTAAGCCTCCTGCATTACTGTTTGTACGCCTTATAGTTTGTAGTTTATCTATAGCGCGACCCAGAATATATTTTAATGCTGTGGTATTTTTCACTAACTCACTATAGCTAATGATATTTTTATTGAACAACTCGATAAAACTAGTGAAGGTTTGTGTATCAGACTCTTTTTTAGTGATAACAATATTTTCATTATCAACTAATACAATATGTGGAGTTCGGCAAACCTTGTCTTTAATTGCCTGTGATAATCCATAAATATAATCGCATTTTATTTTCCCACTTAAATCTGAATATTCAGATAGTGTTATGGGTAATGTATCTGAACGCCAAGGTGTACCAGACAGCGCAAGTGTATATGTTGCTTTATTTTTAATATATGAAAGTATGGGCTCGCCCCATGCATTGACATTCCCTTCTGAATCGCCTGCGCAATGGTGAATTTCATCGAATATAACAAGTACTTTATGGCTCGCTAATATATCCCAAAATTCTTCAGTTAAATGCAACATAGATTGATAAGTATATGATTTTCCTACTGCACCAATTACACCATCGAATCGGGCATCAAGCTCTTCACTGAACGTTGATTTAATACTATTAGCTACGTTTAAACTTGGTGAGAAACAAATAACAAAGTCTATTAATTCAAGATTTTTTAATTTTTTAGAAAGTACTGCCGCCATTCTTGTTTTACCTGCAGCAGGTGTCGCTAAACATAAAAAGTGTCTATTAGTTTTAAATTTTTCTATCGCTAAGTTTATACATTCTTTTTGCCACTCCCTTAATTTCATGATTGATTACTCAATTCAACTTTCTCGATAATATTTTTTACTGCTGTTATTTTTCCTAAAAGCTGATTTGATTTATTTCTAGCTTCTAAAAAGAGAGTTTCAAGAATGTTTTTCATTTCAGGGGCGATAGTAAAAAGCCTTTTATACTCTTGTGTTTCAGCAATACTCGATTGAAAATCTACTTCATGTTGAGTTAATTGATTAGTTAAGCGGTTTAAAAGCTCTTCAGCTCTATCATCAGACTTTGGTGTCGGTAATTTTGGTTTAGATTCAATTGGCTTGGTATTTGATTCAACTTTAAGTTTTTTAAATTTAAACTCTACAAGTTCAAATGTTTTAGTTGATTTATACCCTAGAGATTTTGAGTTACCAAACAGCTGTTTCTCTACTATCTGATTTGTCACAAGCCTTAGTAATTGCCTATATATAACTTTAGTAAGTTCATCTGAGTTTATTTGAATATTTGTTATTAAAACAAACTTAGATTTAATCTCTTTTATAGAAAGGTAGTTACCTTTATTTTCAGTCAAAATTTGATGAATAGCTGGATTAATCGTTATTATTTTTATGTTAGGCATCTATTTACTACTACAACTTTAAAAAGAGGATTATAAACCGTGGCTTTATAATCCGCAAAACAAGATAGTCTTTTATTTTAAGAATCTAATAAATGAAAGACTTAGCAAAGAAATTAGGCGCTAATATAAGAGCTAAACGTAAAGAAAAAGGATTAGCACAAGACAAGTTTGCAGAATTAGCTGATCTCGATAGAAGCTATGTAGGCAGAATTGAACGTGGTGAAACAAATATTACCGTAGATAAACTTTATATTTTAACTCAAGTTCTGGGTTGTCATGCGAGAGATTTATTGCCGTAAGTAATATTAGAATAGATCATCAATCGTTAGTTTAATGTCTTTATTTGTGACTTTTTGTTGTTCTAAGATAGTTTCCCAGCCTATGTTTTTAGAAGGTTCAATAATATCACTAAGCTCTATACTTTTAAGCTTAAAGGGATTTGTGGACGTAATATTTAATATATCAGCTGCATACCTTAAAGATTCTATAGATAAATTTGACTCACCTTTTTTTAATGATTTTTTAACGGCATAGTTAATTAGTACCATTAAATTCCTTAAATTCCCTTTGCATGCAACATACATAGCTTTAGCTATTTCTGAATTAGTTAAGTTAGAACTTTTTTCAAATGGCAACGCTTTATCTACCGCATTTAAGAAACTTAAAAAGTAGTTTCTATTGTCTTTCGATTTAATTCTAAAAGGCGCCAAGGATTGACGTAATAAAAACCTCCCCGCTAATTGTTTATTGGTTTGTAAAATCAATTCAGAATAAGGTAAACCGAATAATATAATCGGTACTTTAGTTCTGACAATTAACATTTTTAGCCAGTCTGCCACTCTAAATAATACTTTTTTTGTTTTAAATTCAATCATATGTTGAAATTCATCAATAATAATCATTTCAACTTGGCAATTTTTAATAAGAACCACTAGCTTGGCTGTTAGTTCTATAATATTGTCACTTTTCGAATAAAATGGATCACCTAAATCGTATAAGAGTTGTTGGGCTGCTGTAACCGGAGTTGAACTTTCAGGTAAGCTTGTTGATAAAATAGGGATTGTAGAAGCATACTGATTTTCTAAATTAGGTTTTTCTTTTTGATAGTATTCTATTAATGATGTTTTACCCGATCCAGTATCACCAGTTACGAGCATACATTGTGGATCATTCGTTAATTTACTATCTAATCGGCAATCTTCTATTAACTCTAAGATTTGGGTTAGTTTTGGACTAAGTACAAATATAGTATTTAGTGACGAAGTAAATGCATTACTCTGAAGGTTTGTATTAGTCATCTTTAAAATCAACACTCCAGCTGTCATCAAAATCCCAGTCACTATCGTCGTCGTTCATTGGGGGATTATTGCTTTTACTTTCAACAGTATTGTCTAATGACTCGGATAAAAAGTCTTCGTCTTTTTCAAGATAACGGCTAGCGCGTTTTTTCCCTGTAATTTTAGTCTTCTTACTACTAACAGCATCTTCAACAATATTTCTTATTTTGATTCTAGCTTCTATTAAGTCATTTACTTTAAAGTTTTTACCTATATATTTTTGAACATATTTAAGGTGTAATTTATGCTGCCATAAAGATAGGTTTTCAGTGTATTCACTATCGACTGCTGGTACTTTTATGTATCTTTTATCTTGTTCATATAGAACATATATGTAGCTTAAATCATCAGATAGATATTTATATTGTATTTTATGATCACCTAATTGAGCTCTTATACGAGCAAGCTCATCGCTATGATAACGTAGGTATTTAAATATAATCCCTTCTTTTCTTAATGTACTGTGAGTTAGGTTTCCCATATAAAAGTCTAACTGACTCTCTGTTCCTTCAAACTTTAGGGGAGGAAATTTTTTACAGGCGTTTGTCCAGCTTAATTCTGGAATATTTGTTTTACGTGAGTTTGGTGTGTTTTGATAGATATCTACAACCCATGTAACTAATATTTCTTTTAACACTGATAACGTTAATACAGCATGTTTTTGAGGATCATAATCTTCTCTTTCAAAAATATTTGAAAAAGATTTACCTGGTGTACTAGTAAATAAGCTTCGATTTAATGTCCCAAAAAAGCGTTCAACACTTGGCTTTAACCAAGGCTTTCTTACTGGATTTTGTTTGATATCGATATTCAATTCCAAACACATGTTAACAAAACTTCCACTCCAAAACTCACTTCCGTTGTCTACAACCAGCTGTTCTGGAATTCCATAAGCAGACCATTCTTTTTTTACTTCAGGATATTCAATTTTTAACCAGGTCTTAGGAATAATTGAGTTTTTTAACCCGTAACCAACAGAAACTACGCTAGGTGGTTCAAAGCCTATGTAATATCCTGTTATCGATTTGGAATGACGGTCTTTGAATACAGTTAAATATGGTCTACCTAGTGGTAAACTGGATACCTCATCAATTACAAATAGATCTAAGGGAGTATGGTCAACCTCGACACATTCTAAAACTCTAGACGTTTTTAATATCATGCCTACTTTTTTAAATTCTTGATCTGCTTTTGCCTTACCTTCAAAAGCTAATTTTTTATCATATGGAGAAACAGCCTTAAACTTTCTTCTTATACTTTCATATGATGGGGTAGCTACATTAGCTCCAGTGTTTTTATTATGTTTATAAATAAGCTCTTCTAAATATTTATGGCCATCTGCAATTGACGGTTTTTCTACACTTAATAAGCGGTCTAAAGCCTCCTGTATAAAGCCATCCACTATGTCTGGCAATCTAACAGAAGAATTTCCTGACTTTTGTTTAGGGATAAGCGAGATAAGTTTCTGCCCTGATTCTTGATAACTTTTATGCCACCGTGCGAGTGTACGCCAACCAGGAGGATTATCACCTAAGATAATTTGTATTTGTTGAAGAGGTGCTTCAAGTGATTTTTGAGAAAACACTTTGATATCAAGGTTATATATTTCTTTCAACCAAGAATGTCGACGGATAGCTTCATGCTGTTGTTCTTCTGAAAAAACAGTAATATCTAAAAATTTCTCTTCTGTTTTATAAGCTTCTTTATAAGCATGAAAAGGTTTTTCATCCACACTATTATTCAGAGCTTCTTTAGATTGCTCTTTATTATCAGAAAAAAGAGAATCAAATGAATTAGCCATAAGAGTATAAATTACTATCGCATTCTAGTGGTTCAAGTAGATTAGACTCTAAAAGACCTTTAGCTAATAAGTCTGCAATATGTGGAATGATTTCAGAAAATGAAGTTTGAGTATTTTCAATTAAGTAAGACAAAGTTAAGTTTTCGGCAGAGATAGCTAACTTTAATAATTGTTTTTGAAAAGAGGTTAGGTTGTGTTCTAAACGTTGATACCTATGAATTAATTTTAAATTATTTAGTAATGGTTTTACGCGAATTTGTTTTTCTGTTATTAATTCTAATTTGATACCTAGATCAAGTGCAGCGACTTGTTTAGCTTCAAATTCAAGTTCGAATTCTTCATATTGAGTTTTACAGAAAGGTTTTACTTCGTAGAATATTCTATCTTCATTATCAAGTGTTACTAAAAAATCAGGAGTATAACTTCTTATTTGACCGTATAGTTTATAACGAAAGCCTATAGGTTGGGCTTCATATGTAACTATTTTTTTAGAAAATTCAAAATGAAAGCATGAGTCATATTCTAAAGATGATTCAAGGATCATCATTTTATCGCATTTTATACTTGCGAATTTATGAATATTTTTTACTGTTGATTTCTTTAAAGTACGTTTGTACATTTTAATTCCAACCAATATGTAATAAACTTACGTAATAATTGGTTAAAAAAAGAACTTTGTCAAGGGATGTTTGTATTTTGTCAAAGGATGGTTGTATCAACAAATTTCTTAGATTGGGTGGCAACCCTAATAGCCACACCTCGGCACATGAGTCGTCTGCTGCGGTTGCTTCCTTCCGGACCTGGCCGAGTTCACAGAGTATCATTGCGAGGGGACCAAAAGGGTCACCATAATGATCTTAAACAAAGATAAATATTTAGATTGCTTAAGTGGCGCGAATTATCGCTAATCAAATCGATGTATGCAAGCACTACTTAGTTATTTTCTAAGAACCTTATACTGCTTGGGTGTTTTTTGTGCAAACATCTAAATATTAACCTTAAACACTCTCTTTTTAGTAAAGTAATTGCTATTAATGTAAATTGATTTTTTACTTCCTAATTAACACCATTTTTTTGTTGAGCCAACTTCTCATGTATCTCTAATAAAATAGATTTTATTACTAAAAGGTTTTCCTTACCTAAGCGTAATAATAATTTATCCGAGTCAGGTAGTGCTTCAAGCTCAGGATCTGCAAATTTATACATAACACTTGGGTGAACCAAGGCCATTGATGATTTAGGTAACTCCATATCCAAAACCCGTGTAATAGCGTCTTGTAAGGTATTAGTAAAGTCATCTTCATAGCCTAATTCACTGTAGGCTTCATTTACCAATGGTTTTATTTCTTCATACCACTGAACTAAGGTGTCACTGTCCATCGAACGAAGTAAATCAACATACAAACTAAAACGTTCGCTAGAGCTCTCGCTCCATTGCAAAACATCTTGTGGTGCTGCTACCACCCCTCCATTTATATTTTGTAAACTAGCGCTATCAGCTTCAGGTGAAAACTTTATCTTAGGCAATATAAATGGGCTATGCTCGTAAGCAACGATTCCCTGCGCAAAGTTATCGGTAAAGACAACAAAACGACGAATCATATCTTCACCAACAATAAGAGTAAGTAACTCTTTTCGCCAAGTAATTTCTGGTAATTTCACTTTTAACCAGTCATCACTCTTATCCAAAGATGGTAATTGCACTTCTACTGGCGCGACCTCTTCAACTATCTCTTCAATTTCAAATGGCTCTGGCTCTTGTACTGGTTCAGTTACTATCATTTCAGGCTCTGGCTCAATAACGGGTGTTGGCATCGGCTTTTCAACAACGACAACAGGCGCCGGTTTATTGCCGGTATATTGCCATGCAAAACCAATAGCAATAATGACAAGGATAATAAAAACGATAAGAGTCCAAGGTGTTTTTTTGAAAGTACCTTGAGAGTTGTCACCTGGAGATTGATTTGAGTTGTCCATGTTCACCTTTACTTATTTGTTATTTACTTAGACTATTAGCTCATTCTGGCATAAGCAATTGTTTATTTTGTTGTGCTAATACTTTCAAATATTTCCACACTGTTTCTACCTGAGATAAACGTTTACTTTCTGGGTGTGTTACTAGATAAAAGCTACGCACTAATTTAATTTCATCACTACAAAGTTTAACTAAGCTAGCATCTTGTTCAGCCAGAAAGCAAGGTAAAATACCAATACCTAGTCCGCTTTTTATTGCACTATACTGACTCGTAATACTTGTACTTTGAAAACTAGGTTTAATATCTGCACTTAACTCTTTTAAATAAGAGAGTTGTTCAGTAAATAAAAGGTTATCAACGTAACTAACCCATTGATATTTAGATAGTTGACTAAATTCTACATTTCCTTCTATTTCTTTAAGATAGCTTGCATGCCCGTATAATTGCAACTGATAGTCACAAAGTTTTGTAATAATTGTTGAAGTGCTCTTTGGCTTTTCAACAGCGATTGCAATATCTGCTTCATTTCGGCTTATTTTTACGTAGCGGGCAAAGTGTACTAGCTCTATTTGAATATTAGGGAATTCATGTTTAAGTTTTGTTAAGTTAGGCGCAATAAAACAATTACCAAACGCTTCAGTGACACCAATACGAACACGACCGCTATTTAAATCTTTTTGCTCTTTTATTTCATCGAATGCCTGAACAGCATCAAGCTCCATTCGTCGAGCAAATTGTAATAGCTTTTTACCATCATGCGTTAAGACATGCCCATCTACAGTTCGTTCAAATAATTTTGTGGCTAAATTTTCTTCTAGCTTATGCACACGTCTAGAGAGCGTTGATGCATCAATCATCAAACGCTTAGCCGCTATAGATAAACGCTCGCTACGCGCGACCTCTAAAAATAATTTTATATCATCCCAGTTCATTATTTGATCATAACAACAAAAACAACTGCTTGCAAAAATGCAATAGCTACTGCATTTATGCGTATTGCTCAGTAAATGTTAAAAGATTACTTTAGTACCAATTAAAATAAATTACTTGAAAAAAGGACTGTCATGACTGTTAAAGAGATTCCACTGATCATCAATGGTGAAAAAGTTCGTTCTACTACAGATACTTGGTTAGACGTTTTAAATCCTGCTACACAAGAAGTAGTTGCCCGAGTACCTATAGCAACCAAAAAAGAGGTTGCCGCTGCAGTTGCAAGTGCTGCTGAAGCTTTTAAAAGTTGGTCTAAGGTTTCTTTAACTAACCGTATGCGTATCATGTTGAATTTTCAACAATTAGTGAGAGAGAATACTCAAGAGCTTGCTGCGTTAGTTACTTTAGAGCATGGTAAAACACTCCCAGATGCTGAAGGCGAAGTTGGTCGTTCATTAGAGGCTATTGAAAATGCCTGCTCAATTACCCGTTTACAATTAGGTGAAATTGCGAATAACGCAGCATCAGGCGTAGATACTTATACATTGAATAAGCCAATTGGTGTTGGTTTAGGCATTACCGCATTTAATTTTCCATTAATGCTGCCATCGTTTATGTTCCCACCTGCTATTGCTTGTGGTAATACGTTTATTTTAAAACCATCAGAACAAGCACCTTCATCAACAATTCTACTTGTTGAATTAGCACTTCAAGCAGGTATTCCAGCCGGTGTATTGAATGTTGTTCATGGTGATGCTGATGTCGTTAATCAATTAATTGAAGCTGAGCCAGTAAAAGCAGTGTCATTCATTGGTTCAACTGGTGTTGGTACACACGTATATAACCATGCGACTAAACACGGTAAACGTGCCCAATCTATGATGGGTGCTAAAAACCATATGGTCATTATGCCTGACGCAAATAAAGATCGTGCTATTAATGATTTACTTGGTTCAGCCTTTGGTGCAGCAGGACAGCGCTGCATGGCTAACCCTGTAACAATTCTAGTAGGTGAAACTCGAAACTGGCTACCTGAAATTGTTGAACGAGCAAAACAAATGAAAATTGGCCCAGGTACGCAACGAGATGCCGATTTAGGCCCGGTTGTTTCACCACAAGCTAAAGCTCGTATTATTAGCATACTCGACAGCGGCGTTGAACAAGGTGCTACTATGCTAATTGACGGTAGAAATTGTCAGGTTGAAGGTTATCCAAACGGCAATTTTGTCGGACCAACCTTATTTACTAATGTAACTACCGATATGGACATTTATACTCAAGAAATTTTTGGTCCGGCCTTATGTGTATTAGAAGCTGAAACATTAGATGAAGCGATTGAGATAATTAATGCCAATCCAAATGGTAATGGCACGTCTTTGTTTACTTCTTCTGGCTGGGCAGCACGAAAATTTGAAAATGAAATAGATGTTGGTCAAGTGGGTATTAACGTACCTATTCCTGTACCAGTAGCCTATTTCAGCTTTACCGGCTCACGTGGCTCTAAATTAGGTGATTTAGGACCTAACGGTAAGCAAGTAATCAGCTTTTGGACTTATACAAAATCAGTAACCGCTCGTTGGTTCGAACCAGACCATCAAGATGGCTCTGAAATTCACTCAACGATTAGCATGAAGTAAGTTTCAAACAACTAATAATCAATAATTAATGGGTAACGGGTAACGGGTAACGGGTAACGAAGATAAAGCTTTGTTATCCGTTATTCATTCTACTTTATTAAATATCGCCTTCTTGTAGAAAATTTTGATAGTTCTCAATAGCACTTGAATTACCTTTATTACGTTGGCAAACACTTTTTTGATATTGATAATTAAAAACATCAAACCATAAATCAAGTAAATGTCCGTTATCTTTCTCACCAAACATATCAAGTACTCTAGCGGCAACTTCAGCCGTTGAAAATTGATGCTCTAATTCAGTTTTTCTCACGGTATAACGAGAGTCGTTGCCGACAGGTGATGATAAGTTATCAACCAAGCTTTTGGGATCAAAAGAAACAAGAGGAAACTTATCTAAATAAGGACTCTTTCGAAACATCTTTTTAGCTTCTCGCCAACTGCCATCAAGCATAATAAATAAAGGTTTTTTTCCTTCATCACATACCACAGTATTAGAATTAACTTCGCGGTTATTGTCAGCATATTCTTGAGGAAAAACAACAAAAGGTTGCCATTGCTCATCATCAAGCACTGCTTGTAATTCGTCATTTTTGGTTGTACGTGACCATAAAAAAGCAAAAGTATCAGGAATTAAATCAGCTATCAACTTTCCCGTATTACTTGGTTTTAATACTTCAGTGTCATACATCAACAGTAGGAAGCCTGCATTGGTTTTCACAGTGCCCTTGGCTGGGGCAATAGCGCAAATGCAATATTGCTTAGCTAAGCGGCAGAGTTCACAGCGTATAACTCGCTGTCCTCGTGCTTTATATGTGGTGGTACTTAAGCTTTTTCTAAATAGGTGTAATTGATGAACAGCGTGCATGAAGGATTAAATAAAAATGAAAAGGCTTATTAATGATAACATTACTAAGCCTTGGAAATAATAAATATAAAACGCCTAAAGTTAAAAACGATAATTACATTAACTTTTTCTCTTGCTTATCATCAATTTTTACAGTGTTAACCGTAATAACGTTAATATCAGCTAAAGATGGAATATTCGATCTTAGCTTTTCTTCAAGTTGATCTATTTCAATAGCAGCTGCGCACAAGCTATCAGCTTTACGCTCAATTTTCTCAGCACCTGATTTCATTTCATATTCAATAGTTTCGCCAAAATTTTCCATACGAGTTTCAAAATCATTGCTATCGCCGCCTGAAAGCATCATTTCCTGTCCCAGAGCAACCAGTAAATTTCCCATTGAATTCATCACCGCTTTTTCTACTGCTGACTCAATACGTTGTTCGATATCAGCGCCAAAAAGTTCATCGTCTTTCACGCCATCTTCACCAATAGTAAAACCATTTTTAATGGTAAAGCGCTCAGCGACCTCTGCTTTAAGTGAAGAAAGCTCTTGAGTTAAATCAGCGCCAACTTCATTGCCTTCGCCTAATAGTTGATTAAATGCTAAATCAACACCAGCTAACGCAAGATCAACACCTTCAATAGCAATAAGCCTTACTTGCGGTACTATATTTCGAATATCAGTCGCGTATTTTTTTACTAACGCTTGTTGCTCAGAGTTCAGCGAAATATTTTTTCCACCAACGGTTAAGTTATATTGCTTATCAATAACATATAAAACTTTCTCTTTCTTTTTTGGTTCGAAGAATTCAAGTTTTGTCTCATTAATTGTTAAGCCTGCCTTTAAATCAACATCACAAGAGTCATGCGCATACAGTGCTGTTGATGAAAATAATGAGAGCAATGTTGCAGCAATAAGTGTTTTTGGTGATTTAATTGTTAACAATAATTTATTTATCATGATGATACCTTCTATGCAATTTCGGTTAGTGCTTTAATTAGCATCTGCTATTAGCACATGTTCTAAGCGTTTATTTTTACGTTATTATTTAACGCTTTTCTGTTAGCCTTTATTTTAATACTACAAGAGTGATGCCAAGTTTAATTAATTATTTTTCAATAACATAGAAATATGTGAAAAGTAATTTTTTAATAGAAACAATAATATTTAGTAAAAAAAGCTAAATATTAGCAATTAAATTTTAGTTAACACTTAGCAGACTAATAGCGACAGGAAATCAATAATTTTGCATTTCAAACAACCGTGACTGGCAACGTTGAAATTCAAAACTTAGCTGCTGTCCTTGATAAAGGTCCACTATATCAACATCGGCACTGATAATTAATTGTACTTTTCTATCATAAAATTCATCAACTAGTGCGATAAAGCGACGAGCTTCATCATCTAAGTGTCGTAAACTCCCCATTAATACGCCACTTCGTTGATAACTATCTTCTACGCCTGAAAATACCGCAGGTACCAGTTCACCAGAAAATTGTGGAACATCGCTTATTAATACTGTTGCAAACTTATCTGACAATTGAATGTAGTCTCTTTGGCTTCGAGGCCCAGAGCAAAGATCATAAAAATCGAACCAAATATATTTATCTGCTTTAGCCCGATAACTAATTTTTCGATTATTAATAATAATCTCTTTGTCTAAAAGTGTAGGTAAACCATGACATAATGCCTTAAAACGTTTCGCAAGAAGTTGTTCGCCATCAGCATTGCTAAAATAATAATTTTTGTAGCCTACGACTACAGCATCGGTTAATCGATGATCTGTATCACCATTAACGGATAGTATTTGGCAATATTGATTAATCAAATCGATCGTCGGTAAAAATCGCTCTCGTTGTAAACCATTACGATAAAGTTCTTCCGGCTTGCAGTTAGATGTAAACACCAGTGTTATACCTAAGGAAAATAACTCACGGCATAGCCCTGAAAGTAACATTGCATCACCAATATCACTCACAAAAAACTCATCAAAACACAGTAATTCAATATCAGTTGCCCAAGACTTTGCAATATAGGCGAGTGGATTTACATTCACTTTCTGACCAGAAGATGATTGTTGTGTAGCAAGGTTATTTAGCTGTTGATGAACACTTTCCATAAAACGATGAAAATGAATGCGCTTCTTATGCTTAATAGGAATATTTTGATAAAACATGTCCATTAACATTGTTTTACCTCGACCTACCCTGCCATACAAATATAAACTTTTAAGTTGAGGAATAGCCCCTTCAGAGATTGGTTTATGTCTCAATATTTTATAAAGGGGTAAACGCGTAAATATAGTACTTAAGAAGCTTTGTGGATGACACGATTTTCGTTCATTACTAATTTGCACTAGTTGTTTAGATAACAAATCTAGTGCAGCAACAGCTGAGGATTGTGCTTTGTCTTCACAAAGCACCTGTTGCTTAATTAATTGTTGATATTGTTTGAGCAAAATATAACGGCTATTTTCTATAAGCTTATGTTTATGGGGTAGTTTTCTATACCGTTAAGTGACGTACTTTATAGGTTCGTCCTTTCATTTTCCCCATTGATAACTTTCTTAATGCGCTTTTTAACACTTTTTTATCTACCGCAACATAAGACCTAATATCTAAAACACTGATTTTGCCTACATCTTTGCCAGTAATTTCAACACCACCATTTTTGCCTTCAGTATTTTTAGCTGTTAATGCGCCTAAAATATCACCTGGGCGAACTTTTTGCTTTTTACCGCCATCAATTTGTATCGTCGCCATTTTAGCTTGTGGCCTAACATTATTTAGCACTTCAGCAGAAGGTAATAAACCTGGTTTGATGACTTGTTCAAGTTCATCTTCAATTAACCCTACTTTGTAGCTTTCTTTATCACTGAACAATGACACCGCTTTACCTTGCGCTCCAGCACGACCTGTACGGCCAATACGGTGAATATGTACTTCACTGTCATGTGCTATATTATAGTTAACAACTAAGTCAAGAGAGTCTATGTCTAACCCCCTAGCTGCAACATCAGTAGCCACTAATATGGCAGCACTTTTATTAGCAAAGCGTAATAAAGTTTGATCTCTGTCTTTTTGCTCTAAATCGCCATGTAATGCTAAAACGCTAAAGCCATCATCATGTAATTTATTGCAAACGGCTTGGGTCTCTTTTTTGGTATTACAAAAAATAACAGTAGACTCTACTGGGTTATCAAGCAGTATTAAGCGTAGTGCTTCAAATCGTTCTATGTCATCTTCAACATGGAAGAACTCTTGCGATATATTAGATTGATCTTCCTCAGTGCTCACTTTTATAATCACTGGTTCAGTCATTATACTTTCACTGATCGCTTGAATTTGTTTCGGAAAAGTTGCGCTAAATAGCAAGGTTTGGCGATCAAGCGGCGTGCGCTCAACAATATTATCAAGTGCTGCTTCAAAGCCCATTTCTAACATACGGTCGGCTTCATCAAGTATTAATAAGTTTAAATCATCTAACTTGAGTGTGCCTTTAATGACATGTTCTTCAATTCGGCCAGGCGTTCCTACAATAATATGAGCACCATGTTCTAATGAGCCAATTTGAGGACCAAATGGTGTGCCACCGCATAGCGTAAGTACTTTTATATTATGTACTGCGCGGGCAAGTTTACGAATTTCTTTTGCTACTTGATCTGCTAATTCGCGCGTAGGGCAAAGTATCATAGACTGAATTCTAAAACGTTTAACTTCTAGTTTTTCTAGTAAAGCTAAACCAAAAGCAGCGGTTTTACCTGAGCCTGTTTTAGCTTGAGCAATAACATCTTTACCCATTAACATTTCAGGTAAACTTTGTGCTTGTATTGGCGTCATTTCTTGATAGCCAAGAGAAGATAAGTTTTGCACTAAATCTTTATGCAGGTTTAGTGAAGAAAAAGCTAATGAGCCTTTGCCGTTAGTAGTTGTTTCGCTCAAGGTTGTGCCTCTGTATTGTTCAAATTGAAATAATTTAAGATATAATAAACTTTCAAGGGAAAGTGAATAAGCGCATAATAACAGCAATCGACCTTTTCAGCTATTTAACACGAAAGAATAAACTATGAATCGTAAAAAGAAAATTAATGACACACTAAAAAAGAAGCAAAAAAAAGCGAATGCTAAATTACATACCAGTAATAAGCCTCGTTATATATCTAAAGCAGAAAGAGAAAAATTGGCATTAGAAGAAGCAGCTTCAAAAGAAACTGAAGAAAGTTAAGCCATCAAAATAGTCAAAAAAAAAGCTATGAATTATTTCACAGCTTTTCTAGTTTTAAATTTATTAATATTACGTTATACGATTATGATAAATTCATCTCTTGCACTTTCTCATGTGCTATTTCTGGCGCTGTACTTTGAGGTTTTTCATGTAAATTAGCTTTTAACTGACCTTTACGATGTTTTAAGGCCGCATCAAGTTTTTTAATTGCACTGGCAATGGCTGGGTACATTACATCATCAATTCCTTTTACTGATATACGTCCACCTTCATAGTTTGTTGTTACTTCAACCTGATGTTGATTATGCTCTTTAGACACGATAACGTCTAAGGCAATTAATGTTGGAAAATGACTTGCAATTTTAGAAAATTTTGCATCGATGTCTTCTTTTACTGAAGCAGAAATTTCAACGTGGTGACCAGAAAGATTTATTTTCATAGGTATTCCTTTTAACATTTACTTTAAACAGTACTGTGAAGTAAAGCTGAGATTAAACGTTGTAAAATGTAACGTCTTAATAAATAGTTGAGGGCATAAAAATAAAAAACAACCTCTGCCTAGTTATTTTTATTTACCCTCTATTTAAAAGTAGCTTAAAATCAGGATAATTGCTATTGATCTAGATTAAGAAATTGTAAGTAAAAATACAGTGTAGAATTAAAAGATTAAATGCATGATAATTAAAGAAAATACACCTGCTAGAATATCATCAAACATGATACCCGCCCCACCTGACATTTTCTTATCAATAAAAGAAATAGGCCAAGGTTTTAAAATATCAAAGACTCGAAATAATAAAAAGCCAACTAAAACAGTTTGCCAACTGACAGGCACCATAAACATTGTTATAAAATAGCCAACAAATTCATCCCATACAATGGCTGGGTGATCATGAACTCCTACATCATTTGCCGCTTTACCACAGATATAAATACCGGCGACACTCATAACAATTACCGCAGCTAAATAGTATGTTGGTGTTAACAATGCTAACAGTAAAAAAAGCGGAACTGCTGCTAAGGTACCAAAAGTACCCGGTGCTTTAGGGGCTAAACCACTACCAAACCCTAAAGCCAAAAACTGAACCGGTTGTTTAAGATCAAACAAAACCTTTGATTGGGAATTTTTCATAGTTATGCCGACGCTATTAGAAGTTATTTATTGTGAAGAAAAATGTTGAAAACCTGAGCTTTTAATTGCTACTGGTTTATTATTCAATGTAGTAGAAATAGTTTGCGATGCATTTATTTGTCCTATACAAGTGACCGAAGTACTTGTATGAGATAACGCAGTTTCTAATCCGACTTTTTTATCTTCAGAAACGGTAAACAATAATTCATAATCATCGCCACCATTAAGTGCTAACTCCACCGCATCTTCAAACAATTGTGATTTTTTCATAGTTTCAGATAAGGGAATAGCATCTAAAACAACATTTGCACCAACATTTGAAGCTTGGCAGATATGTCCTAGATCAGCAAGTAAGCCATCAGAAATGTCTATTGCCGCTGAAGCATATTCACGTAAAGCTTGACCTGCAAGTACACGTGGCCTTGGATAATCTAATTTTCTTTGAACATGTTCAATAGCTTCGCTATCCGTTAAAACACCTTCTTTGAGATGTAATAACGCTAAAGCAGCATCGCCTAAGTCACCGGTAACATAAAGCCAGTCACCGGCTTTAGCACCAGAGCGCGTTAAATATTGATCTTCAGCCGTTAACCCCTGTGCTGTTATCGTTATACTTAATGGCCCTTGCGTAGTGTCACCACCAATAAGCTCTACATTATAGAATTCACAAAGCTCAAAAACACCTGAGCAAAAATCAGTAAGCCACTCATCATTCACTTCAGGTACAGTAATAGCTAATGATATCCAACTAGGCTTTGCACCCATCGCAGCAATATCTGATAAATTTACCGCAACAGCTTTATGACCAATAGCTCTCGCTGCGGTACCTAAAGGAAAATGAACGCCAGCAACCAACGTATCCGTAGTGACAACAATTTTTTGATTTTTAGTACAAGAAACTACTGCACAATCATCACCTATTCCAAGAAGTACGTCTTTTCTTTGTACTGCTTGCTTGGTGAAGAATTCTTTTATGAGTTCAAATTCTTTCATAGCACTAACTATTTACTCTTTGGCATAAAGATTTATTACTCTTGAGGGCGAATTAATTTTACAGCTTTATCTAAAACGCCATTAATAAATTTATGGCTATCATCAGCAGCAAACAATTTCGCTAATTCAATCGCTTCATTAATGACCACGCGATAAGGTACGTCTTGGCATTCACTTAATTCGTATACAGCAACACGTAATATTGCCTTTTCAACATGATCAATATCATCAATTGGTCTATCAACATGTGGCGAAATGGCAAGATCTAATCCAGCTATATTGCCCGTTACACCACGTAAAAGTTGTTGAAAGTATTCAATATCAAAACGACGTTTGCTATTTTCTGAAATGAAATTAAGTTCCACGTCATTAACTGAGTTTTGACTAATTTGCCATGAATAAACAGCTTGAACCGCTAGTTCACGTGCTTTTCTTCTAGGAGAAGGTTTCACAATATGTATCCTAAATTTGAGAAAGAACGTTAACCATTTCTAATGCGCCAAGAGCTGCTTCTGCACCCTTATTACCCGCTTTAGTTCCAGCACGTTCAATAGCTTGTTCAATGGAATCAGTTGTAATAACACCAAAAGAAACAGGTATTTCTGATTCTAAACAAACTTGTGCTAAACCTTTGTTACACTCACCAGCAACAAAATCAAAGTGTGGCGTACCTCCACGAATAACAGCACCAATGGCGATAATTGCATCAAAATCACCTTTTTTAGCAAGTTTTTTAGCTGCTAATGGTAATTCGTAAGCACCTGGCACACGAACAATAGTAATATCACTATCAGCAACACTACCGTGACGCTTAAGTGCATCAACTGCACCATCAAGTAAGCTATCAACTATAAAGTGATTAAAACGCGACACAACAATGGCAAATTTTTTGCCTTTAGCTTGAAATGAACCTTCAATAATATTCATCTAACTGTTTCCAATAAAGTTTATATCAAATTGACTGTGCTATTTTCTGTTAACAAGAAGCCAATCAAATGATAAGAGTAAAAAATTGCCGCAATTCTAACAAATTACGGCTAACTTCGGTATATGTTTATAACTTTTTAATGTTAATCTTCAAATTCATCTAAAAGTGCATCTATTGCAGCTTCTTCATCTTCATCAATAACGATGGGGGGATTACCATCATACACACGATAATTCATATTTTGAAAGTATGCATTTTTAATAAACTCATAGGAGTCTGTAGAATTTTCCAGTAACTGCTCTTGATCTTTTATTGACGATCGACTTTCTAAACCGATAATCCCTAAACGCACTACATTTGGCCAAAAATCAATAACAGCTAAAGGCCAATATAAACGATCGACGTAATCACCTACTTCTTCTCGAACAGAGCTAGGACCAAGCCCGGGTATAACAATGTATGGGCCATCTCCGACACCATAAACTCCTAATACTTCACCAAACTCTTCTTGTTCAGTAGACCATTCAAAATCACTTGCAGGATCATAAAAACCAAATAAACCTATAGTAGAATTGAGTACAAAGCGTCCCGTTGCTTTAGCGGCATTTTCCATTTTTAATTGTAGTAAGTTATTAATAATACTTGCAGGTTCATTTAAATTTAATGCCATATTATGTAAGCCCGTTCGTAAAAAAATGGGCATATTGGTGGTATAAAATTCAGACAACGGCTTAGCAACATACTTATCGGCATAATCCCAAGTAAAAGTCCAAAAAGGCCTATTGATAGACTCTAGAGGATCTCTTGGATCACTTAAACCTTCCTGAGCTGAAGGGGTAGTTGAACATCCAGATAAAATAAAAAAAGAAAGTAAAAATAAAATTCTAATAGAGTGGCTTAAAGCGTCTTTCACGGGGATTGTTCCTTGCCATGTTAATGCTAATTAATATGAGTAAAGAAATATTAATAAAGGTATAGGTATAAAGAGAACTAGTTTAACTTGTTTTTATTTCAGAAAACACTAGCCCTTAGCTTTATTTTGATAAACAGAGATTAACATTTCAACTTCGGCGTAAGGAAGTTCGCACTCAGTTACAATTTCGTCAATATCAGCACCTATCTTCGCTAACTTTATTGCTCGAGAGTAGAATTTATCATCACCTTTATCAGTTTGTAATTGCGAGATAAGATCTTGTTGGGAGTTCAATTGAGATTGAATAGCCTTAATTCTATGCTCTAACTGCTTAGATACAAATGTGTTATCAGTTAATGATTTTTCTTGCTGTAGAGATAGATTACGTATCCTCGCATTTAAATCGTCGTTGGCTGATTGCAAGCTATTCACGAGTAATTCATGGGCTTGCGATTGAGACTCATAAACAGCAAACTTAGTGCTGTGCCGGGTTATTAAAACAAAAATAATAACCAAACATAAGATACTAATAACAAGTGCAACGATGGCAATAATAGGCACTGCTAGCAAAGACATAAATAGGCTAACTTACGGGTCTGTATAACAATCATAATAAGAGTAATTTCCAAAAAACGTAATTAAACAAGTGTTACCATTCACCAATGCAAAATAATTTATTAAAGAATATGGTTAACAGGAAGTAAAATGTAAGATACTGAATAAACCAATATCTTGGCACATACTCACCTGCTGACGTTCAAAAAACGATTAGAACTGTTTTAGTTCATCCCACTCTTCATCTGATAATAGTTTATCTAAATCGACTAAAATAAGTAGTTCACCATCACGATTAGATACACCTTGTATAAACTGAGCACTCTCTTCATTACCTACATTCGGTGCATCATCAATCTCAGAGGCTTTAAGGTAAACAACCTCGGAAGCACTATCAACCAATATACCTATCACTTGTTGTTCTAACTCAATAACAACGACACGAGTATTATCAGTAACATCACTAGGCTCTAAACCAAAACGAGAGCGAGTATCAATCACAGTGACAACATTACCACGTAAATTAATGATTCCAAGTACATAAACTGGAGCTCCAGGTACAGGCGCTACTTCACTGTAACGTAGAATTTCTTGTACTTGCATAACGTTAATACCATAAGTTTCATTCTCTAATTTGAACGTTACCCATTGAAGTACTTCATCATTTTCACCTTTTTTACCGCTTAAACTGCGTTTTTCGTCAGACATACCACTTGCCCCTCAATTATTTAAGACTTTTTAACTTATCTTTTAAGTTAATTATTATTTCGTATTTGTCGATTAAAGCTTACTAATGACATTATTAATCATCTTGATGAATTCCGCTACCATCATTAAGTAATTGAATTAATGAATTTACATCAAGTAAGGCGCACATTTTATCCTTTACTAAGCCAGCTAACCAAGGTCGCTTACTTGGTGCATCTAACCACTTTACTTCATCTTGCTTTAAAACAACGGTATCAACTAGATTTTCTGCTGTTAAACCCCAAGCACTATTTCCTAGCATGATCACATACTGGTAATTTAATGAATCTTTCATCTTTTCATCGCACTTTTCGGGCATTACCCATAAGGCAGTATCAACAACATTAATTTTTTCATCTCGATATAACATTACACCTTTATACCATTCAGGTTTTCCCATTAATGCCGTTGTTTTTTCTATCGGATGAATACCACCTAATTCAACTAACGGCACTGCAACAGTTAAACCACCAACATTAAAAAACAATGCCTGAAAATCACCATTACGATAAGTTTTATCTTCTTGTGGAGGTAAACTAGCTGAGCTTTTTTGTGCAACTATGGTATCTTGACGTTGTTCTGGAGTTCCTTCATCAATTGATATTTTTTTAGTATCAATTACTTTATTTAAACTCTTTGTTGTTGAAACACTCGTTTCTTTAATATTTAATTCAGCATTAACATTCTTTAGCAGATTTTCTAACCGTTGTTCTTCAATTGATTTACTATCCTTTCTTTCCGGTAAATCATGTCTACTGCTATCTTCCATAGGGGGCTTATCTGTCAATAATTCTGACAGATAATTTTTCATAACTTTTTTACTAGCTGCTAATGATTTTGACATCTATTTGATACTTCTTTGCGATGGCTTCAATAAATAATCCAATAAATTTTTATAGGAAAAAACACCCCTAGAATTTGGTGAATAATGTGAGGGGACTTTCTGTGCTAAACTTGCATTTCTAAAATTTGTATCAACAGGGATAATATTTGGCCAAATGTTATTTGGATAGGTTTTCTGTAAATGTTTATAAGCTAAGAGTGATGCTTTAGTTCGCTTATCAAACATTGTTCCCACAATAGTATAATTAAAGGGTTTCCCTTGTTCTATTGCCATCATATCCATAGTTTTAACCATACGTTCTAAGCCTTTCAATGCTAAAAACTCTGTTTGTACTGGTACTATTATTCTATCTGACGCAGCTAATGCATTAACCATAAGCACACCTATAATAGGCGGACAGTCTATCAACACATAATCATAACTTTGCGACAATTTTAACATTGCCTTTTTTAACACTAACCCCATACCATTTCTGGCACCTAATGAGCGATCTAAGGTTGCTAAGCCCATAGTTGCCGGTAATATGTCAATATTACTATATTGTGTCGGACATAAACTTTGTAGTATTTGCTCTTTAGATGCAACTTGAACGAATAAATCATAAACACTCAAGTCTAAATCTTCAGATTCAATACCAAAATAGTAACTTAAAGAAGCGTGTGGGTCTGTATCTACAAGTAATACCTTTTTACCACACTCAGCTAATAGACCAGCTAAAGCAATAGTAGTTGTTGTTTTGCCCACACCGCCTTTTTGATTTGCTACAGCCCAAACTTCCAATAGTTATTCCTATATTTAATTATCATCATTTTGTTGATTATTGCTTTGTTGAATCTTGTCTTCTGAAGAGCTCTCATTATTATTTCGTGTTGTAATTCTGATCCCTCCACCGGGCAACTGAATAACTTGGACTTTACCTGTATTACCATTTGCCTCTACAACGTTCATTTTATCTTTAACTTCTTCAATCGAATTACTAGGTGCTGCCAATGCTTCTACTTTTTTCAAACCATATTTCGAAACCGCAATCACAACTTTTCTATTCCGTGCTCGTCCTTCAGCTGTAGTATTATCGGCACTCGGTGAGTATTGCCCATAGCCTTCTATCGCCATACGAGCAGGGTTAACTCCTATCTTTTCCAATTCACGTAAAATAGCCGTTGCCCGAAAAACAGATAACTCCCAGTTAGATGAAAAGATTTCAGTGTTAATTGCTTGATTATCAGTATAGCCTCTTACTCTAACAAAGTTATTAACATCGCCAATAACATCATAAACAATACCTAAGATATTAGACGCAGTATTAGTGACAGAAGATGAACCGCTCGGAAATAATAAGCCACTATTAAGTTCTATCTCTAACCAATCACCATCAATTTTTACCTGAGAAAATCCTGACTCTATAAGATCAAAAAGTGCTGTGTGTAAATCAGCTTCTAAGGATGTTAAATTACTCCCGAGTTGTTCAGCTGAAATATTTAATAAATCTTTCTCATCATCAAATAACTCAGGACCCGCTTCTTCGACTATCCCATTTCCAAATAATATTTTATTAGATTTACTCGTATTAACATCAAGGATATCGTCGCCATGTCCTCGATTTTTTATTTTTTTATCATTTGCCTGAAAAACATGGCCAACTGATTCTGTAATACTTTCAAAAGCTTTATCATTTACCATTGCCATTGCATATAACACGACAAATAATGCAAAAAGAAGCGTCATATAATCAGCATAAGAAACCAACCAACGATGAACATTATCGTGTTCTACGTTATGCCTTCTTTTACGCAATCGTTTCACTGCTCTAACCTAAACGCTGAAAGTTTATTTTCTATCGCGTGTGGGTTTTCTCCATTAGCAATGGCGATCAACCCTTCAAAGATCATTTCTCTATACATAGTTTGTTGATGAACGATTTCTTTTATCTTATTGGCAACCGGCAGATAAATTAAGTTAGCAAAACCAACGCCATAAATAGTAGCAATAAACGCAGTAGCAATACCTTGCCCAAGCATTTCGGGCTCAGTTAAGTTCCCCATTGCATGTACTAAACCTAATACAGCACCAAGAATACCAATAGTTGGGCTATAGCCGCCCATCGATTCGAAAACATTTGCTGAGCGTAAATTATGCTCTCGATATAAATCTAAATCTAGCTCAAGAGACACACGTATATCTTCAATATCAGCTCCATCAACGAGTAAATTCAAGCCTTTTTGGGTATAACTATCCTCTTCATCAAGTGCTATAATTTCAAGCGATAAATAACCACTCTCTCTGGACTTACTCGCCCAAAGAACAATTTTTTTTATTCCTTCATCAATATCATAGGTAGGCGGAGTAAATACCCACTTTAATAAGGAAAACGCATGATAAAATTGACGACTTGAAGACTGCAACATAACAGCCCCTACAGTACCACCAACAACAATAATCAATGCAGGTAACTCAAATAATGCACCGATAGAGCCGCCATCAAGCATGAAACCTAAATAAATAGCAAATAAAGCAAGTAAAAGTCCAGCAATACTGAGCCTATCCATGCCTTATTTCCTTAAGAATAGAGCTCGCGATAGCATCTAAAGGTAGAGATAATTGAGAAATACCTGCAACTGTTACCGCTTGTGGCATACCATATACGACACAACTTTGTTCATCTTGCGCCCAGATTGTAGAACCACTCGCTTTTAACATACGAGAACCTTCTCTACCATCAGCCCCCATTCCTGTTAAGATAACACCTAAGACATTACCACCAAATACTTTACCTGCAGAACCAAAACTCACATCCACACTCGGTCTAAAAGTGATTTTTTCAGAGGTATCATCCATGATTTTAATTTTGGCATGTTGCTCTTTACCCGTAATAATCATTTGACGGCCACCTGGTGCTAAATATGCACAACCTGGCATAAGCGTATCGCCATCACTTGCTTCTTTTACGTTAATTTTACATAAAGAGTTTAACCTACTAGCAAATGCATTAGTAAAAGTTGCCGGCATATGTTGAATTAAAATAATTGGCAATGGAAAATCTTGAGGTAATTGCGTTAATATTTTTTGTAATGCTACAGGTCCCCCTGTAGAGGTACCTATTGCTAATAAATTATATTTTTTTCCAGAAGAAGTTTTAAGCGATGAGGCTTGTTTCTGACTACTAATAGGAGTTTCAGGTACAATCGGCTTTCGAGTACCAGCCGGTACTTTACTGCTTATATTACGATTTACTAGTGTAGTGCGTTCTCTTGATAGATGACGTCTAGATACACCACCTTTTTTTGCGAGTTGAATTACACGTTGTCGTAATAGACTACCCGCCTCATCACTATTTTGTGCTATTTCACTAAATTTTTTAGGTAAAAAATCTAAGGCTCCTGCCTCGAGAGCATCTAGAGTGGCTTTGGCCCCTTGATGAGTTAGTGAAGAAAACATTAAAATAGCGGTAGGCGATCGCGCCATTATTTTTTTTACTGCATCAATACCATTCAAAACAGGCATTTCGATGTCCATAGTAATGACATCAGGTTTAAGTAAAAGAGCTTTATCTACCGCCTCTTGTCCATTAACAGCAACATCAATAACTTCTAGCTGTGGATCTTTATTTAAAATATCAGTGACTCGTCGTCTAAAAAAACTTGAATCATCAACAACGAGTACTTTATAGGTCATTTACTTCATCTACCTTTATAATTATTCTATTTTATGAGTGCAACTTTCTATTTACTGGCGATTTTTTAGCATAAAATTTTAGCATATTAGGGATATCTATAATTAACGCAATACCACCATCACTGGTAATAGTTGCTCCCGCCATACCTGGAGTTCCATGTAATAATCTATCTAGTGGCTTAATAACCACTTCTTCTTGCCCAATTAATCGATCAACAACAAAAGCAACTTGTTGGTTTCCTAGTTGCACTATTACAACATGACCTTGTTCTCGGCTTTTATTTTCATAATTTTTGACAAGCCATTGATCTAAATAAAATAATGGAATTGCTTTTTCACGAACAATAATAGTTAACTGGCCATCAACACTATTTGTTTTAGTTAAATCTAAGTGAAATATTTCATTAACTGCCGCAAGAGGTAATGCAAATGTTTGCTCACCAACAACAACCATTAACGTTGGTAATATTGCTAACGTCAGTGGCACTTTTATTTCTAAAATTGTGCCTACACCCATCTCAGAATCAATATCAACAGCACCATTTAATTGGGTGATTTTGGTTTTAACAACATCCATACCAACGCCACGCCCTGATACTTCAGAAATTTCTGTTTTGGTTGAGAAGCCAGGCGCAAAAATCAAACTAAAGGCTTCTTTGTCTGACATTCTTGCGGCGGTATCGACGTCTAATACACCACGTTTCATCGCTATTTCTTTTAACTTTTCAGCATTCATACCCGCACCATCATCTTTAATGGTTAACAGGATATGATCACCTTCTTGAGAGGCTGATAACGTAACAGTACCTTGACGTGGCTTTCCTTGAGCTTGGCGCACATCAGGCATCTCAATCCCATGATCCACAGAGTTACGAACCAAATGCACCAAAGGATCCGCTAAAGCTTCCACTAAATTTTTGTCTAAATCCGTGTCTTCTCCTTCCAACACCAACTGTATATCTTTATTAAGACTACGAGCTAAGTCTCGTACAACCCGAGGAAATCGTCCAAAAACTTTCTTAATAGGCTGCATACGAGTTTTCATTACCGCACCTTGCAAGTCGGTGGTAACGGCATCTAGATTTGAAACAGCCTTGGTTAAATTTTCATCATCAGACGTCAATCCAAGGCTTGTTAAGCGATTTCTAACTAATACTAACTCACCAACCATATTCATGATTTTATCAAGTCGTTTAGTATCAACACGCACGGTTGTTTCACCCTGAGGTGTTGATGGTTGCGCTGCTTTCTTAGCTACTGGTGGCTTACTTACCGCTGGTTTTACTTCTGCTGTAGCAGCTGGCTTTGAACTTTCCGTATTTGTTGTCACGGGAGTAGGCTTTGCCATAGAAGGTTGAGTTGGCGCAACTGAAGCTGCACTGCTAGCTTTAGGCGCATTACCTTTACCGTGCAATTCATCAAGTAAGCTTTCAAACTCATCATCATTTATTTCATCAGATGAATTATTTACAATAGAAGAAGATGTCTCTTTTACTTCTGACGAAAATGCTCCTTGACCATGAAGTTCATCCAATAACGACTCAAATTCATCGTCAGAAATTTCATCACTTGACTCTGGAGTAACAGGCGGCTTAACTGCAGGTTCAGGTGCAGATGAATGACTAGCACTGCCATGTAACTCATCAAGTAAGCGTTCAAACTCATCTTCACTCATATCCCCGTCTAAATCAGAGCTTGTATTATCTACAGATTCAGTTTCAGGGAGAGAAGTTTCAGGGATGGGGGCTTCAGGGATAGAAGCTTCAGCGCTTTCTGGCTGACTTAAACGGTGTAATTCTGCTAATAATTCAGCTTCAGCAGGTACTAGCGCCTCTCTATTTTTCACTAACGCAAACATATCATTGATAGTATCAAGCGCTGATAAAATAGTGTCCATTAACTCTGAATTTACTTTACGTTGCCCAGTACGCAGTAAATCAAATATATTCTCTGCACCATGACAAACGTCAACAAGGTCATTTAAAGCCAGAAAACCTGCGCCACCTTTAACTGTATGAAAACCTCGAAAAATTGCATTAAGTAAATCGGCATTATCAACATCATTTTCAAGTTCAACGAGTTGCTCCGAAAGCTGCTCGAGTATTTCACCCGCTTCGACTAAAAAGTCTTGTAGAATTTCTTCATCTGCTTCAAATGACATTCACTAACTCCCGTTAAAAACCTAAACTTGATAAAAGATCATCAACATCATCTTGATCTTCAACAATATCATTTCTTTTTTCTTTATTAACTATTGGCCCTTCAACTAAGTTATCACCGACTTTAGGCGCTGATTTAGTCTGTCCATCTTCTGAAGAAATACCAAATGCCGTCAACATGTTAATTAAGCTCTCTTCAACTTCACGTACCAAATCAATGACTTTACGAATAACTTGTCCTGTTAAGTCCTGAAAATCTTGAGCCATTAATACATCAGTCATCAAACCATGAATATGAGCCGTCTCTTTACCTGTCGTAATTAATAAGCTATCAATATCAACACATAAACTTTTAAACTCTTTTAAATCTATCTCATTGTTCATTAGTTTAGACCATGCAGGTTTAACTGCACTAACTTGACTAGAAATATCTTCAATTACTGGAAAAATAGACTCAACTGCATCCATCGTTTTATTTGCAGCTTCTTCAGTACGAGTAATCACATAATTCAAACGCTCTTTAGCATCAGGAATTTCAGCTGTTGCTAAGTCATTTAATCGAGAATCTAACTGAAAATTTGTTAAAGAGTCATGTAATTGACGAGTTAACTTACCTATTTCTGCAAATAGTTCAGAGTTAATTGGGTTTTGAATCGCTGCCACAAGTGCATCAGCTTTTTCTTGTTGTCCTGTTTCTAAAAGTTCAACTAAAGATTTAGCCTGCTCCAAAGAAACACGCCCCACCATTGCCATACTCATGCAAAGTCCTTAATACTTAAGTTAAATTAATCAATTTTCTGAAGTAGCTTTAACTAGCTAGTCTAAATAAAATTAACCTAGACGTTCAAAAATTTTATTTAATTTAGCTTTGAGTGTTGCAGCCGTAAAAGGTTTAACAATGTAACCGTTAACACCAGCCTGAGCTGCCATAACGATTTGTTCCTTTTTCGCTTCAGCTGTAATTAATAATACTGGGATATGGGCTAAACGTGAATCTGCACGTATAGCTTTCAACAAATCAATACCTTGCATTCCTGGCATATTCCAATCTGTTACAACAAAGTCAAAATCACCATTTTGAAGCATAGGTAAGGCAGTACTGCCATCATCCGCTTCTTGAATGTTTGTAAAGCCTAAATCGCGTAACAAATTCTTTACTATACGTCTCATTGTTGAAAAATCATCAACAACTAGCACTTTCATATTTTTATCCAAGGCACCCTCCGGCGAAACATTCAAAATTTTTATAGGTTAACACAGTTATAATTCTACTTAATTTTGCCAAGATTGCATACGTGCTTTTAATCGATGCATTGCTTGACTATGAATTTGACTAACCCGAGATTCACTAACATCGAGTACAGCGCCAATTTCACGTAAATTCAATTCTTCATCATAATATAGAGACAGTACTAGAGCTTCACGTTCAGGTAAAGAACTAATACATTCACTTAACCCTTCTTTAAAGGCACTATGCTCGATACTTTGATACGGATCATCACCGTGATAAGTTTCATCAAACTTCAGTGCATCTTCACTCATTCCTAAGTCTTCGATACCGAGTATTTTACCAGAACTGACCTCACTAAGTATATGATGATACTCATTTAATGAAATTTCAAGTTTTTCAGCAACTTCTATATCAGTAACATCTCTGCCTAATGTTGCCTCTAATTGCTTAATTGCCTCACTGACCATGCGGCTATTTTTATGTACTGATCTAGGAGTCCAGTCGCCACGGCGTATTTCATCTAGCATAGCACCTCGAATACGGATGCCAGCAAAAGTTTCAAAACTAGCGCCTTTAGTGTTATCAAAGTTATTTGCAGCTTCAAATAAACCAATCATTCCTGATTGAATTAGATCATCAACAATAACACTTGCCGGTAATCGAGCAAGTAAATGATAAGCAATTCGCTTAACCAACACTGTATGCTGTTCAAGCAACACAGTTTTATCAATTAAATTGTTATAGGCTTTAGTTTTTGCCACTTTTTGCTATTCCCACCAAAATATTTTTATATATTTATTATTTATATCAGTTACTTGATAACACAATATGAACGAGATATTAGTAATCGAGTAGCTGTTCAATAAAGAACTCTAAATGACCTGATGCTTGTTTTGGTATAGGCCAGCTATTAACATTCTTTGCTAATTCCTTAAACGCTATTGCTGCTGGTGAGTTAGGAAAAGCTTCAACAATGGCTTGTTGTTTGCGTACTGATTTTCTAATATTTTCATCGAATGGAATAACACCAACTAACTCCAGTGCTACATCTAAAAATCTATCTGTTACTTTCGTTAGTTTGGAAAATAATTGTTGCCCTTCTTTAGGTGTACGAACCATATTAGCAACAACTTTAAATTTGAATACATTATGATCACGGCTTAATAGTTTCATTAATGCATAACAATCGGTAATTGACGTGGGTTCATCACAAACAACTAAGACTACGTCTTGTGCTGCTCGAGTAAAACTCAGTACCATATCCGAGATACCGGCTGCAGTATCAACGATCAGTACATCAAATTGAGTATTCATTTCACTAAAAGCACGAATCAACCCTGCATGTTCAGCAGGAGTAAGGTCAACCATCGATTGAGAGCCAGAAGTAGCCGGTATGATTTTTATATTACGGGGGCCTGTAATAATAATATCATCAAGCTCACATTCACCTGATAATACATGAGAAAGGTTTCGTTTTACTCTTAACCCTAACATCACATCGACATTAGCCAACCCTAAATCGGCATCTAGCACTAATACTCTTTTCCCTTGCTGTCCAAGGGCTATAGCCGTGTTTAATGAAACATTGGTTTTACCAACGCCACCTTTACCACCAGAAACTGCTATTACTTTAACTTTTTTTAAGTCTTGCATTTTTCTTAAGCCGCTCGCTTGATCTGCCATTTATTACTTCTTATATTATCGCTTTATTTTAACTAAAAATACTGCAATTTAAAATACATCTATATCGCCACCGCTGGCGTTATCGGCATTGGTCTTGCTGTACGTTGAACATAAGCTGCATTCTTCTTTGCTGCGTTTGCTGCCATTTTATCTGCAAGCGTAACTAATTTCTCAGCATTTGCAACTTTAATATCTTCTGGAACTCTTTGTCCATCAGTAAGATAACCTATTGGCAGGCCATTTTGAATTGAAGTTGTAATTATTTCGCCAACACTCACACTTTCATCAAGTTTAGTATAAATACAACCCGATAGTGGTACTTTTTTAAAGCGATCAACATTTTCTTGCATAACTTGCTGCTGGCTATTAGCAGCTAACACTAAGTAATTTCTTATTCTCACTCTAGCATTAGATACTAAATTAGCTAAATTTTCGGCTAAACGTATATCTCTTTGCCCCATACCGGCAGTATCAATTAAAATTAATTTCTTTTGAGAAAACTGTTCAAGCAACAAGTCTAATGCTTGGCTATCTTTTGCTAACTTAACTTGACAACCAATAATTTTTCCATAAGTAGCCAGTTGTTCAAAACCCGCTATTCTAAAGGTATCCGTTGATATAAGAGCAACTTGCTCATGGCCGTGAACTTGAGAGAAACGTGCTGCTAGCTTGGCAATTGTTGTTGTTTTCCCTACGCCTGTAGGACCAACTAATGCAACAATACCACCACGATGAATTATATCATTTTGCGTCGTATTAAGTTGTTCACCAATTAACTTAGTCGCTTGTTGCCAAGCTTGTTCATCATGGTATTTAGAAGGAACATAACCTGCTATTTGATCAGCAATTTGTTCATTTAAACCTAACCCTAATAAACGGTTAACTAACACAGCACGTTGAGGCTCTTTTTGCGCCATATCTTGCCACATAAGACCCGATACTTGATGTTCAAGTAACTTTCTTATTGAAGCCATCTCTTGTTGCATTTTATCAAAATCTTGTTGGCTAACATGACTATTTGCATCTACATCATGTTCTGACAAAGGGACTGACTGTAATTTTTCAGCCATTTGTTCAGCTTCTAATGAAGTGTGCCCTTCAAACTGAGCATGCTCATTATTATGATTTACTTCTGGTGCAGGAATTGTTCCATCAGGCTTTGAATGACGTAAGCGTTGAGTAAAATTACGTAATTGATCTTCAATATTCTCGTCTTCACTCACAACTTGATTATTCTGCTGAATATGCCCCTGTTGAGCATAAGCTTGCTCAGACTGATCATTAGATTGTTGGTTCGATGAATGATGTTGAACCTGCCGACTTAACAGTGCTGACAAACTATCAACAGGCTCGGTTGTACTGTTGGCGATATTATGACCTACCTGTGCTTCAGGTACAGCGATATTTGTTGCCTCAGCACTTTGAATATTAACCGTATCATTTTGTATTTCACGGCTATTTTCATTAACTGTAGAAGGATTAACCTGTGGAGAAGGTGCACTTACTGGCGCTGATTGGCTGTAATCAACTGCAGCCATCAATTCAACACCTTCAGGTATTTTTTTATTAGACATGATTACGGCATCTACGCCTAATTCTTCTTTAATTTGTGCTAATGCGCTACGCATATCTTTGCCAACAAAACGTCTTATTTTCACAGTTAACTCCTTATTTAGCTACGAGCGACTAAACTTTACTCTGCAACTTATCATGCTCGATACTTATGCTGCTCGTTACTTTTTATTTGGTATTTTATTTACCCAAATTATTAGTTACTGCCCAATAGCACTTACAATTTTAATTTGTTTATCATCAGGTATTTCTTGATAAGAAATAACCCTTAAGCCTGGTATGGTATATTTTACAAATTTAGCTAACACTGAACGTAAAATACCGGATGTTAATAAAATTGGGGTATCACCGGCTAATTCTTGCTGCTGAGCACCCTCATTTAATGATTTTTGTAAACGTTCAGCTAAACCAGGTTCAATACCTGCACCATCATCTCCAGCCATCTGCATAGACTGATGCAACATTTGTTCCAACTCAGGCGCCAAGGTTATGACAGGTATTTCAAGTGCCGATCCGACCAGATCTTGAATAATAAATTTACGTAAGCTAATTCTTACCGCTGCGGTTAGCACTTCTGCATCTTGGCTTTTAGGACCGTACTCAACAAGTGTTTGTATAATTGAACGCATATCACGGACAGCAACACCTTCATTCATTAAACTTTGCAATACCTTAACAACGGTGCCCAGAGATAATGTGTCAGGAATAAAGCCTTCAACGAGCTTAGGATAAGTTTTAGCTAGAATATCAATAAGATTTTGTACTTCTTCATGGCCTAACAGTTGAGCAGCATTATTTGTTAGAATTTGGCTTAAATGAGTTGCTAAAACAGTCGCAGAATCAACCACGGTATATCCTAATGTTTGTGCTTGCTCTCGTTGATCTTGCTTAATCCAAACAGCATCTAACCCGAAAGCAGGATCTTTAGTTGGTACACCATCAAGCTTTCCAAAAACCTGCCCAGGGTTAATCGCTAATTCTTGGTCGTGTCGTATTTCTGCACTTCCAACGGTGACACCCATTAATGAGATTTGATAACTATTAGGATCTAAATCTAGGTTGTCACGAATATGAACAGCAGGCACCAAAAAGCCAAATTCTTGTGATAACTTTTTACGCACACCTTTAATTCGGCTAAGTAATTCGCCACCTTGTGCTTTATCGACTAACGGAATTAATCGATAACCAATCTCTAAACCAATAACATCAACATGATTAACATCATCCCAACCCAATTCTTTAATTTCTTCTTCTTTTTGCTGACTTTGTACTTGTGCTTCTTCTGCCACTTTTTCTAATGCCATGGCTTTAGTAATTTTATGCTTGCTACCAAAATAAGCGAATGCAGCAATAACGCTAGCAAACAGTAAAAATGCAAAATGTGGCATTCCAGGAATAATACCAATAACAAACATAACGCCTGCTGCAATATAAAGTGATTTCTCTTGTCCTAGTTGGCTGCTTACTTGTTCACCCATGTCTTGCGAGGTATTTTGACGCGTTACTACAATTGCAGTTGCTACAGAAAGCAGTAACCCTGGAATTTGCGCCACTAAACCATCACCAATGGTTAATAAAGTATATATTTCAACAGCTTCATTAAAGCTAAGGTCATGCTGAACCATCCCAATCACTAACCCACCAATAATATTGATGAATAAAATTAAAATCCCTGCTACAGCATCGCCTTTAACAAATTTACTTGCACCATCCATCGAACCATAAAAGTCGGCTTCACTGGTTACTTCAATGCGGCGCTCTCTTGCTTGCTCTGCATTGATAAAGCCAGCATTTAAATCAGCATCTATTGCCATTTGTTTACCTGGCATAGCATCAAGCGTAAAACGCGCTGTAACTTCAGCAATACGTCCCGCACCTTTAGTTACTACAACAAAATTGATAATAATTAGGATAAGAAATACAACTAAGCCAACGGCATAATTGCCACCAATAACAACAGAGCCAAAAGCTTCAATAACTTTACCAGCAGCATCTGTTCCTTCATGCCCTTCAAGTAAAACCACTCGAGTACTGGCAACATTAAGTGCTAAGCGAAGTATGGTTGCAATAAGAATAACGGAAGGGAAGGAGCCAAATTCTAAAGGCTTAAGCGTATAAACAGTGATTAATAACACCACCAAAGATAATGCAATGTTAAATGAAAAAAGTACATCCAGTAACCAAGCTGGCATCGGTAAAATAACCATACCAAGAGCAGCCATTACTAAAATAGGCGTACCTAGTCCTGAAATATGAGATAATTTTTTTTTATCGAATTTATTGAAAAAGGCGGTTAATTGCATTTGATACTGCTGCTCTTTATGATGAATTTTTGACGCTAACGATGGAGTTGCAAAAGCTATACCAAAAGGTAAGACAGTACTACTTTAATATTTAAACTCATCGGGAATAGGTAATTTTTTAGCGATAGGGATAGGCTTTTTACCTCGCCCTTTTTTATGTTCATTAAGTTGAAAAATAAATGCTAGTACTTGTGCTACTGCTGCATATAGCTCTTCAGGGATATCTTGATCAACCTCTGCAGTATAATATAACGATCTTGCTAAAGCCGGTGACTGAACAATTTCAACGTCATGTTCTTTGGCAATGGTGCGAATATGTATTGCCATTTCATCTATACCTTTTGCTACCAGTTGCGGTGCTCCTCCCATATCAGCATCATACTTTAATGCCACGCTATAATGGGTAGGGTTGGTGATGACAACATCTGAATTAGGTACTTCGCCCATCATCCGTCGTTGCGACATTTCATATTGTGTTTGCTTGATACGCCCTTTAATTTCAGGGTTACCTTCAGTACTTTTATATTCGTCTTTAATTTCTTGCTTAGTCATTTTAAGTTGGCGTGTATGATTCCAAACTTGATAGGGTGCGTCTATAACAACAATAAGACCAATAGATAGCGCTAACGCTAAAAACATCCACAATAACATATTTACCGCATGACCAAAATTTAACGGTATAGCTTCTAAACTAAGCCCTAAAATTTGTGAAAAAAGCCCTTTAAGTAATAAAAAAGCGACAATAAAGACAACAAAAAACTTTAAAATAGATTTTACTAATTCAACGCCTGCTTGGACACCAAACATACGTTTAAAGCCAGCAAGCGGCGAAAGTCGACTTGCCTTTGGTGCCATAGCTTCCCAAGAAAAAGCCATCCCCCCCAACATGGTATTGCCAATGAATGCAGCGACCATAATAATAAAAAAAATAGCTAGAACGGGGAAGATAATATTGTTTGTTGCACTATAAATAACGCCTACTATAGCGTGTGGATCCATCGCTTCATTACGCGTTAATGAAAACAAGCGTTTCATCGAGCTTGATAAAGCATCAACCAAGGAGCTCCCCATTACCATCAGAGCAAAGGCACTTCCAACTAAAACAAACATGGTACCTAGATCTTTGGATCGGGCTATTTGACCTTTTTTTCGTGCGTCAGTGAGCTTTTTTGCCGTTGGCTCTTCACTTTTTTCACCGCTATCTGACTCAGCCATGCAGTACTACCCTAAAAATATAATGCTTTAAGTATACAAGTTCACTATAGTTCACATCCATATAAAATTCCTTAACTAACCTGAACTTGATTTAAGATATTTTTTATTACTTAAAACTTTTAATATGACTACTTTTATTATACGCCAGCTTACGCGTTTGTTACTTTAGTTCAGAAAACACGACGAAAACTTCGCGTTAATTGCTAATTTATGACAAGTAAATTTCACGATTAAGTCAGAAAATAGTGGCTAGAGAAAGGTTTATTAGCCCAACACAAAATAACTGTACTTATTTGATATTATGGCCCAGCACAATCAATTAAGTAACAACTAAAGTCTAATGCTCTTTGCCATTGTAATTCAAAATGAGTAAGGAAGTTACCAAAGGTTAACCACATAATCAATAAGCCCGCCATCATAGTAATAGGAAACCCTATTGCAAATATATTAAGCTGTGGTGCGGCCCTAGTCATCACGCCAAATGAAAAATTAATTAACAACATCGCCGTTAAAGGCGCTAACGAAAGTGATAAAGCCGTTGCAAACATCCATTTTCCCCATAGTACCATTTCTTGATATTTAACACTGGCGAACTGTTCATTACCAATAGGAAGGGTGTCGAAACTCGCTACTACAAATTGCAAGTAAGCTAAATGACCATCCATAGTCCAAAAGAGTAATGTGGATAATATTAAGAAAAACTGACCAACCGCTGGTACGTTCATACCACTAGCCGGATCGACCAATGAAGCAAAACCTAAACCTGATTGCATGGCAATTATTTGGCCTGCTAAAGTAAAAGTATCAACGACCATCACGGTTATAAAACCTAAACTAATACCAATAAGTATTTGTTGCCCTATCAATAAGAAAGTAGTAAGAGATAAGAGTTGTTCGACATTAGTCGGCGGTATTGCGGGCATAATTGCGATGGTAAGCGCCACACATAAAAATAGCTTAATACGAGTCGGAATAGTACGAGCACCTAAACCAACCATCATCATCACTAAAGCAGAAATACGAGTGAAAGGAAGAATGAAATCTGCAATATATTGGCTAACAATTGACTCGGTGAACTCCATTAGTTTACAACGCTTGGAATACTAGCAACTAATCTGAAGGTGTAATCCATCAGTTTTTGTACCCCCCAATGACCGCCATAAATAACGGCGAGTAATGTAACAATTAAACGAGGTAAAAAGCTTAATGTTTGTTCATTAATTGATGTTGCAGCTTGAAATATAGCTACAAGCAAGCCGATAAATAAACTCGGTAAAATTACAGCACTTACGAGAAGGATTACTAGTAACAAAGCATCTCTTAATATATCTACAAAGACTTCTGGTCCCATCTTATATTCTCTTATATAACTAATATATGCTAAGTACCTAACCCATAACTGGTTGCAATAGTACCAATAACTAAATTCCAGCCATCCACTAAAACAAATAACATTAATTTAAAGGGGAGTGAAACAATCATAGGTGAGAGCATCATCATTCCCATCGCCATTAAAATACTCGCAACCACCAAATCAATAATCAAAAAAGGAATAAATAATATAAAGCCTATTTGAAAAGCTGTTTTTAATTCACTAATAATAAACGCTGGAATAATAACTCTCATGGGTAAATCAGTAGGTTGGTCAACAGCTTCAATTCCAGCCATTGAAGCTAAAGTATCTAAGTCTTTTAAGCGGGTTTGCTCAAGCATAAAGGCCCTTAATGGAACTTTACCTTTATCAATAGCCTCGACAGAAGTTAATTGATCTGCAATATAGGGCTGAATTGCCACTTCATTTATTTGATTGTAAACAGGTGTCATGATGAAGAGCGTCATAAATAACGTTAAACCAATAATCACCTGGTTTGATGGCGTTTGCTGTAAACCAAAAGCTTGACGAAGTATGGCCATCACAACCACAATACGTGTAAAAGAGGTCATCATTATAACAGCCGCAGGAATAAAGCTTAACGCTGTCATAAACATTAAAATTTGCAACGTTACTGAATACTCTTGAGAGCCATCAGAATTCGTTGTTAATTTTAAAGCTGACATTGATAAATCTTCAGCAGCAAAAGCACCAAAACTTAATGTTGATACTAACAATGAGAATAAAACCAACCAGGCAATTTTTTTCATAGTCACTTATTTATTATTTTTGATGTTATGTATTGTTTCATTAGTCGTGATACTACTATGACCTTCTGTTTTAACTGTATTTTTCTGAAGAAAAGACAGGACACCGCTAGATAAAGCTACAGCTTTTCCTGTTTGCACCTCTAGCGGTTTATCTAACGTTTTAAGTAAAGATACTTGCTGCGCAGAAACACCTAAAACCAATTGTTCTTCACCTATTTGAAGTACAACCACTCTTTCTTTAGCACCTAAAGATAAGTTAGCAATAATACTTAATCGATTTGAGTTTTGTTGTGTAAGATTAAAACGCTTTAAAACAAAACCACTAACAATAATTAATGCCAACACCATTAATAAAGACATAATCATGCTGCCAACATCAAGGTTTGAATTAACATGTTTACCGACTTCTGGCGCTTTTTCTGTAACGGCCGTTTCGTTTACATTCGCTGAATCTACGTTTTCAGCATTTTCAATCTCACTCTTTTTACCCACTTCAAGATCAACCTGAGAAGTTTCCTCACTGTTCGATGTCTTATTAAAAACTTTATTATCAGTCACTTCTTGTGCAAAAGATACCGGAGTAAACACAACCAAAGCACAAAAAAATAAAACGATTATTTTAACCATTATTTTAACTTCTTAATTCGTTCTATCTGACTAATTACATCCGTTAAACGAATACCAAATTTATCATTAACCACCACAACTTCACCATGAGCTATCAGGGTACCATTAACCAAAACATCAAGTGCTTCACCAGCTACGCGATCTAGCTCAACCACTGAGCCTTGATTAAGCTGTAATAAATTTCGAATACTAAGATTACTTCGACCAACTTCCATAGAGATAGTCACTGGAATATCTAAAATAGTATCCAGCTTACGTTTTTCTTCACCTGTGATTGGTCTTTCGTCTTCGGTCAATTCTTCTAATTCAACTTTTTTTGCTTGATTAGCTTTTTCTGCAGACGCTTCAGCTTGCTCATCTAATGCCTCATCCCACATACTTAAATCTTCTTCATTATCATCGCTCATACCGCTTGCCTCAATGTCAATTCTTTACAATTAATGTTCTATACCCGATAAGTATTACAAATCATCTTCTAAAAGTTCCAGTTCTGCGTCGCTGTCAAGGCGCTTGCCGCCTTTAGTCAAAATAGTTAATTCCGATTTAACAGATTCAGGACGTTTAATTTTTTCTTCTATTTTTAACGCTATATTTTCACGACTACGGCCTAGCTTAGCTCTAAAGGTAGGTAAGTCTTCAATTAAGACCGTAATATATTCAGGCATTTCTATCGGAATAATATCGCCTGCTTGTAGCTCCATTAACTGATTTAATGGTATGTCTACTTCTAAAAATTTAGTATTTAGTGCAACAGGCACATCCATAATTTCATCACGCAATGCCTTAGACCAGCGCATATCTGTATCTTCTTTATCACTTTGCACACCCGCATCAAGTAATTCTCGAATAGGCTCAAGCATTGCGTAAGGCAGAGCAATATGAAAATCCCCTCCTCCACCATCAAGCTCAATATGGAAAGAGCTGATAACAACCACTTCTGTTGGGCTTGCAATGTTTGCCATTGATGGGTTCACTTCTGAGTCTAAATACTCAAAAGAAACATCCATCACAGGCGACCAAGATTCTTTATAATCTTCAAAAATTAATTTTAATAACATTTGAATAATACGACGCTCGGTCGGAGTAAATTCTCGACCTTCAATTTTCGCGTGATAGCGACCATCTCCGCCAAAAAAGTTGTCAACTAAAATGAAAACTAAGCGTGCTTCCATGGTAATAAGGCCAGTGCCTTTTAAGGGACGAAAACGTACCATGTTTAAACTTGTAGGCACAAATAAAGTATGTATATATTCACCAAACTTTATCATTTGAATGCCGTTTATCGATACTTCAGCGGTTCTACGCATCATATTAAATAAGCTAATACGCATATGACGAGCAAACCGTTCGTTCACCATTTCCAACGTCGGCATACGACCACGAACAATGCGATCTTGCGAAGAAAAATCATAGTCAGAACTGCCATCCTCTCGAGTTGGGGAATCTTCAACTATTTGTTCTTCTTCAACATCATCAACACCATGTAAAAGCGCATCAATTTCGTCTTGGGATAATAAATCACTCACGCGTCATACTCTTTTCGCCCATATTGGCTTCATTTAACCTAGTTAATATACATTCATATGAACACTATCAACGGTCACTGTCATTGTAAACTAGCAGCCAATTATTCGCTGCTTTTTCAAAAAATTATTGCATTATAAAGCCGGTAAACAGAACTTTTTCAACCGTCTCATTTCCTTTAAGATCTTTCATTACTAGTTGTACTGCAGAAAGTGATTGATCTTTCAATACTTCCTTACCTACACTAGTTGCTAAATCGTCAGCATTGGCTTGTGAAAAAATATTTAATAAAGTACTTTCAATTAAAGGTATATGCATTTTAGCATTCTCTTCATTATCAGCACCTCGAACCAACAATTGTACACGTATTTCAATAAAACGATCACGAGTAGCACCTGGAATATTAAAGCGAAATGGTCTTGGCATAGGAACATAAAGTGCTGAACCAACTTGAGCAGGTGCATTTTCATCAGCATTAGCTTCATTAGAGGAGCCTTGGCTAGATTTAGCTTGCTCTGATGTATCGCCTCCATTGTTCCCCATAAAAAAGTAATAGCCGCCACCAGCGATTAATACTACGGCTATGATCGCAATAATAATGATCATTTTTTTCTTTTTGCCGCCGCCATCTAATTCTAGTTCGTTTTTTTTACCTTTTTCGTCAGCCATAACTTACCTTTAGCTATTTATTAGTAAACATTAGTAAACTATATCCTTGAATAGCACTCTAGCCAATGTGTTTTCATCAACTTAGTGATATTTAGCCTAATTTATCTGCAATTTTATTCATATATTTTTTTTATGCATAATAATCGATAACTTTAGTTGAGGTATCCGATATTCTAGCTGATAAACTATGTTCTACCACATCACTAGCATCTGCCGTGTTTTGTGAGAATTGACTGTGGTTACCTCCACTACTTGCTTCAGCATCTGATTGCTGAGACTGTTGCTCAACATTCGCATCTCCAACATCAACACCTTGTTCAGCTAATAGATCTCTTAACTTATGCATGTTTTGCTCAAAAGCTTCTTTAGCCTGTTGATTTTGAACAACAAAATTAACAGTTGCTTGTTCACCTTGCAAGTTAACTCTTACTTGCACGTTACCTAATTCAGGCGGGTCGAGTGTAATATCAAATTGCTGTAATTTTTGTGAAATAACTAACATCACTTTATCTTTTACTGCGTCGGCAAAATCTCGTCTAAAAATTGAAATAGTTTCCTGATGTAATTGGATGTTAGTTTTTTGACTTTGTACTACTTCGCCATTGGCTGTTAATGCCAATGCATCAGATGATTGTTGCTCTACTCTATCGTAAGCATCTTGTGTTGTCTTACTCGCCTCACCAATAAAATTACTACGATTATTCGGTTCAATAATATCTGCTGTAGTACTAGCCTTATTATTTACGCTCTTATTACCATCAGCATCTACTATTTTATTTTGCCCAATAAGTTTATCAATTGACTGTTCATTCAAGACTTCTTCAGGCTCAAACGTACTAGCTTCTTCCATGCTAGACGCAACTGAAGCTTGTCCTAAATTAGTAGGCACTGCATTTTTATTGATAACCTGTGAAGTTAAATTATCATTATTTTTTACTATGCCACTTTGAGTTTTACTACTTTCAACAACAGTATCAACTTCAGCTGTGGTTAACTCATTTTTTAAAACGCTAACCCCATTATCAGTTTTCATTAGCTTTTCATTAATTGTTGATTTTACTTCACTGTCGCTACCATCATCAGCTCCAATTGAAGTTCCTAACACCTCTCTTACCGATCCACTGATATTATTCGGGTTAACTTCTTTGCTAGCCGTCATAAGATTTTGCTGTAAATTATCGCTTTTTACTTCAGTGCCTACTGGTATTGTACTTTGGCTTGCTATAGCTGTATCTACAAACTTCTGAGGAGAGGTATTTTCATCCTGAGGATTTATTTCCACTTGTTCTGCTATTTTATTATTAGCCATAACATTTTTTTCAGCTAATTTAGTTAAATCAGTTTCTAGGTTATTAGCACTCCCCTTACTCACTTTATCTTGAGCACTATTCACTAATTTTTCTGTAGCCAACGTTTCATCAGTTGGACTTTCACCATCAATTAATAGTGTACTACTCGCCTGATTAGCCATAATATTTTCGTTAATGTTACTCCCTTTACCAATTTCTGGGTTTTTATCTTCAGAAATTAATGAATTAATTAACTTATCTGGTCCTTGAATAGCATCCGTTCCCACCTCTGTGGTTGAGGAAACAGCCTTAGCAACACTTGATAACCCAGTCGATAAACCTTTGTTTTTTAAAGATGTTTCAGTATTAAGTTTTGTTGTTTTCTCGTCAGGCATTTCATTAACATTCACTGCTGAAGCATCCACTATTGAAGGCACTGCTTTGTCGGAAGAAGCCTCAGTCACTAGCGTTTGATCAACCTTTGTTAAAAAAGTCATAAGTAATTCTGATTCATCAACAATTTTTTTATCATCAGCATTTACTATACTTGTATCAGGTTCATCTTGATTGCCAAGAGCGGCAACTTCTTGCATATTTGTTGCCGGATCAGCGTTATCAACTACAGCCTGATGATATTCGGATCTATCTTGGATTTTATCATCCCTACTTATATTTTTTTGCTCAATAGCTGGCTTACTCGTTTTCGAAGAAGCTTTTTCATTAGAGACGATTCTATCATTAGGGGGATTATTTTCAGACTTAGTATGTTGCTTATTTTTAGAGAGCTGTATGTCTATATGCTGGGAAAATTTATCCTTTGGTGAAGCGGAATTTAAAGCACCTGCATCGTCTTTATTTTCGATACCTTGTGATACTTTCATGGATAAAACATTGAGTTGTTGCATAATAGCCCCAATTGCTAAAATTGATATAACTAAAGTATAACGACACTTTAACCAAACTATAAATTAAGAAAAAACTCCTTAACAGCTTTAGATAAGCAATAATCATTCCAGTTAGCTTAAAAATGCCTATAACGAGTGAATATAGTGTACAAATAATTTTAGTAGTGATGACGCTAGTTTTATCGCTTGAATATTCACTTACGCAAACTTACTACCGTTTGTTATTTAGGATTAAACTCCTAGGTCAAAATTAGCGTATAAATTGCAATTTAAGGTACACGTTTTATCGAGCCTAATAAGTATGTCCAACTCGATTAATAATTCGATTTTCGACGTAAAAATTGTTGGGTAGATATTTCATCAAACATACTTTGTTCTTTCTTGCTTTCAATCTTCATTAACGCTGCATTACGCTTATCAGTAAGCATTTCGACAGCCTGTACTTTTTGTCTTTGTTTGATCCACAACTCTTTACTTTGTTCAACTAACGCTTTAGCTTGATTCATCGCAATTTTAACTTGTTCTGCTGCATTATCGAGCTTATTAATGAAAGCATGATAGTGATTATAAGTAGCGCTATCCAAGCCAAGCGCTGTTCGTTCACTTAAACGCGACATATATTCTAATCGATAATCAGACACACTTTGTAAGCGAGTTAAATTTTGCTGATAATCATTTTCAGCATTGCGCAGTGCATTCTCCGCCTTCTCTTCCTTACTTTGCTCAAACTTTAATAGCGTGAGTAACTGCTTGTTATTATTTGCCGCCATAATATGTATTCCTTAAACGGTTAGCATGTTGAAGATACTTAACTTATTAGTCTTGAACATTTAATGCTAAGACTTAACGCGCTCAATTAATTCTTTTAATTAACGCTTCGCATTAGCCGTAGCAGCAGCTATTATTTCTTGTAATTGCTGTACACTTTGTTCAAAAGGTATTACTTCTTGAATCTGTTGTTGTAAAAAAAAGTTAATAACTGGCTGAACATTTATCGCTTGATCAATCCGAGGATCATTTCCTTTAGTGTAAGCACCGATAGCAATTAAATCTTTGTTTTGTTGATAAACAGAATAAATCTGTTTCAGCTGACGGGCTAGTTGTTGATGTTCAACATTAGTGACCATTGGCATTACACGAGAAATTGACCCTTCAATATCAATAGCTGGATAATGTCCTGCATCTGCAAGTTCTCGCGATAAGACAATATGGCCATCTAAAATAGCACGAGAGGCATCAGCGATAGGATCTTGCAGATCATCACCTTCTGTTAATACGGTATAAAAAGCAGTAATTGATCCTTGCCCTTCCCCACCATTACCAGCTCGTTCAACAAGTTGTGGTAATTTAGAAAAAACTGACGGTGGATAACCTTTCGTTGCAGGAGGCTCTCCCACTGCTAACGCTATTTCTCGTTGTGCTTGCGCGTATCGAGTTAATGAATCTAAAAGTAGTAAAACATCTAATCCTTGATCGCGAAAATATTCACTTATCTGTACTGCGGTTTCACAACCCTTTAACCGCATTAAAGGAGAGTTATCTGCCGGTGCAGCGACCACAACAGAGCGAGCGCGCCCTTCTTCACCTAAGATCTCTTCAATAAACTCTTTTACTTCTCGCCCACGCTCTCCAACTAAGCCAACGACAATAACGTCAGCTGTTGTTCCTCGTGTCATCATACCCATGAGTACACTTTTACCAACACCTGAGCCTGCAAATAACCCCATACGCTGGCCTTTACCAACGGTAATAAAGCTATTAATTGAGCGTACACCAACATCAAGTGGTTCAGTAATGGCTCGACGTGATAAAGGATTAATAGGGCTAGTATTTAATTTATAGTCATCATCATTTGTAATAGGTCCTTTCCCATCAAGCGGCTTTCCTATGCCGTTAATTACTCGCCCAAGTAAATTCATTGACAAAGGAAGGTGCATTTTAGCTGATATTGGAAGTACCCTAGCACCGGGTAACACACCACGCAGGCTCTCTTCCGGCATAAGGTAAGTTATCTCTTGTGCAAAACCAACAACTTCGGCTAATAAATCACCATGAGCGGTTTCAACTAAACATTGGCTACCTATATGCGCTTTTACACCAACAGCCTCTAAGGTTAAACCCACAACACGTACTAGGCGACCAGCAACAGGCTCTTTAAATGGGTGTATAAATTTTTGACTGTTTTTTAATCTATCACTAATACGTTGGCTATCGACCATTATTTACCCTTCAACATGAGATAAAAGCGTAAATTTACTTACGCCTAACTAGTCAAAAAATTATTGATGTAAAGCATCCTGCAAGAAAGATTCCAATACTTGCTTTAAACGAGACTTCATCTGTAAATCAATGTTAGAAGTGCTATTTTCTATTTGGCAGCTTCCGACACTTAATTGTGGTGCCGGCAGCAATTTCCATCCACTTTCTTGAATGTGAGATGCACCAAACTGCTGTTCTACGCGTTTAATATCTTCAGGGTTTAAATATATTTGCGTTGTAGATTCATTACTAGGTAATGATTTGATACCGGCATTGATAGCAGCCATCAAAATATCGGGATTGGTTTTAGCTTCTTGTAAAACAACAGCTTCTGTTAATTGCACAACTAAATTTAGCAGTTGTTCTTCTATATTTTTTTCAACACTCGCTAAGGGCTTGTCTAACTGTTCAATTAAACTTTTCCAATTGTCACTTAACGTGTCAATCGTTTCTTTACCTTGAGCTAAACCTTGCTCTGTACCTACTTCAATACCTTGAATAGTACCTTCTTCAATGCCTTGTGCTTTGCCTTCTTCATAACCTTTGCCAAACCCTTCTTCCTTGCCTTGACTAAAGCCTTCATCATGTGCTGCTTGTCTTATTTCTTCAATTTCTTCTGCGGTAAGCGGCTCAGGCTCTTCAATTTCTTCTTCTGGCGGTTCAAAGCGCCATGTGCTCTTTTTTCCTAAAGCATTCGTATGACTTTCTTGGTTTTCAACCACTTCTGCTTGCACATTTGGATAAGACCAAACATCTAATTCTTCTGATTCTTTTGCTTTTATAATGCGGGGTGATGTTTTATTCATATTTTTCTCAAAACGGGTTGGTAACTTGTTAAACGAATACTTAATAAATCAAATAAGTATAAAGCCCAAACAGCAAATAAGTATTTTACTATCATCAATGACAATTATAAGAACTCATCGCCACCGCCACCACCAAGCATAATTTCACCTGCGTCAGATAATCGACGAGCAACGGCAAGAATTTCTTTTTGTGCAACTTCTACTTCACTAATACGTACAGGCCCCATTGCGTCAAGATCATCTACTAGCATTTCAGCAGCACGTTTCGACATATTACTAAGGAATTTTTCTCTGAGAGCTTCATCTGCACCTTTAATAGCTTTCATTAGCGCGTCTTGTTCAACTTCTCGTAAAATTGCCTGCATGCCTCTATCATCAACATCTGCTAAGTTTTCAAAAATGAACATTAAATCTTGAATTTGTTGACTCATTTCTTCGTCGTTTTCTCGCATCGAGTCCATCAGTGTACCTTCAACGTTAGTATCAAGATAATTCATGATATCTGCTGCAGCTTTCAAACCACCCATTTTGGCTGCTTGAGCACCTGCTTGGCCAGCAAATTGTTTTTCCATAATCTCATTTAATTCTTGAAGTGCGGCAGGTTGTACTTCTTCTAAGTTAGCAATACGCATCATCAAGTCTAAACGCACTTTATCTGTAAACTGGCTCATAATTTCAGCAGATTGCTCTGGTGCTAAATAAGACAGTACAATCGTTTGAATTTGGGGATGTTCATTTCTTATAATATTTGCCACTTGCTTAGAGTCCATCCATTTTAAAGAGTCTAAACCTTTTGACGCCCCGCCCATAATAATTTGATCAATGAGATTGCCAGCTTTATCTTCACCTAAAGCGGCCGTTAAGGCTTTACGAACAAAATCTTCACTTTGAAAACCAATAGTAGAAAAGTTTTGAATATCATGAATAAACTGTTTATGTACTGCGGTAATCTTCTCTTGTGTGAAGTCTTCCATTGCCGCCATAACAGTACCGACTTGTTGTACTTGCTTAGGCTCTAGATGCTTCAATATTTGTGCAGCATCCTCTTCAGATAGGCTTAACAATAGAATCGCAGCCTTCTCACTGCCTTCTAATTTACTAATATCAAAACTTGGTTTTGTTGCGGTAAGCTCTCCGCCTGTGTTTAATTCATCACTCATCTTCGGTCAACCAACTTTTAACTACTTGAGACGACAATTCAGGTTCATTAGCAACTAATGCTCGAACCGCTTTTAATATATCTTCATCACGATGAAGGTCTGGTAATTGTAAGCTACCATCAGGAGCAAAACCAACATTACCTGCATCGAAGTCTGACGTTAGCATATCCATGGTTTCATCACCAAGATCTATATGACTATCAAGGGATTTATCGCCATAATCATCTGGTGAACTATCTGGGTAAATTAAACGTTTCAACATCGGACGAACAACAGCCATAATTAGCACTATAATTACTACAGCCGCCATCAGAAGTTTTGATAATTTCAAAAACCATAACTGTTCCCACATTGGCAACACATCTGCTTCACCAAGATCAATACGATTAAAAGGAATAGTAATAACTTCTAAAACATCCCCTCTTTGTAAATCAAAACCAATACTTCCTTGTAATAAACGTCGAATAGAAGCTATTTCAGCAACACTTCTTGGTATTTTAGCAACCGCTGCAACGGCTGTTTCTTCAGCTTCAGGGTCAACTGCAGGTGCGACGCCATCAACATAATCAAGTGCGACTGACACACTCACTCTGCGAACAACCCCTGTTTGCTGTTTGGTGTGACTGATCGCCTCATCAAGTTCATAATTTTTAGTTGATTCACTATGCTTTCTGGTTGGTGTTGACTTCACCTGTTGACCTTCTGCATCTTCTGGAATGCTTGATTCAAGTGGTGGTTGGTTAGTTAAAGCACCAGGAATACCACCTAATAAACCACCAATAGTGCTATCTTCAACTTTCATTTCGCTGCGCAGCGCAGGTAAATCAGAGTTATAACGACGAGCGGTTTCTTCTACATTGGTAAAATCCATGGTTACATCCACTTGCGCAGTGTAATTACCTAGGCCAACGATAGGAATGAGTATATTAGAAATTTTATCCATATATTCTTGTTCGCGCTTTTGTTCAATATCTAATTCATTACGCGAACGAGCAGACACTGAATTTTGGCTGCCTGAATTTAATAAACGACCATTTTGATCTGTTACCGTTACACGATTAGGACTCATTCCTTGAACTGATGAGGCAACAATATCAACAACAGCATCAACTTCTTCAGCCGAAAGTAAACGTCCTCGCTGTAAAGTCAGTACTATTGTCGCTGAAGGATTTTTCTCGCGGCGAGCAAAAATATTCTCTTTTGGAATAGCAAGTAATACTTTCGCGCGTGAAACACTTTGTAATTCTTCAATAGTATTAGCGATGCGTTGTTCTCTACCATACTTTAAACGTTCTTGTTCTAAACGTTGACTAACACCAAAGCCCATATCTTGCATTACCATATCTTCGCCTTCTGTCGCTTCAGCTGATAAACCTTCGCGGGCTAATAATAACTTTATGGTTTGATATTCATCGGTTGGTACTGAGAGAGTGTTATTTTCTTGACGATAATCAACTTTATTGGCATCAAGAAAATCCATTGTTTTAATAAGTTGCTCTGTAGGTTGCTTCGCTAAAAAGCGGTATTCAGGTTCGTTCGCGAGGATAATGACAAAAACAGAAATAGCTAAACAGATTGATAGCGCGACAACTAAGGTGATTTGACGTAAGGTATCAGCATTACCTAAAGCAGCGGCAAAGCCTGATTTTTTTTCTTCAATAGCGTTATCATCACCATAATCATTGGCAATCATGGAACTATTATTATCTGTTGCTACCATTGAATTTGTATCTGCCACTTTACTTCTCCGCTTACTACTGCTATTTATTTTTCATACTCACATTTAAGTGAGAGTAAATCATCAAGAGCAAGGCGCTTGAATGAGTAATAGCTGGCCTATTGCGATTGAAAGCAACGCCGCTATTGGTTATTTGATCCGCTTAAATTACACTGGCATGCTCATAATTTCTTTATATGCTTCAACAAATTTATTACGTACTTGAACTGTAGCATCTAAAGCAATACCAGATTTTGACGATGCAATCATGACATCACCTAGCGAAACACTGCGATCTCCCATTTCAAAAGCCATTTTTTTAGCACCGGTATCTTGCTGTAATTCATGAACTGTTTTTAATGCATCAGTGAGTAAATTACCAAAATCATTACTTGATGAGTTAATTTTCCCTGCTGAATTAACACCTGGCAGATCTTCCATATCACCACCAACGGCTGGAATCCTATTACCAGACGCTTGTAATGACATACTTTGCATTTGTGCGAATAAAGAATTAGTACTGATGTCCATAGTAGTCTCACTTGTGTCAATTTTTTGCTATAACGCAATAAAAATTATATATAACTAGTAATTCTGCAAGCATAGTGCCAATAGATTGCAAATATAGAATACACAGACAAGATAATTATAAACCAAATTAAAACAATAGGTTAAAAATATAGAATAATTAAGAATGAGGGGTGTTTAAGACAAAATAACGTCAGCTGCCTAAATGAACAGCTGACATTGAAAATAGAAAACATAATTTATGCAGGAATTTTAATACCTGAATCGCGCATTTTGGCAATTTTATAACGCAGGGTTCGCGGGCTAATACCTAAACGTTCAGCAACTTCTTTTCTACTACCGTGACAAGCTTGTAAGGTATCAAGAATAATTTGATTTTCTTGCAGCTTTAATTCGCTACCTAATTTATCTTCAGGTGCAATAATATTATCAACTTCATTAACACTTGATGTTTCAAAGTTTTCAATCATTAAGTTATTTGCATCAATCACTTGATTGCTTTGTAAAATTAAAGCTCTTTGAATAACGTTATCCAGTTCACGTACATTACCCGGCCAACTATAGGCATTTAATTTACTTCGGGCTGCCGCTGTAAATTCAGCAACTTGTTCGCCAGTTTTTTGACAGTAACTCGCCACCATATGCTGAGCCAACGGTATAATATCATCTGGACGTTGTGCTAAAGGCAGCCAAGTTAACGGGAAAACATTTAAACGATAATATAAATCTTCTCTAAAATCACCCTGTTTGACAGATTCCTTAAGATTACGATTACTTGTTGCTATAACACGCACGTCCAATTTTATTGTTTTTCTACCACCTAAACGCTCTACTTCACGCTCTTGCAATACACGTAAAATTTTAGCTTGTAAGCCTAAATCCATCTCGGTGATTTCATCAAGTAAGATTGTCCCTCCTTGTGCCTGTTCAAATTTTCCAGGGCACGCTTGAATTGCTCCGGTAAAAGCGCCTTTTTCATAGCCAAATAAAGTGGCTTCTAGCATATTTTCAGGAATTGCAGCACAGTTAATTGCAATAAAAGGTTGTTGAGATCTAGGTGAATTATTATGCACATACTGCGCTAACACTTCTTTACCTGAGCCACTAGGACCAAGCACCATAACCGATGCCTCCGTTGTGGCAACTTTACGTGCTAAACTTAATAACTCAACACTGCTTTTATCCGCAACAATCGGCGTATTTTTATCAATCTCTGATAATGGTATATATTGGCTTACCATATTTAACAATACTTCTGGCGAGAAAGGTTTAGCAATATAATTACAAGCACCATGTTTCATTGCTTCAACAGCATCATCAATAGTGCCATAGGCTGTCATCAATAATACCGGTAAATTAGGATGATTTTTTTTAATATTTTTTAATAAAGAAAGTCCTGACATACCACCCATTTGCACATCACTAATGACAATATCAACACTATAGTTTTTCAATAAAAGCAACGCACTTTCGGCTGAATCGGCTTCAATGCATTGATAATTAGCTAATGTGATAGTATCAATCAATGCTTCTCGTAAACCAGCATCATCTTCAACAACCAATATTTTATGATGACTCATGAGACTTCTCCTGTTGGTTTATGTTTTGTACTGATTCATATTGTGTTTCACTAGCCTTATTTAGTAACGGTAATTTAAGACAAAAATGTGCGCCTTCTCCCGGCTTACTTAAATAATTAACTTTACCTTGATGTGCTTCCATAACTGATTTCACTACCGCTAACCCAAGCCCTGTTCCCTTATGGCTAGAGGTATAAAATGGTTCAAATATTTTATCGATATGTTTAGTATTAATACCTGCGCCATTATCTTTAACACTAATATAAACAGTATTATGCTGACTATAAATTTGAATGTTAATCACAGGTTGTTTAACTTTGTTTGCATCTGTTGCTTGTAATGAATTATGAATTAGATTCTGAATGGCACCAGTTAACGCATTTTTATTCGCTAAAATAAAATGATCATTATCAGGTAAGTGAATATTAAGTTTCGCGTTCGCTTTAATAATTAATGCATCCATTGATTGGGTTGCATCATTAATCAGCTCATTAACTGACAACGATTTAACAACTTGCTCATTACCACTTTTAGAAAATAACAGCATGTCATTAACTTGCTGCTCTAAATCATGCAACCGTGAACTTAACTTCTCTTGGAAACTAACACGAGACTCATCAGAAATACTTTTATTCAATAAATTAGCGCTATATAACATAGCTGCAGAAAGTGGTGTTCTAATTTGATGAGCTAAAGTTGAGACCATTCGCCCCAATGATGACAGTCGTTGCATTTGACCGACTTTATCTTGTAATAAGCGGGTCTCAGTTAAATCAGTTATCATGATTAACTGTCCTGGTTGTTCACCTAAACTCGCTATCTCTAATTTAACACGACGACCATCTTTAAGAGATACTTCATGCCAATCATCGGCACGAGGTTTAAACGAACGAGCAATCACACTAAACCAAGGTTGTCCTAAAATAGGTTCATCAAGTAAAGCTCTAGCCACTTTATTAATTTTTACAACCACACCATTACCGTCTAGCATAACCAAACCGGTCGGCATCATTTCAATCAACTGATCAGCCATTTCAGTGTAATTTGAATGTCGATTTTTTTGTTGCAGAAAGTTTAGGCCAGGGTGTGTTTTTTTTTGTGGGCTAACTTCATTTGGAGTAGACTTATTTTGAGACAATTGCGCTCGTAATGACGCTAATTCGCCAGGAAAAGCCTCTTTTTCTAATAAAGTTGAGTCTGCCAATGCATTCGTTGGCAGTGGGATTTTTACAGAGTTAAAACCATTATTAGCAATAAAATGCTGTGCAAGTGCCATAAAATCAACGTCCAAAATAAATTTATATCACGTTGACTAAAGCATTATACGTGCCACAGTTTTTATTGTTATTTATCAACACCTTAAAGTGTTATTTTTACTAAAACCACACTGTCAAATGATTGGCATTAGCTTGACTCGTAAGGTTATTCCGAGTTTAAACTGTTATTTAAAAACACATGAAGGGGCCAAATTTCATCTATAACAGTTTGCATTAGCAGTATAGTTAGCCCGGTTTATGTAAATTATATTTACGCATTTTCTCAACCAAAGTTGTTCTGCGCATGCCTAAGGTTTCTGCGGCACGTGCTACAACATATTGATGTTTAACTAAGGACTGAGAAATGAGTGATACTTCTAACTCAGCGAGGTATTCTTTCAGATTGACTCCTTCGTTTGGCAAGACACTCGCATTTGAAATAGCGTTATGATTTTCGGCTACTAACGTCTGACTTTCACTTTGATTAAGGCCATCAATACCATCTTTATCGGTGATATCGTCATCGTTATCATCCTCGTAATCGAAGCCAGCAAATAACTCATTAATAGCCTCTCTTTCTCGTAGTTCTTCTGGATACTCAGGTGTATATACTTCGGCATCAATATGTTGATATTTTTGCGGTAATTCAGCTACGTCGACAATTTGATCACCATACATAATTAGCATACGTTCAATTAGGTTAGACAATTCACGAACATTCCCTCCCCAAGAATGTTCCATTAATGACTCAATAGCTTTATCAGTAAAACGAACTGTTCTTTTTTGCTCTTGTTCAAAGCGAGCAAGTAACTCTTTTAATAATAGAGGAATATCTTCTTTTCGTTCTCGTAATGCTGGTGTTTCAATAGGAAAAACATTTAAGCGATAAAATAAATCTTCGCGAAAGTCACCAGTTTTAATCATATCTTCTAAATTTTGATGGGTTGCTGCAATAATACGCACATCTGCTCTTAAACTTTTACTACCACCAACACGTTCAAAAGTACGCTCTTGTAAAACACGCAATAACTTCACTTGCATTGGTTGTGGCATATCGCCGATTTCATCTAAAAATAAAGTACCGCCTTCAGCCAATTCAAAACGACCTTTTCGTGTTGAAATTGCGCCAGTAAAAGCTCCTTTTTCATGCCCAAACAACTCACTTTCTAATAATTCAGCAGGAATAGCACCACAATTAACAGGGACAAAAGCGCCATTTGCACGTTCAGACAAATCATGAATATTACGTGCAACCACCTCTTTCCCTGTTCCTGATTCACCAAGTACCAACACGCTTGCAGGATTTCTTGCCACTTGTTCAATTAAAAAGCGAACATCATTCATTAACTTACTTGTACCCACCAAGGAGCGAAATAAAGCACTCGAATTAAGCTTAGGCCCTGTTCGGGGTAATTTATTGTGGTATTGATGACAATGATGGATAAGTTCAGTTAATTGGGCGTAGTTTAACGGCATAGTTAAGCTCGCAATAACATTAAAATAACCATCTAAAATATTAGCATCGACAACATCGTGTAACAGAAAAGGTATCTTAGGGTTATTTTCAACTAACTTTATGGTTTCAGATGACACATCCCCAGAAAGAATTATCGTTAATATATACTCACTTTCTTTAAGACACTCTTCTATGATATTTGGAGGACATTGTATAAAATGTTCACCAATAAAGGACAATACTGTTGCCATTTGATGAGATCTACCCACATCATTATCAATAATAAGGATTTTTTTGTGACCTTGAGTATGATGTATTGAGTTCATAAGCAACTGTTAATTATACCGATTAGAATTATACTATTCATGATTCTATCAACTAGTATTAAATAGGCAACAAAAAATTGACACTAGAAGTCATTATTTTGTCACTTAGTTAATCGATTAAATAAATAAATGTATTTAGAAAATATACATTCAGCCGATAATAAGTATTAACTTAACTGCTACTTATTAAAAATTTTTAGGCTTATCATTAACTGTCAAAAAATACTGGCACAATATATGAATAGTGATGATAAACCTATTAACTTAATGGAAAGTAAAATGCTAATTTTAAATGGTAGTGCTGAGTATATGTTAACAAATAACGAGCATGTTCAAGGCAGTCGATATGGCTTTAATATATTTGTAAAGAAAGATGATTTAAATTCTCAATTAGCCGATATAGAAAAATATCTTGTCGATAGAGGCTGGGATAACATTGAAATTACCGATAATGGCCTTATTGAAAATATTGAAGGTATAAACCATGCTATATTAATAGAAGCATTTAAAAAAGCACAACACGAGGGACTTTCAGTTGTTGTAAATAACAACGCTATAGAAAGTAACTAATGTAGAATATGTATAAAATGTATGCAACATGTAAAAATATATCGGTTGACTTACAAAATGTACATTTATTATTTAACACCTAGTCAGTGTTATTATCTTTGGAGTAAGTAATGGCCCATGTTTCACTAAAAAAATACCAGCAAACAACGGTAAGTAATGCAGGAGAAGCAACACCCTATCAATTAGTTGCTATGTTGTTTCAAAAATTATTGGACAATATTGCAACTGCTAAAGGTGCTATCGCTCAAAAAGACTATGCCAAAAAAGGTGCTCAAATATCAAATGCTATTGCTATTCTAGGTGTTTTAGAGGGGTCTCTTGACCATAGTCAAGGTGGTGATATTTCAGAAAATTTATCTGCTTTATATACATTTAGCTCTGAAAAATTATTTGAAGCGAGCACAAATAATGATATTGAATTATTAAATGAAATAGCACTTATTATTATTCCAATAAAATCAGGTTGGGACTCAATACCTCCAGAAGAACAAGGCAAGGTCAGTTTTTAATGCCAAATAAACTAAAAACTCGCCTTGAAAACATTGTAGAAATATCGCGACAAGCACTGTTGCAGCTTGAAATTCAAGTAAAGAATACAATTACGTCAAATGATGAAAATATATTAACTGATAATCTATCAATTAATGAAGTTCAATATCAACTAAACAGCGAACAATTACTTAATTTGCTCGCTAAACGTCAAGCACTTATTAGCCAGTTATTTGAAAACTACACACAAAAGCAACTTAGCGTCGAACTAACAATGATTAATGAGATGATCACCTTAGATCAAAAATTAACCTCGTTATCACAAAAGAATAAGCAAGCATTAGCAACACAAGTAACAAAACTAAAAAAAAGCAGTAAAGTAAGAGATCTTTATAATAAATATTAATTATAATCAACTAAATCACACTGAAAAAAAAACACCAATAAACACTTTAAAAGTAAAGTGTCTAGTAGTGTTTCTCAGAATAATAGTACTGATTAACTCATAGCTTTATTAACTATAGGCTAGCTGCTAGATTTAACGACTCCAGGCATATTCTCTAATTGGGCTAGTAAATATGATCCAGTTGAGCTCAGCTGTGCGACAATAAGGTCCATCGCATTATATTGCGATAACAATCTTGCTTCTAATGACTCCATTTTTAACTGAAAAGCCTCATATTCAGTGTCTAACTTATCTAATTGAGCTGTTTTTCCATCCATTCGTTGTTGTATTATACCGTCACTGTCAGTATAAAAGCCAAGAAACTCATCCATATTATTAACAAAGCCATTATCGCCTTCAGCTCCTAAAAAAAATGTTTGTACCCTATCAGGAGACTCTTCAATTAAATCATCAAGCGTATCTTGCTCAAAACTTAGTGTTCCATCACGTTCGGTACGAATACCTAATTGTGATAACGTTAACGTAGTGTCATTACCTGAATCAAATGCTTGATTGAATTGGCTACGAATTTTAGTCATAACCCCACGAAGTAAAGAGTCACCTGATAAAGCACCACCGCCGCTTTCACTTGAACTTCCTAATTGATCACTTAAAGCAACTAAAGCATTGAAACTTTCAACAAAAGTGTTAATGCCTGCAGCTACATTATCATTATCTTCGGTAATTGTTATTCTACTAATATCATCACCAACATCATGTACTTTATTCGCAGTAATAGTCACACCATCAATAACATCTTTAAAAGTATTCTCACTATTAGTAACAGCAATAGTACCATCAATTATAATTGATGCATCTGCGGCTGCATCAACCTCTGACATATGTCCAATATTTGCGGTCGCAGTTTGATTAACAGAGCTAAACTGCGATATACCTGACATGTCATTATCGTCACCATCATCATCTAGTGCGGTTACCGTAATAGCGTGAACATCACCTGACTGTCGACTACTAAACATCAAGTGTTCATCACCAGCATCATCAATGACAATACTCGCTTTAATAGAGGTATTGTCACCATTGTTATTAATCGCATCAACAATGTCATCTAATTTGTCTGTTGCGCTAATATTTACATCAAATCTATTGCCGTCAGAGCTAAATGATAATGTACCAGATCCTACGGTATCGTTTGAATCAAAACCATTCACTGAGGTTAATTTGTTTGTAGTATCTGAAGATAATCGAGATAAACCTGTCATATCGCTATTACTGACACTTGGCACATCCATATTTACAGATGCAAACTGAGAAATACCATTTAAATCACCATTACTACCATCACTATCAGCAGCAGTAACAGTAACCGCGTTAGCAGTTCCAGGCTCAATAGAATTAAACACTAAATGTTGGCCAGTACCATCGGTAACAATCCTAGCAACAACTGAGGTATTATCTTCACTATCATTAATAGCTGTTACAATATCTGACAACGTGTCGGTAGCACCAACAGCAATATCAAAATTATTACTACCTGAAGCAAAAGATAATGTACCAGAGCCGACAGTATCAGTTGAAGTAAACCCAGCGACTGAGGTTAATTTATTGCTTTGTTCAGTAGCATTGACCGTAATGGCATTATCTAGGCCTGTTTTTTTACTATTTAACACAAGGTGCTGACCTGACGAGTCAGTAATAATAGTTGCGCTAACAGATGAATTACTACTGCTATCATTAATCGCGTCACGAATATCACTCAACGTATCCGTATCAGAAACAACGATATCAAAAGTATTATCACCTGACGCAAATGAAAGGGTTCCCTCTCCTACCGCCTCATCGCCATCAATAGCAGAAGACAACAATTTATGTTGGGTAGCTAAAGCTAAAACTTCTACAGAATAATTCCCTACTTCAGCTTCTTTATCTGATGATAAACTAACAAAATCATCTCGCCCTGAAATAGTACGCTGTTGGTATTCATCTTCATCACCAAGAGCTCCAAAAGATGCGGTCACATCTTCTAAAGCTGACTTTAGCGCCCCCACTGCAGATATATCGGTAGTATATGCACCTTGCAGCGTAGCCATTCTCGACTCATAAGGCACACTTTCAGCACTAACCATTGCATCTACGATAGTAGAGACTTCAAGGCCAGATCCTATCCCGGTAAATGAAATACCTGTCATGAAAATTTCTCCTTTAACCTATAAAATTGAGAATATACTGCACGTAAAATTTAACTAAAAATTAATTAAACTTTTGCATCAACAAAACCACCAACCATCTCTGACAGTTTTGAGACTAAGGTTAAGACTTCTTCAGAAGGATATTGTTTAATTAAATCCCCTGAAGTCTTATCGATAACTTTAATAACATCTCGGCCAGAATCTTCATCAACCACAAATTTTATATTTCGATTTAAATCACCTATAAAATCTTGCAATTGTTGAGCCACCTTATCTAACTGTTCAACATTTAGGGGCTCATGATCAACAATATTTTCTGATAATTTTTGTGTATTATTTACTTGCTTATCTTCAGTAATAGTTTCACCAGTACTTTGGTCTATTGCATTCTTTTGGGTAATTGTATCACTAGTACGTTTATATTCTGACGCTAAACCTGTTAACCCCAGGTCATTACCATTTTGGACATTCATAGCATACTCCTTTTAAATCACCACGTACTTTTACAATGAACAACTTACCGTAAGAATCAGTATAAATTATCGTGATCAGTTTATCAAAACGAAAAGGAAAGAGCTGAGACCCATTCCCTTTCGTCATTTAAGTATAATCAAAATCTTCCATTTATTAACCAAGAAGGCTTAATGCAGCTTGTGGTAATTGGTTAGACTGAGCCAATATAGTAGTACCTGCTTGTTGCAATATTTGGTTTTTCGTCATTGTTGCTGTTTCTGAAGCAAAATCAGTATCTTCAATACGGCTTCGTGACGCTGATACATTTTCTGCTACATTAGACAAGTTACTGATAGTGTGGCTAAAACGGTTTTGAACCGCACCTAAATCAGCACGTTGACTATCAATTTGTGCTAACGCTGCATCAATAGTTTGTATTGCAGATTGTGCACCAACACTTGTTGTACCAGATATATCAACATCTTCAACTGACGTTAAGGCAGCTGTACCACCTGTTGCAGCCATACTACCACCTAATATTTCATTAACAGAAGCACCCGACACACCAATTTTATCAGGTGAAGATAAATGTAGTTCAGAAGACACCGACTGAACACCCGCTGCAGTACCACCGCTTAATGTTGCAGTTCCTGTAGCATAAGCTTCAAGCTCAATACCGTTAACGCCAGTCGCTTTAATCGTTAAACTACCACCACTCTCAACAACATCATAACCATCTGCAACCATATCTTCAGCTAATCGTGCTGCATCGCCACCATAAGTCGCTAAGTCATAGGTATCCCCACCAATTTTTAAATCACCACCAGAAGCTGAGTCTAAATTGTCTAATGTTGCCTCTAGAGAGGCAGTAGCGGTAACTCCTGTCGCAGCTGCGTTGATAGTATCTGCAATATCAGCAGCACCATCACCAGCAGCAATAGCTACTGCTTTACCATTTAAACTCCAATTATCTGTGGTAGTGCCGTGGTTACTAGCAAGAGTTGCATCTTCTGCATCACCAAGATTTGTCGCTGCTGCTGCTGCTGTACCTCCCCCTGTGACTTCATAAGCCCCTATAGAGTCTGCTGCCATATTACCTAACGAAACATTAATGGTTTCATTGGCGTTAGAGCCTACTTGGAATTGTTTTGTACCAAAAGTACCATCAAGTAATGCTGTAGCACCAAACTTAGTGGTTTCAGAAATACGGGTTAATTCTTGTTGCAGTGCACCTACTTCTTTTTGAAGCGCGGCACGGTCATCTGCACCATTTGAGCCGTTAGCTGATTGTAAGGCTAAATCACGCATACGTTGTAAAATAGCTGACGATTCTTGCATTGCACCTTCAGCTGTTTGCGCCATTGAAATACCGTCATTAGCATTACGTTGCGCTACACCTAAACCATTAACCTGAGAAGTTAAACGGTTAGCAATTTGCATACCCGCAGCATCATCTTTTGCGCTATTAATACGCATACCTGAAGATAAACGTTGCATTGATGTAGCCAAACCTTCACTTGATTTACTTAAGTTACGTTGTGC
>NZ_JAHKQD010000039.1:163796-163952 GCF_018860915.1 Colwellia sp. C2M11
GGTTGATTCATGTTGCAGTGCACCTACTTCTTTTTGAAGCGCGGCACGGTCATCTGCACCATTTGAGCCGTTAGCTGATTGTAAGGCTAAATCACGCATACGTTGTAAAATAGCTGACGATTCTTGCATTGCACCTTCAGCTGTTTGCGCCATTGA
>NZ_JAHKQD010000039.1:164370-165995 GCF_018860915.1 Colwellia sp. C2M11
TTACTTAAGTTACGTTGTGCGTTAATTGACGAGCTATTCGTAATTACTGATAAAGCCATGATGAACTCCTGATTACATAATGTAATGATTTAGTTAGTTGTATTAACCAGAAGCTGTTAATTAACCCATAAGAAAGTTACAAACAAATTAACCAAAGCAGCTCTGTACTAAATATGTTAACGGCAGCACTAAAATTAACTTGAATATTTTTTTAAAAAAAACAAAATAAAAAGTAACAGGCTGTTAAATAACTAAATTAAAATACTTTTTATTGTTTTTATACTTTTATTTAGATAGGTTTTATAGCATTACTTTGTGTTGGTAGACCCCATATTAAACCACTTATAAATGACAATATATTCGTGATTCTGAATTTGCTTCCACACCTCAAACGTTATGCTGCTTAGCAATAGGGAATTCGTATTAACACGCCTTGGGAATGACGAGAGAAGATCCTTAGAAAATAATAAAAAAGAGCTAAACCTTCACAGTTTAGCTCTTATAAACAAAAGAGTTATTATGTATTATTAACCAAGAAGACTTAATGCTGCTTGTGGTAATTGGTTAGACTGAGCCAATATAGTAGTACCCGCTTGTTGCAATATTTGGTTTTTCGTCATTGTTGCTGTTTCTGAAGCAAAATCAGTATCCTCAATACGGCTTCGTGACGCTGATACATTTTCTGCTACATTAGACAAGTTACTAATAGTGTGGCTAAAACGGTTTTGAACCGCACCTAAATCAGCACGTTGACTATCAATTTGTGCTAACGCTGCATCAATGGTTTCTATCGCAGATTGGGCACCAACACTTGTTGTACCCGATATATCGATATCTTCGACAGATGTTAAGGCACCTGTGCCACCTGTTGCCGCAAGTGCTACACCACCCGCGCCTTTACCTAATATTTCATTAACGGTTGTACCTGAAATACCAATTTTATCAGGAGAAGATAAACTTATAGAAGATGAAACTGACATATTAGCATTAGCACTTGCTAACAATGCACCAGTATTTAGATTATTATTTAATGATAAGGTTGAAGTTGTAGTAGTAGACCCTGCAACTTCAATACCATCAACATCTTCAGCTTTTAAAGTGAGTGTCGTGCCATCAACAATAGCATCATAGCCGTCAGCCTGTAAATCTTCTGCTAAGCGCTCAATATCACCACCGTAATCAGCTAAGTCGTAATCATCTACAGCAATACCACCTTTCATCATATTTATAGTGCCATCATCACCGGAAGATAATGCACTAATTGTAACATCTAATTTAGCCGTTGCTGTTACACCCGTTGCTTTAGCATTAATTGCATCTGCAATATCGGCAGCGCCTATATCAGCAGCTACTGTGACTTCAGTACCATTCATACTTATTGTATCATTAGTTACATCACCAAGCTGAGTATCTAAAATTGTAGCTTCCGCAGCTACACCCAAAACGGTACCAGAACCTGCAACGCCATAAGCTCCTATAGAGTCTGCAGCCATATTACCTAACGAAACATTAATGGTTTCATTCGCATTTGAACCTACTTGGAATTGTTTTGTACCAAAAGTACCATCAAGTAATGCTGTAGCACCAAACTTAGTGGTTTCAGAGATACGGGTTAATTCTTGTTG
>NZ_JAHKQD010000044.1 GCF_018860915.1 Colwellia sp. C2M11
TTAGCAGTACTATTGAGTTTAGTTACTAATACCAATCTCACTAACTATGTGATAATTGTTACTTGCTAAAATCACCAACTACATCGTTATTTATTTAATAATTAGAACAACTAGTTATTGCAATAAATGCCTTGTATTTGGCAATTTTTTCTACGTATAAAATTGTTCACTTAATTAATGAAATTGGTATTAACCATTTTTTCACTTAAATTTTTTCATTTAAAGGGTAGCGAGTGAATTTAAGTCGCTAGGGTAAGAAAAACCCTAGTAGCTTTATATGAAACAAAATTTAGTACAAGGCGGTATTTATTAATAGAGAATAACTCTCAATGACAAAGAAATACGGTTGAAATCACTGGCTACTACAGTTAAGCACCTTCAAGCAAAATCACCCTTGAGCGAAAACACCAGAATAACCTTTTTTGCTTTTTTCCAAGTAACTCAATTTGACTTTATTCAATATCTAATGGCTCTGGAGACAATATAATACCGGTGTTATCAGCATAAATATGATCATCAGGTAATATGGTTACGCCACCAAAGTTAATCGCAATATCAATTTCACCAAATTCATTATCGTTAGCGCCAACAGGAATTGAAACTAATCCTTGAATACCGATATCTATTTCTTCAATCGCGTCAACATCACGAACACTTCCATAACAAACAATACCTTCCCAGCCATTGTTTGCAGCAGTTTCTGCGATATCTAAGTCAATTAAAGCGCGCCTAGTTGAACCACCACCGTCAATGACGAGTACCTTGTTTGCTCCTTCCGTCATTACTGTTTTTTTTATGAGCCCAACACCTTCGAAGCACTTTATGGTGACTACTTTGCCCCCAAAAGAATGTCGGCCACCATAGTTGCTAAAAATAGGATCGATAACGTCAATTAAGTCAGCGTAGATATCACACAGTTGCGAGGTATCACATTCCATAACAATAGCCTTAAGTTTTAGAGATAATAGCTGTTAGTATAACCTGCTGAAGTGAAAATAAAATAGCTACTTGTATTTTGGACTAAAACTCTCTTTAATAGATGATTCATTCTCACTAATAATTGATATATTAATGCTTGTAAGTACGGACTCATTTACATTTTTATTTGCTATGCAAGCCATTGTGTTTGCTATTTTGTCATTAGTATTTTTAGTGTATTTTCGCTCTTTTAAACGTGAGTATGTCAAATGTTGGTTGTTTAGTTTAGTGGCATTAAGTGGCTATTATGTTATTAGTGCAGCACTTCCTATTACCGACATCTATATAAAAAATAACAGCTTATTGCTTTTTTATGAGCAAGTTCAACAAACAGCCTTATATCTCTTTCTAGCTTTTTTATTACTTGGCCTTTATCGCACAAAAAGAAAGCTCACAAAAACCTTTGTGAGTCTAGCCGTGTTACTCACTTTTTTTGTTAGCTTAACGGCATCAATTGCTTATTTATTTAGCGAAGATAACGCAGCTATGTACTTTGAGGTTAAAGCACAGGTACAAAGTTTTATTTTCATTATTAGTTTCTTAAGCGCAAGTTTATATCTCTTTATTGATCGCAAACCACACTTTTCTAGTAAACTTTTATTTGCCTTTTTCCTTATTTCTGCCATTCGTTATCTCGCTTATGTAACCATGACAGTGATGACTTTAACAGCTGAGTGGCTAAACCAATTAACGTTACTATTAACTTATTTTGATATTGGTGCTCACAGTATTTTAGGATTTATTTTACTTATTTGGATACAAGGGGATGAGCGTAATATCTCGAAACAGTCTATTCTTCGTGAGCAGTATTTAGGAAAGCATGACTTCTTAACGGGCGCGTTAAATCGCATTGCAGTAATGAATCAGCTAACAGAGGCAATTACTACTGCTAAACAACAATCATGTAAGCTTGCTGTATTTCTAATTGATATAAAGCAGTTTAAATTTATTAATGATACTTATGGGTTAAAAGTAGGTGACTGTATTCTTAAAGAAGTCGCAAGTAGGCTAAATAATAGTCTGCTACGGCCTAAGGCGGTAGGGCGGTTAAGTGGTGATTCTTTTATGTTTGTTATTGAGTATTATAATGAGCCGTCAGTTGCTCGAGTGCCAGAGCATCTCCATCAAATTATTGGTCGCCCTTATCAATATCATGATCAAGAAGCACATATTCAAGCGAGTATTGGATATACCTCTTTTCCCGAATATGGTGATAATGCTGAAGAATTATTGCAAAATGCAAACCTAGCTTTGCATCATGCAGAAACGAATAATATATCTACCATCAATTTTGAATCAGGTATGCAAGCAGGTGGACGACGTTTATTATTAAAAGAGAAAGAGCTTAAAAATGCCATTCTTAACGATGAATTCGTTTTATATTATCAACCGCAACTAAACTTGTTAACGAATCGCTTAGAAGGCGTTGAAGCTTTGGTACGTTGGCAGCACCCAACCAAAGGTTTATTGTTACCAGACGAGTTTTTAGATGATATAGATACTTTGTTTATGAATAGTCAGTTTGATAATTATGTTTTAAGTAAAGCCTGTAGTACGAATGCTCGATGGTATGAAAAATATAAACGCAGGGTAACTATTGCCGTTAATATTACCGCTGTTGAATTTCAAGACCCTCAATTTGTTAGTAATATTCAAACTTTATTACGTGATAATAATTTATCTCCTAGATATTTAGAGCTAGAAATCACTGAAAATGTGGTAATGACTGATATCGATACGGCTATGACCACTATTACGTCATTACAAAGTATGGGTATCAAAGTATCAATTGATGATTTTGGTACAGGCTATTCATCTTTGGCCTATTTACGCCAATTACCTATCGATAAAATTAAAATAGATCGTAGTTTTATCACTGAAGTTGCAACCAATGACTCTGATTTAACTATTGTTAAATCGATGATAAAACTCTCTCATGGTTTAGGGAAGCGTGTACTTGCCGAAGGTGTTGAAAATAGAGAACAACTAAATGTATTACGTAATATGGGCTGTGATGCAGTTCAAGGATACCTTATTGATAAACCATTGCCGGAAGAAACATTTGTTAGCTATTTAACTAAGCAGAATACAAGCACAAAAACTTAGTTTATGCTTATTATGAGGTTTAGCTGGCTTAGTGAATTGAGGTTGTCGTTAACGCGTAACTTATTAATTATATGATTTATTGTTTAGAGGGAGCTTTAGTTTGTATACGCTCTTTCGTGACTTGATCAAGCTTAATCATATAAGAATTTCTGCCAACGCCATAGAATTCTTCATCGGTAAAAATAATGGTGTTTTCGTCAGAAAAGGTCACTGCTTCTTTTTGTGTGACGATACCCAAATCAATTTTATAAGCATCACCTGAGAAAAAATCATCACCTTGCCAATTTTCAAATAACCATAGTCGTTCTGAGTCTAATAGTACTAATTTACTTCTATCTGGACTTAGAGCTGCCGACGTTATCCAGCAGAGCTTTTGATGTGTGGTACAAGTATTAAAGTTACTAATAAAACTGGCCTGATAATTATCTGCGTGATCACCAATTTTATATAAATTAGTATCGCCATCAAATGGCTTTGTTCTATTTTTTGAAAATAAATATAAGTGTCTTTTGTAAAAAACAAACGCCTCTAAATCAAAGTTTTTTTCTGACGCTTTAGGTGGAAAGTTTCGATGCTCTGGAAAGGTGAATTTAATTATTTCCGCTTCAGTTTCGGTTCCTTTAATATCAATAGGATTCTCAATTTTATAAATGGTAAGCCACTTACGCATATTGTCATTATTACCAAAGTCACCAATAAAAAAGTGGCCAAAATCATCCTGGGTCATGTCTTCCCAGTCTAAATTTCGCCCATTAGTAATAGTAACTGATTTTTTAATTTTTCCATCGCTTTGTACTTGGTGTATTTGTGCTGAATTACCGCCATCATTGATAGCCCATAAGTTGCCTGCTTTGTCGAATTCAATCCCCGAAACTTCTTTAATTCTGCTGTCTAAGGTGACGACTTTACTACTATAGAGTTCATAAGATTCACTGATTATTACAGCTAGAACGACGACTGCACTTAGACCCACAAACGCATAAAACGATTTTTTTATCATTGATTTTCCGTGTAAAGTTAAATCTATATGGTCGTGAGTATTGAAAAGCTAGGTTGACAAAACTATATATAAACGACAATAGCACTAGAGGTACAAGAATAGCTTAATTTACAATTGAGTGATATTGATCATTGCTTCACGAGAGTGCCCAGAGGCTTTTAAATTTGTAAGATAGTGTTGCCAACGATCATTCTGTTCTGTTACTAATAACGCTATATATTTAGTTGAATATATAGCGTTATGCTGATCATCAAAAATAAACCTAAAGCCATGTTTACCTAAATTTTCAATTGCGGTTAACACAACATCCTTTTTATGAGTAACTAAGCTTTGTTGTTTGGTCGGTTTATTTGCTGAAGGGGTAAAAACACGTAAATATTCAAAAGGTAAACAAGCAGACTGCCCATTGTTAAAATCAATGGTAAGACTTTTTGTATTTGTATTTATCAAAAAACTTTGAATATTCATAAGTGGTTGTAAACTCGTTAAAATATGTTTCTTATAGGATGAAACGGCTTAAATCTTCATCTTGTATTACGTCATTTAACGTTTTATCAACATGTGCTTTATCAATAACAATTTTTTCGCCTGAACGTTCATTAGCATTAAAAGATAATTCTTCCGTTAATCGTTCCATCATAGTATGCAAGCGACGAGCTCCTATGTTTTCGGTAGTTTCATTAACTTGCCAAGCAGCATTCGCTATTGCTTGAATACCGTCATCACTAAACTCAATATCCACGCCTTCTGTTGCTAATAACGCAATATACTGCTCTGTTAGTGAGGCGAAAGGTTCTGTTAATATTCTAACAAAATCTTCTGTTGTTAACGCTTTTAGCTCTACTCGAATAGGTAGGCGACCTTGTAATTCAGGAATTAAATCTGAAGGTTTAGCCATTTGGAAGGCACCTGAAGCAATAAATAGAATATGATCAGTTTTAATCATGCCATGCTTAGTACTAACCGTTGAGCCTTCAACTAAAGGTAATAAGTCTCGCTGTACGCCTTCACGTGATACATCACCGCCACTATTACTATCAGCACGCTTACAAATTTTGTCTATTTCATCAATAAAAACAATCCCATTTTGCTCTACCGCATAAATAGCTTTTTGCTTAATATCATCTTGATTAACGATTTTAGCGGCTTCTTCTTCTTGCAACGCCTTAAAAGCATCTTTAATTTTTAATTTGCGCTTTTTAGTTTTATCATTCGACATACTTTGGAACATGCTTTGCAATTGCGAAGTCATGTCTTCCATGCCTGGAGGTGCCATAATTTCTACGCCGACTTGCGGTGCAGCTAAATCAAGTTCAATTTCTTTATCGTCTAATTTACCTTCACGCAATTTTTTACGGAATACTTGACGAGTATTGTTATTCTCACCGTCTACATCATTTTTTTCAGCGTTTCCAAATCCATCACGAGCAGGAGGTAATAACACATCTAAAATACGCTCTTCAGCAGCTTCTTCAGCTAAATGTTGCACACGATTCATTTCGTCTTCTTTAACCATTTTAATTGCCATATCGGCAAGGTCACGAATAATCGTCTCAACTTCTTTACCTACATAACCCACTTCTGTGAATTTTGTGGCTTCAACTTTAATAAAAGGAGCATGTGCCAGTTTTGCTAAACGACGTGCAATTTCAGTTTTACCTACACCGGTAGGGCCTATCATTAAAATGTTTTTTGGGGTTACTTCATTGCGTAGCCCTTCGTTTAGTTGCATACGACGCCAGCGGTTACGTAAAGCGATGGCAACAGCACGTTTGGCTTCGCTTTGGCCGACAATATGGGCATCTAATTCATGGACAATTTCGCGGGGAGTCATATCTGACATATTTTAATCCTCGTTTTGTCTTGATTCATCAAAACAATAATCTTTTTGAAAATATAATGGAGAAACTACTATTAAGCCTGTGGCTTACAATTCATCTATCGTTTGAGATTGATTAGTGAAAACACATATATCACCAGCAATTGTTAAGGACTTCTCTACAATTTCTTTGGCGCTTAAGTCGGTGTTTTCTAATAGTGCGATAGCGGCTGATTGGGCAAAATTACCTCCACTACCAATAGCGATTAAGTCATGTTCGGGTTGAACAACATCACCATTACCGGTAATAATTAATGAGGCAGTTTCATCAGCAACAGCTAATAAAGCCTCAAGCTTTCTAAGGGCGCGATCACTACGCCAATCTTTGGCTAGTTCAACAGCAGCTTTGGTTAAATGGCCTTGATGTTGTTCAAGTTTACTTTCAAAACGCTCGAAGAGGGTAAAAGCATCAGCAGTACCGCCGGCAAACCCCGCCAATACTTTGTTGTTATATAAACGACGAACTTTTTTGGCATTACCTTTCATAACGGTATTACCTAGTGACACTTGACCGTCACCACCAATGGCTACTTTGCCATTACGTCTAACTGAAACAATAGTAGTCATGTTAACTCCAATCTCAATAAATACATTTTTTGTTGTAAATAAAGTTGGGGTTATTAATGAGTTTTCAAGGATAGAATTTATTTTATAGTCATTCTATCCAATTTATTTTGAAGGATAGGTTATTTCCATAACCAAATCTGACAACGATTAATGTTGTTATTACGTAATTTGTGTTTATCTTGCTCTGCAGCGCGTTTTCGTGAATATGGACCTAAAACGACTTTATGCCATATATTATTTTTGCCTTGTGCAGTTTGAATTGAACTTTCTAACCCAGAGAAAGCTATTTTAGCTCTTAGTGATTCTGCTTGGGCTGCCGTTTTAAAAGAACCACATTGCATTTTATAAGGACCATTTTGTTTAACTTCATACTGTCCTACTTCAATTTCTTTGGTTTTTAAATTTTCAACATAAGTCCATTTTTCTTTAGGAGGCTCAGGTAAGTCTTTCTCTTTTTTAGGCTTAACTTCATGTTGCGTTTGAATAGGCGTTTTAGTTGTTTCATCTGTTTTTAAAAACCATAAACTATAGACAAAAACGGAAATAAATATGATAGCTATCAGACCTAAAAACTTGAGTTTTCGAGTCGAAGTTGGATCTGGTTGTGCCGATTTTTTTTTGTAAGGGCTATTTTTTTTCTTTTTTTGCGGCGTACGAGAAATATAATCTTGATTTGACATGAACTACAGAAGAACCAGGAAGAATGTAGGCTATTTTATACTTAAGTTATTTCTAATTACAAGTAGATATAGCGAAAGCAAAACTATCCAGTAAAAGTAGGCTGCAGTTTAATTATTTGATTACCAATTTAAATCAATAGGATCAATGTCTAAACTCCAACGTACTTTACTTTGCCATTCATTATTCGGGATGGCAGCTAGTAACTGGAAAATAGCAATATGCAGATCTTTTCTTGATTTAGCCTGCAAAATTAAATGATAACGAAATTTGCCCGCCTTTTTCTCCATTGCTGCAGGAACAGGTCCGGCAAATTGACAGTTAGTGAAAGTAAGCTCAGTTAATAGTCGTAAGAACTTTTCAGGATAGCTTGGGTAATTGGCTTCAGCGCGGAATAAGGCTTGATAACTAAAAGGTGGCAACATAGCTTGCTTTCTTTCAGCTAAGGCTTGTTTGGCAAAGTGTTGGTAGCCGTTATGCACTAGGTCTTGTAGTAAAGGATGTTCAGGATAACTGGTTTGTACTAACACTTTACCTGGTTTACTCGCACGACCGGCACGACCAGCGACCTGAATTAATAGTTGTGCCATTTGTTCGCTGGCACGAAAATCAAAACTGAATAATGCACCATCGCCATCAAGCACCGCTACTAAGGTAACATCAGGAAAATGATGACCTTTAGCCAGCATTTGCGTACCAATAAGTAATTGATGCTTTTTATCTGTAATTTCTTGTAATAACTTAGTTAATTCACCTTTTTTACGGGTGCTGTCTCTGTCTATTCTTACCACACTAACATCAGGAAATATCTCACCAATTCGTTGCTCTAACTGTTCTGTTCCTTGACCTATAGGTGCAATACGAATACTACCGCATTTGGGGCATTGTTTTGGTACACGTTTTTGGCTACCACAATGATGGCAAATTAATAGTTGTTGTTTTTGATGGTAAGTATAAGGTTTATCGCAACGTTGGCAGTCAGCAAGCCAATGGCATTCTTGACAATTTATTGCGGGTGCATAGCCTCGCCTATTTAAAAAAATAAGAGCTTGTTCACCACGTGCTAGTGTTTGTTTAATCTCATGTTTTAAGCTGCCAGACAAACCAAATTCCATTTGTTGTTGAGCAACATCAATTAATGTTATTTGCGCTTTACTGCTTTTTCCAGCTCGCTTACGTAGCTGGTGGTATTGGTACTTGCCAGATAAGGCATTTTGTAATGATTCAAAACTAGGTGTAGCACTACCTAAAATAATAGGAATATTTGTTTGCCTAGCGCGTAAAATAGCAATATCTCGCCCATGATACCGAAAACTGTCTTGCTGCTTTAACGAGCTGTCGTGCTCTTCATCAACAATAATCATACCTAACTTGTGCAAGGGGGAGAAAATAGCAGATCGTGTGCCTATAACAATGGCAGCACTACCTTGTTGGGCGCTTAACCAAGTATCTAAACGCTCAGTATCGTTAAGGTTAGAGTGATGCAAACAAATAGGCACGCTAAAGCGTTGCTCAAAACGCAATAGCGTTTGTGGTGTTAAACCTATTTCAGGAACAATCACTAATACTTGTTGATGATTTGCTAATACATTTTCCATGGCCTGTAGATAAACTTCCGTTTTACCACTGCCAGTAACACCGTCAATTAAGTGGCAAGAGAAGCGATCTAACGATTGATTGATTGCGGCAACAATCAATGCTTGCTCGGTTGATAGCAATTGTTTGTTTTCTTGGGTTAATTTGTTATCTTGCCAAGAAAATTGCCCTGGTTTATGCTTAACCTGCTTGATAAGATCTTTGGCAACCAAGGCATTTAACTGTGCCTTGCTATAACCTAAAGTACGCAATTCTGCCCAGCTAATACCATGATGTTTTGCTATTAATTGAAAAAGTGCGAACTGTTTTGGCGCTTTAGTTTCAACCTTAGCTAATTGCTCTTGCTGTTCATTTTCGATTAGCTCTACACTTTGCCAAACCATCGGTGGCTGCAGATCTACTTTTTTTACCTGACGTAGTAATTTGGGGAGTGCTTGTTGAAAAACGTCACCAATAGGATGGTGGTAGTAGTTAGCACATAACTTGAGATAATTAACCAAAAAATCGCTTAAGTGAAAGCTATCGTTAAGGCGTTGTGAAATTGGTTTTATTTTTGAGTCAATATCACACTTGTCGGTTATCGCGATAACAATAGCGATAACTTTTCTTGCACCAAATGATACAGCAACACGTTCGCCAATTTTTATTGGTGGTGTTTGTAGTTCCTCAGGTACTTGATAGGTAAACAGCTGGCGCATAGGAACGGGAACTGCTACTTGTACATATTGCTCAGACACGAATAATATAGAATGCTTGTTATAAGAATAGGCCGTTTATATTACCGTAAAAATTACTATTTATTAATAAGTCTTTTTTAGTCAGTTTAGTATCAGTTTAGCTTGCAGTCGGTGCGGTGATCATTTATTATTCGCCTCCATTAATTTTTACACCGTATGGTGCTTGGCGTTTTAAGTTCATATAACTAAAGCGGCTGAGTGGCGATACGCCCAATTTCTCGAAAGAGATATAGAGGTCCCCATGAAAGACGGAATTCATCCTAATTATGTTGAGTTTAAAGCAACTTGTTCTTGTGGCAATGTTATTACAACTCGTTCAACAGCAGCTAAAGACGTGCATTTAGACGTATGTTCAGAATGTCACCCTTTTTACACTGGTAAGCAGAAAGCTGCTGAGACCGGTGGTCGTGTTGATAAATTCAACAAACGTTTTGGTGCTCTTTCTAAGAAGTAATTTTTACTTTTTAGTTTCTTTTCTTGTTATTAAGAAAAGTAGCATCGAAAAAAGCGCCGAAAGGCGCTTTTTTTATTTCTGACATTTGTAGATTTTAGTACTCTATTTTTTGTGGTGTTTCTGCTACATTAACCATCTTAGAAAAACCTTCTCAAATTTAAAATTAAGGCTCAATAAATGGCAGAAAGAAAGCCAGGTAAATTTGCTAAAGAAAGGCAATTTATCAAAGATAAGCAAATTGATGCATTAAAAACGCCACCGCATTCATTAGAAGCTGAACAATCTGTGTTAGGTGGTTTATTGCTTGATAATGAAACTTGGGATCGTGTTTCAGAAAAAACAGTGGCTGATGACTTTTATAGTCGTTCACATCGTCTGATTTTTGAAACTATTGGTGCCCTAATTGAACTAGGTGAACCGGTTGATTTAATTACGCTGTCTGAAGCCTTAGAAAATGATCAAAAGCTTGATGATGCAGGTGGTTTTGTTTATCTCGCTGAGATGATGAAAAATACACCAAGTGCGGCTAATATTACAGCTTATGCTGATATTGTTCGGGAACGTGCCGTTACGCGAGAAATGATCAGCGTAGCTAATGAATTAGCGGAAGCTGGTTATGATACGCAGGGTCGCTCTAGTGCCGATTTACTTGATTTTGCGGAAACGAAAGTATTTGCAATAGCTGAAAAACGCGCTAACAAGTCTGAAGGGCCTGAAAGCTTGCATTCAGTGTTAGAAAAAACCGTCGATAGAATTGAAAAACTATGTTCAACGGAGACCGGTGGTGTTACTGGTGTTCCTAGTGGCTTTGCTGATCTAGATAAAATGACGGCTGGTTTACAAAAGTCAGATTTAATTATTGTTGCGGCTCGTCCATCAATGGGTAAAACAACCTTTGCAATGAACTTGGCTGAACATGCTGCAATGACACAAGAGTATCCGGCATTAATCTTTAGTTTAGAGATGCCTGCGGATCAAATTATGATGAGAATGCTAGCCTCTTTAGGGCGCATTGATCAAACTAAAATTAGAACTGGGCAGCTAGACGATGAAGATTGGGCTCGCTTGTCTTCTACTATGGGCTTACTAATTGAAAACGGCAAAATGTTTATTGATGATGCTGCGGGCTTAACACCAACAGAAGTACGCTCTAGAGCGAGACGTATTCATCGAGATCATGGTGGTATTTCTATGATCATGATCGATTACTTACAACTTATGCGCGCACCTCAGTTTTCAGATAATCGTACTTTAGAAATAGCAGAAATTTCTCGCTCATTAAAAGCCTTAGCTAAAGAGTTACAAGTACCGGTAGTGGCGCTTTCTCAGCTAAACCGTGGCTTGGAGCAACGTAGTGATAAACGTCCAATTAACTCAGATCTACGTGAATCAGGTTCAATAGAGCAAGATGCCGATTTAATCATGTTTATTTACCGTGATGAGGTATATCACGATGATAGTGAATTTAAAGGGATGGCAGAAATTATTATTGGTAAGCAACGTAACGGACCTATTGGCCGTGTTCCACTGACTTTCCAAGGTAAGTACTCACGCTTTGATAATTATGCTGGGCCACATGTGCTTGAAGAAGATTAGTTGAGTGAGTATTGGCTTGTATTATTTTTTTGAATGTAAGCCTTTACTTAAGACTAATATTTTAACTTAACAGTAGTCATTGTTATAACGGATGCTAACTAATTGATTCCTTATATTATTCACCGTTGATGGTAGCTATTACTGTACGGCTACCACCATAATCTCTATGCTCGCCTAAATAAATACCTTGCCAAGTACCTAGGTTGAGTTGCCCATTAGTAATAGGAATAGTAATGCTTGAGCCGAGTAAACTAGCTTTTATATGGGCTGGCATGTCGTCATCACCTTCATAGGTGTGTTGATAATAAGGGGCTCTTTCAGGAACGAAAGTATTAAAGTGTTTTTCCATATCGGCGCGAACTGTTGGGTCGGCATTTTCGTTTATCGTTAGTGACGCGGAAGAATGTTGAATGAATAAGTGTAGTATGCCGTGTTGCACTTTTTCTAAGCCAGTAAGTTGTACTTGAACTTCATTGGTAATTAAATGAAATCCACGACTTTTTTTGGTTAACTTAATCTCCGTTTGTATCCACATATTAATATTTTCCTTTATAATACCAATCTCACTAGTTATATGATCATTTCTACTTGCTAAAATCACCAACGATATCGTTATTTATTTAAGAATTAGCACAACGAGTTATTGAAATATATGCCTTGTATTTGGCAATTTTTTATACGTATAAAATTGTTCACTTCATTAATGAAATTGGTATAACTATTCTGTTATCTCTGCTTTATTTAAACGTTCAAAAGCTGAAATAGTTTGTGGTATCAATTGCTCAATGATTTCAATATGCGGGCTTTGCGCTTGATAACGGGCGTAGAGCGTTTTATATATACCCGTCTCACCAATGCGTTTAGTTTGTACTAATGATTGCTTGCTTAAACTATTTACTAACCATTTAGGCAACACCGCTATACCCATATTAGCAGCAACCATTTGTAATATCATATGACTATTCGCAACTTGTTTGATCGCTTTTGGTTTGTATTTATTACCAGATTCTTGATTAGTATTTTTATTTAAAAAAAGCTTAAAGAGATCAAGCTCTTCTATTTTCACTGGGTAGGTGAGTAAAGTGTAGTGGCTAAAGTCAGCGGCTGATAAAAAATCTTGGGCTGTGGTTTCACTTTCTTTTGCTAGTACAGCAACTACTTCATAGGTTCCAAGTGATTGATAAATATAGTTATCGTTTTCATTTTTTTCATCAATAAATAGAATGTCGACATCATCAGCAGGTTTATTAGTAATAGGTTTAGGAAAAGCTTGCTCTAATGACGTTTTACCAAAAAAGGTTTGCTCCATAAAGTTAAGTTTTAATTTTGGATACTGTTGTGAAAATTGCTCGGTAATAGGTAATAACCACTGAAAACAAGCGTGACAGGCTATAGCTAAATTGAGGTGAGTTATGGTGCTTTTTTCTGTTTTTAATTCGTTTAGTGCCGTACTTATTTTAGGCAAAATATTATTGGCTAAAGTTAGTAATACTTGCCCTTTTTCGGTGAACTGAACAGGCGACGTATTACGAATAAAAAGTTGTGTATTTAAGCGCTGCTCTAAGTCCTTTAACTGATGAGAAAGCGCTGACTGACTAACAAAAAGTGCATCAGCGGCCTTTCTTATATTTCCGGTGTTTGACAAGGTGGTGAGTGTTTTTAGGTGCTTTATCTCAAACATTATGAAAATTCCTTCATGTCCATCGTGAATTTTTACCCGTTCAGCAACTAGGTATTATTTAAAAGTATAACCATTTGGGTGTCTAGACGTCTAGGTGTTTTTTCGTTTATTTGTAAGTAATGAATTCAATTGGAGCAAGCCATGTAAAGTTACCATTTATATTTTGCTTATTGGCGCTAAACGGAAGGCGAGGGAGTTAAGCTACTATTAGATAATATGGCACTAGCTGCTAAATAATTAAGTACAAAGTGTATTTACTCATTTAGTCACAATAATGTAGCAAGTAAACTTTTAGAATCTGCAATAAGAACCTCGACCCTGCATGATCGAGGTTTTCTATAAGTTTAAAAAGCTCTTAGCTTATTCTTCAAGGAAGCGAATAGTACTTGGGTTTAAGTTTGTCGCTAAACGTTCGTTTACTATTTCATTCGTTTCACTGTTGATAATATCAATACCAGGTGCACTCGGTGTTGGCATACTTAGCCATAGGAAATTGGCATTATCTAAACCAAGAAAGTTAATTCCTTCTGTACCTGTGTTCGCTACATTATTCTCTGTAATTTCGCCAGTGGTTGGGTTAAATTGGTATAGTGATGATATTTCATGAAAGCTTGGTACAAACACTGATTCACTAGTATAAAAATAGCCTTTTTCTGCTGATACAATAACGGCACTTTTAATAAAGCCACTAACGTTGTCTGTAATACTGCCCGCATTAAGTACTTGGCGAACGCTATAATCGGTTGGTTCAATTTCTTCAATACGACTCAATGTTAAATCAGTGTTGCTATAATCGCTACGGGTACTGATATATATTTTATCATTGCCTGTAGTAATGCTGTTTTCAAGTGGATTTAACCCTTCTAAAGGAATACCTTTAACAGTATCGTCACTATTAGCGTTAGTTTCTATTTCTTCATCAGTCGCGGTATCAAACACTGCTACATAACTAGTATTTGGTGCATAAGCATCTGATAAACGTTGCATAACAATATAAAGCTTACCATCGTTAATAACTGCAGCAGCAGGACTTGGTGTGCCATTGGTATTGTTTTCAGGCACATAACTAGATAAATCTAATTCACCCACTTTAAAGTCATCAATATTATCGGCTTGTGGGTTAACAACCCATACCTGGCTTGAACCATAGCGTAATAAGTAGGCTTTTGTATCGTCTAATGATACTAACGAATATGGATTACGGCTAATTGAATCTTGGCTATCTTGTGTTGAAAAAGACCATATTGCAGTATCTCTTTCACTAACTTCAGCACCATTATATTTAGTGATGGTATCAATGAAAAATCGGCCGATATGGTAAACATCAGTTTTGTAGCTAGCTAACGTATAGTCAGAAGCATCTTTGATATAATAACCACTATCAACTTGTTGAGTTTCCCCGTCCATATATACAACTTCAGAACTGCTATAGTCTGGCGCTATTGTTTGCACTACCGCTAATGAAGGAGTGTCTTTAATATCGCCAACAGTAACCGTAATACTTAATTCATCAGAGAGTTCACCACTATCAGTAGCCGTAACGGTAAGTACGTATGGACCCGTATCACCGTTGTCAAAATCAGGCGCGGTATTAAATGTTAGTAATCCACTTTGATCAATAGTAAATAGTGAATTATCTGCGCCTGAAAGGCTGAATGTTATGGCATCATTATCAGAATCTGTCGCAGTATATTGAGCTACAGTTAATGAGTTTTCAGCAACAACAGGTGCCGTTTCACCGGTGAGCGTTGGAGCATTATTGCTGTCTGAATTACAACCACTTAGCAAGGCAGCTGAGATTAACAAACTTAGGGGTAATACTTTTTTTGTATAGGTTGTTGACATTTATAGATCCTCTATTGAAAATTTGAGTTGAATACTTTTACCTTGAGCTGGCCTATTGGCCAGGTCTTGATATTTTTCGTTAAATACATTGTTAAATGATAAACTGGCGTTGTATTTTGGTGTTTGCCAGTTCAGTGCAATGTTCGTTAGGCTACGGTCGGCTGGATTACCGCTACCGAGATTACTATTTGTTGATTGAAATTGGTTGTTGCGATTAAAATAGAGCTCTTTATCAAGGCTGCTATTTATTTTTATCTGCCAATTGGGTTTGATCTTATATAATAATGAAGCACTGTATTGTTGGTGATAGATACCTGGTAGCTTTTTATTATCAAAAGCAATAAATGGTGAAGAGGTATCACTATCAATAAGGCTAACTTGCATTGAGAGCGATAAATTATCAAGTAATGAAATATTTCCCTGAAGTTCAAAACCATTTAATAAAGCGCCACCCACATTAGTATAAGAGCCAACACCACTAGAGTTAAAAATTGCAACAATTGAGTTCTCCAAGTCTTGACGGTAAAGAGAAGAAGATAGGTTGAATTGCTTAACTTGGTATTGGAGCCCTAAAGTGATTGTGTTTGCTTCTTCTGGTAATAAATTGCCATTACCTTTAAAAGATCCTCGGTCACCAAACAGCTCAAAGAGGGTTGGTGTTCGAATACCATTACTAAAGTTTACAGAAGTATTCAAGTTTCCCGTTCCGTAATTAATCCCCAATTCTTGAGTAGAGTAATGGGTATTTTTAGTCTCTTTTTGACTATCGATTGCGTTTAATGCGCTATTGGCATTCTTTTCTCGTAATTGATTACCTAATATGTAGCTGCTAATAGGATAACTATCGCTTTTCCATTCAATACGTGCACCAAAATTTATTTGTGTTTGTGCTGCTTCAACATCACAACTACTGATGCCATTACATTGAATGGCTTCACCATTTTGAGTGCTGAATGAGCTAAAATTCTGCCTGCTAATATCAACAAATGGTGTGAAACTTAGTGTCGACCAGTTAATATTTGGTTTAATACTAATCTGCTGTTTAGTGTTTTTGTAATCGCTAGTTTTTATTCTGTCTTCGTTTGGACGCTCTAAATACAGTTCATCTTTGGTTTCACCAGAATAATTAATTTCAATTCCTTCAAAATTTATATCACCTAAACTATTGATATCAGCTAACCAATAATGTTGAATGCTGTATCTAATTTGATCACTGTCTAATGTAGAGCTATTTTCTGGAGAGTTATTCTGATAGTTAGCTAGGGCTTTTTCTTGTTTGTTATATTGCAAATTAAAGCGTAATTGGTGCTGATCTAACTGAACATTGTCATTAACAAACAATGATAGCTTTTCAAATTCATTATTTCTTAATGGTTCATTAATCGATTCAGAAGGGTTTACAAAACTTTGAGGAACTAAATAGTTATAGTCATTATCACTGACCAAGTAATTTCCACCAAATGCTAGGCTGTGTTTTTTAAAAGCATTATTACTTAAAAAATTAACTTCTTTATAGCCAAATGAACCAATCGATAAAGCAATTTTCTTTTTGTTTTCACTTGGGTTATAAGTGTTTACTCTAATGACACCGCCAATTGGTGTTGAACCTGTTCCTAGTGCTTGGCTTTTACTAATCTCAATACTCTCAATTTGATCCGTCGGTATTTGGTTAAGATCAAAACCACCAAATTGACTATCGTTGACGAGTTGCCCATCGATATACATTTGTACTTGTTTACCACTTGAACCCCGGATAGAAATAGAGACAGGGTTACCTAAACCACTAATCTGTCTTATTTGTATACCATTGATATTCTTAAGAGCATCGGATAATGTTTGAGCAGAATTAATTAAATCTTCACGATGTAATACTTGATAATTGACACTATTGAATTCATGAGAATTGACGATTTCAATGGTTTCTATATCCGTTTCTACACTATCTATATTTGATTGTGCTCCATAACTTATTTTGGTAAAAAACAAGCAACAGCAGTAAAAACTAAGTGAAGGTATTGAGAGTAATTTATTCATAATTATTCGAACGCTTTATCTGAAATGTTGGCTTGGTAGAAGGCTCTGCTTTTATCTATATCGGCACAGAGTTTGGATAAGGCAGTTAAGCTTCTCATCGTCATACGATGCATTGAATCAGCATTTGGTTGAATTATTTGTTCGTTTTTAACGGCAGGTATAATTGGCCAGTCTTGCCAGTTGAAACCGACTTTAGCACTTTGATTTGCCGATAAAGGCTGAATAATTAATTGAATAGGTGCTTGTAATACTTTCTCTATATTTACTTGGGGATAGGCTATATCCACTTGCTCAAACGGATTATTGGCTTGGCAAATATTCAAGAATTGTTGAGGCCAACTATCTTTCGCTACCGTGGTTAATGGCTTAGACCATAATTCGTAAAAAATCGTGATAGGCGGTTTATTTTGGTATTGAGTTTTTATAAGGTTGAGTTGGCCAAGTAGTTTCTCGGCTTGAGCATTGGCTTTTTGTTCATGACCTGTTAATTGACCAAACTCACGCATTTCTTTCGCAATATCTTCGAAACTATGCGGTTGAGAATAGATAATGTTAAAGCCGAGTTGCTCTAATCGAGTAATGTCATCACTTGGGTTACCACTTTTCCAAGCGATAATATAATCAGGTTGTAATGTAATAAATTTTTCAATTTGCAGGCGTAAGTAATTACCCACAATAGGGATCTCTTTTGCTTGTTCGGGGTAGTCGGCAAATGTTGTGGTACCGATAATTTGTTCACCTGCTCCTATGTCATATAACATTTCTACAATATGAGGAGAAAGTGCGATAATACTAGGCTTCTGTGCTGCTCTTGAGGTTGGTGAACTGTCAGCAATACTTGCAAAGCTCAAGCTAATTAAAGCGAATAATATTAATTTGAGGGCTATATTTTTCATCTAGTAGATTTACCTTTATTACTGACAGCAATGCGCTACCAATCAATACCTTGTTGTGCTTTTATACCGTTATCAAATGCATGTTTAATTGATTGCACTTCACTCACAGTATCTGCTAAGTCAATGATAGCGCGGTGACAACCTCTACCTGTAATAATGGCGTGTTGGTTTACTGGACGGTTTTTTAATGCTTCAAGTACTTCATCTAACTCAATATACTTATAAGCAACCATGTAGGTTAATTCATCCATTAAAACCACATCAATACTTTCATCTTGTAATAATTTTTTGTTTTTTAGCCAAACTTGTTGTGCTGCGGCAATATCTTGCGTTTTGTCTTGTGTGTTCCAAGTAAAACCAGTTCCCATCACGTCAAAACCAACACCTGCATTTTCTAATAATGAACGCTCTCCACAAGCCCATGTACCTTTTATGTACTGAACAACAGCTGCTTTTAAGCCATGACCGACAGCTCGAGCAACAGTACCAAAACCAGATGTTGATTTACCTTTGCCATTACCAGTAATAACAATGATCAAACCTCGTTCTTCTTGAGCATTATCTATACGTTGATCAACTTTTTCTTTCACAGCTTGCATACGTTTTTTATGTTGTGCATTTTTTTGATCTAGGTTCTTTTCTGAATTGTTTGCTGAGTTATTATCTGTCATTTTATCTATCACTTTGCGTTTGTTTTATCGTTAAAATAAGCATTTAAGTAATCACTATTAATTAATATTTCTTGTTTTAACCATAATAAATAAGAAAAATATACTGCCTAAAGCAGAGGTTATTATACCAATGGGAATTTCAGCATTCGCTAATGCGGAGCGGGCAATAATATCGACCCAAATTAAAAAAATCCCACCAATTAAGGCACTACCAATAATCAGTTTTAATGTAGTGACTCCAAATACTTGACGCACAATATGTGGGATCATTAAACCTACAAACCCTATGCCACCACAATAAGCGACAATGGTAGCAGTTAAAGCGGCACAAAGAGCGAGCATGAGTAATCTTAGTTTATCTACATTAATACCTAAGCTTGCTGCACTTTCATCACCAAGTAAGAGCGCGTCAATTTGACGATGTAGGGCGGTAATGATGACAATAGTGATGAGCAATACCGCGGTAATAGCATAAAAGTTACTCATCTCAACACGCGCTAGACTGCCCATAAGCCAAAAGATAACACGATTAGTAGCATAGGGCTCACCAAAGAAAAGAATAAATTGCGTCACGGCAGCAAGCATAAATGAAACTGCAATACCGGTAAGTAATAATTGTTCCATTCGCTGTAATACTTTGGCAATAATAAGCACAATAACTATCGCTAATAAAGCACCCAAAAAGGCAGCAAGGGGAAGGGCAATAGCGAGTTGTTGTTCTAAACCAATGCTAGTTAACGAAATATTAGCAATAGTTACACCTAAGCCTGCACCCGATACTATGCCAAATAAATAAGGATCGGCTAATGGGTTACGGGTTGTATTTTGTAAAATTGCCCCTGCAATGGCTAATCCCATGCCAGCCACTAAGCCTACTAATACTCTAGGTATTCTGACTTGCCAAATCACCATTTGGCTTATTTTGTCTGGGCAGTTACCCACTAGACACTGAAAAATTTGAGTGTGATTGATATCTGCTGGTCCATAACTTAAACCTGCGATAGCTGAGAGCAAGGTGAAAATAATTAAGGAGATAACAATGAAGTATGATCTAGTCATTTTTATTCCTTAAATTGATTGTTTGTTGTTCTGGTAACGAGAAAAATACACGAGGTTTATGTTGTAAATCATCTTTTATGATTGAGCATGGTAATCTAAAAACTTTACTTAACTGGGTCTGTGTTAATACTTGCTCAGGTGTGCCATCAGCAATTAATTTACCTTGCTCTAATAATAATAATCGTTGGCAATACTGACTGGCCAAATTCAGATCGTGGACTGTCATGATTACCGTTATATTTAATTGATTAACTAGATTTAATACTTGGTGCTGATAATAAACATCAAGATGATTGGTTGGTTCATCTAAAATAAGTATTTGTGCCTTTTGTACTAGCGCTCTAGCAATCAGGACACGTTGTTGTTCACCACCGGAAAGTTGACTATAGGGCATCTTTTCTGTGTTAGATAAGCCCACTTTTTCTAACGCAAGTTTTATCTGTTGTTTGTCATGGTCATTATCAATGGCAAATAAACCTTTAAAAGGTAATAACCCCATTCTGACAATATCGAGCACAGTTAATGAGAAAATCGCTTCTGCTTTTTGGGTTACATTGGCAAAATTTCGGGCTAATTCTCGAGCAGAATAACCACTAATTATTTTGTTTTTTAGATGAACGGAGCCTGATAATGCTACGGTTTTATTGTGCTGTTGTTGATTGGTAATGCAACGCAATAAACTCGTTTTACCAGCACCATTTGGACCAATAATACCGATCACTTCTCCCTTACTCACGTTAAAGGAGATATTATTAAGGATGGCTTTATTGTTTACTTGCCAATGAAGCTGGTGAACTTTCAGTAGTACTGACATTGTTTGTTGGTGTTTTCCCGCACGCAAAATTTTTAAGGTTTGTTAATTATATTAAAAGGTTAAGTATCTGACTTATCGTTAAATTATTACCAATAAATAATGGTAGTAACTTATGAATCACAGTTGCGGGTACAGTGGAGGAATTCTTTATTAAAAATAAAGGCACCTCATTCCTTAACCATTTGGAGAGTTTACGCAGATAGTACAAAATAAGCAAGCTTTAGCGGTTTAGACGTCTAAATACCAATAAAAGAAAATAGGTAAAATTTCACTTATCACTTATTTTTCATCTACACTGAAGATAGGTTTAATATTTTCAGGAGTAAACAATGAAAGGTAACAGTAAAGTTATTGCGAGTCTTAATGGTTTATTACATAACGAGCTTGCCTCGATCGATCAATATTTTATCCACTCTCGTATGTATCAAGATTGGGGCTTAGATAAGCTATATGACCAATTAGAGCATGAAATGCAAGAAGAGCTTACTCATGCTGATGCACTAATAAAACGTATTTTATTTCTTGAAGGAGTACCTAATTTATCAGATCGTCGTGATTTACTTATTGGTGATGATGTTAGTTCAATGTTAAAAAATGATCTTATTTTAGAAATGGAGGTTGTGGCAGGACTTAAAGAAAGTATTAAATTATGTGAAGCTGAAGGAGATTACCAAAGCAGAATTATGTTAGAAAAACTCTTGGAAGATACTGAGGAAGATCATGTTTATTGGCTTGAAAGACAAATAGGGCTAATTGATAAGATTGGACTAAATAATTATATTCAATCACATATGGGTAATCACCTAGGTGGATAAACTAACAAGAGGGTTTTATTATGAAAGGGGATAAAGGTATTATTGCTTTGTTAAACAAAGCACTTGCGGTTGAGTTGATTGCAATTAATCAGTATTTTTTACATGCCAGAATGTATAAGAACTGGGGGTTGGAGCAATTAAACAAAGCGGATTATAAAACATCAATTAAAAAAATGAAGCAGGCTGATTCGTTAATTGAACGCATTCTTTTTTTAGAAGGTTTACCTAACCTACAAGATCTCGGTCGATTACATATTGGTGAGGAAACAACTGAAATACTTCAAGCGAATATAGCATTAGAGCATAAATCTCGTTCAGTACTACAAGAATTAATTGAGTCATGTGAACTGCAGCAAGATTATATTAGTAGGGATTGTGCTGAAAGCTTATTAGAAAGTGTTGAAACACAAATTGACTGGATTGAAGAGCAGCAATATTTAATTACGAATGTAGGGTTAGAAAATTACCTACAAACAATGATGAATTAAGCAACAAAGGCCTCAGTTTCTGCAATTTGTACTAATTTATCATTCAGAATACTTTTACTGCATTGGCAACATTTCCCACACTGTGAACCAATTTTTAATTCACTTGTTAATTGTTTCATGGTGTGAGCACCGTTGTCCACAGCGGCTTTAATTTGGGTGTCGGTTACGCCAAGACACAAACAGACATACATAAGTAATACCAAAAATACTTTAATTAAAATCAATGTTGATATAGTAATGTAAACAAGAGTGATTATCAATAAGGTTTGTGGTTTTTATTTAGTATTATGTTTTATATTCCATAAAAAAAGCAGCTAAAGCTGCTTTTTTTATCTAAACGTATTAAGTTTGAATTACCAAATTTTAACGCGTTTTTCCGGAGCTATGTACATTGCATCGCCTTCTTTCACATCAAATGCTTCATAGAATTCATTCATGTTTGAAAGTGAACCTAAAGCACGAAACTCTCCAGGAGAATGAGGGTCTGTTGCTACGCGGTTACGCATTGATTTTTCAACAATTTTAGAACGCCAAATTTGAGCATAACCCATAAAGAAACGTTGATCACCCGTTAAGCCATCAATTACAGGTGCTTCTTTACCATTTAATGATGCTTTATACGCTTTATACGCAATAGTTACACCTGATAAATCACCAATATTTTCGCCTAAAGTTAATTCACCATTTACGTTTAAATCATCAAATACTTGATAAGCAGCATATTGATCTACTAAGGCCTTAGTGCGAGCAGCAAACTCTTTAAGGTCTTGTTCTGTCCACCAATTACGTAAGTTACCTTTGGCGTCATATTTACTACCTTGATCATCAAAACCATGACCCATTTCATGACCAATAACTGCACCAATACCACCGTAGTTTACGGCATCGTCAGCTTCCATATTAAAGAATGGTGCTTGTAAAATAGCGGCAGGAAAAACAATTTCGTTAGCCGGCGGATTATAATAAGCGTTAACCGTTTGTGGTGTCATATGCCATTCCCATTTATGGATTGGGCCACCTAGTTTAGCGATTTCTTTATTATTTGATATTTTACGTGAGCGAATAACGTTACCTACTAAATCATCTGATTTAATAGTTAACGCTGAATAATCTTCCCATTGGTCAGGGTAGCCAATTTTAGGAGTGAAGGCCGCTAATTTTACATGAGCTGCTTTTTTAGTGTCTGCAGACATCCACGTTAGATCGTCAATACTTGTACCATAAGCGTTACGTAAGTTTTCTACTAATTCACTCATGCGTGATTTAGCTTGAGGTGTAAAATGACGTGTTACATACACTTTGCCAATAACTTCACCTAAGTTACCATTTACAACACTTACACCACGTTTCCACTGTGGACGTTGTTCTTCTCTACCACTAAGTTGCTTAGAGAAAAAGTCAAAATCTTCATTATCTAAGTCAGCAGTTAAATAACTTGCAAAAGCGCTTAATGTATTAAATGTTAAATATTGCTTCCAAACGTCGATAGAAGTTTGTTCGAATACTTCACCAAAGCCTTTAATAAAATCAGGTTGGTTAATAATAATATCTTTTTGTGTTGCAACCCCTTCAGCTGCTAAAAAAGCCTGCCAATTAAATTTATTGGTAAGGGTATCTAAGCTGCTTGTTGCTAGTTTGTTATATGTTTTTTCGCTGTCACGGTTTTGTACAGGAGTCCAGTGATGCTCAGCTAGGTTAGTTTCTAATTCCATGATATTTTTAGCAGCATCTTTTGCGTTGCTTAGACCTGCTAAGTTATACATATTTTCAATATGTGTAATATAGCCGCTACGTAATTTTACAAACCGTTCAGCATCATTAAAGTAGTAGTCTCTATCTGGTAAATTTAAACCATTTTGCCAAATATGCGCGGCGTAGCTTGCAGAGTCTTTAGCGTCAATACTAATATATAAAGCTAGTGGGTTATTGATACCAACTGTTGAATAGGCACCAAAAAAGGTGGCTAAGTCATCTTTAGTTTCAATAGTGTTAATCGCAGACAAGATTGATTGAATAGGGGCGATACCGTCAGCATTACGCTTTTCGCTATCCATATAAGAGCGGAATAAATCAGCAACTTTTTGTTCGTCAGAGCCTACTTTTAAACCGCTCGTAGCTGCAAGTTCTTCAATAATAGCTTTTACATCTTCGTCTGCTTTATCACGTAAGTCGTAAAATGAACCGATTGCAGTTTTATCACCAGGAATTGTGTGACTCTTCATCCAACCGCCATTGATGTAGCGGTAAAAGTTATCTTGTGGACGTACACTTTTATCCATGTTTTTTTGTTCAATACCAGAAGCTAAGGCTGTTTTTTGTGGAGCTTCCATACTTTTTTGAACTTCAGATTGATTCATGTTGCTGTTGCTACAGCCACTTAGTATCAGTAAAGAAGTACAAACTGCGCCAGTTATAATTGCTTTCATTTATTAACTCTCATTTATGTTTTTAATAATCATGTTGTTCAATTTATATTGTAAAGTGGAAAATAAGTATCTGAAAAACATGCCTAACTAATACTACGAAAGAATTCGTTCAAACTCCAGTTCAGAACACATCTATTTACATAATAAATTTATGCTAAGTTTATAAACAATTTATGCAGATTATACTAGTGCCATTAGGGTGATTGGTGGGCTTTATAGGATAGAATACGAGTTTTATTCTTTCTGAGAGGTAAGTAGCTCAACAGCACATTGACACATTTCATCAATTTGGCTGGCATCACCATAAATACCGTCAATAACCAGTTGTGCTATTCCGTGTAAGGTTGCCCAAGCAACCTGTGCTAAACGTAGTGAATTATGTGACTTTGGTAATATGCCTTTTTGTTGCCAAAGTTGTGTCATTTCAACTTGATACTGAAAGCTAGGATAGGCAACATCAATAAGTTTTTGTGTTCCTTTTGAGCCGTTATTGCCTTTTGTTTCATTCGTTTTTTCTGTTTTTTTCCATAATGTACTGCCAAACATTAATCGATAAATCGCCGAGTTTTGTGTGGCAAAGCGTACATAAAAATGAACAAATGTATGATATTTTTCTTGATCGGTTAGCATATTATTATTAAATATTTCTTCTGCTTGAGCTTTCCAACTAATAAAGCCTTGTGCAGCGATAGCTGAGAGCAAGTCATTTTTATCTGTAAAGTGATGATATGCCGCGGTGCGTGATACACCAATACGTTCAGCGAGTTTTCTCAATGATAAGGTTTCAATACCATCTTCTGATATCATCGCTGTTGCGGTCGCAAGTAAGCTACTCTGTAAGTCACCATGATGATAAGTTGAATTTTTACTATCAATAGTTGGATTGTTTTTTTTCATCATTATTTAAGTTTCTATTGTGTGTGCTTTAAAAAGGTTACCGCTATAGTGTTTTTCTATGAGGAATAGCTACATTTGAAAAAATAATCCCCGCAACTAAGGACATAAAAATAAGAAATGTTTGCGAGCCTAAGTCAGTCACATCTAACATTTGCTTTCCTGAAACTAAGCTGTTGAGTCCAATATAAACTTTACTACCAGGGACTAACACAACCAGTCCCAGTAAGCGCACTATAGAAGAAGGTAAATTCATAATTCGAGAAAATAAATTACTATAAATTCCTAAGGCAAAAGCTCCAACAAAAGCTCCTAAAGCGACTCCTAGATAGCTAGTAGCCCAAATACTTACGCCAAAAGAAATGTAACCGGCAATCATACCCCATGGCGCATCTTTTAATCGTACTTTAAATAAAATAACTAATGAAATAGTCAGAGTCGTGACGGCTAACCATGACGTCCAAACAGGCATAGTTTCAGGAGGAATAAAGGTGACTTCTCCCCACATTAAATTACCTAATGCCATGCCCAAAACAGCGCCAAAATAAAGTTTGAACAGTACCATAGCACCATCCATGATACGTGCTGTCCCTGACATTAAGTGCCTTGCTGCTAATTCAGATAAGCCAACTGTTAACGATAAACCAGGAATAAAAGATATAATACTGGAAAGAATAACCATAGGTATATTAATACTAGGATCAAATATTGAAATCAAAGAGGCTAATAAGGAGGTTGTTAATGCCGCCATTGGCTCTAGCATTTCGGTGACACGACGTGAACGCTCAGCCCACATTACAAATGAGAAAACAACAAAACCTAATATAGTTGACCAGAAAACATCATGCCAACTTGTGTGCATTAACATTGCAAAAGCACCGCTTGAGGCACCAAAAGCTAAAAAAGTTAACAAAAAACCATACGGAGGGGGCTTTGAATTGACTTCTTTTAAACGTTCAATAGCTTCATCTAGCGTTCTTTCACCGCTGGTTAACTCGTCTACTAATTCATCAATACGTGCTAAAGACCCCAAATCTATTTCGCCAGGTGCCACGCGAACTAAGTGATTGTATTGATGCTCATCTTCCTCATCAGATAAAATAAAAGTTAATGCCGTAGGAGTAACCATAAATGAAGCACGAATATCTAAAAAGTGCGCAATGGAGAGTAAATTATCCTCTAAGCGATATGCTGTAGAGCCTAACTTGTGAAGAGCCTTCCCAAGTTGGATGATAAATCGACGTTTTTGATAAAAATCATCTGCAGGTGTCATATAATTAGAGTAATAAAGGTAAATAAAGCTTGTGTGCTATGTTAATGTATTTTTAGTAATTAGCAATTGTAAAATTTGAAGGATATATATGACTTTATTCATTATTCTTGCGTGTGTGTTTGGTGTTGTTGCACTTATGGTCATACTCGGAGAAAGATTTGGTAGCCCAATGAGTAATGAACAACAAGCCAGGTTTAGTAAAGTAAGTTGGATACTTGTTTTTATGATTTTAGTTGGCGCTATTATTAAAGAGATGCTTTAGCGCAGAACACACAACAACTACGTTTAGTTGTTGTGTTAATTTTATAAGAAGGAGAAAGCCGCGCTGCTTTTGTGATGAAATAAAAGGCGGGCTACCAATAATATAACTACTCGTTAAACTATTGTTGTTGCCATGCTGAAAATAAAGCCTTTGCTTTAGCTTTTTCCGTAAAAGGTTTATCAGTTGACAAGCTCTCTTTTAGATAGCTTAAGGCTTCTTTTCTTCTATCTAACTTATCTAACGTTAAGGCTAAGTGATACTTAATTTCAGCATTATTATAATCCAATATATTCGCCTGCCTAAGTAAAGATAATGCCTTATTATAGTTGCCTAAAGCTAGCTCAACTAATGCATTAGTATCTATAATATTTACATTGTCTGGCGATATTTTAAATGCACGCTGAGCTAAGTTATGTGCTTTTTCTATATTATTGACAGTTAAATTGGCTAAAGCTGCATTATTTAATAAGGCGATATTTTTAGGGTTATTAGCTAAGTGTTTATCATAAAAGTCTATTGACTTATCTAACTGACCACTACGTTTATAGTTTTCAGCAAGCGCTAGGGTTATTTCAAGATCGTTCGGGTTATTGCTGAGCCATAACGTAAGTAAGGTATCAATGTCAGCATACTGTTTCTGCGCTGTATACAAAGAGTATAGGCCTAATAAAGCAGGTTTATTCGGTTGTGCTTGATATGAATTCTGATAAAAGCCAAGGGCTTGTTCATTATCTTTGCTCATATAAATTGAGCCTTTAAATTGCTCGATTAAATAAACGGGGAATAATTGAGGATCTAACTTATTTACCAACGCAAGCGCAGTATTCTTTTCATTATCTTGATTATATAGCTGTATGAGTAGTTGGTATGCTTCAAATAGGCTCTTATCAATAGAGATAGCATGCTCTAAGCTTTTTTTAGCTAGATCTTTTTTACCCAAATAAGTGTACATTTTTGCTTGTTTAAATAAAACAGGAGGTTTGTTTTGCGTATGCTTTAACGCCAAATCCATTGCACTTATCGCTTTTTCATGCTGTCTGTTTTGAATATATAAGTTAGACGCTAATAAATGTATGTTGCTATTGTCATTGTGTGTATCTAAATAGTTATTCACAATATCGAGTGCTTTTGTTAACGCTTTATTTCTCTCATAATGCCTTACTATTTTTTCAAGTGCGATGACATTATCTTGATTTTGAGATAATGCTTTTTGATACCAAACCAGAGCTTCTGATATATTTTCAGCGTAATAGTGAATATCGCCTAACTCGACCATTAAATCACTGTTATTGTTTTGCATTAATTGAGTTTTTATACGTTCAACGGCAATATCAATATTACCTTGTAACGCATCAATTCTAGCTAAGTGAATAACGGCCTGATTGTTATTATTATCGAGTGCGTACGCTTTTTCTAAAAACTGTTTAGCTTGAGGTAAATATCCTGATAAACCTAATAAGGTTGCGTGAATTTGATTAACACTAGAATTATTAGGGTAGTTTTTTATTAATACAGCGCTGATATTTAAACCGGCTTGAAGTTGATTGCTTTCTTGATAGGCTCTCGCTAACAAAAGTAATAATTCAAAATTTAAGTCGTCGTTAGTTTCATTGCGAATGGTTGAATCTTCATCAAGTACTTCACTTAATACTGTGACTATTTTTGTGTAATCACCTTTTAACAGTAATAACTTTGCTAAATCTATACGCGGTTGCAATTCATTAGGAAATGCAGTCATCACTTTATCAAAATAAAATTCTGCTTCATTTATATTTCCTGTCATTAAGTTAGCTTGGCCTAGCAATGCCCATGATTCGCGGTCGTTATCATCGTTCAAATAAGCTTTCACTAGATACTTACGGGCAACATAACTATTACCTAAAGCAAGTTCGGTACGCGCAAGTAGCTTTAATACCTGAGGATCATTAGGGGCTATTTTATTATATTTAATAAAGGCTTTTTCCGCGGCTTCCATAGCATTGTTTTGAAAGCTTATTAATCCTTTTAAAAAGTAATAAATGGGTTGTTCATCCATCACTTCCTCAGGAATAGCCATCATAACGGTATCTAAACGTTTTTTTATTTCTATCGTTAATTGCGATTGCTCACTTGCTTGAGCTGATAATAACTTAATATAATTGGCAATAGGTTCATTAGGTAGAACCTCAACAATTTTATCAATATCGGATATTGCTGAATCATGTTTTTGCATATTCATTAATAAAGTAGCTCGAACTAATAAAGCTGAATAATTATTAGGCTCATAAGTTAATAGCTGTGTTATATACTCTAAAGCTAACTTATCCTTTTTAAGTTGCTTATAAGTTATGGCTCCCATTAACAGTGCCTGGATATTATTTGGGTCAATTGTTAATGTATGATTAATTAATTCAATTGCTTCATCAAAGTTGAGCTCTTTTAAAGCCACCTTAGTTTTGCCAATAAAAGCCTCGGTATTATAAGGACTTAACTTTAGCGCTTTATTGAATTTATTTCGTGCTTCCTTGAGTTGATTGTCACCTGTTAACGCAAAACCATGAAAGGTTAACATTGTACTTTGATAGGTATCACTGGTTTGTGGCTCTATAGGTAAACTTAAAACTTGATCGAATTTATTTTGTAGCAAATAAGCCTTAGCGTATAAAGGGGCCAATAAACGAATAGCAGCGCCTTCTTGTTTAGAAAAATTAAGCTCTATCTCGGCTAATGCCCCTTTACCTTGAGCTAATAAATTTTCAGCCATTAGTACACGAGAAGGTAAATGCGAACTATCAATTGATAATATATTTTTAAGGTGGATAATTGATGTTGCATAATCACCATCATGAAAGCTTGTTAACGCATCTTCATAAGTTTTTGGATCGACGCTAGCATAACTAAGTGGGGAAAGCAGACTACTAAATACAACGATTAATAAGTTTCGTTTATATAATAAAAAAAAGTTACGTTTAATTAACTTCATAGGTTTCAATATTAGCTGTTTTAATGAGGTCAAAATATTTCCTTTATTTTAAATGTAGTCATAGTTATTTTATATCTAAAGCTAAGATCTAAAACGGAGCTAAAAAGCTCCGTTTTATTATCTAACGAGTTAACATAAAAAATCAAACGTTTAACTTTTTACGTTGATAGATCAAGCCAGTCATTGCAAGCAGCATAAGTACTATTGAGCTCGGCTCAGGTACTTGAGTGACAGGTCTTCCAGCTGAAGGGGCAGGAACTGTAACATCAACATTAGTCGCTAAATGTATTTCTGCATTAGTGATTAATGATAAAACACCTACAGAGCCATCAATATTCCCACCTGTTTGAGTAACTGTTGCATAAGGGGCTAGTAAAGCACCAACAAAATTTTGAGCGTTTAATGTAATGACTTCGGCTTCATAGAAATTCCAAATGATTTTAGAGCCAAATTTATTCTTATCAAAATTCATATTTGAATTATTTAACATTGATACATCATTGCCAGGTACATTAATGACAATATAAGCAAGATCATTTGCATTGTCTCCCGTCATACTTAGACTCAGATTGTTTAAATCAAATATATTCGTAGAGCCATCTAATGTAAATACTGCAATATCATTGTCAGTATTCAATCCTTTATCAATTGCAAATGTTTTGTTATTTCCATTTGTCTCTATTTTACTATTAGCGGCTAGCGAAGAAAAATATGCAGAAGAATTTTCTAACTGAGCTTTGTAATCTGCTTTAATTGCATCTAAACCTGTTGTTAACTTAACGTTATCGATCTTTGAATCTATTAATGTACTATTAATGAGCACTTGATTAGAATTTATTGCTGCCGTTACGATGTTTTTTTCCGAGCTTAATACGGTATCATGTACATAAACACCAACTTGTGCGTTTATTGAACCCGCAACAGTTAATGCAGTAATATCTGAACGTGAATTTTGGTCTAGTCTTTGACCGAAATCACTTTTTAGACCTGTATAGTTACCACCGACAAAAGTCTTACCGTCAACATGCGTCCCCCCGAGACCTTCAAAGTCCTCAATAGTGATTACATTATATTCATTCAGGATAAACTCACTCGCATTTGCCGTTACTGAGGCTAAAAGGAATAAACCTGAAAGTATAGAAATAAATTTTTTCATAACAACCTACTTTTCATATAAAGCGTAATTAATAAAATAAGCATTACGCTAGAACTAATATATATCTAAATTTAACTACTAGATAAAATGATTTACGATAATAAGCATTAAGCACAAATCAAGCCAAGATATAAAACTATAGTGTTATTAGGGCTGTACAAATGTTTTTTATGTGTCATCTTATTTATTTGTAAATATAACTGACAGTGATAACGTAAATATTATCAACTTATATTACCATTATAAGCTTAGTATAGCTCAATAGGAAATAAATGTAGATTAAAGCTTTATTTTTTATATTAGGAATATAACTGGGCCTAGCGATAAATTAACTAGGTAAGTTTTCCACTTTTTCACCATTAAAAAATAATCCATTTTGTTGAGTGTATAAGTAAAAATCACTTGCTGTCATTGGTCTTGCAAAATAATAACCTTGAAACTCTTCTGAGCCCATATCAGCTAGTGAAGCTATATACTCTCTTTTTTCTATACCTTCAGATACGCATTTTATATTAAGTGAGCGACACATAGCATGAACAGCTTTTACTAAATTATAGTGTCGTTTTGACGTAGTAATCATATTCGTTAATGATCTGTCTAACTTTAATTTATTGATTGGGTAATCAGCTAATCGCGCTATATTTGAATAACCAGTACCAAAATCATCAATAGATATAATAAATCCCCAAGATTGAAGACTTTGAATAATTTTAAGGGCATTAGTGTTGTTTTCTTCTAACGCTGTTTCTGTTATTTCTAATTCAATTTGATCGGGCTTAACATTGAAGTCGGCTAAATAGCGTATTAAATTTGAGACAAAATCTTTTTGGTTAAAATCAAAAGGTGATAAGTTAATTGCAATTGGCACTACATCGAACCCACTTTGATTCCACTTTTGTATTTGCGCGCATACTTTTTGGATGATTAAATTGGTTAACGGGCAAATTAATCTATATTCTTCTGCTACAGGAATAAAAGTATCAGGAGGCACAACACCAAGTACAGGACTATTCCATCTAGCAAGTGCTTCTAAACCAATACAAAGACCATCTTTAGTGACTTTGGGTTGATAATAGACATCAAGTGCTGCTGATTGAATTGCTTCATCGAGTAACATTGAAATTTCATGTTTTTTCAAAAATAGCTGCGAGCTTTCTTGGTTGTAATAGCTAAAAACATTAATATTGTCTGCACTTTTTAACGCTTCTTGTGCATTGGCAATAACTTTAGCACTAGAATTATTCTCTTGAGAAAATTGCGCAATACCAAATAAATAAGACTGGGTAAACGTACTATTAAATAGGGTGTACTCTGCATCTAATGTTTTTTTTATACGAGATAATAATTTTTCTAACTCTTCTACATTTGGCGTATTAATTAAAAAAACAAGTTTCCCTAACCCTGCATCTGAACATAGCAGGATTTCTTTAATATTATCGGTAATACGTTTATATGCCGCGATAGTAAGTGTGCGAAAATCGGATTCGCCAAATTTTAAATTTACATAATCATTATTGGCACTTTGAATAACAATAATATAAAAACCTGCAGATTTTTTAATAGCTAAACTTTCGCATTGGCGTTCAAACCAGTCTTTATTTGGTAAATTGGTTTGTGAATCGGTATAGCGTAAACGCTTATATTTTTCTTCTATTGAAATTAAATTTTTCTTTATTTTATGCTCTTGTGTACAGTCTGAAAATTCATACACCGTGTAGGTTGAGTTGACCACATTTTGTTTAGTGACTCGATGATATGAATCTTTAATTTGTATTAATTGGTCTTTGTGGTCGTTGCTTGTTAATTTAGGTAATAAAGTCGATAGATGTTCATTCGTAGTCTGGGTGTTTAACTCTATAGTAAATAAAATTTTAGCTTGTTCATTAAGATCGATAATCTCGCCTTTTTCGCTAAGAATAACTTTAGGCTTATAATAATGAGAAAAGAAAGTTCTATAGAGTTCATTTTTGGCGGTTAAGTGAGTATTCGAGTCTTGAATTGATTGATTTAAGCGTTTAGCAGCGACACTGGTACGGGCCACAGCAAGCGGTATACAAATATTATAAAAGGCGAAGATAACTCCCATTATATACCAGTTTGTATTGGGTAATTGCTCAGGTGGGCTGAAAAGTATTGATAAATCAACATTGTAAATAATCATGAAAAAAGGTGCTAAATTTAACAACGCATAACATATTGCTGATCGGTAACCCAGCAATATCAGTGCAATAGTAGGGCAAGCGAACATATACATTGAACCTACTTTGGCAAGTTCAAGATCCGTGATAAATAAATTTATTGCTAAACTCGCTAATACCGTCGTAATCAAAAAAAAGTGAGCACAGAATTTATAATATTTATAGCTAGCGATTAACAACGTAATGACAATTGAGAAGAATGAAACCGAGAGGATGATGATATGTATTAAACTGAGTTGTACCGCTGGGCCGAAGGTATGACACACAACGGCCAAACATACTAACATAACGGTAGATAGAATAATTCTCAGCGCGCTTATTCGCCAATTTGGTATTTTATTATTTGTATCATCATTATCCGTTAACAAAAAAAAATTAAGAATACTCGATTTATATTGTAACAACACTTAATTCCACCTACATCCATGATATAAATAATCAATTATTATAGTACCTTAATGAAAGTTTAATCATATTTCTAGTGTTAAATATTAATTCATGTCAGTAGGGCAACTATATGGACATATTTTCTTAAGAAGGTCCTATTTTAAATCGATTCTTTGTTCGTTTATTCGCCTAAGTCTATACAAGCTTTATTGGAAAATTCGTGGTTTCGAGTACTCATAAGTACACTGTTATTTTGTCATCTTTAATAGTGAAATGGTAATGGCTGTAAAACGGCTCAAGACTAAATTACAAATGCGATTATTATTGCTGTTACACCTAAAACACTATATTCAGGCATGCCACTCGGTAGTTTTGACATAAGTAAGAAACAAACAAAAGCTATAGCAAATAATATGGCACTGCCAATAAATACTCCAATTAATTCATGACCCATAATTAATCCTACAATAGCCAAAGGAATACTAAACAATAATGCTGAAAAATAAGGCTCTTTTTTTACTAAATATAGTTTATATGAAAGAGCTAACATTAACAGTTTGAAAATAAAAAAGAGCATGGGGGTACCTTAAGATAAATAGTGATAATAAAACGGCTAACGAATACTAATGTCAGTAAATTCTTGCTTAATTGCGTTAGTTAAAATAATACATATCGCGTTGTTTTCAATCTCAATAGCTAGCTATTACTTAATTGATAGCGGTACTCTGGTTTATTTTACTATTTACAATAAGCTTACAACTTTAATGAAACGAGTATCGAAGTATATGAACCTTGGATAAAGTAAGCGAAGCTGAAGAAAATAACAATTATTACTTGCTAGTAAATAAGTGAAGGGTAACTAGATATTTGTTGTTTTGGGGCGTTTTGAAACAAAAAAGCCCCTAATCATGACGATTAGAGGCTTCAATTCTAAAGAGTTAATGTCTAAACGTTAACTCTTTAGCTATTACTTATTAACCATTACTAACATCTTCAAATTCAGCATCAATGATGTCATCATCTTTAGCACTGTCATTGGCCGCATGTTCTTGATACTGCTCTCCTTGTGGTTGTGACTTCTGTTGCGCTTGTTCTGCTTGCATCATATTACTGTAAGCATCTTGTAATGCTTTTTGTCGCATTTCAATCGCAGATTTATCATTACCATTCACAGACATCTTCAATTGCTCAATTAACGATTTAAGCTCATCTTGTTGCTCTTGTGCCAAGGATGTCATTGATGTTTCTACTGTATGAATCAATTGATCCGCTTGGTTACGTTGCTCAACTAGTTCGCGCTTTTGTTTATCTTCCGTTGCGTGTTGCTCTGCATCTTCAACCATGCGATTAATTTCATCTTCTGTTAAGCCACTTGATGCAGTAATTTTAATACTTTGTTCTTTGCCAGTTGCCTTGTCTTTCGCTGACACATTTAAAATACCATCAGCATCAATATCAAACGTTACTTCAACCTGCACCGAACCGCGCGGACCTTGAGCTATATCGCTTAAGTTGAATTGTCCAAGCGACTTATTATCTGTCGCCATTTCACGCTGTCCTTGTAGAACATGTACTGTTACTGCAGCTTGGTTGTCTTCAGCAGTAGAAAAAACTTCAGAAGCCCGTGTTGGTATCGTAGTATTTTTATCAATGAGTTTAGTCATTACACCACCCAAAGTTTCTATACCTAATGATAATGGCGTTACATCCAGTAATAATACATCACCCACGGTTCCAGATAACACTCCGCCTTGAATAGCTGCACCCATGGCAACGGCTTCATCCGGGTTTACATCTTTACGTGGCTCTTTACCAAAGAAAGCTTGAACAGCTTCCTGTACTTTTGGCATACGTGTTTGACCACCAACCAATATAACTTCACTAATATCAGCTTTACTTACACCGGCATCTTTTAATGCTTGCTCACATGGAGCAATGGTACTTTTTATCAAATCATCTACTAATGACTCTAACTTGGCGCGAGTAACCTGTACATTTAAATGTTTAGGGCCACTAGCATCAGCAGTGACATAAGGTAAGTTTACGTCGGTTTGTAATGCAGACGATAACTCTATTTTCGCTTTTTCAGCTGCTTCTTTAATACGTTGTAATGCTAAAGAGTCATTGTGAATATCAATGCCAGTGTCTTTTTTGAATTCATCAGCAAGATAATTAATAAGGCGTAAATCAAAATCTTCACCACCTAAAAAGGTATTACCATTGGTTGCTAACACTTCAAATTGTTTTTCTCCGTCCACATTGCTGATTTCAATGATAGAAATATCAAAAGTTCCGCCACCTAAATCGTAAACCACGATGTTTTGATCGTTTTTACTTTTTTTATCGACCCCATAAGCTAAGGCCGCAGCTGTTGGTTCATTAATAATACGTTTAACATCAAGTCCTGCAATTTTACCTGCATCTTTTGTTGCTTGGCGTTGAGAATCATTAAAATAGGCTGGTACAGTAATCACTGCTTCAGTGACTGTTTCACCTAAATAGGCCTCAGCATCTTTTTTCAATTTACGTAAAAGCTGAGCTGAGACTTCTTGTGGTGACATGGATTTGCCATTCACTTCAACCCAGGCATCACCGTTATCTGCTTTTACAATTTTATAAGGTGCTAGCTTAATATCTTTTTGCACTTCTTTGTCATCAAATTTACGACCAATTAATCGCTTAATAGCAAATAATGTGTTCTCAGCGTTTGTCACTGATTGTCTTTTTGCTGGGTGACCTGCTAGTGTTTCATTGTTTGCATACGCGATAATCGATGGTGTAGTGCGACTACCTTCTGCATTCTCAATAATTTTTGCAACACCACCTTCCATCACTGATACACATGAGTTTGTCGTACCTAAATCTATACCTATAATCTTAGTCATAATAACCACCTATACTTAAAAAGGGTTTAATCAAAAAGGTCTTATGCTGTATGGCAATGTTCTGTTAGCAGCTAGACCACATAAACAACCTTGGCTGTTTGTTAGTGGGGCTATAATACGTGAGTTGAGGAAGTGCTACTGTCACAAATGTGACAGTAATGATAATTTTTTGGAATGTCATAAAAATGTGAGTTGAGAGCTACTTAATACATCACTGATAAAAGTTAATTAATATATCGACAAAAATATGAGTAACGTTATATCATATCATTTATGCCGAGACTTACATTACATTCACTGAGAAGCCAAACAACACTATTAAAATATATATTAGTGTTTGTTGTATTATTCAGTGCTTTTTCTGCTTGGCACGACACATCTCATGTCTTAAACACAGCTCAAGAATGTGAGCTGTGTTCTAGCTCTCTTGATTTAGAACATTCTATACCTACTAAAATAAGTCTCTTTGAGTCAGATGTTCATTCTTTTTCTTTAATAAAGTTAAGTAGTTGGCACCTTTATAGCGTATTTATTGGTCATGCCGGCAATAGGGATCCGCCAGTTGTTATTTTTTAATTAACCAGTTAAACGTATTTTATGCTCGTTATTTAATGATAACGAGAGAGTTTTATTGTGTATTTTTAGAGATAACAACATGAAAAATAATTATTCACCTATAGTGCTAGCCTTATTAACAGCAATGAGCAGCACTGCTTTTGCTGCCGACAAAAACATTCAAAAAGATGAAAACGATATTGAGCGAGTGTTAATTACCGCTTCTCCGTTAAAGCGCACCGTGCTTGAATCAAGCACACCGGTAACAATTTTAAGTGGCGAAGCATTAGATCAAAATCAAGCGGCAACTTTAGGCGAAACCCTAAAAAATGTACCCGGTGTACATAGTTCGTATTTTGGACCGGTTGCAAGTAGCCCAATTATTCGTGGTTTAGATGGGCCACGAATTAAAGTTGTTCAAAATGGTCTAGGTGCTTCGGATGCATCACGTGTAGGTCCCGACCATCAAGTTTCAACGGAAACTTCTACTGCTACTCAAATTGAAGTGTTAAGAGGCCCGGCGACGCTTTTATACGGAAGTGGTGCTATTGGCGGCGTAGTAAATGTGGTTGATAATCGTTTGCCTACACAAAGGCAAGATGGCGTAAACGGTGAAGTATTTGCACAATACAATAATGTTGCCGATGCTAGCACTGTTTCAACAGATTTAAATGCTGGCTCGGGTGATTTTGCTTTTCATGTTGATGGCTATACTCGCGAAACCGATGATTATAAAATACCAGTACCTGCAAATATAGATGAGGAAGGCGGCAGCACTACACTTGCTAACTCAGCTATTGATGCCAGCGGTTATAACTTGGGAGCAGGCTGGATAACTGATGATACCAGAGTTGCTTTTGCGTATGGCCATATGGACTCTGAATACGGTTTACCGGGTGAAGAGGGGGTGTTTATAAAGCTAAATCAAGACCGCTACCAAGGAGTCGTTGACTGGAATAACCTAGCTGGTTTTATTAAAGCGGTACATTGGCAAAATGCCTATACAGACTATGAACATTCTGAAATTGAAGGCACTGAAATTGGTACTACTTTTAAAAACGAAAGTATAGAGTCGAGATTATGGGCTGAACATGCACCTGTTTATGGTTGGAAAGGGGTTGTTGGTTTACATTATAACAAAAGTGATTTTGAAGCGATTGGTGAGGAAGCCTTTACCCCACCAACTAAAACAGACAGTGTAGCCGCATTTTTAATGGAAGAGAAAGAGGTAGGCCAACTGTTATGGCAGCTGGGTACACGTATTGAGCAATCGACTCATAATGTAAATAATGATTTTTTTGCCGATCTTAGTGCGTCTAACGATATCTCGTTCGATGATAAAGATTATACGGCGGTGTCAGGCTCTGCAGGGGTTGTTTGGAGTATTAACGATAAACACTCCTTAGCCTTTAATTATGCATACTCACAACGAGCGCCATCGTCTTCAGAAATATATGCCTATGGTCCTCATATCGGCTCAGGCACTTATGAAATCGGCGGTGGATTTGAGCTTAATAACGACAGTGGTCAATACAATGTTGTTCAATCAGATGAAAGTATGGAGAAAGAGGCTTCAAATAATATAGATCTTACGTATCGCTATAATGCCGACACATGGAATGCTAATTTTAGTGTGTTTAATAATGATATTAATAATTATATTTTTGAAGACGTTACAGGTTTAGTGATTAGTGATGGGGCCTTTATAACTTCTACTGTGTATGAAGACCAAGTAGCTATGTCAGGTGAGTCAGACGAAGAAACTGATGGTTTACCTGTGGTTTTGTTTGCACAGCAAAACGCACGCTTATACGGCTATGAAGCGCAAGTTGATTGGCATTTAAACTATGACTGGCGCTTAGAAGTATTTACTGATTATACCCGCGCTAAATTAGATTCAGGTGGCAACGTACCAAGGATACCACCAATGAGATTTGGTTCATCGGTTCATTATGAGTATGGCAATTGGCATACCGAAGTTGAAGTTATTCGTAACAGCAAGCAAGATAAAATAGCGGAAAACGAAACGCAAACGTCAGGCTATACAATGCTATCTGTCTCAGCTAATTACTATCTTGATTTAGGCGATGTGGATATGACTATTTATATCAAAGGCGATAATTTAATGGATCAAGAAGGCCGAGTACATTCTTCATACTTAAAAGACGAAGCACCTTTACCTGGACGATCAGTTAGTTTAGGTGTGAGAGCGCGTTTTTAATGTCTACTCATTAAGCATAGGGGAAGCAGTGATATCTGAATATTAGTTTCAAATATTACTGCTCTCTTTAAATTAAAATAAGTGAGGTGTTAATCGTTGTTATTGTTACTTTGAGAAAAACTAGTCTGAAAAATATGATTGCTAGATCGTATTGCTTTGGGTTCTATTCTTTGTGTTATTCGGTTGGTGTAATTTTTGATGAAAATATATCGCCGAAATACTTGCATACCTTCCTTTTACAATTTAATAGTCGTTTAGGTCGTTATGAATTAACTTTTGCTATGTAGCGCTAACACGTTAAAATAAAAACATACTTAAGTTCTGTATTATTTGGTTATGTTAAAAGAAGCATCTCATTTACCGCAAAAAGCCAGTCCGGTGTTAGTCAAGCAAGCGAATATGTTTGCCGATTTACCTACCAAGCTGATTGAAGATTTCCAACAAGAATTTCAGCTTAATGAATGGTATAAGGGCGATTACATTAATTCAGATATTCTAACTAAGCGCTTTTTTGTAGTTATTGACGGACATTTAGAAATAAAGAAGAGTAATCCAGAAACGGGTAGGGAAGCGACGTTAGATATGCTTTATGCAGGGGATTGTTTTGATTTAATGGTGTTATTTGACGAGCAACCGCACGATGTGATTATTTCGCCATTAACCACGGTAAAGCTACTGTCAGTGAAACTCACGACAATGCGACATTGGTTGTGGACTTACCCTGAATTTAATCAACAGTTCATGCCTTATTTAGCGAAGAAAATGCGTGAAAAAGAACAGCAAGCGAGTGATTTGATCCTGCATGATGTGCCTACGCGTTTAAGTCGTATTATTTTAGAGCATATTAATAAAATTAAGTTTTATACGGGAACAAAAGAGACCGAACATCAGCACCATTTAGTGAATGGCTTAAACGATGAAACATTGGCGCGAATGACTGGCTCGGTTAGACAAGTCATCAATAAACAATTACAGCTTTGGAAAAAAGCCGACATTATAGATAAAAAGCGTAACCAGCTAATTATTAAAGACTTAGAGGCATTAGAAAAAGCAGCCTATGACACGCAAACTTTACCAAATGCTCCTTTAGATGACTCGTTTTAGCTAAGTTTTTTAGTAAAGTTAAAAGCCCATTGCGGGTTAATCACTTATTTTTTGTAAAGAAAAGGCACCTCTAATATCACCAATAGAGAACCCCGTAGCTTGATCATGGGGGTATAACTCGTTTATTTTATCAGCAACATTACTGCTTATATTTTCACCATGACAAACTAAGCAACCACCAGCTGTCGGTATTGGCTTCATATAACGATAAATGGTTTTATCATCGCTTTGTACCATTGCTGAATATTCCATTGTTGCCACATTTTCTCCTGCCGCTTTACGTTGTTCAAATTGTGCTAATACGGTAGATTCCCATTTATCTGGTGTGTTATTGGTATTACGTACTTTTAATGATGTTCGGGCGATGGTCCAATTCGACAACGCTGAGTGCTTATTGGCAATAGGTCCTGCTTCGGTATTACAGACTTCTAATGCCTTTATTGGTCCTTCTGCTTTCATGGTAGAAACTAATACCGACTTCAAATCACTACCAAAAGCTTTTACCAATGCTCTCGCTTCAAGCGAATCCTTTGAAGATGCTGTTATATTATTAGTCACTTCATTGGCGTTTACTAATAAAGGCAAGGTAACTAAAGTTATGATCGTGCTTGTTAATAGCATTGTTGTAGTGATTAATTTCATTGTAAACCTCTGTTTTTATCAAAAATAATTAAGCAGCATTTGATAATACTGATTGTTACTAGCTAGCTCTTTATGATTACCTTGGGCGATAATGCTTCCTTGTTCCATCACGATAATTTTATCCATTTTTTCTAGCATAAGTGGTTTATGTGTGATCACAAGTAAGCTTTGATTATGTTGGTTAACATGCGCTAAGACATTTTCCATAACTGTTTGTTCGTTAATGCGATCTAAGCCTTTTGTTGGTTCATCTAGAATCAGTACACTCGCAGGGCGAAGCAATAATTGAGCTATTTGTAAGCGTTGCACTTGGCCGCCTGAAAGCCCTATACCGGTAGAGCCTAACCAGGTTTGCAAGCCATCAGGCAATTCATCAATAAAGTCTAATAAATTCACGGATTGACAAGCTTTTCGCATTTCTTCTAAGGTCGCATCGTGCTTAGCTAAGCGTAAATTATCTGCAATACTTGCATCAAAAATATGGCCTTGTTGGCTCATTAACGCGATTTCTTGGCGCAAAGAAGTTGACTCTATTAAACTCAAATCTGTGTCAGCTAATGTTATTTTTCCCTTGCTTGATGGTAGCGCTAAGCCTGTTGGCCAAAACCCCATCAGTAAATTAATCAACGTTGATTTACCTGCGCCACTTGCGCCGATAATAGCGACTTTTTCACCGGTTTTAATCGAAAGATTAATATTAGTTAAACTGGCTGATTTTTGTTCAGGGTAACAAAAGGTTAGGTTGTCAAAATGAATATCGCCTTGTTGGGCTTTTTGAACACCATTATTGGCAGGCTTTGGCTTATCAATAATCGCGAATAGTCTTGCTGCACTGGCTAAGCTTTGTGGAAGTAGTTGCAATGCTAACGGCATACTGTTCACTGTTTCAAAGCTTACTAATATTAGTAAAATAGCAGCCACTAACGATTTACTGTCTATTTCACCAGATGTTAAATAGGGTAATAAAATCAATAAGCAGGCCAGAGCTGATAAGTGAATAAGTAAGAAGGTTATCGCGCTTAAACGCGCATTAATACGTATTAAACGATAACGCACACCGTAATATTCTTGAGTAATATGGGCGATAGAGCGCTGAAAACGAGTGCTAACTTGATAGACTAGCAAGGTTTTAATCGCGCTCATGCCATTGACTAACTCTTCGGTTAGATGGCTTTCTAATTGTGATGTTTTACGAGCGTCTTTGAGTGATGCTACATAACTAATCACCGGGAAAATAAAGGCGACAATTAATAATGCTGCTAACATTAACCAAGCAATTTCAGTGGAAAAAGTAGCTAAAGTGTAACAAACAATAGGTACCGATATTAACGCAACGATAATGGGTAATAAAACACGTAAATAAAAATTATCAAGGTTCTCGATATCTTGCTGTAATCTTGCTAATAAATCTCCTGAACGTAAGTCCATTTGATAATAAGGTAATAAAGGCTCAAGTTGTTGATAAAAATAATGACGCAAGCTTGCTAACGCATTAAAGGTTGCTCGGTGAGTTAGCATACGCTCTGCATATCGACCGGCGGTACGAACAATCGCTAAAAACCGTATAATAGCCGCGGGCGTAAAATAATTTACCGTAATACCTGTGGCTCCACCAATAGCCATTAGAGTGATAAACCAGCCTGATACCGCTAATAAGCTAATGTTCGCTAAAATGGTAATTACCGATAATAACGCACCAAGTAACATCAAAGGTAGCTGCGGCTTTAGCAGGTAAAGCAAACGCATGAAGGTTTTCATGTTTGCTTTTTCATCTGCGGCTTGTGAGAAATTAGTCTTCATACATTCCCCTTCAAAAGCACTTGCTGAGCATAATAACCATTATGTGCTAACAGTTCTTGATGTGTACCTGATTCGATGATTTTCCCTTGCTCAAGCACAATAATTTTTTTAGCATCAATTACCGTATGTAAACGATGAGCAATAACAACCACAATATTATTTTTTGCATAGTCATTAATAGAGGAAGTAATAATTTTTTCAGTTTCTTGATCAAGATAACTCGTTGGTTCGTCGAGTATCAGCACCTTAGGTTGATGGTAAAAAACACGGGCTAAGGCTAAGCGTTGTGCTTGTCCGCCTGAGAGTCCAGCACCGGCTTCACCAATTTTACTGTTAATACCTTGCTCAAGGCTTTGTACAAAGCTTGATAAGCCTGATTTTTGCAGTGCATCTTTTACGCGATCTTCTTGATAATCGTCCGACATTGCAATATTAAAGGCTAATGAACCATAGAATACTTGGGCTTGTTGTGAAATCCAGCCACAATGTTGTAACCAGTTATCACGGTTAGCTGAGGTGAGTAACTGCTCATTAATGGTAACTTGTCCTGAATTAGGGGTAATAAAGCCTAATACTAAATCAGTTAAGGTTGATTTACCTGAACCACTTTCACCAATGACGGCATATAAACCTTGAGATGAAAGCTCAATGTTTATATTGCTTAAGGTATTACTACGCTGCGGATAAGCAAATTCGACTTGTGCAAGTTTAATCGTAAAAGGGGCGGTAAAGGTGGTTTGTAGTGATCTTTCTGGCACGGGTTGACTCAATATATCAACCAAGTCTTCCGCTGCGGTTATACCGGCCATTTTTGCATGGTACTGTGTGCCAAGCTGTCTAAAGGGTAAATAAAATTCTGGCGCTAGCAGTAAAACCCATAAGGCAAATACATAATCTACATCACCATAATACAAACGAAAACCTAATACGACGGCAACTAACGCAATTGAGATTGACGCTAAAAACTCTAAGACAAATGATGAAAGAAAGGCAATTTTTAAAACGCCCATCGTTTGATCACCATAATCATCACTAATTTTTTTGACGGCGGCAATTTCTCTTTTTGAGGCATTGAATATTTTTAGCTGGGTTAATCCCTTAATAATATCCAGAAAATGACTACTCATTCGTTGTAGTTTAGCCCAGTGTTTTTGGTTTAACTGTTCTGCTTTGTGACCAATAAGGATCATGAAAAACGGCACCATAGGTGCTGTTAATAATAAAATGAGTCCTGACTGCCAATCGATAGGGAATACCGCAATAAGTATTGCTAGTGGAATGACGGCACAATAGGCGATGGTAGGAAGGTAGCCAGCAAAATAATCTTCTAGTGAATCTATTCCTTGGTGTAATAGATGCGCTAACTTAGCACTACCTTTTGTTTGCGCAAAAGAAGGACCTAATTGAAAAACACGATACAGTAATCGTGAACGAATATTTGCTTTTATATTCATAGCACTGCGGCGACTATAGCATTCGCTAAAATAGCCAAGTACCGCACGACAAAAAATAAGCACTACTAACGCAATAATAACCATGCTAAAACCAGTAAACATGGTGCTATTAGTGGCTAGTTCATTACTTGCATCATTAAATAAATGAGTGCTTTTTTCTGAAAATATAACCCAATCAATCAGGTAAGCTAAAACGGCTGTTTGTAAGATCATTAATAGTCCATTTAATGATCCTAAAGCAATGGCGACACTCAACTTGCCGTGAGCGTGCTTCTTTTGGGCTTTGAGCCATTTATTTACATGCTTTTTTGGTTGCGTTGTTTTTTCGCTCATAATGTCCTTGGCTTACCATGAATCTTGTATGCTTAGCACTATTATATTGGTACTAAGCATATTGTTTCTGGTTAATTATTGATGACTATTTATCACCATTTTGATCATCGGCAACATTATCTACATGTTGTTCCATTTCGTACCACATAACATTAATAATGCCTAAAGATACGGCGAGTAATACACCTAAAATCCAACTGAAATACCACATAACATTTTCCTCTAAATTTATTTAACTTTTTAGTAACTATTTAAGCAACTAAGTATTAATAGGCACTGTGATTGTTTTGCTCAATCTCTTCAATAGTCACCGTACGCCACATCTTTTTATAACACCAAATAGTGTAGCCAAGAATAATAGGAACAAAAACAGCAACTACCGTGAACATTAGCGTTAGCGTAGTTTCACTTGATACGGTATCCCACATTAGTAAGCTGTGATTGGGATGGCTGCTTGAAGGCATAACAAATGGGAACATTGCAATGCCTGCAGTTAATATTACCGAAACAATCGTCACCGAGCTGGCAATAAAAGCAGTAACTTTTACTGTCATTCTGTTGCTTTTATTACTTAAGAAAAGTGCAACGATTAAGGGCATGATTATTCCGGTAAGTGGTACTAGCCATAATACAGGGGTGTTTTGGTAATTATGAAGCCACGCACCAGCGGTTGTGGTTACTTGTTTTAAAGTGGGTTGTGCTTGTCCCATTTTATCAATACTACTTGTTACTACATAACCATCAATACTTTGCCACACCATCACGCCTGCTAGGACGAACGCGAGTGATAACACCACGGCAACAACACGACCAATATTCGCTGAACGCTGTGCAACCTTGGCATCTGTTCGCATCACTAACCAAGTTGAACCATGCATTAATACCATAGCAACACTGACAATACCTGTTAGCAAAGTAAAAGGAGTGAATAAAGCGAAAAATGAGCCCGTATAAGTAACACGCATTAACTCATCGAAACTAAAAGGCACACCTTGTAATAAGTTACCAAAAGCAACACCAAATACTAATGGCGGTACCATAGAGCCAACAAATAATGCTTTATCCCAATTACTACGCCAGTTTTCAGATTCAATTTTACTACGATAATCAAATGCTAGCGGACGTAAAAATAAGCTAAATAGCGTTAGCATCATAGCAAAATAAAAGCCGCTAAACGCTGTAGCATAAACTAAAGGCCATGCTGCAAAAAGTGCTGCGCCTGCGGTAATTAACCATACTTGGTTACCATCCCAATGGGCCCCAACAGTGTTAATAACCACACGGCTCTCGACATCTTTTTTAGCAACAAAGGGTAACAAGCCACCGACGCCCATATCCATGCCATCAGTAATAGCAAAACCGATAAATAGGAAGCCGATTAGCCCCCACCATATTAGTTTTAATGTTTCGTAATCAAACATGTCTTTCCCCTTAAGAACTTTGGCTGCGAAGACCCGGTGCTAACACGGATTCTTTTTCAAAATGATAACGACCTGTATGTAAAGCACTAGGGCCTAATCGAGCAAATTTGATCATTAAATACATTTCAATAATAAATAAAATGGTATAGACAATAATAAAGGCTGCTAGCGAGAAAATTAAGTCGCTTACTGCTAGATTAGACGTTGACATGAAAGTCGGTAAAACTTCACTGATAGACCACGGTTGACGACCAAACTCTGCGACAAACCAACCTGTTTCTATTGCTATCCAAGGTAGAGGTAATGCGAAGAGTAGGGCTTTTAATAACCAACGTTTTTCTTCTATTTGTCGTTTAGCGTTAAAGTAAAAAGCTAAGCCAAATAACAGTAACATCGTAAAACCACAGGCAACCATTATTCTGAACGCCCAAAAAATGGGAGCAACTGAAGGGGTTGAATCTTTAACTGCCATTTGTATTTGTGCTTCAGTGGCATCTACCACATTATCAGTATAACGTTTCAGTAATAAGCCGTAGCCAAGATCATGCTTTGTTTCGTTAAATCTAGCGATATTTTCTGGGGTTTCTTCGCCATTTCTCAGTTTTTCTAAATATTCATAGGCAACCATACCGTTACGGATTCTAGGCTCATGGGCTTTTTGTAAATCACGTAAGCCCATAACTTCACCGTCTAAAGAGCGGGTAGCAATTATGCCTAATGCATACGGGATTTTTACCGCATAATCCGTTTCCATGGTTTCGTCATTAGGTAAACCTACTAGGGTAAACGCTGCAGGAGCTGGTTCGGTATGATATTCGGCTTCAATAGCAGCTAGTTTAACGCGTTGTACTTCGCCAACTTCATAGCCTGACTCATCACCTAAAAGAATTACTGATAGTATTGCGGCAAGACCAAAGCCGGCAGCGACAGAAAAAGAGCGTTTAGCAAAAGCAACATCTCTTCCTTTAAGTAGATAATAACTGCTAATACTTAAAACAAACATTGCGCCTGCTACATAGCCTGCTGCTACAGTATGAATAAATTTAACTTGAGCAACGGGGTTAAAAATTATTTCGCTAAAGCTAACTAATTCCATGCGCATTGTCATATAGTTGAATTCACTACCGACAGGGTTTTGCATCCAGCCATTGGCAATTAATATCCATAGAGCTGACATGTTGGTTCCTAATGCCATTAGAAAGGTGCCGATTAAATGCTGGCGCTTGCTTAATCTATCCCAGCCTAAAAAGAACATCCCAACGAACGTGGATTCAAGAAAAAATGCCATTAAACCTTCAATGGCTAATGGAGCACCAAAGACATCACCAACATAATGTGAGTAATAAGACCAATTGGTACCAAACTCAAACTCCATGGTTAGCCCAGTTGCAACACCAATGGCAAAGTTGATGCCAAATAGCTTGCCCCAAAATTTTGTCATGTCACGATAAATTTCGCGGCCAGTCATAACAAAAACGGCTTCCATAATAAATAAGATCCACGTTAACCCTAAGGTTAAAGGGACAAACAAGAAATGAAATAAGGCAGTAACAGCGAACTGCCACCGCGATAGCTCTACTAAGGTTTCATTGATCATATTGATTTCTCTCTTGCGTGATTATTGCACAACACATTATTTAACGTCTCGATGGTGTTTGGTTGTTCTAAATTTATTTATTCAGTTTGCTTTTTAGAAAATAAGGCTTGTTTAACTGATAATATCTTGGTCACACCTGTTCCTAATTTCATTAGCGTATTTAATTGTTCAGGGGTTAGTTTTTGTAATTCAGCAGCCCAATTGGTGATCATTTCTAATAAGTCATGAATGTCTTTCATACGTTGCTGAGCATATATTTCACTATCGGTTTCTGGCGTATCTAGTAGTAAATTTCGTAGTAATGATAGAGTCGGATCTACTTCACGTTTACGTCTTTCTTCAAAAACAATATTCGCCATGTCCATCACACTACCAATAGCATTGTAGTATTCTTTACGATCGCCCGGTACATGAGTAACTTGTACTAATTTCCATGACTGTAGTTCTTTAATACCCATACTGACATTGCCGCGAGAAATATTAAGCGTAGTTGCCAGATCGTTTGCGGTAATTGGTTTGTCAGTAATCACCAATAAGGCATACATTTGCCCAACGGTACGATTGAAGCCCCATTTACTACCCATTTCACCAAAGTGATAAACGAATGACTGGTTTTTCTCTGAAATTTCCATAGACTTAAAAATAAAGTTTCAATAATTTCTGAAAGTTTAAAACGTTTTGAACGTTTGATCCAGATCAAATTAAAAATATTCATCATCATTTTATCCCACATACTGAATTTAACTTTAAAAGTACTTGAATTTTAGAGTAAAAATGCTATTTCTTAGCTTAAGTTACTCTGATCAAAAGTGCTTGTTATTAGCGATGAATATTTAACATTAATTACTTATAGCAGTATCATGCTTGTATATTCAGTAATATGAATAGCAATATAAGTGCCAAAGAATAACGTTAAAATAAACACTTTTAAAACAGTGTATTAAGCTGTAAATATCGTTTTTTATAATAATCTGCTTTTAATTGAGTCATAAATGACATTAAATGGCGAGAGTTTGTGACAATTTTGGCTTAAGGGGGCGAAGTGGTACACCAAACAATTCAAGCAATTATCGAGTCTGTTGAAAAACCAGCTATTTACATTACCAATGATTACTCAATAGAGGCCGTCAACCAAGCTTATCGTGATACCTATAAAACAGAAGTATTGCTGGGAAAGAGTAAATGCTATGAAGTCTCGCACAATGCAACTAAACCTTGTGATCAGCAAGGTGAAACGTGTCCTTTATCATCTTGTAAAATAACCGATAAAAATAGCTCAGCGTTACATATTCATCGAACCGAGTTAGGCGATGTTTATTGTAGTATTTTGATGAAACCCGTTAAAAATAATGACGGAATAACCATTGGCTTTTTAGAAATATTAGAAAAAATTGATTTTGCTAGCAGTGTCAGTAGTGATCGAAAGCTAATAGGTAAAAGTCAGCCTTTTCAAAATTTGCTTAAAATGATCACGCGCAGCGCCAGCAGTAATATTAGTGTGTTGCTACAAGGCGACACCGGTACAGGGAAAGAGCTTGTCGCGTTATCAATACATCAGGCGAGTAAACGAAAAAATGAAGCGTTTATAGAGGTTGAATGTACTGGCTTAAGTGAATCGTTATTTGAATCTGAGTTGTTTGGCCATGAAAAAGGGGCTTTTACCGGTGCCAATACGAGTAAAAAAGGTTTGGTTTGCTTAGCAAATAATGGCACTTTATTTTTAGATGAAATAGGTGACGTCCCGCTTAACTTACAGGTGAAGTTACTACGTTTAATTGAAACAGGTTATTATCGACGTGTAGGGGGTATTGATAAGAAAAAGGCTAACTTTAGACTGATTTGCGCTAGCCACAAAAATATAGAAAAAATGGTGGTAGAAGGCACTTTTCGTGAAGACTTATATTATCGAATTGCAGGGTTTCCTATTCGTTTACCAACGTTAAAAGAAAGGCAGTCAGACATTTCGTTATTAGCCGAACATTTATTATCAAAAAGTGAGTTTTCATCAAAAATGTTTTCACCAGAAGCATTAACTAAACTGTCAAATTATCACTATCCGGGTAATATCAGAGAGCTTAAAAATATTGTACAGCGAAGTGCTTTATTAAGTGATGACGAATTCATTAATATAGAACACTTGCCTCAGCATATTACTAATGCAACTAAGGTGGAAGATCACCCTGCTAATTTACTATCCAATGAGAAAAAATATCTTATTGAGCTATTAAACAAATATGGTAATCAACCAAAAATAATTGCTGATAATTTAGAAGTAAGCGTTAGAACTCTTTATCGAAAATTACAAAAACATCAGTTGAATATCAGAGAATATACTTTACCTAAGTGAGTCAACGCATGCATCGTTTAAGTAATTTATGTTGCTGGAATAGAGAATTGCTGTTCTTTTACACATTTTCCTTGAGCATCATAACTCCTGTCATAAACAGAAATATTTCCTTGATTGTCTTGGGTGATTATATTGGTAGTACGAGTGCCATACTCTGGCGATACAATAAAAATTGAACTAAGGCGTTGCTCCCAATCTAATGGAACCCCCGTTTTAGGTAATTTCTCTATTTCGGCTTGTTGATTGTTTTTCATCAGGGTGAATAAGTTATTGATATTCAAAAGTTGACTAGCAGACTCCTGTATTGCCGTAGCAAGCTGTTCTTGTCCTAAAGCCATTTTAGGCCAAATATCGTCTAAGTCGCCATTACATAAACTATGAAAGCCAGTCGTTAATGTTTGCTGTTTTTTTGATGTGCTATTAAAGTAGGTGAGGTTGTCGAGTTTTCCAAACACTAGGTTAAAGCCATTATACTGATGTGCTGTATTCACTAGTTGTTTATTTATTTCTTGATCTTGCTTAGCTAATGCTTGTGTTACCAAATCACCACGTGATTGTTTATTTTTATCAAATAACTGTGGCTCGCGAAAATTAGTAAGCGCACTAAATCGACCTTGTTTATTTAACCCTAGCCAAGTGCCGCCTGCTTGTAAGTCTTTACCAGCTAAAATACTTGCTTGTTGCTTTGTTTCTGGCCACCAATGCATCATTTGGGTTGGTCTTTGATGAACTTCATCTCGGTTAGCACAAATAATCACTGGGTATTTAGGGTGTTCTTTAATGGCAAAAAATAAAATACACATATTAAGGTTGTTTTTAATTTGAAATTATAACTTATGATAACTCTTTCTTTATACCGAGTGTTAGCTCAGGTAGTATTCAATATAAAGAAATTCTCATATTGTACTCTGTGTATTACAGTGTACATACTTCAATTTATATATTGGAACGCAACTAGGTCATGAACATGTTCGAAATTCCCCCGATAAATTTAAAAGATAAAGTTTCAGCACAAGAATGGCAAACGCGTGTTGATTTAGCTGCCTGCTACCGATTGATGGTAATGCACGGTTGGGATGATTTAATCCACACTCACATTTCGGCACGTATTCCAGATAGTGAACATATTTTAATTAATGCTTTTGGTTTAGCTTTTGAAGAAGTAACCGCATCTAATTTAGTCAAAATTGATATTAACGGTAATATTGTTGATAAAGATTGCCCATTTGACATCAACCCTGCCGGTTTTACTATTCATAGTGCTGCTCATGAAGCGCGGCACGATGATATGTGTGTTATGCATGTGCATACTAATGAAACTATTGCGGTAGCGAGCTTGGAAGAAGGTTTATTACCTTTAAGTCAATATTCGATGTTTGCGCTTGCGTCACTCAGTTATCATGGTTATGAAGGCTTAGCGGTTAATCATGAAGAGAAGTTAAGGATTCAAGAGGACTTAGGTGATAAAAACTTTATGTTACTGCGTAATCATGGTGCACTGACCATGGGCAAAACCATTGGTGATGCGTTTATGCATATGTATGACTTAACGCGAGCATGCCAAATACAGTTACAAGTAATGGCAACAGATATGAAACCTATTTATGCGCCGCAAAGTATTATTGATGGCATTAAAGCACAAGCTAATATTGTACATACAGGAAAAACCGGTGGTGAAACTGCTTGGCCAGCAATGTTACGTCGAGTGTATCGCAAATATCCAGATTTTGCTGATTAACGTCAATTCCGTGCTTTTTCGTTCAAATTGAATCATACAGCTTAACGCTGGTAGTTAGTGGTTTAGTCGTTAGTTTTAAGATAAAGATAAAGATAAAGATAAATAAACTTATTAAAAGAGATAAAAATGAAAATTACTCATATTGAAGTATTTGATATTCATTGCCCCAAACGTCCTGCGTGGAATCCTGTTTTTGTACGTATTCATACTGATGAAGGGATAAGTGGCGTTGGTGAAGCTGGTTTGGCTTATGATTGGGGGCACAGCGCAGCAGCAGCAATGCTGAAAGAAATTTCGGAAGCGGTGTTAATTGGTTTTAATCCTTTTAATACTGAATTGTTATGGTCACGTATGCTCAGAGAAAGTTTTTGGGGCTTAGGTGGCGGACCTGTATTGTATTCAGCGATGAGTGCAATAGATACTGCTTTGTGGGATATAAAAGCTAAGGCATTAGGCGTCCCGGTTTATCAGTTATTGGGTGGTAAAGTAAATGACAAGTTACGTACCTATGCTAGCCAATTACAATTTGATTGGGATAGCGATATTAAAAAACTTATTGAGCCTGAAGAATATGCACAAGCTGCTTTAAAAGCGGTTAGTGAAGGTTATGATGCGGTTAAAGTTGACCCGATTGTGTATAACAAAGATGGTAGTTCTTCATTTGACAGAACCAAGCTTTTTACTCGACCACAAATGCGCCTTTTTGGCGATCGATTACGTGCTATTCGTGACGCAGTTGGACCAGATGTTGATATAATTTTTGAATCTCATTCACTTATGGGGGCTGCTTCTGCCATTCAAATGGGCGCTATTGTCGAAGAAGTTGATTGTATGATGTACGAAGAGCCGGTAAATTACTTAAATTCTGCTGTTCATAAAAAAGTTTCTGATAATGTGAATGTACCTATTGCTGGTGGAGAGCGTTTGTATCATCGCTGGGATGTGCGTCCTTATTTTGAAGATCAAAGTATTGATGTTTTACAACCTGATGTTGGCTTGTGTGGCGGCTTCACTGAAGCTAAAAAAGTGTGCGATTATGCAGATGTTTATGATATTCGTATTCAAGCCCATGTATGTGGTGGCCCAGTAGCAACGGCAGCATCATTGCATTTAGAAACTGCGATTCCTAATTTCTTAATTCATGAACATCATACTTATGCAATTAAAGATTGGAACCGTGAATTATGCTTACAAGATCCTCAGCCAGTCGATGGCTTCTTTCAAGTAACTGAAGTGCCGGGAATTGGCATTGAACTGAATGATGAAATAGTGAAACGTTCACCACATGTTACTATTAAATAATTGCTAAATTATTAACAACTTATAGCATACCAACGAAGCGCATTGTCATAACACAATGCGCTTTTTTCTTGCGCTGATAATGCTTGAATAAAGTCACTCTCGATAACCGAATACCAATAATTTTGATAGCTGTTATGACTGAACAAACATAGCGGAAAATTACTAGCCATCAGCATTCTATTTTGGCCAAAAATATCGAAAATTATTGTTAAGCTTTGAGTAAGCCAAGCTTGATTATAATTTCTGTCACTCATCTCCCAGCCGGAACATTTTATTGCAACATGAGGATAGCTCGATAGTTTAAGCAAGTTACTTTGCCAATATTGCCATTCAACACTTTGTATGTCGGTTGGGGGAAAGCCTGCATGGTTAATAATAAAGGAAATATTAGCATTATCATTAATCACATCACATAACGAACTTACTGAGGTTGAATTAATTAATGATAATTGTGCTTCAAAAATCAGTGTTTTATTTTGCTGTTTAGCAGCATTATTAAGTTGGCTGAAGTTTGTTAATACTTGCTTGTTTGTTAGTAATGGCAGCGTATCATCATCTAATATATGACGAACCCCAACAAAAGATTGTAGGGCGGTTAGTTTTGTTAAACAGTCATTAAATCCTTGGTTAGTTAGTGTTAAATCAATCGCAGCTATCGCTCGAAAAGGTTGTTTGCAATTTTGCTCTAAAGTGATTAATTCTCGCCAAGGTTGGGAGTTATCAAACCCTGCTTCAATATGAATAAAGCCAGCTAACGTAAACGTAGGCTCAAGGGCCAAATCACTTTCTTCAAAGGTTTGATTAATAGCAGACTTATCAGGCCAAAAAGGCGGATGATCCGGTTTTAACCAATGATAATCACCTTGTGCTAAGTCGAATAAATGCAGATGTGGGTCAATAATTTTCATGTTTTCTGCTCTAAGCTATTGTGCTGTGTAACCACCATCAATAACCTGTAAACTTCCTGTAATAAACTTAGCTTTATCTGAAGCTAAAAAGAATACTAATTCAGCCACTTCGTCAGGTTGTCCTAAGCGGTTTAGTGGCTGTAAGCTTGCTTCTTCGCGATGAACGTCTGCTTTATCTGCTCCAGATTTCTGGCAATAATTGTCAATAGCTTGATGATATAACGGTGTTTCAATGGTACCAGGGCAGACAGCATTCGCTCGAATATTAAACTGAGCGTAATCTAATGCGGTTGTTTTTGCCATGGAAGCAAGCGCACTTTTACTTAAGTTATAAGCAAAAGAATTGTGCTTAGCAATGAGAGCTTGATCAGAAGACATTAATATAATCGCGCCATTGTTATTACTTTTCATATTAGGTAACACCGCTTTTATTGCCGCAAATGCACCTTTCACATTGATGCCGATTACCTTATCAAAATCAGCTTCGCTAGTATTTTCAATGTTCGCAGAAAAGTGAATACCTGCGTTCGACACTAGTACGTCAATAGTATGCAGTTGGCTTATTTGGCTAATAATACTAGTGATTTGTTCAATATTAGTAACATCACATAAACAAAACTCGCCTAATGTTGAAGGTGTTAAATCTAGATTGAAAACTAGATAATCATGCTTTAAAAATAACTTAACTATGCTTAAACCTATACCTGAACTGCCGCCAGTTATAATACAAACCTTTTTCATTAATCTTCACTTTGTTGTTAATCACGCTTTGAAATTAAATCATACCGTTATCGTTAAGTGACTTCCATTTTCTTCTAACTATTATTTCGTTTCTTCTGCCTGCTATTTCGTTATAATGGCAGTAATTAAGTCAGTTGAGAATTTGTTATGAAAGCATGTGGTGTAGAAATAAAAAGCAATGAAGCAATCATTTGTATTATGTCCAAAGAAAATAGCTTGTATGATATTCCTCATACACGCGTACAAAAATTAGCCTTAGATAATGCGGGTGATGCGGAAGAAGTAAAGAAATTCCAATTTACGTTTGCTAAGTTAATGGAAGATTATCAAGTAACCGATGTAATTATTCGAGGACGCGCGTTAAAAGGTAAGTTTGCTGGCGGACCTATTGGTTTCAAAGTAGAAGCGGCAATCCAATTAATACAAGATCTTAATGTGCAAATTTTAGCCGGTAGCTTTATTAAAAAAGAACTGTCAAAAAGCCAAATAGATATCGACTTTCGTGATACAGGTTTAAAACAATATCAAGAGCAGGCTTTTGAAACTGTATTTGCTTTCTTAGAAGGCCATTAAATAGTTTTATCATTATTAGTATGATAACTTTTGTAAAATATAAATAAAAAATTTGCGTCTTTGTAGGATGGAAGAGAATCTCGATTTTTTGTCTAGAATATTATATTAGTTCTTTGATCGAGCCTCGAACCTAACTTACATCAAGTGATTTAAAATTAAATGATGAATTCTGAATCAACTACGTAGCTATTATAAAATAATAAAAACCACTTAACTTTAGGTGTTAGCTTTAGGAATTGTTATGAAGGAACCAATGCGTCAACTTTATAAAGTAATATTACTAACCACTGTTATTATGCTTCAAGCTTGTGGCAGCTCAGAAGATAAAACTGTTTTTTCTATTTCTGCTGATGTAAGTGAAGTGAGTTTTAGTAATGAGTTTTTACAAGAGTCAACAGAGAGCATTGCAATAAATGTAAGTTTTGTTGGTGACGGTGTTTTAGTCGGCTTTTCTCCTGAAGCCATTTCTGCGCCGTGGTTAGAATATCGAACTGAAAACGTTACCGAGAATTCAGCCACTGTTTTTATTGATGTTATTAATGCTCAATTCTTACTTACTGATACCTATAACACTACATTACGATTAGCGACAAGTAATGAAGACTCGAGTAAGTTTGCTTTTCATGATATTGATATTTCGTTACTAATTTGGAATTTAGCGGTAGATACTGAAAAAGTTAGCTATAGCGGTACTTTTGGTGATGAAACTATTCCTGCACAAAGTATTTCTATCTTAACTGAAGAGAAAGAATGGACAGCAAGTACCGATGTTGACTGGTTGTCATTAGATATTACCTCTGGCATTGGTGAAACAGAAATAGTCGTCACTCCTGATATCAGTGAATTTACTGAGCCAGGTTTACAACAAGGTAATATTATATTAACGGATATAGATTCAGGTGAAATAAAGCTAGTGCCAGTAGAAGTGGCGTTAGATAATGTTTATTTACTTGCCGATCAAACTGCAGTGGCCTTAAGTGCAACCAATAGTATTTCAACATTAGAAAAAACGGTATCAGTTAGTAATAATGCTGATTTAGATATTAGCTGGACAGCGACAACTGACGCGAATTGGCTGACGTTAACAAAAGACAATAATGAGCAATTAACAATAACGGCTGATGCGAGCCTTGCATCAGCGAATAATAATTCATCGGCTCAAGTGACTATTTCTGCTGACTCCGGTATAGCAGCGATCAGTGAAACGATTACTATCAATTTTTATAACAGTAGCCAAGATGTAAGTAATAACGTTATTACGCCGTTGGCTATCAATAGTAGTGAAATCGTAACTTCCCCATTAAAGCCTGTTTTTTATCTTGGTGTAGGAAATGAGCTACTTACTTACCATCAATATACTGGTGAGCTTGAATCCAGTGTAGAAATATCTCCAGAAGGCACTATCCTCGAGCAATTAATCATACATCCCAATGGTGATTATTTGTTGGTAAAAGCCACTGAAATAGTGACACAAGAAGATGAAACTAGCACTGAAGTGGTTCATCGCTATAGTGTTTCACTTGACGATTACAGCATTACTGAAATTATTGACACAGACATCATTAGTGAACCAATCGCTATTGTTCGTTTGTCAGGGCGTTATTTTGTCATAACACAAGCATTTGAGTTTGCGGATGAAAATCTTAATGTACTGTTTTGGGATGCTCCCAATGCGTTTCTTGTCAGTAAAGTAGCTGTCGCGTCTCAAGCTAATACACTGTTTGCTTTAGATAATAGTACGGCAAGCTTTAAACGCTATATTCCACAAGTAAATGACTTTGGTGATGATAAAGTCTCAGTTTCGTTAACGCATGAGTATCATCCAGAATTATTAGCTGATGACCAGGTTATTTTCGATTTTATGGTGACGAGTGATGAAGCGAATATTTATGCGCTTAGTCAAAGTAGCGAATGGATCAGTTTTGATGGTGATAACTTTGTCGATAATGGTTTATTAGAAGCCAGCGAAAGTGTTGTGACACTATCGTTAGTTAAAAATAGTAATGATCAGCCAAATTATTACAGATTTAATAGTGCTAATGAACTTGGCTTCTACTTAGATGTTTATGATAACCACCAAACAATTTCATCGACCACCTATACTCAAGGAAGTCAGCCAGCAAACCTTAGGTTATCAGGAGATGATCAACGTTTAATTATTTATGTTGATTCGTCAAGTGATGGTGAGCTTGATTCTCAAATAGAGCTAGTCACTATTCCCTAATAGTATTCTTTTACTATTCTAATTATGAAAGGAGCATTTTGCTCCTTTTTTGTTTCTTAAGCGTAGGCTAATAACCAGTACGTATAAAAAACAGTCAATATGGACGAAAATCTTCTTTCAAAAAAGTGAAGAACATGATTTAATCAAACAACTGTTTGAGGTCAGACCACTGACCATTTGTGTCAGCTATTATAAATTGACAAAAATAAATATTGGAGAAGCACTATGCCAGAATATAAAGCACCGATTAGAGACATGAAGTTTGTCATGCAAGAACTACTTGATTGCGACAGTCATTATCAAAAATTAGGTTATGAAGATGCTAGCCTTGATATGGTTGATGCTATTATGAGTGAAGCTGCTAAATTCACCGAGCAAGTTATTGCACCTATTAATAAAACTGGTGATGAGCAAGGTTGTACCTGGAATGATGGCGTAGTAACCACTCCTGATGGTTTTAAAGAAGCTTATCAGCAGTACGTTGAAGGTGGTTGGCCAACATTAGCACAAAACGTTGATTTTGGTGGACAAGGTTTACCTCATTCATTGAATACTGCGTTAAATGAATTTTTTTCTGCTGCTAACCATAGCTTTGCTATGTACCCCGGCTTAAGTCATGGTGCTTTAGCAACAATTGAAGAGCATGGAAGCGAAGTTCAAAAAAATACTTTTATGCCTAAATTGGTTGAAGGTACTTGGACAGGCACTATGTGTTTAACTGAACCTCATTGTGGTACAGACTTAGGTATGTTGCGTACAAAAGCAGAGCTCAATGATGATGGTAGCTATGCGATAACCGGAACAAAAATCTTTATTTCAGCGGGGGAGCATGATTTATCTGACAATATTGTTCATATAGTTATCGCCAGAATTCCAGGCTCTCCAGAAGGAAGTCGTGGTATCTCATTGTTTATAGTGCCTAAATTCAATGTAACCGACGCTGGTGAAGTCAGCGATAGAAATGCGGTAACTTGTGGTTCAATTGAACACAAAATGGGTATCAATGCGAACGCTACGTGTGTGATCAATTTTGATGGCGCAAAAGGCTATTTAATTGGTGAAATTAACCGTGGTTTAAATTGCATGTTTACTTTTATGAATGCTGCACGTTTAGGTGTTGCTAGTGAAGGGGTTGCAGCAGCAGATGCGTCTTTCCAAGGGGCATTAGCTTACGCTCAAGATAGATTACAAATGCGTTCTTTATCAGGTGTGAAAAATCCAAACGGACCAGCCGATCCTATTATCGTTCATCCAGATGTTCGTCGTATGCTCCTAACACAAAAATCTATTGCTGAAGGTGGCCGAGCATTAATTGGTTATTTAGCGCAATTAGTTGATATTGGTCATGCAAGTAAAGATGAAGCTGAAAAAGCAATAGCCGAAAGTAAATTAGCGTTATTAACACCTATTGCTAAAGCCTTCTTAACTGAACTAGGCTTAGAATGTACAAGTCATGGCGTACAAGTATTTGGTGGTCATGGCTTTATTAAAGAGTGGGGCATGGAACAGTTAATGCGTGATACTAAAATTAGCTGCTTATACGAAGGTACTACCGGTATTCAAGCACTTGATTTATTAGCACGTAAGATTTTAGGCTCGAAAGGTGAGATATTGAAGCCGTTTGGCGCTGAAGTTACCGCATTCTGTGTTGCCAATGCCGGCGATGAAGCGATGCAAGAATTCATTCAACCTATTATGACCTTTGGTGGTGATTGGCAGAAAATGACTGAAACCTTAGGTTTGAAAGCAATGCAGAACCCTGACGAAATTGGTGCTGCATCGGTAGATTACTTGATGTACTCAGGTTATTTAACCTTGGCTTATTTCTGGGCGAAAATGGCGAAAGTAGCACAAGAGAAATTAGCGGCTAGTGATGACGATAAAGCTTTTTATCAAGCTAAAATCAAAACAGCACGTTTCTATTTCCAACGAATTTTACCAAGAGCAAACGGCCATGCAGCTTGTGTAGCTAATGGTGCTGAATCAATGATGGCATTAGATAGTGAAGAATTTATTTTCTAAGTATATCTGCAGTGTTATCTAAAAAAGGGAAGCTATATGCTTCCCTTTTTTGTATTAATATAGCCACTATACGACTAATATTTATCTATTATACCAATCTCACTAGCTATGTGATCATTTCTACTTGCTACAATCACCAACTACATCGTTATTTAATAATTAGCACAACGAGTTATTGAAATAAATGCCTCGTATTTGTCAATTTTTCTACGTATAAAATTGTTCACCTAATTAATGAAACTGGTATTATTTTGTGATGATTCAAGTGCAGAGTGAAATTGCCAATTACGAATCTTATCTTTGATTAATTCGATAATCCCTATTGGCATATGAATGCTCCAGTGACTATCCTTAGGGCCGGCTTCAAATAAATAAATTTGATATTTACCACAAGTGGATAATTTGTCAGCTAACACGCATCCTGCCGAGCCGGCACCAATAATAATAAAATCAAAATTATTCATAAAGCTTTCCTCTACAAACTAGGTCAGACCGCCATGAGCTAAATTATTGATGATTTCAAGATTAATGATCAAGGGAATTTTAGTAAAAAGTATTACGATTTTTTGTTTTATTTTTTGAAATAATAAGTATGCTGTGATCAAAATAAATAACAAAGATCATGAATAACAATGAAACTTCCTCAAATCGGTCCTGCATTTTTAGTCACCGCTGCCTTTATTGGCCCAGGCACAGTTATTACCGCTTCTATTGCGGGTGCTGATTATGGCTTCGCTTTATTATGGGCATTGCTATTTTCAGTCCTTGCGACGTTAATTTTACAAGAAATGACTGCTCGTTTGGGTATCGTTACCCAAAAAGGTTTAGGTGAGAATATCCGTCAAGCGTGTACAAATCCTTTATTAAGAGGCTTGGCTATTACCTTAGTTTTGTCTGCTATTGTGGTTGGTAATAGTGCTTATCAAAGTGGTAATATTTCTGGTGCTAGCTTAGGGCTGGTAGGGATTTTTGAAGACATAGGTGTAAAATTTAGTTCTGCTCAAACAGTGTTTTCAATTCTCATTGGTGCTATTGCCTTTTTCTTATTAATTTCAGGTAGCTATAAACTTATTGAAACAGCACTTATTTTGTTAGTGTCAATAATGAGTTTAGCGTTCATTATCACCTTTTTGTTAACAAAACCCGATGTGATGGTGTTATTGTCAGGTTTATTTAAACCAATTATACCTGATGGTGCTACATTAACTGTGATTGCGTTAATTGGTTCAACTATTGTGCCCTATAATTTATTCTTACATGCTTCAAGTGTGAGTAAAAAATGGCAGTCCATTGCTGACTTACCGCAAGCGAGAAAAGATTTGTATATCTCACTTCCGCTTGGTGGCTTAATTTCTATGGCTATTCTATCTACAGCCGCCACTGCTTTTTTTGGTTCGCAGGTCTCAATCACGTCAGCAGCCGATATAGCACCGGCATTAAAGCCCTTGTTTGGTGATATGGCGAGTATTTTTATTGGTATTGGACTGTTTGCTTCTGGAATTTCGTCAGCAGTTACCGCGCCATTAGCGGCAGCCTTTGCCTTGAGCGGGATTTTAAATTCGAGTAAGGATTTACACTCTAATAGCTTTAAAGCTATTTGGATAGTGGTACTATTTTTAGGAGTACTAGGCTCTAGCTTAGGTTATAAGCCAATTGCCGTAATTTGGTTTGCACAAATAGCCAATGGTATTTTACTTCCTATAGTGACAATTTTTTTATTATGGATAATGAATACTAAGGTGCTCGGCGAGCATAAAAACAATATTTGGCAAAATACCCTTGGGGCAATCGTTGTTCTTGTTTCATTACTATTAAGTGGTCGAAGCTTAATGTCAGCGTTTGGTTTTTTATAAAAATTTAGAGCAGTAATTTGTCGGTTCTTTATTTAAGATCAACAGCTAATTAGTTATAAATGTTATGCTATTAACATATGAAAACTCAGTGAAGAGCTCACCTTGCTAGGCTTTAAAAAAAGACCATCGTTCTTGCTAGTACTACTATTGGTTATAGCTAGCTATAACCAATATACCTTTGCCAAAGTAACGCCTGTAACGGTAAATGACGATTTACAAAAAGTGCTTAATGCCAGTCAAGATGGTGATGTTATTACCTTGTCGGCTGGGAAATACCTAGGTAACTTTATTATTGCTAAACAAATTACCTTGCGTGGCGAAAACGGAACCGTCATTGACGCTCAAGGCCACGGACATGGGCTTGTACTAAAAAATTCTTATATCACCATTGATAGCCTAAATATTATTAATTGGGGGGCTGATCTTGATAAAGAAAATTCAGGTATTTACGTTAATAACCAAAGAATCAATGAAAGAGCTGTGGGCTTAGTTATTAAAAATAATAGTTTGTCAGGAGATGGCTTTGGGATTTGGCTCAATCATGCGACTAAGGCAACGATAGTTAATAATAAAGTGAATGGTAATTTATCATTACCTTCCGCTAAAAGAGGTAATGGCATACAAGCGACTAATATAACTCATAGTCATATTGTTAATAATGACGTCTCTGAAGTACGTGATGGCATTTATGTTATCGCGAGTCAGCATAATCTAATAGAAAAAAACACTGTGCATAACCTACGTTATGGTATTCATTACATGAATTCTAACGATAATGTCGTGAAGGATAATACTGCTTACAACACTCGGGCAGGTTATGCTTTAATGAGCTCTAGTCATTTAACGGTTACAGGTAATAAAGTCACCAGCAGTGAAGATTACGGGTTTTTATTAAATTTCTTGGATGAATCTATTCTTAGTGATAATTACATCAAAAATGTATGGACTAAGCCTGAAAATGTAATGGCAGGGCGCGCCGGTAAAGGTTTTTTTGTTTATAACTCAAGTGCTAACGTATTAGAGAATAATACTGTTGATACCACCGAAATAGGCATTCATTTAACGGCAGGTTCAGAAAACATGCAAGTTTATGGCAACAATTTTATTAATAATCCAACACCTGTGAAGTATGTATCGAATACCGAACAAGAATGGAGTAAAGACGGTCGTGGTAATTACTGGAGTAGCTATCTTGGCTGGGATATAGATAAAGACGGCATCGGTGATACTATTTTTGAGCCTAATGACGGTATTGATCAATTAGTATGGCAATACCCAGAAATGAAAATGATAATGGATAGCCCTGCTATCGTAATTTTACGTTGGGTACAGAAACAATTTCCAATCTTAAAGTCACCGGGAGTCACCGATAGTTACCCATTAATGAAGCCTTATTTTTATCAAGAAAAACCGAGTGATAATTCATTATCCGTTAATCAGTTAACGCCAAGGACTGTTCAATAATGACAAGCATAGGAAAGATAATATGAGCTCCCCGCTAGTTTCATTAGTTGAAGCAGGAAAGTCTTATGGCCAACTTAACGCATTAAACGCGATAAATATGTCGTTGAATGAAGGCGAAGTGCTTGGCTTGTTTGGTCATAATGGTGCTGGTAAAACGACTATGATGAAGCTTATTCTTGGTGTTATTTCACCAAGCTATGGCAAAGTAGAAGTGATGGGAATGGCACCTGATTTAAAAGAAGCTTGGCATTGTCGAAATAAGGTGGGATATTTACCTGAAAATGTTAGTTTTTATGAGCAGTTAACAGGGCTAGAAGTACTGACTTATTTTGTTAAGTTAAAAAGCCCTACCAACAAAGATAGTAGAAAGCAGGCAATAGATTTATTAGAACAAGTAGGCATTACTGAAGCAATACACCGTCAGGTAAAAACATACTCAAAGGGCATGCGTCAAAGGCTTGGATTAGCGCAAGCATTTATCAATAGACCAAAGCTTTTGCTGTTAGATGAACCAACGGTTGGCCTTGATCCCGTCGCTACTCAAGACTTCTATAAAACAGTAGACCAACTTAAGTCGACTGGCAGCAGTGTTATCTTATGTTCTCATGTACTGCCAGGTGTAGAACAGCATATTGACCGAGCAATGATTTTATCTTCTGGAAAGCTACTCGCTCTAGGAACATTGCAAGCATTACGTAAGCAAGCTGAGCTACCTGTTATTATTAAGTCGTCGGGAATAAATTACGCTATTGCTCAAAACAGTCATTTAACACAGTACTTAAGCAATGTTTGCTCTAATACACTAAAAGTGCCAGCGCATGAAAAAATAAAGGTATTAAAGCAGTTAATTAACATGGAAGGACTTAAGGATATTGAAATAGAATCAGCAAATTTAGAACAAGTATATCAGCACTTTATTTCAGTGCATGAGCTCACATTAAAGGCAAAAGATAATGGAGCACCGAGTTAATGCATCAAATATTTACGGTGGCTAATAAGGAGTTTCATGATGGCCTCAGAAACCGTTGGTTGGTTGCTATAACGCTAATTTTTGCGCTATTGTCTACTGGCTTAACTTACTTTGGCGCTGCAGCATCGGGTGCCGTTGGGGTTGCTTCGTTATCAACCACGCTTGCTAGTTTAGCAAGCCTGAGCGCCTTGCTTATCCCGTTAATTGCCTTGTTATTAAGTTATGACAGCTTCGTTGGCGAGCAAGAAAGCGGTACTCTACTTTTATTACTCACTTATCCGTTAAGTAAAAGCCAATTATTACTTGGTAAGTTTATTGGCCAAGGTGGAATTATAACCCTCGCTATCCTCGTGGGTTTTGGTGTTCCAGCTATGATTTTATATGGGCAACTGGGTGATTTAAATATATTGAATACCTTTGGCTTATTTATTATCAGCGCTACTTTATTAGGCCTAAGTTTTACCGCTATTTCTTATGTTATCAGTCTTTCTGTGGCAGAAAAGTCAAAAGCTGTCGGCTTTTCCTTGATGACTTGGTTCTTATTTTCTCTCGCTTTTGACCTTGTTTTGCTTGCTTTATTAGTGGGAGTTGAAGAAGCGATAACACCACAAGGTTTAATACAATTATTGATGTTAAACCCAACGGATATTTTTCGTCTTGTGAATTTTATCGGCCTAGATAATCGTAATGTTAGTGGTGTGCTATCTATTGCTACTAATGCCAGTTTATCTTACACATCATTATTTTTAGCGTTAATTGCTTGGGTTATTATTCCTTTAGCATTAGCTATATTTATTTTTAAGAAAAAGACACTTTAACTAGGGTTGTTAATAATCCTTATTTACTGAGAATATTGACCATGAAACAGTACAAACTATTGGCGTTAATTACAGCGCTCACACTAACTACTCCTTTGGTGATGTCTTGCTCTGATAATTCAGACCAACAAAAAGTTATACACCAAGCAGTCGCGATGGAATCAAGTGATGAATGCCATTTATGTGGCATGCTTATTACACGATTTGACGGCCCTAAAGGTGAAGTTTTTCGTAAAGAGCAAGACGATAAAGTTTTTAAATTCTGCTCTACGCAAGATATGTTTAGCTATTATTTAGATCCAGAAAACACCCGTAATGTTGCTCAGATGTTAGTACATGACATGAGTAAAATGCCATGGGGCAGTGACAGTATTAATGATAAATATTTTATTGATGCGAAAACTGCATGGTATGTAGCTGGTTCAGACAAAATGGGGGCAATGGGGAAAACCTTAGCTAGCTTTAGCCAGAAAGCTGATGCGGAAGCTTTTGCCAAAGAGTTTGGTGGGCAAGTAAATAGTTTTGAAGATATTAACCTGAATACGTTAATGTAATATCAATTATTATATTAGAATCCCCGTATTTATGTTTTATTAAATAAATCACTGCTTTATAGTTATTGAAGAACTTGCTAGGCTAAGGCAAGTTCTTCTATTTATAGCTTTCTCATCTATGTTCAAAACACTCATTATCATCACTCTTTTAACTTTTCTTATTGCTTGTTCAAGTATGAAAGAAGCGGGGGTGGTTTATCATGATGGTTTTGATTTTTCGTCAGTGAAAAGTTATAGCCTTTATGATCGAAACTCTACTTTCACTGAAGCACAGGGTTTATTAGACACTCGTCGTAACGCTATTGAAATTGCTATTGAACGTTCTATGGCGGAACAAAATTTTAATTATGCTGAGCTTGATGAAACTGATTTAATTGTTACTTATCATGTTGTTAGTGGTAGTCGTAAAGATTACGCTAAATATAATGAAGTCGTACGTTTTTGTACTTTCTGTTTACAGGCAACAACGTGGAAAACAGATCAACAATATTCAGCCATTCGTCGAGGAAGTTTAATTGTAGATTTGGTAGACCCTAAGCAAGGGCGCTCTGTATGGCGCAGTGTGTATAGTTTAGATTTAGAAGATAGAGAAAATAGCGCAGAGACTAATGATAGAATAAAACAAGCTATTTCAGCTATGCTGGCAAAATATCCGCGCTAGCTTAATTGTTTGTCGATACTTTTCTCTTTAAGGGATTAGGTTTAATATATTTTTCAAAAAACTATTCAATTTGCTATTCCCTGTTTATAATATCGACATTGATTTACACCTCCCACTAATGCCTAAAAAGCAGAGTAAAACTATGAATTTCCCCAATGATGAAACAGGTCAACTACTAGCAGAAATGCAAGAAGCAGGCATTAATCTTGAAATGACTCACGATGTTGTTTTTTTTCATTTATTTGAGCAAGAAGCCCAAGCACATGCAATGGCTGATTATATTAAAGAAAATATGAGCGGTGTAATCGTTAATGTTCATCCTGATGAAACACCTAATGTTTGGGATGTTGATTGTACAATACAGTTAGTACCAAGTTATGAAGCAATAGTTAAGCAAGAAAGTGAATTTGAAGCACTAGCAACTAAGTTTTCAGGTTATAACGATGGCTGGGGTGTTGAAGCGTAAGCTACCAATATTAAGGAGGAAACCTGAACCCTGTTTCCTCTGTTCTTCTAAGTTACTCTATTGCTAGAGAGTTTACTGGCCTTCCTTTTTTATATCTTCTTTCTCGGCAGGCTCTTTTTCTATAATATCAAATGCAGGTAGAGATACACGCCAATAAATAGCAGCCAACCTCACTAACAACGCACCTAAAATAGCCACTACAATAGCTTCATCTTCGGGCCAACCTTGTAAGTGAAATATAACAAATAAACCACCACCTAGCATGGCGGCTAAAGCATATATCTCTTTACTTAATATCATTGGAATAACATTACATAAAATATCACGAATCATACCGCCAGCGACACCCGTAATAGTCCCCAATACTATAGCGACAGATAAAGGCGCACCTAATGCAATTGACTTTTGTGTCCCTAATACAGCAAAGAGTGCTAAGCCAAAAGCATCAGCAATCAGTAAAAAACGTTTAGGGATACGCTTAGGTTGTCGAATTAATACAATGGTAAGTAGCGCAGTGGCCAAAACTACAAAAAGGTAATGAGTTTCAACGACCCAAAATATAGGGGTTTGTAAAATAGTATCTCGAATGGTGCCACCACCAACCGCAGTAACGAAAGCCAGCACAATGACACCAAAAGGGTCTAATTTATATCGGCCTGCCATTAATGCGCCAGAAAGCGCAAATACAACAATGCCAAATATATTTAAGTAGTAGAGTAGTTCAGTCATGAGAGGGGGATTACTTTAATAGAGCTTATTGTAATAATTATATTTTTATTTCACACTGACGACAGGTAACTTAGCTTCAAGCCAGCCATTCATATCACCAGTTAAATGTTGTAGATTCGAAAAACCATTTTTAGCTAAAACATCGATAGCAATAGCGGTACGACGACCAGAGCGACAATAAATGACAATATTACTGTTCTTATGTTGTGCTAATTGTGCTAGGTTTTCTTCAATAGTGTCATGGCTAATATTAATGGCACCAGCAACATGGCCAGCGTTATATTCCGCTTTAGTACGAACATCTAATAAGACAATACTATTTTGAGGGGAATTAAGCGCTGCTAACAAACTTTGCTGAGAAATTTGTGGTGCTTCACTTGCCAATACTGCCGTAGTGAAAAGGCTAAGTGTTAATGCTAATATTTTTATCACTCTAAACATAGTTTTTCCCTTAGTCGTAATTAATCTGTTTATTAATTATCTCTAATCTACTTGATTCTATGGCATTAGTCACCTGGAATTAGTTATGCTCACCTAGCTAATCATGACCCCTCAGTCAGAATAGTTACTTATCATCCTGAACAACAACTTGTCATTCTGAACTTGATTCAGAATCTCAAGTGTGTGGTGCTAACTTCATGGGATTCAGTATTACGTGTCCTGCGGCATGACTGGGTTAGTGACCTACGGAACTATGAGGCTGACGGTCTAAGTAATGACAAGCGAGCTTATATATTTGATGCAATATATTCAATAGCAATAGCGACAAAGATCATTAAAAATAGACTGACAAAAATCATGTTATTAATCTTTTTACTCGCATAAATAATATCAGCAATTTGTGGTTGTCTGGCTCTATCATTAAAGCTAATTTTGCGTAATTTTTCAGGGGAGTTTTTTTTATCATCATACATGGCAACACCCCCCAGTTTTATTGATAAATTTAGTGATAATAATAGCAAAGCAACATTGTTATTTAATTGAAAAAAATGCTTTCGACTTAAATTCCAAAAAAGAATACAGTTATTTCCTATACTCGAAAGTAGTAATAATGATGAGAATATTCTTACCGGTAACCACATGGTAAGATTTGCAAGGTGTTTACTGTAAATACCAAAGTGCTTGTGTATTATTAGTTTAGTGTTCCAGCAATAATGCATTTCCAGTAGCAGTCGATAACAAAGCGCCATTAATGGACCTAACGTCATAAATATAAAAGCTACGGCATATCCTTGTTGTAAGCTGCGTAATAACTGCATTTCGATACACGCTTTACTTAAGCCTAAGCTGGATAAAGGCTCTGTCTCTCTTAACACCCAAGGCTTTAATGTTTGTTTTGCGAGATAGTTTTGTTTCGCCGTTAACGCTTGTGCGATGTCCTTACTTGCTTTGGTTATTTCAAATGAACCAATAGCAATATACAGCAGTAGCACTTGCCATAGAAAATCAACTTCGACGAAAGATTCGAACAGCCACAAAATGATAATAATAGGTGGTAAGGTAACTACTATTGCAATTAAGCCTGCTATCGTTTGTTGATTAGGAGAGTTTGTTGGGTTATTGACTTTATCGCTCAGTTTTTGGCAATAAAATTGAAAAAATCGTAGAGGCTCATGATGAGAAAAATGACTAATGATCGCTTTACTTAATATTACGGCTAATAATATTAGTAGTTGATAGCTAAAAGAAGACAGTTCAGTTAAGTTAGTCATTTTTCATTCACTTATGTTTTTTAGATAGAATATTTATAAACTTAACGCTTGTCCTTTAAGCGCATTCAACATATTTATTACTAGAGTTGAAGAATTAACTGAAGCAGTTTCTAAATATTCATCAAAAGAGGTTGGAGACTCTTTTCCGGCAATATCAGATAGCGAACGGATGATCACAAACGGCGTTTTAAATTGATGGCAAGTCTGGGCGATAGCCGCACCTTCCATTTCAACAGCAGCCATTGTAGGAAAGTTAGCACGAGCTTTAGCGATATCATCGTCTTTCGTCATAAACGTATCACCCGTGGTAATTAACCCAACCATAGCTTGAATATTATCAAGTTGAGCAATACCTTTTTTAGCGGCTTCTACCAAAGTAGCATCAGGAATATAAGCGGCAGGATTTGCTGGCAATTGTCCTATCTCATAACCGAAAGCAGTAACATCAACATCGTGGTAGCGTACTTCTGAACTTACAACAATATCACCGACTTTAAGCTTGGCGTCAAAGCCACCGGCAGAGCCAGTATTCACTACATAATCAGGTTGAAATTTATCAATAAGTATGGCGGTGGCTAAAGCTGCTGCTACTTTACCAATACCTGATTGGACAATAACAACGTCATTGTTATTTAGTTGCCCGCAATAAAATGTATAACCTGCATGGGTGCTCGTTTCACAGTTCACTAGTTTTTCTTTTAAAATAGCTACTTCTGGCTCCATTGCGCCGATAATACCTGCTTTCATGTTTTTCTCTTTAGCTTATTAATTTATCAAGGATTATAACTTGGCTTGAAGAAAAAAGTTAGTTTATATTCATTTAGCGAAGTAGGGGATTAATAGGGAGTAAAAACGCCGTGGGGTATGATTATGTGATAAGCATAAACTTATTTTTACTGTCAACGAGTAAACTGAAAATAAAAAAACCAGTAATATGTTAATTTACTGGTTTTAGGTTTTCTGTTGGCTGGATTTTTATTTCAATTTATTAATGCGGCAGTGCTGCTACATTTTGCTCTGTTAGTCGACCATTAGTATGAGGTGATAATTCTGCTCGTGCCGCCGTAGGGCTTAATGCGCCTGAACTTTTACGCGCTTTTAGCATAGGAGCTGGTATATTGACGCCTTTAACTTTAGGTAATGGTGATTTGTTACCAAGTAAACGAGAGTTAATACATGCACGAATTTCATCTAATGTATAATTAGCTTTCACCTTAATTCTTAAATGTGGAATGGAAGCTGCTTCAAGTGCGCCACTAACAAACCAGTCTTTTTTAACTTTGTAACCACGACCTTGTGTATCTACTAAATCTACTGCACCCAATAGTTTCATAGAAGAGCGTTCACAAATAATAAAGTCTAAATATTTTCCTTCAGCATTGGCGGCAGCTTTTTGACTAGCTCTCTCAGAGACACCATTACGTATGGTTATTATGTCAGATAGCTTTACACGATTAAGTATACGGTATTTGGGACCCATTGCTTGTTCTAGTAAGTTTTGAAAGTTTTTTTCTGCGGCAGTAAAAACTGACGGTTTACTATCAAAGGGAAAGGGGAAGCTGTTGTCATTTAATCGACTTGCTAATACCGCAACGATGACAATAAGGCTAATTAAAGCAAATAAAATAAGTTCCATAAACATCTCCGGCAATTCAAATTCTTGACGCTTTACTTGTTTTAATAAATAAAGCGCATACTTAATGCTAATTAAGCAGAATTTGTGCCAGAAATATAAAGGTTAAACTTTAAAGTTTTTAGTGTGATTTAGAGGGGGACTAATTGGGGTATTTTTCTTCTAATGCTGCATATAATTGTTGTTGAAAGTCACTTGCTGTAGCATCAAGCGTATTGACTAAATTTGCTAATACTTCATTGTCTTCTTCACCGTGCCAAATCTTAATATAGCTACCTTCTTTATAGCCATGATCTTGACGGAAGAAATTTAGCGTGTTTTTACCTACGTATTGACGGAATAACTCATCTAGGTCCATATTCATTAATGACATACAGTCAGCTAATGCTTTGGCGTCAAATGATTTTTCAGTTACAGCTGCAGATGCTAAATTTTCTAAAGCTATTTTGAAGTCATTCTCGCCAGTACCTTGGTGTAATTCTTTAGCCAGTTTTGCCGAAATTTTTTCAACGCTAGCGCCGCTCATTAAGCGTAAGCTTAAACCAAAGTGAAAAATATCAACTAATTCAAGCTGAACTTGAGCAATGTCAATTTCTTGATGTTTCCACCACTTCCAGCCATGGTGATCTAGCATTTCAGCACATTCAACCCAAATAGCGCGATACCATTCGTAACCATTGCTACGCCATGTTTCGCTTACTCGTGAATTCATAGCATCTTGCATTGTTAACATTTGATTGATTTGCTTTTGCGCAATCGACAAAGCAGTAGATAATTGTTCGCTCATTTTCTTCTCTGATAATTAAAGGATCATAGCTATTTTGCCGTAGCTAATAAATAGTAGCAATAGTATTGATAGATTTATCTTGTTTAATAACAGCTTCATTAATTAAGTGAACAATTTTATACTTTAATAACAATGTGTTGAAAAATTTAACTTTGTTCTCTTATGCTTAATGTAAAAAAACACGGCAATGAATAGCAGTATATTTTTATGATTGGCTAAACAGTTTTTTTCTAACCATCGCACGATAATCTTTTGGTGTTAATGATAAATTTTGTTTAAATAAGCGAGTTAAATGCCCTTGATCTTGATAACCAACATGGTAAGAAACCTCTTGTATAGATAGGTTACTCGATGCAAGTAAATCTTTAGCGGCTTCTATTCTTAGCTGTTGCCAATATTCTGTTGCACGCATCCCTGTTGCTGTTTTGAAGCGGCGAGTAAATGAACGCTGGCTTAAACCAAATTGCTCAGCTAGCTCGGCTAAACTCAGTTCACTACTTAAATTAGTACGTAACCAAAACTGTATTTGTGCAATTAATTCATCGGCATGTCGATCAACAGCGCCCTCTAAATATCGTTGCTCTTCATAAGGTTTTCTAATTTCATGGGAAAAGTTGCTTTCAACATTTTGTGCTGCAGCTCTACCATACGTTTGGCGAATAATGTGAACTATAATATCAGCTAATGCGTTTAAACTTGCGGCACAATAAATACGCTCAGATTGGGTAATAAAAAAATCAGGTTTAATGAAAACCTTTGGATAATCTCGCTTGAATTGTTCCACGTAATGCCAGTGTGTTGTGGCACTATGATCATCAAGCAAGCCCGATTCAGCCAAAAAACAAACCCCTGTACCTACACCTAGTAATGTTGAACCTTGTTGCCAGCAATGTTTAAGCCAAGCAATGAGCTTTTCATGTTTTCTTAATATTGGTCTAGGGTTACGCCATAAACTTGGTATGAGAATTATATCGGGTACGTAATCTTTATCGTTAGGTAAATCAGTTAGCGCAATATCAGGTAATAACTGAATACCTGCACGCGAGGTAACCGTTTTGTTTTCTTGACTAACGAGTTGTGTTGTAAGCTTTGTTGTTGATTTATCATATCGACGAGCAAATGCTTCCCCTGCCAGTAGCATTTCAAGAGGTAAAGTCAGACCTGTTGCTAGTACATGTTGATAAATCACTAAACTTACTTTTAACTCGCCTGATTTTTCATCACCACTACTTTCAATAGACATGCCAATATCCAAATATTATTTTGGCCATTATGGCATATTTTGTGGCCTTTTAAACACATTAATATTTTACTCTTCGCTATAAAATAACGCCATAAGATTGGTTACTTCTCGTTACTCTATTATCGTATCAAAGGTTATTTACATGACATCATTACCCGTAGTTATTGGCATGGGTGGTATTAATGCCGCTGGCCGTACATCTTTTCATCAAGGTTTTCGCCGTATTGTTATTGATAAAATTAATGCGCAGGCGCGTGAAGAAACGTTTGTGGGATTAGCTAGCTTAATGAAGTTAGTGTCGATGAAGGATGGTCAATTAGTCGATCAAGCCGGAAATATTATTGCTGTAAATGAAATAGAGGCTAAATTTGGACAACAAATTCTTGATGGAACATTAATTAGAAAAATTGAAAAGAATCATTTTGATGTTGATGCAACGCATTGGCATCAAAAAATGCACGTACAGCCTACGGATAAAAACATATCTTTTGAGTTGCGTGCCAAAGAATTACCTCAGCCATTACCACATACCTGGTTAGTAACGGACATAGGTGAAGGTAAAGTAAGTGTTGAGATTCCTGAAGAATTAGTTATTACTCATGATGCATATCGCGATAACCCTATTAAAGCAGCAGGGCAAATGCCGACAGGTTTTGATCCCGGCGTACTTTATAACAGCCGTTACCAACCGCGAGGATTACAAGCAACTATTTTTGCTGCTACTGATGCGATTCGTTCAACAGGCATTGAATGGGATGCTATTTTGAATAAAATTAGCCCTGATCAAGTAGGAACCTATTCGGCTTCTGTTGTTGGGCAAATGCAGCAAGAAGGTTTAGGTGGTTTATTAAAAAGTCGCTTGTCAGGCTCAAGAGTTAGCACTAAACAGTTGGCGTTAGGACTAAATACTATGTCAACTGACTTTATTAATGCTTATGTTACAGGCAATGTTGGCACCACTTTTTCTTCATCAGGTGCTTGCGCTACTTTCCTTTATAATTTACGAACAGCAGTACAGGATATACAAGCAGGTAGAGTACGTGTTGCTGTTGTTGGTAGCGCGGAAGCACCTATTACACCTGAAGTTATAGAAGGCTTTGGCAATATGAGCGCTTTGGCTAATGAACAAGGTTTAAAGAAATTAGATCAAAGCGAGACAGTCGATCATCGCCGTACTAGTCGCCCATTTGGTAATAATTGTGGTTTTACTATTGGTGAAGCAGCACAGTTTGTTGTGCTGATGGATGATGAGCTTGCGCTTGAAATGGGGGCTAAAGTATTAGCTTCAGTTGCAGATGTTTTTGTTAATGCTGATGGTTATAAAAAGTCGATCACAGCACCGGGTCCTGGTAACTATATTACTATGGCAAAATCAGTTGCATTAGCGCAAAACATTCTTGGTAAAGAGTCATTGCAAGAACGTAGTTTTATTTTGGCGCATGGCTCAAGTACACCACAAAACCGCATTACAGAATCATTGATTTATGATCGTATTGCGACAAGTTTTGATATTAATAATTGGCCTGTAGCCGCTCCTAAGGCTTTTGTTGGCCATACTATCGGGCCTGCAAGTGGTGATCAAATGGCGATGGCATTAGGTATTTTTAGTGACAATATTATGCCTGGTATTACTACAATTGATAAAGTCGCTGACGATGTTCATAGTGATCGTTTAAACATTGCTGTTGAGCATTGGGATTGTGGTGAGATGGATACTGCTTTTATTAATTCAAAAGGCTTTGGGGGTAATAATGCTACCGCAGTAGTCTTGTCACCGAAAGTTACCATAGCAATGATGAAAAAACGTTATGGCGAGAAAGCTATGGACGAATACGAACAGAAGCTAGTGCTTGTTGAACAAGCTCAAAATGAATATCGTCAACGTGCCAACCAAGGTGAGTTTGATGTTATTTATAAATTTGGCGAAGGTTTAGTTGATGAAAACGAAATTGAAATTAGTGATAGCAGTTTAAATTTTAAAGAATTTAAAAATGAAATTTCTTTACCTGCAGAAAACCCATTTGCTGATATGATGTAATACAGCATAGATAACCTGAAGTCGGTTTAAGATATTTTTAACTGACAAATAAAGAGCAGCTACGGCTGCTTTTTTTGTTTAAATAATTTGGTACATCTTACCAAGGTAAAATAATGAAAAAATCAATAAAGGCAGCACTGTTATCAGCACTCATTTACCCGGGAGCAGGACATTTTTTTCTTAAAAAATCACGAGTAGGGGTTATTTTTGCAGGTGCTTTCTCTATACCTTTATATTTTGTTATTAGTGAAATTTTCGCTAAAGCAGAGAAAATTGTCGACCAAATTACCCGTGGAGAAATAGCTTTAGACCCAGCGGCTATCTCAGTATCGTTATCTAATTCAATGTCTGGTGTTGAAGGGCAAGCATTAGATATGAATATCTATGTGTTAATTATTGTTTGGGGAATTGCGATAATCGACTCATATCGATTAGGTATTACAAAAAAATAATGTTATTAAGCTGAACTAAATTAAATACATAGAGTCTATATAACACCTAATGTAGAACGGTATTATAGTATTTGTTATTAGATGGATTGGTAATAAAAGGAAGCATGGTAAAGCAAGGGGCAATGGAAGGCTCTAGTGTTACAGGAGTGCTATTGAAAAAACATTCTCTTGTTATTTTTTTATCGTTGCTGGTGCACATAGTACTGCTGTTGTTATTGCTTTTTATCACTGAATCAAAACAAGCGAAACAAGTTAATATCACTCATAAAGCGATTAAAAGCTACCTATATAAAATGCCCGCTAAAGTAGCGATTAATAAACCTACTTTAGTTAAAGAAATACCTGACGATATCAAAACAGTTGACTCGGATAAATTAGCCAAAACCGAAAAAAAACAAAACCAACAACAAAGCCCTATAACAGAAACCACTACTGATAAGCCAATAACACAGAAAGTTCATCCAGCAACAAACATGTCACTAATAAATGACTCAAGTAAAATAGAGCCTTTAGTTAAGCCGCCAATATCCTCAAAATTAACGCCGAAAAAAAAAGCGTCTGCTCAATCTTCTTTTTCAAGTTATCAACAACTTAAAGATTTACGAATGTCACTTAATAACAAAATACTTCAGCAAAGCTTTTCTGACTTACAACAATTTCGATCGCCTTCAATAATGCATGGTGAGCAAATACCGGTTCCTCATTCGGATAAGCAATTAAGTGAAGAAGAAATACGACAAAAAAGTACAGCACGAATGTCGAATGATATTTCAATCACTAAGAATGCTAATGGCACTTGTACAATAACAAGAGAACAATTTCTTGGTAGCCCAGTAGAAGCATCCACCTCAGGATTTTTTTGTGGCGAAAGCAAATTTGATAAAAGTTTCCGTGAACATATGAAAAAAGTACAAGATAAAATAATGCCTAGCAGGTAACTTTAATAAATAACTGTACACAAATACAGTAGATGAGTTATATTTAATAAATAATTTGATTACATCTACCTTATATTTGAAATTATATATTGCTGAAAAGCCTAGTTTAGGACGAGCTATTGCCGCAGCACTTCCTAAACCTCATAAAAATCATAAGACCCATATAGAAGTTGCTAACGGCGATGTTGTTAGTTGGTGCGTAGGACATATTTTAGAACAAGCAGATCCTCAAGATTACGATGATCGATTTAAAAAGTGGTCTATGGAAACATTGCCTATGCTCCCTCAGCAATGGCAATTAAAGCCTATTGCTCGCACGCGTGATCAATTAGCCGCATTACGTAAGCTTGTTAAGCAAGCCGATGATATTATTCACGCGGGTGATCCTGATCGTGAAGGACAGCTATTAGTTGATGAAGTTATTGATTTTTTTAAGGTATCTAAAGCTAAAAAATTAAGAGTTAAACGACTATTAATTAGTGATTTGAATTTACCTGCCGTTAAACGCTCGCTTAACGCCCTTAAAGACAATCAAGACTTCATGCCATTATCAATTTCAGCATTAGCACGTTCACGAGCTGATTGGCTGTATGGTCTTAATTTAACCCGAGCATATACATTGCAAGGGCAAAAGCAGGGTTATAATAGTGTTTTGTCAGTAGGGCGAGTACAAACGCCTGTGTTAGGATTAGTTGTTCGACGTGAACAAGCAATCGCGGAGTTTGTTTCTAAACCTTATTACCAAGTTCTCGCGCATATAGCACTAAGTGCCTTACAAGATAACAATGATTGTTTTACTGTTAAATGGCAACCGAGTGAAGCATGTCAGCAATATTGTGATGAAGAAGGGCGGGTGCTAGTTAAAGGGTTAGCTGAAAATGTTGTTACAAGAATTAATAATCAACCCGCTATTGTAGAAGACATTAAGACAGAACAAAAACAACAAAACCAACCTTTACCCTTTAACTTATCTAGCTTACAAATTTCTGCTGCTAAGCAGTTTTCAATGAACGCAAAGTTAGTGTTAGATGTTTGTCAGACGCTGTATGAAAAACATAAACTGATTACTTATCCACGTTCCGATTGTCGTTATCTTCCTACAGAGCAGTTAAAACAAGCGCCAGCCATTATCAGTATGTTAGCGGATTCTAATTTACCTTGTAATGTTCAAGCACAAAATTCAGATAAAACGATTAAGAGTAATGCGTGGAATGATAAAAAAATCACTGCGCATCATGCCATTATTCCAACAGAAAAATCACCTAATAATATTAATTTGAATTCGTTTGAAAAAAATATTTATTTATTAATTACGCGACAATATTTGGCGCAGTTTTATTCCGTTTATCGATACCAGCAGACTAAATTAGCGGTAAAAATTGCGGGTGGGTTATTCACAACTAGTGCTAAGGTTGAACAGCAACAAGGGTGGAAGGTACTATTTCCTCGGCAAGATAAATCGTCTGAGCCCAAAGATACATTTCTGCCGGCATTAACAAAAGGGCAGGTGTTGCATTGTAAGCGAGGGGAATTAATTGAAAAGCAAACCTCTCCACCAGAGTCTTTTACCGATGCAACCTTGCTAGGCGCGATGACAGGTATTGCTCGTTTTGTTAGTGATGTGAATATTAAAAAAGTATTAAGAGATACCGACGGCTTAGGCACAGATGCTACTCGTGCTGGGATTATTGATTTACTTTTTAAGCGTGATTTTTTACAGCGACAAGGGAAGAAAATTATTGCGACTGATGTGGGCAAAGCACTTGTTAATGCGCTGCCTATTAAAGCAACCTTGCCAGATATGACAGCACAATGGGAGTCAACATTAACGGCTATTTCAGAGAGAAATGCCAGCTATGTCAGTTTTATGGAGCCATTAATTAATACTATTACTGAGATGATTTCAGAGGCGAGCCAACAACCTTTTTCAAATTTACCTAAAGTGGCCTTTAAGCCAAAAAGAAAAGCTGGCACTAAGCGAAAATTTACTAGAAAACCCGCAATGAAAAAAGTAGGGTGAGACTGTTATACCCGTTTCATTAATTAAGTGAACAATTTTATACGTAGAAAAAATTGCTTAATACAAGGTATTTGTTTAATAACTAGTTGTGCTAATTATTAAATAAATAACGATGTCGTTGGTGATTTTAGCAAGTAGAAATGATCACATAACTAGTGAGATTGGTATTAAATATCATTGTTAGGTAACAAGTCGAACAAGAGGTATAAACCGCCTACGTATCTTATGTTAATGTGTAGGCGGTTATACTAATAAGTTTAAGCTTTTAGCTGATTACCTATAGGTAATTGTCTAATGCGTTTACCACATGCGGCAAAAATAGCATTGCATAAAGCTGGAGCGTAAACTGGCGTGGCTGGTTCACCAACACCTGCAGGAGGCGCATCACTAGGAATAATTTCTACCTCTATTTCTAGCGGACAATCATTCATACGTGGCACACGGTAGTCATGAAAATTACTTTGCTGTACACGACCTTTATCGAAAGTAATGCCTTCGCTGATCGCTGCTGTAATCCCATAAATAGAGCCACCTTGCACTTGGTTTTTCACGGTGTCGGTATTCACTACCGTGCCAGCGTCAATGCTTGCCCATGATTTAATTATTTTCAAATCACCTTTGTCTGAAACTTCTACTTCAACCACAGTGGCTACATAGGTTAAGAAACTTCTATGTGCTGCTATCCCTAAACCTCGGCCTTTAGGAAGCTTTCTACCCCATTTACTCATTTCAGCGACTTTTTCAATAACATGACGTAATCTACCAATATCTAACGGGTAAACAGCTTTATCACCGCCGTAGTTATCGTATTCAGCATTTTGCTCAGTTACATCAACAATACGATCGGGGCCAATTGTTTCTAGCAAATAGTCTTTTTGATCACGTCCTGCTTTATGTGCGGCTTCCGCAATAAATGACTGAATAGCAAAGGCATGAAATATATTCGATACTGAACGCATCCAACCAATTCTTGCTTTAGCTGGCGCTTCACCATTTTCTAATTTCATATTAGGCGTATTAATAGGGTTATCAGTAAACCCTAAACGTAACTCTGCGCTTAGTGGACTAGTCGCACCTTCCATAAAGGTAGAGGCTAAAGGCGAAAAAGCAGTGCGGTGTAAATAGGCTTCTATCGCACCATTTTTATCTAGTGACGCTTCAATGTGTTGCGCTGAAACTGCATGGTAGAAACCATGTTGTATATCATCTTCACGCGTCCATTGAACACGAATAGCCTTACCTGTTTTCATCGAAAGGTAAGCGGCTTCTGCTGAAAAATCAGGTTTAGACTTACGTCCAAATCCACCACCTAGCATAGTAACATGGACATTAATTTGCTCTTGTGGCTGGCCTACCATAGCCGCTACTGTTGCCATATCAGCTTGCGGGTTTTGTGTTGCAGCCCAAACGTCGACATGGTCTTTGTAATACATTGCGGTTGCACAAGGCGGCTCCATTGGTGCTTGTGCCAAATGCGGTGCATAGTAATCAGCTACTAGCTTATCACTGTCTTTGACTAGAATACTTGTTGCATCTCCTAGCTCTCGTACTGACGACTGTGACGAAGCCACTGTAGTTAGCAGGCTCTCTTTGAATGCTGCTGAGTTATAGTCACCATTTTTACCGTCTTCCCATGTTACTGTTAATGCTTCGCGGCCTTTCATGGCAGCCCAAGTATTATTGGCAATAATGGCAATACCACCTTTAGGCTGAAACATAGGTGCCCCTTGCGGTGCAGGAATTTCTACTATATCTACAACGCCTTCTATTGCTTTGGCAGCTTTTGCGTCAAAACTTTTAACTTTGCCACCAACAACAGGAGGTCGAACAATCATTGCGATCAGCGCTTTAGGCTCTAGTACATCAGCCGCAAATATTGCTTTTCCGGTTACAATATCTTTTAAATCAATATGTTCCATCGCGGTATTAATGTAACGCCACTCACTACGCTTTTTAAGCGGAATTTTAGCTGTTTCTGGTGGTGTAATATTTAATGCGTCGTTTACTAACTCAGCATAAGTTAATGTTTTCCCAGATGTATGGGTAACAATGTGCTGTTCTGCTGAACATGCGTCTAAAGAGACACCCCAACGCGTAGCCGCGGCTTGTCGCATAAGATGGCGAACACTTGCACCCATTTCACGTAAACGTTGCATATTGTAGCGGATACTGCGTGAACCATCAGTGTTTTGATCACCGTATTTAGGGTCGCCTTTACCCTGAATTACCACCACTTTGTCCCAAGCTGCTTCCATTTCATCAGCAACAATTTGTGCGATTGCAGTACGGATTTGCTGACCCATTTCAGAGCGATGACAAGTAATTTCAACGATGCCATCAGGACGTAAGGCAATAAATAAATTAGCTGCTTTTGCTGATTCAGATGGTTTAGCAAGTACCCCAGCCATTACTCTAGGGGCTGCTCCTGTAAAACACGTACCAAGTACTAAAGCACCTACTGCGGCACTCGATTTTAAAAAGCGACGACGGGTTAAATCAAAATATTGGCTCATGATTCTTCTCCTGCTTTCTCAGGAACATAATAGGCAACACCGGCCATTGACTTGGATGCAGATTTAATTGCTTTATGTATGCGAGGGTAAGTACCACATCGACAAATATTGCCTGACATGCTCTGTACAATCTCATCATCACTTGGTGAAGGGTTGCTAGCCAGTAAACTAGCCGCTTGCATCATTTGACCGCATTGGCAGAAGCCACATTGCGGCACTTTGTGTTCTATCCAAGCTTGTTGTACAGGATGCTCACCGTTTTCACTTAAACCTTCAATGGTGGTTATTTTTCCACCTGAAACTGCAGAAATAGGTAATGTACATGAGCGCTGTGCCTCACCGTTAATATGAACAGTACACGCACCACATTGGGCCATACCACAGCCAAACTTAGGGCCTGTTAATTGTAACTCATCTCGTAAATACCAGAGTACGGGCGTAGTAGGGTCGCCTGAAAACTTACGAGTTTCACCGTTGACGGTAAACGTAATCATGATTTGCTCTCCATTGTCGTAAGTAAACGATTATACTCCGCTTTGCTTACATTGCTTGATTGATTGTAACTATTGAAGTTTCTAACCGTATAGTACTAAACCTAATATTTAGTGTACTAGCGAATAACCTCTTAAACTTTGTAAGACTTTGTAAGGAATGTTAAATGAGGTTGAGTAAACTAAAGATACGCGTACTTTATCTTTCAGTCAAACTAGGCTTGATTGTTATGTGATAGTGATAAGGTCATCATGAAAGCAAAGCTGTAAAATTTACAGGGGCAACGCTAGTATCTTAGTTGTTATAAAACCGATACTGTTGATTTTCTTAATGAGGTATTATTCATTTATTTTACTTTGCTTGGAATAAGAATAATGACAATTAACGATATCGCTAAGAAGAATTATGAATGGGTTGAAGAAATGGGTTGGCATAATAAAACCGTCTTAGAAGCTTTAGCGCTTGTAGCATCGGAAGTTGGCGAAGCAATTAATGAATGTAGAAATGAAAAACCAACAGCAGCTTTTGGAGAAGAGTTAGCCGATATTATTCTTAGAGTGCTCGACATTGCTCATTGGCAAGGAATTGATATTGAAGCAGAAATTAATAATAAAATGCTTATTAATGAACAGCGAGGTACAAGAGGAAGACAGAAATAAAGTGAGCAATACTACTAACAACCATTAATATTTAGGTTAATTATTGTTAGTAGCATCAGTATATTTACAGCTTATTTAGCTTTAATCGTTTTGAATTAAACCTTTAAGCTCTTTTTTTACAAAGTTAGGCAAAGCAAATGCGGCAGTGTGTAATTGGTGGTTGTAATAATCAAACGCTAAACCGCTATCAATAACTCTTTGTGCATCAAAATCATTAATTGGGTGGTGATTTTTGGTGGCAAAGGTGAAGCTCCATAAACCGCCAGGGTAAGTTAAATTACTAAAACTGTATAAAAAGCATTGATCAAAAACGTTATTTAATACTTTTAATAATGACTGTTGAATATCCATGGCATACCAAGAAGACTCTCCCTGTGAAACCACAATACCGTCATCGGTTAAGCAGTTAAAAACGTCTTGATAAAACGCTTCACCAAATAGTGGTTGAGCAGGCCCGATAGGATCTGTGCTATCGACAATGATCACATCAAATTTTTCTGTTGTCTCTTTTACAAATTGTACGCCATCACCAATAATTAAATTAATTTTTGGGTTATCAAGCGCGCTAGCTGTTTGTGGAATATGTTCCTTACAAGCCTCAACAACCATAGCGTCAATTTCCACCATAGTACATTTTTCCACACTGTTATGACGTATTACTTCGCGTGCAGTACCACCGTCACCACCACCAATCACTAAAACATTCTTAGGATTAGGATGAACAAACAAAGGTAAGTGAGAAATCATATCGTGATAAGCAAATTCATCGCGCTCAGTTACCATGATTAAGCCATCGTTAAGTAGCATTTTTCCATGACCTTTAGTTTCAACAATATCCACTGTTTGAAAGTCACTTTTACCAGAAAATAATACGTTTTCTATTTTAAAACGTAAGCCTAAAAAGTCTGAAAATTTTTCTTCTACCCATAAATCAGAGTGCATGGTTTTCTCCCGTGAGATCGAGCTCTAGTGGTGATGAATATTGTGTTTCGGGTGTAATAAAGCTAGCAAAACAAACGAGGTAACCATTGTCTAGGGTTTTACTCACTAATGAATTACTGATGTATGGGCTGCTAATTTTAGCTGCTACTTTCTTTTCAAATTGAGGATCATTAAAACCAAGTAAATCAAAAGAAGAAGGGCTAAGGATTTCAAGGATTTTTGATGCTATATTCAATAAGTCCATATTTGATTCAAAGCTCACATAGCTACTACCTGCCTGTGGTGTAACATGAATCGTATAGTAGTCTGTACCTTTAATGGCGTTAAGTGAATAACCATAAGGGTCGAAAACAAAATCATCAATTTCAAAACCAGGCAATAAGTCATTAATACAGAAAAACTCTCTGATCTCTTGCTTGCTTAGTCCATGAGTTGTTAGCTTTTTAGAAGCGTGTTCACTTATTTGATAGGCCAATAATTCATAGGTAGTATCATCAGGCTCAGCTTGAAATTCATTATCTTGATGAAATACATAATTATGATGACTATATATTTCACCAAAACGGTATGCTTTACCGGTTAAGTATTTTGATAATAACTTAATGTCATCGCCAAATGAAGTTAATTGCGCATTTGAAAAATACTCATTTTTTCTTTGGTAAGTAACATGAAGAATGTCTTCTGGTTGCGTGTTTTGAATAAAATATTCAATAGAGTTAACTAATTTAGTTACCCCGCAGGTTAAAATCAAGAATCGATCATCCCAAACAAACAAGCTAGATTCAGAAAGCAAAAATGCTTTACAGTGCTCATTTTCAACAGAGGATAATATTTGGGCATTACAGCATTCAACAAGTTCTTGCCAAAATGTATTGCTGATATCGTTAAGAAGTGAAAGATTTTGGCTATTCACGACCACTTCAGCTTTTTTTTCTGAGCCTTCAAAAAACAAAAGTAAATCCTTAATATTTGCCTAAAATACTTCAAAATATTTAAAAGAACTAGACATAAAAAATTGCGGCGGTCATTGTACAAATAAAAAATATTTTTTCAATAAATACTTTTTTAATAATTATTAAGTGAAATTTGTACTAATGACATAGTAAAGCTAATAGCTTTGTAGTTAAAAAAACTAGCTTAATGCTAGTGTAAAAATTTACCTATTTTTGTTAAATAAAACTATACTTTTTTCATTTTATTTGGATAATTGGCGAAATTTTTAGGGTTACCTCTTATGAAAAAAATAAAAGAAATTAATATCGACTTAAGCTTACCTGAAATCGAGTTTAGTTGTGCCGAAATAACACCGGCAATATATGCGAATACAACCCATATTGTTGGTTTCGAATTTGACGGTACAGCCTGTTTTCGCAAAGGAACTAAAGCCGGACCTAATGCCTTAAGACTAGTATCCGATGGAATAGAAACCTATTCGCCTTATTTAGATCGTGATATTGAAGATTTTTCTTTTGTGGATTTAGGTAATTTATCTACGGTGCCAAATCAATCAAATCAAAGTGAACATCAAACCATAGAGCTACAATGGCAGCGCGCTACCGATGATTTTTGTACGCTATTTAATGACATTGATTTACCTACCTCAAAAGTACGTACATTAGTGCTAGGTGGTGAGCATTCTATTTCATACGCGCCTATTAAAACCTATTTAGAACAATACCCAAATTTAGTAGTATTGCATTTAGATGCGCACGCCGATTTACGTGATGGGTACCTTGATTTTCATTACTCACACGCATCTATTATTCGCCGAATACTCGACCATTTTGGCGACGAACATCAACTCATACAATACGGTATTCGCTCGGGTACAAAAGAAGAGTATCAGTGGATGCACCAGCATAAAACGATTAAATCATCGCGCCATGATTTTTTAGCCGCTGTTGAAGCTATCGCAGATGATCGTCCTATCTATTTAACATTAGATTTAGACTATTTTGATCCGAGCTTTTTCCCTGGTACAGGAACACCAGAGCCAGGAGGTGAAGATTTTCATTCATTTGTCAGCTTATGCAAAATACTATTTAAAAAGAATTTTGTTGGCTGTGACGTAGTTGAATTGTCACCAGTAATTGATTCTACTGGTAATAGCGATGTATTTGCCGCTAAGGTTGTACGTGAATTGTTAATTTGTTTGAATGAAAGAAACGTTTAATAAAGTAAGGTTTAATAAAATAAGGTCTAATAAAGCACTACTTTAATTAACATGCATAAACGACTTATCGCAACCCACATAATAGACTGCTCGTTTCTTATGTGGATTGCTATTAGATCAAAGCTTATTATTCAGCAATCGGCAATAATGTTATTTCTACTCTGCGGTTAAGTTCTTTACCAGCTTCAGTATTGTTATTTGCTACAGGTTGTGTTTCACCAAAACCAATAGATTCAATTCTGTCATTAAGAATACCAGCAGCACTTAGGTAGCCAGACACAGATTGCGCGCGCTGTACTGATAATCGTTGGTTTAGTGCATCAGAACCTGAACTATCTGTATGGCCAGCGACAACGATTAAGGTTTTATCAAACTCTTTTAAAACTAAAACAACAGAATCTAACACTGAATAAAAGTTTTGTTCAATATTCGCTTTGCTAGAAGAAAAAGTAATATTACCCGGCATAATTAAATTTATGTTATTGCCGTCGCGCTCAACACTTACGCCAGAGCCACGTAATTGTTTTCTTAATTCAGCTTCTTGGGTGTCCATGTAGTAGCCAATACCACCACCAATTGCAGCGCCACCGGTTGCGGCTTGTAAAATTCTTCGATTTCGTTTGCCAATATCGTCTTCATCTTTGTTAGCTATATAGGCAACTACGGCTGCAACACCAGCACCAATACCAGCACCTTTAGCAGTATTCGTCGTTTTTTCTTCACCTGTGTAAGGGTCGAAAGTTGAACATGCGCTTAACGCTAAGCAAGCAATTAGGGGAAGTGTAAAGTGTTTCATTTTTTTCCTTAAATAATTTATCGGTAAAATGGAATTTTAAAAAAGGTTTGCGAAGATAAACTCGATTAAAGCGCCACTATATTAGCATTATTCTAAAAAGTTATCCTTTATTTGTCCTGAGTGTGGCTTTTCCATTTTGAAACTACAAAGTAAGGTATTACTGTAAAATAATAGCGGTTTACTACGGTTAGTATCGGTGTGAATTAGTTTAAGTGAAAATTTAAATTACAATTTAAACAATAAGTTAGTCTATGGTGTCTTATTTAAGTAACTCGCCGTGTTGGTGATTTTTTTATTGTGATAAACGTTAATGACAGGGGAATTGAACAAGAAATATTACAATTTAAGTGAGTGTTTAGGCAATATCGGCTAGGTTTATCTGTCAGTATTATTCTTGTATGCCGTTGTTCAAAGCTTTGTTTGCTGTAATCCTCCTAGCTACAGATACAAGCAGGGCGAACATAACGAGAGATTAAGTGATAGTAACGGGTATCTTGTAATGAAACTTGCAGACGGCGAGATTGAGTTATAAGCAAACACCTGACGTGTTTATGATATAAACAGAGTCAGGAATTTTTATTTATTCAACAAAGTATGAGTGTCCTACTTTTTGGTCATCCTACTTTTTGCTCTTTTGTTCTACTCTTTGCTACTTTTTTTATTAATTAAGATTATTATTGAATGATATTTAGAAGCTTAAATACGTCCATAGTTAATTTCTTACGAAATTTTAAATCAGATTTTTCATTGATTTCAATATGGTTAGCAAAAAACCATGTTTGACCTTCAGTGATTAGATAACCTACATACCATCCATCTTTACCAGACCAACCCGTTTTTGACCATACCTTATAATTTTCATGATTGTCTGACAGCATGATACTTTTAAGTGTTTTAATATGAGATTTTTTTATAGGAAGATCTTCATTATATACTTTACGTAAAAACTGAATTTGTTCTTTAACTGAAATCCTTAACTCTCCATCTAGCCAGAAGCGAATTAAATTACTACCCGTTAGAAGGTTGCCATAATTAAATTTACGCAAGTACGTATGATACTTTTTATCACCAATTTGTTTCGCGTAATGTTGATAGCACCATACACACGAATATTGAAATGCACTTTTTAGCGTTTGATCTTGATTCCATGATGAATATTCCCGCTCTACGCCATCCCATTTGATAATATCAAATTGATTTTTAATTAAGTTTTCTTCTAACATAATAAGCGTATTAGGTATTTTAAAAGTAGAAGCAGGTACGAACTGTTCCTTATCATTGACGTTATAACGATATTCAGTTTTACTATCGATTGATTCAATGAGTATAGAGCCATTAATATTATTTGATTTGTATAGGTCTTCTATTGAATTTTCTTTTGCGTGCAAGCTGATAGAAGTTAAAAATAGTATAAAGATATTAAAATAAATCATTTATTCCTCGGTGCGGATTATTTGTAAGGTATAACGCCCACATCGATAAAGTATGAGTGTCCTACTTTTTTTACTTTTTTTCTTTTTCTGCTTATTTTAGTTATATTTTCTATGCCACTGCAAAATTTACAAAGTGGACATTTGTTAAATTGATTTTCTGTTTAGCATGCCAAAGATCGTAGTTGTCTTGCATTGCTAGCCAACTCTCAGGCGTTCTGCCAATTGCTTTAGATAAGCGAAGTGCCATTTCTGGTGATATTGCACTCTGACCTTTTAGCACTCTATTCAAAGTAGATGATGCTACGTCCAGTTGTTTAGCTAAATAACGACAGCTAAGTCCAGAGGGTTCCAAATAAACGTCATAGATAAATTCCCCAGGATGTGGCGGATTATGTTGCATACTCATTAGTGATAGTCCTCATAGTTGAGAATATAAGCATTACCATCGATAAACTCGAAAGTAATACGCCAATTACCATTTACAGTAATAGACCAAATCCCGTCACGATTCCCTTTTAATGGATGTAACTTAAAGCCGGGTAAATTGATATCATCAATTTCTTGTGCGGTATCTATTGCGGCAAGTTGCATTCGTAATTTACGTTGATGATTTGCCTGAATACCGGAAACACTACCAGTTTGGAAGTATTTTTTAAGGCCTTTATGTTTAAAAGATTTAATCATGCAATGAGTGTAGCGTGATGCGCATCGGTTGTCGATAAAAATATATAGCCTCGCTAAGCGGACTGAAACAGTAGGTTAAAATATGCAGTGAATCTAAACTTAACTCGCTGTTTTTTATTTTCTTTTTATAGGAAGAGATACACATAAATAATATCACCGTAACCTGATAAGACACCACCTAAACAAACAAAAAATATAGTGAGCCATACTGATAGTTTTAAATGAGGCTTAAATCGTCTTGCTTTATAAATCTCATATGTAAGTTGAGCAGGGTGAATTACACTAGCTAATTTATTTAATTTAATAACAAATAAATATTCACTCAACATAGCTAAGATAGGGATGATTGAGCCAGCCCTTTGAACCCTACTTCCCATTGTTTCATCAAGCATTCCATAATTGATAAAGCTAATAATAGAAATTATCGATAGAATCACAAAAATGGACCAATATATAAAATATTTCCATATAGTAGAAATATCTTCATCAAGTGATGCGCGTGTAGGTTCAGGGAAAGATTCGTAAATCTCTGCTAATGGCCTTTCATAATCTTCTTCTATAGTTGCCAAGTAATGATTCCTATTAGAGTCATAAATGAATAGCCCTATAACTCATATTATGAGGTACTGCTAAACAGTTTATTATGATGTGAAAGGTTGCTTCTTTCTACAAGAGGTTATCAATCATCCATAACTTGATAGTATATTCAGATTACTCGATTATTATCCGTAGATCAATTAGTTAAAAACATCGCTTTAACTAGTGGCGGTGTGAAAGAAGGAATTAGACCAAGCTGAGTGTAAATATAGCTTGGTCATTGAAAATAGATGGCTTTACGCGATATAAGTTATGTATAACTTATATCTGACTTTGTACGACTTATATAACTTTATGTGCGATATTCGGCATTAATTCTGACGTAGTCATAGCTAAAATCACAAGTCCAAATAGTGGCTTGTTCATTACCGCGGTGTAGTTGTACGGTAATATCAATTTCAGCTTCATTCATAATAGCCTGTCCGTCATCTTCATTATAACTGTCAGCACGACCGCCTTTTTCAGCAACTAATACATCGCCAAAATATAACTCTAAATCAGCCGTATCTAAGTCTTCTAACGACGCACATTCTCTTGACGCGTAACCAATAGCAGCAAGTACACGACCTAAATTAGGATCTGAAGCAAACATCGCGGTTTTAACTAAGGGACTTTTACCAATAGAAAAGCCGATAGTTTTAGCTTCATCATTCGTTAAAGCACCTTTAACGGTTACTGTTAAAAATTTGGTTGCACCTTCACCATCACGAACAATGGCTTGCGCTAAGTATTGAGCAGTTTCAAGCAGTGCCTTAAATACTGCTTTAAAACCGTTACTGTTTCGATCTGAAATTTCTGGTGTATTACTTTTTCCGGTAGCAATAACAATAAATGAGTCATTTGTTGAGGTGTCACCATCAACAGAAATGCAGTTAAAGGATAAATCCGCTATCTCTTTGGTTATTTCATCTAACAGTGTTTGGGTAATATTAGCGTCAGTAGCTACATAGCCTAGCATGGTCGCCATATTTGGATGGATCATCCCAGCACCTTTCGATATACCGGTGATGTTTACCACTTCATTTTTAACGTTTACCTGGGTAGCATAAGCTTTAGGCGCTACATCTGTTGTCATTATGGTTGACGCTGCATCGGCCCAGTTATTTGCAGTTAAGTTAGCTACTGCGTGCGGTAAACCGGCTAATAGCTTGTCCATTGGTAAGTGTTCTAGAATAACGCCCGTTGAAAATGGCAAGATAGATTGCACGGGAATAGCCATAATTTCAGCTAATTGCTCACACGTTGCTATGGCGTCATTCATTCCTTGCTCACCTGTGCCTGCATTGGCATTACCAGTATTTATCACTAATGCTTTAATACTTGGTACAGCTTGATTTTTTACGGCATTTAAGTGTTTTTTACACAAGGTTACTGGGGCAGCACAAAAACGGTTTTGGGTAAAAACACCCGAAACCGCGCTACCATCAGCAATTTCAATAATAAGTAAATCTTTGCGGTTTGGTTTTTTGATATTTGATTCAGCCCAGCCGAGGCGAATGCCTTCAATTGGGTTTAGTGAAGCGGGAATGATTTCAGGTAAGTTAACAGGCATAAAAAGAGATTATCAATATAAAAAAGTAAATAAATATTACGCTTTAATGATTTTTTATGCAAAACAATATTGTTATTAAATATGGGTTTTTGAGACAATAAAATGACAAGAATTTAATTTACTTGAGTTGACGAAATTCGTGATAATCAAGCCAGTAACAATGCGTCACTGGCTTCAAATTGCGTTAGTTACTTTTCACATCCGATTTATTATTTAAGTGATTGTTCATCAATAAGGTTTCAGCCTTAGCGCCTAAATAAACATAAATGCCTAAGCCAATCATCAAGCCTACTGATGCGCCCATCATGGCGACAGCATTCGTTAAATACTGAGGCGCGCCAAGAACAGATTTAAACATTAACAATAATGCTTCAATTGACACCGCGATTAATATGGTGGCCATAAACCGTGTGATAGTTCTTCTTGTTGAGCTATGCCTGAAGATATCTTTCTTCATTAATACTTCTTCTTCGATGGTTGTTTTGCCTAAATCGAATATTGCGAGTGCTAAGGTGAGAAATATAATGATGCCAAAGGGCTTGAGCTGGAGATTCTCGGGTGTAGGAGCAACCATTAAACTGACTATTTCACTACCTGCAGAAAATAACAGAATACCGACGATAAAAAATAACCCTGTAACAATTAAAGAATAGATAACGGTAAAGAAAGGGTGGAATTTTTTACGTTTTCGATCACCCATTAAAAATTCAATGGCATGAGCAAGGTCTATATCTAAAACTAATATCCCCATTAATTCGCCAGACTTATTTACATGTTTAAGTGCCGCTGAAATACACAGGTTATGACTTGATGTCGATAAATAGGGTTCGGTTACAATAATACCATCTTGTTTGTTGGCCTCTATATAATAAGGACGGTAAGAGCGATCTATACCTTTGCCTAAATTATCTTCTTTATTAGGGAAGTTATTATTTGAAATGTTTGGGCTTAATTGCACACCTTCACCATCTAAAGTAAACATTAGATCGACAAAAGGGTAATTTTTACCAAGCCAAGTCATTGAGTTCGCTAAGGTCTTTTCGTCATGAAAAAAAGCTTCATCGAAAGTCCCTGCGATAATAGATGCCATAAGTTCATGAATTGAATTTTTATAATCATGATACCTTTCAATTACACTAAGATAATTCATAATTTACCTTCTTAATATTATGAGAAAAATTGGGGGAGAGTATTAAAGTGGTAAGTGTTCGTTATTAATAATAATTGCGAGGGGAAAGTTTATTGGAGAGTCCCTTTGTTTACTATTTCTTTGATAAATCCTTTAATTAAAGCGTACTATAACGTACAGAAATTGAGGGTAACATAAAAATAACTGTATCTTGAAAATCTATTTTTTATGTTACCGCTGAGCTGTAAAATTAATCATTTCTTACCTATTTTATTGTGGCATTCTACCTTCATCTTTCTGGTCTATATCCCATTGGCTAATAGACAGATGCTTCATTTCATCAATAAACATAATGATAGAGTGTATGGGTTTAATAATTTTATATATCATAATTTACTCCTTGTGCTAAATTGAGTACTTATATTATTCAGAAAATATGCTATCTGCAGAATTATCTACTTCAAGTATTTTGTTTTTTAATAATTGTAAGTTACCAGCAGTAATAGTGTTTGAATTAATTGATGTAGCAACACTTAAATCATCCATTGCGCCTGAGAAATCTTTTTTCAAGTAACGTGCAATTGCTCTGTTACTGTAACTAAGTGATTGTAAGTAGCTCTTTTTTCTATCGTATGAATTCACTGAGCTAATTGATTCAATCGCCGCAGTACATGCAGATTCAGATTTTTCAACATTTTTACTTTTTAAGTATGCAACACATAAACCTGTGTTATTTTCAAAAGTATCTTCATTTGTAAGTGTTAATTGGTTGATACTTGCTTCTAAATCACCAGAAATAATTTCTTGTGATGCTGTTGTGTCTTTAATTACAGCAACTTTAAAGGTGCTAATTTCAGCCATCGCTGATGCAGAACAGCTGATAGCAATAGTTGCTGCTAAAGCTTTGTAAGAGATGTTTTTTATAGCCATGATATTTCCTAATATTTGTAGTGGACATCTTGTTGATGCCCACTAAATATAAGCAATAGAGGGGATAGTGACAAACGATAAAAATATAGGTGTTGGATGAATTAATTTCACCTATTTGAATAATGTAATGCTAATTAAATATTGCTTTAATATTATACAGCAAAGGTTTTCTTTACCCAGTCAGCGAATACCGTTAATTCAATTTTGCTTTCCATATTTTCATGCTGAATTAGGTAGTATCTGTCATTGGTATTTAGCTCTTCATCAAAGAGCTTTACTAATAGCTCTTCACTAAACCAAGTTTTACTCATTGGTAAAGGAACTAAAGCGATTCCCATACCTTGCTGGGCTGCTCTAACAACACCAAACATGCTATCAAATTGAATAATTTGTTTAGGATCAAAGTCATCTACACCCACATTATCAGCCCATTGATGCCATGACCAAGGTCTAGCTCTGTGCAAAATTAATGGCGTATTTTGTAGTGCTTTAAAGCCTGAATTCTTTAACTTTTTATAAAGCTTTTTATTACAAGCTGGAGCATATCTAATTGGAAATAGCTCTTGAACAATACTTGCATTAGGTTTTCCATTTGCAAGTACGATAGAAAGATCTGCTATTTGTGATGGCTCACTACCTGACTTTACTGTTTCTAGTTGTAGATTAATATCTGGATTTTGTTCAGACCATTCACTTAACTGAGGAATGAATAATTCACTGGCAAAAAATTCAGGCAAGCTGATCACAATTGTTTTGTTTTCTTGTGTATTAGTAAACTCTGAAATAGTTGACTCTAATTGATGAATTATCGGCTGTATTGATTGATAAAATTGTTTTCCTGCACTGGTAAGCTCAATTGATCTTGTGCCTCTTTTGAACAAGGTTAAATCGAGTTGTGATTCCAATTGTTTAATTTGATGGCTTACAGCTGAAGGTGTTAAAAACAGTTGTGCTGCAGCGTGTTTAAAGCTTAAACATTTTGCAGCAACACAAAATGAACGTAAGCCTCGTATGGGAGTTTGAATTGCCATGGTGTTCTTTATTCTATAAATGATAAACCCATATAGCAATAATCAAACCGTTTTTAATATATTGAATTTTAAGGGGAAAATATCTATAGATATACTATATAACGTAAGGTTTGCACTATATTGGTGCGTTTGCACAGTAGACTAACAACATAATTATGAGCAGAGCTAAAAAAAAGGACATCTAACGATGTCCTATAAATTTAACCAAATGAAACAACTTGTTTATAAAATCGGGGAGATTCAAAAACTGAAATGAGTGTATTTTTATTTAGTATTTACAGCAAACGAAATAAATTCACGCAATAGGTGAGTTATTTTATCTTATAGTACAGACATATGTTTGGGTGCGGTAATTGGGTTTGAAGTTATCGTGCTATGGTTATTGTTATCTAATCTTAAGCAAGCTTAGTCAATGTAGGTTTAGCTAAAGTTAAAAATTATCGAATTACCATCGAGTAAATAATATTTATCGGTAATTTAATAAATTGTTTTTTACGATAGTAATGAGAGGCTGCAAAAAGAATAAAAAAAAGGACATCAAATGATGTCCTCTAAGTAAAGCAAATGAAACAATTTGTTTATAAAATCGGGGAGATTCAAAAACTGAAACCAGTATATTTTTTTCGGTTATTTTCAGCAAACGAAATGATTTCACTCGATAGGTGAATTATTTTAACTTATCTGCTGAGTAAGACTTTTTTTTGCACAAGATTATAAATAACGAGCGTTAATGATAAATTATTTTATGCTGGTTAATGTTAGTGAAATTTTGCGAGTGGATAAAAAAAAGGACATCAAATGATGTCCTCTAAGTAAAGCAAATGAAACAATATGTTTATAAAATCGGGGAGATTCAAAAACTGAAGCCAGTATATTTTTCTCGGTTATTTTCAGCAAACGAAATGATTTCACTCGATAGGTGAATTATTTTAACTTATCTACTGGGTAATACTTTTTTGCACAAGATTATAAATAACGAGCGTTAATGATAAATTATTTTATGCTGGTTAATGTTAGTGAAATTTTTCGAGTGGATAAAAAAAAGGACATCAAATGATGTCCTCTAAGTAAAGCAAATGAAACAATATGTTTATAAAATCGGGGAGATTCAAAAACTGAAGCCAGTATATTTTCCCCGGTTATTTTCAGCAAACGAAATGATTTCACTCGATAGTTGAATTATTTTAACCCATTAAGGTGGAGTTAATATTTTAATGACGATTGAATACTTATGGTTAACAAATTGAGAAGCCAACATTAGGCTTAGTAAATTAGCGAAAATATTTGGTTAACAGTACCTAATGAGTCATATTTAATTCGTAACTTTTGGCTGGTAATTTTTAAGATGAATAGGATGTAGTTGAGATGAGGTTATTGTTAGATAAAAAAAAGGACATCAAATGATGTCCTCTAAGTAACGCAAATGAAACAATTTTGTTTATAAAATCGGGGAGATTCAAAAACTAAAGCGAGTATATTTTTATCTACTGGTCTCATCAAACGAAATAATTTCATTCGATAGTTCAATTACTTTCATTTGTTTGAAATTTATCCATATCATTTATGTTATAAAAGCCTCCTTTATCAGCTGTAGCGCATGAAACCATTAAATTGAATTCAATGTAAATTGCAGACATTTATTGTCACTAATCACTTGTTTTATTAAATTTTTAAATTTGTGAATGTTTTGTGATAATTTAAGGCGAAAAACACGCTACCCTAATACAAATTAATTTTGTGAGTACTTTTAATGAATCACCACTACTGGGTTATTGTGAGCTTTGCCATTTTGTCTGTATTAAAATCTGATGCTGTGTCGGCTTTTGACTTTGACTTGAAATCAATACGAACAACTATTTCAAATCCAAGTACCAGCCATACGTTAATATATGATGATTTGGCTAGGAGCAATCAAAAAGCACTGTTTATGTTAGAGCCTGTAAACAATCAGCGAGTGGGGGTGTTTTTTGATATTAACGACATTGAAATTGGTTATTCAGCTGATATTTTTAATGATGACGTTGAAACAAAAACACAAGATGTGCTGCTTTCATATAGAAAATTTAAAAACTCTAAAATCACTTTTAACTATCAAACGCTTGAAGGGTTGAAAAGCACGGCTAAAAATTTAAGCGGTAATCAAACAGAACAAATTTTCTCGAAAAATACACGGTCAACTAAGTTTGAGCTGTCTGGGCAACACAATTTTTATACTTTTAATAATAAAGAATCTTTGTTTGAGCATTTTTTTCTTAACAGACCAAAGCTAAGTAATGAGTTTGATGTTGCGCTAAGTATTGTTGGTGCCTGGTCTTTTAAGCATGTATCTCTAGAAGATAAAGATAATATAGTGTTTCAAGCTGATTTTTTAAATTCATCTGCACCAAAAGCCACTAAATTAACGTCTAATTCGTATGGAGTTAGTGTTGGTTCACTCTTATCATTTTCTTTACCGCATAATGTTCATGTATTTGCTGAGTACAAAGTAGGTAAAGGGAATATTCGAAATATAGATCCAGAGCTCGGTTTAAAAGATTCGGGTGACGAAAGAGTCACAGCATATGGCGGTGGTATTTCTTGGACCGCAAGTAATAAAGCGTTAATGGTAGTACTACGAGCTTGGGAACAAACAGGTAGACATATAGACACCTCTTTTGGTGATTTGTCAGTGATTAAGTTTTTTTAACCTTTATCACTGAGGCTATCGCATTTCTGTTTTTGATATTTACACATTAACATCATTGTTTTATCTAACGGTTCAGCCCCTTTAAGTAACGCTTTGTAGTTTACGATGAGTTGTTTAATAACAGTTGCATAGCGCTAAGGTTAACGGTAGTTGAATAGGGAATCCCAACGTTGATCTAAGTGCTTTTTTGCTTGCTCTAAAGGCAGTGCTTGATATTTATCACCCTCAATAGTAATTAACTGCATACGCTCTAGCTTTGCTAGGGCATCAGATATTTCAAAGTCTAGCTGGCAGTTGTATTTATCTTTAAACCAGGTTTCAATTAAGTCATCTAGCTCTGATGACGTTAGTCCTTGCGTATTTATGAGTAAGAAGGTGTAAGCGATTAATGCTTCTTTAAAATCTTCATCTTCAGCTGCATCAATTAAGGTATGAAAAACGCCAGCATTATTATCTAAGTTTTTATAATAAAGATTATCTGATAAGGCTTTCATAAATTTAATTTTTCTATTTTTAAATTTACTCCATTCTTTAAACACAAAGCCAAAAAAAACCGCCATACCTAGGCCAAATGAAATAATATGTTGCTGCGTCATCACGACAGATTCAGCACGCCAACCTAACCAAAATGACAGTAAAGCAGCGAGTAAAATAATAGAAGCACCAAGTTTGGTTACTAATACCACTGCGCCGCCCACTAAAGCTGAAGCGCCAATAATAACTTTATCTATCCGGCGCATCCTTACTTCACTATTAGGGAATAGCATTTCTAAATCAGCTTTTGGCACATTTTGAAAAAGTTTTATTATGGTTGAACTGGGTTCAAACCCTATTGGCTGTTTGTTTTTTTTATCAAAGTAGGCTTTATTTTTAAACGTAATGTAAACCGCGACACGATCGTAATTGGTAAAGTTAATTGTTTGTTTGCGAAGTCCACCAAAGGAAGTAATAGTTTCGCTCTTTTGTGACTCGCCTCGGCGATAAAATACCACTTGTTCAAAGTCATCAAATTCTACTTCTAATCTAACTTTAAACAATGATTCTTCAGTGAGTGCTTCTTGTAAGTCTTGGTCAGTGACCTTTTCAAAGTTAGCTGCATTTAGAATTTCAGCAAAGTTTTCAGCAAAAACTTTTTGGCAATGTTCACGTTGCTCTAAACTAAGATTTTTTAATTGCTGAGTATTGGTATTTGGATCAAAAGGGGCGTAATTATTTTTTAATGACTCAAGTAATTCGTGATAATCAAAGTGGGTAACACTTGATAGAAGCTGGCAAAACTGCTCAAAGGAAAGCTTAGACTTTTCATCAGTTAATGCTTGAGAGCACATTTCAATAATATCTTGTTTTCTAAAAGGGATGAATCGTTCGTTAGCCATAATATAAAGTTGTTTTAAGTGAATGATTAGAGATTAAGGTGATAGTAAAATATAAGAATAATGGAATAAAAAAGGGCGTCTAAACACCCTTTAATAAAAATTACTGTTTATCTTGAAGGCGACGTTTTTTAAAGTCAGAGTTTTCTTTCCATTTAGGCCAGTCATTATTTGTGGCCAACTCGCTAACGATATCAACAATTAATGAAATATCTTGTTCAACACCACCTAAAGACCAATCGCTAGAGTAGTCATCTTCTTCTTTGTGATATTTATGTGCAATATAATCAGGATCAGTATCACCAAGGCTCATAAATAACAAACTTGGTACGCCTTGTTTAGCAAATGAGAAGTGGTCTGAGCGGAAGAACAAACCATTTTGAGGTCTAGGATCAAGTTTTACTTGGCGTTGTTGTTTCGCGGCAGCTTCTGCTAAGTAATCTTCCATCTCTGACATGTTTTTACCATATTGTAATATATAGTCGACACCATCTAAGGCGTTCATACCGTCAATATTCAATAGGCCAACCATCTGTTTTGTAGGGATGATATCACCTCTGGCAAATAACTCTGAGCCGATTAAACCGGTTTCTTCAGCGGTAAAATTAACAAACAAAATAGAGCGTTCAAATGGTTTTATTTTGTGTTGCTCTTTAAGTATTCGGGCAATCTCTATTGTGCCTGCTGTGCCAGTAGCATTATCAATTGCGCCATTATAAATTTTAGGGCCAGTGGGTGTTTGCTTAGTGCCAAAATGATCCCAATGCGCACTGACAATAATATATTCATCTGCACGAGTTGTGCCTTCAAGTAACGCAACAACGTTATTTGATTCTGCATGCTCTATGGTGCTATTTAGCTCTAGATTAGCGGTTAAATTTAATGGAATCGCTTTAAAGTCTATCATTAACGCTTGTTCTTTCAATGCTTGATAATTTAGACCTGCTGCAGACATCAGTTTTTCGGTTGCATCGTAATGTAACCAACCCATAATAGGTAGTTTGCTACTATTATTAAATTCATCAATTAAGGTATATTTACTACCTGTATTTGAACTTTCTACTACGCTCCAAGGATAGGCTGCAGGTGCAGTTTCATGGATAATAAGAACCGCTTTTGCGCCTTGTCTTGCCGCTTCTTCATATTTATAAGTCCAGCGCCCATAATAGGTCATGGCATTGCCGGTAAATAAAGAATCGTTTTGAGTGGCAAAGCCGGGATCATTAACTAATATAACGACTGTTTTACCGGTAACGTCAATGTCTTGATAATCATTCCATTGGTATTCTGGTGCATTAATGCCATAACCAACAAAAACGATCTCAGATTCAACTAAGGCTATTTTTTCAGTGATTTGTTCTGTACGTGCAGTAAAATCTTTACCTGCCGTAAATTCCAAGTTGCCTATTTTCAGCACCATAGCTGGATCTGGCGTTAGTTTTGCCATAGGCACAGGCTGGAAGAATTCACCGTTGACACCACCAGCTAAACCAAGTTTTTTATATTCTTCGGCCAAATAATTAATAGTAAGTTCTTCACCAATAGTTAAAGGACCACGACCAGCGAATTCGTCAGATGCAAGCGTCTTAACATGTTTATGAATATTATTAAGATTTACCGTGTCACTATGAGAGGAGAATATGTTGGTTGTACATGCTGAGATAAAAAGCGATAACCCTATAAAGCTTAAGCCTATGTATTTGTTAGTCATTATTAAAATTCATGTTATGGAAAGTTATTAATACTATAAAGCACTTATAGGCACTAGAAAACTAAATTTTTCGTATATAGCAAGCTTTATACATATAGGCATAAAGCTTGCTTTTGCTTTACTAACGTCAATTTTTTGTTGAAGCATACAATGATTAATAATATTAATACTTATAGTAACTTATTTAATGCTAGCTCTTCTGCATCTACAACTACTTCTGAAATAGATGAAATTATCGCTGCTAATAAGCAAGAAACAATAACAACAGAGCAAGCAGGGGAGAGTAATTCAAACTTATTTTTAAGTAGTAGAGCACAAAAAGTTGATTCATTAAGTCGAGAGTTTTTTAATCAAGGTGGACTAAATTTTGATGATATAGATTTATTTAAAGAAAGAGCTTATGAGTTAGGACTGATTTCTAAGCAAGATTACTCTCGTTTAGCAGGAACTGCTTCTGCAGCATCAGATGCAAGTGAAGCAGCAGATAATGCATTACCGAACCAAAGCTTGGTCAGTTATATTAGTGATTTTTTAGTGCGTTTAGATGAACCAGACTCAACTGAAACCGATATCTCAGATGAAGAAAGTAGTGATGAAGATAGCGACGCACTTACCGAATTAAAACAAGCGTTATCAACGGCTAAAACGATTTTAGATGATGTGGAATTGGCCAAAACAGATCCTGATTTTAAAGAGTCTTTAACAAGTACGCTTGCTTTACTTAAAGAGACAATTGACTCAGATTCATTTGATAAAATACCACTTGACGATAGAGCAGGCTTGGCTGAAGTATATAAAGCGGTTGATATTATAGACAAAATATCACCACAAAGATTGAATAATGATAAGCTCAATCAATATATAAAAATTGGTTTAGTGTAGATATCAGTTAGGTTTAATAAAGTGAAAGTTGTTTAAGTGTGGCGAAAATTAAGCTAAATAACAGCTATCTGCTATTGGTTTTGCTATTAACATAATACGACTAATTTAATCGTTATTTATTACTTCCTTATTTTCGCTCTGTGAGTAATCCTCTATTAGTGGCTTCCCTTATTATTAGTTATGTGAAGTGAGTAACTATTGGTGCAGAATAGTGACTAACGTCTGATTGTGCTTAATTTGAGTGCGATACGTTGCTATATATTAACGTATTTATTGGGCTCGCGCGGTGATATACGAGTGGAACAATTCTTGCTGTATCAAACTATGAGCTGCAGAGATAAGGATTTCTCTAACAAGGCAGCTCATATTATTCATTAAATGTTACTAGGCTAATGGGATTCTTTATGTATAAATCACTCCTTTATTTATTACTACTTTCTACCTCTATTATTAGTACTCAAGCTTGGTCTGATGATAAGCCCAGTAATTTGACTGTTGATCAAGTAATTGCGTATTTAGGCCTTGAAGGCCACGTTGAAGGTGGTTTTTACCGTCGTACCTATGAAGCTAGTAACACAGCGAAAGTAGCCACGGAAAGTGGAGAACGATTTTCGATGACGTCAATTTTTTACTTACTAAGTGCTGAATCACCGATAGGGCATTTTCACCTTAATAAGTCAGATATTGTGCATTATTTTCAATTAGGTGATCCAATAAAATACTATCTTATTGACCCTGAAGGAAAGCTTAAAACTGTTGTTATGGGGAAAAATTTGGCAGCTGGTGAGTTACTACAACTAACAGTGCCTGGTGGTACGTGGAAAGCATCGAAAATAATTGAAGGTGGTAAACAGGGATATTCATTAATTAGTGAAGCGGTATCACCTGGATTTGATTTTGCAGATATGACCCTAGGTTATCAGGCGTTACTTTTAAAAATGTTTCCACAACATAAAGAGATCATTTTACAACTAAGTCCATCTGTTTCCCCTGAATCACCAGTATCCAAGAAATAACGATTGTTACTAGTGATTCAAGTTAACTTAATGTGGGAGCTTTAACTAAAGCGCCTTTTTATATCGACGTGATGCTAAACCAATCATACCTAATGCAAAAATAGCAAATGTAGATGGCTCTGGCACTGAAGTAGTTGAAACATTACCGTTAAAAGTGACTTCGTGTAATGCTATTTGACTACCATTGTTATAACCAAACCGAATAGCATTTCCGGTTACCGAGCCAAAATCTACACTTACGTTTTGAGTAGTCGCTTGATTATTCATTATGCTTAAGGTTAAGCCTAAATCACCAGTCGTACCACTAACTAAAGTTGTCCAGTTATTACCATCAAACACTTCAGCAAAAAATGGAGTTAATAAACTGTAATTTCTAGATATTAATAAATCTAAGCCACTGAAAGTAGTTGTTTCGACAAAATTATAAGTAAATGCATGGTAGCCGAATGTAGACCAATTATATATACCATTTACTTTACCTGTATTACCCGATGAAAATTCATAACCATCAGACAATAACGTGTCAATTTCGCTCAGGTCGGCTGTATTATCGACATAACCCTTTGAACCAGCTAAGTTCCAATTGGTGTTACCCCAAGTAAAAGATCCATCAATATTAGTTAGTTCATAGTCTGCAGAGTTAATAATTCCTGCGCTAGATAATGTACTTAATGCTAATAATCCACTTGTAAAAATAACTTTTAATAATGTAAATTTCATTTGATCGCCCTTACTCATATCGCTTAATTGTGTCTATGATACTCAAGGCGAAAAAGTTAAAATATGGCTAAACTGTCCTATATTCTTTTTTATTAAAATAATTCTACTGTAAATGACTAACATTATTAGGGGGTTGTCTTCAAGCCAAAAGCGTTAAACAGCCTAAAGTCAGTTGATAAGGTTAGCTAGGGTTGGTTGAGGGGAATTGTACCATCTTGAATAACAGTTAATGGCGGCATAAAAGGAATGTTGATATCTAGTTTTGTTTTTAATTGATAGTTAATGCCTTGGTTTTTATTTTTCATAAGGGCACTTATTACTTTGATGCCTTTTAATAAGCTAGTTGAAACCGGCACCATAAAGCGTGATTCACCGTAAGCTTCCGTGGTTGGAATATTTTTAGCTACACCATGGGCTAGGGTTTCGTCTGCTACGTTCAGTTGGTAACTAATACCATTTAGTGGCAATGCAAAATTATTAGGGTTAACTAACTTCAGGCCTATTTCAAAGTTCTGCTCGAAGCCGGTAACAGGCAGCGCTTTAAAAGAAACTATTTCAACACTTGGCTCCTCGTAGGTTAGGTTCATAGTGGCGCAGCCAGATAACAAAAATAAGGTCGCTATGAAAAACAGGTGTATTGGTAGCTTTGTCACTATAGTCATTGTTTGTCCTCAGGAATTAATTTTTTTCAACTTATCATAATACCAATCTCACTAGCTATGTGATCATTGCTACGTATAAAATTGTTCACTTAATTAATGAAACGGGTATAAGACAATAAATTATAACATAGGAGTGATTAGTACTCCTTTATTAGGTTATACCAATCTCACTAACTATGTGAGCATTTCTACTTGTTAAAATCACCAACTACATCGTTATTTATTTAATAATGAGCACAACTCGTTATTGAAATAAATGCTTTGTATTTGGCAATTTCTTCCACGTATAAAATTGTTCACCTAATTAATGAAAAGGGTATTAGTAAGATTATTTATAAAAAATGAGTGTAATGAACCCTTGAAATTTAAACTGAAACTGAAATTTTTTAAGCCACGTTTAAAGCTTATTCGATTTAAAGCGTGGCTTAATTGACTCAAGAGCTGAGTATTATTACTTGTTGTTAACGATTATTGTCGCTTGTGTTTGACCGTCCACAAATGTGCTAATTCTAAAGCGATTGTTGCTGCGGCTAACGAGGTAACTTCACTATTGTCGTAAGCTGGCGCTACTTCAACTACATCCATGCCGATAATATTAATACCTGATAAACCTCGTAAAACCTTTAATACTTTATCTGTACTCATGCCACCACATACAGGCGTACCTGTGCCAGGTGCAAAGGCAGGATCTAAGCAATCAATATCAAAGGTTAAATAAACCGGCATATTACCCACTCTGTCTTTAATTAATGTTGTTATTTCATCAACACTTATATCATTTGCTTGCATAGCATTTATGACAGAAAAACCGTGGTCTTTTGATCTGTAATTCGTGCGAATACCTACTTGAATAGATTTATTTCTATCAATTAAGTTTTCTTTAGGCGCATGATAAAACATAGTGCCATGATCATAACAACTACCATTGTTGTATGTATCAGTATGAGCATCAAAATGTATCAGTGCCATAGTGCCAAACTTTTTTGCATAGGCACGAAGTATTGGCAAGGTGACAAAATGATCGCCGCCTAGCGACAACACGGTTTTATCCGAAGCAAGCAACTGGCCAACAGCCGTTTCTACTTGCTGACAAAAGTGTGCCGAATCGCCAGGAGAAAAAACCAAATCGCCAGCATCAACAATCTTACAATGCTTTAATAAGCTAAAAGGCCACGGAAATCGTTTTCCTTCCCAAGCTAAATTTACCGATGCTTGCCTAATAGCGGTAGGCCCCATGCGGGCGCCTGAACGTCCCGTTGTTGCCATGTCAAACGGTAAGCCTAAAATTACAATATCGGCAGCTGATTTTACCGGGTCTTTAACTAAAGGCTGGCGCAAAAAGGTCATCGCATTTGAGTAAATAGACCCATCGACCTGATTAAAAATATTTTTCATTATTTGTCTCTAAAAATATAGACGCTACAAGTGTAACCTTTAGAAATCTTCAAGGTAGGTATAGCCTTTTAAGCCATCAACTAACTCTTTAAATATTTCATCACCTTCACTTTTTGATAACCTAGCTTCGATAAGATCGGCATAAGTTTGTTGAAATAATTTTGCATCTAAATGCACATAATTCAGCATGTCTTCAACGGTATCACCTTCATTTATTTCGGTAATTTCGGCTTCACCATCGTCATTTACAACTACTACTGCGCTATGGGTATCACCAAATAAATTATGCATGTCACCTAAAATTTCTTGATATGCACCGACTAAGAAAAAGCCGAGTAAATATGGCTCATCTTCTGTCCATGCTGGTACAGGTAAGGTGTGTTCAATACCTTGTCCGTCAACATAGTGATCAATGGTGCCATCAGAATCACACGTAATGTCTAACAATACTGCACGTTTTTCATGGTACTTTTCTAAGTTATTTAATGGTAGAACCGGAAATACTTGATCAATTCCCCATGCGTCTGGTAATGATTGAAATAAAGAAAAGTTCACAAAAAATTTATCTGCTAGTTTTCCTGTTAAGTCATCCATTATTGGGCGATGGAATCGGTTTTTAGCATCCATTAATTGATTTAATTCATAACACACGCGTAAATTAATTTGTTCAGCCCAAGCACGCTGAGTTAAATTCAACAGGCCCATTGAAAATTGGCTATGTACTTCTGCTAAATCACTTTGTGTGTCGTGATAAATTTCAATTAATGCGCGATCATCGTTACGATCGTTTAATTGTTCTAACGAATGCCACATATTATTTAGTAAAATAGATTCATCTGGTATCGGTGCTTGTATGTTTTCTGGTTCATATGATTCAGCACCAATAACATTAGAAATCAGTACTGCATGATGCGCGGTTAATGCTCTACCTGACTCTGAAATAATCATGGGCATTGGTTGATCATAGCTTTTACAAATGTCACCAATAGTGTGAACAATATTATTGGCATATTCAGCTAAACTATAGTTCATAGAGTTATGTGATTGGCTACGTGTTCCATCATAATCAATAGCTAAACCACCGCCAACATCCATACATAACAAGCCTGCACCAATACGGCGAAGCTCACAATAAAAGCGTGCCGCTTCACTAACACCTAACCTAATGTCTCGAATGTTGGCAATTTGTGATCCTAAATGAAAATGCACTAGCTTTAATGCATCAAGCATATTTTCTTGTTTGAGAATTTTAACAACGTTGAGTACTTGTGACGCTGATAAACCAAACTTTGATTTTTCACCACCACTTGCTTGCCATTTTCCTTTGCCTTGTGATGCTAAACGCACACGTATTCCCAGGCGAGGTTCTACATTCAACTTTTTAGCTTCGGCTAAAATCATTTCAAGTTCAGACATTTTTTCTAGCACAATATGTACTTGATGTCCGAGTTTCTCGCCGATTAACGCTAAACGCACGTATTCTCTATCTTTGTAGCCATTACAAACAATAACCGAAGACACTTTTTGAGCCATTGCTAAAACAGCAAGCAATTCAGCTTTACTGCCAGCTTCAAGCCCCAATTGAGTGTATTCTTTGTTATGTTGGCTCGCCAAAATTTCATCAACAACTTCTCGTTGCTGGTTGACTTTAATAGGGTAAACCAATAAATATTTTTGCTGATAATCATATTCATCTATTGCTTTATTAAACGCTTCACATAGGCTATGAATGCGATGATGAATTATTTGTGGAAATCGCACTAAGGCGGGTAGTGTTAATCCTTTATCTTCAATCATTTTAGCAATACTATTTAAGTCTACTGTGTGCTCTTGATTATCAACTTTAGGTGCAACATATACCTTGCCTGCATCATTGATTCCAAAATAGCCCTGACTCCAATGACGTACGTTGTAATGTGCGCGTGCGTTATCAAGATTATCTTTATTCATTCGTTTTCCTTTAGCCTTGCCATCTAATAATAGTAAGGGAATTAGTCATATGTAATTGGGGCGAATTAGAATTTAACAGCCGTTTAATGTCAAACAAAAAAAATGATTACAAATAACCATTATTATTGATTAGTACGAGATAGCAGAACGTTGTTATTAATATTCTCTTTATGGTTTTCTAATATTTTTAATGAAACGTTTATCCATTTTATGATGTTTTTTTATTTTATAAGCATAAATATATTGGATTACAATCAAAATCATACTCTGATCGAGTTGTTCTTCTTAAATGCCTACTTCTAGAATAAAGTTAGCAGGCTGGTGATTTACTGGTTGGGCCAGTTATGTCGAGTTATTTTACAGTTTTATTTTTATACGTTTTTTCAAATTACTATCTACTTGAATTTTAGATGTATTACTGCAGCGGTATATTTATTGCATTGTTAATATATTGTTAGAAATATGAATATAATTTAAAAGGAATAAAAGTGAAATTTAAGATTTTAAATACAGTGGTTGCTGGATTGATAGTACTTGTTAGTGGAGCTGCTAATGCAGGTATAATTAATTGGAGTGAAGTGCAAAATACTACTGATTTTAATGATGTATTTAATTTAGGTACTACTGTTGAAGCGATTAATGCGACAACTACAAACTCTGGAAGTGTTACAGTAAATGGTGTTGAATTTGATAATTCTACATCTTTATTATCTAGACGTGGTTTTGTTGGCGCATTAGATGGTTCATCAACCGATGATTCAGGTTACGATGCTTTCCTTAATAGTTTTGATTTTGGAAATGGATCTGACTTAACTGCATTGACTATTGGTGGCGGTAACTTGATCGAAGGCGTAGCTTATTCTATTCAACTATGGCTGACTGATTTAAGACCTCAAAGTCGTGAAATGTATTTTGATGATAGTAATGGTAATAGCTCTACATTGAATGCTAAAGGTAATGGACTTGGCCAATATGTTATCGGAGAGTTTACTGCAACAGGTAACACTCAAGAACTTCGTTTAGATGCTCTGAATTCAAGTAATGCTCATATAACTGGTTACCAAATTAGATTATCTGCACCAGCAGCAACAACTGTTTCTGAACCTTCAACACTTGCTATTGTTGCATTAGGTTTGATGGGATTTGCTTCTCGTCGTTTTAAGAAAAAATCTTAATAATTTATTTAAATAATTAGATTTAAAAAACATCAATTGTAATGATTGGTGTTTTTTTTGGGTGATTGAAAAATATAAATTTATAAGAACAAGCCTCTTTTATCCTCTCTTTTGTTAACCATTCTCTTCATCGTTAAATTTACTTGCGAGCTAAGTAATAAACTTTTCGAGTAAAGGCATAGTGTATTCATTAAGTTGAATATATATTTTGTGTAGAATTTACTTTTTCTATTATTGTAGAGTAAAAAAACCTCAACATTTCTGTTGAGGTTTTATTAGTTAGATTATTGAAACAAAAAGATTAAATTAGTTAAATTTAGTTATTAACCAATCTTTATTATCGCTAAAATACAACGTACGAATTTCATCTTTACCTTCAATATTAACCATATTGATTTGTGTAGGCCAAAGGTCGCGTAATGTACCATTAAATAACTTCAATCCATCCAATCCTTTTGGTATCGCTGTTTCTTGATACACCCAGAAAAACTTACCTTCAATTTCATAGCCTACGGCTGTTAAAGGTAGTTCTTCATCAGCTAAAGTGCGTACTAAAAATTGCTTAGCAACATAATCAGCAAATTGCTGTTGTGTTTTCTTGAGGTTAATGATGTCAGCATTCTTATCAAATAATGCTTGCACTGCATGCTCAGTGTCATGCATGTAAAACCTGTGCGATACCTCTAGTTGACCTGAACGTTTGTTAAACGTAACGGTTGTTTCAGCAGCTTTTTGTTGGTGCGCAAACGCTAAGTTTGTAGAAACAATACTCGATATCGCTATTAAGAAAACCGCTATAAAAATGATTAAACGTTTAGACATTAGTTGTCCTTCTTATCTTCTGTTTCATCATCTTCGTCAGTTTTAAGCTCTGTTTTAATATCTTTCATGATATCGCGACTAACTTTAGCTGTGCTCTTCTTCGCTTTATAGGCTTCAACACGTGTTGGTATAATTTGACGTGGGTAGTGGTTATTTTCTACGTCAACATCAGCCGTTTCCCAACCTGGATCAACAGTAACACTAACCAATTCTTTGTCGTTATCAGTCACAACAAGTTTACTCACGTGTTTTGGTGTTCTACGCCAAATTTCAGCAGGTATGTACTGACTTTCTGTTGAACCATCTTTATAGGTTAGTTCTAAAATAATCGGCATAACTAAACCACCAAGATTTGAGAACTCTAATACATAATAGTTTTTATCTTCTTTTACGGCACGTTCTAGTGCTTTAAGTTCCCAAGGCTTTAAACCCTTTAAGAATTTTTTGTACTTGTTACGTTCTTTATTGGTTACGGTGAAACGGTCGTTTTCGTCATAAAAATCTGTTACGTCAGGATTACGGTCAACCCATAACTCTTTGCCTTCTGCTTTGTTACGCTCAACAAATAATGAAGAAGGTTTATCGAGTTCGATTTGGCGTAAACGGCCGTAATCAATATCCGGGTTATGAGTATCTAAACGCATTTTATATACTTTATCTATTGAGATATCTACATGATCTGTAGAGTAGAACCAGCCGCGCCAGAACCAATCTAAATCAACACCAGATGCTTCTTCCATTGTACGGAAAAAATCAGATGGGGTAGGGCGTTTAAACTTCCAACGAGTAGCATATTCTTTAAAAGCGAAATCAAATAACTCACGACCTAAAATAACTTCTCGTAAAATGTTAAGTGCAGCAGCAGGTTTTGTATAAGCATTAGGACCTAAACGTAAAACGCTATCAGATTGCGTCATAATTGGTACCTGGTTTTGAGACTTCATATAACCAGTAATATCACGAGGCTCAACACCCCATGGAATTGTTGGATCCCATTCACGCCCAGCAACACCATCTAAAAAGCTGTTTAAACCTTCATCCATCCAAGTCCATTGACGCTCATCAGAGTTAACGACCATTGGGAAATAAATGTGACCTACTTCATGAATTACAACACCAATTAGGAAGCGTTTTTCAGCTTGTGAATAAGTGCGTGAACCATCGTCTTGTAATTCAGTACGAGGGCCATTAAAAGTGATCATCGGATATTCCATACCGCCTACAGGACCATTAACTGATTGTGCTGTTGGGTATGGATAGTCAAACGAGTAACGTGAGTAAACTTCCATTGTATGGACAATAGATTCCGTAGAGTACTTCTTCCAAAGATCGCCACCTTCTTTAGGGTAGAAAGACATTGCCATAACAAATGGCATATCGTCGCCACCTTGTTTATAACCTTTAGCATCCCACATAAACTTACGTGAAGAAGCCCAAGCAAAGTCACGAACATTGTCAGCTTTAAACTTCCACGTTTTGCGCTTATTAGTACCTTCTTTCTCGTTTTCTAATGCTTCTTCTTCCGTAACAATAAATACAGGACGTTTAGACGTTTCAGCTTCTTCTAAACGATTACGTTGTGTTTTTGTTAGTACATCTTTAGGGTTAGCTAATTTACCTGTAGCACTTACGATATGATCTGCAGGAACGTCAATTTCTACTTCATAGTCACCAAACTCTAGGGTGAATTCACCACGACCTAAAAACTCTTTGTTATTCCAACCTTCGTAATCTGTGTAGGCATGCAGGCGAGGGAACCACTGTGCAAGTAAGAAGATGTCGTTACCGCCTTCGCGTTCGTCTTTTTCAAAGTGTTCATAACCTGAACGTGCCGATACCGCATCTTCTTCAACAATGTTGAAAGCGAAGTCGATAGAAAATTCAACATTAGCGCCAGATTTTAAAGGCTTAGGTAGGTCGATACGCATTTGTGTACCAACAACAGTAAAGTTTAACTTCTTGCCTTTACTGTCTTTTATGGCGCTGATCTCATAGCCTAATTCGTTATCAGCCATAAATTGTTGGCGACGTAATTCACCTAAGCTAATTTTTGCTGGTGTTTGTGCATCACCTGTTTTGGTGTAAGGACCTCGGCGACCAACACCACCAAAGTTGTTTGCCATATTAGCAATAGAGTCATCTTTGAAGATATTTTGATCTAACTGCACCCATAAATACTTTAATTTGTACGGAGAGTTATTCTGGTAGGTGATTTTTTCACTGGCTGTTATACGACGTTTTTCTTCATCAAGTGACACTTTAATTTTATAGTCAACTTGCTGCTGCCAATAATTTTCACCCGGTTCACCTGCGGCATTTCGGTATACATTTGGGGTAGGAAGTACTTCCTCTAATTGACGAAATTTGTCTTCAAAGTCGCCTTTGCTTTGTTTAATCGCTGATGCATTAACAGTTGAAGCTATTGAAAGCGGCAAAATTAATGCAGTAAAGATTTTTATAATGTTAATGTTAATTTTCATTTATCCATTCTTATTTTGTTGTGTTGAATTAATACAGTGAAAAATAGGGGAGCTATTATCACTCATCTGAGAAGTTAATATAAAATTACGAGTAGTTTATGGTGTTATCTTTTCTTGCAAAACGTAATTTTTTGTTTACATTCGGTTGTTTTTATTCGACTAAATTAACCTATTGTCGGTGGAGAAACCGCAATAAAAGCGAATAATTTTCATGTTACTGAAATACTATCATTTTAAATCATGGCTACTACAACTTAGTAAAGAGTTGATGCGTTTTTGTCCAGAACTCGCTAGATATTTGGTTAATAACATTAGCTTCGGCATTGATTAGTATCGCAAAACCTATATCTAATTCAGGTGAGTAACCAATATCGGCCCGAAAGCCTTCTACCCAACCTGAATGATAGATAATTTTTTGCTCATTAAGTTGATAAATGCGCCAGCCGTAGCCGTAATGAGCATCAGTTAAATGCTCTCGCCAATACCTTCTACGTAAATCTTTTTTGGTTTTTATTCTTGGTGTTGTAATTTCACTTAATAATGCTGGTGATAAAACGTCAGAATTATGCCCCAAATTTGCTATAAGCCATTTGGCTAAATCGGAAATACTGGAATTAACCCCTGCGGCAGGTGCCACTTTATAAAAATCAGGCGCTACATTTACAGTACGCCAAATATATTGCTTTAGCCTTTTTCCTTGCTTATTTTTTTTGTTGGTTAAAATAGTTTTTCTTAATATATGAGGCTTAGCTGTATTTTTAAGTTCTTGAAAAGGTTTTATTCCAATGGAGCTGTCGTTCATTTTTAACGGAGAGAATAGTCTTTCAGTTAGTAAAGTGGAATAATTTTTGTTTTGACTACTTTCAATGGCGGACTGTAATAGTCCAAAAGTGATATTTTGGTAGCCGTAACATTTGTCTGGTTGGCAAATAGGAGTAATACGATCAAAACGACCAATAATTTTATCCATGCTCCAGTTTTCATGAAGCAAATTATCATAAGCATTCGGCATTAAACCACTAGAATGGCTGAGAATATGCTTTAACTGAATTTTTTCTGCTGCGCCTTCTTGCGCCAAAGAAAAGTTGGGTACATATTTAGTGATGGGATCTGATAAGTCAAGCACATGTTCTTGTGCAAGCATAGTGGTAATGGTGGAGGCAAAAGTTTTAGATACCGAAGCTAAACGAAATATAGTATTGCTATTAACTTTTTGTGATTTTGCTTTATCAATATGGCCAAATGTTTCTAAAGAAACTATATTATTATTTTTTACAATGACATAAGCGCCACCAGGAATATTGTATTTTTCCAGCTGTTCAGCAACATGCATTGAGAATCCCGGATTAAACTCTTTAAGTGGATCGGCATAAGAACATGACATAACAAGAGTTAAAAAAAGACAATATATCCGAATCAACACAAACCCCTTTGATAAAATTAATTTTTTCTATAAATAAAACAGCCCCAATATTTTTGTTGATGACTGATATGAATGGTACCGATTGACTGTCGGAGTCTAACTCTTAATTACAAGTTAGTTGCTCTACAAATTGAGCTTACTAGTTTCATGAGAACGTTTGCAATAATTATGTTTACTGCATCAACTACCTTGATATTGAAACGATATTTTAATCTCAAATTATATCATGATATTTAAAGATAATAATCGCTTCTTTTGTCAGTGTGCTTTGCATATAAGTATTCTGACCTAACATGAACAACTTTTAGACTTCTGACAAAGTTTATAATTTTGAATATGAGCAAAAGCTATAACTATGGCACCTAAAGTGGTTAATCCTTTTTCACCCATCTCACCAAGGTAACTTTCACTAAAGAGTAGTGCGGAAGCTAGGATAATAAGCCCCAATCCACCATATAATCCAATCGACATTTTGTTATGTTTCTTACATCCCATCGTCAGAGCGTAAATACTTATAGGTAATACACAAATAACCATCAATGTATGAAATATTTCTTGATCCATCGTGGTAGCAATTACCGTTGGCAGTAAAACTGTTACTAAAGGAAGTAAAAGGCAATGAGCCAAACATAATACAGATAATGTAATTGCAGATTTATCTAAGGAGGCCGAGACAGTTTTCATTTTTATAACCTATATATTTAAAAGTAGAATTGCTTTTAGCAATTATTATGTGCTGAAAGACAAGTATTGCAGGTACCGTTTAACTCAATTTGTGGTGATGATAATTGATAGCCAGTTTGTTCAGCTTTATCTGTTAAATCGCTTAAATTATTACTGGTATTATTGTTTAATTCATCAACACGTAAGCATTTCTGGCAAATTAAAAAATACGGTAACTCATGGGAAGACTTGCAACCAATATGAGCACAGGCTACATATTTATTGGCGATGTTAAGTCTATGCGCTAATTGCATTCTCTCTAGAAACTCTAAAGTTCGATAAGCTGTCATAGGCAATAACACTTCATTAAAGTGAGTTTTAAATGCTCCCATCAACTCATAGGCAGACAGTGCTTTGTCAGTTATTAACAATAGTGTTAAAACCTGTCGACGTTTCTTGGTTAAGAGAACATCATGTTGCTTACAGACTTTTGCTGCTAATTTTAAGCTGGCTTGTATTTGAATATCTTGGTTCAATGAAATCTTATCCTTGTATTATTTTCGTCAAGACTTACAGAGTCATGTTCATAATAGCCAAATGATATAACGTAAGTTTTATGTTCAAAATTAAACAGTGTTGTAGTCGGTGTTATTACACCCCACCTATTGATATGTTATAACATATCAATAGGTGGGGTGTAAACTATTAAGAATACTTTATATTGAATAGAGTTATATAAGGTTCTGGTGTTATGAGTAACATATCTTAGGCTCTTGAAAAAGATGGAGGGATGTTTTGCACTTTGCTGGAAGAAAGTAGCACTCGTTAAGAATCATGAGAGCAAGTCAAACAATTTTATACGTAGAAAAAATTGCCAAATACAAGGCATTTATTTCAATAACTGGTTGTTCTAATTATTAAATAAATAACGATGTGGTTGGTAGTTTTAACAAGTAGAAATGATCACATAGTTAGTGAGATTGGTATAGATCAGTAGAATAGTTTTTATGAATGGTACCGACCGCCGGAGTCGAGCTGCCAACCCTGCTTAGCTACTGATTTCATCAGTAGGCCAGTTTTTAATAGAAATAAAAAAGCCTCAACATTGCTGTTGAGGCTTCATTATGAATGGTGCCGACCGCCAGAGTCGAAGTCGAGCTGGCGACCTACTGATTACAAGGTAGAGACTCTAGAAAGACAAAGTCACTGTCTATGCGTTATAACTATATGTTAAATAAAGAAGAATACAAAAATAGCCCTAGCTATTTTAAACCCGATAAATTGCACTAATCATGTGATTTATGTGTGCTTCTAACTATCTTTCAATTTTAACATTCTGGTTAGAGTTGTCAGAAAGTCACCCATGAAAATAAGCTAGCGCATTTTGAGTGGTCTTCATCAATCGACCTGTTGATCAAAATTTTGATGATTATTCAATTTTAGCCTAGCTCTATAACCAGTACTAAGTCAGGTTTTGAATGTCTTCCGATTGTGCTAATTGGCTTATAACGTTATTTAACTCAGAGCTGAAATCAGATTCAGTTGCCACTGAGCCTATAGCTGATATTAAGTCAGAGTAAAAATCTTCATCACCCGTTAGACGATGCCAAAATTCAGCACCTGTATAAACTGGAAAGTGGTACTGAGATGTTATTCTTCTGTAGTGTGCACTTGTTTGTTCTAGTTCTCCGTAAATTATCCCAACTATCATGTCATTATGGGTAATCCTAAGATTATTTGTTCTACCTAAATTTATGACACCTTGAAAATGGTGTGCAATGGTTTCAACGTCATCATGATTTATAGTATTTGGACCTGACTTCAATTGACAGTATTTTTTATGCCCATCTAACTGGTCGATAAACTCTATGTCGATCCCGCTAGTCACGCTTCCAAAGCCTTCCAGAACGGTATTCGTAAAAGTTTGAATTTGAGTACCAAAAGATGTCGTTATTGAAGTACCTAATACACGGGGTAAAATTAGAGCTTTAGCAATGCTTTCAGGGTTAGAGTTTCCTGTAAGAAAATTTGCTAGATACACCGCTAAAAAAGGGTTGATGTTAAACTTGTTTGGGCTTGATAACTTAACTGTGTTAGCAATGTGATTTGTGGCTATGGAATCTCTAAACCAAGCTTTTGTTTTATCTAAGATCTCAGCTTTGTTAATCGTCATTTCAGGTATATCCTTATCTTTTATTACTAAATTATTGTTTAATTTAATATAAATATATGAATAAAGATATTTTAAAGTATGAGAAGTAGTAATGTTTTGACAAATGATTGATTTTAATCAATAGCCTAATAAGAGATACTGTTTAATAAATGGCAGAAGATGAAATCTCTACCATTAAAGGTAAGAGAGACTTTCTAACTCGTTAAATAAGCTAATTAACGAGTTACCAACCCTTTCAGCTAGGTTTACTGGTACAGCATTGCCAATTTGTTTGTACTGGTTGGTTAATGAACCTTCAAACTTCCATGTATCAGGGAAAGTTTGAATACGAGCGTATTCTCTATATGTTAAAGGTCTCTCTTCATCAGGGTGACACCTTTCTGTTTGTTTCTGTGCTGGCGATGTAGTCAGAGTTAATGAAGGTTCATCCCATGAGAGTCTTCTTGCCATACCTGTTTTTCCACCGCCAAGATAATATGAACCTTTCATGTATTCTTGTTGTAAATCATCATCTAAGTTCCGCCAATATCCACCTTGTGGTACTTTTTTCATGATTTGTTGTTTTCTTAAAGGATATGATTGGCCCTCTGATGCAGGAACATCAGTATCAAATAATTCACCTGCTTTTAAGCCATCTTTAACAGTATAAATTTTTTCGCAAGGTGAAGGCCATTTAAATAAGTTAAGATCAATTTTTTCAGCTATTTCATTTTTAATTCCCACTAGAAATAGTCGTTCCCGTTTTTGAGGAACCCTATAAAAAATAGCTTTCAACACTTTTGGTGGGATTAACGTATAGCCTAACTCTTCAATTGTATTTTTTATTGTATCGAGCGTCTTTCCACCTTCATGATTCAATAGGCCTTTTACATTTTCACCAAGAAATACAGTAGGTTGAATCTCTTTTATCGCTCGAGCAAACTCGAAGAAAAGAGTGCCTCTAGTATCTTCAAATCCATGTTTATTACCTGCATAAGAGAAAGCTTGGCAAGGAAAGCCACCAGATAAAAAGTCGACTTTATCTTTAAGAGGTTTAAAGTCAATTTGAGAAATATCGTTATTTAGAATTAGTGGTTTTTCTATAGAAGCGTTGATTAATTGACTATTAATATCTTCTATATTCTCAAGTAACTCAGCGCCGGAAATGTTTGATTTTAAAGTTCGGCTAGCTGATTTATCTAATTCATTTAATGCAATATGCTTGAAACCGGCATTTTCTAAGCCTATTGCTAAACCGCCCGCACCAGCAAATAGCTCAACAGATTTGAACTCTCTGCAAGGTCTTATTGTGATTTCAGACTTCCAGTCAGAATTTAACATTTCAGCAATGACTTTATGGGTAACTAACTTGTTTATCGTGAAAAAGTGATTATCACCATCAGATGAGCATGGGGTTAACTCACCTTTACTGATTCTTGACGCAATGTTTCTTTTAGAAATAGAAAGTATGTCTGCTAATACAGAGTCTGAAATAATCACGAATAGCCTTAGATTACAAATACAAAAAAATTACTGTGTCTATATACAGTAGCCTGTAGTTGTTATTAATTCAAATTAAGATTGAATTTTAACAGTCTTCCAATTCAATTTGTACTTTAAATGAATAATAAACTTAAGTATCTGTCTTATTTTTATATTCACCGTTAAGGAATAATTTGCCGTCATCAGATATTGAAAAGTAAGGGCGTTTTCCCTTTTTAGCCCTTTTGATTAATTCAAAATTTGTGAGTTTACTACTTTTGCCTGTGCTATAACCTATTGATTGATAAGACCTGTCTAATTCATCACCAAGATCTGTTGCTGTTAGATCAGGTTTGTTTTTTAAAGTGTTTAAGACTTCGTATTCTTTAGGCGGAATTTGAACGTTTCTCTCTATAATCTCTTTATGCTCATGATTAATTATAGGCCTCAGTAAAACTTCACCTTGGCATTTTTGGCATGGAAAGTTATGTTCTATGAATATTGCTTTCTTTTCAATATCGTAAACTTCACCACATTTACTACAGATTAATTCTTTAGAACTCTTCATCCAATCTGCAATGACTTTGTTATAGTCAAAAACTCTTTCAATTCTAAACTTTCGGTCGCTTTTATCATCGAAAATTATATTGTGATCCATGCACAAACCATAATTAAGAGAGAATATACTGATATTTTCGCCATCTTTATCTTTTTGTTGTGAGTATTTAGTAATGAAAAAATTAAATTCTAATGTTTTTAAAACTTCTTCCATTCCTTCTGAAACGTGTAAATAATTCGAGGGTGCTGTATTTGTCGTATATGCTTCAAATATTTTTGCTGGAGATGCACCTATTTGCCTTTTATTTGCGTTTGCTTTTTCAATAATACGCTTTAGTAGTTCGAGTAAGTGATATTGTTCAAAGGATTCATCATAGCTTTTGTATTCAATATATTCGCTTTTAGTCAAAATGTACTCAATATCATTTTTATAATGTTGTCGTGCGGACTCCTGTATTATTCTTTTGGTTATTTTTTTCTCTAAACTGTTTGTTTTTTGAAGAGCTATTTCTAATATTTTCCCCATAATTCGAGGCACGTTTGAGCTTACTTGAAATAGTAGTTTATAAAAATCCCCCATAGAAAAAGAAGACGAAACATCAAAGAATTCCGACAGTTTTTTATTTTTAAAGTAGTAATCAAACCTTGCTTCGATTAATCTTTTTGTGTATTTAATTGCAGATTCTTCAGCTTTATCTACACTGCCAAGAGAATATAAATCATAATAATCTAGCGGATAGGTCTTTACTTTTTGCCGATCAATGGAAGGTAAAAAATCTCTTCCTGGGTACAACGATATTTTGAATTTAAAATATTCATCAGAAAGGTTATTTAATGGACCAACTATAAAGTCTGTAAATACCTCCATCGAGTCTTTGTCTATTTCAGACATATCATCAAGGCAAATGAATACGTTATTAATAGGAATGCGTTGTAGAAGGGCTTTTAAGTCATCCATGAAACCTATGATGTCGAAAAAGCGGCTTAATACTTTAACCATTTCATTAGAGTCAATATCTTCGCATTGATTTGATTCTGCCATTTGACCAGAAAGGTTAGCTGAATCATTGGATAATTTGAATCCAATGGTATTATTCTTTGCTGTATTTTGTTTACTCGAAGTTGATTGTGATATTTGTTGTGAAGCAGTTGTGTCTCTATAAAGAGGCTTCTTAACACTTTCAAACAATTGGTTAAGTTCTAATTCAAATTCTTCTTTAGTAATACCGTTTGAAGAGAAAAAGCTCACCAGTTTGTTTTGAAAAACGCCTTTTTTGATTTCCTTTTTTAATTCATTGATTATTTTTTCTATAAAAAAAGCATATAAGTTCAACTTTTCTTTACTCTGATTAGAAAGACCAATGTCGACATTTTGAATACTTAGATCTGACTTTTTTGTTTGCTCAAAAAGCGCCTTAACATCCACGTATAGAGATAGTTTATCTTTAGTTTTTCTAACTTCGTGCTGAAACCTGTTAATGATTGTTGATTTACCAGTACCTTTCCGCCCCAATAAAAGGGTTGTGTTGTTTTTCATCATTGATTTTAAAATTAGGTCTTTACCTAGTGGATCAACATACAAATCTTCAATGATATTTGCACCAGTTGAGCTTTTTAATTCAGCTCTACGATATTTACTTAATGAATCTGTAAGTTCTAAAAAAGTATCTGAAAAGGTATTTGATAGCATGTTGTTAGTTTTTTGCTGAATAAATTAGTGAATATTTGAATGATGTTGGGGAGAAAATTAAATAATTCAATAGCTAATAATCTATCTATCCGATTATTTTTAAATCAATAAGTAAATATGAATATTTAAATGGTAAAAATTTAATACCTTATAATCAGTTTAGATAAGGTAACTACCGTTGTATTTTATCATTAAATCGAGTTATTACCATATCCGTACTAAACAACTGAACTCTAATAATCGACTTGGTTACGTGGTAGGTGATTGATATTAGCTTGAAGCATTAATACTTACCCTAGTGAATCAGAGCAAGTGACACTCAATCCGTTGATGTCGTTGGTGAAACAAGGCTTATAAAGCCATAAGCACTAAATTTGAAATTAAGATCCTATTTTTAAGCATGAATATTGGTGAAATTTCGATAAATACCTAGATTAAATTTAAGGTATTAACATGACACTATCTGATATAAAACCTATTAAACCAACACCACCGAAGAAACCATGTAACCCCAAACAGCCAATTAAAGGTTTAGTTCTTATTGATACAAGAAAAAGCAGATAGTTTTTGTATAACTTTTGCTGATTAAGTATTTGACACTGATTAACTAGCAATAAGAAGTTCTTAATAAAACATCTGGTATTTCTGTTTTTGATTTAATTAAATTGGAGGCTTACTTTACGACCATCGAATAAAATATTTAGGTAACCTTCTTCATTTAAAATTGCAGTTAGGTGGCTACCGTATTTAGGAGAAATAAATTTATCTAAATGTTTTTTCCATAATCTCTCATGAAATAACCCAATCCACTTTTAGGTGGTTCTGTCATGTTAAACCACCAATAGCTAGCTGACCTTTAAAATGTGTTAGCACAGCATTAACCAATTCGCTTGGTAAGAAAAACTCATTATCCGTAATTTTTAGTTTAAAGCCTTTTTCGATATTACCTTGATAACTAAACTCAGATCTGCCACTAGGTGTTTTAATACTTTTCATATATCCCCCGATAAGTAAAACAGGAGATTAACAAATACTTTTATATTAAGCAGTTAGTTAATGAAAATATATTCGTTAATTGAGCGTGTAAAATATTATAACTCTTTGGTTAAACGTTGGCTTTTAATCTAATTGGATAGACAGTATACATATAACATTTAGATGCTGATATAGATATTAAAAATCAACATGAAGTTGATGAATACACTGGTTTATTACTTGAAAATATTGCAGGTTGTGAGTGCTTATTGGATCAGAATACTCCATACATGAGTATTTCAGTATTTTTATTAAACAGAGATATAATACTTTAAGTTATTCTAATTAAATGAAGATAGTCGAGTATGTTAGGTATGATTTTCATAAATACTGCTATTACTAACCTCTAACAGCTCTATCAAAACACTGATAACCAATCACAACATGATCTAATACTTCAATATCAAAGCGTTTAGCTACTTCCTTGAGGTCTCTTCACAGAATTATTTCTGTTGAATCAGTATATTAAAGTTTTAGCTAATATAATTATTAAAAACTGTCTGTTGTGTCTGCTTTTAATCTTAACAAGGCTCTTTCATAATAAAGTTAATAAAAGTTAATATTTTTAACTATTGTCCTTTATTAACTTTGTGGTTTGATATAAGATTCATAATGTCATTTATATCTGACACAAGTTAACACCTTACAGTCAATGTGACTGCCTCCTATTTTTAATTAAATTAATTTATAGGAAATAGTAGAACGTTATGAATTTAAATTACCGTTTACTGGCAGTCAAAGAAGCTGTGGAAGTTTTAGAGAAAGCGTTAGAAGCAAGTAAAAAACATAATGATGAAGAGCTAATGATGGAAATAGAACAATCTATCAAGGAGCTAAAATTATTTATGTCTTCACAAAACAAGCAAGAGTCTAGCAAATTGCTAACTCGTGCTTTTCATCTAATTAAGATATTGTATTTTATGTTTGGTGAATAGTTTTACACAGCCGCTTCAATGAAGGATAGACAATCTTTTAAGACTTTTCTCTCTCAACTAAGGAGGTGTAATAGCAAAAATAAGTGCTAACAGTCACTATATAACTGTATGGAATTCAACAATGCTTGAATGTGCTCATAATCGAAAAACCAAAATATTAACAGGATGTCTATATAGTAGAATTTTTCTTTTGAAACCTATGAACAGCATAGTACTCAAAGGGATTAAGTGCTGAACGCATTTGATCAAGTCACAAAATGATTGGAGATGTATATGATACTAATTAAAACTCATATGTAATTCCATTGACCGTGTGTTCAGGAGAGTGGTCACTTTCCTGTCAAAAAATTCGCAAAAACTGACTAACTTGCAATTTTTGGGTGTTAATTTAAGAAACGATTAACTTCTAAGTCTAGGTGAAAATGCTCGATTCCAAACATGAATTCTCAATAGTAATTGATACATTACGAGATGCAGTAGATGAAATACTTGAGAGGCAAGTATTCTGTGATGTTTTTGGACGATCGTTATTTTTTATAGATGACTTGAAGCCCTTACCTAAAATAAAGGTGAAGGTGGCAATAAGTAAGAGCAAAGCCGAAAAAATCGTTGAGTCAAGATATAAACAGATTAAACTAAACTTAGAAAATAGGTCAGAGCCTTTTTTAAGTAATGCTCTTCAATGGGCTGAAACTGCTCATTACAAATCAAGACTGATGTGATTTTATTGTTGTTGTAGCAATTTTAATTAAATCAGGAAATCACATGTCAAAAAAACAACTTAATTTTTCAGGCTATAAAATAAAAGGCCTTAGATTAACCAAGCAACTTAGTCCTATTGATGTTGCTAAAGAACTAGATATTACACCTACTTACCTTTCTTTAATTGAGAATGGTAAGAAAAAACCTTCCATGAAGGTGATTACCAAGGCCGCAAAACTATTTAACATAGAAGAAGACTCTTTTATTGATAACAATGATTTAATCGATGAATTAAAGGCACTAACAGAAGAAAAAGATTTGGCTGATATTATTCATGCGTTTGAAAGCATAATGCATGGGAAACTAAAATAATTTAAGAAGTAGAAGAACCAGACAATACTTTACATAACTTACTTTATATAAAATTAACTAATTATTAATACACAAAACCAGTTTGATAATAATTCATCTGTTTTATCTGCTATTAACTGGTAAAGTTAAATCAACAATAACTCAAACCAACGGATATCACTGGTGCTAATACCCAGTTCGGATATTTACACCATCAACTAATTTACCCTAATAAAATTCACCCGCAGTTTTAGTGAGTTGTATACCAACCTATATACCCTAAGCAACGGATCAAATCCTTTTTTCACCGTAGAAATCACTTAATAAACTTTTTTATTCTGATGGAATTACCCTAATATCCAATGTGCCCTAATTGAGTTTATTCAAAACAGGGTGTATTTTGTGCCTATTGATATCACGAAATAAATAATAAACTGACGTGTACACCACTAATAGTGCAGGGTAGATAAAATATTGGTGTAAGTGAAAATTGATTTAGAATTTAACCAATCGCTAGATACAAAAAAGCCCTAACCGAAGTTAGGGCTTGAATGAATGGTGCCGACTGCCGGAGTCGAACTGGCGACCTACTGATTACAAGTCAGTTGCTCTACCAACTGAGCTAAGTCGGCACACGAAAACGTGTGCGATAATTATAGTCTATTGAACTAATTATCTTGGCACCGAACCAATATTAAACTAATTGGTTCTACTAAAAATTAAACTTCGATGATTATAAATCAACGAATTTGTATTGCTAAATAAAAAAGCCTCAACATATATGCTGAGGCTTTGTTATAAATGGTGCCGACTGCCGGAGTCGAACTGGCGACCTACTGATTACAAGTCAGTTGCTCTACCAACTGAGCTAAGTCGGCACACAAAGCTGTGTGCAGTATTACTAATTTACAAAGATAATACTTTGGCACCGAAATAATACTTTTTATTATTAATTAATAAATGAGCACCATTTCTGTAAATGGTGCCCCGACCCGGATTTGAACCAGGGACACGAGGATTTTCAATCCTCTGCTCTACCAACTGAGCTATCGGGGCATTGCTTTTCGAAGTGTTTTCGTTACCTCGTTAAGACGAGCGCTATTAGACTGTTTTTCTCTTTGTTCGTCAACTGTTTTTTTATAAGTTTTTCATTAAAAAGGTTTGTTTGCTGTTTTTTTGCGCTTACTGCTGTTTATTTAACTATTACAGTGGCTTTTTAATAATAACTTGCCTGCTAAAATGAATATGGTAATGAATTTATTAAGTGAAGCGCCATATATATTTTCTAGCTAAAAATATTAATTAGGCTTCATTTTCATCATTACCAATAACTTTTAACTTTGTTTATTGGCGATAATATAATGACGATACGAAAAAATATGGGTTATTTTGATGAAGGAGGAACATAACCTTCGATGTCTGGCTCTATACCGTCAAATAGATAAGCAACCATAGCGCTTTCTAAAAACTTGCGATCGTCAGCATTCATCATATTCATTTTCTTTTCATTAATCAGCATTGTTTGCTTCTTTTGCCAATGTCCCCAAGCTTCTTTAGAGATATTATCAAAAATACGTTTACCCACTTCACCTGGGTATAGTTGAAATCCAAGACCTTCTGCGTCTTTTTTTAGGTTCTGACAAAAAACTGTGCGGCTCATAATTCTCTCTTGTTAGTTATAAGGTTTTCGTGACGTTTATTATTGGCATTATCTAGACAGTGCTAGTTATTTTGAAGTAAGCCAATAAGTTTTTTTGTTGATGCAGCTAAACCTACGCTAGCTTCGCTGTGTAAATCATACCATTTTTGTTTTCTAGGTTCGCTAACTTCTTGAGTATTAATTTCCTGATTACTGCACTGAGAATGTGAATTGGACGTTACTTGAATACAGTCAATTATAATAGGAGAAATATCCAGATGGAAATGACTAAAGGTATGTCTAAAGGTGACTAATTCTTGCCATGAATTTTCTGCGGTTGTGGCCTGTAAGCCTAATGATTGCAATAAACTATTAATATCATCTTTGTCACTTACTTCATAAAAACACCATAAACCTCCCCAAATACCTGCTGGAGGGCGTTTTTCCATTAATACACTATCGCTTGTTGGCGTTGTTATTCTAGGAATAACCATAATGGTATTTTTTTCAGGAATTTTTTTCTTAGGTTTTTTTTGAGGAAATTCAGCTTGTAGATTACTAGCCATTGCTAAGCAACTTGTTTGTACTGGGCATACTTCACATGTTGGCTTACTTCGAGTACACACAGTTGCACCTAAATCCATCATGGCTTGGGTATAAAAACCAGTATCGGTAGTAGGTGTTAAAATTTCACTTAATTGCCATAGTGCTTTGTCAAATTTAGCTAAGCCATTATGGCCTTCTACTAAATAATTTCTAGCTAATACACGCTTTACATTACCATCAAGAATAGGGTGGTATTGATTTAACGATAAACTTAGAATTGCACCAGCAGTTGAGCGTCCTATACCTGGTAGTGCAATTACCTGTTCAATATTTTCAGGAAAAATACCTTTATGCTCACTTACAATGAGCTTAGCTGCTTTGTGTAAATTACGTGCTCTGGCGTAATAGCCCAAACCTGTCCAATGGTGTAGTACATTGTCTTCATCTGCATTAGCCAAGCTAGTTATGGTGGGAAAGCTCTCCATAAAACGTTGGTAATATGGAATAACCGTTGCTACTTGGGTTTGCTGAAGCATTATTTCAGACACCCAAACACTGTATGGCGTTTTATTTTGCTGCCACGGTAAGTGTTTTCTGCCTTGATGGTGATACCAAGTAACTACTTGAGCTGCAAACTGCTTAGCAGATGCTGTGGATATATTTACATCTTTTTTTAAGGGAGTGGAAATTGGAGTATTGATGGTAATAAACTTCACTTTTAAGTATGTAAGCGCAGTGTAACTAATTATTTTGATTGACTCAAAAGAGTTTGTTTTTAAAGAAAGTGATAGTTGAATAAATTAGTTTTATTGCTTGGGATGAAGTCTGTATAATAGCGGTAATTATTTTTAGTAACTATTATTAAGGCTATGCCATGAAAGTTGATGCAAAGAACCGAAGTCAGCGTATACGTAAAAAATTAAGAGTTGATGAGTTTAAAGAATTAGGTTTTGACGTTGCTTGGAAACTAAATGAAGGCATAACTAGCGATGAACTTGATGCATTTATTGATAAATTCTTTAGTGAAGTGATTCAACCGAACGGATTAGGTTTTGGTGGTGAAGGTGATACGTTGTGGCATGGTTTAATTTGCACACAAAAACTAGGTTCATGTACAAATGAACATAGAGCTGCGGTTGAAAAATGGTTAACCGATAACGGTGCTACTGCAGTAGCAGTGAGTGAACTTTACGATGTATGGTGGGCTGAATAGCCTAAAGTTATTTAAAAACATTTTTACATGGTGCAATAAGTGGCAAATATGCTTAATACTTAGCTTGAAATGTTTTATTTACTCCTTGATGCTAGAGATGCCAGCGTTTATTGCTTTAAATCAAATAGAAAGATAGAAAAATGACTGAAAAAGAAAATGAAAACCGCATTCACAAAACGATAGAGGAAGCGGAAAAAGAAGGTAAGTACATTCGTAAAGTACGTAGCTTTGTTAAGCGTGAAGGTCGTTTAACTAAAGGGCAAGAACGTGCTTTAAATGACCATTGGCAAACTATGGGGTTAAATCACAGTGATGGTTTAATTGATGTAGAGGCATTATTTGGCAATGATAATCCTGTCGTTTTAGAAATTGGTTTTGGCATGGGAAAATCATTAGTTGAAATGGCTAAGGCAGCACCAGAATTAAACTTTATTGGTGTTGAGGTACATAAACCTGGTGTAGGGGCTTGTATTTCTTTAGCAGCTGAAGAAGGGGTTGAAAACTTAAAAGTATATGAGCATGATGCCATTGAGATTTTAGCTGATTGTATTCCTGATAATAGCCTGACTACAGTACAGTTATTTTTTCCTGATCCTTGGCATAAAAAGAAACATCATAAACGCCGTATTGTACAAGCTGATTTTGTTGAAGCTATTCGTAAAAAGCTAAAAGTTGGTGGGGTTTTCCATATGGCGACAGACTGGGAGAATTATGCAGAGTGTATGCTTGAAGATATGCAAAATTCACAAGGCTATAAGAACTTATCTGATACTAATGATTATGTTCCACGTCCAGACTCAAGACCACTAACTAAATTTGAAAGCCGTGGTCACCGTTTAGGTCATGGTGTTTGGGATATTCAATTTTCTAAAATGTAGTGTTTCTATTTATGTATTCTTTGTTGAAGGTAAGTACTTACTTTCAACAAAGAACAAGTGTTGTGCATTACGTAAGTTACCTGAATCTTTAAGCCATTGCTCTGTAATTATTTCTCGTTGTAAGGCTGCATGCAATATGCGACTTTTATATTGGCACCAGTAATATATTGTTGCCTCTTGGTGATATTCGTTATTTGGAAATATATCACTGCGGCTTTCTGCCATTTCTTCAATAATACTCGCGATAACCTGCTCTTTTAGTTCATCCTCAATCTTTTGCTTAAAGCGTGTAAAACGCTTAGCTTTAATTAATTGCCAAATTAACCACACCATTGAGGCTAGGGCAAGTACAGCTATAATTTGCATTTATTTTCTCATGTAATAATTATGAAAGGATAGTAACAACTTTTAACAGTAAAATATCTGATTATTTTAGTTGTCTTGCCAGGATTGTAAACACGTTTCAATATTACTTTAAAAATACTCTTTGTGTTCGATGCTTATTAATAAATTCCTTCTCTTTTATTTAGTGCAAAGGGATTTTACGTGATTATTTTATTTTCGCCTTATTATTTATAATTGTTTACATTGACTTTTATCATTAACACACCTTAAATTAAGGTTTATGGATGAAAAATAATGTCAATGAGCAGCATTAATGAATAAAGCAGTAAAAATCAATGACAAACTTACCAAGCGGTTATTAGTTTATATTTTATTATGCAGTACGCTTGTTTCTGTATTTTCAACGATTGTTCAACTTTATTCCTCTTTCCAATATGACGTAGAGCTATTAGAACAGCGCTTTAAAAATATAGAAAAAAGTTATATACCATCTATCGCTACTAGTTTGTGGGATTTTAATGAGCCTTTAGTCGCACAACAAGTACAGGGTATTGTTGATTTACCCGATATCGGCTTAGTTGTGGTTAAAAATGATTTTGATTATTTATATGAATATGGTGATGGTAGTTTCACGGTTAAAAAGTTTGTTGAATATCCAATAAAATTTGAAGGTAAACACGTAGGGACCTTACAAGTTTACGGCACTTATCAAGATATTTACCATCGATTATGGCAACAAGCTGGATTTATATTAGCAGCTGAGTTTATTAAGATATTCATTTTAACTTTTATTATTATTATTATCGTCAATAAAATCGTTGTTAGACACTTAGTTCAAATTACTCACTATACTCAAGAACTTGCTAGTTATAATTTAGATAAAGAGTTAGTTCTGTCTAATAGGCCACAAAAAGAAGATGAGTTAGATTATTTGGTACGTGCGATAAATAGTATGCGCATTAAGCTGAAGGATGAAATATTTAAGCTGGAAGATGCGGAAAACGCTTTGCTAGCGTTAAATGGTGAATTAGAAGTTAAAGTTCATGATAGAACGGCTAAATTAGAGCAAAGTAATCAACAATTACAAAGTTCTTTCGACAATTTAACATTAGCACAAGATCAATTAGTACAATCTGAGAAAATGGCATCTCTTGGTCAGTTAGTGGCGGGTGTTGCTCATGAAGTAAATACACCTCTAGGGATTTGTGTTACATCAATCACCGCATTAAAAGAAAAAGTTGAAGCTCTGCAAGAAGCCATTGAGTCACAGGAGTTAACGAAATCATTTCTTACCGAAACATTAAGCTTATTGATGGAATACGAGCAAATAATTGAGCGTAGTTTAAATAAATCAGTGGAGCTTATTCGAAGTTTTAAATCGGTTGCTGTTGAACAGCATACGGATCCTGAAGTTAATATTAATTTATCTCAACATGTTTACGATGTAGTAAACACGGTTAAAACACTCTTTAAACAGAAAAAATATACTATTAATATTGAGGTCGATAAAGACATTAGCTTAATAACTTACCCGAGTGCTTGGAATCAAATATTAACGAACTTCCTAATGAACTCTCATATCCACGGGTTTGAAGAGCGAATTGAAGGGGAAATCTCAATAGAATTCACTAAAAATAATGGTTATTTAACATTGCTTTATAGTGATAATGGTAAGGGTGTGCCTGATGCACTTGAAAAGCGTATATTTGATCCATTTGTTACAACAAAGCGTGGACAAGGTGGCTCTGGTTTAGGCTTGAATATTGTTTTTAATTTGGTTAATACTAAATTAGGTGGAACAATTAAACTACTTGAAACCGAGCAAGGTAGTAGCTTTAAGGTAAAAGTACCAGTTAAAGACTAGGCTATTTAACTTATAAATAATACATGCTATGTAGCGGAGCTAATATCGTTCTAAAAACAAGCATATATTGACTTTTTCACATTAGATCTATAGTATTCTCGCGCCTTAAATCTAACTGAAACTCTGTATATATCTAAGCTTGTTAGCTTTAGGTGTCTTCGCTGTTCTTAACTTCATGAATACGTTTATACCAACGTATTCAATATAACCAATGAGATAAAAATGTTTGAATTACATACCAGTAAAGTGTCAAACCTGAGAAATGATGTTTTGTCGGGCTTAACCGTCGCTTTAGCTTTGGTGCCAGAAGCTGTCGCTTTTGCTTTTGTTGCCGGTGTAGAGCCTTTAGTTGGACTATATGCTGCTTTTATGGTTGGCTTAATTACTGCTATATTCGGTGGCCGACCAGGAATGATTTCAGGGGCAACAGGTGCTATGGCTGTTGTTATGGTTAGTTTAGTGGCTATTCATGGGGTTGAATACCTTTTTGCTACGGTTGTCTTAACCGGGTTGCTGCAAATACTGGCCGGACTATTTAAATTAGGTAAGTTTATTCGCTTGGTACCGCACCCTGTAATGTTGGGATTTGTTAATGGTTTAGCGATTGTTATTTTCTTAGCACAACTTGGCCAATTTAAAGTTACTAATAGTGCAGGCGAATTAGAGTGGCTTCAAGGCACTCCAATGATGATAATGGCAGGGTTAATCTTATTAACAATGGCGATTATCCATTTTTTACCTAAATTAACTAGGGCAATACCTTCATCACTGGTAGCTATTGTTGTTGTTACTGTATTAGTACAGAGTTTAGGGCTAGATACCCGTACAGTGGTGGATTTTTTACGTGATATGACTAACGACCCAACGGCTTCTATTGCTGGTGGTTTGCCACAATTTTCTATTCCGAATGTACCTTTTAATCTTGAAACCTTAAAAATTATCTTACCTTTTGCACTGGTACTTGCCGCTATTGGTTTAATTGAATCGCTATTAACCTTAACACTTATTGATGAGCTAACTGGAACTCGTGGTCAAGGTAATAAAGAGTGTGTTGCTCAAGGAGCTGCTAACACGGTAACTGGTTTCTTTGGTGGTATGGGGGGGTGTGCCATGATTGGGCAATCTATGATCAATGTAAATTCTGGTGGTAGAGGCCGAGCTTCTGGTATAACTGCGGCTATTGCATTACTTGGCTTTATTTTATTTGCTTCAGGTTTAATTGAAATGATCCCGTTAGCTGCGTTAGTTGGGGTTATGTTTATTGTTGTTATTGGTACTTTTGAATGGTCAAGCTTCCGTATATTGAAAAAAGTACCTAAAGCTGATGCTTTTGTTATCGTACTGGTATCTGGTGTTACCGTTGCTACTGATTTAGCAATAGCTGTGGTAGTAGGTGTTATTGTTTCTGCATTAGTTTTTGCTTGGGAACATGCTAAACGAATAAAAGTTAATCGTAATACTGATGAACAAGGTTCAACTGTTTATGAAGTGATTGGTCCTATTTTCTTTGGTTCTGTTTCGACCTTTTTGGAGCAATTTGATGTTGAAAAGGACAGTGATGATGTTGTGATTGAATTCAAACGCTCTCGTGTTGCTGATCATTCGGCAATAGAGGCTATTGATACTTTAGCTGAACGTTATCTTGCTAAAGGTAAAAAATTGCATTTAAAACATTTAAGTCAAGAGTGCCAGGTGTTATTAGAAAAAGCAGGAGACTTAGTTGAAGTAAATGTGATTGAAGATCCTGAATATCATATAGCAACAGATAAGCTAGGCTAGAAGGATTCTTTTTTGATGTTATAAGGTCTTCTTATATAAGGTTTAACAAAAATGCAGCTAGAGTTCTTTGATATTCCAAGTCCTTGTGTGGAAGTATGTCAATCGAATGAAAAGGGCTATTGCCTTGGCTGCATGCGTACGCGTGAAGAAAGAAAAGAATGGGTTCATCTTGATAACGATACAAAACAAAAAGTAATCAAACGCTGTATTCAGCGTAAAAAGCGTCAAAAAAATAAAGAAAATCCGAAAGCTATTGAAGTAGCTAAAACTTTACCAGAGCAGCAGGTAGAGCAGCCTTCATTGTTAGATGAACCTAAAAAAATAACTTTATCTGATGACAAAGCGTTAGATTTTGGCGATTTTGAACTATAGCTTTTAGGCTTCCTAGTGAAAAGGAAGAAGAAAACGGTTGCTAGCTTATATAATTATAGCTATTATACGCGTTCTTTGAAGCACCTAGTTGCTGAAAAGTTTATCTATAATGCCCCGATAGCTCAGTTGGTAGAGCAGAGGATTGAAAATCCTCGTGTCCCTGGTTCAAATCCGGGTCGGGGCACCATTCTATAGTTTATACTCAATTACTATAACACAGTAAAACAAGTACTATTATCTTTGTCGCTTTATCGTAGAATACCTCTTCAAAATAACCTCTCAATTCTAATTCATCAACGATATATTTTTATTAAACAAATATAAATATTTATATTCAATATTAGTGCATGATTATTCAAATAGCTTGAGGTATAATTATTTATATTGTCATTTTAAATAATTAACCATTGTAATTAGAAAGGTATTAATCTTATGTTTTCGCAGTTAAAGCAGTTACCACCAGACCCTATCCTAGGTTTATCTGTCAAATTTAAAGCAGATGCCAATGCCAACAAAATCGATCTTGGCGCGGGTATTTATAAAGATGAAAATGGCCATACTCCCGTTTTATCTTGTGTAAAAGCAGCTGAAAAATTTCGTTTAGAAAATGAAAAAAGCAAGGCTTACTTAGGCTCTGCCGGATCTGCATTATTTAATGAAAAAATGACTTCACTTATGCTGGGTGATCATAAAGTTATTAGTGAAAATAGAATTCGCACTGTATCAACACCTGGCGGTACTGGCGCCTTGCGTACCGCAGGCGAATTTATCAAATCTTGTACTCCTGGTGCTACTATTTGGGTAAGTAACCCTACTTGGGCAAACCATCAAGGTGTTTTTACTGCAGCAGGTTTAACAGTTAAAACATATCCTTATTACGATTATGAAAATAAAACGTTAGATTTTGACGGTATGCTTGAAGCATTAAAACAAGTATCTAAAGATGATGCTGTGTTATTACATGCATGCTGCCACAATCCTAGCGGTATGGACTTAAATCAAGAACAATGGCAACAAGTGGCAGAGGTAGCTAAACAAGTTGGCTTTATGCCAGTTGTGGATATGGCTTATCAAGGCTTTGGTCAAGACTTAGACGCAGATGCTTTCGGTTTAAGATTGATGGCTGATACCGTTGAGCAAATGATTATCTGTAGTTCATGTTCGAAAAACTTTGGCTTGTATCGTGAGCGTATTGGGGCTTGTTCTATCATTGGTAAAAGTGCAATTGCAGCTGACATTATCAACTCGGTGTTACTTTCTGTGGTACGTGTGAATTATTCTATGCCACCTGCACATGGTGCTGCTATTGTAGAAACAATTTTAAGCTCCGCAGAGCTAACGACTCAGTGGCATGGCGAGCTAAAAGAAATGCGTGATCGTATTAACGGCATGCGTCAATTACTCGTTGATCAATTAGCTGCTAATGGCGTAACTCGTGATTTTAGTTTTATTACCACACAAAATGGTATGTTTTCATTTTTAGGTATTGATAAAGAGCAAGTACAACGTTTACAAGATGAATACAGTATTTATATTGTTGGCTCAAGCCGTATTAGTCTTGCGGGAATTTCACCTGATAATGTGAATTATTTAACACAATCTATCGCTAAAGTACTGTAATTAAATAATTTCAGTATGTCTTGTAGCATTAAAAGAAAAGCCTGTCGTTATTCTATTAACGACAGGCTTTTTATTGTCCATATTCTGAGGGATAATAATTTTAGCTAAGTATAAAGCCAACAAACAGTAAAGTGATTTGATTATGCTACCATTAATAGTTAAATAACTTTTCTTAATTATTGCCTTGTATGTGAAAGTATTCTGTATGATCAAAGACACTGCCTAGACAGAATAGTGTTTATAACATACTCTAAAATCAAAGCATGAAGGTTTCTTCTAGCAACTTTAGTATAAAAGTTGATTTATTACTGATAATTACAAGTTGAATAAATTTTTTGAGATTGAAATAACACAATAGACTTAGTGTAATATAACAGTAAAAACTTATCCTTATTACTTACTATTCCTAAATAATCATTTAAAGAGAAATTTTTGTGACCAAAGCTAATAACCGTATGACGATTAAGCAAAATTTAATTTTTGGCTTTTCTGCTATTAGTGCCATTTTATTTGCGGCTGTATGCACAACGTTAATCCTGACGAATATTATAAATAAAACAACGAAAGAAATTGTTGAAGAAAGAATGCCCTCAACAGAAAAGAGTTCTTTCATGCTAACGGGGATTAATAGCTCGTTGGCTTCTCTTGGTGGTTGGTTAATTACCGGTAATGAAAGGTTCAAAAAAGATAGAAATAATACTTGGGAAGTTATTGATTTAACAACGATAAAAATAGATTCTTTGTCAACTAAATGGGAGTCACAAGAAAGTATTGAGAAGTGGAGCGAAGTAAAGCTATATTTAGAAAAATTCAAACAGATACAGCAAAAGGTTGAAGATATCGGTCATACCTTGGAAGAAAAGCCTGCTAATAAAATTCTAATTGAGCAAGCTAACCCAATTAAATCAGACATGTTTCGTTTTATATCACTTATGATTGATTCTGAAAAAAATCATGTCCCTGATAGCGTACAAAAAATATCCATATTAACAGCACTTCGTGCTTCGATGGGTTACGGGGGGATGATACATAATTTTAAAAACTATGTATTGCGCGGTAATGATAAGTCTCACCAAGCTTTTGAAGAGTCCATTAACAAATCACGCGCGCTTTTAGATGAATATATAAAGTATCCAATGAGTGATGAAGAGCTGCTTGCGGTTGATATTATTAGCCAAGTTATTACTCATTATTCTGAAAATAGTATGCTTATTAAAGTTGTTGAAAATGAAGGTAATACACCAGAAATAACGGATAATGAAGTAAAAGTTGATGATAGTACCGCTATTGAAGCTTTAACTTTTCTTGATAATGTAAATGCTTCTGCAACTTCAGGTAAACAGCAAATAGCCTCAAAAATGCGTGTTTTATTAGGATATAATGGATTTATTCATCACTATAAAAACTATTTACTTCGTAAAACGGCTAGTAGAAAAAATCAAGCTGAGATTGCTTTAGATGAAGTAGTGAAAGTGATTAACTTATATCGCTTGCAAAATTTAACCTCAAGTGAACGTTCAGCACTACAAGACTTAGAAAGAGTCGTAAAATCCTATCGTATCTTATTAATCAATGCAGAAAAACTCGTTTTAAGTGGAGCAGATGCAAGAGCGATAGATAGAAGTGCTCGTATTGACGACCAGCCGGCACTAAAAGCATTGGCCTTTATTGATGAGTCAATTGCCAATTCATTACGTGATCCAGAGGAAGCGATAAAACTTCAATCTGCTACATTGCAAGATCGTGCTCGATTACTGGGTACTATGTCTGATTTTAGGAATACATTAAGTTCAACTTTTGATGAATTACAGTCATTTCTTATTACGGGGCAAGAAGAGCATTATCAATTGTTTCAAACGCAATGGCATAGTAATACTGAAGAGTTTACTATGCTCAAAAAGCTTCAATATTTAATGTTACCAGAGCAGCTAAGTGCCTTTGAAAAGCTAACAGCCTCACGTGAAATTTTTACTCCATTACCTGAACAAATGTTTGATATTCGTCGCTCTGAACGTTGGAATATGACTAATTATTTACTTGCCACTGAAGTTATGCCACTTACAGAGAAAATACTCGGGTTACTTGCCGGTGAGCGAAATGAAGAAGGGAGACGTGATGGGGGGTTAGCCAAAAGTGAACGAGTACAGCTTGCGATGATCGCAAAAGATAATGCTTATTCAGTGGCTCAACTGAATGCAATACAATGGTTATTGCTATTAACTGGGTTGGGTACGGCGTTCTTTATTGGTAAAAAAACTGAAAAATCAATTACAGAGCCATTAAAGAATATTACTGAAGCGATGACAAAAATTGCATCTGGTGGATCTGTTATTAATATAGAAGAATCGAATCAAGCAGGAGAAATTGGGCACTTAACTAAAGCTGCTAGCATATTTCAGCAATCAGCCTTGAAAACCGAAGATGAAAACTGGAAAAAAACACAAATTGCACGTATTTCGGAAAAAGCTCAACAATCTGACACCTTGGATGATTTTTGTCGAGAGGTTATTGATCAATTAACGCCATTAATAAACGGAGCGGTTGGCGTGTTCTATCTTTATAAACCTGAAGCAGAGCTTTTACAAATAGAAGCTAGCTATAGCTTTGTTCAGAAGGAAAGTATTCAAACAAGCTTCAAATTAAGGGAAGGCATTATTGGGCAATCAGCCTTTGAGCAGCAAAATATAATTTTATCTCCTGTACCTGAAGATTTTATTACCGTGTCCTCTGCATTAGGTGATTCGCAACCCGCAACATTAATCGTGTTACCTGTTATTTATCGAAATAACTTACTAGGCGTTATTGAAATAGCAAGTTTTGATTCTTTATCGCAACTAAATCATGAGTTGCTCGAAGAAATCATACCTGTGATTGCACTCAGTTTAGAGAAACTCAACCAAGTTATTAATGCGAAAACATTATTAGAAGAAACCAAACGTCAAGCTGAGCAATTGCAATTATCTGAAGAAGGGTTAAGAGCTTCCGAAGAAGAGTTAAGAGTATCAGAAGAAGAGTTGAGAGTTATTAACGAAGAGCTCGTTGAAAATAGTCGAGGCTTAGAAGAGAAAACACTACAATTAGAACGTGCACAATTAAAACAACGTAAAATTAACCAAACACTATCTGAGCATAATAAAGAAATTCAAGCGCAGCAAAAAGCGTTAGAAAAAGCATTAGCTGAAAATCAACAGAAAACAGAAGAAATCAGACAATCGAGTCGCTATAAATCTGAGTTTCTTGCCAATATGTCTCATGAATTAAGAACACCATTAAATAGTTTATTGATTTTGTCTAAATCATTAGCAGAAAATGATGATGGTGATCTTAATGAAGATAATGTCGAAGCTGCTGAAATTATCCATGAAAGTGGTACATCTTTATTGCATCGAATTAATGAAATTTTAGATTTGTCTAAAGTTGAAGCAGGACAAATGTATATTCATAGTAATGCGATCATATTAGATGAACTTAGTCATAGTATTAAGCGCTCTTTTAAACATGTAGCGGCAGAAAAGAAGCTTGATTTTAATGTAACATTAGATGAAAACCTACCCGAATCAATCACATCAGATGTAGATAAAATCGTACAAATATTAGATAACTTGATCGCTAATGCTATTAAGTTTACTAAAGAAGGTAGTGTCACTTTATCAATAAAAATTCCAGAGTCTCTGCCTAATAATATCGATGAAGATATAACTGAGCCAGTGCAATTTGCCATTATTGATACCGGTATTGGTATTAATAATGAACATTTACAAAGTATTTTTGAACCGTTCCGTCAAGAAGACGGCTCAACTAGTCGAGAATATGGAGGTACAGGCTTAGGTCTTTCAATCTCTAAAAAGTTTGCGGAATTACTTAATGGAGTTATTTTTGTTGAAAGTGAAAAAGGTAAAGGCAGTGTGTTTAGCCTTATTTTACCTAGACATTTAATTACTGAAGAACAGCAGAATGAAAAAGAGCTTATTAATACTCAAGATAAGGTATCACTAGATAACGTTAATATTCCATTAAATGATGATAACATACAACCTGATGTACAGAGTGAAACTAAGGTTGAATTAGATGAAGATAATCGATTATTAGCCGATATCGATCTGTTTATTGACGATGATCGTGAAAATTTAACAGAAAATGATCAAGTTGTCTTGGTGGTAGAAGATGATATTCATTTTGCGCAAATATTAGTTAAACGGATAAATAAGCAAGGCTTTAAAGCAATTGCGACCGGCAATCCATATGACGCTTTATGCTTGGCTAAGTTATTACAACCTATGGGGATTGTACTTGATGTCGAGTTGCCTCAAATGGATGGTATTGAAGTGTATAAACAATTAAATGCTATTGCTAAAACACACGACATACCTGTTCACTTTATGTCAGCTTCTAATGCCGCACTAAGAGCACAAGCCATAGGTGGAGCAAATTACTTTACTAAGCCGGTTACCCGAGAGCAAATAGATGAAGCAATTCATGGTTTTTCAATTAATTGTAATAATGAATTACAAAGCGTATTAATTATTGATAGTGAGCCTGAAACACGGAGTTTTGCGTGTGAGCAATTTCAGACAAAAGAAGGGATAGAGGTTTTTGAGGCAGCCACAGGGGAAGAGGCCTTAACACAATTACAAAAGCATAATATTGATTGTATTATTTTAGAACTTAATTTACCTGATATTAATGGTACAGAATTACTAGAAAAAATTAATGCTTTGTCTGAAGAGCCAATGCCGCAAGTTGTTATTTATTCATCGAAAGATTTATCTGATGAAGAAGTGAGAGTGTTAAGACAATTTACGGATAGCTTAATATTAAAAGACGGTAGTTTTGTCGAAAGGTTACAAGACGAAGTTATGTTGTTTTTAGATAGTGTTAAAGAAAATCAAGGGAAAGCCTCTTCTGAACATGCACTTGATAAGTATCCAAATTATAATACCGATGCAAACCCTGCTTATGAAACTGCGCTTGAAGGTAAAACAGTACTCGTTGTTGATGATGATATGAGAAATACTTTTGCATTATCAAGAGCGTTAAGTGATAAAGGCATGAAAGTACTGATGTCAAAAGACGGCGCGCAAAGCTTAACAATGTTAGAACAAAATCCTCAGGTTGATATTGTGTTAATGGACTCTATGATGCCTGGCATGGACGGGAATGAAGCAACAAAAATTATTCGTAGTAAAGAGAAGTATGCTGATATGCCTATATTAATGGTTACTGCAAAAACGATGAAAGGCGATCGTGAGGCTAGTATGGTCTCAGGAGCTAGTGATTATCTATCTAAACCTATTAATATGGATAAATTATTATCAATGATGAGAGCTTGGCTATAACTATAGGAGTAAAGGATGGCTACTAGTATTGAAGATATTGAAATTCAATTGTTCCTTCAGGCGGTTAAACTTCGATATGGTTACGATTATCAAGATTACACTCATGCCTCTTTAAAACGACGTTTACGCTTATTAAAAAATAATAGTAAAGTTGAATTTATTAGCGATATGATTCATAAAGTTTTACATGAAGATGATTTTTTAAAGGAAGTGATTGATCATTTTTCGGTAACTGTTACTGAAATGTTTCGAGATCCTGACTTTTTTAGAGATTTACGAACCTATGTATTACCGGCGCTGAAATCCTATCCACGACTTAATATATGGATCGCTGGTTGTGCAACAGGTGAAGAAGTTTTTTCATTAGCGATATTGCTACATGAAGAAGGGCTATTACAACGCTCTACTATTTATGCAACGGATATAAATAAAAAAAATTTAGATATTGCTAAAAGTGGTATTTTTGCTTTAGAGCGTGTTCCTGATTATACGAGAAACTATCAAGCAATGGGAGGGAAAGCCTCTTTTTCTGATTATTATCATTCTCGATATTCTCGTGCAAAGTTGGCGGACTGTATTTTGGAACATATTGTTTTCAATGAACATAACTTGGCAGCGGATAGTGTTTTTGGTGAAATGCAATTAATCTTGTGTAGGAATGTTATGATTTATTTTAATGAAACATTACAAGATCGATCTATTGCTCTATTTTATCAAAGTTTAGTGCGTAGTGGATTTCTGTGTTTAGGTACGAAAGAGTCCTTACGTGCTTTTAAGCAAAAAGAACAATTCACCACAATATCGAAAGTAAATAAAATTTATCATAAGTTATTACCAACCATAGGTTGAACGAAAAGGATTTTGAAATGACTTCTTATATTGCTGTTATTATCGGGTGCTCAACCGGCGGTGTTAACGCGCTTTGCAAAATATTATCAGGAATACCTAAGGAATTTCCACTGCCTATTATTGTCGTATCGCATTTATCTCCTAATGCAATTAGCATGTTATCAACCGTTTTAGATAACAATACTGAGTTAAGCGTTATAGATGCAGAAGAGAAAGTTTTACCTAAAGCTCATCATGTTTATACCGCGCCGCCTAACTATCATTTATTAATTGATGATAATGGTAAGTTTGCTTTAAATGTGGATCCTAAAGTTTGTTTCTCTCGTCCTTCTATAGACGTATCTTTTGAAACAGCTGCTGAATATTATCGAGAAAACTTAATTTCTATTATTTTAACCGGTGCAAACTCAGATGGCACGGAAGGTGCTAGGATGGTTAAAAATAATGGTGGTTTAGTTATAGTACAAGCACCAGAAACGGCTGAAGCTAAATCAATGCCTGAAAGTGTTATAAACGCAGGTTACGCTGATCATATTATCCCTCTACAAGATATTTCAGCTAAGTTGTTAGAATTAACGAATTGGAAACCTATATGAATGTTGATAGTACACCTAAGATACTTATTGTAGACGATACACCTGCGAACTTAGTTGCTTTAAAATTACTCTTGAAAAAAGTAAAGGCCGAGGTGATCAAAGCAAGTTCAGGTGCAGAAGCGTTACAGTTAACACTAGAGCATGATTTTGCGCTTATTTTATTAGATGCACATATGCCTGAAATGGATGGCTATGAAACTGCTGAAATATTAGGCTCTACCTTGGGTACGAATACCATTCCTATTATTTTTGTAACGGCTGCTTATAAAGATGAAGTGCATCGTTTAAAAGGTTATCGGTCAGGTGCGGTAGATTATATTCAAAAACCGATTGAAGATCATATTCTTATCTCTAAAGTTAATGTGTTTTTAGAGTTATATAATCAGAGTTCTGAGTTAAAATCGCTCAGTGAGAATCTTGAATTATTAGTACAAGAGCGTACCGAAGAATTACGTAGAACCAATAAGATCGCTAGTATTGGAGGATGGAAACTTAGCTTAGATCTTAAATATGTTATTTTATCAGATCAAGCGTTAGAAATACTGAATATTACTGAGTATTTAGCAGAGCAAGAAATTCCAATTAATGAATTTATGAAAAAAATTCATGAAGACGATAGGGAAGGAGCTTTGCTTGCATTTAGTAAAATTCTTAAACATCCTAGAAAAGAAATTACCTTTGAATTTAGGTTTGTTGGCAATGAAGAAGAGCTTCGTACAGCCAACATCATTATCAACGCGATGAAAGATAAGTCCATTTCATTTGTTGGCGCAATACAAGATATTACCGACCGAAAAGAGTCAGAGCGTGCGGTGCAGTTTATGGCGCAGTATGATGCATTAACCCAACTACCTAATCGCTATTTATTTAATGATCGTTTAGATATCGCTTTTGCTACCGCGACAAGGTTGAAAACAAAAGTTAATTTAATAATGATTGATCTTGATCATTTCAAAGATATTAACGATACCTTGGGTCACCCTATTGGTGATTTATTATTAATAGAAGTTGCGAAACGTTTACTTGGTTGTGTTAGGGATACTGATACTGTGGCCCGATTAGGCGGGGATGAATTTGCGATTATTGCACTTGAAACACAAAGTGGGTTAACAATTAACACCCTAACAGAGCGTTGTTTGCAATCATTAGCTCAACCTTTTCAACTTGATGGTCATACAGTACACACAGCAGGTAGTATAGGGGTTGCTGTTTTTCCTGATGATGGCAAAAATCAAGAAAAAATCATTAAGTGTGCAGATATCGCTTTGTATGAGTCAAAAGAAAACGGTCGCAATGGTTATCATTTTTATAATCAAAAGATGGATGAATCAATTCATTTGAGGATAACGGAAGAAAAGCAATTAGCAAAGGCGATTGAAGAGGAGCAGTTAGAGCTCTATTACCAACCGCAAGTCGATCTTAAGACGAATCAAGTTATTGGTGCTGAAGCTCTCGTTCGCTGGAATCACCCAGATAAAGGTTTGCTCCTACCAGCAGATTTTATTCCTTTGGCTGAGGAAATGGGACTTATTATCCCTATGGGGAAATTAATTTTTAAGTTGGCAGCAAAACAAATTAATTTTTGGAGCCAACATGGTATTTTAGATATTAAAATAGCCGTAAATTTATCCGTGAAACAGGTACATTATTGTGATTTCATTGACATGATAGAGAGTACTATTTTGGAATTAGACTCAGGCGCTGATATTCTTGAGTTAGAGATCCCAGAGATGGCCATGTTTGAAGGGGCGCAAAACAGTAATGATATATTTGATAAATTGAGGGAAAAAGGGATCACGTTAGTTGTCGATAATTTTGGTACAGGCTTTTCGTCAATGCTCAATTTAAAGCAGATTTCTGCAGAGTTCTTGAAAATAGATCGTCTTTTTATTAAGAATGTCGCCAATGATGCTGTAGATGCAAAAATATTTAAATCAATAATAGAGTTAGCTCATACATTGAAAATGAAAGTTATTGCAGAAGGAGTAGAGACATCGAATCAGCTTGATTATTTATTGAATAATGGTTGTGATGTCGCTCAAGGCTTTATCTACAGTAAGCCTATTCCAGCTAATGAATTTATTGATTGGTTAAAAAGGTATAAAAATAGGGCTACCTAATGTGCTTATGCAGGTGTAGACAGGTTAAATATACCAATAAATCATTAGAAAATGACAAGTTGCACCGCCTAAAACAAATAAGTGCCAAATAGCATGGTTAAAAAGAATCTTTTTTTGAACATAGAAAAAAACACCTAGTACATAAACCAGACCACCTATTGCTAATAAATTAACGGCATTGCTAGGAAGAATATTGTATAACTTCTCTATGATAGTAAAAGATATAAATCCCATACCAAGATAGGTAACTAGCGATGTTTTTTTATATTTATCACCAAATTTAATTTTGAAGAATATCCCTCCTAACGCAATAAACCAGATAACGGCCATTAAACTATAACCTAAAGTACCTTTCATACTTAGTAATAATAGTGGTGTATAAGTCCCCGCTATAAGTAAATATATAGCGCAATGATCGAGCAGTTTAAATAACTTTTTTGAACGCTCATTTGTAACACCATGGTAAAACGTTGAAGCACAAAAAAGTGCAAACAAGCTTGTACCATAAATACTAAAACTGATAATGCGCATAGTATGATTACTAATAGAATAACTTACTGATGTATTAGTAACCGAGTTATTTAGTAATAAAAATAATGCGACAAGACTAAGTAAGGCACCCAAGCCATGGCTTATGGTATTAGCTAGCTCTTCATTTTTACTATAGTGAGATACTTTACTGGTCATAACTCTACCTTTTTATTAGCCTTGCAGCTTAAATTATTATGAGATTAACTATTTTGAAACTAAAAGTTGGTAGCGCTATACAAATAAGTATGCAAAGAAATATTTAGCTCTCTTTTTGAGAGCTAAGGTATGAAAGGAGTTACAAATACAATTACAGAGCTAATTCTATAACCATTTCTTTTAATTCATCTTTAGAGATAGAATTACTATGATTTTTATCAAAGCGATTAAAAATAGACTCACACATACGAATGCCCTTGTCTTGTAATAACACATCAATAAGTTCAACGAATTCAGAGCGGCTAATTACACCATCTTTATCTTCATCAAATACTTCAAATAACTCATCTACCCATTGATTTAATTCCATGGGGGGTCCTTAGGTAATTAGAGGGAAATTAATATCTAAATGTTATCTTTTATTCAGACGTTTGGGAATGACTATTTAAACTTAATTTAGGCTTAATAAAACCTGTTATTATTTTTTATATTTATCGATTATTTATTGTGTTTTTTATGTAATGTATTTTGTGTTAACAGGATGACGGTATTAGTATAAATTATTTTTAATCAATTGGTTATGGCGTTGTTTTATTGGAAGTGTGATTCTAATAACTAGCTTATCTTTGTTATAAATTTATTTATTTTTGAATTTTTTTTATTTTTTATGTAATAAATTTAAAAGAATTGAGACTAAGTGTTTAACGCTTTATTAAGGAAATATAATATGAAAGTAACTTGGAAAAGATTATTAACGTTAAGTTTACTGTCTATCACAACAATGAGTTGGGCAAATACTGATGGATTAACGTTGGAAAATTGTCATTTAGGTGAAATACGTTCACAAGTTAAATGTGGCAAGCTCGAAGTACCTGAAAATTATCAAAAACCAGATGGTGATAAAATAACAATTAACTTCGCAGTATTACCAGCAATTGATGATAGTGAGTATAAGGTACCCTTAATGTTTTTAGCAGGTGGTCCAGGTCAAGCTGCGGTAGAACTTGCTACAGGGTTGAATCAAGTCTTTCGTGAAGTACGTAAAACACGCGATATTATTTTAGTTGATCAACGTGGAACTGGTGAAAGTCATCCACTATCTTGTGACTTAGAGGAAGAAGGAAGTGTTTATAGCACGCTAACAGAAGACTTTAAAGAAAGCGATATTGTTGACTGTATTAGCCAGTTTGAAGGTGATTTAAGTCAGTTTAATTCAGAAAATGCTATTCGTGATTTTGATAGTATTAGAGCAGCTTTAGATCATAAAAAACTTAATGTTTATGGTGGTTCTTACGGTACACGTGCTGCTTTAGTTTATATGCGAATGTTTCCCGAATCACTTGAAAGTGTTGTATTAGACAGTGTTGGCCCTATTGAAGTACCTATTGGATTATTTGGGCAAAGTGTTGCTCGTTCATTTAATTTATTAATAGAAAACTGCAAAAAAAGTGAATCATGCAATAGAGCCTTTCCTAATGTAGCCGATGAGTTTGACGAAGTGAAAGCGCGTTTAGCTAAAGCTCCTGTAATCCTCGATATTCAACATCCACGGTTAGGAACGCCAACACAATTCAAGCTCGATGATAGTAAATTTACTAATAATTTACGTATGCAGTTGTATAGCATGGGAGGACGATCTTTAGTTCCGCTCATTATTAATCAAGCTTATTTAGGTAACTATGAGCCATTAATTGGCTTAATGGCTAGCACTGAAGGTGAGCAACAGGTGTATACTGGTTTACATTTTAATATTGTTTGTAATGAAGATGCTCCTAAAATTTCTGCAGAAATGAGAGCAAAAGATGCTAAGAACAGTTTTGATAATGCTGTTTCTAGCGATCTTATTTTTGACAGAATATGTTCGCTGTTCCCACAATATCGACCAAGTGATAGCTTCTATCAACCGGTTACTGCAGACATTCCTACTTTAATTCTCTCTGGAAATTTAGATCCAGTAACACCACCAAGTAATGGCGATTATTCAGCTAAGTCTTTGCCTAATAGCCACCATATTATTGTTGAAAATGCTTCACATACTGTTGCAATGAATACATGCGCAAATAGGATAATTAATGAATTCTTGACTAGTAAGTCACCTAACAAACTTGATGAGTCTTGTTTAAAAGAAGTTCCTCAAGAGACTTTTATGACAAGCGTTAACGGCATTCAGTAATGCGTTTTCAACAGCATTAAATGGCATAGACAAGGAAATACTAATGATTGAAGTAAATAATTTACATAAACAATTTATTGATAAGAAAAATAAAAAAAATACTGTGAAAGCGCTAGATGGACTATCTTTTACTGCCAAAGATGGTGAAATTACCGGAGTATTAGGGCCAAACGGTGCTGGTAAAACAACGTGTCTACGTACGCTTTATGGCTTACTTTCTGCTGATGAAGGTTTTGCCACTATTGATGGCATTAATGTCACCGATAACCCACTAGAAGCACGTTCAAAGTTAGGGATTTTTCCTGATAAATTTGGTTTATATGAACGTCTTACTGCATATGAGCAAATTGATTATTTTGCAAGCTTACATGGTATGTCAGGACAAACTAAGAAAGATGCTATACAGCAAGTGATTGAAGATTTAGATTTAGAGGAGTTAGCGCACCGTAAAACAATTGGTTTTTCACAAGGGCAACGGATGAAAGTAACACTAGCTCAAGCATTAGTTCATCAACCAAAAAACTTTGTACTTGATGAACCTACGCGTGGTTTAGATGTTATGAGTACACGTATATTACGTAATCATCTTGCTAAGTTTAAAGCAAAAGGACACTGTATTTTATTCTCATCGCATGTCATGCAGGAAGTCGCTGCGTTGTGTGATCGAGTGATCATTGTTGCTAATGGTCGATTAGCTGCTCAAGGGACACCCCAAGAATTATGTGAATTAGCCGGTGAAACACAGCTTGAAGATGCATTTGTTAAATTGATTGGCTCAGATGAAGGAGTATCAGCGTGAATATTGTTAACTCGAACTTAAATTTACATATCATTCAATTTAAAGCGCTTATTTTAAAAGAATATAAAGAAGCTTTTCGTGATAAACGAGCCTTAATAGTGGCGTTAATGATGGCCTTTTTAGCGCCGGTGGCAATTGTTTTGATGTCAAAAATAATGATTGAAAAGTTAGTTGATGAACCACCTGTTTACGTCAAGTTTTCAGGTGTTGAATACGCGCCTAAGTTAATAATGCACTTTGCTGACAATAATTTATTAAACTTTGCTGATGTGCCTGAAGATGAAAAAGCAACGTGGGATCAGCGCAATATTGTTATTAATATTCCTGACGATTATGCAATTAATATGGCGGAAGGAAAGCCGATTAAGTTACATTTACAAGCAGATTTTAATGATAAAGCTGTTACCCCTCCAATTAGAAGAATTAATAATGCAGTAAGAGAATTCTCATTATCAATTGGTTATAAAAGGCTACTATTGCGTGGTGTGGATGTACGTTTGTTAAATCCAGTTAAATTAGTTGAGCAAGATACCGCAAAACCTGATGCTACTTTTATTATGATTTCAATGATGTTGGGAATTTATCTGATGATGGCCGCATTTATGTCTGGCTTATCTGTAGCCATTGACTCAAGTGCCGGAGAACGAGAGCGTAATGTACTTGAAATGTTATTGTGTCAGCCAGTAAGTACCTTAAAAATAGTATTAGCTAAGTTGATTGGCTCTTCAACCATTTCGATCATTGGTGTGGTTTTAGTATTAGTACTCACGTCGATTTCAGTGGGTTTTGTTGACTTAACTAAAATTGGAGCGACTTTTAGCTTAGATATATCAACTGCAGCGCTTTTATTATTATTATTATTGCCTATTTGTTTTTTTGCCTCGGCTTGCCAATTATTTGTCGCGTTTCAAACGAAGAGTTTTAAAGAAGCACAATCAACAGTTGGTATGCTTATAGGTATTCCTGCCTTTATCCCTTTTGTTGTTTCAATGATGGATGATCGACCAGAGTGGTTAAATTGGTTACCAATAGCAGGTCAGTCAATGATCATTGAAAATATTTTCAAAGGTGTTGAGGTTAATTGGTTGGCGGTCTTTGCGACTAGTGCTGTGACTATTGCTATTACCGTAGCCTTCATTTTGGCGTTAGCTAAAAAACTGAAGTCAGAAAAAGTTGTCATGGCATTAAGCTAGACTGTGACTTCGCGAATGATCGAATAAAGGGTGATCTACAAGAAATTATTATGTTAAATTTTAGCAAATTAATAACGTATTACGCTCAATGTTATTGTAGTCAGTGTTGTTGAGTGTAAGGAAAGCGGATTGGATCATCAAAAAATATTTACGCAATGGATGACGGAGCATGAAAAATTGCTGCGTCATATCATTACGGGTTTTGAAGCAGAAGTTGCCATTCAAGATGAGCTTTTTCAAGATATAGCGTTAAATATCTGGCGAGCTTTACCAAAGTTTAGGCAAGATTCTGCGGTAAAAACTTTTGTTGCACGTATTGCTCATAATGTATTAGCAACGCATGTCGCTAAAACAGTTAAAACGGTTAAAACTGCTGATATAGAAAACTGTGCTGAAGCTGAATATGTAGCAGCTACACAAAAAACACCTTATCAAGCGCTTAGTCAAACACAACGACAGTTTCGTTTATCGCAAGCGATCAGACAACTTAACCTTGAACAACGACAAGTGATTACACTTGCATTAGAAGGGATGAGCTATCAAGAAATGGCTGATGTTTTAGTGATAACCCCCAATTTAGTTGGTGTTAGGCTACAACGCGCTAAGACATTATTAACAAAGTTGTTGGAGGGTGCAGAAAATGGATAAAACACCATTTGAAAGTGATGAAAGCTCGTCTGTCGAGCCTAACAAACTAGATACAGATCATAGTGGTGATGTTGAAGCTAACAATATTGATACATCTTTATTAGCTAATGAAGGTGTTTCACCAGTGCTAGATAAAAAAAATCCATCACATGATGAATTATCATTAGATGAGGATTGGCTAAGGCTTTCTCAAGATTGGCAAGAGCAACCTTTTGAAAAAACAGATATTAAAAAATTATTAAAACAAACGAAAAAGCGAACCTTACAAGCTAAGTTTTTGTTGTCGTTGAATGTTTTGGCTACGATAGCAATTGTTATTATGTTAATAGTTGCTGTCTACCAAGGTGACTGGGGCACGGCAAGTATTATTTACTTATCATTTGGCAGTGTGGCGTCAATAATTTTTGTTTATTATGAAATAAAAATACGACTGCATACTTGGCAGCAGAGTTCTGATAGTCCTGATAAAGCGATTGCCAATGCCATTGCCGGAGTCGAGTCGTCTATTAAGTATATTAGGTTAACCAAATTGTCATTTTGGTTATTTTTACCTCTTGTTAATTGGTATATTTATGCAACGATTACAGAGTCAGAAAAGTCACCTTGGCCGCCTTTTTTTGTTATTAATATTTTTCTGCTTGTCATGTGGTTAATAACACATTGGTTTCAAAGAAAGCGTGTTAAAGAGTTATCAGAGCTGTTATCTATCTAATGATTACTTGTTACCATAGTTCTTAGTTGTTTTGTTTATAATGCCAAATGTATGATGTATATTGATTATTATTCGGTATACTCGTTGTTTTTGTATTTTATATTTTGCTGTGCTATTGTTTTTTAGCTTGCGGTATAGTTTTTTTTATTAGTGAAAATTGTTATTGGGCTACTAAGCCTTAATCACTTAACAATAATACGCTATAAAGCAGTGCTAAATACACTAAGGCTAGCTTGTTTTACCGTGTACAACTAGGTAAAAATCAGGCAAAATACCGCCATTATTTTTTTGAATGTTTAAGTAAATCCTGTTATTTGCTTAAATATCGTTTCAGCCTAGTGCTGACTTTTATATTTGCGAAGAAGGGAAAAACATGTTTACACGTGATATGAATATTGCCGATTTTGATGCGGAACTATATCAAGCAATGAGCAAAGAAGTTGTGCGTCAAGAAGAGCATATTGAGCTAATTGCTTCAGAAAACTACTGTAGCCCTCGTGTACTTGAAGCACAAGGTTCACAATTAACGAATAAATATGCTGAAGGTTACCCAGGCAAACGTTATTACGGTGGTTGTGAATACGTAGATATTGCTGAGCAGTTAGCAATTGATCGTGCAAAAGAGTTATTTGGCGCTACTTATGCCAATGTACAACCACATGCTGGTTCTCAAGCTAATGCTGCTGTTTTCCAAGCATTAGTATCACCTGGTGGAAAAGTATTAGGTATGAGCTTAGCGCATGGTGGTCATTTAACGCATGGTGCTAGTGTAAGCTTTTCTGGTAAATCTTATGAAGCTTTCCAGTATGGTCTTCACCCTGAAACAGGTGACATTGACTATGAAGAACTTGAACGTTTAGCTAATGAACATAAGCCTGAAATGATCATTGGTGGGTTTTCTGCATTCTCTGGTATTGTTGATTGGGCACGTATGCGCAAAATTGCTGACAGTGTTGGTGCATACTTCTTCGTTGATATGGCACACGTTGCTGGTCTTGTTGCTGCTGGTCTTTATCCTAACCCTGTACCACACGCACATGTAGTAACTACAACAACGCATAAAACATTAGCGGGCCCTCGTGGTGGTTTAATCATTTCTGGCTGTGATGACGAAGCTATTTACAAAAAATTAAATAGTGCTGTTTTCCCTGGCGGACAAGGTGGCCCATTAATGCATATTATCGCTGCTAAAGCGGTTGCATTTAAAGAAGCGCTACAACCAGAATTTAAAGTTTATCAACAAAGTGTACTTGATAATGCTAAAGCTATGGTTGCGGTATTACAGGAACGTGGTTATAAAGTTGTATCCAATGGTACTGAAAACCACTTATTGTTACTTGATTTAATAGATAAAGATATTACTGGTAAAGATGCTGATGCTGCTTTAGGTAAAGCTCACATTACGGTTAATAAAAACTCAGTACCTAACGATCCTCGTTCTCCGTTTGTTACTAGTGGTTTACGCTTAGGTACTCCTGCTATCAGTCGTCGTGGTTTTGGTACTGAAGAAACTAAAGCACTAACAGGTTGGATTTGTGATATTTTAGATGATATCAACAATGAAGAAACTATTGCTAAGGTACAAGCAAACGTTAAAGAATTATGTTCACGTTTCCCTGTATACAAGTAGTCAAACATTAGCTTTTTAAGTTAAAGTAATTCACAAATTATTGTGAATTTATATTAAAATGGTCGCAATTAGCGGCCATTTTTGTATTTATTTTTCGAACTTGTCGTATGAAACTTATTCACGTATCGCAGGTAAACCATGTTTTGTCCATTTTGTAGTGCACAGGAAACTAAAGTCATAGACTCTCGTTTAGTTTCAGACGGTCATCAAATCAGACGTCGTCGTCAATGCTTAGCTTGTCATGAACGTTATACAACCTTTGAAACAGCTGAATTAGTTATGCCTCGTATTATCAAGCGAGATGGTACACGTGAGCCGTTCAATGAAGATAAAATGCGTAGCGGCTTAATGAGAGCGTTAGAAAAACGTCCGGTTAGTACTGAACAAGTTGAACTGTCGATTAATAAATTAAAATCACAGATGCGCGCTACTGGTGAGCGAGAAATTACGAGTGAAATGCTGGGAAACTTGCTGATGACTCAGCTAAAAGAGTTAGACAAAGTTGCCTATCTGCGTTTTGCTTCTGTTTATTTGTCCTTTGAAGATATTAGTGAATTTGCTGATGAAATAGCTCGCCTAGGAAAAGAAAGTCCAAGGAGAGGCAAAATTGGTAAATAAATCGCCGACAAAAGAAGAATTAACAACAACTTGTGGTGATCAAATGTATAGCAGAGAAGATCATCAATACATGGCCTTAGCAATTAAGCTTGCTAAACAAGGGCGCTATACAACATCACCAAATCCTCGGGTAGGTTGTGTATTGGTCAATAAACTTGACGGTAAAGAGCAAGTAATTGGTACCGGCTTTCATCAAAAAGCAGGGCAGGGTCATGCAGAAGTTAATGCATTACTTGATGCTAAACTTAATTACCCTCACCTTATTGAAGGGGCAACCGCGTATGTTACTTTAGAGCCGTGCAGTCACTTTGGTAGAACACCACCTTGTGCCCAAGGGCTAATTAATGCCAAAGTAAAACGGGTTGTTGCCGCTATGGTTGATCCCAACCCTGAAGTTTCGGGCCGTGGCCTAGCAATGCTTCAAGAAGCTGGGATTCAAGCTGAATTTGGGCTTTTAGAAAGTGACGCAAAAGCACTAAATCTTGGCTTCATTAAAGTCATGACCCACTCTTTACCTTATGTTCGGGTTAAGTTGGCGGCGAGTCTTGATGGTAAAACTGCGATGAAAAGTGGTGAAAGCAAGTGGATTACGTCAAGCGACGCAAGATGCGATGTACAAAGATTAAGAGCGCAAAGCTGTGCTGTAATTTCGGGTGCAGATTCTATTTTAACTGATAATGCTAAAATGACCGTACGTTGGTCTGAGTTGGGAATATTAAAAGATAGCTACCCTGAAGGTACGGTTCGCCAACCGGTTAGAGTTGTTATTGATAGTCGTAACCGGCTTACACCTGAGTTAGATTTTTTTAAGCAAGTATCGCCGGTTATTTTAGTTCGAAGAGAATTAGATGAAATAGGCCTTGAAAACATTCATAAATGGCCGCATTTTGTAGAACAAGTCCAAGTTTCTACGATTAAGACTAAGTCAGGGAAAGACAATATTGATTTAGCTGCGTTATTGATATTGTTAGCAGATCGCGGTTTGAACGATGTATTAATTGAATCGGGAGCTCGCTTAGCAGGAGCTTTTATCGAACAAAACTTAGTTGATGAGTTAATCTTATACCAAGCACCTAAACTTATGGGGGCAGAGGGTAAAAGTTTAGTTGAAATGCCGAATGTGAATAAATTACTAGAGGCTAAATCATTATCAATTACCGACGTGCGCCAAGTAGGCTGTGATATTCGAATTACAGCAACACTAGAAAAAGAAAGCGCCTAAATAGATATTATTTCTGCAACAGAGGCTTAAATAATATATCTAACTATAAAATAAATGAGAGTAGCTATGTTTACCGGAATTATTGAAGCCATTGGCACTATTAAAGCAATAAATATAAATGCTCAAGGAGCGCGCTTAGTTATTGCTAGTAATAACCTTGATATGAGCGATGTTAAATTGGGTGATTCAATTTCTACTAATGGCATTTGCTTAACGGTTGTTGAATTTGATCAAAATAGTTATAGTGCTGATGTGTCAAATGAAACATTACAGCGTACAGGCTTTGCTCATTATAATGTTGGCATGCAAGTTAATCTAGAAAAAGCTATGTTAGCAAGTACCCGTTTTGGCGGGCACATGGTGTCAGGGCATGTTGATGGTGTGAGTGAAGTTTTATCTATTACCAATAATGGTAATAGTATCGAATATTGGCTTTCAATGCCTGCAGATCTAGCTCATTATATTGCAGAAAAAGGCTCCGTTACTATTGATGGCACAAGTTTAACCGTTAATGCATTAGATGAAAGTTCAAATAGTAAATTTAGATTAACTATTGTGCCGCATACGGTGAAAGAAACAATTTTTGCTCATTATAAAGTGGGTACAAAAGTTAATTTAGAAGTAGATTTAATCGCACGATATTTAGAGCGTTTACTTACAAAAGAAGCAACTGAAATGCCAGCTGTTACATCAAATGTGACTGAATCTTTATTGAAAAAGTCAGGCTTTATTAAATAATAAATAACTTACGCTTTTAGCTAAATTTTTAAAATTATTATCAAATAAGTAATCAACAACAAGTAATCAAAGAGAACCTAATGAATTTAAATACCCCACAAGAAATAATCGACGATATTGCTTTAGGTAAAATGGTTATTTTAATGGATGATGAAGACCGAGAGAATGAAGGTGACTTTATCATGGCTGCAGAAAAGGTAACACCTGCTGCAATTAACTTTATGGCAACTCATGGTCGTGGGCTTATTTGTATGCCAATGACGCAAGAAAAGTGTGAAAAGTTAAAATTACCTTTGATGGTAGATAAAAATGACGCACAGTTCAGTACAAATTTTACTGTTTCAATTGAAGCGGCGACCGGTGTTACAACGGGTATTTCAGCTGGTGACAGAGCTACAACAGTACTTGCTGCTGTAGCTAAAGATGCGACGCATTTAAGTATTGTTCAACCGGGACATATTTTTCCATTGATTGCTAAAGATGGTGGCGTACTTAACCGTGCAGGACATACTGAAGCAAGTGTTGATTTAGCACGTATGGCTAACTTAGAGCCGGCAGCGGTTATTGTTGAAATTTTAAATGAAGATGGCACCATGGCGCGCCGTCCAGATCTAGAAATCATTGCTGAAAAACACGGTATAAAAATGGGTACCATTGCTGATCTGATTGAATTTAGAAATGAGACAGAAACAACGATTGAACGTGTATCACAATGTAAATTACCGACCGCTTTTGGTGAATTTGATTTAATCGTATTTAAAGATACCATCGATGGTCAAGCACATTTTGCTTTAACCAAAGGCGAAATTAAAGCTGATGAACCTACGCTAGTAAGAGTACATTTAGAAAATACTTTTAGAGATTTGTTATTTAGCCAGCGTGAAAGTGTCGCAAAATGGCCTATGGCAAGTGCCTTAGAAAAAATAGCGAAAGAAGGCGGGGTTTTAGTGCTATTGGGTAAACATGAATCACCAGCAGAATTAATTAATTTAGTTGAAAAATATGCTAAAATTGATGCAGGCGAAACGGTAAAAGAAGTTAATCGTCATGTTGGCTCGCGCAATGTTGGTGTTGGCTCACAAATACTTGCGAATTTAGGTGTGAGTAAAATGCGTTTGTTAAGCTCACAAACTAAATATCATTCGTTGTCAGGTTTTGGCTTAGAAGTTGTTGAATATATTCCTGAGTAATAAACCTATACCCGTTACCAATCAAGATGCGTATTTCAGAGTGCTTGAATGATAACGGGTATATACTTGCTTTAACGTATTTTGACTTTTTGATGAAAGTAAAAGTAAGGTGATAGGGTCTTGTTTATAGCTAGCCTATTTTTTGCTAGCTTAGCCTACAAGCGATAAGACCCTATAGTGGTACATTTAATGATTAACACGAAACGCAAATAGTAATATTGCATGAAACCAGTACGTAACAACATAGTTATAGTGATGCTGATGCTAGTGGCCTTTATCGGTCAAGCAATGGCAAGCACTGCTATGTCTTATTCTGGCGCTTCTTGTGTTGATGGGGATATGGCGAATACAATGCCAATGATGTCTCATGATCATATGTTACTTGATGATAGTGATAAAAAAACAGCGATGATGGCTTCAATGGATTGCTGCCAAGATGATTGTAAATGCCCTAGTAATGGTTGTTTAAGCCTTTCATTTTTACTGAATACATCCCTTAACTCCCAAGTTTTTTCAGATAAAAAAATTACACAGTTCCCCTCTCTAAATAAATCACAAGCTAGCTCTTCACTATATCGCCCACCCATTTCGTAACTTCACGGCACACTTGTGCCTAAAATTCTTATAAACCGTGTCTCTCTACATTAATTACTCATAATGTGTGAGCTAACATAATTGAATTATTCTCAACATTTACGCATGTAAAGAGAAAGAAGTATGAATAAATATAACGCCTTATATAAACGCATCACTGTCTTCGCAGCTATGCTCATTATCGTATTCTCAAGTCATAGTTATGCCGCTGAGCAGGGATTGAGCTTTACTCAAGCGATTAAAATCGCGCAAAAAAATGATCCTTGGCTTGATGGCAGTCGTCATAAACAAAAATCAATTGAAGCTTTAAGCTTTGTTGCCAATACACAGCCGGATCCTAGCGTGTCTGTTACTTTTGTTAGCTTGCCTACCGATGGCTTTAACTTTGACCAAGAAAACATGACACAATTTAAAGTAGGTGTTTCTCAGATGTTTGGTCGTGGTGATAGTCTGGAAATACGCAGTAAACAATTACAATTGCAGTCACAAGAGCAACCGTTTAAACGTAAAGATCGAGAAAATAAAGTTGCAGTTACTGTAGGTAGTTTATGGCTTGATTTATATCGAGTACAGGAGAGTATTCGTATAATCGAAACAAGCCGCAATTTGTTTGAACAGCTAAGTCAGTTGGCCGAATCGAGTTATAGCAGTAATTTAGGTGGAACACGGCAAGTTGATATTGTGCGTGCTCAACTTGAACTAACTCAGTTAGAAGATAGATTAAATCAGTTAAAGCTTGAGCAAAACCGTTACCAAGGCATGCTAGAGCAATGGCTAAGCCATTATTGGACAACAGGATCTTTATCAGAAGATTTAGATACGAACAACAATACGTTAATAAGGCTCATTGGTAGTGAACTTCCGCAATTAGATCTTTACCGGAAGGAAGCTCTTTATGATGAAAAACAGCTAAAACCTAGCCAGTTAGCACTAATTTTAGCTCGTCACCCGGCAGTACAAGCCGTTGATAAAAATATTGAAGCTACTCGTATTGGGGTAAATTTAGCGGAACAAAAATATCAACCACAATGGGGCGTAAATGCTAGCTATGGCTATCGTGCAGATGACTCTTTTGGTAATAGCCGAGCCGATCTTTTCTCGATAGGTGTTGTGTTCGATCTTCCTTTATTTACTGGTAACCGACAAGACAAAGAAGTGAGCTCTGCCATTGCTAACACTGAAGTGATCAAAACAGAGAAACTATTATTAATTCGTCAGTTGATATCGGCTTTTGCTAGTGCGAAAGGTCAATTTTTTCGTATTAAAGAAAGGCAAACACTCTATATAGAACGGTTACTACCGCAAATTCAGCAACAAGTTCAGGCTTCTCTAACGGCCTATACAAATAATGAAGGTGACTTTTCTGAAGTAGTACGTGGACGTATTGCAGAGCTTAATGCTCAGATCGAATTTTTAACAATTAATACCCAAGAACAAAAAATCATTTTAGAAATTAATTACTTTCTTGCTGATAACGCAATGAAGTCAGACATGAGTGCTAAATTATGAGCGTAAACCCAACAAATAAAAAGAGCTTAATAATAGGAATTATTATTGGTTTAACGTTAGCTTTATTAATTAGTTTTATTGTGATGTCGTCTATGATGAATAAATTACATAGTCCGACAACAGTTGAGGCAAAGGAAGAAGAACCACTTTATTGGGTTGCACCAATGGACGCAAACTTTAAAAAAGATAAACCTGGTAAGTCACCGATGGGGATGGATCTTGTTCCTGTTTATGATGATGGCGGCGCAGGTCCTGATGAAGGTGCTGGTACAATCCACATTTCTTCCAATGTTGAAAATAACTTAGGTGTAAGAGTTGCTAAAGCAGAAATAAAACCTTTAAATTCGATAATAAATACTGTTGGTTATGTCACTTACAACGAAGAACAACTGGTTAATGTTCATTCTCGTGTGCAAGGCTGGATTGAAAAGCTTTATATCTCAGCAGTAGGCGACCCTGTTACAAAAGGCCAAGCCTTATACGATATTTATTCTCCTGAATTAGTAAATGCACAAGAAGAATTCTTACTGGCGTTAGATCGTAAGAATAATCGACTTATTAGTGCAGCTCAAAATCGTTTAGCAGCATTACATTTACCCCAAGAAGCGATTAAAAGATTACGTGCTACACGTGAAATTCAACAGAATGTAACTTTCTATGCAATACAAAGTGGTGTTGTTGAAAGTTTAAGTGTTAGAGAAGGTGTATTTGTTAAACCTGAAACCATGATGTTATCAATTATCGATTTGAGCCAAGTATGGGTAAAAGCAGAAGTATTCGAACGTCAAGCTTCATTATTAGCAATGGGGAATGATGTTGTGATGACGTTAGATTATTTACCTAATAAAGAGTGGCAAGGAAAAGTCGAACACATACATCCCATGCTCAACCCTAAAACTAGAACAGCAATTGCACGTTTACGATTTGATAATACCAACAACGAACTTAAACCTAACATGTTTGGACAAATTACTATTCAAACCTCAGGTAATGAAAGTGCGCTACTTATCCCGAAAGAAGCACTGATCAGAACGGGCAAACAAAATCGTGTCGTGCTTGCATTAGGCGAAGGTAACTACAAGTCTATTGAAGTTAAGGTAGGGCGCTATAATGAAAACAGCGTTGAAATATTAGCAGGCTTAGCTGAAGGTGAGAATGTTGTAAGTTCAGCTCAATTCTTATTGGATTCTGAATCAAGTAAAACTTCTGATTTTAAACGTATGGAACCTGAAAACATTGAAGAAGAAATTTATGAAGCATCATCCGTTTGGGTAAATGCTCAAGTAGAAAGCACTATGGCTGATCATAGAATGTTAACCCTAATTCATGATCCTATCCCTGAATGGAGCTGGCCAGAAATGACCATGGATTTTACGGCGATAGATGCGGTAGATTTTTCTCAGCTAACAGAAGGTCGACATGTTCGCGTTAAAATAAGTAAAAAAGTAACAGGAGGTTATCAGGTTATAGACATTGATGTATCTGATACTGAAATGCTTGATCAGCAAATGTCTGATGGCCTAATGCCTAATGACAAGTCTGTCATTGATCATTCACACCACTAATATAGGAGTTTATATTTATGATTGCTTCTATAATTCGTTGGTCCGTTGGGAACCGTTTTTTTGTGTTACTAGCAACCTGTTTATTGGTGGCTGCAGGGTTATATTCTGTTAATAAAACGCCGATTGATGCCTTGCCAGACTTGTCTGATGTACAAGTCATAATAAAAACAAGTTATCCAGGCCAAGCACCTCAAGTGGTGGAAGAGCAAGTCACTTATCCTATGACTACCGCTATGTTGTCAGTACCAGGGGCTGTTACTGTGCGAGGTTACTCTTTTTTCGGTGATTCGTATGTTTATGTGATTTTTGATGAAGATACCGACTTATATTGGGCTCGCTCACGCGTACTTGAATATTTAAGTCAGGTTGTGCCTAATTTACCCAGTAATGCTAAATCTCAATTAGGCCCTGATGCCACAGGTGTAGGCTGGATTTATTTATATGCCCTTATCGATAAAACAGGGCAACACGATTTAAGTGAACTACGCAGTTTACAAGATTGGTTTTTAAAATATGAGTTACAAACCCTGTCAGGTGTATCAGAAGTTACCGCTTTAGGTGGTATGGTTAAACAATATCAAGTCCATGTTGATCCTGAAAAGCTACGCGCTTTTGGTATTCCGCTTTCTCATATTCAAAGGGCTATTCAACAAGGCAATCAAGAAATTGGGGCTTCAGTTATCGAGATGGCTGAAGCCGAATACATGGTGCGAGCGACAGGTTATTTAAAAAGTATTGATGATCTAGAAAATATTCCTTTAGGTGTTAACGACAATGGTACACCTTTGCTGTTAAAAGATGTCGCCGATATTGGTACAGGTCCACAAATGCGTCGAGGTATTGCCGAACTTAATGGTGAAGGCGAAACTGTTGGTGGCATTGTGGTTATGCGCTTTGGTGAAAATGCTCAACAAGTAATTAATCGCGTAAAAGCAAAACTTGAAGAACTTAAAAAAGGTCTCCCTGAAGGCGTTGAAATTGTGCCTGTTTACGATCGTTCAGCGTTGATTGAACGTGCGGTAAATAATTTAGGTTTTAAACTGCTAGAAGAGTTTGGTGTTGTCGCTTTAGTTTGTATTGTTTTTCTGTTTCATGTGCGTTCATCTTTGGTGGCTATTGTAAGTTTACCTGTGGGAATTTTAACAGCTTTTATCGTTATGCATTTTCAAGGGCTTAACGCTAACATCATGTCGCTTGGTGGTATTGCGATTGCGATTGGTGCCATGATAGATGGAGCGATCGTTATGATAGAAAACATGCATAAGCATATGGAAAAGCTAACATCCCAAGGGAAAAAATTAACCAATGAAAACCGCTGGCAAGTGGTTATTGATTCAGCCAGTGAAGTTGGACCTGCATTATTTTTCAGTTTGATGATCATTACTGTTAGTTTTATCCCAGTATTTACCTTAGAAGCACAAGAAGGGCGAATGTTTGCGCCATTAGCTTTTACTAAAACTTATGCCATGGCTGCTTCTGCTGCATTGGCTATCACTTTAGTTCCTGTTCTTATGGGCTACTTCATTCGCGGCAAAGTATTACCTGAGCATAAAAATCCAGTAAATAGATTTTTAACCTATCTTTATATGCCTGCTTTAAAAACAGTGTTACGTTTTCCTAAAATCACGTTATTAGCAGCTTTGGTTGTACTGGTTATTGGAATATACCCATTAAATAAAATTGGCAGTGAATTTATTCCACCGCTCGATGAAGGCGATTTAATGTATATGCCAACAACGTACCCTGGAATATCTATCGGGCAAGCTCGACAATTATTGCAACAAACCGATAAGTTGATCAAAACAGTACCAGAAGTTAAAACAGTATTTGGTAAAATGGGCCGAGCAGAAACCGCTACCGATCCTGCACCATTAACTATGATTGAAACCTTTATTCAGTTTAAACCGAAAGATCAATGGAGAGCTGGCGTTACTCCTGAAAGTTTAAAAGCTGAGTTAGACGCACTGGTTAAATTACCGGGTGTGACTAATGCGTGGGTTATGCCGATAAAAACTCGCATTGATATGTTAGCCACAGGCATCAAAACACCTGTTGGGATCAAAGTAGCAGGGGCTGATCTTTCTGTTATTCAAGATATAGGTAAGCAGCTAGAAGTTATCCTGCAAGAGGTTCCTGGTACGGCATCTGTTTATTCAGAGCGTGTTGCTGGCGGACGTTATGTGAAAATTGATATTCAACGCGCGAAGGCTGCACGTTATGGGTTAAATATAGCTGAGATACAGCAAGTTATATCAACAGCTATTGGTGGTATTAATGTCACAAATACGGTTGAAGGGCTAGAGCGTTATCCCGTAAATTTACGTTATCCTCAAGATTACCGCGATTCACCTGAGCAAATATCTTTGTTGCCTATTGTTACAGCTACAGGGCAGCGTATTTCATTAGGCGATGTTGCTAATGTCTTTATTGAAAATGGACCGCCAGGGATCAAATCTGAAAATGCACGTTTAAACGGTTGGTCGTTTGTTGATATAGAAGGTGTCGATATAGGTACTTATGTTGAAGCTGCTCAGCAAGTTGTTGCAGATAAACTAAAACTTCCAGCAGGTTATTCAATTGCATGGGCAGGCCAGTATGAATATATGGAGCGCGCTAAAGCTAAGTTAGCTTACGTTGTGCCATTAACCTTATTCATTATTATCATCTTACTATATTTAAACTTTAGAAATGTGATTGAAGTTGCGATGATCATGGGTACTTTACCTTTAGCAATGGTAGGCAGTATTTGGTTAATGTACCTTGAGGGTTTTAACTTTTCGGTAGCTGTTGGCGTTGGTTTTATTGCCTTAGCAGGTGTCGCTGTTGAAATTGGTGTCATTATGTTGGTTTATCTCAACCAAGCTTATAAAGAAATGCTTAATGATCATCAAGAACGAAACATAGACACGACAAAAGCGGATGTGCTGCAAGCTGTTTTACATGGCGCAGGTTTACGTGTTCGCCCAGTAATGATGACAGCAGCAGCGATAATTGTTGGTTTACTGCCTATTTTATACGGAACAGGAACGGGATCAGAAGTAATGAGTAGAATAGCAGCGCCTATGGTTGGCGGTATGTTAAGCGCGGTAATTTTAACGCTATTAATTTTACCTGCATTATTTTACCTATGGCGTATTAGTCATTTAAAAGCAATTACGGCTCAAGAGAATAAGGTATCTTCTTAATAATACAAGCTTATTTATTCTACCAATGCACTAAATGCGGCAATATGTCACACCCAATAATACGTTCTCATTGGTATCATCACATCAATTTTATTGACAGTGGTGATTCCCATGAAAAAATCTCTATTATTTACAGCTATGCTGGTCGCGTTTAACTGTAATCAATCTTATGCTGAAGTACAGAATGATGGTATAGAAAAAATGACGGTTACGGGCTCTCATATTAAAAGAGCTGATCTTGAAACGGCGAGTCCGCTTAGCGTTATTACCGCAGAGCAAATTGCATTGAGCGGTATTGTTAACGTAGAAGACTTATTACAACGTATGTCTTTCTCTGCTGGAGTTGCTGGTAATGCGACTAATGCCTATTGGACTAGTGGTGGCTATGGCACAGCACAAGTTAACTTACGTGGTATGGGAATAAAGCGTACTCTAGTCTTACTTAATGGCCGTCGTATGGTTAATGGGGGCACAGGTGCTAATAGCTCTGCTGACTTAAATACTATTCCTACCGGCATTATTAAACGTATTGAAATACTAAAAGATGGCGCTTCTGCTATTTATGGTGCCGACGCCGTTGCAGGTGTTGTTAATATTATCACTAAAGATGATATTGATGGTGTTACCTTTATGGCAAAAGCAGGGGCTAGTGATGAAGGTGATGGTGAACACCAAGAGTTCAACTTAAATATTGGCTCTACTTTTGATCGTGGTAATTTTATTTTAAGTGCGAACTATGTCAATACGGAAGCGGTAAGGCAATCAGATCGTATTGATTGTGCTAAAGAAGAAATAGTTCATGATGATGGTACAAGCGAACTTTCTTGTTTTGGTAGCTCAACCACTGAAGGGGGCAGAGCATTACTAGCCGATGGTCAAAGTGTACAATTCAACCAAGACACACAAGGTGATGGTAATGCTTATGAAGCATACGATTCGCAAAAACATGCTTTTACTTGGATACCTTATTTAAATGCAGTCAGTCCCAGTCAGCGCCTTAACCTAGCGGCAACGGTTAATTATCAGTTAACAGAGCAGGTAAATTTATTCACCGAAGCAATGTACAGTAATCGTCAGTCAGAGCAAATTGTTACGCCAAGAAGCCTCAGTAGTATTTATGTCTCTAAAGACTTTGATTATAACCCTACAGGACAAGATTTAGAGTTAACAAACAGGCGGAATACCGAATTTGGTGCTCCTTTTTTCTTTCAAGAAACTAACACTATTCGCTTAGTTTTAGGATTAAACGGCGAGTTTAGCAATAACTGGCACTGGGATACAGCGTATAACTATAGCCGTAATACGGGTAATGACGGTTGGACATTTGATTTAGACAGCGCCAAAGCAGCAGATACATTAAATGAAGATGTATGTAGCTATGAAGAGGGCGCAAGTATTCCGTGTGGTGATTGGTTTGGTGTAGATGAGTTGAGCCAAGAAGTGATTGACTATGTTAAATATCGAAGAGAAGGAAATGGCGGCAATGAAATGCGATCTTTCACTTTTAACTTAGGTGGTGATTTAACAGAGCTACCTGCCGGAACTTTAGCTTTTGCAACAGGGATAGAGCATAGATATGAAAGTGGCTGGCGTAATCCTGACTCAACAGTATTAAGTAACGGTGGCGAAGACACTATTGATGGTGATTTTAATGTAACAGAGGCTTTTGTGGAGTTTTCTATCCCGCTGCTTTCTGACCTACCTTTGATGAAATCGCTACACGCCGAAGTGGCTAGCCGCTATGCTGATTACAGTACGTTTGGCGATAAAACGACATACAAACTTGGTTTAACATGGCAAATTTTTGATAATCTAATGGTACGTGGTGTTAAATCTACTGCTTTTAGAATACCTATGCTAACAGAGCAATTTGGCGGCACTAATTCAGAAAATTTAAGAACTATTGACCCTTGTGAAGGCGCAACAGGTGCTATTGCTACCAATTGTTTAGCGGCTGGCGTTCCTGCTAACTTTGAACAAGACGGTACCACTGTATTGACAGCCGTTGGAGGAAACCCTGATGTTAACCCTGAGTCTGCTGATACACTGACTTTAGGCATTGTATGGCAAGCAAGCTTTCTTGAAGGTTTATCTGCAACAGTTGATTATTTTAATATCGAAATCGATGATGCTATTACTGCCGTGAATGGCTCAGATGTACTGAAACTGTGTTACACCGACCCCAATGCCTATAGTGAATATTGTGATAGTTTTTCACGCCATAGCGTAACAAATCAAGTTATCTCGCTAAATCAAAGACCAGTGAATGCTGCACAAGAAAAAGTTAGCGGTGTAGATTTTAACGTACAGCATAATGGGGAAATTAATGGTTTCAATACTAAAATTGAACTTGAAGCAACTCGTTTATTAGCTCACGAAAATACACCTTTACCAGGGCAGGCTATTAACGACCTTCTGGGTAAAATAACCGAAGATCAAGGTAGTTATACAAAATGGCGTGGTAATTTAGGTTTTACCTTAGAAGCTCAATCTTGGGCTACTCATTATGCTATTAGGTATATTGGTGGTGCTGATGATGTTAATGGTGGAGGTCCTATTGGGAGCTCAGTACCGAGTATTACTTATCATGATGTTCAAGCAAGTTATCAGGTGAATAATAACTTTAGTTTATCAGCGGGTATTGATAATCTCTTTGATAAGAGCGCGCCTTTCTTAACTTCTTGGAATGATGCTAATACCGATGTGATGACTTATGATTTGCTCGGTCGACGTGGTTATTTAAAACTGAACGTGAACTTTTAATTTAGTTTTAATGAATAATATTGAAGGAAGAATCTCATGTCATGGTATCGGAATAGCAGAAAATATCATAAATGGTTAATGCTGTTTGTTGGCTTTCAATTTGTTGTTTGGTCAGTATCTGGTGCCTTCATGGTGATTTTTGATCTTGATTATATTCATGGTGATAGCTTGATTGTTAATGAGCCAGGGGTGTTGAATAAGTCTCAAATTAATTATTCTATTGCCAAGCTCTATAGGCATTATCCTAATGCGAAAAATGTAGAGCTAACAAACTTACAGGGGAATGCTGTTTATCGTTTTAGTAACGATAAAGGCAAGCATCTACTCAATGCTGATACTGGGAGCTTACTTTCGCCTATTAATGAAAATTATGCCGTAGGCATCGCCAAATATTCATACATACAGCCAGATACAGCGATCAAACAGGTGAGTTTGATTACAGAAAATCCTCCTTTTGAATTAAGCGCTAGGCATTTACCTGTGTGGCGAGTTGATTTTGAGGGTTTTTCTAATCCAAGCCTATATATTAGTACGCTAACAGGAGAGATAGTCACAAAAAGACATCTCTTTTGGCGGATATTTGATTGGATGTTTAGTTTTCATGTGATGGATTATGTGGAAGAAGATGCCAGTAATAAGCTGTTATTTGTTTTTATTGTCTTATCGTTAGTCGCTAGCTTGTTTGGTTTAATACTCACTTATTTTTACGTATTCAAACGAAATAGCAATAAAAAGAAAATTGTAAAGGAGAGTGTATGAAATTAGTTAAATGCCTACACAAATGGCTCTCTGTTCTTGTTGCCATACAGTTATTTATTTGGCTTGGTAGCGGTTTGTTTTTTAATTTGATGGATTCTACTAAAGCTAAAGGAAATGAGAATCTAGTCAGCAATTTAGCGGTAAAGAAGATAGACCATAAGCGCCTATTAGAGCCAAGTTATATTCTTAGCCAATTCAATAAAGAACAGCCTCAAAAGCCGGTAAATTCAATAAAATTGATTCAATTAATTGATCAACCTTATTATCTACTTAATCATTATTTGGGTTTGTATCAACATTTTTATAATGAACATTCATTAGTTAATGCGTATACAGGTGAAATGAAAACTATTGATAAAATAATGGCGCAAACGTTAGCTATTAGCACTTATAGTGGTAGGGGAAATATAGGTGTAACTGAGAGGATATCACCGCCTATTGATGATTTTCCAAAAGAAAAAAACATTGTCTGGCGAGTTAACTTTGATGATGAGTTATATACCAGTGTTTATATAGATGCTAGTTCAGGGAGAGTCGTTGGGCATAGTAATGATGATAAGCGCTTTGCTGACTTTTTCTTTATGCTACATTTTATGGATTATGGAACATTAGGCAGTTTTAATAATTGGCAAATAATACTATTTTCAATATTAACATTAATGTTTTGTATCACAGGTTTTGTTTGGACGTTGGATTTACTAATCAAAGGACGTTATAAAATAAGGTAGGGGTTAGTAGCAGAGTATAGCAAGGGAAGAAAGCGAAGTAAGTTTGAATCGGCTAATCATTGCTAATATATTGGATCTGTAAACTATATTGAAGCAATAACATAAATCAGCAGAAACAAAAAAGCGAAGATTAACAGATGTTAATACTTCGCTTTTTACAGAATTAGATTCTCAAATGAGAAGGTCTACATAGCTATAAATTATACAGCTAGAACGTTTTCTGCTTCAGGGCCTTTTTGACCTTGTTTAACAGTGAACGTTACCGCTTGACCGTCAGCTAGAGTACGGAAACCGTCTCCAGAGATAGCGCTGAAGTGAACAAACACGTCAGGACCATTTTCTTGTTCTATAAAACCGAAACCTTTAGTTTCGTTGAAAAATTTAACTTTACCAGTAACTGAATCAGACATACTTACATTTTCCCGTAGTCATAAATAATATTAATGTGGTGCTTTCTTGAAGAGATAATTCTCAAAAAAAATAACACCGTTTTTACCCGAGTAAATGCCCTCTACCATAAGTAGTACAGGCAGAGGAAGGAAACAAACCATATTCGTAACAAAAAGTATTTGGAACAAACAACCAGTTTGCATTGCCTAAAATCCATTTGTTAAGAATAAACAAGTACCTAAGTACTTGGTAAATCTAAAACAAAAGTTAGTATCAACCTTCATCCGCAACACAAAAACTCAACGCAATTGCAGCATAGCACAGTTGTTTTTAATTTGCTTTATAAAAAGCTCAAATAGTTCAATTTTTTATGAAAATAAAAGGACTTAAGAAGGTTTTTATTCGTAAGTCGTTGTTTTTTAATGTAATGATATTTAAAAGATTAATTTGAATATTTTTAATTTCCGCCTACTCTACGGTGTTTTTCGTAGGCGGAAATTACTCTTTTACTAAATTATAGTGCTGCTATTTGAGCTTTTTGCTCTTGCATTTTTGCAAGGGTAGATTCAGCTTCAGCTAGTTTTGCTTCTTCTTTGGCGATAACCGCAGGTGGAGCTTTGCTAACAAAATTTTCATTACCCAGTTTGCCACGAACTCGAGTTGCTTCTTTATCTAGTTTATCAATGGCTTTATCTAAACGAGCAATCTCGGCTTCTTTGTCAATTAAACCAGCCATTGGTATAAGAACAGATAAATCACCAACGACAGCTGAAGCACAAGCAGGGCCTTGTTCACTTTCTGCTAACACAGTAATACTTTCAAGTTTTGCCAGCGAGCTTAAGAATTGTTCATTTTCATTTAAGCGACGTTTATCGTTCTCGTTTACGTTTTTAAGTAATACTGGTAGCTCTTTACTAGGTGAAATATCCATTTCGCCACGAATATTACGAATGGCAATAATAAATTGTTTAACCCACTCTAGATCGTCAATTGATTGTTGATCACATTTGCTGGCGTCAAATTCAGGAAATGCCTGAATCATAATTGAATCACCTTTTTTAGCAAAACCACTTAATGGCTGAACGCGCTGCCAAATAGTTTCAGTAATAAACGGCATAATAGGGTGCATTAAACGTAGTAATGCCTCTAAAATGTTGACTAATGTATGGCGAGTACCACGTTGTTGTACTTCATTACCTTTGAATAAAATAGGTTTAGTTAATTCTAAATACCAGTCACAGAATTGATTCCAAGTGAACTCATATAAAGCTTGTGAAGCAAGATCAAAACGGTAAGTATCAAAAGCTTCATGAACCGTTTTTACTGTTTGCTCAAACTGTCCTATGATCCAACGGTCAGCAAGAGACAATTCCATTTCGCCGCCATTTGCTCCACAATCAAATTCTTCAGTGTTCATCATTACATAACGACTAGCATTCCATAACTTATTAGTAAAGTTACGGTAACCTTCTAAGCGTTTCATATCCCAGCTAATATCACGCCCCGTAGTCGCAACCGATGTTAAAGTGAAACGTAAAGCATCAGTCCCGTGTGCTTCAATACCATTTGGGTATTCTTTGCGGGTTAATTTTTCTATTTTAGCGGCCAACTTAGGCTGCATCATATTGCCAGTACGTTTTTGTAATAAATCTTCAAGTGAAATACCGTCAATCATATCTAATGGATCAACTACGTTACCTTTTGATTTACTCATTTTATCGCCATTTTCATCGCGAATAAGGCCGGTCATGTATACTTTTTTGAAAGGTATTTGTGATTTACCATTTTCATCTTTATTGAAATGCATCGTCATCATGATCATGCGAGCAACCCAGAAGAAAATAATGTCAAAACCTGTTACTAGTACATCAGTAGGGTGAAACGTTTTTAGATCATCGGTCTCTTTTGGCCATCCTAACGTTGAGAATGTCCAAAGTGCAGATGAGAACCAAGTATCAAGTACATCATCATCTTGGCTTAATTTTATATCATCGCTAATGTTGTTATTAGCGCGTACTTCAGCTTCGGTACGACCAACGTAAACTTTGCCGCTTTCGTCATACCAAGCTGGAATTCTGTGTCCCCACCAAAGTTGACGTGAAATACACCAATCTTGAATATTGTTCATCCAAGCAAAGTACATATTTTCGTATTGTTTAGGAACAAATTCAATTTGACCGTCTTTCACTGCATCCACGGCAGGACCTGCTAATTTCTCAACACGTACGTACCATTGATCAGTTAAAAGAGGTTCAATGATAACACCTGAGCGATCGCCGTATGGCGCAACTAAATCATGGTCTTTCACTTCAACCAATAAACCTAATTCATCAAATTTAGCTACGATAGCTTTGCGCGCGACAAAGCGATCCATACCTGCGAATTCTGCAGGTAGTGCACCATCATAAGCATTTGATACTTCGCCTTTAGTGTCGTAAACCTCAGCTGTTGCTAACACTGCAGCATCTTTATTAAAAATATTGATTTGAGGTAGCGCATGACGTTTACCGACTTCATTATCGTTAAAGTCATGAGCAGGTGTGATTTTTACACAACCCGTGCCTTTGTCCATATCAGCATGTTCATCACCCACAATAGGAATTAAACGATTCACTAATGGTAGTAATACTTGTTTGCCAATTAGGTCTTTATAACGTGGATCTTCAGGGTTAACCGCAACACCGGTATCGCCTAACATGGTTTCTGGACGCGTTGTTGCTACCACTAAATAATCAAGACCCTCTGCCGTTTTTTGGCCATCAGCAAGTGGGTAACGTAAATGCCACATGTGGCCTTTTTTGTCTTTGTTTTCTACTTCTAAATCTGAAATTGCGGTATGGAATTTTGGATCCCAATTAACTAAGCGTTTACCACGATAAATAAGATCGTCTTCAAACAAGCGTACAAACACTTCTTGAACTGCTTCAGACATACCATCATCCATGGTAAAGCGTTCACGTGACCAATCGATAGAGTTACCTAAACGACGCATTTGCTTGCCTATAGTGCCGCCAGATTCGTTTTTCCATTCCCAAATCTTATCGATAAAGCCTTCACGGCCATAGTCGTGGCGTGTTTTATCTTCTTCAGCAGCAATCTTACGTTCAACAACCATTTGAGTAGCAATACCAGCATGATCACAACCTGTTTGCCATAAGGTATTTTTACCCTGCATACGTTGGTATCGAATTAAAGTATCCATGATGGTTTGTTGAAAAGCATGTCCCATATGTAAAGAGCCGGTGACATTAGGCGGCGGAATGGCAATGCTATAGCTATCGCCTTCACCTGTTGGGCTAAAGTAACCTTGCTCTTCCCAGCTGGTATATAAAGATTGTTCAATGTCGGTTGGGTTGAATGTTTTTTCCATCATTGTTCCGGTATAAAAAGTTGTTAATGGTAAGTTGAATTAAGACTTTACAGAATTTAAGGTGCAACCTATATTATTGTGGCTGTGCCACTACTTGATTGTTTACTTGAAAGCCCCATTGTCGACACGTTTTAAAACGCTCACGGGCTTTTTGTTTTAAGATTTCATCGCTAGGGACAAAATCAACAATAAATTGAAATTGATTTGCAAATGTAGGCATAGTTTCGGTTAAGTTGATTAAAACAGGGCGGCGACCACGTAACGGTTGATCGCTAATTTCTACCATAGCACCTTGTTTTGGTCCTTCTCCCGCCAAGTTATGAGGCACAAAACTATCAGTGTCAAATGCCCATAATAATTCATCAATTTGCTCAGCTTGCTCTTTATCTTGTGTATAAATAAATACCCGCTGGTTTTGACGATAAAAATGGCTTGCTTGTAAACAGGCATGATAAAGTGCTGAACTTTTATCTGTTGTTTCAGCATCTTTATCATTATTGTCAGTCTTCTCGTCATTGAGAAGGTAAAACATAACCTGTGTTTGCATGGTATTTGCCTAATTTAAACGAAACTACTCGTCCACTTCTTGACCTGCACGGTTAAGCATAAATTGCGTTAACATGCTAACAGGACGGCCTGTTGAGCCTTTATCTTTACCGCCACTGCGCCATGCAGTTCCAGCAATATCTAAATGAGCCCAGTTATATTTTTTAGTGAAGCGCGCTAAGAAACAAGCGGCGGTAATAGTACCTGCTTCTTTACCACCAATATTTGCCATATCAGCAAATGGACTTTCAAGTTGTTCTTGATAATCGTCCCATAAAGGTAAACGCCATGCTCTATCACCACTTTGTTCTGAAGCATTTAATAGCTCATGAGCAAGTGGGTTATGAGAGCTTAACAAACCTGTTGCATGTTTACCTAAGGCAACAACACAGGCACCTGTTAATGTAGCAACATCAATTACCGCTTCAGGATCGAAACGCTCAACATAGGTTAAAGCATCACATAAAACTAAACGACCTTCAGCATCGGTGTTTAATACTTCTACTGTTTGTCCTGACATTGTTGTTAGAATATCACCTGGACGATAAGCATTACTGCTTGGCATGTTTTCACAGCCCGCTAAAATACCGATAACATTAATTGGTAAATTCAACTCGGCTAAGGCATGCATAGCACCTAAAACACCTGCAGCACCGCCCATATCATATTTCATTTCGTCCATGCCAGCACCAGGCTTTAATGAAATACCACCACTATCAAAAGTAAGGCCTTTGCCAACTAGTACTAGTGGTTTTGAGTCATCATCAATGCCTTTATAGGTCATAATGCTCATTAAAGATTCATTTGCTGAGCCTCTACCTACTGCCAAGTATGACCCCATACCAAGCTCTTCCATTTCCTGTTCGCCAACAATAGTTGTTGATACTCTATCGTAATCATTGGCTAAAATTTTGGCTTGCTCTGCTAAATATGCCGGATTACAAATGTTTGGTGGCATATTGGCAACATTTTTACAGGTTGTAATACCTTCAGCAATTGCTAATGCGTGGCTAATAGCGCGCTCACCAATTGGTAGCTCTCGACGTGTAGGTACGTTAAATACTACTTTACGTAAAGGTCTACGAGGCTCTTCTTTATGAGTTTTTAAACTATTGAAACTGTATAAACCATCTTGGGTTGCTTCTACCGCTTGGCGAATTTTCCAATAAGTATCACGACCTTTAACATGAAGTTCAGATAAGAAACATACTGCTTCCATTGAACCTGTTTCATTTAGTGTATTAATAGTTTTTTTGATTATTTGGCGATATTGACGTTCGTCTAATTCACGTTCTTTACCACAACCAACCAATAAAACACGTTCACTAAGAATATTAGGTACATGATGTAATAATAACATCTGTCCTGACTTACCTTCTAAATCACCTTTACGCAAAAGATTGCTTATATAGCCTTCACTTATTTCATCAAGTTGTTCTGCTGTTGAACTAAGACGACGAGGCTCAAACACACCAACAACAATACAGGCACTACGTTGCTTTTCTGGGCTACCGCTTTTTATACCGAACTCCATGAAGTTCTCCTTTTACGTTTAATGAGGGTATCTCTTGCTAAAACTAGTAAAAAATTGCACTCTTAACTATTCAAGTGATAGTGCTAAGGGCTATAATTATAGCTACATATATCAATTAATTTTATATGTCGACTATATAGTTTAGTTATGAAAACGGCAAGTTTACTAGAAAAACTTGTCGATTGTCAGAAAAAACACAGTTTTAATGGGATCTTTTTGTGATCATTTTTCGTTATTTATTAAAAGAAGTGGCAAAAACGCAGCTAGCAGTATTTTTTGTGTTGATGACCATTTTTATCAGTCAAAAATTTGTTCGTGTCTTAGGGGACGCCTCAGAAGGTAGTATTCCTGGGCAAATGGTGATGACATTTATTGCACTTAAAGTTCCTGATTTGGCAGGTATGATGCTGCCTTTAAGTTTATTTTTAGGTATTTTATTGGCGTATGGCCGCATTTATGCGGATAACGAAATGACCGTACTACATTCTTGTGGAGTGAGTGAGTGGTACGTTGTACGAGTGACGTTAGTGCTTGCTTTTGTTACTGCTATTTTTACCGGTATATTTACTTTATATTTAGCCCCTATGGCATCAGAGTATCAATACCAAGTAACAGACGAGTTAGCCGCAGATTCGGGCTTGAGCTCTTTAATCGCCGGACGTTTTCAAAAAACTGGTAATGAAAAAGCGGTTGTTTTTATTCATGGTAAGAATCGCAATGACAATAGTTTTGATAAAGTATTTGTAGCTCAATTGCCTAACGTAAATCATCCAGAAGAGAGTATTATTAATTCTAGTTTGGTTTATGCAAAAAAAGGACAAGTGCTTGAGGAAGATTCAGGATCTCAACGCTTAGTACTAACCGAAGGTATGCGTTATCACAAAGATGCAACTAACGGGGTCTTTCAGGCAGTTACGTTTGATAAATACTATATACAAATTCAAGATCAAGAAGTAGAACAAAAACATCGTAAGCTGAGTGCTTTACCTACACAACAACTATTTAATTCAACAGACGTTAAGACTGCAGCTGAGTATAGTGCAACCATACAATGGCGTATCGCTTTTCCGCTTGCATGCATTATTTTAACCTTTATTGCTGTGCCTCTTAGTGTTGTTAACCCTAGACAAGGTAAATTTGCCAAAATGTTGCCGGCATTAATGTTATTTTTAGGATATTTTTTATTATTAACGGCAATGAAATCTGGGGTAGAGCGACAGGCGCTACCCTCAGCTGTTGGTCTTTGGCCTATTCATATTAGTGCTTTATTTTTAGGTATTATTCTTTTAATGAAAGAGCGTAGTAGCGGCAGAAAGATTAAAGCAAAACTGCCTAGTTTTAAGCGTAATAATGTTCGAGGCCAGATCTAATGAAAATATTAGATGTTTATATTGGGCGTATTGTCGCATCCACTACTTTTTTAACTTTGGCCGTTTTTGTTAGTGTTAGCGGTATTATAAAGTTTGTTGAACAAATGCGTGCTGTGGGGCGAGGTAATTATGATTTATCGCATGCTGCACTTTATGTTCTCTATTCTGTTCCTCGAGATATAGAAGTCTTTTTTCCCATGTCAGCATTAATTGGCGGATTAATTGGCATTGGTATGTTAGCGAGTAATAGTGAGCTGGTAGTCATGCAAGCAGCTGGCTTATCACGTTTAGATATTATTAAATCGGTAATGAAAACAGCAATTTTACTTATTTTTGTTTCTATGGCTGTGGGAGAATGGTTAGCGCCTGAAGGAGAAGCAACAGCAAGAGAAATTCGGGCTCAGGCTATATCCGGTGGGAGTTTAATCTCAGCCAAAAATGGAGTGTGGGCTAAAGATGGCGATTATTTTGTTAATATTGGCGAAGTGTTAGAGCAAGGACAGTTAAAGAAAGTACAAGTCTATCGTTTTAATGATGACCTCAAATTAGATAGTTGGTTAAGTGCAGAGTCGGCAGTATATAAAGATGAAGCCTGGTTATTATCAAACGTGGTAAATACACAATTAAACGAGCAAAAAATTAGTAGTAGTAATATAGACAAACAAGTATGGGAATCTTCATTAACACCTAAAAAGTTAGGCGTGGTAACCGTAACACCTGAATCCTTATCGATACGAGGCTTAGTGGATTATTTAGATTATTTAGAAGCGAATGAACAAGATCCTAGCCGATATCAATTAGCGTTTTGGCGGAAACTGGTGCAACCTGCAACGGTTGCGGTAATGCTATTAGTTGCTTTGTCATTTATTTTTGGACCGCTACGCTCTGTTTCTATGGGCGCGCGGATTATGATGGGGGTTATTACGGGTATTATCTTCTTTGTTTGTAATGAAGTATTAGGCTCATTAAGCTTGGTGTACCAATTCCCACCATTAATAGGTGCTGTTTCACCAAGTATCATTTTTATTATGTTGGCTTGGTATTTTATGAATAAAAAACCAACATAATAAAATGATATATTTAACGCTCACCTTGAACAGCCGAATCTAAAATAGCTATATAAGAATTGATCCTGCTTTCTTGTTATAAAAGCTGGTGAGCTCTTATAGTCTGCCTTTATTCGCTTCTAATGACAAAACAACCACTTCCGTGTTAGTGAGTCTATCTTGTAAGCTGAGCTTATTTTTACGATCAAATATTACGGTTAAATTCCCTAAGCCAAGCAGAGTAGGGAGTAAACGTTTTATTCCTGTCATTTCAGTAATACGTGTACCATCTTGATTTTGTACACGTAAACGCCATGCCTTCATACCTAATGTTTGGCCTGTTCTTGACCAAAAAAACACAAAGAAAAAGCTTACCCAGGCAATATTCCAACCATAGATTAATACACTAAAAAGCAATGAAGAACGCTGTAAATCTATTGAGTGCTCGAAGCCTTGCATATCGATAAGCCCATACCTAATACATAAGTTAAAAATAAAAAAGGATATTGCACCGGCAAGCATATAAACGGCAATAGCAATAAGTAGATCATAAATCCAAGAGCCAAAGCGGCGACGGAATCCAGCGCGAGGAAATTCATTTACATCAGTTGAAGTCATACAAAGTGCTCAAAATACGAGTGGTAGCTTAACAAAAGCGTAGTCTATCAAAGACACTACAAGAGTTTAAGTAAGTAGTGTGTAATCGTGAAAATTAAGCTAAGTGAATACCTGCAAATGGCATTCACCTTCACTATTTTAAGTTCGTTTAGGATTCAGCCTTAACCTTATAAAATGTAGAATAAAGTACAGGCACAACAGCAAGTGTTAATATGGTACCAATACCTAACCCAAAAGCAATAACATTAGCCATACCATAGAACAATGGGTCTTTACTGATAATTAATGGTAGTAAGCCCATTACTGTTGTAATTGTTGTCATTGCAATAGGTCGTAATCGCGTTAAGCAAGCATCCACTAAAGCTTGGTATTGCGTTTTACCACTTTGAACTTCAATGTTAATGCGATCAATGAGTACGATAGCATTGTTAATGATAATACCAGCCAAGCTATATAATCCTAAAGTAACCATAAAACCAAACGGTGCTTGCATCACTAATAAACCAATTACAGCACCAATAAAAGAGAGCGGCATGGTTAAGGTAATTATCGCTGCTTTTCTAAAGGAGTTAAATTGAGCAACAAGTAGTATTAATATAAAACCAATCACCATTGGCATACTAGCACTTAATGCTTTTTGGGCCGCTTTAGATTCTTTAATTGCACCACCGTAGAATATTTCGTGATTAACGGGTAAGTCAGCTGCTAACAGTTGAATTTTTTCATCTATAACTTTTTGTAGATCTTCTGCAGCCATACCCGTATTACGTGCTTCAATGCTAATAGTACGAAACATATCTTCATGGTGTATAACAGAAAATTGATTTACAGGTACAAATGTTGCTACTTGGAATAACGGGATCGCTTTTCCTGTTTTTTCAGAATAGACATTAAGTGTGCGTAGTTTGTCTAAGTTATTACGTTCACTTTCTTGCGCGCGTAAAATGATAGGGATAATTTCATCACCTTCCCTATATTCTGTTATTTGCGCCCCTGAAAAATACGTTTGTAAGGCGTCGGCTATTTCAGATGATGTTAAACTTGCTCTTTTGGCTCGATGTTGATCAATTTTAACATCTATTTTAACAATCAAGTTTTCCCAATCGTTACGTATGTTAATAGTATTAGGAACTTGATGGAGCAAGTCCATAATTTGTTGTGCTTTTTGATAAATAACGTTTTTGTCTGGGCCTTTAACTTGAATTTTTATTGTTTTTGCATCAGATGGGCCTAAGAACATTTTTTTCACGCGAGCAGAAATATTGGGGAACTTGGCTTCAAGCTGTGTTCCTAATTCTGATACTCTTTTGGCTACGTCTGTACCTTCAACTACATTAAGCACAATAAAACCTTTATTTTGAGCTGGATCTTCAGGGTTAAGTGATAAGACAAAACGTGGTCCATTGAAGCCTACGTAGCCAGAATAATTTTCAATAAAAGCAAATTTTTCTTTGTTATCTAACCAGGTAAATATGTCTTTCATTTGGCGATTAGTTTCACGTGAAGAAGTACCGTTAGGTAAATCAATGTACATTAATATTTGCGTACGATCAGACTCTGGAAAGAATTGTTTGGCAACAAATTTCATTGAACCAATTGCGCCAACAAATAAAATTAATATTATGCTAATAAAGATTAGCCTGTGTTTTAATACGGAATGCAAAAAACCTTCATACATGGTGGATAACTTGCCTTTCACCAAACTGTTTTCTATTTCGGCTTTCGACGGTTTTATAAAATAGTAACAAAGAATAGGCGTGACACATAAAGCCAGTATCCAGCTTGTCATTAAGGTAATCAAAATGACGAGCGAGATTGAACGAGTAAATTCACCTGCGACATGTTCAGCTAACATCAATGGTAAGAAAAATAAAATTGTTGTGATAGAGGAGCTTAATAATGGAATGGCGAGCTCTTTACAACCTTGTAACATGGCATCGAAACGACTAATACCATCTTCAATTCTTCGCTTAAAATCTTCAGCAATAACAATACCGTTATCAACCAATAAACCTAATGATATGATTAAAGTCGCTAAACTCATACGCTCTAATTTCATATCAAAAAATAGCATTATTGATAAGGTTGTTAACATAACAAATGGAACAATAGCCCCGACAATTAAGCCAGTTCTTAAGCCTAAAAATAGTACAACTACGACTAAGACAATAGCGAGTGTTTGTAGTACGTTAATTGAGACGCCTTGTACTGTCTTTTCTACCTGCTCAGCTTGATAGGTAGCAATATCAAGTTGGTAACCGATAGGTAGACTAGCAATTACTTTATTAATATTGGTTTTTATACGTGGCGCAAATTCTAAAATGTTGTATTGAGGCAACATAGAAATTGCAAAATAGATAGCGGGTTTACCGTTGTAATAAGCTAATTTGTCCGGTGGATCGATATAGTCTCGTTTAATACTAACCACATCTTTTAACGCAATAAAATCTTCGGTGTTAGGTATATTTATATAAGTATTGGCGATATCAGGGACACTACCAAAATTTCCTGATGGTTCTATGATGAAACTCTTTTTACCTGTATCGACTTCACCACCAGAGCGGATAATGTTTTGTTTTTGTAATTCATTGATCAGCGCTTGAGGAGAAATACCGAGTTGCGATAATCTTGCATTTGATGCCTCTAGAAAAATACGCTCTTCTAAATGGCCTAAAATTTCAATTTTCTTTGTTCCTTCAACGCTATATAAGGTATCACGAATATGCTGTGCAATATCATACATAGCACTCATGTCGAAACCATCAGCAGTTAAAGCTAGTGTTACCACTGAAACATCACCAAATTCTGTATTTACATAAGGGGTGCTAGTACCTGAAGGCATTTTGGTATGAGCGGTTACGGCTTTATTACGAACATCCTGCCAGATATCATCAAGATTAAAATACCGATCATGAATTTTGACATGAATAGTTGAGTTTCCCGTAGTTGAAAGCGATCTTATTTCTTTAACTTCAGGTACTTTTCTAATTTCTTCTTCAAGTTTCTTGGTTATTAACTGCTCGACACGTTCAGGTGCCATCCCAGGAAAAGAAGTTGAAATAACAGATTCTCTTATCGTTATAGTTGGGTCTTCTTGTGCAGGTAAGGTAAAATAGGCAAATACACCATTAATTAATAATAATGTAAGAATAAAAAATACAGTTTTACGATACTTAAAAGCTATATGAGTGATATTCATAGTTTGATTCTTAATTAAAACGTTGGGTAGTGTTGTCTAACAACGTTACTTTTTGGCCATCACGTAAAAACGCGACACCAGCAATAGCAATGATCTCACCACTTTTTAAACCAGAGGAAATAAAGGCAATGTTGTTACGTATATTTTCAATAGTAACTTCACTTGAATTGACCGATTGTGTGTTTGGATTGTAGATAAATACATAACTTTTTTGATTTAAACCAGCCCGTATTGCGCTAAATGGTACACTGATAGCAACGCCTTGGTAATATTTTGAGCCTTTGTCTTCAAAAGTAAAATCTACTTCAGCAGTCATTCCTGCTCTTAAGGATGGATTTTTTTCCTGTAAGACAACTGTGATAGGGAAAGCATTCGCTGCTTCTGCTCTGGTTCCTATTTCTGTAACCCGACCTAACATTTTAGTTTGGGGTAATACTGGAAACCGTACTGGTATCATGCTGTTGTGCTGTAATTCTTTGATCAAGGTTTCAGGTACCATGACATGTACTTCCAAACCATGCTTACCTTCAATTTCAAAAGCGGGTTGCCCAGAGCTGATTTGCTGTGATGGTTCAATTAAGCGTTTTGTTATTATACCGTTATATGGAGAGCGTAAGGTTCCATCTTGTAGATTTTTTTGAGCTATATCTAATTGTGCCTGAGCAACACCTACCGCACTTTCGCTTGATTCATAATTAGCTTTTGCGTTATCAAATCCAGATTGAGATACCAAACCGTTTTTAATTAACTGACTGTAACGAGTAAAGCTGTTTTTTGCTTCAACTTGATCAGAATTTGCTTTATCTAATTGTGCTTTAGCCGATTTTACCGAGAGTGTGAGGCTTCTGTGATTCAGTTGAGCTAACACTTGGCCTTTTTTAACGGTATCACCAAGCTTCACTTCAACACTCTCAATCTTTCCCATCACTTCAAAACTTAAGCTAGTTGATTCAACGGGAGCTACAATACCTGACAAAGTACGTAACTGTTGTAAATTAGATTCGCTAACCTTTTCCCAAGCAATCGGCCTAATAGCTTTTTCGGTTATGTTTTCTTGCTCATTACAACTAAATAGAAATAGAGTTAAAAAGAGTGTTAAGAATAGTCTCATAATGATTCCAATAATGAAATTTACTCACTTTTTATAGAGGTATAAAGGTTAAAAGTAAATTGATACTGTTAAATTATCTATATCTTGGTACTATGTAGTACCAATGTCAAATGATAGTTAAGTAAGAGTGATATAAGATTGAAATATGGCCTATAAAGAAGAATTAATTTTAAATGATTTAAGCTCACGTGGAGAGTCAATACTTGATGCGGCAAAAAGACTCTTTTTAAAGCATGGTTATGATCAAACATCGTTAGAGATGATCATTGCTGAAGCGGGTGGTTCAAGACGTTCTATTTATAATGAATTCGGTAACAAACAAGGTTTATTAACATCAGTTATTCAGCAGCAAATTGTTATTCATACTGCGACCATAGCGTCTATTAAATTGAGTCAATTAGCCCCTAAGGATGCACTTAAAGAAGTGTGCTTTCGTTTTCTTAAAGGGATTCTATCAGACACCTTAGTTTCGCTATTTCGTTTAGTGCTGCAAGTGGTACCTAAGTTACCTGAAGTAGGTACGTTGATCTATGAAAAAGGACCACTTAAAGGTATGGAGCCATTGACTGACTATTTAATAGAATTAGATAAGAACGGTGTGTTATCAATAGATGATCCTTTATTCGCGACACAAATTTTAATAGAAATGGTAAAAGGGCGCTTACATTTTAAAATGTTATTGCTGCCTAATGATAAATTGTTAGATGAAGATGTTTATGAACATGTTGATAAAGCCGTTGATTTATTTTTTAAAGCGTATCAGCCAAGCTTATAATTGAATAAATAAACAGCATATAGCCATTGAAGCAAGAAAAACTATTGCACAAGCAACTATATCTCGTATAATGCCACCAATTAAGCTTGTTGCTGAAGTGGCTGTATAACTTCAATATTGATAGCTTATTTACCGTTAATAAAATAGTTTACAAAGAAATCAATTTTTAGTGTGAAAAGTGAATTCTTTGCAAATTGCAAAACGGGCGTAAAGCCTTTGCCAGCGTGATGAAATTGGTATACATGGGGGATTCAAAATCCCCTGTCGCAAGACGTGTCGGTTCGAGTCCGACCGCTGGTACCACCATTATAAAGCCCTGATTCGAAAGAGTTGGGGTTTTTTTATGTCAAAAAAATAGTAGTTATCTAGATTAGCTCTGAACTGATATAAGATCTTTACAAAGGATTTATTTATGTGTTCAATCTAGGTTGAGTTATCAGTAATATTAGGATGGTTTCTTATGGCAGCAACAGCACACGCACTTCATATATTAGTGAAACACAAAGAACTTGCCGAAGATATTATTAAGCAGCTAGGTAAAGGTGCTAAGTTTCAAACGTTAGCTAAAAAGCACTCGTCGTGTCCGTCTGGTAAAAAGGGGGGAGACTTGGGTGAGTTTAAACGTGGTCAGATGGTGTCTCAGTTTGATAAGGTAGCTTTTAGTGGGGCTATATTAGAACCTCACTTGGTTAAAACTAAATTTGGTTGGCATGTTATTAAGGTGCTTTACCGGACCTAATCAAATATTGATGAAAGTAAGTAAAAGATAAGGTCGCTATCGTAAAGCATTTTATTAAAGCTACATTAGTAAGCGTCACTACCTGAAGATTTTACCTAGGGTGATTAAAAATCTTATCTAATAACTCTTTTTATCCCCAACACTATTCATTAAATAATAGTAGCTACTCTTATCTATTTCTCAACATAGAGAAAAGAGTTTTTAGCATTATAGAGAGTAGTATGGAAAGTACATTATTTATATCTTTAATCTATTGCTTCCATTTTTAATGTAAAATCTAAGCTTTCTAATTCGGCGTTCAAGTTAGGTAACTTTAGTTTTTATTTATTATGGTTAATATTGAATTAATAATAGTTGCTATCTAAGCAGCGAACTATTGATGTGATCATCAACATTGGTGAAGCTATTACTTCAATAATGAGATGATTGTTTAGCCGTACAGATAAACTAATTCAAAGTTGTACTTTACTGGACGAAGCGATTTATATGGTAAGTTGTTTAAAAAACATCGTTTTTGATGTTTTAATGATCATAGTTAACCCTGTCCTTAAAAAATAACAGAAATTTAAGGATTAATTGAAAAAAAGTGTTGACGTACAGTCAGAAATCTCTACAATGCGCTCCAGTTCCAAGGGGTTCAGGCAAAACGAATCATCAACGGGCTGTTTTAATAAGTTATCTACTTTCATTTAATGCTAAATAGTTAACTTAACGTTTACTTTTGATTTAAGTAATGAAGTGTTTAAGAGTTTGCAAAAACTTTTAAAAATATCAAAATAAAATGTTGACATTAAAACTCGGAAGCGTATGATACGCATCCTGCTTCGGGGCAACAGCAACGAGCAACACGGGTTAAGCTAGAAAATAGTTCAGCTTAATTTGTTAGGTGAAGAGCGAATGCGACTCTCATCTATATCGACTAACCTAGTTACTCGATATCTTCTTTAACAATTAGTTATCATGCAATTTGTGTGAATACTCACATTAACTTGTTTTTACATAGTTCTTCTTTCTTAGGGAAGCGGAACAAAAAAAACGCTTAATGAATGATGTTCATGCAAATAAATATAGTTACTTATTTCTAGCGAGATAGGTAGCGACTATGTAATGCGATATTTGGTTTCTTTTCGAAGAGATTGAATGTCACGACAGAATTCATTGAGCAGTAACACATCATTTTACTTAGGTAATAATGGTGAGGTTACACAAACGATTTTTAATTGAAGAGTTTGATCATGGC
>NZ_JAHKQD010000029.1 GCF_018860915.1 Colwellia sp. C2M11
AGTGTTTGATTGCCTTTTTTTACTTTACCTATAAACTCACTACCGGCAACAATCTCCCCTACTCCCTTAGGTGTACCTGTCATTACAATATCCCCGTCTTCAAGCGTAACAAAACTGCTAAGCTGAGCTAAAATAGTATCAGGTTTATACATCATTAATTCAACACCGCCTGACTGCATAACCTTACCGTCTATTGTTAATTCTAACTGTAAGCTATTATCAATAGTATCAATCGCAACAAAATCACTAAATAATGCAGCACCATCAAAACCTTTAGCACGTTCCCAAGGTAAACCTTTCGCTTTTAATTTTGCTTGTAAATCACGTTTAGTCAAATCTAATCCAATAGCAACTGCAGTAAACTTACCTTGTTCATTTTTATCTTTCGGATCATTTTTTTGATATAAAAAACATAATTCAGCTTCATAATGTAGTTTTTCATGATGAAACGATATTAATTGGGAAGAAATCGCTGAATTGGGTTTCAAAAATACAACCATTTCATCTGGTACTTCATTCCCTAACTCTGCTATGTGGTCAACATAATTGCGACCAATACAAATAACTTTAGAAGGAGCAATGCTATTCTCGTCAAAATTTACTGTTTTCATCCTACTCTCTTATTTTAATAATTAAACTACAAGGTTCATCGATATCAAGTAGCATTAAGCAATATTTAGAATGTCTTTGATAAAGGGAATAGTGATCTTACGTTGCTCTCTAATAGAAGCTTTATCTAACACATCCAATGAGTCTATTAAATTTGTCATTGCACGAGATAACCTATTAAGAAGGAAGGCTGCAGCATCATCACTCAGCATTAAACCACGCTTTGACGCCCGATATTGCAAAGCAGATATTTTTTCAATGTCATTTAGCGGTTTAAGTTGTTCTGTTAATCCCCAACTTAAACGAGACACTAAATCAGGCAAAGTTAAACCTAATTGAACAGCACTTTGGTCGCCACTAATCAACAAACTATTATTTTGCTCTAAAACTCGGTTATACAGATCAAAAATAGCTTGCTGCCATAACTCATTATTCGCAATTAATTGAATATCATCTAAGCAAATAAAATCGATTGATTCTAAACCATCTAAGACTTCAACTGATAGTTGTAATAATTCGGCGCAAGATAAACAAACTGATGTTTTACCTAATTGAGAAGCGTAAGCACTAGCAGAATGTAATAAGTGTGATTTACCAACCCCTGATAAACCAAACAAATAAAAACAATTAGGTTGTTTTGAGCTAGATAGCAAAGTATTTTCTACAAAAAGAGATAATTGACTGACTACAGCACTATTTGATTCACTTAAATAGCTATCAAAAATCTCATCATCTGGAAGTTGCACAGATAAAGCCAGTTGCGCTGTTTTATTCATTACTTGCTCCAATTAAAAATTGGTACCAATATTCCTTCACCTTCTGCTGGTGAAGGTGTATTGAATTGAGCTAAAGGGTCAATGATTTGAACAAGTGTATTATCAAGTTTTAATGAAGCAAGTAAAGCATCACTGGAGCCAAGTAACTGCAGATTAAACCGTCTTGCACTACCTTTTGCACTGAGTAATGTTGCCGACTTTACGCCAGATAAATTATTTAAAAAATTAAATACGTCTACATAAGTTGCTAAACTATCTATATTAGCTACCTCAATAATGTAATCGTTTTGTTTCGTTGTAGACAAAGCATAACGTTGATAAATTAACTCTGTTATATCAGCTAAGCCGTGTTGCAATAATTCTTGAGGTTCATCACCTACATATTGTCGACTCAATTTTTGCTGTCCTTCGACAAGCCCCCAATCTAGTAAGCTCCAATCAAGCACATAATTATGTTTTTTTACTTTTGATTCTACACAGGATAAATCACAATCATTCGTTTCAATTGTAGCTGTATCTGTATACTGATCTGTATAGCTATCAGTAATCAAACTTGAATTTGAAATTCTCATCACAACAATTGCTTCTGCTAAATAACGGTTCGATGCTTCTTTTATTGGTTGTTGAAAGCGTCCCCATACATCACTAATGGTTAATTGACTCAAATCAGTTAAATCCATTAACGGCATAATAATAGGTAATCCTCGTTGAGCCGAAAATTCATTAACTTTATAAGGTAAAGTAGAAGCAGATGAACTTGATATGATACGACGTTGTAAACCCTGCTCTTCAATTAGCCAAAGTAATACTTGTGGGCGCAAACTACCCCATAAAGGTAAATTGGCTTGTTGAAATAGCTGGTTTATTTTCTCTTCATTAAAACTTGCTAAAATGAATAATTGTTTTTTCGAGCTAAGCTGACCTTCAACCTTGATTGACTTTTCTTGGTATCGATATTGATTCAGATATGAATCGAAATTATTCAATGATTGTTTAATAATTTCATTATCTAAAACACTTTGCTCACCACCTACTTTTAACATCACCGCGGCAAGTGCTTTTTTCAAAGCATGGGCTCTATCACCACTGCTTTGAGAATTAATAGCAACACTGGCCTGATATAAATCTTTTATTTCAACCGCTTCGAGCGTCATAGAAGATAAAATAGTAAGAATAACAAACAGTAAAAAATTAATTTTTTTGAACATATGAAAAAAAACAAGCTATTATGTAGATCCAATTCTATCATAATCAAATCAATATACATATCACTACAATCAATGCCTTGCCGAAAATAGTTGTTAATTCTTACCTAATCTACTTATAGTAGTGAATTAGACAATAATGAAATAAAAAAATTGATTAATTAAGATAAAGATTTTGAGTATATGCGCTTGCACTGCTAGAATACGCATCTTTTTAAACCTTAGTAAGTCTAAAATTTGCGCTTATTTAGGTATTATTCTATCGGTAATTTTTGAGGTTTCCTGTGAGCGAACAAAAACAATCTTTAAGTTATAAAGATGCTGGTGTTGATATTGACGCTGGTAATGCCCTTGTTGAAAACATTAAAGGTGCAGTAAAACGTACTAATCGCCCTGAAGTTATGGGTGGTTTAGGTGGTTTTGGTAGTGTTTGCCAATTACCTACTGGCTATAAAGAGCCTGTGTTAGTTGCAGGTACAGATGGCGTAGGAACCAAATTACGTTTAGCCATTGATCTAGCAAAACATGATACTGTGGGTATCGATTTGGTTGCTATGTGTGTTAATGACTTAATTGTACAAGGTGCTGAGCCTCTATTCTTCCTTGATTACTATGCTACAGCAAAACTTGATGTTGCAGTTGCGTCATCGGTAGTGGAAGGTATCGCTGAAGGTTGTATTCAAGCAGGTTGTGCTTTAGTTGGTGGTGAAACAGCTGAAATGCCGGGCATGTACCATCAAGGTGATTACGATATTGCCGGTTTTTGTGTTGGTGTTGCGGAAAAATCACGCTTACTTGATGGTAGTAAAGTAGCTGCGGGTGATCAATTAATAGCGTTAGGTGCCTCAGGCCCTCATTCGAATGGTTTTTCATTAATTCGTAAAGTATTAGAAGTTAATAATACTGATACAAGTGAATTACTTAACGGAAAAGCGATTAGCGAACATTTACTCGAACCAACAAAAATTTATGTTAAGTCTGTATTAGCATTACTTAAAGAAGTTGATGTTCATGCGCTTTCACATATTACGGGTGGTGGATTTTGGGAGAACATTCCACGTGTTTTACCTGCAACAGCTCAAGCAGTAATTAATGGTGAAAGCTGGCAGTGGCCTGAAATTTTTAATTGGTTAAAAGAGAATGGTAATATCACCGAACACGAAATGTACCGTACCTTTAATTGTGGTGTGGGTATGATTATCGTTGTACCTCAAGATAAAGTTGAACAAAGCATTGAAGTTTTAACTGCTCACGGCGAAAAAGCTTGGCATATTGGCTCAATAGCTGACAAAGCCGACGGTGAAGAACAGGTTGTTTTTTCTTAAGTTAGATACAAATCTAATCGTGAATATTATAAGGAAAGCAAATGTCTAGCCGAATAGTTGTGCTTATTTCAGGCCAAGGTAGTAATTTACAAGCAATCATCGATGCTTGTAAATTAACTGATTACCCCGGCTCAGTTGTTGGTGTGATTTCAAATAAACTTGATGCTTATGGCCTAACTCGTGCCAAAGATGCTGGCATTGAAACTGTCGCGCTTTCACATCAAAAATTTGAGAGCCGAGAAGATTACGACCAAGCTCTTATTACCCAAATAGATCTGTTCGCTCCTGATATTATTGTACTTGCAGGTTTTATGCGTATATTAACCCCTGCTTTTGTTAAATATTATCAAGGAAAGTTAATCAATATTCACCCTTCTTTATTACCTAAGTATCAAGGTTTGCATACGCATCAACGTGCCATTGATGCTGGTGATAAAGAACACGGTGTAAGTGTACATTTTGTTACTGAAACGTTGGATGGTGGTCCTGTTATATTACAAGCTAAAGTGCCTGTATTTGATGGGGATACTAGCGATGACTTAGCTGCTCGTGTGCATGAACAAGAACATAGAATTTATCCTTTAGTTGTGAAATGGTTATGTCAAAATCGTTTAAGAATGGAAACTAAAGATAAAAGTGAAGTAGCAATATTAGATAATAATATTCTCCCAATTTCAGGTTATGCGAACGACGAATAAACTGTTAGTATAAAGGTAGTTAATTTTTACCTTTATACTTTTTCAGGATAAACCGTGCCAATACAACACTCTTTCTTTTTTTTACCTGCCTTTATACTCATTTTTATATCAACTACTAGCTTTGCCAATACTGCTGAGGAAGTAATAACTCACAATCAAGAAAATAACCAATATAAAAATATTATTCCTGAATTTACAGCTGAATATACTGTATTTCATAAAGCCAACCCAGTCGGCACCGCCGTTAGAGCATTAAGTTATCAAACTGATGGCAGCATAGACTACCACTATAAAACTTATGTTGAATGGCTTATTTTTTCACAAACACGCAGTGAAACCTCAATTCTAACAATTAATGATAATCAAGTAACACCTCTGCATTATAAATATAGTAGAGAAGGTACAGGTAAAGATAAACATTACGAATGGCTTTTCAATGCAGCAGAAAATCAAGCAGAGGATCTTCAACGTAAAAGAACGCATACAGTAGATTTTTCTAATAATCTACAAGATAAACTCAGCTATCACCTTCAACACCGATTAAACCTTATAGCTGATGCTAACCAAAAAACCTATACTTACTCGGTGATTAATACTGCCGGATCAATTAAAGATTATATCTATGAATATGATGGCGAAGAGGAATTGATTCTTCCCTACGGTTTGATCAAAACTGTACGTTTCAAACGAGAAATCAAAGATATAGAACGTATTACTTATGCTTGGTTTGCCCCTGAACTCGATTACTTATTAGTAAAGTTATACCAAACTAAAGCAGGAAACGAACAGTTTGAAGCCCAGCTATCAGGCTATACGTTAAATGTGAAAACAGAAAAAGGCATAGTGAAATAGCGAGAAGATGATAACTCTATTTATCATCCTATCAAGTGTGCTGCATCAGCTAGCTATTAGAGTTTGAATTATTACCGCTCTCATTTGATTATTCTTTTTTACTACACGATATTGATTCACCTAACCGAAATAAGTGCCAATCACCGGCACTCATTTTATGCCAAGTTTCATCATCAGTCAGAGGTTGGGTTGCAATCACAGTCACAATATCTTTATCTGTCGTTTCCTGATGGAAATCAACAGCCATTTCAGCGTCAATCAAACTTGCTTTTCCAAAAGGAGCTCGACGCGTTATCCAATGTAAATTATTAGAACAATAAGCAAACAAACACTCGCCATCGCTGATAATGATATTAGCAACACCAAGGTTGTCAATTTTACTGGTTAATGTTGCAATAAACTCAAATAATACTACGGCTGAAGGCTCTTGCTCGGCAAACTTAAAATGAAGCTGATCTAGAATCCAACAAAAAGCATGCTCACTATCGGTAGTACCAATAGGTAAGTGCCATTTAATAGGTAATGATTTTTGAAAATCCTTTAATTGACCATTATGTGCATATGTCCAATTTTTTCCCCACATTTGTCTAATAAAAGGATGAGTGTTTTCTAAACAAACGCCACCTGAATTAGCTTGCCTAATATGACATACAACAGATTCACTTTTCATCGGGTACCTTGTTACCAACTCGGCAATAGGTGAATGTGCACTTGGTTGTGGATCTTTAAAGCTTCGACAACCTTTACCTTCATAAAATGTGATCCCCCAACCATCTTTGTGTGGGCCTGTATTTCCACCTCGTTGCATTAAACCACTAAAACTAAAACAAATATCTGTTGGGACATTAGCCGACATAGCTAAAAGTTCACACATAATTAACCTTAAAGAGAATCAAATGAAATAAAATTGCAAAGTAAAATAAAAGCTAGATAACCCAAACAAATACTTGGTTATCTTGTTAATATAATCTATATATAGATTATACAATTACTTTTATTCAATGTAACAAAAACAAGGATATTTTGTGGATATTTTACTTTGGTTAATTTTAGCTCTTTCACTTACTTGGTTTATGAGCTATTCGCGAGCTTCGCTATCATCATTTACTTTCGCATTTATGGGGTTAATGGTTGTTGGCACTTTATTCGATATTATTGGTTTTGTATCTTGGTTACTTTTTGCCGTGATCGCCCTCCCCCTCAATATTGATAATATTCGTCAACAATTTATTAGTATGCCGTTATTAACATTATTTAAAAAAATAATGCCACAAATGTCTGAAACAGAGCAAGAAGCTATAGATGCAGGCACTACTTGGTTTGAAGCTGAACTGTTTCGAGGTAATCCAAATTGGTCAAGATTACATAATTATCCTCAACCTCGACTTAGTGCCCAAGAAAAAGCCTTCTTAGAAGGCCCTGTAGAAGAAGTTTGTGGCATGGTTAATGATTGGCAAACTACCCATGAAATCGCAGATTTATCACCAGAGGTTTGGCAGTTCTTAAAAGATAACAAGTTTTTTGCCATGATTATCAAGAAAAAGTATGGAGGCCTTGAATTTTCTGCTTTTGCTCAATCAAGAGTATTACAAAAATTAACAGGAGTAAGCTCTGTTCTTGCGAGTACTGTTGGCGTACCAAACTCTCTTGGCCCAGGAGAGTTATTACAAGAATATGGTACTAAAGAACAGCAAGATTATTACTTACCACGTTTAGCTACCGGTGAAGAGATTCCTTGTTTTGCATTAACAGGGCCAGAAGCAGGCTCTGATGCAGGCGCAATACCAGATACGGGTATCATTTGTAGGCAAGTATTTGAAGATAAAGAAGTATTGGGAATAAAACTAAATTGGGACAAGCGTTATATTACGCTTGCACCTGTTGCCACAGTACTAGGACTAGCATTTAAACTTGAAGACCCTGATGGCTTACTCGGCGAGACCAAAGAATTAGGCATTACTTGTGCACTAATTCCTACAAATATAGACGGTATCACAATAGGCCGTAGACACTTCCCGCTTAATGTACCATTTCAAAATGGTCCAACTCAAGGTAAGGATGTGTTCGTGCCTCTTGATTATATTATTGGCGGCAGTGAAATGGCTGGCCACGGCTGGCGTATGTTGGTTGAGTGTTTATCTGTTGGTCGTGCAATCACATTGCCTTCAAATAGTGCTGGCGGAATAAAAACTGCTGCGCTAGCTACTGGTGCTTATAGTAGAATTCGCCGACAATTTAAATTGCCTATAGGTAAAATGGAAGGTGTAGAAGAGCCTCTTGCTAGAATTGGTGGTAATGCCTACTTAATGGATGCTGTTACAACATTATCAACCGGCGCAATAGATCTTGGTGAAAAACCTTCTGTTATTTCTGCTATTTCCAAGTACCATTTAACAGAAAAAATGCGCTCATCGATCATTGATGCCATGGATATACATGGTGGTAAAGGCATATGTATGGGCCCTAACAACTATCTTGCTAGAGGTTACCAAGGTGCACCAATAGCAATAACTGTTGAAGGTGCAAACATTCTCACGCGTAGCTTAATTATATATGGACAAGGCGCTATACGTTGTCATCCTTATGTTTTAGCCGAGTTACAAGCGGCAAATGAAAGTAACCCAGAAAAAGCGTTAGATGACTTTGATCACGCATTATTTGGGCATATTGGGTTTAGCATAAGTAATATCAGTCGAAGTTTATGGTGTTCTCTTACTGGCGCTCGTTTATTAGCTGCACCTTTTAACGATAAAAGTAAACGCTATTATCAACTGTTAACCCGCTTTAGCGCCAATTTAGCTATGCTTAGCGATGTTTCTATGTTGGCATTAGGTGCTGATTTAAAACGTAAAGAGCGTATATCAGCGCGTTTAGGCGACGTGTTAAGTAACCTGTATCTAGCAAGTGCTTGTCTGAAACGCTTTAATGATGAAGGCAGACAAGAAGATGATTTACCATTATTACAGTGGGCTGTAGAAGATTCTTTATATAATATACAAGAAGCCATAGATGCTCTGTTAAGCAACTTCCCGAATCGCTGGCTTGCACGTACGTTAAGGGCTGTAATATTCCCTTTCGGTACTTGGCTAACTAAACCATCAGATAATTTAGACCACCAAGTTGCAAATTTATTACAAACACCGAGTCCTGCAAGGGATAGATTAGGTAAATGGCAATATCTGACCAGAGATGGTAAAAATGTTTATGGTTTATTAGAGCAAACGTTAGAAGATATTATTGCTTGCGAGCCTATATTTAAAAAAGTATGTGATGCTATTGATAAAAAATTACCTTTTTATCAATTAGATAATGCTGCTAAATTAGGCTTAGCTGCCAATGCCATCACCGAAACCGAAGCACAATTATTGATCAAAGCTGAGCAAGGAAGAAAAGCCATTATAAGTGTTGATGATTTTGACTCAAGTGAGCTAACCGCCTTAAAAATCGTATAATAACACGACATATAAGCGTTGTAACAAACGACTGTTGCAACGCTTTAAAATAAAAGTAATTAAGCTGAGTTCGGCTTAAAAAATACTTCTCTAGCAGCCATTTTTCCTGTCTTCATTGCTAAGTTTACTTGTAATAGACTCACTATTAACACGAAATTAATCTTGCTCTTTTATGAACTAAAGTAAAATAATCAATTAAAAGGCACTTAAACAATTAACCGCTGAAATAATTAACCGTTAAATTAATCAATGACTATAATTAACTAAGCATAAAACTAAATACCTTTCTTATATTTCTTAACATCAAGGTGCTAAATTGTCTGATCTCACATCAATTCCTACTAAGTTTTTAGATATGTTGCCAATACCTATAGCTGTTTTGGCACTTGAAGATAGCACCCTTAACCACCCTATAGTTTATGTAAATAGTAGCTTTGACAGTGCTATAGGTTGGAATTTAGAGGATATTCCAGATAAAGAGCACTGGTGGAAAAAAGCATATCCAGATCCTAATTACCAAAAAACGGTTGAAAATTTATGGGAACTATATATAGAATCTGCAGGCGTTAGTGATAAAAGTTTCGCCATGATGACTGTAAATGTTATGACAAAATATCATGGGGTAAAACGCTTTAAAATTCATACCGAATTAAAAAGTGCGTTAATTGATGGGTACTATATTGTGGCATTCAAAGAAGTAGATGTATAAAGCAAACAACAAAAACTACTTTGATAGAGATAAAAGTAAAATATCTAACTCAAATCTAACATAATATAAGCCCTAGAGTAAGGGACTGAGTATGTTAGATCTGAGCTAATACAGATATTGAACTAAAGGTATTTAATCACTATTGCCATCTTCAACACGGCTCTTTAATTTTTGACCCGGTCGAAAAGTCACAACTTTACGAGCAGAAATAGGAATATCTTCTCCTGTTTTAGGATTTCGGCCTGGACGTTCGCTTTTTTGACGTAAGTCAAAATTCCCAAAACCAGAAAGTTTGACTTGTTCGCCACTTTCTAAGGTTTCGCGAATATCCTCAAAAAACATTTCAACCATATCTTTTGCGTCGCGCTTGCTAAGCCCAACTTTCTCAAATAAATGTTCTGCTACTTCTGCTTTAGTAAGCGCCATTGCTTAGTCCCTCAGTGATGCTTTCAACTCTGTTTGTAAAGAATCAACGACTCGATCAATAACATCTGTGATGTCTTTATCTTCAAGCGTTTTGTTTGTATCTTGTAATACTAAGGCAATGGCAAGACTTTTAAAACCATCGTCTATACCTTGACCTTTGTATACATCAAATAAGTTTAGATCAATTAGAAGACTTCCGCCAACCTTTTCAATAAGTTGTAACACTTTTTTTGCATCAATATCGTCTTTCACTACAACAGCAAGGTCACGTCTATTGGCCGGAAAGCGAGATATATCACAGGCTTCAGGTATTTTTTGAGCTAAAATTTCAGGTAATAATAATTCAAAAATTAATGTACGGCCATTCAATCCTAATTTTCGTTCTAATTCAGGATGTAAAGCACCAACATAACCAACTAATTGACCATTTTTAGTGATTTCAGCAGTTTGCCCTGGATGTAGTGCACTAATTTCTGCTTTAGAAAACTCATATGATGTAGCATCGCACGTGAGTGAAAGCAGAGCTTCAACATCACCTTTTATATCATAGAAATCTGTAGCCGCTTTCTCTACACTCCAATGTTCATCTGCACAATTACCACTAATAACACCAGCAATCATATGTTGTTGACGAACACCGTTTTCAGCACTTTCATCAGGTACAAAACGTAGACCTGCTTCAAATAAACGTACTCTACTTTGCTGACGGTTTTGATTATAAGCAACCGATTGCAATAAGCCTGTCCATAAGCTTAAACGCATAACCGACATTTCAGACGATATTGGATGAGGTAGAGTCATCACTTCTTGATCAGGATGAATTAACGATTGTACTTTAGGATCAACAAAACTGTATGTTATCGCTTCTTGGTAATCACGATTCACTAATGTATTTTTTAATTTGGCTAAATCAATATTCGCTTCTTTTTTATTGACCATTTTTAAACTAGCTTTTGGTGCAATATTAGGAATATTGTTATAGCCATAAATACGAGCAACTTCTTCAATTAAATCTACTTCGATTTTTATATCAAAACGGTAAGCAGGCACAACAACTTGCCATTGTGTTGCACTGCCCTCGCCTTCAACACTTACAGTAAAGCCAAGACGAGTTAAAATTTCAGTTACTTTAGCGTCTTCAATATGATGGCCAATACGACTATCTAACTTTGTACGTCTTAAAGAAACATGTTTAGTTTGCGGGATGTGACTGTCTGATTTCGCTTCAACAATAGGCCCTGCCTGACCACCAACAATATCTAATAACAATTGTGTAGCACGTTCCATCGCATCATTTTGTAATGTTGGGTCTATTCCACGTTCATAGCGATGTGATGCATCAGTATGTAAACCGTATTGGCGAGCTTTGCCTAAAATAGCAAGTGGAGCAAAAAATGCACTTTCTAAGAAAATATCAGTTGTTTGTGTAGTGACCCCAGAATTAAGACCGCCAAAAATACCAGCGATTGCTAATGCTTTACTATCAGCAGCACTATCAGCTATAACCAACGTTTTTTCTTTAAGTGTTACTTCATTTTCATCTAATAATGTTAATTTTTCTGCTTTATTGGCAAAGCGTACTTTTATGCCGCCGTCAATCTTTGCTAAATCAAAAGCATGCATAGGATGCCCAAGTTCTAACAACACATAATTAGTTACATCAACGACAGGGTCAATTGAACGTGTTCCACAACGACGTAATTTTTCTACCATCCATAATGGTGTTTGTGCCGCAGGGTTAATGCCTTTAATCACACGACCTAAATAACGAGGACATGCAGCACCTTCTTCAATTGTAATATCAAGAGCATCATCAATTGTTGGCGTAACAGCATTAATTTCAACTTCAGTAACTTCTTTTGAATTAAGCACGCCAACTTCGCGAGCTAAGCCTTTTATGCCTAAGCAGTCGCCACGGTTAGCCGTTAAATCAACATCGATAGTAACATCGTCTAGATCTAAATATTCGCGTAAACAGGTACCTACAGGAGCATCTTGCGCTAGCTCCATAATACCATCAGAGCTATCACTTAAACCTATTTCAGATTCGCTACACAACATACCAAATGAAGGTACGCCACGTAATTTAGCCTTTTTAATTTTAAAATTACCCGGTAATACTGCACCAACGGTCGCAACCGCAACTTTAAGACCGGTGCGGCAATTTTTAGCACCACAAACAATACTAACCAATTCACCTTTTTCTACGGTAGTAGAGCTATAGTCGCCAAGGCTTATTTTTGTTACTTGCAGTTTATCTGCATCAGGGTGCGGTCCGCATTCAACCACTTCACCAATAATAACATTGGTAAATTCGCCCGCAACAGGATCGACTCCGTCTACTTCAAGACCAGCCATAGTAATTTGATGAGCTAATTCATCAGATGAAAGTGCAGGATTTACCCACTCACGTAACCAAGATTCACTAAATTTCATTTGGGGTTTCCTACTTGAACTGTTTTAAGAAGCGAAGATCGTTTTCAAAGAATGCACGTAAATCATTTACGCCATAACGAAGCATTGTTAAGCGTTCAACGCCCATACCAAATGCAAAGCCGGTGTAAACTTCAGGATCTATACCGACACTTTTAAGCACATTAGGATGTACCATTCCGCATCCAAGTACTTCTAACCATTTACCATTTTTACCCATAATGTCTACTTCAGCTGAAGGTTCAGTAAATGGGAAATATGATGGTCGGAAACGAATTTCCACTTCTTCTTCAAAGAAATGGTGTAAGAAGTCATGCAAAATCCCTTTAAGGTGAGTAAAGCTAACATCTTTATCAACCATTAAGCCTTCGACTTGATGAAACATTGGCGTATGCGTTTGATCATAATCGTTACGATATACTTTACCCGGAGAAATAATACGTAATGGTGGCTTTTCGACCTCCATCGTACGAATTTGAACACCTGAAGTCTGCGTACGTAGCACTAATTTAGGATTGAAATAAAAAGTATCATGATCTTGACGGGCAGGATGATGCTCAGGAATATTTAATGCATCAAAGTTATGATAATCATCTTCAACTTCAGGCCCAGCTTTAACTTCAAAACCTAAATCACCAAAAAAGCTTTCAATACGATTGATAGTACGAGTAACAGGATGCAAACCACCAAGTTGTGGGCCTCGTCCAGGTAGGGTTACATCAATAGATTCTGCGGCAAGCTTTTGAGAAATTTCTTCTGCACGTAATAATTCCCCTCGCTCAGTTAATAATTTTTGTACTTTTTGCTTGGCAATGTTTATTACTTGACCCATTTTAGGCTTTTCTTCTTTAGGTAGTTTACCTAAGCCTTTCATTTGCTCTGTAAATAAACCTTTTTTACCTAAAAAGTTAACGCGCACTTGATCTAGTGCATTAGGATCGATTGCTTCACTAATCGCCTTTTCTGCCTGAACGACAATATCATCTATGGTGGTGGTGTCTAAACTCATGATTTCCTCTAAAACGGGACTAAAACAGCCTTTGTGAAAAGGCAAAATTGCCGTTCAATAAATAGACTTAAAAAATGAGGTCAATTTTACATTAAACTCTATAACCATGCCACCTTAAGATGATATGAGTCTATGATTATGTAGGATAAACTGCTTTTATTTAGTTTAAAGAGGCGTTGAAGTAAGAAATAAACATGATTTAACGCTATTAATGTTAAAAAATGAGGATATAAAAAAACCAGTGACCTGCACTGGCTTTAATTGATTAATATTTGCTAAGTATTAAATTAATAAAAATGCATTAATAACAATTCACAATCATTTTTACAATATACTACCAACCTTCCACATCTTTCATATCTGGTAATTGATGTGCAATACCTTTATGACAATCAATACACGTTTTTTCACCGGCAGCTAATGCAGTTGAATGTTGATAAGCAGCACGTTCACTTTGCTCAGTAAAATCCATATAATCAAAATTATGACAATTACGACATTCTAAAGAGTCATTAGCTTTTAAGCGTGTCCATTCATTTTGAGCTAACCGTTTGCGGTGATCTAAGAATTTTTCACGTGTATTAATGGTGCCAAAAATAGTGCCCCATACTTCTTTCGATGCTTGCATTTTACGTGCTATTTTATCTGTCCACTTGTGAGGCACATGACAATCAGGGCAAGTAGCCCGAACACCTGAACGGTTTGTAAAGTGGATGGTTGTTTTTAGCTCTTCATAAACATTATTTTCCATTTCATGACATGAAATACAAAATTCTTCTGTATTAGTTGCCTCTAAAGCAGTATTAAAACCACCCCAAAAAATGATACCGGCAATAAAACCACCAATGACTAAAACACCAAGGCTATAATAAGCACTAGGTTTTGTTAATGTTCGCCAACCAATTAATAGTATATTTTTCATAATAGCTCCTAATGCTGATCGGTATTAACAGTTTTACTCTTCATTAAACTATTCATATCAATAAAGCTATTTTCTATTAATGGTTCAGCATCTAATTGAATCACATGGCACTGGTTACAAAAATAACGACGTGGCGATACATCGGCTAAAAAGTTACCGTCACGATCCATATAATGTGTCACGCTTACCATAGGTGCTTGAGACTTTTCAGTACGATGACGAGAATGACAAGACATACATTTATTGTTATTTCTATTTACTTCATAACCACGAATAGTATGTGGAATAATAGGTGGCTGCATAGGATAATTCCGACCTTGTTTTATATCCTTATTAACCACCTTATAAATTCTATTTGGTTCTTTTTGCGTGTCAATTTCAGTATGATCACGTAGCGTTGCCACTGTATTTATTTCTAATTTATCTGCAGCAACCACCGTAAAGCTAATAGAAATCACTGTCAGTAAAGAAACAGCTAAAAGGTTAGTAATAGCTGATTTAATATTTAAATTTTTCATATCACGATCCTAAACTTTCACTATTTTTATTGCGCATTTTTTATAATCCGTTTGTTTTGACAACGGGTCAGTTGCATCTAGCGTAACTTTATTGACTAAACGGCTTGCATCAAACCAAGGCATATATACTAAACCAATAGGAGGTTTATTACGGCCTCTGGTTTCAACGCGAGTTTGTACTTCACCGCGTCGAGAAATCAGTTTTACTAAATCACCACGACGCATATTACGAGCTTTAGCATCATCAGGGTGCATGTAAACAAGCGCATCAGGCATAGATTTGTAAAGCTCTGGTACTCGTTGAGTCATTGAGCCAGAATGCCAATGTTCTAATACACGACCAGTTGATAACCATAAATCATATTCATCGTCTGGTGACTCTGCTGGTGGCTCATAAGGTAAAGCGAAAATAATCGCCCGACCATCTTTGTGACCATAGAAATCCCAGCCACTGCCTGGTTTAACATAAGGATCTGAGCCTTCCTTGAAACGCCATTGTGTTTCTTTACCATTCACTACTGGCCAACGTAAACCACGTTCTTGATGATATCTGTCGTACGGTGCTAAATCATGTCCATGACCGCGACCAAAACTGGCATATTCTTCAAATAAACCTTTTTGGATATAAAAACCGAAATCACGAGATTCATGATTTAACCGATCTTTTGGTATTTCATCCAATGAGAAATTACCTACAGAAGCATCTTTATAAAGCACATCAAATAATGTTTTACCACGAACGTCTGGTTTCTTAGCAATTAGCTCTTCAGGCCAAACATCTTCAACTTTGAAGCGTTTTGAAAATTCAACTAATTGCCATAGATCAGATTTAGCCCCTGTTGGCGCTTCCACCATTTGATACCAAGATTGCGTACGACGTTCAGCATTACCATAAACGCCCTCTTTTTCTACCCACATGGCTGTAGGTAAAATTAGATCTGCAGCTTGTGCTGTTACTGTGGGGTAAGGGTCAGAGACAACAATAAAGTTTTCGGGATTACGGTAACCAGGATAAGCTTCTTCATTAATATTAGCTGCAGCCTGCATATTATTATTACATTGTACCCAGTAAAAATTTAACTTACCGTCTTTTAACATGCGGTTTTGCAATGCAGCATGATACCCTGGTTTAGCCGGCACAGTACCCGAAGGTAAATTCCATATTTTTTCGGCTGTAGCCCGATGTTTAGGGTTAGTAACAACCAAGTCAGCAGGTAAACGATGCGAAAAAGTACCAACTTCACGTGCAGTACCACACGCTGAAGGTTGGCCTGTTAATGAAAACGGACTATTACCTGGTGTTGAAATTTTCCCTGTTAATAAGTGAATATTATAAGCGAGGTTGTTCGCCCAGACACCGCGTGTATGCTGATTAAATCCCATAGTCCAAAAAGAAGTGACTTTAATTTTAGGATCGGCATAAAGTTCAGCTAATGCTTCAAGTTTATGTACTGGTACCCCTGATAATTTAGCGGTATATTCAGCCGTATATGTGCTAACAAATTTAGCATAAGTATCAAAATCTATTTCGGTAGAGCTACCTGCTGTTTTACCATTATTTTTCGCCACTTGCTCTAACGGATGTTCAGGGCGTAAACCATAGCCAATATCTGTTTCACCTAATCTGAAATTAGTATGTTTATTAACAAAGTCTTTATTCACGCGATCAGTTTGAATAATATAGTTAGCAATAAAATTCAAAATAGCTAAATCAGTTTGTGGTGTGAAAACCATCCCGTTATCCGCTAAATCGAAGCTTCTGTGCTCAAAAGTTGATAATACTGCCACTTTTACATGAGGCGCACTTAAACGACGATCCGTTAAACGCGTCCATAAAATAGGATGCATTTCAGCCATATTTGAACCCCATAAGACAAACGCATCCGCGGCTTCTAAATCGTCATAACATCCCATAGGCTCATCAATGCCAAAAGTTCGCATAAAACCACCAACGGCAGAAGCCATACAATGACGTGCATTAGGATCAATATTATTAGTACGAAACCCTGCTTTCATTAATTTTACCGCAGCGTAACCTTCTTGCACTGTCCATTGACCTGAGCCAAACATACCAACAGCTTCAGGACCACTTTTATTCAATGTTGCTTTTGCTTTTTCAGCCATCACATCGAATGCTTTATCCCATGATACTGGTGCAAACTCGCCTTGTTTATCGTACTTACCATTAGTCATGCGTAATAATGGTTGAGTCAGCCTATCTTTCCCATACATAATTTTAGATAGAAAGTAGCCTTTAACACAGTTAAGGCCTTTATTGACAGGAGACTTAATATCGCCATGAGTGGCAACAACTTTACCATCCATGACCCCTACATTTACACTGCAACCTGTACCACAAAATCGACAAGGTGCTTTGTCCCATTTGAGTTTAGTAATATCTGAACTTGTAATTAAGTTTGATGCTAAAGAAGGCACAGACACCCCTGCAACAGCAGCCGCTGCGGCAATAGCGTTGGCTTTAATAAATTCTCGGCGATTAATCATTTTGTCACCTTCCCCACTTTATTTAATGTCGTTTTAAAATGTTTCATTCAATTTTATCGTTGTTATGCTGCTTTAATTATTTTCACTATCAGTACTTTCATCTAAAATCTGATGATAAACAGGTGATAAATTAATAACGCCTTTATGATTTCTTATCGTATCCATTTTGTTGCCAATATCCTTATAACTATGCCCCTCTATTGTAAAAACAATTTTACCTTCTGCACTGGTTGCATGAATTTCAGTACCATCTACCCTTGTTATTGCTTTTTGCACCTCGATTAACTGCTCAAAAATAGGATAAGCGACGAAACTTGCCACATGATATTCATCTGTTCTACTTTCATTATTTTTCGTCATATAATTTTTTAAATACCGCTTGTTTAATGTAAATACAGCTAAAGATTAGTTTGCTTTTGGCTCGAATATAAAGGAAATAGCATCTTGTGGACATTTACTGATGCAAGCACCACATTGAGTACAATCAACATCATTTATACTTGGCTCAGGAATACTGGAATTAAGGTAATGAAATTTAATAGCACTCGTTTCACACTCCTCACGGCAACTTTGACAATAAATGCTATTCTTAGCTAAACACTTATCACTAATATCTATGTTAACTGGCCAAGGTTTGTTATTTTGAGCAATCTTATCCTTGGTATTTTCATTATCAATAAAATCGCCAGAGAAAAGCGGTTGCTCACAAGCATCAATACACTTATTACAAAAAGAACATTCACCTAAACTAAAATCTACGGTTGGAAAACCCTCTTCATCTTTAGTAATGATCTTGGTTTCACAACTATTTATACAGTCTTGACACTGTGTACAACCCGAAGTAAATACAGATTCATTCACTACCCAAGGCAAACGTAATACTTGTTTTGTGTGTATCCGACCACGTAAAAGTCGCCTTCTCGCTGGATTATCAACACGTTTATTGGCTTTTGATGTTGAAGTAGACAAGGTATTAAGATCCAGGAGGACCAAAAATAAACATTTGGCTTATCCATATGGCAAAGCCAAAACCGGCAACGATGCAAACAGATAAAATGGGAGCAAGGAAAATAGTAAGAAAAATAAAAGTGTTACGCTCATATTTTTTTTGTTGTTTGTGAAGTGTTGTTAGGCTCATATCGTACTCGATAATCTATAATTAAAATCAAATTATAATGTGTACTTTAATATCATAGTTAAGCTTAGGGCTTGATATAGATCAAGATTCAGACATAAAAAAACCACCGTCTATCGAAGGTGGTTTTTTATAAAAGTTGGCTTTATTTCAATTTATGATTTTGGGGAGGATCTTCTGTTTCTCGCTTAACAAGTATAAAAGTTAAATACATTTTTGTCGGCAAAGAAAAAACTAAACCCAACGCAATACAGACCGCACTAATAATGATGCCTGTAACGCCTAAAGACTCCATATAATCACTATAATTATGTAAATATATACCTAAAATTAACAAGCACAAACCAATACAAATAGATATTTTCAATAATAAAATAAGTTTTTTATCTGACATAGTTGCCTCAAATAAAATGGTTATTTAGTGTTTTGTTATTGTAATTTAGCTAATAACGCCTCTACAGGATGTTTTGCTTTGAGTGCTGTTAAACGTTTCACCTGTGACCGACAAGAAAAACCTGTAGCCAAAATTTGTGTTTGCTCTAACTCAGCTAACTTAGGCTGCCAACTTAGATTAAATAATTCTTTAGAGTTATCTAAATTAGACTTTTCATGTCCATAGGTACCGGCCATACCACAACATCCGACAGTCACTTTTTCTAAATTCAAACCAAAATGGTTAAAAATATTTGTCCATTCATTTTCACTATTCACTAAAGCGGTCTTCTCAGTACAGTGAGTAAATAATTTAAACGCTTGCTGATTTTTATCTGCAATGCTTTTGAATTTTTCATCTTGTTCAATAAACGACAACAGCCATTCATGGGCGAGCAATACTTTAAAGTCACCGCGTTTATCACCCAAAATTTTTGCGTATTCATCGCGATAACAGAGCACCATTGACGCATCCATACCTAACATGGGTATATTCAGTTGAGTTAATTGATTTAAAAAATCACTCGATGATTGAGCTGTTTTGGCAAAGCGAGCTAAAAACCCTTTCACATGTTGCGCCTTACCGTTTGGTTTAAACGGTAATAAAATAGGCTCTAAACCTAACGCTTTTATTAACGCCATCATACTTTCGACAGTTTTAGCGTCATAGAAAGATGTAAAGGGATCTTGTACAATTAATACGTAACCCTTACGTTGTAGGTTCGTTAAACCTTGTAATTTATTTAAATCAAACCCTGAATAACCCGCTTTTTTGACCTGTTTTTTTAATGTAGGAACACTTAATAATGGAGTGTTCACGTAACCAATAGTTTTTTCAGATAACTTATCATAAGCATTCAAACTTAAAATACTATTCATCAACTTTGGCGCTTTAGCCATTAATGGTGCTAATATTTCTACATTAGCGACAAGATGATCTTTTAGTGGTCTAGGATAGCGTGAGTGATAAATGTTGATAAACCTGCTTCTAAAATCTGGCACATCAACCTTTATTGGACACTGGCTAGCACAAGCCTTACACGCTAAACACCCTTGCATTGCTTCCATAACTTCATGAGAGAAGTCATTTTTATTCTCTTCTTTTTCAAAAAAAGTAAGCTTGAATTTAGTAATAGTCGTGTCTAGTAATTTTTTAACTGACCAATGATTTACTTGTGTTTCTAGTGCTAATATATCAACACCTTGCTTCTCTAGTAACCTTAACCATTCACGCATTAAACCAGCACGGCCTTTAGGTGAGTGACGTCTGTCCTTAATTACCTTGCTTGATGGACACATAGGACTATTAACATCATAGTTAAAACATAAACCGTTACCATTGCAATCTAAGGCAGCACTATATGAATCTTTTACCGTAATAGGAATCTGTCGATCAAAAAAACCACGTTTAGTATCATCAACACTGACTAATTGTTCGCTTGAATCAATCGGGGTACATATCTTACCTGGATTCATTTTATTGAGTGGATCAAATGCGGCTTTGATTTTCCTTAATTCAGCGAATAATTCCTCGCCAAAAAACTCAGGGCCATATTCACTACGATAGCCTTTACCATGTTCCCCCCACATTAACCCGCCATATTTAGCCGTTAATTCTACCACCTTGTCAGACAAAGTTCTCAGTAACTTTTCTTGCTCTGGGTCACACATATCAAGTGCCGGACGTACATGTAAAACACCTGCATCTACATGACCAAACATACCGTAATGCAAGTTATAACTATCAAGCAACGCTCTAAATTCACTAATGAAATCAGCTAAGTTTTCAGGCGGTACCGCAGTATCTTCTGCAAAAGCTAACGGTTTTTGCCTGCCATCTGTATTACCTAAAAGTCCTACCGCTTTTTTACGCATAGCATAAAGCTTATTGATACTACTTAAATCAGAGGTGACTTGATAGCCAATCACTCCACAAGCACTACCATTTTCTTCATTGGCAATTGTTTCATCTAAACCAGCTGTTAAAATGGCAACCTGCTCAGCTAAGTCTTCAACGCTTGTCCCATTAAATTCAACAATATTAATACCATCCATGACTTTGTTAGGCACGTCAGTAATTAAGTCACTTACGCTGTGCCAAACAATATCTTGTTTAGCTAGGTTTAACACTTTACTGTCGATAGTCTCTACTGAAGTTGCTTTTGCCTTCACTAAAAAAGGTGAATGACGTAATGCAGAATCAAAACTATCATATTTAATATTAATTAACGTTTTAGCGGGGCTAATAGGAGTAATATTAAGTTTAGCCTGACAAACAAAAGCTAATGAGCCCTCTGAGCCAGTTATTATTCTGCTTAAATCAAATGTATTCAGTTCCTCATTTTCACTACCTTGAGCTTGTAATACATTTTCCAAATCATAACCGGTTAAAAATCGATTTAAACGGGGGAATTTTTTCAGAATAAGCTCGCGGTTATCAACACTAGACGCGAGAACCTGTTGAACTATTCTGCCATGACTAGTTTCTTCTTTTGCCAACGCTTGTGCTTGGGTGATCGTCATAGGTTCAGTATTAAGTACATCGCCATTTGCTAGCACAGAAGTTAAAGCTAAAACATGATCAGACGTTTTACCATACACTAATGAGCCTTGGCCAGAAGCATCAGTATTAATCATTCCACCGATAGTGGCACGGTTACTTGTTGATAAATCGGGTGCAAAGAAAAAACCATGTGGACGTAAATAATCATTTAATTGATCTTTTACTACACCCGCCTCTACTTTCACCCAGCGTTCTTCAATATTTATTTCTAATACTTTATTAATATATTTAGATAAATCAACAATGATACCCGGTGTTAAACTTTGTCCATTGGTTCCTGTACCACCACCTCTAGCACTAAATTTTATATCGCTATAATTATCTTCACTTGCCGTTTTAGCCAATAAGATAATATCTTGTTGTGTGCGGGGGTTAATAACTAACTGGGGCAATTGCTGATATATACTATTATCAGTTGCAACAGCAAGACGTGCACTATATTTGGCACTAATATCACCCGTGAAGTTTTTAGCTTTTAACGCACGAACAAAATTATCGTAAAGAGGAGAAAGGTGTGTTTGATGATCAATACGAGGTAGCATGAATATTTATCTGTAAACAAAAAGGAATTGCTTGAGTATATCATGTAAAAACTGACTTTTGATCAGCTTATTAAGGTTCCTTTATATTAAAATTATATTTTATAAACATTCAATTAATCGATAACATTATATTCACAATCATGTCTCCCCAAAATAATTTAAAATTTAACTTTCAATTGGTTGTTCTTTGGTACTTATCATAAGATTCATCGACTTATTATCAAGAATAGTGGAAATATTTTTTTATCAGTCATCATGGTAGATTAACCCAATAAAACTAGGATAATATTTCTTTGTCTTATTGATTAACCTAACAATTTTCGCCTCAACCACCCTACTTTAAAGCACAAAAAGCTTGCATTGAAAATGATTGCCACACTATAATCTTAATTACTCTTGTATGTTCTTTATTTTCAAAAGGATTTATTTTAAATGTCTCAGCAAGTGTTGGTATTATATAATCGTCACTCAAAAATATTCCTTTTACTTTGCATTATTCCCCTCACCATATTTGCTACCGTACATTATCTGAATCAAAATTATGTTTTAGCTAGTAGCCTATTATTTACGTTAATTGTTTTTGCAACCAGTCTTCTGAAAGTTAAAGATAATACCATTAGCACTCTTTGTAAATTCAGCATGATTTTCTCCATGTTTTTAACCATAGCATTTGCCTGTTATTATATGGGATTACATGGAATTGTTTATGCCTTTCCAGCCATTACTGGGCTGTTTTTTCTTACATCCATTAGAACAGCTCTATTAATAGCTATTCCCTCGATATTATTTTATTTAGCATTAACCACATTACATGAAGAAACATTTAAAGCGGCCAAATTATTAACGTCTTTTATTTTAACTATTATTTTTACCGCTTATTCAGCTTATTATTCAAGAAAGCAAAAAGACGCCGTAGGTGAAGAAGCCAAAAAAGATCCTTTGACCGGTTTAGCTAATCGTCATTCCTATAATAAATGGCTAGATGAATGTCATTTAAACACTGATATTAAGAGCATTACTTCTATCAATTTAGATATTGATAAATTTCGTATTATTAATGACACCTTAGGTTTTGATACGGGAGATGAATTAATTCAGCAACTTTCTAAAAAATTATCCACTATAATAGAAAAAGATATAACACTTACGACGGCCGAATCCTATTATTTTGCTCGATATTCAGGAGATTCCTTTGCGATAGGCTTAACCAACCTACCTGAAGAGTTTGATATATTGCCCTTCATTAACAGATTAAAACTAGCTGTTAATGAATTAACTATTATAGCTAAAAATCCCATTAAAATTTCTGCATCTATCGCGATTGTTAGAGCCAATAGATTTAAAGGGAAATTTCAAAATATTATCGATAACGTGGATATAACATTAAAACAAGCAAAACAGCTTGGAGATAATAGTATACAAGTCTTTGATGAATCTATTAGCAAGCAATTTAAGGAGCAAAAACATATAGCACAAGAACTAACAAAAGCACTGAATAACAACGAATTTCATATGGTATTTATGCCTATTTTTCGTCATAACAAAAATAACATTGTTGGTGCTGAATTATTGCTTAGATGTGATAGGAAGGAACTCAAAGAGTATGGTCCAGATAAATTTATTCCAATCGCTGAAAGCACGGGATTAATTCAACAAATCGATTATTGGGTACTTAATGAATCATTTAAAATAATTGCTAACACTGATATGTTAAGAATTCCCAGTATTGAATTTTATTCAATCAATATCTCCTCTAAACAACTTCATAATAAAGACTTTATTCCGCGTATTAAAAAAATCCTTAACCAATATAATCTCGACCCAACAATTATTGAGCTTGAAATTACTGAGACCAGCTTAGTAGAAAGTGACTTGCAAGCAATCGACACCCTTATTTATTTAAGAAGAATCGGATTTAAGCTATCACTCGATGATTTTGGTACTGGCTACACATCCTTTAACCAACTAAAAAAATTCCCACTCAATAATTTAAAAATAGATAGAAGCTTTGTTAGTGGCGATATGGAAAACACATCACCACTAATTGGCATGTCTCTTGTTATTTTATCAATTGCTAAACTTTATAACTTCAGTGTCATCGCAGAAGGAGTAGAAACAGAAAAACAATACCTTGAATTAAAAAATAACGGCTGTGAATATTTCCAAGGTTATTGGTTCTCTAAGCCCATTACAGTCAAAGAGTATGTATCCTTGCTCGTGCAGACAGATGAATAAAAAGTAAAGGCCTAACAATATTTAGAAATAAAAAGCGTTAACATGATTAAGTCCAATATGTGTAATATTGGTTTCGATAATAACTCTATAATTAAGCCTCATCAATACCATAAATATCAAACTAAACAAAGACTATTTATAGCTAAAATTCCTTGTTAAATCGTTAGCTAATGCTCCCAAAAATTTATAAACATGGTAAACTGAGGCAAAGGGCCATGCCTATCAGATGAATACTTTGAATCAATAAACTGTATGAATAACCATTCTAGAAAAACTTACGCCACTGTAAACTTACCCGCATTATTAAGTAACTACACACATATTGCTAACCTCGCACCAAGAAGTGAAACGATAGCTGTAATAAAGGCGAATGCATATGGCCATGGTGCCATTGAAATAGCTAAATACTTAAGCCCACATGTCCCAGCCTTTGCTGTTGCTTTTATTGATGAAGCAATTCAACTGCGCGATGCAGGTATAACCTTACCTATTTTGGTAATTGAAGGTGCCTTGTCATATCAAGATTTCTCAATAGCCTTACAGCAAAACTTTTGGTTGATGCTTCACTCTACGGAGCAAATGGATTGGTTAAAGCAGTTTCCTACACCATATGTTGGTAAATTGTGGCTAAAAGTAGATACAGGCATGAATCGTTTAGGTATAAAACCAAATGATGTTGATAGTATTTTAACTCAATTATCACCAGAGCAATTAGAAAACTTAGTGCTATGTACTCACTTTTCTAGTGCTGATGAGTTAGACAATCCCAAAACACAATTACAGATTCAACAATTTGAACAAGTAAATGAAAAACATGGTTATAAAAAAAGTTTAGCTAACTCTGCTGGTATTTTAAGCTGGCCGAAAAGTCATGGTGACTATAATAGGTTAGGACTTGCTTTATATGGCGCAACACCAATACCGGTTAATGATTTACCCGTTAAATTAGCACCGGTGATGACATTAAAATCTACAATTATGGCGCTGAGAAAATTAAAAGTTGGCGAGTCTGTTGGTTATGGCGAAACATGGCAAGCTAAACGCCCATCAATAATAGCCACTGTCGCAATAGGGTACGCAGACGGTTATCCTAGAAACGCGAAAAATGGTACGCCTGTTTGTATTAATGGACAGATTGCAACACTTGCCGGAAGAGTATCAATGGATATGATCACCATTGATGTTACTAATGTTGTTGGTGTTAAGGTTGGCGATAGTGTTGAATTATGGGGTGAAAACTTAACGATTGAAACTGTCGCCGAACACCTTGAAAGCAACAATTATGAGCTACTGACTAGAATATCTAACCGTGTTCCAAAGTTTTATATAAAGTAACCTCACAATAAAATCAAAACATGATGCTAAAAATATTGCTTCTAAGCTTTTTAACCCATTTAACATACTTACGTGACATAAGTTAAAAAGCTCAGCAATATAACTATTCTATTCCTATATATTTATGCACCTGTATTGATAAACGCCAATTATTAGCAATACAAGTATCAATTGCCAATTGTGTTGCTCGATCTTTTTGGCTAATGGGTTGTAAGTATATAGGCGTATTGCCAATATCATGTTCTGCCAATAATGTTTTCAGATCATCGACATGTTGCTCTGTTGCAACAGGGTGTTTAATTTCATCTGCGCGGGCCATTGCACTAGATAATATCGGATAACCACCACGCATATTAATTTTAGGTGAAACCGTTACCCAGCACTTAGTTGACACTAAAATATCAAAGGTACCTGAAGTTTCAACTTGAGTGCTGTAGCCAATATCTTCAAAAGCATCACACAGAGGTGTTAAATCAACCATACAGGGCTCTCCTCCTGTAATGACTACATGTTTAGCCTGGTAACCTTGCTCTGTAACTAATGCTTTAATTTGCGTCACAGAAAGATTACTCCATTGCGGCGTTTCTTGCGATTTAGCTAACATTTTTTCTTTGGTTACTTCATCACTTAATTCAACTTCCCAAGTATGCTTTGTATCACACCAAGAGCAGCCGACAGGACAACCTTGTAAACGAATAAATATTGACGGCTGACCAGTAAAAGAGCCTTCGCCTTGTATTGTTTCAAACATTTCATTAATTTTATATTGAATCATTTTAATTTGTGCTTTTGCCTAAGATTTTATTCAAGTAAAATGGACATAACTGATTATACCCTATTTATTTTTAAGAGACTTAACTATGACTGAAAAACTATCCACAGAACAAATAAAAACAGAGAAAGTTGTGGTTATTTATTCTGGTGGAATGGATTCATTTACCGTATTGAATCGTGCATTAAAAGACGGCAAAGAAGTATTTGCGCTTTCGTTTGATTACGGCCAACGTCATGTAAAAGAACTTGAGTGTGCCAGTAAAGTTTGCGCCTCTTTAGGGGTTGAACATAAAGTTATTGATATTTCGTCTATTAATCAATTATTAGCAGGCTCTTCTTTAACCGATGATATTGATATTCCTGAAGGTCATTACGAAGCTGAAAATATGAAGTCAACCGTGGTACCTAACCGAAATATGATTTTATTATCGTTAGCGGTAGGTTATGCGGTTTCAGTAGGTGCTGCTCAAGTATATTATGGTGCACATAGCGGCGATCACACCATTTATCCTGATTGTCGACCAGAATTTGTTCAAAAAATGAATGATGTTTGTCTTATAGCGAATTATGAAAGTGTTGAAATCTTCAGTCCATATTTAACAGTAAATAAATCAGCTATTTTGAGCGATGGGATAAGTATGGGTCTAGACTATAGCGATACATGGACTTGCTATAACGGCAGAGAGAAGGCCTGTGGGAAATGCGGCGCTTGTGAAGAACGCCTTGAAGCATTCAGTGACAATAATGTTATAGATCCTATTGAATATGAAGCATAACTAAGAGCCTACACTCAGCGTTATTCAAACTAACAGTCACATGAGTAAGTAACGATATGTCTACTGCAAATAAAAATATTTTACGAGTTAAGACATATCAGTTACTTGAAAGTGAAACTAAGTCGGGCATTACTGCAAAACTCGTTACTTGGCTGTTGATTATACTTATTATAAGCAACGTTGCTGCAGCGATCACCTCTTCTGATTCTGACTATTATTTATTGTATAAACATGCATTTATACTTTTTGAGACTATTTCGCTTTCAATTTTTTGTTTTGAATATTTATTACGAGTATGGTGTTGCGTTGAAGCGGAAGAATATCAAACGGTCACCAATTTAAAAGCAAGAATTAACTATATATTCACGCCTATGGCATTAATTGATTTAATTGCCATTCTACCTTTCATTATCGCACTATTCTTTTCTCTAGATTTACGCACTTTACGCTTAATAAGAGTATTACGATTATTAAAATTAACCCATTATTTTAAAGGGTTTGATATTTTTATCTCTGTTATCACAAAAGAGTTAAAAAATATTATTGCCGTCATGATAGTGATGTTATTTTTTATTATTATCGCTGCAAGTTTAATCTATTCTATCGAGGGAAAAGTACAACCTGAAACCTTTGGCAGTATTTTTGAATCTTTTTGGTGGGCTGTGGTTACCATGACAACCGTAGGTTATGGCGATGCCGTACCAATTACTACCTTAGGTAAAGTCATCTCAACCTTGATCATGCTTGTTGGTGTCGTTTTTGTAGCATTACCTGCGGGTATGCTAGCTGCACGTTTTGGCGAAGAGTTACGACGAAGAAAAGAACGTTTAGACGCCAACATTAAAGGGGCATTAACTCATGGTTATATCGACAACGATGACTTTAAAACATTACAATCACTAGCAGAAAAGTTAGAGATTGAGCCTGAAGACTTGCAACGTAGCATTACAATGTTAAAAGAGAAGCACCATGAAAATAAGTGCCCGCATTGTGGTAAATAAAATCTATCGTAATAAAGAAGTCCGCAAAATAATTTAAATAACAATAAAATAACCACAATAGTACTTTATTGTTATTTTAAGACTAAATACGTCTAACCGTTAGTAAATCATAAGCTACACTTATTAATACCTTGTCTATTAAGCTATTAAGGATGTTGTATGAATGAAGAATTCAGACATCAAACGCAGTATATAAATAAATTTATTAATGGCAATAATGATACCAAAACACATATTTATCTTGAACAAATATTACTACTACCTGCTGATATGCAAGATAAAGTCATTAATGAAATTAGCTATTTAAATAATTGCAACTGCTTCGCTATCGCAAAGATAATAGGAAAATATTCAATTATTTATCCTAAATAATGTACTTAATAATCAAGCTTAAATATATTAACCTTAAATTCTTAAACATTATCTTCACAAATCAGGAATAACAACTCAATAACACACCTGAGCCAATAGTTTGATTCACTAAGTGTTCAATTGTTGAGTTCTTAATTTCGCAATTTCATCGCGAGTCGCGGCTGCTTTTTCAAATTCAAGGTTTTGTGCATGTGAATACATAGCTTTTTCAAGCTCTAAAATCTTTTTATCTATTTCTTTCGTCGTTAATGCTTGGTAGTTAGCCACTTTTTCAGCAACTTGATCCAACGCTTTTGATTGACTGAAATCACCAACATCCATTACATCCGTTATTTTACGGATAACGCCTTTCGGCGTAATATTATTGTCGATATTATATTGATGTTGTAATCCTCTACGACGTTCGGTTTCATCAATCGCTTTACGCATAGACTTAGTAACTTTACTCGCATATAAAATAGCTCTACCATTAATATTACGTGCTGCTCGGCCAATTGTTTGAATTAACGAACGCTCTGATCGTAAAAAACCTTCTTTATCCGCATCAAGTATCGCAACAAGTGAAACTTCGGGCATATCTAAGCCTTCACGTAATAAATTAATTCCCACCAACACATCAAATTTACCTAAGCGAAAGTCACGAATAATTTCAACACGTTCAACAGTATCAACATCTGAATGCAAATACCGTGTTTTAATACCGTGTTCATCTAAATAATCAGTTAAATCTTCAGCCATACGTTTAGTTAGCGTTGTTGCTAACACGCGTTCATTCAATGGTAATCGTTTATTAATTTCTGACAGTAAATCATCAACCTGGGTTTCTACGTCTCGCACTTCAATTTGTGGATCAAGTAACCCCGTTGGTCGAACAACTTGCTGAGCAACCTCTCCTGCAGACTTCTCTATCTCATAATGACTTGGAGTAGCAGAAACATAAATAGTTTGAGGTGATAAAGCTTCAAACTCCTCAAATTTCATCGGTCTGTTATCAAGTGCAGAAGGAAGCCTAAAACCATATTCTACTAAATTTTCTTTTCGAGACCGATCACCTTTATACATGGCGCCAATTTGAGGCACAGTAACATGTGATTCATCAATAATAAGTAACCCATCGTCAGGTAAATAATCAAATAAAGTCGGCGGTGCTTCTCCTGCTTCACGACCAGACAGATAACGTGAGTAGTTTTCAACGCCTGAGCAATAGCCAAGCTCTGTCATCATTTCAATATCAAATTGAGTACGTTGAGAAATACGTTGCTCTTCTACTAAACGGTTATTATCTTTAAGAAACTGAGAGCGCTCTTTTAGCTCTATTTTTATTTTTTCTACTGCCGATAATATTTTATCGCGTGGTGTTGCATAATGCGTTTTAGGGTATACAGTAACCCGTGCTAGTGTTCGCTCTACTTGTCCCGTTAAAGGATCAAACTGACTAATACGTTCTATTTCTTCATCAAATAATTCAACCCGCAGTGCAAGACGATCAGATTCAGCTGGAAAAATATCAATGACATCACCGCGTACACGGTAAGTTGCACGTGCAAACGCCAGATCATTACGTTTATATTGTAACTCCGCCAGTCGACGTAATATATCTCGTTGATTAATAATGTCACCAACACTTATATGCAACATCATTCTTAAATATGAATCAGGATCCCCTAACCCATAGATAGCCGAAACAGATGCAATAATAATAACATCACGACGTTCTAACAATGCCTTAGTTGCCGACAAGCGCATTTGTTCGATATGTTCATTAACCGAAGCATCTTTTTCAATAAAAGTGTCTGTTGTTGGCACATAAGCTTCGGGTTGATAATAGTCATAATAAGAAACAAAGTATTCCACAGCATTGTTTGGAAAAAATTCTTTCATCTCACCATAAAGTTGAGCCGCTAAAGTTTTATTTGGCGCTAATAACATCGTCGGACGGTTAAGCTGTTCAATCACATTCGCAATAGTAAAAGTTTTACCCGAGCCAGTAACTCCTAATAAGGTTTGATGCGCTAATCCTGAATCAATGCCTTCTAATAACTGTTTAATAGCCGTTGGCTGATCACCACTGGGTATATAATCCGATTCTAATTTCAGTGATTTAACCATTGTTTCTTTAAATAATTCTTCTTTCAAGACAATTGTTCCTTAGTAATAAACTCATCATGATTAAACTGCTTAATGAATAATCGGTAAGAAATAAATGCCATCACTAAGTTACCAAGTAAAGCGCCAATAAAAAAACCATGTAAACCATACAAATAACTTCCTAAATAAGCTAAAGGTACATAACAAATAAATAACCTTATAATACTCAATATCAAAGCGGTTATCGGTTTATGAAGCGCATTAAACGATGAATTAGTTAATATGACTACACCTTGAAGACCATAACCTAAAGGTAAAATCCACATAAATAATACGATAATGTCTGCGACTTCTTTTTCTTTAGCGAAAACGGATGCAATCAATGGAGCTGCAATTACTAAGACCATATAAATCAGTATTTGCCAAAATATAATAAACTTAATAGACGTTTTATAGGCTTGTTCAACACGTTCCATATTACCTGCACCAAAATTTTGGCTAATAAAAGGTGGCAAAGTCATTGTCATTGCTAAGACGACTAATGAAGCAATAGATTCTATACGAGAGCCAACCCCAAAGCCAGCCACAGCGGACTCACCATAACTCGCAGCAATAGCAGTCATAATCGCTGCAGCAATTGGTGTTAACATATTAGCACCTGCAGCAGGTAAACCTATTTTCAATATACCACGACATGAAATCATTAATTGTTTCATGGGGATAAAATGCGTATGAATTAAGTTTTTTTGTTTTGTTAAAATGATCAATATCAGTAAAAAACCAACAATCCAAGAAATTAAGGAAGCTATGGCAGCACCTTCGATTCCCATCGCAGGAATAGGGCCAAAACCAAAAATAAATATAGGGTCAAGCACAGCATTGATTAACCCTGAACTGCCCATCACGATACTAGGCGTCTTTGTATCACCCGATGCTCGAAGTACAGCATTACCTATCATAGGGCCAATTAAGCACACACTACCTAGGTACCATATATCCATGTACTCATGGATTAAAGGTAATAAAGATTGCTTTGCACCAAGCAAAGTAAAAAGTTCATCTGTATATAAATAACCAATAAATGACAATATGATAACGACAATTGCTGACATGTATAAGGCAGCTGTAGCTGAGTTTTTTGCCGATTCATGATCATCACGCCCTAAAAACTTAGCAATAACTGCCGACGTACCTATACCTAAACCAATCATCAAACTAATAACGGTAAAGGTAACAGGAAAAGTAAAGCTAATAGCAGCTAACGGCTGTGTCCCTAGCATACTGACAAAAAATGTATCGACTAAATTAAAAGTCATTAACAAAATCATGCCGTAAATCATTGGGATGGTCATTCGTTTTATAGTATTACCAACAGGATCTTTGAGTAAATTGATCGGTTGCTTATTATTTTTTATCTTTTTAATTGACGTCATTAATAAATTTTAGAGAATTCCTAGTGATAATACATAAGTTTAACAATTGCTATTGTAATCAAAAGCAAAAGAAATGCACAGTAAATGCAGTCAAATATATAACTGATTAAAAACCAACCTAAAGTGCTAATAAAAACACAAAAAACTCATAAGTTACTGATAACAAATAAGTAAATAAAACATTCATTTTGTTGTTGACTTACCTACACGCTAAGGAAAACGATAATGTCACTAGTTTTTACAATTTAACTAACATAGTTATCCACAAGTTTCGTGGATAACTACATTTTCATCAGGTTTTATAAGCAATTAAAAATTGATGCATAAGAAACGGTCAAGAAGCGATGACAAACTAACGTTACTGAACGCAATTTGAGCAAACAAACGAATAATTCATTTTTTTCTTATTTTAGTGTTGACAGTTTGCCATCAGGTCTTTAATATTCCGCCCCGTTAGCCAAGACGGTTAACACGCAATCGAAAGAAAGCAATTCCCCAATAGCTCAGTTGGTAGAGCGATGGACTGTTAATCCATGTGTCACTGGTTCAAGCCCAGTTTGGGGAGCCACATTTTAAAACAACGACAGATGTAGAGCGATGAACTGTACTCTCTAATAATAGCATGTGTCGCTGTTGGTTTCTCAAGCCTAGTTTGGGGAGCCATATTAAAGAATGAGAATTAACAAACTCATGTAAAAAGTTTATTCCCCAATAGCTCAGTTGGTAGAGCGATGGACTGTTAATCCATGTGTCACTGGTTCAAGCCCAGTTTGGGGAGCCACATTTTAAAACAACGACAAATGTAGAGCGATGGACTGTACTCTCTAATAATACCATGTGTCGCTGTTGGTTTCTCAAGCCCAGTTTGGGGAGCCACATTTTAAAACAACGACAAATGTAGAGCGATGAACTGTACTCTCTAATAATAGCATGTGTCGCTGTTGGTTTCTCAAGCCCAGTTTGGGAGCCACATTTTAAAACAACGACAAATGTAGAGCGATGGACTGTACTCTCTAATAATAGCATGTGTCGCTGTTGGCTTCTCAAGCCCAGTTTGGGGAGCCACATTAAAGAATGAGAATTAACAAACTCATGTAAAAAGTTTATTCCCCAATAGCTCAGTTGGTAGAGCGATGGACTGTTAATCCATGTGTCACTGGTTCAAGCCCAGTTTGGGGAGCCACATTAAAGGCTACGAGAAATCGTAGCCTTTTTTCTTGCCTAAAATATACTCACCTATAACTCACCTTATAGCTCAAGCTGATTTAAGTAATAAAAACATAGCGATGGACTGTACTCATTATTAGCCAGGCATGTGTCATTGGTTCAAGCCCTTATCATACAAAGATCAGGGAGCCACATTAAAGGCTACGAGAAATCGTAGCCTTTTTTCTTGCCTAAAATTACTCCCTTGTAACTCACCTTATAACTCAAGCTGACTCAAGTAATAACAACATAACGATGGACTGTACTCATTATTTAGTCAGGCATGTGTCACTGGTTCATTACACAGCGCTAATGTTGACTCTAATCTTTCAATTTTCTCTAGTAAATCCAAAGCAAGAGCGATCCCAGCTTGATTAACACCAAGATCCCGTTGAAGCCTCATAGCAGTTCGAGCACGTTTAAAACTATAAACTGAAAATATCCAGCTCGTCTGCTCTACTGGTGTTGCTTGATAATTAATAGGGTCTAATACTCCAACTTCAACTAGTGCTATAACCCATTCTGTAGAACTTGAACACGCATAAGACAGTTCCTCAAGAGAAAATTCAGCCTCGTCATCGATAAGTACACCGTCTAATATTATTTCTTTCATTAGTTTATACTCCTAATAAGGTTCGAGGGTTAAAGTCTAATTCATCTTGCATTTTTTTATAGATCGCTTTAGCAGCCTCACTGTCGGCCGGTGGTAAAACAATCTGAGTTACTACGTATAAATCACCTGCTGTTTTAGCAGGAATACCACGCGCTTTTAAACGAAGCTTCTGGCCACTTTTTGTCGCAGGTACAATTTTTAAATCTACTGGACCTAATGGTGTTGGCACTTTAACCGTTGCACCCAGCGCAGCTTCCCAAGGAGTGATGGGTAAGTCGAGATATACATCATGCTCGACCACACGATAAATAGAGTGAGTATTGAATGATAATTCTAGATAAAGATCTCCTGCGGCCCCTCCCCCGTGACTTGGCGTACCTTGACCGGATAATCGGATACGTTGACCTTCTTTGACACCTCTGGGGATTTTAATTTTCAAGGTACGTTGTTTATTTACAACATGCCCTTGCTTATCCAACTCCGGTGACTGAAGTACAATACTCCTTGTTGCACCAAGATATGCGTCTTCAAGATCAATCACCACTTTAGCATGGTGATCTTCACCACGGGTCTTATAATCAGCTTGATGTTGATTGTTTGGTTTCTGTGAGCCATATCCTCTACCAAATAATGAATCAAAGAAATCACTAAAGTCTGCCTGACTTGCTCCGCTTGACCCACCATCCTTAAATTCAAACCCAGCATCCCAATCAGGTGGTGGATTAAAATCTTGTCCTGATTGCCAGTCGCTACCAAGTTGATCATAAGAAGCACGTTTATCGGGATCTTTTAGTACCGCATATGCTTCACCAACCTCTTTAAAACGAACTTCTGCGTCAGCAGCTTTATTAACGTCAGGATGATATTTTCTCGCTAACTTTTTATAGGCACGCTTAATTTCATCCGACGTTGAATCTCGATTGATCCCCATTACTTTGTAATAATCTTTAAAATCCATAAATCACTCCAGTGCGGCCCGTTAACAAAATATATTGTATAAAACGATGAATAGCATAAGCTTCAGAAATCATTATGCGCTTACTGGCTATAGATAAAAGATCTTTTAATCACAATGACAACACAAATCAATAAAAAGTCATAAAGCTGAAATACCGTAGAACGAACATTTCGTGCTATCACTTAATCCGTGATATTTTTAATATAGGTATCGTCTATCAGACTTGATAAATAATAGCCCTTAATATTAGTCAAAAATAAAGGGAGCTTTATTGGCTTTTACTCGAATCCAATTTAGAGAATGCTGCACTGATTTTCGAGCAAGTAGATTTTTTTCAATCTTATTCTTACCAGGGAGTGGCACTAAACTCAGACCGATTAATAATGTGATTATGCCTTGGCCAGGTAGCACTAACATCACGAGACCAGACACAATCAAGACTATTCCAATCATGACTTTTGCTAAGCTAATTACGTAGGTTATGCTGCGACTCATTGAGGTTAATTGTTTCTTTTTATTAGCGATATCATTCGGAAACTCTTTACGGATAAAGTATTGTGAATCCATTTGTGTAATGATGTAAGTTATCGCCATAAAATATGCAATTGAAGCAAATGTTGTTGCTAAAAAAATTACAAAAATATAATCGAAATCAACGATTCCTATTAGATAAGTTGAGATAATATTGTAAATTTCTTTGAGCATTTTTTGCAATCCGTTATTACTTAGTTTCACATTATTTTAGTTGGGTATTATGCAATTATTCGAAACATTGGTTCAATGGCTCACTACCCATTGGGTAACGATCATAGTTATCTTTCATATTAGCTTATCTCTTGTGACATCAGTACACGTACTGCTTTTTAAAGAAAATGAACGTACCTCATTGGCTTGGATTGGGCTAGTGATACTTTCACCTGTTATTGGAAGCCTATTTTATTGGCTATTTGGTATAAATCGCATCAAACGTTTAGCTCAAAAAAAACACCCTAATATGCTTAAAAAAAGCGTTAGCCAACAAGGTAAGCAAAAAAAGTTTACCAATATCCCTGAAAACTGGCATTCAATCATTACATCTGGCCACTCTATTCATTCTGTCAATTATGTTGCAAATAACAGTATTGAACCGCTTATTAATGGAGATATGGCCTATCCTGCCATGATTAAATCAATTGAATCTGCGAAACACCATATTGTTTTATCAAGTTACATTTTCGATTATGATTCAATTGGGCGACAATTTATCCAAGCTGTAACCGTTGCACATAAAAGAGGTGTGATTGTAAATATTTTATTAGACGGTATAGGCATTGGCTATGGTTGGCATAAATCAGATCGCGCTTTAAAAAAACAAGGCATAAAAGCTATGCGTTTTTTGCCAGCCATTTCACTAACGGGCATTCGGTTTATTAATCTTAGAAACCATAGAAAGATACTTTGTGTAGATGGTGAAGAAGCCTATATTGGCGGGATGAATGTCAGTCAAAATAATCTTGTTAAGTTAGCAGAAAAGCCCATCGATGATGTTCACTTTAAAGTAACAGGCCCTGTAATTGATCAAATTAGTCAGGTATTTATCGAAGATTGGTTTTTTGCAACACAAGAAACACTTCAATTTCCTCAGTATCGTCCTACCCCAGAAAAAAATAATGCTGATAAGCCTGTGGTTGCTCGCGTTATTCAAGATGGCCCAGACGAGCACCATAATAGAATACGTTGGACATTAATTAATGCCTTAGTATGCGCAAAAAAGCGTGTCAAAATAATTACACCATATTTTTTGCCTGACCATACGTTAATGACTTCTCTTCACGCCGCGGCATTACGAGGGGTATTGATTGAGATTATTATTCCAGAGCATACGGATATACGGTTTTTAGACTGGGTAATGGAAGCTAATTTTTTAAGAATAATGGAGCATGGGATAAAAATATATAAAAATAACAGGCCTTTTGATCATAGTAAAATAGTTATTATTGATGATATATGGTCATTTATAGGCTCGTCCAACTGGGATGCTAGAAGCTTAGAGTTAAATTTTGAGATTAATCTTGAATGTTTTGATACCGCTCTCAATAGCCAGTTAAATGATATTTTTACCTTAAAAAAAGAAAACTCTCAACCGGTTGATAAAACTAAGATTAGTAGTTTGCCGACCTACAGAAAAATTCGCAATAATTTGTTTCGCCTATTTTCATCTTATTTATAATCGTTATGCTTACTACTATTATTACTACATATTACTACTACCAAATACATTAAGGCTTTAAAGCCAATGTAGCATAGTAGGATCCCTAAAATTATGGCAATTGCTTAAAAGCTGAGCTAGAAGAAAAATTAACGATATTACTTTGAAATACAGTTAAATGTAAAAAGATAGACTGATAGGATGGTTTTAAATACCTCATGTATAACAGGTATTTATTCTTATTATCGGAAGCAATAAAAAAGTCTTATACTCGATAAGAATATAAGACTTTAACTGTTAGCAGAGTTAATTTTTATTTTTCAGAAATTAACTCTTTTTTATTTTCAAAAGAAATAACTAACTTATCTTTCTTAACACCTACTTTAGCAACACCACCATTAGTTAACTCACCAAAGAGTAGTTCATTAGCCAACTCTTTTTTAAGCTTTTCTTGTATCAAACGAGACATTGGACGAGCGCCCATTGCTTTATCGTAACCATGCTCAGCAAGCCACTTTTTAGCGTCACGTGTTAACTCTAAAGAAACACCTTTTTCGTCAAGTTTTGCTTGTAGCTCAACAATAAATTTATCAACAACTTGTTGAATAACCTCATTATCAAGATGATTAAACCAGACAATATTATCAAGGCGGTTTCTAAATTCCGGCGAAAATACTTTATTAATTTCACTCATAGCATCTAAGCTATGATCTTGTTGTTTAAAGCCAATAGACTGACGTACAGTTTCTTGAACACCGGCATTGGTTGTAAGAACTAAGATAATATTTCTAAAATCCGCTTTACGTCCATTATTATCGGTTAATGTACCATGGTCCATTACTTGTAATAAAATATTGTAAACATCCTCGTGAGCTTTTTCTATTTCATCAAGCAATACTACCGCATGAGGGTTCTTGATTACTGCATCAGTAAGTAAGCCGCCTTGTTCATAACCTACATAACCAGGAGGAGCACCAATTAAGCGACTAACCGCATGTTTTTCCATATATTCGGACATATCAAAACGTAGTAATTCAACACCTAATATTTTAGCTAGCTGTTTTGTTACTTCTGTTTTACCAACCCCTGTAGGGCCTGCAAATAAGAAAGATCCTACAGGTTTTTCTTCTTCACCTAAACCGGCACGTGAAAGACGAATAACCGATGATAACTCTTCTATTGCTTGATCTTGACCAAATACGACTAGTTTTAGGTTGCGATCAAGCATTTTAAGGCTATCTTTTTCCGTAGAAGAAACTGATTTTTCAGGAATTCTAGCCATCGATGCCACAACACTTTCAATATCAGTATTACTGATCGTTTTTTTACGTTTTGAAGCGGCAACAAGTTGTTGTTTAGCACCGGCTTCATCAATAACATCAATCGCTTTATCAGGTAAAAAACGTTCATTTATATATTTATCTGATAATTGAGCCGCTGCACGTAAAGCAGCGTTGGTATACCGAATACCATGATGCAATTCATATTTTTCTTTTAACCCTTGTAAAATCTTAGTGGTATCTTCCACACTTGGCTCAACAATATCTATTTTTTGAAAGCGCCTTGCTAGTGCTCGGTCTTTTTCAAATACACTTTGATATTCTTGATAAGTAGTCGAGCCCATACAACGAAGTTTACCCGCTGACAGTAATGGTTTGAGTAAATTGGAAGCATCTAGCATTCCGCCAGATGCTGCGCCTGCGCCTATAATAGTATGAATCTCATCAATGAATAAGATCGCATTCTCATCAGTTTCTAGATCTTTTAATAAGGCTTTAAAGCGTTTTTCAAAATCACCACGGTATTTTGTTCCTGCAAGCAAAGCGCCCATATCAAGAGAGTAGATTGTCGCATTACTTAAAAATTCGGGTACGTCCTCGTTAACAATCATATTTGCTAACCCTTCAGCTATCGCCGTTTTACCAACACCGGCTTCACCTACAAATAAAGGATTATTTTTACGTCGACGACTTAATACTTGTAATGTTCTTTCAAGCTCGCTATTTCGACCAATTAAAGGGTCTATATTGCCTTTTAACGCTTCTTCGTTAAGGTTAACAGAGAAGTTTTCAATAGTACGCGGCTCTTCTTCAGCAACTTGTTCACCATCTTCTAAAGGTGAGTTACTCGAATCATTTCCTATTTTAGCAATACCATGTGAAATATAATTAACAATATCTAAACGACTAATATCTGCTTTTTTCAATATGTAGGCGGCTTGCGATTCTTGCTCACTAAAAATAGCGACCAAAACATTGGCACCATTGACTTCGCTCTTACCTGATGATTGCACATGAAACACAGCACGTTGTAATACGCGTTGAAATCCCAAAGTTGGTTGAGTTTCTCTTTCTTCTTCTTCAGCTGGAATTACGGGAGTAGTCTCTTGAATAAATTCAAGTAAATTAGTCTGTATCTTACTGAGATCTGCACCACACGCCTTTAAAACTTCAATAGCTGATGGATTGTCTAATAGTGCTAATAATAAGTGTTCAACTGTCATAAACTCATGACGGTACTCTTTGGCTTGACGAAAAGCTAAGTTAAGGGAAATTTCTAAATCTTTATTAAGCATAGGTACTCCAATTTAATTCCTTGCTAATTTCTCTTTTAAATTAAAAAGAGAACATTAAGCTTTTTCTAAAACACACATTAATGGATGGCCATTATCGAGTGCATAACGTGCTACAAGATCCACTTTTGTTTCAGCAATATCCGCAGTATATGTGCCACAAAGCGCTTTGCCTTCATAATGAACGGTTAACATGATGTCGGTAGCTTGTTCTGAATTTTTATGAAAAAATTTACACAAGACATCAATAACAAAATCCATTGGTGTATAATCATCATTAAGTAAAAAAACATGATACTTAGGTGGTTTTTCTACTTCGTCTTTTATTTCTTCTTCAATAAACTCATGATTGTCAATTAACTCTTTCCAATTACTCATATCTTTATATTAGTCTCTGCTGATAACTTTTGCTGTAACTTATTTGTTAAAAAAAATATATTTTTTTTCATTATTCACTTGACTAATCTTTTATTTTATCTACGATTCATTAAGTGGTTATTTTTTAGCCACGTACTTAATTATGTCTATGCTTCATTATATCTCTCTTTTAAAGGAGCTAAAGTCAATTATAAAATTGATATATAGCAAGACATATAATACTAAAGGATATAGAGGAAGTAGAAGTATGGCTCACGGTACAGTTAAATGGTTTAATAACGCAAAAGGCTTCGGTTTTATTCGTCCTGATAGTGGTGGAGATGATATTTTCGCTCACTATTCAACTATTGAAATGGAGGGTTACCGCACACTTAAAGCTGGTCAAGATGTCAATTATGAGCTAAATGACGGTCCTAAAGGGCATCATGCAGCAAGTATAAAGCCCACTGATGAAGAATTAGATTAATAAAAAATTACCTATATCATTTTCTACAATATAATTTATTTATATTGTAGAAAATTTATGCCGTTAATCAATTTTTAATCTAATTCTTCTATTGCTACTCCAATTAAATATAAATTGTCACACTCTTCGTCAATACGAACCACTTTGCCCCGTATATCGAGTGACTGTATTTGGTCAGAAGCGGAGTTAAGCTTAATTTTTACATGCGTCGACATCGCAATTGGATGTTCAACTTCAATAGCTACACCTGTAGCACTTAAATCTCGACAAGTCGCTTTTATCTGACTATTGGATTCATCATCAATAATGGTAACAACTACCTCTGTATTCAACATCATGCGATAGAAATTACGTTTATCATCAAAATTTATCATTTGTACCTCAATATAATCAAACTTAAAAACGATAATATCTAAGTCATTTAGTCACATTCGTTTTGCACGGTTATGGCTAATTTACTTAAAGGATAAGTATTTATACTGAGGTTAAGTCTTGCTGTCAAATAACAGTTATAGAGAATCTAAGAAAAATCCTTTAAATGGTTAATTATTCTCTTTAAAGAAATAGGCTGTGCCGTGCCTAAATTTTGAGAAAAAAGTGAAATTCTAAACTCTTCTATCATCCACTTAGTTAATAAAATTTCTTGTGCTATAGGTTTATCTTTACGCTGTTGTGATAATACACTAGTGTATAAATCTACTGCCTTCTTCACTTCAATTAACTTCAGCCTATCTTGGTTAGGATCAATAGGTAACTTTTCTAATCGGCGTAAAATACCTTTTAAATAACGTGTAATATCATCTAATTTGTCAAACCCTGAAGCACTAACAAACCCTTTAAAAACTAAGGCTTCACTTTGTTGTTTAATATCACTATGAGATTGAATTACATTAAGTGCTACATTACCTTTTAACTTTCTCGCGATATCGTGCCTTAAGCTTAATGTTTGTTCTACTTTAATTGCCGCTGTTAAGACACAATCTGATATTTCAGCACGCACATATTCACGCAGTAATTCAAAACTTTTTTCATCCCGAGGTAAAATAGTCATTTTCTTAGCTAACATATACTCTTTAACTAAAAAGACACATGCCCCCTGAATACAATCTTGCAATAAATCAGTAATAGAGCCAAAAGGATTGAAGTACAAACCTAATTTAGCCTTATTAGGCATTTTTTCTTGTAAATATTTTAATGGTGATGGAATATTCAATAAAATAAGTCGACTAATACCATTTAACATCGCTTGCTCTGCATGCTCTTCTTGCTCAAACAGTTCAATGGCAACACTACTTTTATGATCTACTAATGCAGGAAATGCCTTAATAGTCATATTAGCGACTTTCTTCTCATAACCTTGAGGTAATTTACCAAAATCCCAAACAGTTAATTTAGACTTCTCTATGCCCTTCTCTGCCACTTGTTTAATCGAGGCTTTTACCTTACCTTGTAATTGTGCTTTCAACTCATTAAGGTCTCGTCCCTGTTTTAATAATTGACCTTTCTCATTCACTACTTGAAAATTCATCGTTAAGTGCGCAGGCAACTCAACATCTTGCCAAACATCTTCAGGTAATCTAACCCCAGTCATACGCAACAGTTGTTTTGCTAATGCATCAACTAAACTTTCTTGAGTATTATTGATATTCGCCATTTTTTCTAAGCACGCTTGTGCATAATTAGGCGCAGGAACAAAGTTGCGCCGTAATGCTTTTGGCAACGCCTTAATTAATGCTACAACTAAATCATAACGCAGAGCCGGAATAAGCCAATCAAACCCTTCATATTGGCACTGATTAAGTAAGGCAATAGGAATAATTACACTAATGCCATCATCAATATCTCCAGGACTAAAGTGATAAGCTAACGGTAAAGTAAGATTATTTTGTTGCCAAGTGTCTGGATATTCTTTTGCAGACAGCTCATTTGATGATTTGTTAAGTAAAAAATCTTTAGTGAAATTAAGTAACTTGGCATTTTCTTTTTTAGCTTTCTTCCACCAAGATAAAAAACTACGTTGACAGATAACAGTCTCAGGAATTTTACTTGAATAAAAATCAACAAGTTGCTGTTCGTCAATTAAAAAGTCTTTACGGCGAGCTTTTTGCTCAAGAGCCTCAATACTGGCAATTAATGCTTGGTTCTCATCTAAGAATTTTTCTTTTATAAAGCAGTCACCATTGACAAGCGCTTCACGGATAAATATTTCTCTGCAAGTGATCGGCTCAATTGTATTAAAGTTAATCTTTCTTTTAGTAACAATTGGTAAACCATAAAGACTCACTTGCTCAAAGGCCATTACAGCGCCTTGTTTTTTCTCCCAATGGGGTTCGCTGTAACTTCGTTTTAATAAGTGTTCAGCTAAAGGCTCTATCCAAGTTGGATCAATGCGTGCATTCATGCGCGCAAATAAACGACTAGTTTCAACGAGTTCAGCTGACATTAACCATTTAGGCGGTTTCTTGGATAACGATGACCCAGGAAAAACGAAGAATTTACTTCCTCTTGCGCCTTTAAACTCTCTGTTCTCATCTTGTTGACCTAAATGACTTAATAAGCCCGACAATAGTGCTTGATGTACTGTCACTAGACTACTAGGTAATGTTTTGTCTTGTTTTTTATCTGAGCTAGTTTCATTAATTGAAAACTGATAATCAACGGACGTTAATGATATTTTTTGCTCTTTTAAGGTTAACTTCAGCTGAGTGAAAATATCTTGCCACTCTCGTAACCTTACATAAGATAAATACTCGCGTTGACATAACTTTCTAAAGTGATTTTGTGATAAATCATTTTTTTGCTCATTCACGTACTGCCATAAATTAAGTAAACTAACAAAGTCTGAATTATGATCTTTAAAGCGATTATGTTTTTCATCAGCTGCTTGCTGTTTTTCGTGTGGTCGTTCTCGTGGGTCTTGAATACTTAACGCACTAACAATAATAAGCACTTGTTCAATACAACCCAGTTCAATTGCAGTTAACACCATTTTTGCAAGTCGTGGATCAATAGAGAATTTAGATAATAAACGTCCTGACTTAGTTAACTTAGTTCCTTTGTTTTTTTGTCCCTTTAATTTCTTCTCATCATGAGCGCTATTGTCTATAGCCGCTAATTCTTCTAATAATTTAACACCATCATTAATATTTCGATTATCTGGTGCTTCTACAAAAGGAAAGTCGCCAATTTCTCCTAAATCTAACGCTAACATTTGTAAAATAACGGTAGCTAAATTAGTACGTAATATTTCAGGATCGGTAAACTCAGGTCGACTTAAGTAATCTTCTTCACTATACAAGCGTATACAAATGCCTGATGATACACGACCACAACGACCTGAACGCTGATTAGCACTCGCTTGTGAAATAGGTTCAATAGGTAAACGTTGCACTTTAGTGCGGTAACTATAGCGAGAAATACGTGCAGTTCCCGGATCAATCACATATTTTATACCTGGCACAGTTAAACTCGTTTCAGCAACGTTAGTTGCTAGTACAATATTTCGCCCAGAATGTGGTTTAAAAATAAGATTTTGTTCACTAACCGTTAAACGAGAATAAAGGGGTAATATTTGAGTGTGCCGTAAATTAGCTTTATTTAAGGCTGCTGCTGTATCTCTAATTTCTCGCTCACCATTTAAGAAAATTAATATGTCGCCCAAACTATCAGAAGAAAGTTGTGAAAATTCATCTACGGCATTTAAAATTCCATTAATAACATCATTACCATCATTTGAATTTTCATCTTGTTCATTATCATCCGAGCGACTCTCATTTAATGGTCTATAACGCATTTCTACCGGATAAGTACGACCAGAAACCTCAATAATAGGGGCTGGTTTACCCTGTTTATCGGCAAAATGATTAGCAAAACGTTGTGGATCAATAGTCGCTGAAGTCACTATCACTTTTAAGTCAGGTCGCTTAATTAAAACTTGACGCAAATACCCTAATATAAAATCAATATTTAAGCTCCGCTCATGTGCTTCGTCAATAATAATAGTGTCATACTGACGCAGTAAGCGATCTCTTTGCATTTCAGCTAACAAAATACCATCGGTCATTAATTTTATATAACTGTGTTGGCTCACTTGATCGTTAAAGCGAACTTTATAACCTACTTGCTCACCAAGTTTAGTATTTAGTTCGTCAGCAATACGATTCGCAACTGTTCTGGCGGCTATACGTCTGGGCTGGGTATGACCAATCAAACCATCAATACCTCGCCCTAATTCAAGACAAATTTTAGGTATTTGTGTGGTTTTCCCTGAGCCTGTTTCCCCTGCAATAATAACAACTTGGTTATCACGGATAGCTTGAGATATTTGTGCAGCATTATCGCTAATGGGTAAGCCTTCCGGATAAGTTATTTTAGGAAGGTTATTAATTTTATGTTGTTTTTCTTTAATTGACTTATCAATTGCTTGCACAGTTTTAGTAAACTGTTTAAGTTGCTGATCTACTTTTACTTTATCAGGATGTGATTCAAGTTGAGCAAATATTCTTTTATGGTTAATAAGTTGTTGCTTCAAGCGATAAAAATCTGACTTTTTCACTTGAGTTAACGCATCAAAAGACGATTGTATATTCGGAGATTTACTTAGGGAAATATTTGACGGCAAAATAGACTCAACTAATGTAACAAAACAAAATGTAGAAAAGTCTATTTTATCAGTTATACCTAAACTACTTCAAGCTGGAGTTTCAGGCGTAGTAGTAAACCTCAGTTATATCAAGAAGTGATTAGAAACAATAACAATAAATCGCAACAATTATTGAGCGGCCTGTACTTTACCATTTTTTAAATTTTCACGTAAAATTTTGTCTATAGAGCGTAAAACATCATTACGACAAATCGTTCCTAATAAGTGATTACTTTCATCAACAACAGGATAAACTTTTGGCTTGTTCTGAATCATTAAACGCCCTAATTCAATAACACTGTCATAGGGTTTCATTGATAAAACGTCTTTACGCATTAAATCTGAAACATTAATGATATGCGCGTTGTGATACATAGTTTCAAGCATTTTAGCAAGAACATCACTTTCAGATAAAAAGCCAATTAATTTACCATTATCATCAATAACAGGTCCACCTATTTGCTTTGTTTTTAAAAACCGTAATGATGCCTCTTCAACGCCCATATCAGCAGTAAAGGTAACAGGATAGTGGTTCATATATTCTTCTATTTTTAACGACTCCATCATAACCCCTTATACATTAAACAAAAATAATCATACATTTGCATTAGGATATCTCCCTAACTATTAATGTAGATAACTATTTTTAAAAACACCAATTTTTCATAGATTTATCTAAGTTTAATTGTGTAAAGGTTTATGCTTTAAAATAAGAGTCGCTAAAAAGTTGAAAAAGTATTAATACGAAAATTTATTATCTGCGTATAAAGTTGAGGCTTTCAACCAAATATCACCAACTTTACCATCTCCTATCGCAACACCATCAAGCTTAGTTACTGGCGCAATTTCTTTTGAAGAGCTAGTTATCCAAACTTCATCGGCAGCACGAACTTCATCTAGGGTTATAGTGCGCTCTTGAACAGTTAATGTTCCATCTTTAGTCAATATATCAATGATTAAACGACGAGTAACACCTGGTAAAATTTGGTTATCTTGAATCGGCGTAGCAATAATTCCATCTTTTACGATAAAAATATTTGATGCACTTGCTTCTGTTAATTCATTTTTGCTATTAAACAATAAAGTTTCTTGGCTACCAGCATCAAAACCATCTTGAAAATGTAAAACATTGCCTAGTAATGAAGTTGATTTTATATGACAACGTTTCCAACGAAGATCTTCAGTGCTTGTTAAAGCATACCCGTTACCTACAGTATCTAAAGACGGTATCTTAGGTACAGGGATTTCAAAAGCCATTGCAAATACAGTTGGAGATACGTTCGTAGGGAAAGCGTGAAAACGTTTAGTATCAGTACCACGGCTTACATGCAAATATAGCCCTAGAGGGCCACCACCATTACTACTTGATAACTTGTCACATAAGGCTAACCACTGACTATCATCCCAATTTAACTCAATGCCAATAGCCTTTAAGCCATCATTCATTCTATCTATATGGGCTTGAAAACCAACCATTTTGCCAAAGTATGATGGGATTACTTCATATATTCCATCACCAAATAAAAATCCACGATCTAAAGGGGAAATTTTGGCTTCTTCAATTGGCATATAATCGCCATTTAAAAATACTGTGCTCATTTTACTTTTCCTGATAATTTAAATTTACTATTTAATTTTTCTTAACTGGCAGTTGGATAACCAATTAAGGATCTCATTCTTGCGATTAAAGCAATCCCCTCTGAAGCAGGAAGACTGTCTTCGGTTATTTCATTTCTGCGTGTAACACCATCAACACTGCCTAACTTTGAAATATATTTCAAAATTTGCTCTGGGCAGGTTTCATTCAATAAATCTTTTTTAGACCAAAGGCTTAAAAAGACTAAAATACCATAAACGCCCCAATTTGATACATCACTTAATATCAATTCATCACACGTTGTCGCAGCAGGAACAATATCAAGTTTTGCTAATAGATCTTTCACGTTCCCCATGCCTATTTCATTACCACCATCACCAATAGCAATCGTAGGACAATTTGCTTCTGTCATAAAAAAATCAAAAGACGCTGATTTAGCGCTTATATCTTCACCACGCATATTATGGTAATTTCCATTTTCCGCAGCGCCAGGACATTCAATAGCGATGATAGCTTGAGGTTTATACTGTAAAAGTGCCGCTTTCGCTTCAGCTAAACCGGATTTTTTATCACCAACACTAATAACACATACGTTATAATCATCTTTGAGTGCATTAGCTAATGGGTTACCACACACTAAGATAGGAGTAGCACCTAAAAGAGCCAACGCTTTATATAAAATTAAAGCCCCTACAGGACCATCTGTTTCAAACGTATCTAAAACAGGAAATCCAGTACCTATAAGTACTGTCCCTGTGATATTGCTCAAAGATTTAGCCGCACGTAAACAATAACCGGAAGTAACTTGTTGTTGTAAATCCTTCATACCACGTAAATTACGCTCAACAAGCATACATTCAATTTGTTCACTAAGTGATGCTTCATTTTCTATATTCATGTTTCTTATACCAAGCTTGCTCTAATTTTAATCACAAACATTGAGTTTTTTACGATTAAAATAACTTAAATTCAAATGAAAACAGTTATGTGCCTGTTCCATACTAATAGGCTCAAAGCGAACTTTATCACCTTGTTTGAGTTGCCCTAATTTTGCAATGTCAATGGATATAACAGCGCCAATTTTAGGATAGCCACCAATCGTTTGTCGGTCATTCAACAACACAATTGGCTGACCATCTGCGGGGATTTGAATAGCCCCCTGACAAATACCTTCAGATAAAATGCCTTCAATATCCCCCGTAATTTTTTTACCGGTTAACCGATAACCCATTCGATCAAAACTTTTACTCACGGTATAGTCACTTGAGTAAAATAACCGTTGTTGAAACGATGAAAAGTTTTTTTGTTGATAGCTTGGTACTGTGCGTAACACCACATCATTGCAATACCTTGGTCTGAATTGCTCAGGTAACACTAAATTAGTTTTTCTTCGTTGACTGGCACAAGGTAAGATATTGTCTTTTTTAAGCTTGTCACCAACTAAACCACCAACACCTTCTCGACACACGGTTGCCGTACTACCAAAACTTTCTTTGATAGTAAAACCACCAGCAACAGCCAAATAACTTCGTATACCTTCGCTAGCAAATCCTAACTCAATAAGGTCACCCGCTTTAATCGCGTAACTGCGCCATAAATCTTTGTTAGTATGATTAATTGACAGCGACATATTTGCACCAGTCACGGCAATAGTTGTATCAACTTGTGCAATAAGTGCTAAACCGCCAATACTAATTTCAATAGCCGTAGCATTTAATTCATTAGCACATAAGCGATTAGCCCATTGAAATGCCTGTAAATCTATTGGACCACCATTGGTTAATCCAATATTAAAAGAGCCAAAACGCCCAGCATCTTGAATAAGGCTTAGCATGCCTGGCTCTTTCACTAAAAAACCTGTAGAAAAACTCATGATAGTTTGCCAAATCCTTCCGGTAATTCACCACCTAATGATAAAAACTCATTCTTATCAATTGACTTAAACCTTACTTTATCACCAACTTTAATTGGCATGATTGGAGTTGCCGTGACATCAAACATATCGACTGGGCATAAACCGACTATATTCCAACCTCCTGGGGAGGTATTTGGATAAACAGCAGTTTGTTTGTCAGCAATAGCAACAGCTCCTTTGGGCACTTTATTTCTTGGGGTACTTAAACGTGGTGAAGCAATTCTTTCATCAACTTCACCTAAATAAGCAAACCCAGGCGCAAAGCCGATAGCATACACGTGATAATCTTTAGCTTGATGAATTTCGATTACTTGCTCAACACTTAATTTGTTTCGCTGGGCAATAACGGTTAAATCCGGACCAGATTCTTCAGAGTAATATACTGGTAATTCAATAATAGAAGATTGCTCTACATCACTATCAGTTGCTGAATTATCATCTAAACGTCGTAATAAAGCTCTCAGTTTATTTCGCACCTGGTGATGATCGGTATGAAGTATATTAAATACCACCAACATCGATGCATAAGATGGAATTAAATCTACAATATCATCAGACAAGTCAACCTTCATTGCTTGACGAATCAATTGTTCAACTTGTTTTATTTTTGCCGACGTGTCATCGCTAACTTCATCAGAAAAATAAATAATTAACGCATTTTCACCTGCAATACTAATCGTTGGCATACTAAGCCCTTGTTCTTTTAACATTAACCAATGAGCTCCCGAATAGATTCAATCGCTTGTACGCCTTCAATATTGTCGCCATGAACACACAAGCTGTCGGCATTTAGAGTTAAAATGTTACCACTTACCGAGGTAACGCAACCTTGCTCTTTCAGTTGTTTCACTTGAGCAAGCATTTTTTCTTTATTATGAACAGCGCCAGGCTTAGTGCGAGCTAACAGTTTACCGTCATCGTCATAACAACGATCCGCAAAAGCTTCGCTCAATATATCAATATTATATTGTTTAGCCTCGGCTCTGTGTTCTTCAATTTTAGGTGTCGCTTGTAACATTAATTTTAGAGGACGATGATAACGACTTAATGCACATAAAATAGCATCTCTGACTTCTTTTTTTACCATCATGTCATTATATAAAGCACCGTGTGGCTTTACATATTCCAATTCAATTCCTATTGACTTAGCAACACCATCAATAGCTGCCACTTGATACATGACCAACGCTATCAATTCCTCAGTTGAGCAATTAATTGAACGTCGTCCAAAACCGACCAAGTCAGAGTATCCAGGATGTGCACCAACACTAACGTTATTTTCTTTTGCTAATGCTAATGTCTTTTGCATCACTAAAGGGTCACCCGCGTGAAAACCACAAGCAATATTAGCTTGATCGATATGCGGCATAACTTTCTCATCAAGCCCCATTGTCCAGCTGCCAAAACTTTCGCCTAAATCACAATTCAATTTCATTATTCTTCCTCATCTCGCTAGTATTTTTAGCAAAATTTATAACACTGCTAATGTTGAATTGGCAATATCGGTTACTAACATTTTACCCGGACTATGAGTTATGCAAAACGGAGGCTTTGTTTGCTCTAATACCAGCTGTGGTGTTACACCACAAGCCCAAAATACCGGCACTTCGTTTTCTTTAATAGTGACACTATCGCCATAATCAGGTTTATTAATATCATCAATACCAATCAGCTCAGGTTGACCAAAATGTATAGGTGCTCCATGAACCGATGGAAAACGGCTACATATTTGAATCGCTCTAATTGCATCCTTAGCTAACATTGGTCGCATACTTACTACTGTTTCACCGCTAAATCTTCCTGCAGTTTTGCAAGGTATATTAGTACGATACATAGGGACATTTTTATTTTCACTGATATTACGAATTTCAAGCCCATCAGCAATAAGTGCATCTTCAAAAGAAAAAGAGCATCCTAAAACAAAAGTGACTAAATCATCACGCCAAAGCTCTTTAATGTCTGTGAATTCTTGTTGAAATGTGCCATCAACAAATAAACGATAACCAGGGACATCAGAGCGGATATCAATATCTTTACCTAGTTCAGGTAAAAGAAAATCTCCTGCATTTTCTGACATACCAATTAATGGACAAGGCTTAGGATTAAATTGACAAAACTGTAAAAAGTCATTCGCCCAATCTTTTGGCAAAATAACAATATTTCCTTGTACACAACCTTGAGCAAAACCTGAGGTGTTTTCATTGAATTTATCATGACGAATTAATTGACGTAATTCATAAGCACTAAGCTGTGCCGAAGCAGGATCATTAATATTTATAGACATGGCTAACCACTTTATTGACGAAAAATAAGAAGAATATTTTATGGGGTAATATTATTACTAATAAATGAAAGAAATACTACGATAATCATGTCGACTTCAGATATATTTTTAAACATGATGAATTGCTAAAATAGCATCATTTACAGTGAATAGACATATTTGTGACATTTTACATATTCAACGCTATACTGACCTTCTAATAATAGAATATTCCTTAAGATATTTAATATGTTAAAACTATTTATTCCACTGATTAGCTTAAGTTGTTTTTTCGCTATGTCATATTCTTATGCACAGTCATTTGAAACCCTATTAGATAGGTGTTTAATTAAAACAATTAAAAAAACAGATAAAAATAAAACATTACAACAGATAGAAGATTTTTGTGAAAAAAAAATAGTAAAAGAGCAACTTGGTAGTGAAGAACTTGGTGCTATTTCTGAACGTATGATTAAAGAAAAAAAATCAGCGTTTGACCCCTATGTCATCACGCCACATAAAATGAATTATATTTTACCTGTAACGATAACAGATGGTATTAATAAAGCCGCCTATGCTGGATATTCAAATTGGGAAGAACAACTGCGGGATATTGAAACCAAGTTTCAACTAAGTATTAAAGTACCGTTAACCACCGGTAGTTTTTTAAATAGTGGAGATCAGCTTTTTTTTGGCTTTACTTTAGAGTCTTGGTGGCAATTATATACGCATAAAATTTCACGACCTTTTAGAGAAACTAACTACCAGCCAGAAATATTTTATTTTACACCTACCAGCTGGCACCCATTTAAAACCAACACAGCCATGATGATCGGTTTTGAACATCAGTCAAATGGTCGTTCTATGCTACTGTCAAGAAGTTGGAATAGAGTTTATGCTAACTTCCTTTTTGAAAAAAACAATCTCGCGGTATCATTTCGCACCTGGTATCGAATTCCCGAAGGTAGTCAAGCAACTACGGTTGATATAATTGGTGATGATAATCCTGATATTAATGAATATATGGGATATTTTGAATTAAGCACTGTGTATAAATGGAACAATAAATATGAAGCATCGATGAAATTACGAGAAAGTTTCGCTCATCACCATGGAGCCATAGAACTTGGTATCACTTTTCCTTTATGGGGAAAATTAAAAGGTTATGCTCAATACTTCAATGGTTATGGAGAAAGCTTAATTGATTATAATCATAGACAACAACGCTTAGGTATTGGCTTTGCTTTAACAGACATCTTATAGAATTTACCGTTTAAATATACATCACCTTTTTTGTCAACAATATAAAAACAAGTCAAAGAGATGTTGGATAATAAAAAATTTAGCTAATATTTATTATCCAAATCGCCTCAAGCACACAGTATTACAAGCGATAAAGCGTTAATAGTTTTCGCGCTGAATTTAAAGCAATGCTCGTGGTATACGAATAGCACATTTAAAAGAAAAAGGATCACAACTATTCCTAACAGCCGATTATGGGCTAAATGTTGTCAACTTACATTCAACGCTACCACAGCTAAGGTGTAATTAATGTCATCCTTCATTGAACTATATTGCAAACCGTTAATGACTACTTATAGCACTTCACACATTGCAGACATAAGGAATTAGCTTCAATCCTTGCTTTAGAGTAGATATTGTATCTATGTCCTAGCTACTATGAGTGACTGTCTCTTATAAATTTTTTTAAACTGCATCACCTTTGGCAACATAAAAAGACTGTAGTATTACTCGTATGTTATTAATTATTATTTTTATAGGTTTGAGTGAAAGAATTAAATAGTTTTACCTGTCTTATACCGCAAGTATGAGCGCTATTTATATAAAAAGTCTCATCTGTTTGATGTATTCAAATCTGTTGCATCTATTAAAAGCGTAAAATATAAATTATAAGAGGTAAATAATGGAATTCACGAATAAACGCACCATCCTAATTACAGCATCTTTATTGTTGGTATTGGCGATATCACAAACTATTTATTCCGCCCTTTACAGTGCAGAAATTAGTTTTTCAAGGCAGTTTTCATGGGGACTAGAAGCTCTAGTATTTACTTTACTTGCCGCCTTTGCGGGTTCTGCCATGGTTCAAGTAAAAAACTCTCAGCTAGGATGGTCAGCTATCGCGTTTAGCGCGGTACTTAACATAGTTCAGGTGAGTATTGGCCTAACTTTGTTTTCAACGTTTGGAAAAGTAGCGGGTACTGTAGAAGGCGCACAACCTTTAATTGGTGGCGTAGTTTCTTTGTCATTCATGATTTACTACGCAGCTAAATTATTATTGGGATTAGCAGCACTTGTTTTTGGCCTGTCTTGTATGGCTAAAGGTGGCAAGGCGATAGGTACGCTTACGGCTTTGGCGGGTGTGGTTGCTATGTTTGCCAATGGTATTTTAATTACCTTTGGCCGTGATGGATTTCTTCCATCAGCTGTTGCTGGCGCTTCAGGCATGATCGCAACGTTACTTTTAGCAATATGCTTAATAGGCCTTTACCGTAAACAAGACTAAAGCTTAACACCTCACAAGTGATGTAGCATTTTTGAATAAAGTATAAACATCGGCGCATAGTAAACCGTTAATTCGTCGATGTTTTACGTTTAGAGCATTGACCTATTACAATAAGTGGCTTTTTCAAAGTCGCTCAAAATTACAATTAATACAATAACAACAAAGGACATTCTATCAAATTTGAGCGACTGTACTCGTTAAATTTTCTTGTTGACTACGAGATTGAGTCATAAGAAAACCTCCTTGTTTGGCTATCATTTAACCATAGTAAAGAGACGCTATTTATTCAACAAAGTATGGGTGTCCTATTTTACTTCCATAAAAGATGGGTGTCCTATTTTATTGTCCTTTCCGAGTGCAGCAACTTGTTATAAAGCATAGTGCACAACTATATAGCCAAAGCTCCATCTTGAGGGTAAGGAGCAACAAACAGGTTTATTTTTTATTAAATTTATTTACATTGAAAACCACTTATTCTTGCTAATGCACTTAACACAGCAAAAATAGAAGCTGTTGTGCTATTGGCATGAATGCCTACGCCAAAATACGAGCCGGATAAACCACTTGTAGTTAGCTCGATTAACGCAATCGCTTCGGCATCATTACCTTGCCCTAGATTTCGCTCTTCATACGACAACACCGTTGCCTGCTGTACTAGCGCATCCAGTGTTGCAGCGATGGGGCCATTACCTTGTCCTTTTACTTGCCTATGTTTGCCTTGAACCGATGTTAAGTCTAATACAATTTCTTGTCCTGATGAAGTTTCAAATAAGGAGTGTCGTTGATAACTGTATGCACCAGAGGCTTGCTCGGGCTGTAAATAGGTGCGGCTAAACAGTTCCCACAGTTGCTGGCTGGATAGTTCAGCCTCTGCACTGTCCGCTTGCTTTTGTACGATTGAACTGAACTCCACCTGCATACGGCGTGGCATCTGTATGCCATAATCTTGCTCCAGCAAAAATGCGATACCTCCTTTACCTGATTGGCTGTTAACGCGTACGACTCCCTCGTAAGTGCGCCCTAAGTCTTTAGGGTCAATCGGCAAGTAAGGAACGCGCCACGGTGCACCGGCTTGTTGTCGCTTAAAGCCTTTGGCTATGGCATCTTGATGCGAACCAGAAAATGCCGTGAATACCAAATCACCGGCATAAGGATGACGAGGATGCAAAGCAATTGCCGTGCATTCTTCAACCGTTAATGCTAAGCCTAAGATATCGGAAAAATCCAAACCAGGAGAAATGCCTTGAGTGTACATATTCAAAGCAATGGTAGCCAAATCCACGTTGCCGCTGCGTTCGCCATTGCCAAACAAACAGCCTTCCACTCGATCAGCCCCTGCTAATAAGGCTTGCTCTGCACAAGCGATTCCTGTACCACGGTCGTTGTGCGGATGCACAGATAGAATCACTTGCTGGCGGCGCTGCAAATGACGGTGCATCCACTCGATTTGATCAGCAAACACATTCGCCGTGCTGACTTCTACTGTGGTTGGTAAGTTGATGATCATGGTTTGAGTATCGTCTTCTAGCCACTCATCCATCGCCGCATGGCACATCCGTAAAGACACCTCTAACTCAGCCATGCAAAACGTTTCTGGTGAGTACTGCAACACCCATTCTGTCTCTGGAAAGTTCGCAACGCGCCTTTTCAAATAGCGAACATTATCACGAACTAACTGCTCGACCTGTTCTACCGATAATCCAAAAACAATCTCACGCCAAGCTGGTGCTACTGCATTATATAAATGCACGATGACACGTCGTGCACCGCTCATACTTTCCAAAGTACGATCAATAAGATCATGACGTAACTGCGTCATGACCATAGGGGCGACATCTTCTGGAATCAGATTTTGCTCAATTAACTGGCGACAAAAATTAAAATCGATTTGCGAACCCGCTGGAAACCCCACCTCTATTTCTTTAAAACCAACCTGCACCAAAGTCTTAAACAATTTATGTTTTCTATTCAGGTTCATTGGCTCAAATAATGCCTGGTTGCCATCTCTTAAATCGGTAGACAACCAGATCGGCGCATTACTAAGCGTCTGATCAGGCCACTGACGATCGACTAACTGAACTGGTGAGTGTGAAATATACTTACAACTTGGGTCAAGCAACATGGGTAAACTCCCTAAAAATAAAAAATCAATCTGCATTTTAGGTTTTCATTGGCAGTCTTGATATCTATAATGGAGCAATTTATATAGGAAAAAAGACACAGATGGGTAAGTCCGTAGCCGACATACACAAGCTCAACCAATTTGAAACATCTAAGCTGCCGCTGCATGGCATAGCCGTAGATTATCCAAAAGGGCACTTTATTGCCTCGCACAAGCACAGCAACAGCGGGCAGTTGATGTATGCCATTTCAGGCACGCTGTTGATTGAAACTCAGGCTGGGCGTTGGTTGGTACCGCCTAATCGAGCGGTATGGCTGGCAGTTGGTGAAGAGCATTCTGTGATCATGCGCAGCCGTACTCAAGTGCGTAGCGTATTAATCAAAGCGCACGCTTCTAATTCAACGCTACCTAATGGAACTGTTGTTATTAACGTCACGCCATTACTCAAAGAATTAATACAAGCTGCCACCTTGCTGCCCATTGACTATGGAGCAGATAGACACGCAAATTTATTAGTAAATTTATTATTGGAAGAGTTAAAACGGCATCACGCTCTAAATCTATTATTGCCTTGGCCCAAAGAAGCTCGTTATCACAACGTCTGCGAATACCTTACACACCATTTAACCGATGCACGCCCAATCGCTGAATGGGCAAGTGAACTGCATATTTCAGCCAAAACCTTTGAACGACAGTTTGTACAATTAACAGGTATTTCTTTTGGTAAATGGCGACAACAAGCCCGTTTGCTCTATTCTCTGGAAGCGCTTAACGAAGGACTCCCCATAACTGAAATTGCCCTAAGTTATGGCTACAGCAGTCACAGTGCTTACAGCGCAGCTTTTAAGGCGTTTTTTGGACAAAGGCCATCTGACTTTATGAAAGACCACGGATAAAGACATTGCCTCGATATATGAGATCTCATACTTTATAACGCTTAGCTCACCGAGCGAGCGGTAGCGAGTCCAGTGCAGCTACTTGTTAGCAGTTTTTTTGTTGAACTTGATGACGGCATTTGAATGCGCCTCTGCTATTAAAGGAAGTATACCTTCAAAAGTGGATGTGCTTGGATTTAACACCTGAACCCAAGACATCCACCCGTAGATTGGGTGTGGCATGAGTTCATTTAGTGCTGTGAAATCATGACCAGTATCAATGATGCCACCCTTTTGCGGCCTTTTAGGTTTACTACCAAAGAGCTTTTCATAAGATTCTTTTGCGATACCGATACTTAACCTAAATATACCAGCACGATCTAGTTCAGATGCCTTGTCATTATCGCCGTTCTTTTCTTTTAGAGTGCAGAAATATACGCCATTAGGTAGCTTCATGCCGGGGTTATAAAACAATGAGGTTTCTCCCCAGCTTGATTTGGGAACAACACTTTCAAAATCATTTTTGATTTTTTCAACAATATCTTCTACTTGCACTGAATTTCCTTAAGACTGCTAACGAGCTTGTAGAATA
>NZ_JAHKQD010000038.1 GCF_018860915.1 Colwellia sp. C2M11
CCTGTTGACCCAACTGACCCAGTTGATCCTGTTGATCCAGTTGATCCAGTTGACCCAACTGACCCAACTGACCCTGAAGGTCCAGCTAACCCAGGTAACCCAAGCAATCCAAGTAACCCAAATACAGCAGATGCAGCTACGGCATCATCTGTTACAAGTAACTTCTTTGCTGCTGACGGATTATCTGTAGATGTAAATAAACAGATAATTAAAACAGCTGGTGATATTCGTTATGTTGTTCAAGATACATTAGCAAAAGCAAGTTTACACGGTGTAACAGATGGTGACTTCGTAGTTAATATACCTGCTACAAGTGCATCAAGTGAAGTTGAATATGCTGTTATATACAATACAGTAACTGCTAACGATGCGAGTGATTTAGGTAACTTAGTTAGCGGTAATGGCGCAGGTGCATCAACTTACTTATCAGGTACAATTATAAGCTTAGATTCACTACCAGCACAGGCAGGACCTTTTAGTGTCTTTGATTGTTCAACGGGTACAGACGGCTTCATTAACGAATGTTTTATGGAAAATAGTATAGATAGCACTATTACAGTTCTAGATACTGATACAACATTAGTTAAATTTAACGTTAGCTATAACTACAACAATGGTGTTAACGACGATGCGAAAGTATTAACTGGTTTAACATTTAAAGGTCAAGTTGCAACAGCTGATGCACTAGTTACATTTGGTGTTAACCCAACAACAAGTGAATATGCAAATGCATCAATTGCTTCTTATAACCCTAACGCAGCGCTTAATAACCTTGCTTTAACAATGGCTGATGCTGAAGTGAAGTTTGATCTTCCACAAGTAGCTGTTTATACAGGCGAAATGAATAAGAAGCTAAGTGGTTCAGCGGAAATGACTTTCCAATATAGCGGTGACTATAAGTCTTTTGCTAGTGCAAACGTACTGAAACAAGGTAATGTTACAATTAACCCTGACTTTATCTCTGGTACTTCTGTTTCAGACTACCAAATTGATGGCGAAGTTATCATTTACAAAGAAGGTAACAAGAAGAAAATCAGTAAAACAGCTAATGTTCGTCGCGCAAGTGAAAACTATGTGATGACATTGAAAAACCTTGCTGCAGACGTAAGTGATGAACTTACACAACCTGTATGGTGTGGTAGCTGGACTGGTGATATTTATGTAAACAATACTGACGTTGCTGACTTAATGAACACAACAAGTACTTGTAATTCATATGTATCAACTGGCGACTTCATCTTCAACATTAATGGTACTCCGATTGCTCCTGCAAACGTAGAAAAATTAATGGAAGGTTTAAGTGCATACTTTGACCAAGCTGATTTAGTAGCACAACCTTAATATTGTCATAATATTATCGTAAACTAAAACAAGGTCGCTTTTAAAGCGGCCTTTTTAGGTATAATGGTCTTGGAAATTGAATATACTCAATTTCATGCAATATCAACTGTAATCATTCTAAATAAAGTAGTAATAATCGTGAGAAAAAAAACAGTTAAAACAAGCATTATTGCTCTTACCCTATCTAACGTAACGTTAGCCTCGCTGCCAGTGAATGCCGAAAGTTATACATTGTTTGCTAATGGTTATAGTGATAACTATACGCCTTCAGTACCTGTTGTTGACTTTTTTGGCTCATGGAAGGGCGCAAAAGAATATAACGAAGGCAGCAAAGCAATTGCTAATAACTTCTTTCAAATAGGCGTTCAATACGAAGCATTGTCGTTTGCTATCTTTTATCGTTACGATTACTACTTAACCATGCACCCTGATGTAGCAGAATACCGATACACTTTTCATAACGATCGTGACAACCTTCAAGATCGTGACTACATATATGACTTTAAAGAACAAAGATTAACCACACAAGGCATGCGTGTTGGTTATAACTATCAATACAATAATAAATTAACCGTCACTAGCTACTTAAATGTATTGTACTCGTCTAAATTTCAAGATAGAGACATACAAAACGGCTATATTAACGGTAAAACTAGCTTAGGTGATGCTGACGCAGACTATCATTTTTCTGAAGACACACTTTACGGTTTTTTAACGGTAGATGATACTCCACAAGGCTATGGCGCAAGTTTAGACTTTGATATTAGTTACCAAGTTAATAGCACTACCAAAGTAGACTTAAACGTAAAAGATGCTTTTCATTTTGTTACCTGGGACGAATCACCTTACGCCCAAGGTAATTTTCAAGTTGACGACTTCTATTACGACGACCAAGACGTATTACAACAAAATCCATTAACCAATTTATATACACACGAAGGTTCAGAGCAACACTCTTTCACTCAACACTTGCCAGTACGTATTGATCTTGGTGTAGAAAAAATCATCGCTGAAAAGTTTGATTTATCAGTACAGTACCAATACAACGAAGTGATGGATTCAGTGAGTGTAAAAGGTGGCTACTCCCCTTTTGCTGATAGCAATGTTGCTATAAGTTATAACTTTCAAAGAAGCGCGTTAGGCTTACACAGCAAATATCGAACTTTCTATTTAGATATAATGTTCGACGATGTTGATTTTGGTTATGCTAATAGTCTCAGTCTTTTTCTTGGTTTTGAAGTGAGTTTATAACACATGAAAATTTTCATCGCTTTATTTACAGTAATTATTTTATCAAACCTAACGGCGTGTAATTCATCATCAACAGATAACGCCAGCACAGCCGATAATTTACCAGTAACAGAGGCACAAGCAAACCCGTCAAACACGGCAGAATTAACCTTATCAATAATGCCTAATTACTTGATAAGTGATGAAGAAGTCTTTGTTTATGATCTAACAGACAATAATGCGTTAGTTAAACAAACACGTGTATACCCCGACGAACAAGGGCTAACCACCGCCACATTAGCACTTGAACAAAACCACATTTATAAAATAGTGTTTAACCCAAACAATAACCGAAGCGCAATTCGTTGTTCGCTCCCTAACGGTTGTATTGAAACACTCTTTAGCAACAATGAATATGAATCCATTGCCTTTGGCCAACCAATCAATACGCGACTGCAATTAGCCGCAATTGTTGAATTAACGGGTGATCAAGCATTAACGGTCGATGTTACTACAGACCTTGTTGCACAACTTGTACAATCAAACTATGTTGACGAAGTAAACTCAAATACCCTAAAACAAACACAATCGGTATTAGCCAATACCTTAGGTTTTTTAGGATATAACCAAGCAGATCAACAATCAGACAAAAGCAGTTGGAATTATTGGAATATGCAAGCATTTAATGCTGCATTACTGTTTGAGAATAGGCTTATATATAACAATGTAAACGATCATCTAGGCAGCATTTTTAGACGCTTATATTTCACTTTAATCGATGAAGAAAATTTAATTGATGAATTCAATCAGTTTTATATAGCTGATGCAGATTTATTTTTACAAGATATCATTTTAAATAATAGCAACGATAACTGTTTAACGAATACCAATACCTTAGCCGAAGCATTACTCGCAGCGCAAACAAGCACAGCAACCAACTGTGTAGTAGTCACTGAAGAAGAGCAATACCAGATCTCAAGGTTACGCGCTTATCTTTTATCAAAAAATATTTACCCAGAAAAAGGTTACTTACCCTCACCTTATGTTCAAGAAACCGACCTAGTTAAAAGCAAATCATTTTTAAATGATTTTCGCAGCATTTTATATACCTTTGAAAACAATGACGATGCTTACGATCAAGTCAACACCACATTAAGCGATGGCTATGAACTCATTGATGGCTTTACCAATACAATATTAGTAGATGTTTTTCCGTTATTTAATGATGTACTCGATACAGTACCGTTAAACTCTAATGACGGCTCTTACCAATTGAATGACCTTAATATTGTTTATCAAGACAGTGAATTAGAATGGGTACTAACAGGGCAATACCAAGACCTAATACTTGATTTAACCATACGAATGAACACCATTCAGCTAAACGCCACCGAAGGTAATTTGTTTACCATTGCCGCGAATGGCACCATAACGTCAAACGAACTACATTCAACGCTAACCGATGCTGAATTTGAAATAAAACTAGACCCTGCTGATGATATTTTCTCAGGAACACCTGACGGCAGCGGCTTTATTGCTATCAACGCACAAAATATGGCAATAACGAAACAGACGCAAGAGTTTACAGGGGCGATGACGGCACGAATTGAGCTGCACTTGGTTGAAAATATAGGTGTTATTGAAACGCTTGAATCGGCTTCTATTTTTGGAACGCTTTTTGATGACGACACTGAACATCAACTATCAGTAAGTATGGTTCATCCAAATGTAAATCAAGAAACCAGTGAAAACCTAATTCCAAACGGCATGACCGCGACAGTAACCTACTCTGCTGCTATTTTAGGGTTAGGCGAGCCATTATTAACGGTATATATGGATCTAGACAATGCCCAAGAAGGATTATCAATAGATAACATTGATATGGCAGCCTATTTTGAAGGCCGACTCGCCCATTTTACCTTTGCTGGCAGAACCAATAACTTCACCTATCAAGGCCAAAACCAAGACGGTGTTGAATGGTTCATAACACTTGCAAGCAAAGAAACACAAGGATATGTGTCATTAGCGTCAAATGAATACGGTACACCACGCGTACTAAAAGATTTAGTTGGTATAATGTTTAATGACGGTAACTTTATTTCAATATTTTAATCCCGTTTAAGGAAATAAATTGACACCAACAAAAGTAATAAATATTAACTCTGATCAACAAGTGAATGGTATTGATGAAGAACGCTTGCGCCAGTCTATTGGTAAAAGTAAACAATCAATTATCGATCAGAGTGAACATATTAAAAAAATGGCTGATTATGTTGATGATGGATTAGCCAAGGCATTAAAAATAATTTTTTCCTGTAAAGGAAAACTGATTATTTTAGGCATGGGCAAGTCTGGTCACATAGGCCGAAAAATTGCCGCAACAATGGCTTCAACGGGTACACCTTCATTTTTTGTTCACCCGGCAGAAGCGTTCCATGGTGATTTAGGCATGATACAGCCGGAAGATACCGTCATTTTAATTTCAAACAGTGGTGAAACTGACGAAATACTAAAATTAATCCCGTCATTCAAAAATTTTGGCAACAAGATAATTGCCCTAACAGGCAACTCGACCAGCACGTTAGCAAAAAATTCAGATGCCATCTTGAATGTAAAAGTTGAACGCGAAATCTGCCCTAATAACTTAGCACCAACCTCTTCCACAACCGCCACCTTAGTGATGGGAGATGCATTAGCTGTGGGGTTAATTGATCTTAAAGATTTTCAACCACACCACTTCGCCCTTTATCATCCTGGCGGTAGCCTTGGCAAAAGGCTACTAACAAAAGTAAGCGATGTAATGCACACGAAAGGTTTACCTTTTGTGAACGAAGCAAATACCATGCATGAAGTTATTTTAACCATGACTCAATCAACGTTAGGTGTGGCGATAGTACTTAAAAATGACGAATTAGCTGGTGTTATAACAGATGGTGACTTAAGAAGAGCCTTAGCACAAGATATTGATATTAATACCCGCACAGCGGCAGATATGATGACCATTGTACCCATCACTATTTCACAAGATGAAATGTTAGCCAGTGCAGAAGAATTAATGCGAATAAACCATATAAAACATGTACTTGTCACTACCAGTAAAAATGAAAATTGCGTTGTTGGTGTATTGGAATACTTTCAGGCATGATAAAAGTACAAAAAAGAACAGCATTGCAAATTATGAGCGCCACTGTTCACGCACTGTTAATGCGAGAACTGAAAACCCGTTTTGGTGCAAACCGTTTAGGTTATTTTTGGGCTATTGCCGAGCCAGTAGCACAAGCATCGGTAATGGCACTAATATTCACCTTACTCGGACGAACTAGCGTATCTGGTATTCCTATTGCGTTATTTCTTTTTACCGGCATTTTACCGTTTAAATTTTTTAGTAAGCTAATACCTCAAATTGGCGCAGCCGTGAATGCCAACAAGGCGTTATTTACTTATCGACAAGTAACCGCCATCGATCCAATAATTACCCGAGTGTTAATTGAAACCGTTACCTTTATTGTTGTTTATGTATTAATACTTGGCACCATGGCTTGGCTAGGGTTTGAAGTATTGCCCGATGATTTATTAGCGCTCTTGGCTGCCTGTTTTATATTATTGACCATGGCTGTCGGTATTGGCTTACTGCTATGTTGCGCCATTACTTATTGGCCTGATGCTACCAAACTATTTGCCATGATTATGTCACCGATGTTTTTTATCTCCGGCATTTTATATTGCGCCACCATGATCCCTGAACAATATTGGTATTTATTTAGCTGGAACCCTATTTTTCATTTAATTGAACTAAGCCGAGATGCGTTTTTTGTTTCTTATACAACCCCTATTGGCGATTGGTACTTTGTTAGCTTCGTTGCCTTAACGAGCATTGCACTTGGCCTAATGGCGTTTAGAATTAACCGTCAACGATTTATTAATTAAAATGAAATTTCTTATATTAGACTTTCTTATCATAGGTTTTACGAGCTCATGATACATTTTGACAATGTCAGTAAATATTATGCAACAAAACAAGGACGGCATTACGTTCTGAAAAATGTTAACTTAGCATTACCAACTGATCGTAATATTGCGGTACTAGGCCCGAACGGTGTTGGTAAATCAACATTAATAAGAATGCTAGGTGGTGCCGATTTTCCCAGTAAAGGGGAGATAACATCAGAGCAAAAAATATCTTGGCCATTAGGTTTGCAAGGTGGCTTACAAGGCACGATGAGTGCTCGTGAAAATGTCCGTTTTGTTGCTCGCATACACGGTTATAAAAATACCAAACCAATCGAGCAATTAGTAGCAGACTTTGCTGAAATTGGTAAGTTTTTTAATGAGCCGGTAAAAACCTACTCTAGTGGCATGAAAGCCCGGGTGGCTTTTGGCTTAACCATGGCTTTTGATTTTGACTTTGACGTATTACTAATTGATGAGCTGGGCGCAGTGGGTGATGCTAATTTTCGCCATAAAAGTGAGGCGCTATTAAAAGAAAAATATGAAAAAACTAAGCTTATTATGGTGAGTCACTCTATGGGTGAGCTACGTAAAAACTGCCAAGCGGGGTTAGTTATTATTAACCAAAACCTAAAATATCATGCAGATATTGAGTCTGCAATAAAAGAATATAATGAACACTATGTCACAACCAATTAAACCATCAGACAAACAACAAGTTAATAAAAATAGTAAGCAGGAACTGGGCTCTGTTGCACGTAAAGCACGCAAGCTTAAGCGTGAGCCATTACAATTTATTGCTGACTCTAAAGCTTATATCAAAGCAAAGAAAACCGCCTACTACACCGCAGCAAAGCTCGGCTCGTTTATTATTGTAGTTGCTGCAGTAATCGCCATTATCGCTTACTACACCCTAATAGCGTCACCGCGTTATGTTAGCGAAAGTCAATTTGTAGTAAAAGAAATTGGCTCAAACGACATTCCACTGGCGGGTTTAATGTCTATTGCCAGTAGCTCACCAGGTGTGCGTGACGCTTTAATTTTGCAAAAATATATTCAGTCACGCTCGATGGCAGTCGCCCTTGAAGAAAGTGTCGGTTTAAAACAGCATTATCAAGCCACTGACTGGGACTGGTTTAGTCGGCTTACCGGCAATGGCAGTGTTGAGCAGTATCACGCCTATTATCAAGATCATATTCTGGTCCATTACGATGAAATGTCAGAAGTACTGATGGTTGAAGTACAAACCTTTGATGCTGAATTTTCGTTAACAGTGGCCAATGAAATTATCGCACTAAGTGAAACCTTAATTAACCAGCTTGGGCAAAAAATGGTAACTCAGCAATTAGATTATGCCCAGCAAGATGTTAACCGCGCTTATAACGAGCTAAAAAAATATCAAAATGAACTGATTAACTTTCAAGATAAATTCAAACTATACAGCCCTGAAGAACAAGGCAGTGCCATAGTATCAGCAATGAACGCCCTTGAAGGAAAAATAATAGAAGAAGAAACTAAACTTAAATCGTTATCGTCTTTTATGCGTGCCGATTCTGCCGATATAAAAGCCATAAATAGAAATATAGACGCATTAAAGACACAATTAGCGCAAGAAAAAAACCGTTTAACTAATCAAGAACAGCAATCGTTAAATAAAATAAATTTAGATTATCAAGAAATTAAGTTAAATAGCCAGCTAGCCGCAGACCTTTATAAATCGACCTTAGCAAGCTTAGAGCTGATTCGTAGTGATGCTTTTAGAACGCTAAAACATTTACTGGTAATAGAGCAGCCCATTTTAGCGCAAGAAAATAAATACCCACGTCGTTTATACAGTATTTTTACCTGGTTTATCGCCATGCTTCTAGTCTATGGCGTATTAAAAATGGTAGTGGCCGTTATTAAGGAACACAAAGAGTGAAAAATTTGTTTATAAAAAGCATCGCCAGCGCGCTAATGCTAGTGCTAACCAGTAATATTGCTTCCGCTGCAGTAACCATCACCAAAGATGAAAGCAATGAGGTTAAGCAAGCAATATCACTGACTAGTGATAACAGTAATGAAAATAACAATAACAAAAGCGAAAATGCTAACCACAATAGTAACAGTAACAACGCTAACCAAGCTTATGGCCAATGGTTATTTACCGGTGGCTTTAAAGAAAATTCATTTGTTGGCAGTAACCCAAATTATAAAATCACCCAAGGTGATAGTTTGCTTGTGCAATTATGGGGTGGCATCGATTATCAAGCAGAAGTAAAAGTTGACCCTCAAGGTAATATCTTTATTCCTAAAGTTGGCCCAATTAAAGTATTAGGGGTTAGTAACGCAGAAATTAATAACGTGGTATTAAAAGGCATAAAGCGCGTTTATAAATCAAATGTTGAAGCTTATGTTAATTTAATGTCTAGCCAAACAGTAAAGGTGTTCTTATCAGGGTTAGTAAATAAACCTGGCTTATATGAAGGACAAAGTGCTGATAGCATTTTACGTTTTATTGATCTTGCTGGTGGTATAAAAGCTGAACTTGGCAGTATGCGCCATATTGAAGTAAAGCGAAATAACCAAACAAAATATACCATCGACTTATACGACTTTATTCAACATGGCACTATGCCCGCTATTCAATTACAAGAAGGTGACGTAATTTTTGTTGCTGCTAAACATGGCGACGTCACCATTGAAGGCGATGTTGGTTTTAGTGGCACATACCAGCTAAAAGAAGATACCGCTAAATTAAGTAATATCTTAAATGCGGTTATTACCAAGAAAAAAGCCACCCATATTACGGTGATTGCACCAGAAAATAGTGATGGTGAAAATGAATTATCAGTACAACAATATGCCATGGGTGAGGCGTTGACCAATAACACCATTGAAGTCAAAGCCGGCTCACTTATTAAAGTATCTTCACAGCTACGCGCCAAAAAAATTAGTGTTGAACTCATTGGCGAGCATAACTCTCAATTTGAAATTGTATTACCTTGGGGAGCAAGCTTAGCGGACTTATTGGCTGATGTTGAATATACCAAGCTCTCTAATAAAGACGCTATTCAGTTATTTAGAGCCTCAGTAGCAACACGCCAAAAAGATATGCTACTCGCCTCTTTATCAGCATTAGAACAAAGTGTATTAACCGCGCGTTCACAAACCAATGAAGCCGCACAATTACGCTCAGCTGAAGCAAGCACTATATTACAGTGGATTGAAAAGGCAAAATTGGTAGAGCCTAAAGGGCAAGTATTATTATCCGACGGCTACAATGCTTCGCAAATTATTTTACAACAAGGTGACCGCATTGTGGTACCAACGAAACGTAACTTAGTCATGATCCATGGCGAAGTGCTCTTCCCTACTGCTATCGCTTACAACAACCAGATGAATATTAATGAGTATATCGCTAAGGCAGGCGGTGCTACTGATGATGTAGATAATATGAATATATTAATCATGAAGCCCAATGGCGACTTTGTTGATGTAAACGAACACTTAAACAGTAAAAAACAGATTAACCCTGGGGATGAAATATTTGTGTTAGCGAAACCTGATGCTAAATCATTCCAGTTAACCAAAGATATAACACAAGTAATGTATCAAATAGCAGTAAGTGCAGCTGTGATATTAGCATTGTAATTACAGCCCCATCATTGTTATTTTAATAAAACTTAACGTAAACCCAATTAAAACGATGTTCAGTCGGTATAACGGGTGTATTGACTAAACAATCTATAGTTAATATAGCCACATAAAATCTAAGGAGACAAAATGATATTAATAGTTGGAGCAGGGATTACTGGTTTAACATGTGCAGCATGTTTAACTGGTGAAGTTGTTGTGGTTGAAGCTCAGGAAGCAGTAGGTGGTTACTGTAGAACAACTAAGAGAAATGGTTTTGTCTGGGATAGAGCAGGACATTTTTTTCATTTTCAGAACCCTGATATTAAAAAATTTTTCCAAAAAGAAATTCCTGAAGATAGATTTGTAAAGGTCAAGAAGAAATCTGCAATACATATGGAAGATATTGGTAGTATAGATTTCCCTTTCCAAAAAAATATTCATCAATTACCTAAAGATCTTTATGTTAATTGTCTTCTTGATTTGTACAAAGCTGAAAAAAATAATAGTGAATATAGTTCATTCAAAGAGTTCGCTTATGCCACAGCAGGAAAAAGCATTGCTGAGTTGTTTTTAATCCCTTATAACGAAAAACTATACGCTTGTGATTTAGATGAATTAGACAAAGATGCTATGGGTCGATTTTTTCCTAAAGCATCTTTTGAAGACGTGCTATTAAATGCCGATCAGAAAGATAATGACTCTTATAATGCTGATTTTTCATATCCACGTGAAGGAGCAGAAGAATTTGTTAATGTGTTACATAATTATGCAAACAAAAGTGCAGATATTCGTTTAAATACGACGATTGAGTCTATTGATATCGAGAAGAAAGAAGCACGATTAAGTGATGGTACTTGCGTAAAATATACAGCTCTCATAAACACATCTCCATTTAATAAGTTTTGTGAATTAGCGTCTATAGATAGTACTAAAGCAAAATTAAGTGCAAACAAGGTAGCGGTTTTCAATCTAGGCTTTGATAAAAAGAGCCAACACGATATGCATTGGGTCTATTTTCCTGGGGATGAAATTTTTTATCGAGTTGGCAGTTACCATAATATTCATTCAACTGACCGAGCAAGTCTTTATGTAGAAATAGGCTTGAAATCAGGAGACATAATAGATGAAAAAAGTATGTTAGCTAATGTATTAAAAGATCTTGAACGAACCAAACTAATTAATACCGATATGAATTTAATAGATTATGAGTTTATTGTTATGGATCCTGCTTATGTACATATAAATTCACAAGGTGAACAGTTTAAAGAAGAACAAAAAAAATCTCTAGAAAAACACAATGTATACACAGCTGGTCGCTATGGTAATTGGACCTACTGTAGTATTGAAGACAATATGGTAGAAGCTCGAGATTTATCAAAAGCTATCGCATTAAAACTTCAAAACTGTGCCAATGATGAAAATCATTTTGTCAATATATTCGAATAGTAGAAATGTATGTTTAACAATTTAACCAATCAACCTAAACTTTCGGTCATACTCCCTTGCTATAATGTTGAGCAATATATTAAAGAAGCATTAGATAGTGTGTTAGCACAGACATTATCTGATATTGAAATAATTCCTGTCGATGACGGTTCGCCTGACAATTGTGGCGAAATAATAAAGCAATATAGCGAAAAATATAAAAATATAAAACCTATTTTCAAAAAAAACGGGGGCTATGGCTCGGCAGTAAATGCTGGTTTATCAGTAGCTACAGGTGAATATATAGCTATTTTAGAGCCTGATGACTATATTATGGAAGATTACTATAATATTTTATATCTTGAAGCTATTTCTGATGGATTAGATGTCTGTGGTGTAAACTCTTATTGTGAAATTAGGGATGGTGCCCATCCAAAGTTAATTCAATCTCATTGGGTAGATAATCCAGATTACTTATCATTTGAAGGCGTTAATGACTATTTTGCTTCTGGTAATGTAGGTATAACTCTAAAGATTTATAAAAGGTCATTTATTATTGAAAAGAATATAGCCTTACATGAAGACTTGAGGTCGTATCATGATGTCCCTTTTGTTGCTGAAGTTTTATCTAAATCGGAAAAGACTCGAATTATTATTGGCACAGGGTATTATTACCGTAAAGATGTTATTACCTCTACAACAAAGTCGAAGACTAATTTCATATCAATTGTTGAAGCAGTAGACAAAGTTAAAGACTTACTAAGTAATCCATTGTTACGAAATAAACGACGTGCTGCACTTGCGGGTTATTGTCTAAGACATTTAATACACTATTTCAAATTAGCTAATTCCCGTATTCACTCAAAAGCTACTGCAGAATATATTAAATCAAATATTATTGATATTCTTCAAGAAAATAAAGAAATATACATTCATACTGCCTCTAAGAATGTAATTAATAATATTAGTCCTAATTATAATAATCTAAAATTATTGAAGGCTAACGTAATAAAGTTTAATCAAAGCCCATTATTTACTATAGATACATACACGCAGGTTAAGTCTCTTTATTCTAATCTCAGTCAATTATACTTTTTTTCGTATTACGCTTATGCATTAGGTAAAGATGAATATCTGAAAGAGTTTAGAGAGCGTATAGCTGCTATAATTAATTATATTCCTGACTTGGTCAGTATGCCAATCACCCACTTTATCGAAAAGTATATTTCTGACGCTACTTACGATTTTCCAAAAAATTATAACCAAAGATGGTATATATCTTTTACATTATATTTATTTAAACACGTGAATAAAGACCGAATTTCACTGGCCTTTGATTCAATAAACGAAGCTAGAACAGATACAACTATTGCACGTTTTTTTCCTGAACTTACAAATAAATTTCCATGTGAATACTCATATTTAAGTGAGTCATTCAGAAAAACTCAAGTTATTCGCCAATCAGTTATTCATAAGCACGAAGAGTTCTTGGCATATATAAAAGGTAAGTCAATTGCTATTGTAGGAAATTCCCCATCTGAGCTGGGTAAAGGGCATGGTAAAGAAATTGATAGTTACGATGTGGTGATACGATTTAATAATTATTCAACTGAAGCTAAGTATGCAGATGATTATGGAAGAAAAGTGAATGTGTGGGCTATAACTCCTGGTATTGAATCTCTAAACTATCAAGAAGCATTCTACGAATATGATTTTGTGATGTCTCCAAAACTAGGGCTACAGCTTCATGAAGAACGATTATCTATTATTTATAATTATATTATTGCCGGTGGTAATTATTTTCAAATTGATACCATTGATTGTCGTCGATACTCTGACTTAATTATACCTAGTGTGGGGTTATACGTACTCCACTTTTTAATGAAGAATAAAGCGAGTATAGGAAATGTAGGGGTTTATGGCTTTTCACCAAAAACTGCAACGAAAGACAATAGGCATTATTTTACAGGTGATCCAGTTCCAACTAGTAAAGTTCGTTTTCATGATTGGGATAGAGAAGAGCTTTGTATAAATCATTTGAAAAATACTTTTAAAGAACATAACAGGAAATTTTAATATTATGCATTATATACATTGCCACCAAGGCATCGATATGAATAAAGGCGGAACAGTTGGCTATTTATCTAGTTTGCTTGATGGAATGGAGCGACTAGGTACATTTAAGAGTGCTGATGGCCTCCGCCATGCTTTTTTATTTCCTGATATTGGGCCTGATGATCGTTTACCTAACGATTTAATTGAACATTTAAAGTTTAACACACCATTTACTTCGGCTTATGAAGATACTCACCACAAGAAATTCTTTGATAAAAGTGAGTGGTTTCATTCTTCAATACCATTATCTGAAGCACTTAAAGTTAACTTAAGAAAAATCACGTCTGTTCATATTCATGGAGCTTATAACTTCTTACCTGTTTATAATTTTCTTAGGCTTTGCGGTATTGAAAATGATGTTGTGAAAATATTAACAACACATAATCCATGGAAACCAGAATTAGAAGATATTTTCCATTTTAATAAAGCTAAAACCCCTGAGCAATTACAGCGAGATCTGCCACAAGAAGCAGCTTATCGTCACTATCTCCAAATGAGAGACGAATTCGCTTTTAAAATGGCCGATGTCTTATTTTTTCCATCAGAACATAGTATGGATGGCTACCATGAAAGTTGGCCTGAATTTACAGAAATAGTAAAAGATAAACCAGTATATTTTGCTACTACAGGAACTGAAGCTAAAGAAGTTAATGTACCTAGAAATGCAATGCGAAAGTCCTTAGGAATTCCAGATGATGCAAGAGTATTCTTATATTTAGGACGCTTTATCCCTATGCGTGGCTTTGATTTATACACTGAAGTTGCTAACAAAATTTTAAAAACGCATAAAAATGCTTACTTTCTTGCTGTAGGTGAAACACGTAAAACCCCTGCAATTAATCACGAACGTTGGATTGAAGTGGGACATACTTCAAGCCCTGGTGATTTTATTAACATGGCTGATGCATGTGTGATGGCTAATCGTGGTTCATATTTTGACTTATCAATGGTTGAGGCTTTGGCGCAAGGTATTCATTTAATTGCAGCAAAAGTTGGTGGCTATAAGTACCTTGAAGGAAAAACTAGTGGTGTAACATTCTTTGAACGTGAATCGATGGAAGGGTTATTCCAGGCTTGTGAAGCATTTTGCCAAATGAGCAATAAAGATATTAATCAAGGTAAACAAGATAACTTAGCACTTTATACTAAAGAAATGACTCCTGAGAAATTTGCGCAAGGCTATCAAGCGACCATCGATAAAATGTATACTGACTTAGGAATTAAGTCTAAAGATCGAGATATTGTCCGTTCCAGTCAATTTTTTTCTCAACCATCAAATAGCAAACCGAATGCAGCTCCCTCTGCTCCTCTGGTTAAACAAACGATCTCAGATAAAGTGGCAAGTAAAAACCTGAACCAGTATAAAACAAAAGAGCATCAAGCGATGAGTTTGTTTAAACAAGGTCAATATCAAGATTCAATTGATTTATTTTATAAAGCAATTAACGAAAAACCTAAGAACGCAAGGTTAAAAAGACTATTAGCCGAAGTCCTACTTTCGGCAGGGCGACGTAGTGAAGCAATAAAGCAACTAGAAATAGCAAGAGAATTATTACCTAATAACAAAAATCTTCGTAAAAGATTTTATACAATGCGTTATGGTAAATTATTATTCGGACTAGCTGATAAACCATTCCAATAAACCCTATAGGATAAACAAATTTTGTTGGAAAAAAGCAAAGAAATAAGCGTTATTGTTCCTGTGCGAATACAAGATAGTCGTTCTGATATTATTGAACGGCTAGCTTTTTGCATTAGACCAGAAGCTAAGAATATTGAATACATTATTGTTGATGACGGCTCTTTGCCTGATGATGCGCTAATGTTGAAAAAACGATGTAAAGCATTAGGTATGATCTATGTATGTACCCATGCTAGTAACGCATCTTTATTCAATTTAGCAAGAGCAAGAAATTTAGGGGCTCAATCAGCTAAGGGAACTTATGTTCTATTTTTAGATGTAGACTTAATTCCCTATCCTGGCTTTTACGATGATCTTAAAATAGAAATAGAGCTTATTGCTCTTAACAATAATACAGATTTATTTATCATGTGCCCCGTTGTATATCTCAATGACGCGGGTTATGCAGAATATCAAAAACACCCTAAACACCTTAAAAAATATTTTGCATCTGAGCTATTAATTCAAGGTGATGTTAACAGGGTAGAAAAATATTCACATGGTACCTCATGCATATTAGTCAACCGTTGTTATTACTTATCTATTGGTGGCCAAAATGAGAAATTTTCAGGCTGGGGCTATGAAGATTATGAATTTACAACCCGACTGATGAATTTAGCAAGATTATTCCCTAAACCAACAAAATATGAAAGTATGGTTGGTAACTTTATGAATATTAGAGAATATAAAGGTTGGAAAGCTGAATACCGTCTTTATGGCGCAAGATTAGCCCTTAAAAGTATGTACCTAATCCATGTACCTCATAATGAAGATGGTGGCTTTAAAAGTAATGTAAAAAATAATCAAACACTACTAAACCAATCCTTAAAAATTGAATGGAAAAATCAAAAAATACAAGGAATTATACCTCAACAAGAATATTCGTTAGTTTTAAGTCGTAATCCTTTTTGTCTACATTACAAATTAAATACGATATTAGGTCAATGGGAGTATGTTGATTACACTGAAAGTAAAAGCCTCGATGACTTAATCTATATTTTTGAAAATAGCAACTTTACCCAAATCGTTTTTCCAAATCCATACGGAAATACCTTGCTACGTAGCCTTTATGAATACTGTAATCAAAAAGAAATTAAATATATAGTTTGTGAACGAGGCGCTTTACCTGGTTCAATATTCCATGACTCAAATGGTTTTCTTTTTGATAGTTCTTCATACCATCCACTACACTGGGATCGACAACTATCTGAACAAAATAATAATGATGTAGATGAGTATTTACAAACATTAAAACAAGGTGATTCTACCTTAGAACAGCAGCCTCAACGAATAACTAAAGATGATTTTTCAGTTAAATTAGATATTACTGAGAGCAGCTTTAAAGTAGGTTTAATCCTACAAACAGAAAATGATACTGTAATTAAATTTTTTGGTAGAAAATTCAAAAAATTAAACGATGTTAAGTTATTTATTGAAAAAATCATAAATAAACACTGTAATAATATTAGCTTTATATATAAAAATCATCCGCTCGAAACGAATCCAATCAATATAACAGGAGCCACTTGCGCTGATGAATTTCATATACACGATATAATAGATCATTGTGATGCAATCCTAACGGTTAACTCTGGCGCAGGTCTAATTGCTGCACTGTTAGGGAAACCTGTATTTTTACTTGGTGATTGCTGGTATGCGCAACCAGGGATTGCTTGCCAAATAAACTCTGAAGATGAATTTCTGAGTAACTTAAAGCGCTTTTCACCATCTAAAGAAAAAAGGTATAGATTTACATATTACTTGCGCTATCAATTTTATTCCTTCGGTTATCAACATACCGTATTACATCAAAAGAAAGCATCTAAAATCAATGCGACTTATCAGATTGATTATGAAGAAGTTCAAACTAAAAAATTTGGGCGATTAATGTTTTTAAAGAAAGATTACAGTATTGGCTTTAAGAGTATTTTATTTCAACAATATAGCCATAAATCTCTTTTACTTGCTTCTAAAAATAAAGATTTTAAAAAATCTCTTCGTAATAAAAAAATTAAAAAATTGAAAGAAACACCTATAAAGTTTTTCTTGGATGCAATTCGAAATATTTATTAATTATACAAGGCATAAAAGATGGCTATTATAGATAACGGTAATAATAATTCTGTTCATTTTAAATTTCATGAATATAAGGAAACTAGAGCTAACATAACCATTAATGGTGATAACAATAAAATAGACTGTTTAGGCCAATTATATGGAAATGGCAAATTAAATATTACGATAACTGCTTCTGGGTGCTCTATTATTTTAGAGTCTGGCATAATTATTAACCGAGGCCTAAATATATATATAGCTCCTTCAGGCGGAGGGACACCTTCAAAGGATTGTAATGTAACTATTGCAAAAGATGTGTTTTTTAATGGTGTCTCCACTCTAACTCTCAGCGAGTCAAATAACCGTATTGATATAGGTGAAGGGTGCTTGTTGGCAGGAGGAATAACTTTCTCTACATCAGATAGTCATCCTATTTATGATTTAGATAGTAACCTCCGAGTTAACCCAAGCGCTAGTATTTTTATAGACGCTAATGTCTGGATTGGCTCTAACGTACATTTTCTAAAAAAAGCATATATTCCTTCGGGGTCTGTAGTTGCAGCTCATAGTATTGTAACTAGAAAATTTGACACCCCTAATATAGCTGTAGCAGGAAATCCAGCCAAGGTTGTTAAACATAATATTAGATGGCAGAAAAAAGTATAACTAATTAGCCGTATTGACTGATAATAAAATCAACATCACCTTTAGCTTGGTTTTTCTTCTAAACAAATTGAAAGGACATATGTGAAATTTAAAATAGTAATTCCTGCCCGTTACGGTTCATCTCGTTTACCGGGCAAACCTTTATTAGATATTGCTGGTAAACCGATGATTTGGCATGTTTATAAGCAAGCGTGTAAAACAAATATTGATAATCAAGACATTGTTATTGCCACTGACAACCAAGAAATTTTTGATTGTGCTAGCGGCTTTGGCGCGCGTGTCGTAATGACAAAAGAAAGTCATGAATCGGGAACCGACCGATTAGCAGAAGTAGTCACTAAACTGGATTGGCATGATGATGATATTATCGTTAATTTACAAGGTGATGAACCATTAATTACACCTGATGTTATTAAGTTAACGGCGGCGACGTTAGCAAACAACGCTCAAGCAGGTATGGCGACCTTAGCCTGTAATTTAGATAACGAAGCTCAATTACATGATCCAAACTGTGTAAAATTAGTTTGCGATCAAGCAAATCGAGCAATGTATTTTTCTCGTGCAGCCATTCCTTTTGCCCGTGATGGGGTAAATTCAGCATTATTTGATTCAGTAGAAAGCCCATGGTTACGTCATATTGGTATGTATGCTTATCGTGTTAAAACACTAAAACAGCTAAGCCAGTTGCCAGTAATACTGCTAGAAGAGCTTGAAAAACTAGAGCAATTGCGCGCGCTGTGGCATGGTATTAGTATTCAAGTGGCCTGCGTAGCTAAAGCACCTGGACACGGTGTTGATACAGCCGACGACTTAAATCGCGTAAGAGAAATATTACTTAATGCTCAGTAGGAAGCTTATTATTCAATGACCATTTGGATCCAGTCAAAAGGGGTACTTGCCCGCAAACAGCAAATTGAAAGTTGTCTATCACAGTCATTGTCTTTATTTGTTAAAAATAAAATAGACTCAACTCACGATAGTTTTGCAGGCTGGGGACTTAAAGCGAATACCAATAAAATTAAGCAACAGGCTAGTGACTTTGGCGTGCCTTATTTACACCTAGAAGATGGTTTTATTGGTTATATTGGCCACCCTGCAAAGCAAGGTCATGCTGTTTCATTGATTTCAGACTCGCAAGGTATTTATTATGATGCCCGCCAGCCCTGTAATTTAGAATCACTAATAAAAGAACCGTTAAGTGAAGCACAGTTAGCCCGTACAAATGCCTTAATAAAGCTAATCACTAACAAAGGCATCACTAAATATAATGTTTATGATGCCGCTGAGTTGCCTGAGTTGCTAAAGGAAAAATTGTCGAACATTAAGCAACCAAAAATATTAATTGTTGACCAAGTTTCAGGGGATTTATCTATTACCGGTGCGATGGCTGATGAAAGTAGTTTTGTTGCCATGGTCGCGCAAGCGAAAGCAAATTACCCTAATGCTACCTTGTTAATTCGTACGCACCCAGATACTCGCCTTGGCAAGAAGAAAGGGGTATTAGCTAAACTTATTGCTAATGGGGAATTAACCAATGTTGAAATTATTAATGAGCATTGTCATCCTCATGCATTAATCAACGCTGTTGATGCGGTATATACGGTGTCGTCGCAAATGGGGTTTGAAGCATTATTACTTAATAAGCCAGTTTATTGTTTTGGGTTGCCATTTTATGCGGGTTGGGGATTAACGCACGACCAACTTCATTGTGAACGACGTGAAAAAATATCACTACAACAGCTGACGTATGCTGCTTTGGTTAAATACTGCCATTATTTTAACCCCGTATTGCAAGTAAAATGTGAACTTGAAGAGGTTATTAACCTTATTAGTTTGCAACAAAAAGGCAAACCGCCATACCGTCGCCTTTATTTAATTGGTTTTTCGTTATGGAAGCGCGCCTTTATGAAACATTTTTGTCGACATTTAGCCGATGAACTTGTCTTTACCAAGCAACCACCCGTGACAATTGCTGATAATGACATGCTGCTTGTTTGGGGCGCTAAATACCCTGAATTAACTCACTGTTTTCGTGTTGAAGATGGCTTTATTCGCTCAAATGGTTTGGGCGCTAATTTGTGCCGCCCTTCTTCGCTTTCTATTGATAAAGCAGGTATTTATTTTGATAATCGCACGCCAAGCGACCTTGAACACGCCTTAAATGAAAATGTATTAACGGTAAATGAGTTAAAACGAGGCCAAGCATTAATTAAGAAGATTAACGACACTGGTGTTAGTAAATATAATGTCGGCGAGCACAACGCTATTACGATTAATAATGAGCATAAAAAAATATTACTGGTTATCGGCCAAGTTGATGGTGATGCATCAATTGTTACCGGTAGTTTAAACATAAAAAGTAATGAAGCGTTACTTTATGCTGTCAAAAAACAACACCCTGATTGTTATATTATTTATAAACCGCATCCTGATGTAGTGTCGGGTAATCGAGAAGGTAATGTATCGTTAGAATGCCTATCACAGTGCGTTGATGAACAAATTACCCACCAGTCTTTAACGAGTTTGTATGCACATATTGATGAATTACATACCATGACCTCGTTAAGCGGTTTTGAAGCGTTATTAAACAATGTTGTGGTACATACTTGGGGACAACCGTTTTATGCTGGCTGGGGATTAACCACTGATTACTATCCGCCTAAAAGACGATTTAAAACCATCACCTTACCCGAGCTAGTATTCACCACCTTGGTGCAATATCCGCTTTATATTGATTGGGACACGGGCTTATGGGTAACACCCGAGTTGTTAATTGATAAAATTGCTGATGGTAAAAATCAAGACATTAAAAAACAGTCGTTTTGGAATAGAAAATTATTAAAGCTGCAGTATATTTTTGAAATATTTCGTTCAGCGCATTAATACTTGATTTGTAAATTATTAATAATTTACAAATCAAAATACTCCTAATTTTTTTAATGTGCCCAAATCTCGCTAAAATATGTTTTTAGTAACTCAGCCACTATCACTACTCTTTCAACGTGTTGATAGCGTTTATGGATAACGATATGTAACTCACCCGCAGTCAATTTACTTAGGTCAATATTTAACGCTGTAAGCCCTTTAATTAATGGACTTTCTAAAAAAATATTAGGTAAAGCTAATGCACCTAATCCGGCACAACAAGCTGCGATTTGCACGTTATAATCATTCGCGCTAAATACCGGCTTAAAATTCGGTATTTCTCTCTTTAAAATTTGATTAGTCAGTAAATGGTTATGATCTTCAGACCAACAGATCCAATTTAAGTCTTGCAGAGTCACCTCATCACTGAGCGTGTTAGCGACATCTTCCGCGACATACACGTTTATGCCACAATAAAAAGACGCCAAACAAATTAAATCGTTATCTTTTGGTTTTTCTGTACGAAGTGATATATCAGCCTCACCACGCGTTAAATTAAAGGTGTTGGTACCACTTAACACTTCGAGCTGAATACCGGGATAGCTTTCTTTTAGTTTTTGTCCCACTTGTGGGAGAAAAGCAAAACAAACGCCAGGAGGCGCAGTGATCCGAACTCTCCCTTCAACTTTATTGGGTGCTTGCGCTAACGTCATGGTTTCAACCGACCAAATAGCCATTTGTTTTGCAGCGGGTAACAGTTTTTGACCTAATGCAGTCAGTTGACAGCCCTGACTAAAGCGAGAAAATAAAGGCTGACCAAGCGCTTGCTCTAGCTCTGCAATACGCCGGCTTAAGGTTGGTTGACCAAGCTTTAAATTTCGTGCGGCTGCACTAAAACTGCCAGTTTCTGCTACGGCTAAAAAGAGTCTAATATCTTGCCAATTCAATTCATCGCTATTCATTTTTGGATATGCCAATGGTTATTTAGTAGATTTACATCTTTTATGGAATAGCTAAACTATGCCACATCTTCTTTTACTACTAAAGGAGAATACTTACATCACCCAATAACGAGGTAAATAACATGCATAAAGGTAAGCGAACTATAAAGATGGTAATTGGCGTTCTTAGCTTATTATTCGTATTTTTCATTATATGGATTAACCAAGCAACGCCAACTAATCACCCCGTTATTACCTCAGTATTAGGGCAAAAAAGTAATTACCAGTCTCTCGTTAATAGCCTGAGCACAGGTAAAAAAATATCGGTGAAAAAAATTAAATCTGCCAATTGGAAAGTGCCTCTTAGTGGCTTACTTAACCTTGATGCAGAAGCAGCACAACATGCAGGGTTGGAAGACCATGATGAAAACATTCAAATTTATACTTTCCATTTAACACATCCTATACATGGTGATTTTTTGATTGATACCGGTATTAGCCATCAGTTTTATAATGATCCGCAGTCGTTAGGAATTCCTAGTTGGTTGGGATCGTTATATGGATTAGAAAAAATGACAGCACTTACTACAACGGAAGATTATATCAACGAACAAAACGTGGCTTTAAAAGGTGTTTTTTTAACTCATTTACACCTTGATCATATCAGTGGTATGTCGGCAATAAATAAACAGGTGCCTTTGTATGTAGGGCAAGGTGAAACTCAAGAAAGGTATTTCTTATATGCGGCAACGCAAGGTATAACCGATATAATGCTTGAAGGTAGACCCGCATTACAAGAGTGGGCTGCAGACTATATTGATGTATTTGGTGACGGTAGTGTATTTGCCATTCATTCACCAGGCCACACCGCGGGCTCTACCGCCTATTTAGTCAATAGCATTGAAGGCCCGGTGCTTTTTACTGGTGATGCAAGTCATACGTCGTGGGGCTGGAATCATAGTGTTGAACCGGGCAGTTTTTCAACTGACCAAATTCGTAGTAGAGCAAGTTTAAATAAACTCATTAAGTTAGTTAAAAGTTATCCTGAAATTAGCGTACAGCCTGGACATCAGAGTTTGTAAATGATGTGCATTATTACGAATGAGAGATGCCATTACATAGGTTTTTGAGTGAGTGTCTTACTTATCTTTCTCAATTATCTTTCCCAAGTACCTTTCCTAAGTATCTTTACCAATAATCTTATCTCGTCAGACAATACTATGGGTGATAGTTTCAGGGCTAATTCACCGTGGCCAACGAATATTATAAACGCTATATGTACGTCATAAATGAACCAAGATAGATGCCTGATCTTTCTTGGTCATTTTACTCACCACAAGGTTAAATGAATTATCGATCATGCGCTCAATTTCTCCTTGCGGTATTGAGCCATCAAGAATAATGGTATTCCAAAGTCTTTTATTCATATGATAACCGGGGATTACTGCAGGAAATATATCACGTAACATAATAGCTTCATCAGGATCACATTTTAAATTAATGCAAAAACTCCCCTTCATTTTATCATTCGTGTTTTTTTCAGTACCCTTGCCTAAAGAAAGTGTGGCAAACATTTTATCTTTCACACGAAATACTTTTATATCATCACCAAAAGGGTAATACACAGAGGTGTCAGGCTTTGAAAGCAAGTAACCTTCTACCTGTTGAGCAATTAAGCTAGCTGTCATAATATTTTCCTGTTATCAAAACTGCCTGTTATCAAAGCTGTCTATATTAACCCATTAAAGTAGCTGAAAAAGCACCATAAAAAAAGCCCTGACATCTCAGGGCTTCTATTGGCTTTTTTAAATACTAGCTAACCTGAACTACATTACTATTAAAAAGCTATTAAAAACTATAGGTCGCTTCAGCCCATGCACTAACACCTTCTTGTGGTAGTCTCGACATTACAGCAATATCGGTGCCTTTTACGCGATTATAACCACCTAAATGCTTTTGATAGCTTTTATCTAACAAGTTATCCACACCAAAACGTAAAGTAAGGTCGTTATTGACATAATATTGAGCATCAACATTAAGTACGCCATAACCTGCAGTTTCTTGCTCATCGTTAGTTGATGAGACTTTCGTTTGTTTTGCTGCCATCACTAAACTTGTTTTTACCATCCAGTCTTGCCCTGTGTAGCTTAATTGAACTTGACCATTAAGCGGTGCAATACGATATAGGTTGTCATTAATGTCACGACGTTCACCTTGTACATAGTTAATAATGGTGAATAGCTGTACTTCGTTGGTAATGTTGTAATAACCGTTCAGATCAAAGCCGTAAAGCTTTGCATCAACATTAGAGAATTTCAGAGGATTCGTGTCGCCAGCCATCATAGTCGCCATTTGTTTAGCGGCCATATCATCCATGCCTATTGATGTACCTTGAATATAATCATCAATTGATTGATAGAAAATATGAGGCGCGATCATCAACGTATCATCTTGGTAAGTTAAACCTAAATCGAATTGATACGCCGTTTCTGACTTCAAGTTAATGTCGCCAATATAAGTATGGCCATCAGCTAAGCCGCCGGTTGATTCCATTGGCGTCCATAGGTACAGCTCTTGGTATGATGGCGCACGATTTTTTACACCAATGCCTGCAGAAATCGATAAATTATTAGAAAGGATTGTTTGTGTATTTAACGCAATATCAAGGTTGTTGTCGGATACTTGACGATTAGTCTCATTAAAACCATTTTGTAGCTCGCTTGCTAAACTTGCCATACTTGGCATTTCCATGTCTGAATCCATGCCATCGCTCATATCCATATCGTCACTCATGTCCATATCTGAGTCCATGTCCATCATTGCCATTGAAGTACTTACGTTTCCGGCGTTAGACTCAGCTCGTTTTAACCTAGCACCCAACTGCACTGTGGTTTGGTTAAACTGCTTTTGCCATTCTACGAATAAGCCATAACGATTGTCTTCAACGTTATTAAAATTAACAATTTCAAACATCATATTATTTGGATTAGTGATCACTGAATCATGGGTTGCAAAATATCCATCTATACCAAAAGATAGCTCACCAAAATCAAATTCTTTCGCTAATTCAAAGCTGAAGTCTGACGTTTCTGCTGTCGCGTTATTACGGCGGTAGGCGGAAGGATCATCGTTTGTACGCATTAAAAAGTTTGTCATGCCATGATCAGCATCGGTATAGCCTAGCTGCCATTCACCTTGCCATTCATGTAAACTAAAAACACCATCTAACGTCACTCGGTGACTTTCAATATATTCAATGTCCATCGGTAACGCTGGCGTACCTGAGTCATTAGTGTCGGTGTAATGGTAGCTTAGCCCGACTTCGTTATCGTTTTTGCTATAACGAATGTCACCACCGACTTGTACTTTGTCAAAATCGGTAGGTTGAATAACAACGTCGTTGCTGCTTTCCATACTATCGCCTACTTGGCTATTACCGTAGAGTAAAACGGCAATATTATCTTTAGCAATATTGGTCACCGCTGATAAAGTTTTAGCGCTGTTGTTATTACGGTAGCCAACTTGAATATCGCCATTTACGTTTGTGGTTGTGTTATTCATTGTTTCAGCTTTACGCATTTTCACTTCAATCGCACCACCAAGGGTATTAATGCCTGCTGATACCGGTGCAATGCCACGATATACGGTCATTGAATCAACAATTAATGGTGTTGAATAACTCAGTGGCGTATCCATAGCATTAGGCCCGGCACCAATAACAGGATGTCCATCAAGTGACGTGGCTAACCTGTCACCGTACAAGCCCCGATATTGTGCAATACCGGTAATTGGGCCATTGCTATTAATGTTTGCACCTGGAACTGAAATGAGCCAGTCAGCTAGATCAGGAACACTGGTTTTTCCTTGTGCATATCCCATACTACTTTCTAAACTGTGATGGCGTTGGTTAGTAATAGTAATGACTTCTAAATTGTCACTAATACCCTTTGCTTCATCGGCTAAAGCTGTATTTGACATGATAAGAGGCGAAGAAGTTATTGCTGATAGTAAAACAAGTTTTACGGCAAGAGATAAACGCGTAATAGAAGTGCGCATAAAATTTCACTCAATGTTAAAAGGTTGGTTAAATTGGTTTTTAACTTTTATTCAATGGTGTGTATTCTTACGGGATAGTTAAGAGAGAACAAAGGGAAATAGCCAATGTGCGACAAAATGTCACAGGCAACAACCTGTTTACTTGTACTAGATCAATAAAGCGACCTTTTCGTGCTAGTTTCAAGCGATATATTTACTTATACCAATCTCACTAACTATGTAATCATTTCTACTTGTTAAAATTACCAACTACATCGTTACTTAATTAATGAATCTGGTATTAGGTACTAGGGTGTTTTGTCAAAAAAAAACAAGTAGAATAATAATATAGAAAATACTAAGTGACTAATGCGCTGACAATGGCACAATGGTACGACAATTTTTTAACAGGAATCTGAATGAAAGTTTTTTTTAGCTTAGCGCTTTTTTTACTCGGTACAGTACTAAGCAAGACTAGTTTTGCCGAAGAGCAAGCAGAACAATTATTTAACCAACTTAAACCTTCGCTTTTTCAAATAAAATTAATAGACAAAGCCAGTGGTGAGAAATCGTCTATTGGCTCTGGTTTTCAAATAAGTAACGACGGTATTATTGCTACTAACTATCATGTTATTTCCAGCTATGCTTTGCATCCTCAAAAATACCGAATAGAGTACCTTGATGGTCAGGGAAATACCGGTGACTTAATATTAAAAAGCGTAGATGTGATCAATGACCTAGCATTAGTTAGACGTGATGTTGTGCAAGAAACGCCTTATTTCCAACTATCAAAAGCATCGCCACATAAAGGCGAGCAACTATTCTCGCTAGGCAACCCTCATGACTTAGGTATGATTGTTGTGCCCGGTACTTATAATGGCCTGAAAAGAGAGTCGTTTAATGATCGCATTCATTTTACGGGTTCAATTAATTCAGGGATGAGCGGTGGCCCTGTGGTAAATAAGGAAGCGGAAGTTGTTGGTATTAATGTCGCAACGTCGGGTAACTCTATCGGTTTTCTTGTACCTCATGACAAGTTAGTCGCATTATATGATAGCTTTTTAAAGGCTCCACCTAATAGCATTGAACAACAGATGACAGCACAATTAATGGCGAGTCAAAATAAATTAATAGAGACTATTTTAAACAGTACATGGCAAGAAAAACAGCTTGGTGAAGCCGCGATTATTCCTATTATTGACGTACCTTTTATTCGTTGCTGGGGCAATTCAAATGCAGATAAAGCAGATGCGTTGATTTTAACCGCTGTCGCTAATTGTTCTTTGGATGAAAATACTTATATTTCATCTAACTTCTTTACCGGCACCATGGAAATTGAATTTAGAACGATGCAAGCGAAAGATATTAGCACTAATAAGTTTTATCACTTATATCAGCAACAAATTGCTCATGCCAATGCAGGCAATAGAGCTGATAAAGAAAATGTAACTGAATTTCAATGTCACGATGATTTAGTAATGCCTGATAATCAAGCGATTAACAATAAAACAGTCTTTTGTACTCGTGCTTATAAAAAATTCCCTGATTTATACGATGTACTTTATTTAGCTGCTTCGGTAGATAAAGATCAGCAAGCTATTGTTAGCCACTTTACCATAGCAGGGGTTAGTCAGCCGAATGCGTTAGCCTTTACTCGTCAATTTATGGAGGCGGTATTATGGAAGTAACCACAACAGATATGCCTGAATCACTAATAGACAATGATGAAATAGCAGAAAATCAATCGCTGATAGAGAAAATAGCAGCAAGTGAAATCATCATTGAAGAAATTAGTCGCAATCATAAATTACTACACAGACATAGGTTATCAAAACCGCAAATACATATTGGCCGTGATTATCATAACGACATTATTTTAGATGATCCGCATATTTGCCCTAGCCATATCAGTATTGATGAAATAGATGGTCAATGGAAAATTACCGATAATCAAACATTGAATGGCTCTTATATTGAAAATAAAGCGCAAAAAAAGCGTCCAGCAAATGAGCACATAATCAATGACGGCGATATTATTACCTTAGGGAAAAGTCAGTTAAGAATATTATTTAATCATCACCCTGTTGAACCAACCTTGCCTTTTAGCCCTTTTGAAAGCTTTATTAATTTAATGCGCCACCCTGTTGTGCTGCTATCAAGTTTGATTTTATTTACCTTGATTGCTGGTAACGTGTTTTATCTTAATACCTCAAAAGAAGTTAATTTTAGCCAGCTGTTAGTGCCAACCATTGGTATGACTCTCGGTTTTGCTTTATGGCCTGCTGGAGTCGCTTTAGTTTCTTACTTAAGTAAAAATGAAACGCGAATAATGGCGCAAATAGGGATAAGTTTCGCTTTTTTCAATCTTATGTGGTTTAGCGATTTCTTAGAAGGGGTTGTTAAATTTAACAGTACCAGTGATTCACTAGCCGCTTTACTGATTGTTCTTATTTCTATTGCCTTAGCGTTTAGTTTATTTTGGCTTAATAGCTATATTGGCTTCCATATGTCAGCAAGACGACGCCTAGTTGTTGCGGCAAGCATGACCTTATTATTGTTTGGTGGTAGTTATTTAGTGCAATACAGCAATAAGCCTGATTTTGATCCAAGACCGCAATATAATGCGACGATTATGATGCCAAGCTTTCTCATTTCATCAAGCGCTAGTGTCGATGATTTTATTGAAGATAGCAGTAAGCTATTTGATAAAACGAAGCAGGAAGCAGTTAAAGAGTAGTACTGTTAAGATTTTTCAGTTAACTCTACAAAGTACAAGCCTAAAATTATAAGCCTACAATTACAGGCTTAAGCAGTAAAAGCTTTAGAATAGACTAGCCACTTTTTATATTACTAAAAGTGGCTAGTAAAAGTGGCTAGCGTTAACAATTAACGCCATATTATATCCCACATTATGGGCGAGGAATAAAACCTACCGCATCATACACTGACGTTAATATTTTATCAGCGCGAAGCGATGCTTTTTCAGCGCCACTTTTCATTACTTGATCTAGAAAAGCTTGGTCTGCACGATATTGATGAAATTTAGTTTGAATTGGCTCTAACATAGCAACAACAGCATCAGCCACATCACCTTTTAAATGGCCATACATTTTATCTTCATAGTCAGGTACTAAGCTATCAATCGACTTACCTGTAGCACATGAAAGTAAAGATAATAAGTTTGAAACACCTGGTTTCTCTTCTAAATTGTAGTAAATATTGGCTTGCTCGTCAGAGTCTGTTACCGCACGTTTAATTTTCTTAGCAATTTTTTTCGGGTCTTCTAATAAACCAATAAAGTTGCCTGGGTTGTCATCAGACTTAGACATTTTCTTAGTTGGTTCAAGCAAACTCATCACGCGTGCACCATGTTGAGGAATGAACGGATCTGGTACAGTGAATATATCACCATAAATATTGTTAAAACGTGTCGCAATATCACGCGCTAATTCTAAATGTTGTTTTTGATCATCACCAACAGGTACGCTATCAGCGCCATATAATAAAATGTCTGCTGCCATTAATACCGGATAAGTAAATAAACCTGAGTTCATATTTGCTTCAGATTTTTGTGACTTATCTTTGTACTGCGTCATACGGTTTAATTCACCCATTTGGGTATAACAATTTAACACCCAGCTTAATTGCGCATGTGCAGGTACATGTGACTGGATAAAAATAGTGCTTTGCTCTGGGTCTACTCCACAAGCTAAGTACAACGCTAGGCCGTCTAAGGTCGCTTTACGTAAGTCTTCCGCCTTAGGTCGAACAGTAATTGCGTGTTGGTTGACCAACATATAATAACATTCGTTGCTAGATTGCATATCGACCCATTGTTTTAATGCGCCTAAATAATTACCAATAGTTAATTCGCCAGATGGCTGACAGCCACTTAGTACAATAGGTTTACTCATGATGTTCCTTAAATAAAGCCAGAGTTGCGCCCCTAGCCATTTTGTTATGTATGATTTTTTGTTTTCGATCTACACTTTTGCTAGTTCAGCACGCATAGCATCAATAGCTACTTTGTAATCGGGTTGTGAGAATATGGCACTGCCCGCAACAAACATATCTGCACCAGCTTTAGCAATATCAGCGATATTATCAGCTTTCACGCCACCGTCGACTTGTAAACGAATATCTCTACCGCTTGCGTTAATTTTTTCTTTCACTAAACGTAATTTGTCTAATGTTGTTGGGATAAAAGATTGTCCACCAAACCCTGGATTAACTGACATCAATAAAATTACATCAAGTTTATCCATAACAAAATCTAAACATTGTAAAGGCGTTGCCGGATTCAACACTAAACCCGCTTTACAACCGTTATCTTTTATCAGCTGTAAGGTACGATCAATATGATCACTTCCTTCAGGGTGGAAAGTAATGATATCAGCACCCGCTTTGGCAAACTGAGGAACTAATGCATCAACTGGCTTTACCATTAAATGTACATCAATTGGCGCGGTGATACCGTAATCACGCAATGACTGACAAATCATTGGCCCGAACGTTAAATTAGGCACAAAGTGATTATCCATAACATCAAAGTGCACTACATCAGCACCCGCAGATAAAACTTTAGCAACATCATCACCCAAGCGAGCAAAATCAGCAGATAAAATAGAAGGTGCAATTAGAAAAGAAGACATAATATATGCTCAATCAGAAAAATTATCAGTATTATACCCAAGCCACTTAAAAATACGAGTCTCAACCATAACGTGAGCCAAATGAAATGATGCACATCATTAGTACAAACGAACTTATAGCGCACCATTATAGTGCAATTATTGAAAGTTAATATCGAGAGTAAAATAAAAGACTAAAATGTAACCAACGGATAAATAAGAATTTTAATAATAAAAACGTACTATTTTCCATACGGGCATCATCTTTGCAAAATCATTAGCAGTTTAAACTTAATAATAATATAAAATATAAAGGGATAAATATGAAAAAATCAATTTTAAATATCGCACTCACAACAATTTTAGCTACATCAGCTATGGTTTCTACTTCAGCTTCAGCGGTTGAAGGCTTAAGCGCTAATGTTGCTGCAACCTCGAATTATTTATGGCGTGGTTTAGAGCAAACAAATGGTGACTCAGCTATTTCAGGTGGTATTGATTATGCTGCTGATTCAGGTTTCTATGTTGGTACATGGGCTTCAAATGCTAGCTGGGCTGAAGGCATGACTTATGAACTAGATTTCTACGCTGGTTTTGGCGGCGCAATTTCTGAAGATGTTTCATACGATGTTGGCTTTATCTATTACGCTTACCCTGATGAAACTTCTGGTGATGCTGATTTTTCTGAAGTATACGGTAGCATTTCATTTCAAGCATTAACCCTTGGTGTATCTGTATTAACGTCTGGTGAAGGTGCAGATGCTGGCGATACTATTTATGCTAGTGCCGATTATGCAATTGCACTACAAAATGACGCTGAAGTTAATTTACACATTGGTTCATATAGCGGTGATTGGTTAGCTGAAGATTCAATTGACTATGGTGTAAGTATCTCAAAATCAGGTTTCACTTTTGGTGCATCTGCAACTGATTTAGACGGTGCTGCAGGCGATGTAAAAGTATACGTTGCTTACGCGATTGATATTGATTTATAAGCCTAAAGCTTAAAAAACATTAATAAAAACAAAAAACACTAAGAAACAAGAAAGCGCTAATTGCCGATATAAGCAATTAGCGCTTTTTAGTTATAGCATTGTTAGTTATCAAGCTGAGCATTGTCGCATTTACGGAATTTGCTAGATTTTGTTGATTTATTGCACTATAGTTTTCATTACTCATTCATTTAACTTCGAGTAATCGATGTCAGATAAAACATCATCAATGAAAAACACCTTTAAAAGTGTAGCGGCTGCGTTCTTTGGGGTGCAAAGTAATAAAAATAGAGAAAATGATTTTTCTCAGGGAAAAATAAGCCATTTTATTATTGTCGGTATTATTAGTGTTGCTATTTTCATTACCGCTTTACTGATAATTGTAAATTTGGTTATGCCTGCTAACTAACTTTTCTGATCTAATACCATTATAATTAACCTTGTATCTTGATGTGATGCGTAGCTTTGTTAGCAATAGATCACCACACTCAGTTATTTATATAACGCTAAAATCTCTTGTACCTTAACTCTACTTTTACCCTTTTGACTTATTGAACGCTGTACTTGAAACAACTTCTTTTTGGTTGCTCCTTTATAAAGTTCACGCGTAAAGTCAACATAATGATTTGATATCAATGTAGGGATATTTCTTTTCTTGGCTATTTCAGCATAGTCTACTAATCGCTTTTGATCTTCATCGGTAAACGAATTACCAGCATAGGCAGTAAAGTTCGACGTTGGGTTAATTGGTGAATAAGGTGGATCACAATACACCACGTCACTCACATTTAACTGAGTGAATGCCGTTTCAAAGTCGCCTTGAATAAATGTTGCTCTTTGGGCTTTTTCAGAAAAGTACTCTAGCTCGGCATTTGGAAAATATGGATGCTTATATCTACCAAAAGGAACATTATAGCCGCCGCTTTTATTATAACGACATAGTCCGTTATACCCGTGTCTATTTAGGTATAAGAACAAGAGTGAACGTTCGTATGGATCAGTCGATTGATTAAACTGGGTTCGTAATTGGTAATATTTTTCTGAATCATTATTACCGCCTGTAAAGAAGCGCTGTGCATCAGCGATAAATGCTGTCGGCTGATTTTTAATGATATTAAACAGGTTGATCAGATCTTTATTCATATCTATTAAAAGATATTCATCAAAATCTAAATTAAGGAATACAGAACCACCGCCCACGAAAGGTTCAACTAGTCTTGTTTTACCTCTTTTAGGTAATAAGCTAGCAATTTCATGTACAACTTTTTTTTTCCCACCAGCCCATTTTAAGGCAGATCGCATTCCAGCTAGTGATTGAGCTTTAGTCACAAAAGAGACCTATAAGTTAATAGTAGCTAGAGCTAACATAGATATTTACCGAGAAGTAGATTGTATATCAGTTTTCAAAGTTTTTTTAAAATAGAACTATCGAGGCTACTTTAAAAATGCACAATGTTTGTTGCTCATGCTCGCCTGAATCATATTATTTTGAATAGGCAACCAATAAAAATGAAAGGTAATTGTATCTTGATTTACCCTTTAGCGATATTCATTTTTATTTATAATATTGTGATTAAAGTAAAGCCTAACGATTATTAATTTCTGCTTTAACAAGTGCGAGATCTTTAATCCATACCCCTCTATCAATAATTTCTTTAGGTAAAGCACTGATAGCCTCATTAGCTTGGGCTTTATTTTCGAATATCTTTGTTGTTAATACAATAAACGTTTGATCATTTAATTTTTTCTGATAACTAAAGTATTGCAAATTAGCATTGGCTTTCATAAACCTTTTTAACAAGGTTAAGTCGGTGAATCCTACAATTTGGACAACATAACCTTTAGGCGCATTTAAATAGTAATTCGGCGTTAATGCCAAAGGCAGAGTAACTTCTGTAGGCTTACTTACAGCTTCTTTTGTTGCTAATTCGGGTTTTGCTTTAGCCGCAGCCTTTGGTGCGGTAACCGGTATCAATTTTTCTGTGGTTACGGCTGGCTCTTTAACTTCAGCTAAGTCTAATGCTTGTAAAATGTCCTCAGTTTGAGCTGAACGATTCTCAGTGCTAGCAACCGTTTGTTGCTCGCCCATTAAAGCTGCCTGAATATCTACTGTGGTCGCGAATTCATCGGCTTCAGGTAGCGCAATAGCATTATTACCTTGTGCTAATGGCTGTTCATTTGACTGCTGCGCGTTTGCAATTATAACGCTGTCGTTAATATTTGATTCTGGTAATTGAGATAAACTAAAGTTGTTGTAATTAATAAGTACAAACCAAGATAGGCCAATAAGTCCAAAAATTACTAATGCGGCCGTTGCTACCTTCAACCACAGTTTATTGCTAAACATTACCTTGTCACTAGTAAACTTGGCGTGATCTAGCGGGAATAATTGTCCTGATTTTGCATCAATTATCGCCAATTTATTTTTAAAAATACTTTTATTCTTTGCAACATTTTGTGCCGCTTGCTCATTACCAAACAATGCAACGTTGATTTTACTTTGGGTTTTATTTGCTACGTCAACTAACTGACAAAGTTCGTATTTCATTTGTAATGATAAAGCGTGTGCATGCTCAACAACAATGGTGATACTTTCTTTGCTTTTTTTACTTAGGGTTAAAAGGCTAACGGCGAGTGATTTTTCTGGATCAAATAAGGTATTAGCAAAAAGCTGTTCAATAAAACGACAGCGCATTTGAATATCATTTAATTTTGATGAAGCAGAAACAAAAGCGACATTGGTTTCTTGTGCTGAATTGTTTGCTTTTGATGGTTTATCTTTGGCAAGGCTAATTAAAAATTGACGCGCAGCTTGCGTGTAAACACCGCTATCGTTATCAACAATCAAAACAGCTTGTTTCGAAAAACGTTGAATATATTCAATACGTGCACTAACACTTATTGATGTGACTGCTGGCTCAGTATTTAATGGCATGGAGGCTATACTAGCTTCATCTATGTTAGTGTGTGCTGCTGCCGACATATTCAACCCTTGCTACAATTACTATGCCTAAAACTATACGGCTTTAGGCATAACTAAAATTATAGAATTTGTTGAAGTGTCTCTTGCGTTATGTCATCACGAATTTCTGACTTTCCTATCGCAGTAGGAACAATAAAACGTAATTTACCGCCAATATTTTTTTTATCTCGGCGCATATGACGAGTAAAGTCATCACAGCCCATTGTTTCTGGCGCTTGTAACGGTAAATCAAACGCTTCAATAAGCGATTCGATTCGACAAAGTTCTGACACTTCAAGCAAATTCATTGCTACTGCTAACTTACCAGCAAGTACCATGCCAGTAGCAACTGCTTCACCGTGAAGCCAGTTACCATAACCTTGTTCTGCTTCTATAGCATGACCAAAAGTATGACCTAAGTTGAGTAAAGCACGAACACCTGCTTCCGTTTCATCATTAGCGACAATGTCTGCTTTACACTGACAACATCTTTCGATCATTTCAGCTAACAATGTTTTATCACCAGCTTTGATTGACGAAATATTGTTTTCTAGCCAAACAAAGAAATCATAATCACCTAATATACCGTATTTAATCACTTCTGCCATGCCAGCATTAAACTCGCGCACAGGTAAGGTAACTAAACTGTCGATATCAATAATAACGGCTTTAGGTTGATAAAAAGCGCCAATCATATTTTTACCCAACGGGTGATTAACCGCGGTTTTGCCACCAACAGATGAATCTACTTGAGATAATACCGTTGTTGGTACTTGGATAAAATCGACACCACGTTGATAAGATGCTGCTGCAAACCCGGTAATATCACCGATAACACCTCCACCTAAAGCGATCAAGGTAGTATCACGACCATGTTCATTTTTTAATAGGTGAGACATGATACGTTCGAAATTTGCTAAACTTTTTTCAGCTTCACCATCAGGTAAAATAATTTCGTCAACATCAAAGTTAGTCAGTTTACTTTTGATTTTTTCAAGATATAAAGGGGCAACAATCGTATTGGTAACAATACAAACTCGTTTTCCTCTAATATGATCTGAAAATAACTTTTCATTTTCAAATAAACCAGAGTCAATATAGATAGGATAGCTTCGGGCACCTAGATCAAGATTAAGAGTGGGCATATTAGAGTTACCTGGTGTTTGGCTGGGATAAAGCCACTTATGTATTAGTGGCTTTGAAACAAAAAAGTAGTATTAACTAAAAGTCTAAACGCTCAATAATTTTATGAGCAACAACTTTAGCACTTTGATCATCGGTTTTAATGACAACATCAGCTATTTCTTCATATAACGGATTACGCTCAATAGCCAAGTTTTCTAGCACTGTACGTGGCTCTTCCGATGTTTGTAATAAAGGACGACGACGATCTCTTTGTGTTCGAGCAACTTGTTTATCAATAGTAGTCTCTAGATATACAACAATACCACGAGCCGAAAGACGGTTTCGTACTTGCATACTGATAACTGAACCACCACCTGTCGCTAAAACAATACCTTGTTTTTCGCTTAAGTCCTCAATAACACCTTCTTCTCTTTTGCGAAACCCTTCTTCGCCTTCGAGATCAAAGACCCAAGCAATATCTGCCCCGGTACGACGTTCAATCTCTTGATCAGAGTCGAAAAATTCAAGATGTAGCCTGTCTGCAAGCTCTCTTCCTATAGTGCTTTTACCTGCACCCATAGGGCCAATAAGGAAAATGTTACGTTTTTCTGCCATTAGATTTACTTAATACTCGTTTGTTACAGGTATACCAAAAGGACAATATAGCAACAGCTATATACCTTTCGATGTCATAGAGGTCTCCCTCGGAAATTTCAAGGGCGTAATTATCGCAATTGTTCGGGTAGGATTGCAAGTAACATTATTAGTAAGTCAGACAAAAAGTCTAACTTACTAATATTAATATACCTAAAAGTGTTCTGTCACAATGCGTGGCGTCACAAAAATGAGTAATTCTTTTTTCTCATTAAATTGACTAGTATTTCGAAATAACCAGCCAAAATAAGGAATATCACCTAATACAGGTACCTTAGAGACTGAACTTATAATCGATTGTTGGTATATTCCGCCTAATACAATAGTTTCACCGTTATTAACTAATACTTGCGTACCAATACGCTGTGTATCAATTGCAGGTGCGGTACCACTTTGTACCGTAGAGATTGTGTCTTGCGTAACAACTAAATCTAGAATAATTTTATTGTCTGGTGTGATATGTGGCGTAACGGTTAAACTTAACACCGCTTTTTTAAATTGTGTTGATGTAGCACCACTTGAGGCCGCTTCTTGGTAAGGTATTTCAACACCTTGTTCAATATACGCTTCTTTTTGATTAGCCGTTGTTATACGTGGACTAGCAATAATTTCACCTTTGCTTTCTTGCTCCATAGCACTAAGCTCAAGATCGAGTATTGTGCCGTCAGCTAAACGCGCTACTTGAAACGCTAAAGCACCTGCTGGGCTCGCTACAGGTAGGTTTACATTTAACCTATCGGTTAAATTAGGTACATTGCCAACCCCTGTATTAGTGGCGATATTATTAGAGACTGATGTGCCTTCTAATGAGCCTGATGTACCAAACTCACCATCGGTATTCGTTACACCCCAACGTATGCCTAGCTCTTCATTGATATTATCTTTAACGGTAACCATACGTGCTTCGATGATAACTTGACGTACTGGTATATCTAAAATGTTTACCATACGTTTAATATCTTCAATGCTTTTGGTGGTATCTCGAATAAGTAAGGTATTCGTTCGTTCATCAACTGACACACTACCTCGTTCTGATAATATGCTGGTATCTTCATTTTTAATTAGCTCTGCAAACTCTACTGCTTTTGCATAATTAATTTGTACATACTCAGAATACAGTGGTGCCAACTCTTCTACTTGTTGCTGCGCGAGTAGGTTTTTAGCTTCTCGTTCTGCTAATTCATCATTAGGCGCTACCATTAAGATATTACCTTGCATACGTTTGTCTAAGCCTTTCACTTTTAAGATGATATCTAAAGCTTGATCCCAAGGTACTCCATCTAAACGTAGGGTAATATTTCCTGCGACTGTATCACTGGTAATCAAGTTGAAATCATTATAATCAGCAATAATTTGTAATACGGTTCTTACCGGAATATCTTGAAAGTTAAGGGAAATAGAGCGTCCGGTAAATTCATCTTCATCAGATAAATAACCTAATGGCTTCTTTTCTTTTTCTTTAATCGATAAAACAAACAAGTTACCTTGTTGTTTATGGGTAAAGGTAAAGTGCGTGTCTACATCGATAACTAAACGGGCATTACGACCGTCTTTAAAGGTTTCTATATTGGAAACAATTGTGCCAAAGTCGGTCACGTCCAGCTTGTAAAGTAAGTCTTCAATGATACGAGTATTATGGAACTCTACATGTACTTTGCCTAACTTATCATGAACATCAACAGCGACAATGCTGTCTTTTAGGTAAATTAATACTTCAGCGGTTTTGTCTTCACCTAAACGAAAATCAAGTGATTCAATTTGATTAATAAATTGTTCACCAGCAGGGTTAAGGGTTTCAACAATATTTGCTGACTGACCGTAATTAAGTGTTATAGAAAACTCGTTACCATTTAAAGCAACATCAAATACTGCGAGTTTTTCAAGGTTGATAGTTGCAACAATATTTTCAGCGGTTTTATCTAGGGTAATATTTGTTACACCAGCATGATTAACCAGTGTTTCTTGCAAGCTAGGGTCAAAATTATCAGCCGAAAATTTAACTTTTACAAAAGCCGGTGTCATTGATGTGTCAACAACAGGTAGTGCCGATATTGCGGTTGTAAATTCAAAAACTAACTCAATTTGATCACTTTGAATAGTATTGTAAGAAATACCTTTTAATTGACTGCTCTTAGTTTCTTCAGCACTGGTATTGAAGGAGATAATGACCAATGTTACTAAGGTTAACAAGGACAACCAGCTACGACTTAAGTTAACTAATTCTGAGAAGATTTTATAATTTTTCATTTTATTCGATAGCATTATTATTCCCTACTATTTCGATTCAGGTTGAGCAATCTTAATTATTGTTTCGCGCTCGACCCAACAACCAGCACCGTCTGGTGTTAATTCTAATAATTTTACACTGTGCGGAGTCACTTCTGTAATACGGCCGTCATACAAGCCTAAATAATTACCTACAGAGACTCTATGTAAAGTAAGGTCGGAAGCTTCCATCAAGGCCCAAGTTACCCCGTTATCACCCAAGGTACCGCGCATTTTAAGTACACCTAGTGCAAAATTTTCTAACGGCTGTTTACGACGTCTAGGATCAGGACTTAAACAACCTGTCATTTGTTGAACTTTCTGTTGAAGTGCTTCAGGTTCAGGTAATGAAAATGGGCTTCTTAACTCATATGCCGAATAGTCATAATGATTAAATGGCTTAACTTCTGGCATTGGTTCTATATGACTGGTTGTCGCCGCCCTAACCTCTGCCATGTGAGCACTAAGATCACTCGTGTCATCATAACAACCAGCAAGAGTGACTAAAACAATTAAAATTAATATTTTCATTGTTCGTTAACCTCTTGTTCTTGATAACGATAGGTTTTAGCTTCCATGGTTAAATTCAGCATATCCGCATTCTTACTATCTTTAATAATTTCAATTTTAAAATTATGTAGAGTCACAATTCTAGGTAATCCTGCTATCTTACTAACAAAGCTCCCCAGTGAGTGGTACGGACCATTAACTTCTATATCAATTGGCAATTCGATATAAATCTCTTTACTGATTTCTGGTTGCCATTCTAATTTAACAAATTCTAAACCGCTGGTTGTTCCTATAAAGGTAATATCGTCCAATAGCCCTGGTATTTCATAACTATTAGGCAAGCTTCTTAATTGATTAGCAAAAATACCTTCTGCTTCAATCATTTGTGCTCTGAATAATTCTAAGTTTGCGGCAACATGATATTTAGCTTGATATGACTCTTTTAACGTCATTTCTTCGGCTTCAACCCGTTTAAGTTGATCTATTTTACCACTTACTAAACCAATATAGCCTAAAAAAATCACCATGGCGGCTAAAAATATAACCAACACAAGTTTTGGTGCAAAAGGCCATTGACCAATATTTTCTAGATCAAGGTTTTCAAATTGTTCTCTATCAAAATTCACTGATTACCTCCCGCCTGATTAGCAAGAGTAGCATCATTAACTAAACCTTGAATTTTTACCCTCATTTTAAAACTACTTAAGAGTTTTGATGAGTCATCATCTGAGGTAATAGATTCTGGTGTTGCATCCGTAAATAAATCCGATAATTCGATCGCTCTAATCATATTGGCCAAGTGATTATTCGACTCACTTTTCCCTATAATTTCTATACTATTACCTTGTTTGTCTAACTGAGTAATATAAATACCATTAGGGATTATTTTAGCTATTTCATCAAGAATTTGCGTACCGACATTTCTGCTGCGCTGTAACTGTTCAATCACTTCAATACGTTTTTTTAATGCAGCTTTTTTATCGTTTAGTGTTCTAATTTCGGCAATTTGTATCTCAAGTTGTTGGATCTCATTCTTTAAAAACTGATTACGCGTTAATTGTCCATCAACACGGGCTTGAAAATATAAATTAACGACAAAAATTAATGCGAATGCCAATAAAGCGACGGCAATTAACAAGGTGAAGAATTCTTTTTGTTTTACTTTAAGTGCTTCCTCTCGCCAAGGAAGGAGGTTTATATATGCCATGGTGTAAAACTCCTTAGCGCTAAGCCAGTAGCTACCGTTAATTGTGGTGCTACTTTAGCAAGTTTTTCTTTATCTATCGATTGCCCTAATGCCATTTCATGGAAAGGATTTGCGATGATAGTATGCACCCCAAGCTCTTCAGTTAGCAGGCTTTCTATGCCCTCAATAGATGCTGTTCCACCAGAAACAAGTAGATAATCCACTTTTTTGATGCCACTAGACGTTAAAAACATTTGAATTGCCCGACGTATTTGTTGCATAAGTATAGTCTGAAAAGGCGCTAGTACTTCAAAAGTGTAACTTGTAGGTAAATTATTGGTTATTTTTGCTTCTTCGGCTTCTTCAAAGGTTTTGTTGTAATAAGAAACAATTGAACGAGTGTATTGTTCACCGCCAAATTTTTGATCGCGACTGTATAAATGCTTGCCCGCTTTAGTCACTGAAAATAGCGTCATGGTAGCGCCTATATCAACGATGGCAACTGTTTTTTCCATGGCATCTTCTGGTAACTGTGATAAACATAAGTCTTGTGAACGGCTTATTGCGTATGACTCTACATCAATCACTTTAGCAGTAAAGCCGCCAGCTTCTAATGCTTCGACTCTTGCTTCAATAGACTCAGTACGTGCAGCACTAAGTAGTACATTTACTTTACTTGGATCGGATTCATTTACTTCTAACGTTTCAAAATCTAAACTAACTTCATCTAAAGGATAAGGGATCAAGCTATCTGCTTCTATTTCAATTTGGCTAGCAAGCTCTTCTTCATTAAGTGATACGTCCATATAAATAATTTTAGTAATCACTGTTTGACCTGAAACAGCAGCAGCGGCTTCTTTGGCTTTCATTGGTATGTTTTGTCGTATTTTCGCAATAACATTACCAACGGCTTCAATATCTTGTATTTCACGATCAACTACTGAGCCACGCGACATTGGCTCTATCGCAAAATCTTCTAAAACGTAACCGTCACTAGCTTGGCTGAGTAAAACAGCTTTAACAGCATGAGATCCAATATCGATCCCTACCAGCATCGTTGTTTTCTTTTTCCACAAATTATCTAGCATAACAACCCGTTAAATTGTTTATTGAAATTATTTTAGACATATTTTCACATAAATACATTTATTACATGGTTTTACAAGATATACTAGTATTATCTGACAATTTTTCCCATAAATAGAGTGATTGTAGTGTTTTCAATATCTAAAATTATTAAATCAGTTCTAGCTTTGTTATTTATCGGTATTTTAAGTATCGTTATATTGTATTTAACTTTACGCAGTGAGTTGCCTGAAATCAATTCTTTAGAAGATGTGCAATGGCAAACTCCAATGCAGATTTATAGTAGTGAGGGATTATTGATTTCACAATTTGGTGAAAAGAAACGCATACCTTTAACATTCGATGAAATTCCTCAACAACTAATAGATGCACTACTCGCCACCGAAGATGATAGATTTTACTTTCATTTTGGTGTTGATCCCATTGGTATGGGCCGTGCGGTATTAGGAAAGCTAACTGGTAATGATAAAGGCGGCGCGAGCACAATAACAATGCAAGTAGCTCGTAACTTTTTCCTTACCAGAGAAGTCACTTACACACGTAAAATTAGAGAAATATTTTTATCTTTCCATATTGAACACCTGTTAACCAAAAATGAGATATTAACCTTATACGTTAACAAGATACCTTTAGGTCATCGTTCTTTTGGCTTTGGTGCCGCTGCTCAGGTTTATTATGGTAAAGCGTTAAATCAACTTACCTTAGCACAAATAGCTGTGCTAGCTGGTTTACCTAAAGCTCCTTCGACATATAACCCTATCAGCCGACCAGATCGTGCCAAAATTCGTCGTACAACAGTTTTACAGCGGATGTTAGTAAGTGGCTATATAACAGATGAGGAATATCAACAAGCCAAGTCTGCGCCAATAACAGGTAAACCTCATGGTGCAGAAATAGAACTAAATGCGCCTTATATTGCTGAAATGGCACATCAAGAAATGATAGAGCGTTATGGTAAAGAACAAGCATATACCAGTGGCTTTAAAGTTTTCACTACAGTAACTAATAAATTACAAACAGCCGCTCATAAGGCAGTAACAGGTAATTTATTACGTTATGACCAACGTCATGGTTACCGTGGTGCTATTAGCTCACTTAGACCTGAGCTAGCTAACAATAAAGCGAATGATAAGTTTGATGCAACGCCAGCACTAAACCCACTAACTGATGAAGAAATTTCAACAGCACTTGCCAGTGTCCATTCTTATCAAGCACTTGTTCCTGCTGTGGTCACCAAGGTGGATGAACTAGAAGTTAGTATTACTTTACGTAATAACAAGAAAGCGACTATTCCTTGGCGTGGTATGGCTTGGGCACGTCCGTTTATTAATGATCAAAAACAAGGCATTCCTCCTAAAAATGCCCATGAAATATTTCACTATGGTGATGTGATCTTAGTAAGTGCGCTTGCAGACAACGAATACAGATTAAGTCAATTACCTGTCGCAAGTGCTGCTATGATTTCAATATCTCCAGATGACGGGGCAATAAAAGCAGCAGTAGGTGGTTTCAGTTATAAACAAAGCCAATTCAACCGTGTAACTCAAGCGAAACGCCAAGTTGGTTCGAATATTAAACCTTTTATATATTCTGCCGCTTTAGAACAAGGTTTTACCCTTGCTTCACTTATTAACGATGCCCCAATTAATCAGTGGGATAGAAGCACAGGTGTTGTTTGGCGTCCGAAAAACTCACCTGAAACTTATGTTGGTCCAATAAGAATGCGTTTGGCTTTAGCGCAATCTAAAAACGTGATTGCGGTAAGGTTATTAAAAAGTATTGGCTTAGATGATGCTATCAATCATCTGTCTTCTTTCGGTTTTGCCCCTGATGATTTACCTCGCAATGAGTCATTAGCGTTAGGCTCGGCTTCATTAACTCCGATAGAAGTGGTTACTGGTTTTGCGGCCTTTGCCAATGGCGGCTATTTAGTTGAACCTTATTTAATTGACCGTATTGAAACCGCTGAAGGCGAAGTTATTTTTCAAGCTAACCCTGCTTTAGCCTGTGACCCTTGCGAGTTAGACAATCCCCTTGCTGAATTGAATCAAAATAATTTAGAAAATGCTGAGCTAGTAGAGGAAACCATCGAGAATACTGCTGAGTTGATGTCTTTAAATTCAAGCGATACTTTTGCAGAAGATGCTATAGAGAACAGTACGATAGCACCACAATTAATATCAGCACCTCGCGCTATTTCAGAACAAAATGCCTTTTTGATTACTGAAGCACTTAATAGCGGGATTTGGGGAGCAGATTGGTCAGCAGAGAATCCTTGGCAAGGAACTGGTTGGCGCGCAAGAGCACTGAAACGTAAAGATATTGCCGGTAAAACGGGTACCACTAACGAAGGCAAAGATGCTTGGTTTTCTGGTTTTTCTCGACGCTTAGTAACAACCTCTTGGATAGGTTTTGATGACCCAAGCCGTAATTTAGGTAAATCAGTATACAATAGCAACTTAGGGAAGAATCAAATAACCGGTACTGAAGCAGGTGCTAAATCAGCACAACCGGCATGGATAGACTTTATGAAAGTAGCGTTAGAAGATATTGAGTTTGAACCTTTTGAACCACCTGCTGGTATTGTTTCTGTACGCATAGATAAAGCAACAGGTAAGCTGAGCACTAAAACGAATAAAAGCAGTTTATTTGAATACTTTCAGGTAGGTACTGTACCAACTGAATATGTTAGTGAAGACAATAGTATTGATATTTTTCAGCATAACGACGTCATAAAACAAGAAGAAGCTGAAGAATTATTTTAAATAGTGATTAACAACAAGGTACAGCTTGTTGTTAATCTATTGCAGCTGAACTAAGCCGCTGGCCAATAGCCTCTGCGGCTTAGCTTAGAAAGAGTACTTATCTTCGCTTACCAGTATTTTTAGTATTAATTAACGTTCGTGCAATACTCAATAACTCAGGTGAAATATCGTCAGCTCCCTCTTTTATCAGCTTGGTTACATCCCCAGATGAAAACAAAGAGCCTCGCTCTGATTTTACTCCTAACGATCGAACAAAGTCTTTTGTTTTACCAGTACTTCCCGTTTCAATATATTTAAAAATCACTTGTTCATTAAAGTTTTCAGGCTCTTTTTTTAGGGTCGCTACTTGTTCCGTTAATGATGCTATTTCCATCTCTAAGGTATTTATTAATTCAGATAGGTTTGAATGAGGTGTCATTGGTTATTTAACTCTTATAAGGGTTAGCTGAGTAACCTGAGGTCAGGTTCAGTAGATAGCAGTATTGTACAATGAATAGAAGTAGGTATATAGCTTATACCTACTTTTCAGGACGAGGTGAAATTAAATTTCTTTAATGAAGACTTTAGACTTACGCTGAAAGTTATACAATTTTTGTTTACCTTCGGGTAGTTTATCCATAGGTTGCTCAATAAAACCTTGTTCTTGAAACCAATGACCACTTACCGTTGTTAACACAAAAATTGCAGAAAGTTCCTGTTGTTTAGCTTCTTCTTCTAAAGCCGAGATTAAACGCCCGCCACGATTACCCTTGCGATAATCTGGATGTATCGCAACACAAGCCACCTCACCCATTTTTGCATCAGGATATGGGTATAGTGCTGCACAAGCAATAATCATGTCTTCTTTTTTAAGTACAATAAATTGGTCTATTTCAACTTCAAGTAATTCACGAGAGCGTTTAACCAAAACGCCTTCAGCTTCAAGTGGAGCCAATAAATCTAAAATTCCAGCAACATCATCAATAGTCGCTGTAGATAATTCTTCTTTGTGATCTTTCGCAATAAGGGTTCCGGCACCATCACGCGTAAATAACTCTTGTAATAATGCGGTATCGCTTTGGTAACTTACGCAATGACAACGTTCAACGCCATTTTCTCCACTTTGAATAATGGCACGAAGTAATAACTGACGTACATGGCAGTCTTTGTCATCAAGTAAGGTTTTAACACGACGTACACTACAACTTTTGATCAAGCTACCAAATTCATCGAGCAAGCCTTCATCTTCGGTTAATGTGATCAGTTTATCAGCATTTAAGTTAATTGCCGTTTGTGCAGCGACATCTTCTAAGGCTAAATTAAAGACTTCACCTGTGGGTGAATAACCGATAGGAGATAACAGTACAATAGACCCATAATTTAACTGCATATTTATGCCGTCAGAATCTATTCTACGAACCGAACCAGTGTATTTATAGTCAACACCATCACGAACACCCATAGGCTTAGCAATAACAAAATTACCGGTACTTACTCTAATTTGTGAGCCATGCATTGGTGAATTCGCAAGCCCTGTGGTGAGTAAGGCTTCAATATGTAAACGTAACGAGCCTGTAGCATCTTTTACTGCGCTAAGTGTATCAGCATCAGTAACACGAATATTATTTTCCATAATTCGTTCGATATTACGTTGAGCCATGCGCTCTTCAATTTGTGGCCGCGCTCCATGCACAACAACAAGTTTGACACCTAAGCTTCTTAATAGTGAAATATCATGAATAATATTTGCGAAGTTAGGATGTAAAACAGCTTCACCACCAAACATTAATACAACAGTTTTACCACGATGAGCATTTATATAAGGTGCCGCATTTCTAAACCATTTAACGTAATTTTGATCGCTATTATTCATGTTTTCATTCTTTAAGTTTATATGTAATACCAATTCCAATAAGTTTCTTCTCACTCAGTGAGAGTTAAAAGGTTTAGAGGCACAAGTTATACGTTCCAAACATAACTTAAGTACCGACATCCATGTCGGTAAGGCATTGATTGAAGAGAATCAGCTATTTTCCCTGACCAACAATATATTCCATAGCGATCTCATCAGCAGGATCTTTATCTGGTGTTGGTTCACTATCTTCAATAATATTCTCAGCTAACGAGCTTTTATCAATGGCACTAAAACCTAATTTCGCAAAATAGTCAGGAATATAAGTTAAAACAATAATTTGTTTTAACTCCATTTGATAAGCAAACTCAAGTAAGTATTGAACTAATGCGCCACCTTGTCCTTGATTTTTAGCTGATTCATCAACCACAACAGAGCGAATTTCAGCAAGCCCTGTTTGATAGATATAAAGAGAAGCACAGCCAACAACAACGCCATCAAGCTCTGCTACGACAAAGTTTTGAACATCATGAATGATATTATCAAGCGTTCGTGGCAATATTTCACCTTTATCCGCTTGTACATTCACTAATTGATGTATTTTATCTACATCTGACATTCGTGCTCTACGCACAGACATAGCAGCAGCTCGTTGAGCATTTAAACGCTGTTTTACTTGTTTAAGTGCTACTTTAATTTGCTGTTTACCTGGCGCGCCAACCACTTGCTCATTCAAGATTTTTTCGTTACCTGTCGCTAACGCTTTTTCCACTTGTGAGCGTGAGGTACCACCAAGGGCTTCACGTTTATCTAATGTTGATTCTATTGATAAGTGTTGATAAACATCTTGTTCAATTTTATCACTGAATTCTTGTAATCGTGAGATAGTTAAGTCTTCTAGTGGACAACCTTGTTCAATTGCAGCTAAGACAACTTCACCAACAATATGATGCGCTTCACGGAATGGAATGTCTTTACCCACTAAATAATCAGCAAGTTCAGTGGCATTAGCGTAACCTTGTTGAGCAGCAGCTAACGTACGACTTCTGTTTACTTTTAAGCCATCAGCAACTAATACAGCCATTTCCATACATTCTTGCCAAGTATCAAGTGCGTCAAAAAGACCTTCTTTGTCTTCTTGCATATCTTTATTGTATGCAAGAGCCAACGCTTTCATGGTCGTTAACATACCTGTTAATGAACCAAACACACGTCCGGCTTTACCACGAATTAATTCACATGCATCAGGGTTTTTCTTTTGCGGCATTAATGATGAGCCAGAGCTAACTAAATCGCTCATTTCTACAAAGCCCGCTTCGCCTGAGTTATAGAAAACTAAATCTTCAGCAAAACGCGATAAGTGCATCATTGAAATACTAGCAGTAGCTAACAGCTCAATAACATGATCACGATCTGAAACAGCATCTAAGCTATTCATGGTTGCTGTTCTAAAGCCTAAACGGCTAGCCAATGCATTACGATCAATTGGATAAGCAGTGCCCGCTAATGCGCCTGAGCCTAGTGGTGAAACATCTAAACGATATAACGCGTCTTTTAAACGGCCGATATCACGATTAAACATTTCAACGTAAGCTAAACACCAATGACCAAAAGTTACCGGCTGAGCGCGCTGTAAGTGGGTATAACCAGGTAATACCGTATCTTTTTCACGTTCAGCTAAATTCATCATTGCTTGTTGTAAATTAACGAGTGCAAATAATAATTCGCCGCCAGTTTCTTTACACCACAGTTTTAAATCGGTAGCAACTTGGTCATTACGACTACGACCTGTATGGAGCTTTTTACCTAAATCACCTGTTTTTTCAATTAACTGAATTTCAACCCAGCTATGAATATCTTCAGCATCTGAAAGTAGAATCTGCTTCGGATTTTCTTCCACAGATTCTTTTAGTTCATTTAACGCCGCCACTAAACGGGTTAACTCACCATCATTTAACACGCCTACTTCATGAATAGCCTGTGCCCAAGCAATTGAACCGACAATATCTTGTATTGCCATACGGTAATCAACAGGTAACGAGTCATTAAACTTTTTAAATTGTACACTCGCTTTTTCTTTAAAGCGTCCACCCCATAAGGCCATTACTACTTCTCCTGATTTTTTTTGCTTAACGCAGTAATTCTGCTTGATAAACTAAATAAACGAATAAAACCTTCTGCATGTTTTTGGTCATAAACGTCATCAGCACCAAATGTTGCAAATTCTTCAGAATATAAAGAGTTAGGAGAACGACGTTGCGTAACTTGCGCCATCCCTTTATACATTTTAACAACAACATCACCTGTTACTTGCTCAGCAAAAGAAGCTGCTGACGCTAATTGCGCTTTAGCAAGTGGTGTAAACCAACGGCCATCATAAATTACATGAGAGAATTCAAGACCAACCGATTCACGATATTTTAGAGATTCTTTATCTAAAATAAGTGTTTCTAAGCCTTTGTAAGCTGCCATTAATACTGTACCGCCCGGAGTTTCATAACAACCACGAGACTTCATACCCACTAAACGGTTTTCTACGATATCAATACGACCAACACCATGTGCCGCTGCTTTCTCATTTAAGTAAACTAATGCTTCATAAGCACCAGCGCCTGTTGGCGAGAAATCTTTACCGTCTACAGCAACTAATTCACCTTTATCAAAACTTAAGGTTACACGGCCTGGTTCATCTGGTGCATCCATAGGATCAACAGTCATGGTCCAAACTTCTTTTGATGGCTCACACCATGGGTCTTCTAATTCTCCACCTTCGTGAGAAATGTGCCATGCGTTGGCATCTCGACTATAAATTTTAGTTAATGATGCAGCACAAGGAATATTACGTTCTGCTAAGTAATCAAGTAAGTCTTCACGAGAAACCATGTCCCACTCACGCCATGGCGCAATAACAGTAAGTTCTGGTGCTAAGGCAGCAAAACAAGCTTCAAAACGTACTTGGTCATTACCTTTACCAGTACAACCGTGACATACCGCATCAGCACCTACTTTTAAAGCGACTTCAATATGCGCTTTAGCAATAATAGGACGTGCCATTGACGTTCCTAATAGGTATTGACCTTCGTATACCGCACCTGTTTTAAGAATTGGGTAGATATAGTCTTTAACATATTCTTCTTTAAGATCGGCGACATAACATTCTGAAGCACCTGAAGCGATTGCTTTTTCTTTAATACCTTCTAATTCTTCTGCACCTTGGCCAACATCAGCACAAAAAGCAACAACTTCACAGTTATCATAGTTTTCTTTTAACCATGGAATGATTGCTGATGTGTCTAAGCCGCCTGAATAAGCTAATACTACTTTTTTGATTTTTTTCTTTTGAATACTCATTTAATTTTCTCTAAATTTGGTTAAATAGTTCATAAATTATTGTTAAGCGTAATATCTCACACTTAAATTATCGGGTTTCAGCCCAACACAAACAGTGTTACTAATTACTTAGTAAATAGGTTTACTAAAACAGCATTTTGCGCCCACATTCTATTTTCAGCTTGCTGAAAAACTACCGACATTTCGCTATCGAATAACGCTGTCGTAATCTCTTCTTCTAAATGTGCTGGCTGGCAATGCATCACAATGTTTGCATCGCAATTTTTCATTAACGCATGATTGACTTGATAAGGAGCAAAATGCGCTAATAATTGCGCTTTTTTACTGTCATCTTCATCGCCCATAGAAATCCATGTATCGGTATAAATAACGTCTTGTGGACCCACTTTAGTAATGTCTGTCGTGATAGTAACTTTCGCGCCAGATTCATTTGCTAGCACTCGCGTTTTTTCAATCATATCCGCTTCGGCTTCATAGCCAACAGGCGTAACTAAAGTAAAATCTACACCTAATATAGCAGCCATAATCATTAATGAATTAGAAACATTATTACCATCACCCACATAGGCTAATTTAACCTTGCTCAAATCAGCAGCGTTCCCTTCGGTAAAAAGCTCTGTTAGGGTAACAAAATCAGCTAACGCTTGGCATGGATGATATAAATCACACAACGCATTAATAACAGGCACAGTTGCATGTTCAGCCAAGCCTTGAATAGAGTCATGACTAAAAACTCGCGCCACAATGGCATCGGCAAAACAAGATAAGTTTTTCGCGTAATCACTTACTCGCTCACGTTCACCTAATTTACCATTTTGTTGACCTAAATAAAGGGCATGACCACCTAATTTGTTAATGCCCATATCAAAACTTACATGGGTTCTTAATGACGGTTTTTCAAAAATCATCGCAACAGATTTACCCGCCAATACTTGACTATAATCAGCAGGATTATTTTTGATATGAATTGCTAGCTCAATTAAGGCTAACAATTGCTTCTTATTTAGCTGATCGTCAGCTAAAAAATTAGAAATTTGTAGTGACTTGCTTTGTTGTAACATAAGTTTTTCTCGATTCAATTAATCTAACACTTTCTCTAATAAAGAGTTAATACGACTGCACTAATCTGACAATATTTGTGTACCCATACCTTGCCCATTTAGCAGGCTAGGAATTTTCTCTGGCGATTGCCAACTAGCAACCGTAATACTTCGTCGTAATTGATTAGCGGCTTGTAGTGCGGCATTCACTTTTGCTGTCATACCACCAGCAATAACACCTTGTTCAATAAGATCTTTGGCTTGCGTACTATTAAGTGATGATAAATATTCACCATCAGCACCTTTTACGCCATTTACATCTGTTAATAACAGCAGTTCAGCATTCAGTAGCTGACAAATAGCAACAGCAGCATCATCGGCATTTACGTTGACTAGATCACCATTAGCTAAACACCCAATTGATGATACAACAGGTAAAAAATGACTATTAAGCAGCGCATCTAGTAATAAACTAGATTTAGGCAGTGGTAAACCAACCTCGCCTAGATCTAATTCAGATTTTGTACAAGCAATCATATCGCCATCTGCTAACGATAACCCTACTGCCGATAAGTTCATGCTACTTGCTGTGGCAACAATTGATTTATTTACCGTACCCGCTAAAGCACCACTAATTAATCCAATTTGCTCTTTCGGAGTAACACGTAAGCCATGTTTTTTAACTGTGGTAAAACCTGCTTGCGCTAACATGTCATCAACGACACAACCACCACCGTGAACTAATACCACTTTAGCCTCAGTTTTAAGGTTAACAATCACCGCTAACAATGCATCTAACGCACCGGATTTCTCCAGAATAGCTCCGCCAATTTTTATAACTAAAGGGTTGTGGTTGCTCATTTATCTTTTCTCTTATCTTTTTACTTATTGGATGCTAGGTTCAATACTAAAACATTCAAAATCAACAATTTCAATATGTTGGCTGGGTTATTATTAACAAGTGATTATGACCTAGCAATTACGAGCTAGCAAACTATATTCGCTTGGTAATCCAAGCTGAATATTAAAGCATTGAACAGCCTGTGAAGAAGCACCTTTAAGTAAGTTATCAATAGCACAACTCACCACAACTACGTGCTTTTCTTGATCAACTTGCCAATGAATATCTGCAAAAGGAGTGTGCGCTACATTATCTATTTGAGGCCAAGCATCAACGATTCTAACCAATGGCTTGTCGTTATAAGCTTGCTTAAATGCTATATCAACTTGTTCTGCGGTAACATCCGCTTTTAGCTGCATAGTCACAGTAGCTAGCAAGCCTCTTTTATAAGGCGCTAAATGTGGATTAAAAATAACATCAGCATGTGCTTCTTGAGAGATTTCTGGCTGATGTCTATGCTGTAAAATATTATAAGGTTTTAAACTGACTTCATTAAAGTTGGTCGCTAATGACGCATTTCTTCCTGCCCCACTCACACCACTGATACCATTGACGACAATTAATGAATTTTCTACATGAAAATTATTACTCGTAATAGGTTTTAAAGAAAGTAAACTTGCCGTTGGATAACAGCCCGGTACAGCAACTAAGTCGGTATTAACAATAGCTTCATGTTCCCATTCAGCTAAACCGTATTTGGCTTGTGCTAATGCATCAATATTAGCATGCTCAAAGCCGTAGAATTTTGGATAGTCTTCAGCATTTTTTAATCTAAAGCCACCAGAAAGATCAAACACCTTAACACCTGCATCAACAAATGCTTGGGCCCAATCGGCACTAAACTCATGTGGAGTGGCAAAGAAAACCGCATCTAAATCTGTAGCAGCATTTACGATATTATCGTCAAACCATTGCTGAGAAAAAGATTCCAGGGGTACATCACATATCCCCTGCCAGCGACCATGTAATTCGCTGAAAAGTTTTCCACAGGAAGAAGAGTTTTCTGATACAACAAGATGTTGTATTGAAACTTTATCGTGTTGGCCTAATAAACCAACTAATTCAGCACCGGCATAACCACTAGCGCCAATTACAGCAACCTTTTGAACTTCTGACACAATCTAAACCTTTTTATTCAGAAAACTATTAACGATACGGATTTAATAAAATAACCATTCTCTTATAACTAAAGTATCCAAGAGATATTAAAAAAATTCTCTATCGTCGTCGTATTTCTTGAACAATTAGCATTTTAAGTGGCCTTATTACAGCAGGTTATTTACACTATAAAAAGCAATTTAACAGCTCATGGGTAGTTATGCAACTATTAAGCATAACTATTTGGGCTTTTATTCAAATTATTCTTTTATAGTGCGGATCTTTTTATATGTCACAATTACCTAACTTCACCCAATCTTTGACTCAATTGATTGCTTGCTCTTCAATTAGTTCAACTCAACCAAGTTGGGACCAAGGAAATATAGAGGTAATTCAATTACTTGCGACATGGTTCGAACAGTTAGGTTTTGATATAAATATTCAAAAAGTTCCTAACACAACAAATAAATATAATTTACTGGCTAAACTTGGCAGCGGTGAAGGTGGCTTATTATTAGCAGGTCACAGTGATACAGTTCCGTTTGATGAAAGTCGTTGGCAGAGCGATCCTATGAATGTTATAGACAAAGATGAAAAGTTCTATGGTTTAGGCACCTGTGACATGAAAGGTTTCTTTGCTTTTATTTTACAAGTTTGTAAAAGCATTGATGTTAAAAAATTAAAAAAACCACTATACGTGTTAGCAACTGCAGATGAAGAAACTACCATGGCCGGTGCGCGCTTTTTTGGACAAACCCAAGACATAAAACCTGATGTTGCCATTATAGGTGAGCCGACTAATTTAGTGCCTGTAATTATGCACAAAGGTCATATGTCACATCGTATTAGTGTTCAAGGCCAGTCAGGTCATTCAAGTAAACCAGCACTTGGGGTTAACGCCATTGAGATCATGTATGAAGTGATCGGTGCATTAATTGATTTAAAAGAAAAGTTTAACCTTAACTTTAAAAATGAAGCATTTGATGTACCAGCCCCAACGTTAAACATGGGAGCAATTAGAGGAGGTGATAATTCAAACCGTATTTGTGGGCACTGTGATTTAGATATTGATTTACGCTCTTTACCGGGTATGAGTGATGATGAATTACTGCAATGGTTAAGCGACGCGTTAAAACCGTTAGCTGAAAAATACCCTGCGCGTATCACTTTTGATGAATTACATCCTAGCTCACCAAGCTTTGAACAGAATAAATCACCAACTGATGACAATTGTATTGTATCTATTGCTGAGGAAATCAGTGGTCACACGTGCTGTGCGGTAAATTACGCTACTGAAGCGCCTTATATACAACAACTTGGCTGTCAAACCATTGTCTTAGGCCCAGGCTCGATAAATCAAGCACATCAACCTAATGAGTTTTTAGCCCATAGTGAAATAGACAAAACAGATAAATTATTAATGTCAATGATCCAGCATTACTGCCTGCGTTAGACTTTTATTTAACGATAATTTCCGTTCACAAATAACAACCGGTATACCACTATTGATGATTAAGCGTTAACAATAAGCTTAATCATCACCTTGTATTCATTAGCTTACTTATTTTTCACAGCACTTAATCACGGCTTAACACTCGAGATATTAAGGTATAAATAAGCTCACACCTAAATAGCTCTGTTCTTACTATCCCTATTTCATTTTACCAGCCTGCTAGCTAGTGAAATAGTTATACCAATCTCACTAACTAGGTGATCATTTCTACTTGCTAAAATAACCAACTACACCGTTATTTATTTAGTAATTAGAACAACTCGTTATTAGAATAAGTGCTTTGTATTTGGCTATTTTTTCTATGTATAAAATTGTTATCTTAATTAATAAAACTTGCAAACACAAACGAGAATGATTATTATTTGATTGATTCAATTTTACTATTACCCATATGTTCAGAGGAGTAGCTATGCCTCAATGGCAAGACCTATTACACCAAGGTAACGATAATTTTCATAATAAACAATGGAAGCAAGCTGAGTACTGTTATAAAGAAGCAGCTTTCCATCTAGACTCTTTATGGTCTGCTAATCGAAAAAATGTTGAATTATTAATGGCATGGATTTGTGCTATTCATAATTTATCGAGTTTATTTGAAGTACAAGATAAAGCTGAATTATCACTGCAATATTTAAAAATTCCTCACGAGAGGATGCTATCTATTTATCAGTGTAATGAATATTGTGAAGACACTAAACTTATCGCACAAAACGCCCTTAAAATAACGTTTATGCCTATTTTAATGTTTTCTAAAAGACACCCTGTTTGCAATACCTGCACCCAATCGTTAGCGGCATTCCAATCAGAAATGGCATTAAATCAGCAAATTATTCATTAACTAGCTGATCACAATTAAATTTAACAATAACGTAAAGGACCATTGAATGACAGCACACGCTTTAGGGATATTTTGTATTAGCTTATTCATATCTGTTCCTGTTTTTGCTCATGTTGGTCATGATCATTCATCCATATTTGCCAATATTATTCATTTACTATGGTTAGCACCAATTTTTGTGACGTTAGCGATTTTATACACTAAATTTTTAACCAAAAATTACCAAATGAAGCCATCGAAGAAACAATTAAAGGAGGAATAAAAATATGTATTACCAACTACTTAATAAGCTAGACAAAAGATTTAATTTTGCCAGAGTTTCAGCCCTATGCGCTATTCCTTTGAAAAATGATGCACCTATCAACGGTAAGCAAAGGTCGCATTTAAAAGTGAACCATGTGCCGCTAACAGCTGAAGTGAACAGTTATGTGTTTAGTGCTAAGTAGATGACTTTCTTTGGCTTAAAATTTTGGAAAGTAACGGGGCACAGTATGTTCCCTCGTATCCCACAAAACAGTTATGTGCTTGTCGGTGAATGGCGTATTTTTAAAAGAATAAAGCACAATCAAGCTATTCTTATTAACCATCCTAAATATGGCTTAATAATAAAAACTGTCGCAGTTATTGATAAAAACAATTTAATTTGGTGTAAAGGCGAGAATGCCACTAGTATGACAATTGAAAAGCTAGGTCCTGTCAGTCAACAACAGATAATTGGTCGAGTTATTAAGGTTTTTACTAAGCCGCATACTGATATGAACTAGTATGTCACGCTAACAAACAAATGATGTACCAAAGCAGAATTAAGACAAACTGAACGATCGACTATCTTCTTTATTCCATAGTTTTTGATTGGTTTTAACAGAAAAATATTCATTCGCATGCCAGCATCGTGGTAATAGATCGAGCTGTTGCCTTTCATGGTAATTTGAAGCTAATAATTCAAGAATTTCATTAAGGCGTTCTTTGCTCAACGTCGCTATTTTTTTAGCTATCTGTGGAAAATATAAATTATTACTTTTTTTAACCGTTATATTGTGCCCATAACCAATAAACGTTAAATGTCGTGTTGCAATACGGCATAGAGGGTTTTCGGGGGTTTCAGGATAAAGTCGATTAACAATAGCATACTCATAGCAATCTCCTAAATGACCCATTTCATCTTCTGGCATATAAACAATACCATAGCCTTGAGGGAACATACCGGTGATTTTATAAAGCGCATCAACCGCTTTTTGGGAGCAACTACCTAATTCAGCATTTTTATTTAATACCTGAAAAACTTGAGGTAATACCTTATAGTTGTAGGCTTCTTTCGTGGATAAAACAATAGAGACATAAATTTGAGGTACTTTTAGTAAGTTGCCAATCCCCTGCTCAGGCTTAAAACTGCTTTTAATTAACTTTTTGATAAATTGATGCTTAAGTTGTTCCTCAATCACAAATTGATCGCGTAGTTCTTTCGAATTTCCCGTATATTTCAAAACACCAATAGCATTAGATATATAAGAAAGTGTTTCTTTGTAGTTAATTTTTAGCAGCTTTTTTCTATCAGTAATATCTAAAATACGAAAACGATCTTTTTTACCATCTTCTCCACTAAAAATGACGCGCGCCTCAGGATGATGATGACCAATATTTTGTAATAACGCGGCCATCAAAAGAGGTATTCTAACAAGCTCAGTAAAACGCTCCCGCTCAGCTTCATCCAACTCAACAAAAGACTTTCCGTTAAATTCAGTTAAAACTTTCACAATATAAGGATCGTTTAATTCATTATCGAGTAGTAATCTATCAAGTAATCGTAGAGATAAAATGGCTTTATAAAGCACTTTATTTTGTTCGTTACAAACAGCAACTTTACTGCCTTCTGTTGGGCTAATCAATTGAATAGTCCCCAATAGTCGTGCTGTTTTTCGGTTACTTTCTTGTAGCGTATCACCTTCTGCCAACTCAATAATTTCACAACAAATGGATTGCAAATGATTATGACGTTCTATTTTTTCTAGCTTATGTAACGTGTCACTTTCAGTGCTAGTTGTCGAATGTGATTCTACAAATTCATTGTTATCAAAGTAATGTATTGCTCGTTCAAGCAAAGAATCATTTAATATACTGCGCCCATAAATCTTCCCAACTAAGAGCTGCACTTGATTAGTATAATGTGTTTGATTATTAGGAGCTTTAGGCATTACTTTATTATTTAATTATTGAATCAATAAATGATAGTTAATAATGCTAGAAAATACATAACTAAGCAACCAGAACAAAAGCAAAGAAACAAGTTCAAAGACTAACTCTTATAACGATTATTACATACCACTTAGCTTGTTTTTTTAAGCAATATTTAACATATAACTTAAACAGTATAGCATAGTTAATTTTACTTGATTTAGAGGGTAAACCTGTCTTAGCGCACGATAAGCTATTAGTTTAGCCCTTTTATTTTTACTTGATGTTGCTTATGCGCTAATTGCTGACAAATATTCACAAGATCTGAATGTAAACCACCTGCAGTAACATCTCGCCCTGCACCTGGCCCACGGATAATTAATGGATTTTCTTGATACCAATGACTACTAATTTGAAAAATATTGTCGCACGGTGTCAAATTAGCAAAAGCATCTGTTTGTGGTAATACTTCTAAGCTTACTTTCGCTTGAATATTGCCAGACTCATCTACATTTAAGCGCGCCACATAACGAATACAGCTTGCTTTTTTGTTAGCATCAGCTAACGCATCAGCAAAATAATCATCTAACTCATTCGCCCTTGCTAAAAATTCTTCTCGACCGATACGTTGTAAATTTTCAGGGACTAGGTTGGTACAATCAATATCATCAAGTGACAGCTCAAAACCAGCCATACGAGCTAGAATTAATAACTTACGTTGTACATCACGGCCTGATAAATCTTCACGTGGGTCGGGCTCTGTTATCCCTTGCTCAAGTGCATTAATAAGTAACGTTGAAAATGCGGTAGAACCGTCATAGGTTTCAAACAACCATGAAAGTGTACCCGAGAAAATCCCCGCAATGGCCGTAATGGTATCGCCACTATTATTCAAATCAGCAATAGCATAATTAATGGGTAATCCAGCACCAACGGTAGTATTACCTAACCATAAACTGTTGTTTCTATCTGCGGTATTAACCAAGTTATTGTAGTGCGCAGTATCTGATGAAGCAGCCCACTTGTTCGCACCAATAACGTGAATACCGCGCGTGAAAAAGTCTTGATAAAGTAAACTAAAATCTTCACTTGGCGTAATATCTACCACAATTAATTCATCATAAGGATGATTACTTAACCAAGATAATAATTCGTCGTTGTTATACGGTTTAGCAGCTTGCTTGAATAATGACAGTGCTTGATTCACGTCAATGCCATCATTATTTATCAAGGCTTTTTTCGACGATAATAATCCAACAAGGTGAGTATTTTCTAAAGCATATATTCTATTTAGCTGTGCGGGTAATAACTCAAGGAAACGTTCACCAATATTACCTAACCCTGCAATAAGCAAACCTATGTGGCGAGAGTCTTTAGTCATATCATGATGAACTTTATTCAATAACTCTGTACTACATGGCTCAGCTAGTACAGCAATAACACTATGATTATTTTTACTGTTTACTAAAAATAGAGGTTGAGCACTCTTTAAAGATCGCTTAAAGCGCGCTTTAATATCGCCGCGTTGTGCAACGTTATGTCCAACCGTTGCAATAATAGCCGTTGGGATAAAAGTGACTTCAATATCGTGACTAGCTAACCATTGACTTAACGCTTTTTGCTGAGATTGATTGATAACAATAAAGCCTTGTTTAGCATCAGCACAAATAGGCGTAAATTCAACTAACGCTTTTCTGAATAAATTAGCGCCTAAGTTCTCTGTTAAGTCTTCGACCGAATCCCCAATAAAGCTTGTTGATTTCGCTAAGATAAGATCATTTAAATAAGTTACTGAGAGTTCTTGTTTTGCAATATGGCCAAAAGTGCCGATTTCTGTACCGGCAACTTGTGAATCAAAGCTACTTGCTACGTGTAAGTGACAATGATGCGATAAGTTTTCATTAACCAATGGCATTAACGTTTTGGCATGCAAGACAGGATTACCTAAACGTCCTAGCTCTTTTGCTACACCATTAGGTAAGCGATGTAATTTTCTCGCATTAGGAACAACGCGCGGATCAGCGCTATAAATACCGTCAACATCGGTCCATAAAGTGACATTATGAGCACCCACTAACGACGCGATAATAGTTGCCGAATAATCACTACCATTACGGCCTAGCGTACAAGTTTTACCGCGACTATCACGACTAATATACCCTGTAATTACGGCTAACTTGCCAAACTGTAGTCGCGTTTTAAATTGTGCACTACTCAAGGCATGATCAACTGCACAATTTTGTTCGTTGTCTATCACGAGAAAATCACGGGCATCAACCGAGTTACTTGGGCAAATTTTTTCATTTAATAACGCTGATAATAAACGTGCAGACCACAATTCACCGTAAGCTAAAATATCATTTCTGTGCTGAATGATATCATTCGACAGCCAAGTTCTTAACTGAGCTATATCGGTAGATAATAGTTGGGTAAGCTGCTTGGAACTTTTTTCATTTAATAAGGCATTGATAAGTAACAGTTGTTGTTGCTCTAACTCGCTCAACGCTGCTGTCAGGTCAGCACTGTCTGTGTGCGCTAATATGGCAAACAAACTATCGGTGGTTTTACCGTTAGCAGACACAACAACGATGTCATTGAGTTGGCAATTTTGTCGGATAATATCAACAACGCGCTCTATGCACTGCGCATTAGCTAAAGAGCTACCACCAAACTTATGAACGTTAACAGCATGTTTAGCTAATTTATTTTGAGGTCTTTGTGATTCTGTCATTTATTCTTCTACAAAATTATTATTTATTAACGCGTTTGGCTTTGTGCTAAGCCATGCGCTAAATCGCCCAAAATGTCATTAATATCTTCGATACCAACGGAAATTCTTACTAAAGAGTCGGTAATGCCAGCAGCTAGTCTTGCGCTTTCGGCCATACCGGCATGAGTCATTGTTGGCGGATGACAAATTAAACTTTCAACACCACCTAATGATTGCGCTAAAGTGAACAATTTGAGATTAGCGAATAATTTTTTCACCGACTCAACACCACCTTTAACATCAAAACTTAGCATAGCGCCAAAGCCTGCTTGCTGTTTCTTAGCAATTTCGTGTCCTGGATGATCTGTAAAGCCTGGATAATAAACTGACTCTATCGCAGGATGATTTTTTAGAAATTCAGCAACTTGCTCAGCATTTTCTTGATGCTGCTTTATGCGAATTGGCAAAGTTTTTAGGCCACGTACAGCAAGAAAACTATCAAATGCACTGCCAGTAATACCAATACAATTTGCCCACCAAGCTAACTCATCACCTAAAGCCTGTTCTTTAGCCACTAAAACACCACCAACAACATCACTGTGCCCGTTGATATACTTAGTAGTAGAGTGAAAAACAATATCTGCACCCAATGTTAATGGTTGTTGTAAAGCAGGAGATAAAAAAGTGTTGTCGACAGCAACTAAAGCACCTACTTCGTGACTAGCCTTAGCTACTTCTTCAATATCAACTAAACGTAATAGTGGATTACTTGGGCTTTCAATTAGTACTAATTTAGGTTTTTGTGCTAATGCTTCTGCTAACGCCTGTTGGTTATTTTGATCAACAACAATTAACTTAAATTGACCACGTTTTGCTAAATGGGTAAATAGTCGAAAGCTTCCTCCGTAACAGTCATGAGGAATAACAACAAGATCATCAACAGATAGCAGCTGACAAATTAATAATACTGACGACATGCCAGTACTTGTCGCAATACCCACTTTACCTTGCTCTAATGTAGCGATAGCTCGAGCGAAGGTTGCTCGGGTTGGGTTACCAGTGCGAGAATAATCAAATTCACGTTTTTCATTAAAGCTTTTTAATGAATAAGTGCTAGATAAGTGAATAGGGGCAACAACAGCACCATGTTGTTTATCGGTATTAATACCCGCCTGCACTGCCGAAGTAGTAATGTTTTTAATTTTAGTATTCGACATTTTTATTCCTTATTTTCATTAACTAACACCATAAACTTATATACTCAATGTTTTGGATGTTTGGACGTCTATAACTCTAAACGTTTTGACTATTTAGGTCAAGAATTTTTAGACATCTAAACTTCTACTTGACTGGATTTCTGCAACCAGTAGAATTGCATGATTAAGAAGAAATAAGTATATGCTTCTATCTTTCAATTAAGCTTAATCAAGTTTTCATTAAGTGTTAATTAAATAATACCGTTAAATGCGTTTTTATAGTCATATAAAAATAATAATTAACCATTTACATTAATAGCTACAGAGGAATTTACATGGCTGAGTGGAATGACGAATATATTAATCCCTATGCCGAACATGGTAAAAAGAGTGAGCAAGTAAAAAAAATTACAGTCTCAATTCCTTTGCGTGTCTTAAAAGTATTAACTGATGAGCGAACTAGACGCCAAGTAAATAATTTACGCCATGCGACTAATAGCGAATTATTGTGCGAAGCATTCTTACATGCTTTTACTGGGCAGCCTCTACCTGATGATGAAGATCTCGCTAAAGATAATGAGGAAAAGTTACCCGCTAGTGTTCGTCGTATTTTAGAAGAAAAAGGAATTACCGACTTTAGTGCTTACGAAATAGATGATGACGAATCAATCTAAGTTCGATTGAGTAAATAACTAATCTAAAATAAAAAAAGTAGCAACCTCGATAGAGTTTGCTACTTTTTTTTGTGCTTCATTTTTTGTGCTTCATTTTTTGTGCTTCATATAAGAGTAGCCAATATAGCTACAAAATTCGCAACAAGATAAGTTACCCGTGGTATGGCTTACTTAAACGATGCACCGACTCAATAAAGTGTCCTGCATGATCTGGATTCACATCAGGGTGAATACCATGGCCTAAGTTAAATACATGACCGGTACCGCCTTCACCAAAGCCTGCTAATATTTTAGATACTTCCTGTTCAATACGCGGTAATGGTGCATACAACATAGAAGGGTCCATATTGCCTTGTAAAGCAACTTTATCACCAACACGTGCTTTTGCTTTTTCTATATCAATAGTCCAATCAAGTCCTACCGCATCACAACCTGTCGCAGCGATATCTTCTAACCACATACCACCATTTTTAGTAAACAAAGTTACCGGCACTTGACGGCCATCATTATAACGCGTTAAACCGTCAACGATTTTATGCATATATTGTAATGAAAATTCTTTGTAATCACGTGGTGACAATACGCCACCCCATGTATCAAACACCATTACTGATTGTGCGCCAGCAGCAATTTGTGCATTCAAATATGAAATAACAGAGTCGGCTAACTTATCAAGCAATAAATGCAGTGTTTGTGGTTCAGAAAACATCATTTTTTTGATTTTAGTAAAAGCTTTTGAGCTACCACCTTCAATCATGTAAGTTGCCAACGTCCAAGGGCTGCCAGAAAAACCAATTAACGGCACGCTACCATTTAGTTCTTTTTTAATAGTACGAACGGCATTCATTACGTATTGTAATTCACCTTCAGGATCAGGTACGCCGATTTTTTCAACATCAGCTTTACAAGTAATAGGACGTTCAAACTTAGGTCCTTCGCCTGTTTCGAAATATAGGCCTAAACCCATGGCGTCAGGAATTGTTAATATGTCGCTGAATAAAATAGCTGCATCAAGTGGAAAACGACGCAACGGCTGAATAGTAACTTCACAAGCTAAGTCAGCATCGCGACAAACTGACATAAAATCGCCAGCATCTTTACGTACTGCTCGGTATTCAGGTAAATAACGTCCTGCTTGTCTCATCATCCAAACAGGTGTGTAATCTACTGGCTGCTTTAAAAGCGCACGTAAATAATTATCATTTTTTAATTCAGTCACCAATAAACCCTCTAATTTATTCATTATTTACTTACTTGAACTCCCAAAAATAGGAATAACAAGTAAATTATGCGCGTATTCTAGCACTCGTGGTATTTTGAATCTATGCGACAAATCAATTCATTTACGCTTAACATTCATCCCATGAAAAATATTTCAATTTAGTTACATTTCGCTAGACATTATTAATATGAATAACAATCAATCACTTAATCACTAAAAAGCATTAGTTATGCTTTATACGAAATTTATCGTCGAGTTTATGCTCTATTAAAGTTGTTGCAGTGATGAAAATGCTTTGCTATAAAATACCTGCGCAAACAAAGAAGCACTGATTAATAATAAAAATACTTCTGAGCATAATTAATAAGAAGCTTGATTAACAAGACCATAATGCGAGCATTTCAAGCCTTTCTCTTCGAGAAAGGCTTTTTTATTTGTGCTATAAAATGTATAGCTGAAAATTTATAGTTCAAATAATTATTCATTATTCCTTTCAATAGTATAAAATCGCCTTCATAGCACTTTCCTTTAATTTACGAAACTAGAGAAGAATAATGAATAGCCCACAACGTGATATAACTTTAAGATTTTTAGCTGAACCACAAGATGTAAATTTTGGTGGTAAAGTCCATGGTGGTGCGGTAATGAAGTGGATAGATTTAGCGGCTTATGCTTGTGCAGCAGGTTGGAGTGGTCGTTATTGTGTTACTGCTTATGCCGGTGGCATCCGTTTTATTTCACCAATTCATGTGGGTAGCTTGGTAGAAGTAGAAGCTAAAGTTATATACACAGGTAATTCATCTATGCATATTGCCTTAGAGGTAAATGCCTGTGATCCTAAATCGTTAAACCGACACTTAACGACCAATTGTATTGTTATTATGGTTGCCGTTGATCAAAATGGACAATCTGAAACTGTACCACAGTGGATTCCGAAAACAGAAGAAGATAAAAAACAGCATAGTACTGCAATAAAATTAATGGATATGCGCAAACAGATTGGCAGTGAAATGCAAATTTTCGCTCAGTAACTAGCTCAGTAATAAGCAAATTTAATGATGGCCAAATATATTGCGTTCACTATAGTTATTCTCGCTATTTTATTTAGCAAGCCAAGCTTTGCTTTAGGTAAACTTGGCCATCAACTTGTTTGCCAATTAGCATTTGAACATTTGCCAAAAACACAACAAAACAAAATAGCCGGCTTACTCAAGACTATTCCTGCTAAACATAAAAAACTTATTAATAATTTTAATCAGCAAAAAGCGAATAGCGCCATAACTTTTGCTAATGCTTGTACTTGGGCTGATACAATTAGACATTTAAAAAAGTTTAAAGCTTATAGTTCCTGGCATTATATGAATGTCCCTCGTTCACAAAATAAAGTTAATACAGATGAATGTCAGCAAAATTGCTTGCCTCAAGCAATTTTACAACACCAACAAGCCTTAGCACATACTCAAAGCCCTTATACATGGCAGCAAGCACAAACTTTATTGTTTTTAGGGCATTGGTTAGGTGATATACATCAACCTTTACATATTAGTTTCAAGGATGATTTAGGCGGTAACAAAATCGCCTTTGCTGATACTGATGCTAAATGCAATAACCTGCATAGTTATTGGGATCATTGTATTTTATATAAAGGAAAAGAAACTAGAACAAAGTGGCTGTCCTCATTAAGGAGCCAATGGAACAAAAGCCCTCAACCAAATTGGCAAAAGGAACAAGTTTGGCAATGGGCTAACGAATCTTTTCAAATAACGACAAAGTCGACTTTTAACTATTGCCACAAAGATAACCAAAGCGTATGTCGAAAGCCTCAAGGTAAAATAACCTTATCGCCTGATTACCTAAGCCAATATCAGCCAATTATGGAGCAAAGAATACTACAAGCCGCACAGCGCTTAACAAACGTATTGGCGGCTTCATTATAGTTGCTCTTTTCTTTGTTTATTGAGGCTTGTTCTTTTCTTCAATCCATTGAGACATATACTTAGTGCTTTTATGATGGTGATGGTTAAGCATACTACCAATAAAATTACGTTGTCGGTGTTGTTCTAAATTCTGTAGCAAGTTTGTTAAGCAAGCTGAAAGTGTTGAGAAATACTGTTCTTGGTCAAATAACAATTGTGCATTCTGTTTGCCTAATTCACTCGCGCATTGCCAAGTGTCTGCTTCTTGATAAAGCTTTACTGCTGCATCAGCAATACTTTGTGCATCGTTTGCAACCGCTCCTGCCCAAGGTAACTGAGTTTCCATCCCTTCAATACCAATATTGGTGGTAACTGAAGGCGTTGAACACAACATTGCTTCTGCTAACTTACCTTTTATACCTGCACCAAAACGCAAAGGCGCTAAACAGACCTTCGCTGATTGCATGGATTTTATCGCGTCATCAACCCAACCTTTAACCAAAAAACCTGTTTTTACATCATGTAAATCGGTCGCTTTAGGAGGTGGGTAAGCGCCACATATATGAAGCTCCGCCTTAGGTAGCTGTTTGCGAATTAATGGCCATATTTGTTGTTTTAACCAAAGTACTGAGTCCCAATTCGGTGGATGACGAAAGTTTCCAATAGAAATAAAAGCTTGTCGTTGTTCGTAACTTGGGTTGTTCAGCATAAATTGCTCATCACTAAAAACAAAAGGTACGTAGTGCAATAAACTCTTATCTACCTTGAATAAATCCCCTAACAATTCAATTTCTTTCGGTGAAATCATTAAGGTAACATCGCAACGAAAAATAGCCGCAACTTCTCGCTTAGCTAAATCAGATGTTAATAAGTCAGTGTCTGTCATCTCACTATTTTTTTTATGCGCATCGTGTCTTGCATGGCGTAAACAAAAAAGATCTTCTGTGTCTAAAACTCTTAAGGCCTGCGGACATTGTTCGATAACACGCCAGCCAAACTGCTCTTCCATCATAAAGCGGTCGAACATCACAACGTCAGGCGCAAGTGAGCCAATGAAATCATCAAAACTCGCACAGTTAAGCTTAATATCAACACACTCAACATTAAGCGCCATGAGATCAACCATATGATCGGTACGTTGCGCAGGGCTAGCAAATACGACTTGATAGCCTTGCTGCTGAAAAAAGAAGATAAGTTGCAGCATACGACTACCTGCCGCAGAAGAATTTGGCTCAGGCCAAACATAACCAATAATAAGAAGTGTGTTCATGTAAATCTAGGCGCTTTAAATAAAAAGGAGTATACACGCAGTTTAACATTGATGGCAGCTTGATATTATCTTCCTTCGAACATAAAAAAAGCCACTGATCGTTAATTAATGATCGGTGGCTTTTCATTCAATAGTAGTTATGCTGGTTACTGCTAACTTAAGCTAAGCCTGTAACCATGAAACTAACATTTATTTTCTATTTATCAGCAGGTGCTGTGCCTACTTGTGGTGCTGGCTCACTTTTTTGAATTTCTAACAATTCAATTTCAAACTCTAATACTGAGTTACCTGGAATGCGTGGTGGATTACCATTCGGGCCGTAAGCTAAATCAGAAGGAATAGTAAATTTGAATTTAGAACCAACTGACATTAATTGTACGCCTTCAGTCCAGCCTCTAATAACACGATTCAGTGGGAATACAGCAGGCTCACCACGGTCATAAGAACTATCAAATGTTTCACCATTTAAGAAAGTACCTTTGTAATGTACTTTAACGGTATCAGTAGCAGCAGGCTTATCACCTTCACCTTCAACTAATACAACATATTGAATACCTGACTCGGTTACCATTACGCCTTCTTTCTTAGCATTATCTTCTAAGAATTTTTGACCAGTCGCTAAACTTGCCTCAGCTTCTTGAACCGCAATTTCTTGTTGCTTAGCTTTCATTGTTTCATCTAACTTAGTCAATAATGTTGTAATCTCTTCTTGTTCCATTACTGATTTATCATTAATGCTATCAACAAAACCTCTTACGATTAATTCTTTCTCTAAAGCTAAACCTAATCTTTCATGCTCTTCTAGATTGCGTTGCATATACATGCCGATTGACGCACCTAAACCGTAGGCTTGTTTTTGAACTTCTGCTTCTAATACAGGTGCTTTAGCTTCTTCTTTAGCGCCTTCTTGACAACCAGCTACAGCTAATAATGCAACAGCAACTAAAGTGGGTTTAAAAAATTTCATTTATTTCTCCGTAAAAACATCACAATTGGAGAATCCCCCAATCCATCTATTGTCTTTTGTTTACACCATCTATTGAAGAATTAAATCCAAGATAAGGTTAAACAATTTTAAAAAACGCCTTATACTAACGAGAAATGCGCCAATAAAAAAGTATTAATATGTTGCTTAACTTTTCAAAAAATATAAAACATCGCTTAACGACGATAAAAGTACTGGCTGCATGCTCACTTTCTCTTCTATTTATGCAGGGCTGTACACCTTCTGTGGATAAGCCGATAGCTCGATACCTACATGCTGTTGAGGGAAGTTATGCGGCAGATATTTCTAATGACGGCAAATGGAGTGTAACCTCTTCAATTTATCATGGAATTAGTGTTTGGGATTTAGAAAAAAATGCCCTCACCTACCAATGGGCTCAACAACAGGACAGTAGTGACAATTTAGTCCTGACCATTGATATTAGTGATAATAATAGCCATGCATTAACTGCAAGCAGAGAAAATTTTGCTCTGTGGAATATCAAAACAGGCAAGTCTGAAGGGTATTGGAAAGTAAGAGAATCTACTATTCGTGATATCAGCATTAGTAATAATGGTGATTATTTACTTATAGGTAAAGGCAATGGCACGGTTCTTCATGTTACTGTTGATACTGGCAGACGATTAGAATTTTTAGGCCATAAAGAAAAAATAAATTCTGTAGATATGACACCTAACGGAAGAATAGCCATGTCTGGCGGTAATGATTTTACGGCTTACATTTGGGATACTGTATCAGGACAAGTTATTTATCAATTTAACCATACATCGCGAGTATCGAAAGTAGCATTAGATCCACAAGGTCGTTTTGCTTTTTCTGCCGACAGTATGAAGTCAGCCCATATTTGGGATTTAAAAACAGGTAAATTGATATCAACACTCAAAGGCACTAAACGCCAAGAAGTATTTAGCTCTATACAATTTTCTCCTGACGGAAAAACCTTAGTAACGGGCGCAGCCAGTAGTAAGGTGAGCGTTTGGAATGTTGACACCGGAGAACGCACTGCTTCGTGGCACGTTACGCCAAAAGAAGCAAAAATACCGACAGGAGCAGTTGTTTATAGCCTGGCATTTAGCGATAATAACACCTTATTAACCGAAAGCTCTTCAGGCTATGCTGAGCTTTGGCAACTCCCTAAAGAAAGCAATTAAATGACAGCTAACAAATCAGAAGAAAATGCTATCCAAATTCTTGAAGAACGTATCAATGCGCTTGAAACTCGAAACCTTTTTCAAGACGATGTTATTGAACAACTAAGCGCCGAATTAACCGTTCATCAAACACAAATTTCTGAGCTAAGAGAGCAAATTCAATTAGTTGCTAATAGACTAAAAGATTCAGGTGCACTAAATTCAGGTAAAGAAGAAATAGAGCCACCTCCTCCGCATTATTAAAAAATAATGCTAATGCACTGCATAATATCTGATAAGAGACTAAGATAGAGTATAGATAGAGTAGGACACCTAGATAGAGTAGGACACCCATACTTTATACTTTCTTGAATAGAGATAGAGTAGGACACCCATACTTTATACTTTCTTGAATAAATAAGAATTCCTGACTATGTTTGTAAAGTAAACACATAAGGAGTTTGATTATGACACAATCTCGCCGTCAGCAAGTTTCATTACAAGACACCCGTTACTATCACCTAATCTCTCGTTGTGTGCGCCGCGCTTACCTGTGTGGTGAGGATGCTTATAGCAAACAGAGATAGAGTAGGACACCCATACTTTAGGGATAGAGTAGGACACCCACACTTTATACTTTCTTGAATAAATAAGAATTCCTGACTATGTTTATAAAGTAAACACGTAAGGAGTTTGATTATGACACAATCTCGCCGTCAGCAAGTTTCATTACAAGACACCCGTTACTATCACCTAATCTCTCGTTGTGTGCGCCGCGCTTACCTGTGTGGTGAGGATGCTTATAGCAGAAGATAGAGTAGGACACCCATACTTTAGTAGCATAGAGTAGGACACCCACATATGGAGTAGGACACCCACATATAGATAGAGTAGGACACCCATACTTTATACTTTCTCAAGATAGAGTAGGACACCCATACTTTATACTTTCTTGAATAAATAAGAATTCCTGACTATGTTTATAAAGTAAACACGTAAGGAGTTTGATTATGACACAATCTCGCCGTCAGCAAGTTTCATTACAAGACACCCGTTACTATCACCTAATCTCTCGTTGTGTGCGCCGCGCTTACCTGTGTGGTGAGGATGCTTATAGCAAACAAAGCTTTGAACATCGTCGCCAATGGATGGTCGATAGAAT
>NZ_JAHKQD010000003.1 GCF_018860915.1 Colwellia sp. C2M11
TCAACAATGATACAAAGCTTGTAAATACTGTGGTTTAAATAACCAAGACTCTTTATAATCTACACTTATCTATAAGCGTATTTATTAATATTGTTTGTAAGTGAGTAGTTAAGTAGCTAAATATTAAGCAAACAAACTACTCTTTCTAAAAAAAGCTTATCACTCATAAAATTTCAGTTATAATGGACATTCTTCTGGGGTGTTTGTATGTGACTATGTCCCTGAGCCGATAAGTTTTACCTTAGGAAGTTGATTATTAGCTATTGTGCAAGCCCGGCTCGTATCGGGAAGCCTACGGTTGAAATGATACTTCCGCCCTGAACACACGGTGTTCAGGACTACGGTTTACTGCGGCACTCTGGAAGAGCCTTCCTAATATATATAATTTCAACAACACTTAAGAATAAACTTCCGCGCCACCTATAGAAAAGCACACGGTATTCAGACTACGGTTTACTGCGGCACCCTGAAAGAACCTCTTTATATTAGTTAAGTAGTAATAGGTAATCAAAACAAATTTCCGCGCTATCTCTAGAAAAGCACACAATGTAGAATAGTATGGTCAACTTCGCTACCTAGGTAAAAATTTTCTCCTTATACTTATAAGTAGACAATCTAATAACCACTGGCAAAATGAATGGTTATTTGTAATATAAACTCTTACTTTTATTATTCCCTTTAATTATTTATAAATTGATAGTTTACAGTCGTTAAATATTACCTTTAATTAAACGTGTTCAAATAGGCTTGAAGTTATTATTTAAGCTGCTATATTGGGCCTATGAAAACACCTATTTCAGTATTTTATTATATTTTATTTTTAGGGAGCTTCGCCCTAAAATTCCCCGTTTAAACGAGCGTACCTTTACGCTCGTCTGTATTTCCAGATAAAAACTAAACACACAGCATTTATTTAATGGTTCTTTTTTAAGTTCGCTTAATAAAGAAGGCTTAATTGTATCCATATTTTCTAGATCTGTTTATTTCATAAAATATTTAGCTAACTCATTATAACTATCTAAGGAGGGTATTTTATTTGATTTATTTTCTATAATTTTTAGTTTTTTGCAAAAAACATACGTAATTAATCTGTAATTTATTATTAGGTGATAATATGTCTAAAAATGAAAAGAAAAAGCCCGTATTAACGTTAAAAGAAAAACGTAAATTGAAAAAAGAATCAAATACTACTCAAGTAGTAAAACCGAGAAAAAGAAAAGGTTAAATTTACTGGGCGCCAATTGTAGTGGCGCCCTTTTATTTTCTTTTCCACAAAATAACGTCAACGACCGCTGATTCGCTAACGACTACTCAATTGAGTACCTTTCTCTATTTTATATACCCTGCCTCAACAAAAAGTAAATTTAATAAAAAGTGCATAAACCCCATAAATTACTACGTAAACAGTTGTAAAATAAATAAATTTCATATTTTTCATTATAAATTTAATGATTTATACTTTAAAAGATTAAAGCCATTTAGACGTCTAGGCGTAAAAAAGATAGAAAAGTGATTCCTATAATAGTAAACTGCATCTATATATTGTATTAATGTTAATTTTTATCTTTTTTATCTACTTTTTAAATAACTATTTACTAAGCGAGATAGGTTAAAGATTTAAACTGTTGAGGTTTTATGTCTACACACTTTTTTACTTCTGAGTCCGTTTCTGAAGGACACCCAGATAAAATTGCCGATCAAATTTCTGATGCGGTTTTAGATGCTATTATTGCGAAAGATAAATTTGCACGTGTTGCGTGCGAAACAATGGTTAAAACTGGCGTTGCTATTATTTCTGGAGAAGTAAGTACTAATGCATGGGTTGATTTAGAAACCATTACTCGTAATGTTATTAGTAATATTGGTTATACATCTTCCGATGTCGGCTTTGACGGTGAAACTTGCGGCATTATGAATTTAATTGGTCAGCAGTCACCAGAAATAGCGCAAGGTGTTGATCGCAGTAAGCCGGAAGATCAAGGCGCTGGAGATCAAGGATTGATGTTTGGTTATGCTACCAATGAAACTGAAACGTTAATGCCTGCACCATTATATTATTCTCATCGTTTAGTTGAACGTCAAGCTGAAGCCCGTAAATCGGGTATTCTTCCTTGGTTACGTCCTGATGCTAAATCACAAGTAACCTTTATCTATGAAAACAATAAACCTGTGGCAATTGATACTGTTGTTCTTTCAACTCAGCATAACCCTGATATTAAACAAGAGGATTTAGTTGATGCAGTTATGGAAAATATTATTAAGCATGTGCTTCCTGCTGAGTTGTTAACTAAAGATACTAAATATCACATCAACCCAACAGGCCGCTTTGTTATTGGTGGCCCAGTAGGCGATTGTGGCCTAACAGGTAGAAAAATTATTGTTGATACTTATGGCGGCATGGCGCGTCATGGTGGTGGTGCTTTCTCAGGTAAAGATCCATCAAAAGTGGATCGTAGTGCAGCATATGCTGGTCGTTATGTTGCTAAAAATATTGTAGCAGCAGGTTTAGCTGATCGTTGTGAAATTCAAATATCATATGCTATAGGTGTTGCTAAACCTACATCAATTTCTATCGATACCTTTGGTACAGGTAAAGTAGGCGAAGAACGCTTAGTTGAACTTGTTCGTGAACACTTTGATTTGCGTCCTTACGGCATTACTAAAATGTTAGATTTATTACATCCTATGTATCAACAAACAGCTGCGTATGGACATTTTGGTCGTGAACCTTTTGAAATGACTGTAGGTGACGATACATTTACTGCATTTAGTTGGGAAAAAACGGATAAAGCTGATGATTTAAGAAAATCAGCTGGAATTTAGTTAAAAGCTTTATTCATTAAAAACTGAAACAAAGTAATAAAACCAGCACTTGTGTATAAGCAGTGCTGGTTTTTTGCTTTTCTCCATTGAAAAACAAATATAGTACTAAATAGTTCATAGGGAGTATTGTTTTTATCATTTATGCCCTTATCTTTTAACTATATAGTCCCATACATTAATTAGTATTAACCAGCATGCCTAAAACACGTATTTACCAAGATAGTGAGCTAACTTTAAATGACACAGTGAAATTATCTGATGATGCCTTCGGTCATATTGTCAGAGTGTTACGTTTATCAGAAGGCGATACTGTTGCCCTGTTTAATGGTAAGGAGGCTGTACAATACACCGCCCAATTAGTCGATGTAAAAAAGAAAGAAGCAAGTGCAAAAATCATCGAACAAAAAGTAATAACAAATGAATCTCCAATAGATATTCATTTAGGGCAAGGTATTTCTCGTGGCGATCGTATGGACTACACTTTACAAAAGTCAGTAGAACTAGGGGTTAGTAAAATTACGCCATTATTTACTGAGCGTTGCGGAGTAAAGTTATCAGGTGAGCGTTTAGCAAAAAAACATGACCAATGGCAAAAAATAGTCATTAGCGCTTGTGAACAAAGTGGTCGTTGCATAGTGCCAGAAGTTACAGAACCTATGTATTTAGAAGATTGGTTAGCACAAGAAACCAACTCGCTTAAATTAAACTTACACCCTAAGGCTACACATTCTATTATGACATTACCCGTTGATAGCACTGAAAATGCGCTTCAGGTTAGGTTATTAATAGGTCCTGAAGGTGGATTAAGTGATGAAGAAATAAGCAAGGCGAATACAGCTGATTTTCAAGACATATTACTTGGTCCTAGAATTTTAAGAACAGAAACTGCGGCACTAACCGCAATAACGGCATTACAATGTCGTTTTGGTGATTTAGCATAAATCATTACCAAGTTACTTAACTAAATAACATACAGATAGGATATAAAATGACAATAGAACAACCTAAAACCATAAAGCTCGGTATCGTAATGGATCCTATCAGTGAAGTTAAAGTAGCTAAAGACTCTTCTATGGCGATGATGCTAGAAGCACAGAAGCGTGGCTATGAAATTTACTATATGGAAATGAAAGATTTATATCTAGATCGTGGTCAAGCTCGTGCAAATACTCAGAGAATAAAAGTATTTGATGACGCTAATCATTGGTTTGAATTAAGCGACCAACAGGATATTCCACTGAGTGATCTTGACGCGATTTTAATGAGAAAAGATCCTCCTTTTGATACTGAATTTATTTATGCCACTTATATGCTTGAGCGTGCAGAAGTAGAAGGTACATTAATCGTCAATAAACCACAAAGTTTACGTGACTGTAATGAAAAGTTATTCACTGCTTGGTTTGCAAACCTAACTCCTCGTACTTTAGTTACCAGAAATGATGTTCAAATTCGCGCTTTCCATCAAGAATTAAAAGATATTATTATTAAGCCACTAGACGGCATGGGTGGCTCTTCTATTTTTCGTATAAAAGAAGATGATGCCAATGTAGGTGTCATCATAGAGACCTTAACTAATCATGGGCAACAGTACGCGATGGTACAAGAATATATGCCTGAAATAGTTGAGGGTGATAAACGTATTCTTATTGTTAACGGTGAACCAATGCCTTATTGCTTGGCCCGTATTCCTGCTCAAGGAGAAACTCGTGGTAATTTAGCTGCAGGTGGCCGTGGGGTCGCACGTCCGTTGAGCCCTAGCGATAAGCTCATTGCCGACACTATTGCGCCAGCGCTTAAAAAACGCGGTTTATTCTTTGTTGGTCTAGACGTTATTGGTGATAAGGTTACTGAAATTAACGTCACTAGCCCAACGTGTATACGTGAAATAGAAGCAGCTTACCCCATTAATATTAGTGGTAAATTAATGGATGCTATTGAAGACAACATCCGTAAAAAATAAACTTAATATTTTACTCTTATCAATTTAGATAAAATATTATTTAGCATATGTAGTGTAAACTTTCTGTTTAAAACAATCTATAAAAGGTAAATAGATGAAAAGCTTAGAGAATCAATTTTTAATTGCTATGCCATCATTAGCCAATGACTATTTTAATAAAACCGTAACTTACATTTGTGAGCATAATGACCAAGGTGCTATGGGCTTAATTATCAATATGCCAGTCAATATCACCTTACATGATTTATTAAAGCAAATTGAAGAGAATGATCGAGAAGAAAGCAATAAAAATATCGCCAACCAGAGCACTGATGATGCATCTGAACAATCACTTGCACATCCCCCTATGTCTGAAACAGATAACGATAGCGACAACATCTTAGTAGATATCAGCTTAGAGCAACCCGTACTTTCTGGCGGTCCTATATCTCAGAACCGTGGTTTTGTTTTACATCAAACACAACCGGGTTGGAAAAGCTCTTTAGCGTTAAGTGAAGACATAATGATCACCACCTCGAAAGATATTTTAATGGCATTAGGTACAGATAAAGCACCTGAGCAATTTATGGTAACCCTAGGCTATGCCGGTTGGGGTCCAGGCCAACTTGAGTCGGAATTAAAAAGTAACGCTTGGCTAACAATTGATGCTGACAGTGATATTTTATTTAACACACCAATTGAACTACGTTGGAAAAAAGCGACACAAAAACTCGGAATAGATATTGCGCATCTTTCTTCTGAAATTGGCCATGCATAATGACTAAAAAAATAACAAAAGAAATAGGTCAACGTACCATTATTGGTTTTGATTTTGGTAAAAAGTATATTGGTGTAGCTGTCGGTCAAGAAATCACAGGATCTGCTTCGCCATTAGGATCGGTTAAGGCGACTGATGGAATTCCTCATTGGGATTCCTTATCAGTATTTTTAACAGAGTGGCAACCAGATTTAGTTGTTGTTGGTTTGCCTCTTAATATGGATGGTAGTGAACAACAATTAACGAAAGATGCTCGAAAATTTGGTAATAGACTTGCTGGACGCTTTGGCTTAAAAGTCGAATTTCAAGATGAAAGACTGACGACAGCTGACGCAAAAGAACAATTATTTGCACGTGGTGGCTTTAAAAATTTGAAAAAAGATAATATCGATGCAGAATCGGCAAGGCTAATTATTGAAAGCTTCTTCGAGCAAAGCTATCAATAATAGCTATTCAATAACTCACTAGTTTACTTAACAGTTAGCGACTTGAATAAACATCAAGAATAAGATAAATGTTCTTCAGCTATACTGATATCTTTGTATAAAAACTTTGTTGAAATACTTAGCTGGCAAACCTTACTAAAAAACTATACTGATGGTAATCAAATGACTACACAAAAACACTTCTCGCACGTTAATGGAAAAATGCTAGTAGAAGATATTCCACTTAGCGATATAGCAAAGCAAGTAGGCACACCTTTTTACTGTTATTCAAATACAGCTATTAGCGAAAATTATAAAGATTACCAACAAGCATTCTCTACGGTATTGCCTGATCAAGACACACTTATTTGTTACGCAGTTAAAGCAAATGGAAATCAAGCCGTTTTATCAACATTAGCGAAATTAGGCTCAGGTGCAGATGTTGTATCAATAGGTGAAATAAGCCGAGCACGTGCCGCAGGTATTCCAGCGAATAAGATTGTTTATTCCGGTGTAGCAAAAGTTGAGCCGGAAATAGAATATGCATTAAACGAAGGTATTTTTCAATTTAACGTTGAATCAGAGCCAGAGCTAGAACTCATCAGCCAAGTTGCTGTTCGTCTAAATAAAGAAGCCGCTATTGCCTTTCGTATAAACCCAGATGTTTGTGCGAATACGCACGCTAAAATTTCTACCGGTAAAGCTGAGAATAAATTTGGTGTCCCTATTAGTAAAGCTCGCATTGCATACAATAGAGCGGCTTCGCTTCCTAATATAAAGGTACAAGGGGTTGATGTTCATATTGGCTCCCAACTTACCAAACTTGCTCCTTTTGAAGAAGCTTACAAGCGTATTGCCCAGTTAATTATTGATTTAAGAAGTGATGGTCATAACATTAGCGTTGTTGATATTGGCGGTGGTTTAGGTATTACCTATAATGATGAAGTGATTCCAAGTAAAAAAGAATATGCTTCAATAGCCAAAAAGCAGCTAGGTCATTTGAATTGTAAAATAATAATTGAACCAGGACGCTCTTTACTCGGCAATGCCGGTATTTTAGTTGCTAGCGTTGTGTATGTTAAAACAGGTGAAGAACGCCAATTTCTTATTTTAGATGCAGGCATGAATGATATGATCCGCCCAAGTATGTATGAAGCTCATCATGAAATTTTGGCAGTTGATCAAAGCCAAACTGCACTTAAAGCGTATGATGTGGTTGGCCCTGTTTGTGAAACAGGTGACACCTTTGCCAAAGCACGCCAAGTGCATGAGTCAAAATCAGGTGACTTAATTGCTATTATGAGCTGCGGAGCTTATGGAGCAGTAATGGCCTCCACTTATAATACACGTATGCTAGCACCCGAAATTATGGTAAAAGGATCTGACTTTGCCGTTGTCAGAGCACGACCTAATTATGATGAAATCATAAACGCAGACTCTGTGCCTAGTTGGGTATAACGATAAGTTACCATGTAAATACAGCTAGAAAAATAAAGTTCAATAAAGAGATAAGTTACGTAACATTAAATATTAGTAGACTGTTTCGTAACTCATCCATTGCAACTATCCTTTTGTAGCTAAAAGTCTCATCTAGGCTATTACAATGATTAAAATACGCAACAAACATCATCAAGCATACAAGTAACAACCCAAACATTTTTGTAACCAACACGATTCAGTTGTTCTGCAGCAAATGTAGCTCTAGCTCCTGTAGCACAATGAATAAAAATAGCTAAATTCTCATCTGGATACATTTGCAACATTTTCATTTCTAACAATCCGCGAGGGATATTAATAGTACTATCTCCTGACCTTTCAGCGAACTCTGCAGGCTCTCTCACATCAATAATAATACCATTCTCAAGCTTGCATTTTACTACAGCATCGGCTGCAGTTATGGTATTAAGTGATTGTCTTGCCTGAGCAATAACTTCAGGAATTGTTTTTAACATATTTATATCCTCAATTAAATTTTTTACTCTATTAATGGTTATCTACATTCAGTATTACTGTCTTTCAAACCTAGCTTTTTTAAAACAATCATCATTAAACACCACTTGCTGAATGCGGATTGTAATAAATTAAAACCAATAAACGCAGTAAACCATACCCAATTTGGGGAGTGATATTGTGTAAGCAGTAATGAAACTAGAATCATTACGCCTACGATCAAACGAAATACATCATTCACTGTCATGATCTTATCCTTGTAATCTCTATAGCGGTTATCACTTTTTATCAAATATATTTTCTTAATATAAAACAACCTTTAAATTAGATTATACTAAATTAACTTTATCTTATATAATGTATATTAGCCTTTACTAAATTAAAGTACAATAGTAGACTAAAATAAAATTAACGGATGAAATTTGTACAAAATATGAAAGCAGATCAAAAAAAGTTACTGGAAAGTGCGCAGCATGTTTCAACAATACTTAAGCAACTTTCTAACCCTTATCGATTAATGGTGTTGTGTTGTTTAGCTGATGGCGAGCTAACCGTTGGAGACTTGAATGAACAAATAGATTTATCACAATCGGCACTATCACAACACTTAGCAAAATTAAGAGAAAGCGAAATAGTAGCAACTAGACGCGAATCTCAAACAATTTATTACCGAATTGCCAATCAAAAAATATCGTATTTATTAGAAGTTTTACAAAAACAATTTTGTGAAGATATCTAAGTTATCGTCATTGCTTCTATCGAAGGAAAGTTAACTAAACATGCAAACACCAAGCAACTTTACATCGACATTGCTAAGAAAAACATTAAACAGCAAAGTACCTTTTATCTTGCTAATGCTATCTATAATCGCCGGCATAATGGCATTGAACTATACGCCACGCGAAGAAGAGCCACAAATTGTGGTACCCATGATAGATATTATAGTTAGTGCCCCAGGGGTCAATGTTCAGCAAGTAGAACGACTCGTCACAACACCGCTAGAAAAATTATTATCACAAGTAACTGGGGTTGAGCATGTTTATTCAGTTACCAACAATAGCCAAACTATAGTCACTTTACGATTTCACGTTGGCGAAAACCGTGAAAAAGCATTACTTAATACCTACAACAAACTTCACTCCAATACAGATAATATTCCCTCTATTGTCAGTAATTGGCGTGTGAAACCCATAGAAGTAGATGATGTACCTATTGTTATGCTCGGTTTATGGAGTAGCGATAGTGAAACAGTAGACGACTACAGTTTACGTCGGTTAGCTGAAGAAGTTAGCACCTTCTTACAAGCGATAGAAAGCACAAGTGAAGTGAATATTGTTGGCGGGCGCTCAAGAGAGATTCAAGTCAATTTAAACCCTGAGCAAATGACTGCCAGAAAAATAGCAATGAACGAGGTATTGAATGCGATTCACTCTTCAAATGCTTTACAGCATCATGGCAATATTACTTTAGAGAACCAATCTTTTCGTCTTGAAAGTGGTGATGTTTTCAGAGACATAGAAACGTTAAAACAAACGCCTATTAATGTTATTGATGGCAGTGTGGTGCTACTTAAAGATATCGCGACTATTATCGATGGACCTAGCGAGCAAAATAATTACACTTGGATTGACTTCGCTAACGAATATCAACAAGAGCACTATTCTCCTAAGAACCGTTCATCAGAAGCAATAAAATTTCCTAATAATGGTGATCACCCTCTTGTGACTATCAGTGTTGCCAAACAACGTGGTAGTAATGCTGTAAAAGTAGCACAAGCAGTGCATGATAAAATTAATGAGCTACAAAAAACGATATTTCCAGCAAATGTTCATGTACAAACTTTACGTGATTATGGTGAAACTGCTAACGAAAAAGTAAACAACCTCACTACAAGTTTAGCGTTTGCCGTATTTACCGTTGTCGTTTTTATTGCTGTTTTTTTAGGTTGGCGCTCGGCTGTTGTCGTAGGTTTAGCAGTACCTATTTGTTATGGCATAACCTTATCGCTAGATTTACTCTTTGGTTACACTATTAATCGCGTGACGCTGTTCGCTTTAATTCTTTCATTAGGTTTACTCGTTGATGACCCTATCACGGGTGTTGATAATATTGAACGTTACTTAAAAGAAAAACGTGGCTCTTTGCAAGACAAAATTGTCGGTGCAATAAACGAAATTCGCGTGCCTTTATTAATGTCGACATTAACCATAGTGCTAGCCTTTGTGCCACTCGCTTTTATCACTGGTATGATGGGCCCTTACATGGCACCGATGGCCTTTAATGTACCACTAAGTGTTATTAGCTCTACTTTAGTCGCTTTTTTAGTAACACCTTGGTTAGCCTCAAAATTTATCAAACCGAAAACAGCGACCAATTTAGCGATCGCCGATAAAGGTAATCAAGGCTTTGAACAATTTTATCGTCGTATACTAACGCCTTTATTAGATAACAGGAAAAAAGGTAAATTTGTTTTATGGCTAGTATTAGGACTGTTTATTATTGCTGCCATGCTACCTGTATTAAGGTTAGTACCACTTAAACTGCTCCCCTTCGATAATAAAAATGAAGTACAAATTATTATTGATATGCCAGAAAGCGCTACCTTAGAGCAAACCGCTACCATAGCAAAAACAGTATCAAATAAAGTGCAGCAATTATCTGAAGTAAAGGCGATCGCCGCTTATGTTGGTACATCTTCGCCTATCGACTTTAATGGTATGGTTCGACAATATTATCAACGACAAACTCCTTACATGGCTGATTTGCGAATAATATTACTTGATAAAACAGAGCGAGAACATCAGTCTCACGCGATTGTTTTAAGATTAAGAGAACATTTAAAATCCATTAACACCTCGCTTTTTAAAGAAAATGATATTCAAATAAAAGTAGTCGAAGTTCCCCCAGGACCACCAGTATTAAGTACATTAGTTGCTGAGTTATATGGTGATGAATTAACGCAATACAGTGAATTACAACAAGCAGCAAGCATAGTTAAAAAACGCTTAAAGCAAGAACCTCATGTGGTCGAGGTAGACTCTACTGTGGGTGATGACCAACCAAGATTACGCTTTATTACCGACAAAACCAAAGCAGCCTTATCAGGTATTTCAACACAAAATATTAACCAAGCTATCGCTGTTGCTAATAATGGCACTGTCGCGGGGTACTTACATGTTAACGAAGAAGCAACACCACTGGCCATTAATATTAAGCTTCCCATTGAGCAAAGAGAAACACTTGCCGATATTTATCGATTAACCATTAAAGGGCAAGCAGGCATAGTACAACAAACCACACCTCAAGGAATTGATATTGCACCTCAATCATTGGTATCGCTCGGAGAATTAGGTCAATTTGAGCAAGGTATCAGTGACAAAGTAATATTACATAAAGATTTAAGACCTGTGGTTTATGTCACAGCTGATATTTCCGGTAGAACCCCTGCTGCAGTGATTGCCGACATTAGTAGCGATCTACATTATCGTAATATCGAGGACAATATAGAGGAGAACTCCCCTGCTCCAGCTCAATCAAACGACTGGCAGAATCGTACTTTCTTAACAAGTGGTAGTGGTAACGCTTGGTATTTGCCTGACAATATCCACTTATCTTGGAGCGGTGAAGGTGAATGGCGTATAACCATTAGAGTATTTCGCGATATGGGTATTGCCTTTGCTTTTGCATTAACTGCTATATTTATTGTGTTAAGAATACAGACAGGCTCAGCAGCATTATCTGGCATTATCATGTCAGCTATTCCATTAACGGTTATTGGCATAATGCCAGGCTTTTTCATGCTAAACCAATTTGGTGAACGTACCATTGCCAATGCACCTGACTCAGTATTGTTTACCGCAACAGCCATGATAGGCATGATAGCGTTAGCCGGTATTGTTGTACGTAACTCTTTAATTCTCATTGAATTTATTACTCAAGCACGAGATAGAGGCGAGTCAATAAAAGAAGCATTAATTCAGGCGGGTTCAGTACGTATGCGCCCAGTATTATTAACAGCAGGTACAACGTTATTAGGCAATTTAATTATAACATTAGACCCTGTATTTAGTGGCTTAGCCATTGCTATTATTTTTGGCATCATCTCATCCACAATATTTACTTTATTGGTTGTCCCTATTGTTTACTTGTTAGTTTTTGACAATGAAAATCAACAACAATCATCAAACCATTCATCATTAGAACAACCAAATAAAGCGGTTATCTAGGAAAAAATATGACTAAAATTACCTCTCCAACAAATAATCAAAAAAATGTTAATAAAAGCACAGTAAAAAAACTACTACTGCCTGTTATCGCTCTGTTCGTGCTACTATTAATGGTCGCTTGGCTCGCTGGTTCATTTGATAAAAAAGTAGCTCCTTCGCTGAACAAAGATATCAATCAAGCGTCCAATCTCGCTAATTTTGATAAAACCAACACTTATACAGTCATTGAGAAATCTGAAGCGATATTCGAACCAGTTGCAGCCAGCGTAGAAGCAAAACAAACCACTATTATTTCATCACGTATGCTAGCTCGAATAAATACCATTGCTGTGAGAGCGGGTGATAAAGTAAAAAAAGGTGATTTATTAGTTGAGCTTGAACAAAGCGATTTACAATCACAAGTACTACAAACAAAGCAAAACATTATTGCCTTACAAGCACGCTATAAAGAAGCTAAACAGAACTTTGAACGCTCAGAAGAATTACTGGCAAAACAACTTATTTCGACATTTAATTTTGACAAGGCTAATGCGGATTACCAAAGTATTGTCGCTGAGCTAACCGCAGCCGAACAAAGGTTATCCCAAGCAGAAACTACGCTAAGTTATGCAACATTAACTGCGCCAATAAATGGTCTCATTGTTGATCGCTTTGCACAACCTGGCGACACTGCACAAGCCGGTGCTAAATTATTATCATTATATAACCCGTTACTATTACGTGTAGAAGCACAAGTACGAGAGCAATTAGCGCTAACCTTAACTCTTGAACAGAAAATTGATATTGAATTACCCAGTATTAACAAAACGATTACAGGTGAAATAGAAGAAATAGTACCTGCCGCGAATACAGGTTCACGTAGCTTTTTAATCAAAACACGCATTAAACATAATGAACACTTATTACCTGGCATGTATGCTCGTATGTTGATACCTGCTGGAGAGCAAGTAAGCCTAACGGTTCCATTAAATAAAATATCTCATGTTGGACAACTCGATTTTGTTTGGCTGAATGTGAATGGTACTGTGCAACGTCGTTTTGTGCGATTAGGTAAAATACAAGCCAATAATATGGTTACGGTCATTTCAGGGTTACAAAGTGGTGATGTAGTATTTACCCCGCTCTCTAAATAATATTGGCTTAATGTTAGCCAATACTCTCATCATTTTGAGTAGTATTGGCTACTTAAATACAGCGGGAGCAAAAGCAAAGTAGTCTAGCCCTTGATAACATCTAGGTAGTTACTTAAAATAGCCTACAACTTAATCTTTACCTCTTGGGATTCCCATGGCATTACCAGATAAATTTATATTCTCAATGAACCGCGTAAGTAAAGTGGTTCCGCCCAAACGTACCATTTTAAAAGATATTTCTCTCTCATTCTTCCCCGGTGCTAAAATTGGTGTTTTAGGCCTAAATGGCTCAGGTAAATCAAGTCTATTACGCATTATGGCAGGAATAGATAAAGAGTTTGAAGGTGAAGCAAGCGCATTAGCCGGAACAAAAATTGGTTATTTGCCGCAAGAGCCACAGCTAGATGAAGAAAAAACCGTTCGTGAAGTGGTTGAAGATGCAGTAGCTACTGTTAAAAATGCATTAAAACGTTTAGATGAAGTGTATAACGAATATGCAGAAGAAGGCGCTGATTTTGACGCACTAGCCAAAGAGCAAGGTCAACTTGAAGATATTATCAATACACAAGATGGGCATAATATTGACAATGTGCTAGAACGAGCGGCTGACGCTTTACGTTTACCACCTTGGGAACAAAAAATATCAGTACTTAGTGGTGGTGAACGTCGTCGTGTTGCTTTATGTCATTTATTATTACAAAAACCAGACATGTTGTTACTTGATGAGCCAACCAACCATTTAGATGCTGAATCAGTTGCTTGGTTAGAGCGTTTCTTACATGATTACCCTGGAACCGTTGTTGCGATCACCCATGATAGATATTTCCTTGATAATGTCGCCGGTTGGATCTTAGAGCTAGATAGAGGTGAAGGCATTCCTTGGGAAGGTAATTACTCTTCATGGCTTGAACAAAAAGATGCACGTTTAGCCCAAGAAAGTAAAAGTGAAAATGCCTTACAAAAAACCATTAAACAAGAACTAGAATGGGTACGTTCTAATCCCAAAGCACGTCAAGCTAAAAGTAAAGCTCGTATGGCACGCTTTGAAGAACTAAATAGTCAAGAAAATCAAAAACGTAATGAAACAAATGAGCTTTATATACCACCAGGTCCACGTTTAGGTGATAAAGTTTTAGATGTGCATAACCTTAAAAAATCGTTCGACGGTCGAGTATTAATTGACGACTTAAGTTTTAGTATTCCAAAAGGCGCGATAGTTGGTATTATCGGCGCTAACGGCGCAGGTAAGTCAACTCTATTCAAAATGATGTCAGGTACAGAACAACAAGATTCGGGTACAATTGAAATTGGTGAAACAGTAAAGCTTGCCAGTGTTGATCAATTCCGTGATGACATGGATGATAACAACACCGTTTATCAAGAAATTTCTGAAGGACATGATATTTTAGAAATTGGCACATACCAAATACCAAGTCGTGCTTATTGCTCGCGCTTTAACTTCAAAGGTAATGATCAGCAAAAATTTATAAAAGACTTATCTGGTGGTGAGCGTAACCGTGTTCATTTAGCTAAATTAGTTAAAACTGGTGGTAATTTATTATTATTAGATGAGCCAACCAATGATTTAGATGTTGAGACATTGCGTGCTCTTGAAGAAGCTATTTTAGAATTCCCTGGTTGTGCTATGGTGATCTCTCATGACCGTTGGTTCTTAGATAGAATTGCTACGCATATTTTAGACTACCGCGACGAAGGTGAAATTAACTTCTTCGAAGGTAATTTTAGTGACTACGAAGCTTGGTTGAAGAAAACATTAGGTGCTGCAGCAATTGAGCCTCACCGTATCAAATACAAAAAAATCGGTTAAATATTTGCCACACTTAAAGATACATGCGTTAAACATGTATCTTTAAGTGCCTTTTGTTTAAAAGACAGCTATGCTGAAACTATAATTCATAACGATAATAAGTTTACATGGACAATAGACGACAATTCACCCGAGTATTATTTTCAATTAAAGCAGAGCTAAACATTGAAAATAATAGCTATCCGGTCTCTATACACGATATATCTCTTAAAGGTGCATTAGTGACTTTAGTAGAGCCTAAACAATCACTCAAAGAAAAGTTAGGCACGCTAACGTTTTTCTTATCTGACGGTGAATCTAAAGTTACTATGGATATTATCGTAGTTCACGAGCAAGAAAGCGAAATAGGGTTACACTGTGATGCTATCGATATAGACAGTATTACCCTGTTACGTCGCTTGATTGAGTTAAATCTAGGTGACAGTCAACAACTTGATAAAGAATTAAATCAACTTTCCCGAGTAGTATAGTACATTATCATTATTCACAAACTCCGTATTTAAGGATTCCTATGAACCATATTGTAATTTCATGTATTGGTGCAGACCAAACGGGTATTGTAGACACCTTGTCTAATGTTATTAAAGAGCATCAAGGTAACTGGCAAGTAAGTAGCTTACATCATTTATCTGGTTTTTTTGCCGGTGTAATAGAAGTTGCAGTGAGTGTAGATAAAACTCAAGCCTTAGTGACAGCACTTAACAATATTGAAAGTTTACATTGTAAAATTGAAATAGCTCACTCTGTTTCAGAAAAAATAAACGCTAACCTAACACTCGAGTTAACCGCAAATGACAGAGCAGGTATTGTACAAGAAATATCGTCTGTAATTCACCTTCAAGGCGGTAACTTAGTTAAACTAGTAAGCTCGCAAGCAAGTGCTGCTCATACGGGGCAACTAATGTTTAATGCTAAAGCTCACATTGCAATAAAAGCAGATGATGTAGATACACTAGTGGATGCTTTAGAAAATATTGATGATGACTTAATGGTTGATATTGCCAGAGCTTAACTGCGTTAATTTAAAGCTAAATTAACGCAGTTAATAAAAAAACATTAAATAAAAATGGTTAAGATAGCGTGATAAATTCACAGGAAAGGGCTTAATAATAGAATACTATTAAGCCCTCTAATAAATAGCAACTTAATACCTGTTTAATACGTACTCTTTTAGCAATGCTTGTACTGAGTAGGACAATACCCCCGAGAGACATCGGCACTGCGAAGTTTTATATGCTTTGTTGCACGCCCAGAAACACGAGAACGCCAAAGTTTAAAACTACCCAACTTTAAATGACTACGCATAAAGCGAATAACGTCAGACTCATTCAAACCAAATTGTAGCTCTATCGCCTCAAACGGCGTTCTATCTTCCCACGCCATTTCAATAATTCTTGATTCACTTTCTTGAGATAATTTCATTGAGTACCCTTTATTTGTCAACAGAGTAAACATACGTACATTCTACACTTTTAGATCAAAAGGGAGTCATCTTAAACCGAGTTCAAGTTAAGTTACCAGTCGAGGGGAAATACAGTGGTAATATAAGCTATCAATTTAATGAATAAATTTTTTTAGCCGTAATGATGAGAAAAATCCTTTTATTTTAATTACAACTTTTGCCTCACTAATTAGTAGTGCTACAAGCTTAAAATAAGATGATACTTGTGGAAGAGCTTAGCCAGAATGTGTCTTCTCACTAGTTGAGCGTAGTTTTATATTTGTATAAAGACAAACATAGGGGTGCTGAAAATAACAGACTCCTGATAAAAATTGAGTAATTAAACTTAGCTAAAACTCATCATTAAAGGAGTCTAATTATCTTATTACCTATTTGAGCATTGTCATATTGTTATATCAAGCTATTACAATAGGTATATTGAGTATATTTAGAGTAGCTGTTCAGCTAATTTACGTTTAATTTAGAAACTTCAGCAACACTTTTCTTTGTTGAGTTGAAGCTACCTTCAATTACTGCACCCTCTTCAATACTGATAATTTCATGTTGGATGTCGCCATGCACCTTAGCACTTTTTTCAAGGACAACCTTTCTTGCCTTGATCGTACCAACGACTTTACCTTTAATAATCGCTTCATCTGCCACAATAGAGCCTTCAACCCAACCATCATTGCCGACGGTCAAATGATTGATATTGATATCGCCTTCTATTTTCCCTTCTAATTGCATTACGCCTTGGCTTGAAACATTGCCAACGATAGTTACATCTGAGCCTATGATTGAAGGAATAGCATTATTTGAAGTTTTTTTCATATTTGTTTCCACTTTAGTATCTTTGGTTACTTTCGTATCTTTAGTATCTTTGGTTACTTTAGGCGATATAATTTTAGAGAACATCTGTCAGAGCCCTTATCAATTTTACTGGATTAATCTGCTTTTTATCGAAGATAACTTCATAATGTAAATGAGTACCTGTGCTACGTCCGGTGCTCCCCATTAACCCGATAATATCATCTTTATCAACTTGCTGTCCTTTTTTTACTTTGATGCTGTGTAAATGACCATAGCGTGTCGTAAAGCCATTTTTATGGTCAATTTCAATAAAAATACCATAACTACCATTACGACCTGCTCGACGAACAATACCGTTAGCAGGAGAGTATATTTTAGTTTTTGGCCAGCCAGCCATATCAATGCCTTTATGCATTGCAGGACGAGTCATCATTGGATCACTTCGAATACCAAAATGGCTCGATATATAATATTTTTTTGCTGGAAATGCTCTAGGAACGTTACTAAGTGCCTCTTCAATATTAAGCAGAGAGACAAGTTTATTTAGTAAACTTTGATTATCGGCAGACATAGAGTCGAGAGCTAGATCACCTAAAGGTCCACCCTGCGCTTGTCTCGTCATATTTTGCAGTAACATATCAGGAGAGATCCCTGTTGACAAAACAGCGTTTGTCAACACTTGTTGTCGTTGACTAATTTGCTGAGCAAGCTGAGCCCGACTACTTACCTGATAATTTATAATATTTTCCAGCCTAACTTTTACGTTCTCTATACTATCCAGTACAACATCCGTTTGTTGGTTCGCTTTAGCTGTAGGTTTTTCACTTCCATCCTTCAATTCTGTATTTAAGATCTCAGACGATTTAATATCAGGACTTGTTTGGCTGGTTTGTTTTTCTGGTAGTACTAATGACATTGAATCAAGAATATTTTGTAAAAACTTTTGCTGCTTTTCTACTTGTTCTAGTTTTAATACCAGAGCGTTTTGCTTTTCTTGATAAGTTAATGATAACTGATTCAGAGAGTTTCGAGATTCACCTAGCTCATTTTTAGTTAATGATATTTTGTCATTAAGCGTAAAATATTCCAAACTAGAAAAGGCTAACCAAACAATACAAACGCATAAAACAACTACAAAGCTAAACTGCAGACGGGCAGAAGCGCTAATATATTTAATTTCACCGTCTTGACGAATTAATAATTGTCGACGCGGAAAAAGGTTCTTATAAATTTGTTGTATTTTTTTGAGCATGAGTTCGATTTAATATAAAAGCTAAAACATGAGTTCCTTGATAATATAACATCAAATCCCTGTAAAAAAAGAAATAATATCCTATTTTTATTTCATATATATATATACGGTTAAAAATCAAAATATAACAGTGTCATTAATAGCATAAAATCAGTTAGTATTGTTAGTTATTGAATTAACTTATTAATAGTTTCAAATAAATAGCTTTTCAATAACATCAATAAAGTATTAAAACGACTGTCTAAGTAGTCGAATCGCCTTTCGCTGAAATATGAAGCATGAACAAGGTCAGTTTTATTTGTATTGCTTGGTCAACTTTTATAGACACTTTTCTTTTGGCGTGAAGTCACTTTCAATAGTTTCTCCTTTAGCAAATATAAAAGCTATCGATAGATCTAATAATAAAATACTTTTATCTGAATGCGACATACACCATGCTTATCTCTACCACATTTTATTTCTATGCTATTTCAGCCCTTGAATAAACTCACAAGCATAGTTTTTTTAAGGTGCGCTAGCACAAGAAGAAACAAGCGCTAAATTGCACCTGATTACAATGTCAGTTATATGATCTACAACCAATTTTATATCCTTATTCAGTTTTTTGTTATGTTACCTACTAACTAAAAACCTTGTCTTATATTAATCGCAGTAAAGTTTGACGGATTAGCCTTTAGTAATTTTCCATAAAATCTACAGCCATTACAAAAGGCTTTTTATTACCTAATTTTTCTTTCCTAGTATTTCTTATACTGTTATTTTAAATAAACTATTTAGTAACTAGCTATTTACTAACTAACCAGATAGCTATTTCCCTGTTAAAACAGCTTCATAAACTAATGAAATAATACTACCGTATTTTCCAGTTTCAAATGCTTTACCTTTAAAGGTGTAATGCGTTTCATCACCTTCTACTAAACTGTGTCTAGCGTTAGTAAGCAATACAATAGCCAAATCATGTTCAGGGTCAATAACTGTCACTGTGCCTGTCCAACCAGTATGTCCGTAAGCTGATGGACTAGCATAAGGTCCAAAGTGCCATTTTAATGCGCCATTGTTATTTCGACGCCAACCTAAACCGTAACTACCATCGGTGTCTGCGGGTTTGATAAATTGGTCTAATACGCTCTGATCAAAAACCTGCGTACTTCCATAGCCGCCTCTATTTAAAAGTGTTTGCATTAATACCGCTATATCTGACGTTGTTGAAAAAACGCCTGCGTGCCCTGCTACACCAGAAAAAGAATGAAAAGCTTTTTCATCATGCACTTCACCTTGTAAAACATAACGACGAACATTGTCAAAATCTACGCGACCACCGCGTGTTGTACCATGAATTTCAGTTGCCGCTATTTGTTTTTTACTTTTACCTTTAGTTAAAGGATTAAATAACGTGTTATGTAAATCAAGTGGCTGATAAATATCAAATTCACAATATTGGTCTAAACTTTTCCCTGTGATACGTTCAATTAACATTCCCAGTAACATGAAGTCAGTATCACTATAAATATGCTTAGTATTCCTACCCATTGAAAATGGTACTTTAGTTAAAATAAGCTGTTTAGTTTTATCACTATTTTGAGAATAAAAAGCTCTGCCAAGTTTATTGTTTTTATCAAAAAAACGTACTTGAGGGCCATAGCCTGCACTATGAGTGAGTAAATCTTTAACGCGTCGCGTTTCCCTACCTGAGCCACTATAATCGGGTAAATAATATGACAGTGGTTTATTGGTATCTAAACGACCTTCACTCACTAACTTCATTAAAGCAAAGTTAGTTGCAAACATTTTAGTATTTGAGGCAATGTCAAAAATGGTATTGGTTGTCATAGGTACAGGTGAAGCTAATAACTCGCCGCCATCACCATACTTTTGTGCATAGCCATAAGCCGTGCTTTTGATCACTTTACCATCTTTAATAACCATTAATGCTGCACCTGGAAAGCCTTGTTCGATATCCGCATTAATTTGTTTATCTACATTGATAAAGCGTTTGTCTTGTTTTTTACTATTAAATTCAAGCTCTGGAAATGGAATGATAATATTTAACGACGCACCTTCTGGGAAAATATTATCAACTTTTAACGTGTTAACACCATTGATAGTACGGCGCTTCAAGCTATATTGATATCGTTCGCCTATCTCCATGCGTTCTCTAATATTGATTTTTTGACCATTAATATAGATATCTGCAGATAACGCATCGTTATTATCAATGATAATTTCACCTGAGCCACGATAGCTTTTAAATGTAGTACGGTCATTAACCAGTTCTCGGGTACTTCGATCAATTTCAGGAAAACGTTGATCAACTTGGCCACGTTTTTGTGTAAGTAATACTTCAGGGGCAGCAGTTAACTCGCTCTTATATCGTTTTAATAAAGCAGTGGCTTTTTCAGGAAAATATTTTTCTAATAAGGCGAATATAGTAGCCACTGTTTTTGAGTCGGGTTGACCTGTTACTTTCCAAGGCACAAAGTGCATTTGAAATGCTGATAAAGTATCTAGTGTTTGAGCATCTAATTCGCCCGTTTCTACCACACCATAACCGTAACTTTTTAGTGCCGCTTGAATAAGGCCAGTATTCGCTTTTTCTTGTTCGAATATTTGCCAGTATTTATCTACTGTATCGGTTTCATACCAAGCACCAATCCCCGCCTGATAAAGTTGTTGCCATGGAAATCTTGGACCGGGATCATTTTTTCGTGTTGGGGTAATATCTGAATGACCAACAATCTGTGTAGGTGATATATCTGGGTTACGTTTAAGTATATCTTGTGAGAGTTTTATAATTAATTCGACTTGTTTCGGGTCGAAATCGGGGAATATACAGAGTTTACTCTCGCTATTTTCTCGTATATAGGTTGTCGTTTCATCGGCAACTTGTGCTAACTTTCGGCATTGCGGTACATTAACAATTTCAATTCCAATCGATTGATCGTTTAATTCAGTACGGCCTTGCCAATAACTTTTACCAGCATGCCAGGCACGTTGTGATTCAGGCACTAATTGGTAAATATTTAATTCATTTTCAGTATAGGTTTCATCATTTGTTTGTGGAATAAGGTAATGTGAGCTTACGTGACCTTTTTCTACTAACGCCTGCACTGATTTTTCATAATCAATGGCAGTGTAGTGCATAACTAAAAACTTTATTCGTTCACTGTAATTATGTGATGGCAGTGATTTTATTGGTAATGATGAGCAGCTAGTCAATAACAAGACACACGCAAGTAGTTGTCCTACTAAAACGCACTTGGTGTTTTTACTATTAAAAGAAAAGAGTTTTTTTTTCATAATACTTGCCTATTCACTGCTGAGATTTCTGTTTTTGTAAAATCATAAAATAATAATCAAAAAGTAATAAGAAAAATCCCCATCTAATGACGGGGATTTCAATAATAACGTTAGCTAAAAACGTTAAAGATTCACTATTCGATTTTCAATTAAAAGCTAATTTTAGCTGATAATTGTAGACGACGTGGATTTATTAGACTACGTGCTTCACCAAACGTGGTATTTGATGCATACGGGTCGTAATCATAACCTGTTTGATTATCAAACACGTTAAATAGGTCTGCTTTAAATTCAAGCAAGAAATCATCATAAATAGTAAAGTTTTGGCTATAGTTTAAATCCATTTGCCAATGACTACTTTCACGACGGCTACCCGCAGTTTCAGCATAGCGTATTGTTGAGCTGCTAAAGCCGTATGCAGCGCCATCCCATTTCTCCCATACATCACCTGATTGGTAGACAAAGTATGCACCGATATTAGCTTCCCAATCCGTTGTGTAATAACCATAAGCTTTAAACACATGTGGTTTATCACCATTTAATGTACCGTATTTACCATCCCAAACTTGACGACCTGCGCCATCAGCAAGGTTTGATGAACCAATAAATAAGTTAGCATCGCTATCGGCACCAGTAACATCTTGATCATAATTACCATAATAATGACTCCACACATAAGAGGCATTAAAGTATGTTCTATCACCGATATATTCAGCTTCTAAACTCACTTCCCAATACTTAGTGAAGGCATCATCCAGTTCAGCAATAACGTATGATGAACCACCTACTTCGGCGCGCATTGCGTCTAAGTTTTCGATATAAAGTCCTTTTTCAGCAATATGTGCTGGCACACCACCAAATGGACTTTGGTAATCACCTAACAGACGATCTGTGTTTGCTGTATCTTCCCAGAAATGATCACCTTTACGATGACGTACATGGCCACGTAAATATAGGTTATTAGACATTGATTTAGTTGCACCAATGGTAAATTCATCAATACTACGAGGTGTCATATCATCTTGGAAAAACTTACCAGAAGAGCCTGCACGTGCTTCAGATTCAATGTAATCACCATTTTCATCAAAATCAACATCTAATGCAGCACGCGTATTTCGTGCCCACGAAGCGGCACGCGCTAAAGAAGTTGCTTCAGGATTATATTTTGCGTAATTAATAAATATAGACGCATCCTCTTCATAATTCCAAGTAGCTCCTAAACGCGGCTGAATCATATCTTTAAAGTCAACGGTATACATTTCATATTTTTCACCAGGTGCGAGTTCATACCCTGACACATTTGATGAATTTTTTCTAAGACCTTGACCATATAATACGTCTTTGCTGATTAATACACCAACTTCGAAAATAAAATCACGGTACTCTATTGAATCATTAATTTCAAAGTTAAAGCTTTCACTAGATGATTCAATTACTGGTACGCTAGCACCCGAAGCATCTTGTAAGCTCATTTGTTCGGTAATAGTACGATAATAAATTGGCGTACCATCAGTTGCTGTTTCTTGACCACCAATATATTGCAGAGAGCCCCAACCATTTGAAAAACGGCTAATTTCTTCAGTACCTTCAGCCCATTTAAAGCCGAAATGAAGTGTGTGGTATGCAGGACCCCATTCAAATTCATGCTCTAAAGATAGCTCTAAACTATCACGGTAGAAATTTTGTTCATTAATTGTAGAAGCAGCGCCAATAGAGCCGCCACCCGTTAGAACACCTGCCTCATCAGTATAACCATATTGGTTAATTAATGCCTGAGCGCCGGCACTATCAAAATCGGCATTATCAGCTTGCAAGTTTGGTACTGAAAATAAACCAAGGTTATCTAAATTATTTAAATCTAAAGAGTCACCTAAAGACGGGGTAACGCCTGATAATAATCTATCTGGGCTACCAGCAGTTTCAAGGGTAAATTCACTGTACTGGAAATTAAAGGTTGTCATATCATTAATAATATATGAACCTTCAAACGTTAAAATATCTTGATCCGCTTGTGAGCCTTCAGAAGTACTATCAGCACTAAATGCTTCTATTGACTCACCCGTCAGGGTTTTATCAGAGGTACGGTAACTAAAGTTTAATAATAAATCATCTACTGGTGCATAAGTTAATTTACCAAAATATTCTTTACGTTCACTGCTGTAATCTTTTGTTTCACCGTAAGCGGTTTCTTTGTTTACGCGATCTTCTTCTGGTTGATAAAATGAACCATAGAAAAATAGTTGATCTTTAATGATAGGACCACTTACGCTACCCGTTAACCAACTTTTATTTGTATCGAATGAAGTACCATCAGCATCATCTTTGTCAGCAACAAAGTTTTTATCTTGAATTTTGTACTCTAAACTACCATGAAATTCATTAGTACCTGATTTTGAAATAGTATCAATTGAAAAACCACCAGAGCGGTTAAAGCCTATTGCTTTTGCTCCACCACGGTCAACAGTAACACTTTGTACATCATGCGTAGACGGCTCAGAAGCTAAAGTACCAAACATAGGTAACGATACATCAACACCATCAAAACCATACTTATTATCACGACCAGAGCCACCTGCAGATGGGCCCAATACTTCATTCTCAGAATATTGAACACCTGGAATTAGTTTCATTAAATCACGATAGTTAGTACCTGTTGGAATGCCTTCAACAACATCAGCACCAATAGAGTTAGTTAATGAAGAGTTACCTTCACGCACTATTGAAGAACCTGTAACCGTAATAACTTCAATTTTATTATCAACCGGTTCAAGTGCTAAATTTACTCTTGTTGATTGATCTAAGAATACTTCAACATTCATTCTACGTGTTGTGCCATCAGCAGAAACAAAGGTAAGTTCATAATTCCCAGGAATTAACGCTGGTAAATTGTAACTACCATCAGCGTTTGTTACCACACTACGTGGTTTTGGCATATTCTCACTTGAAGCGGTTACCTTAATACCACCAATAGCAAGGCCTGAGCCTTCAGCAGTTACATTCCCTTTAATGCTAGCAGACTGTGCGAATGTAGATACACCCAGTCCCATTGCAATGATAAGAGCTATTTTTTTTAATTTCATGTTTAACTTCTCCAACTTAATTATTATAAGAATTAAATACGCGCTGTGCTTACATTTTAATACAGGTATTTCGTTTTAAAATCCGTAACCTTTTTAAATGTAGAATTTTTATTCAGTGTTATTAACTTATCACAATAGTAATAAAAGTAAATATTTTATTACTATATATTAAAAATAAACAAATATATTATTATTAATATGTCTAAATATAATTTTTCAATTTTATTTTCAGGTGTTTTTCTGTCTTATATAATTTTTTACTAGTAATTCTTACTTATTAATTAAATAATAATATAAGTTTAAAAATAATTTATTACTGTAGGTAACAATGTCAGCACTTCTTAAAATTAAAGCTATTCAAAAGTCTCTTTCAGTAAGTGAATTAAAACTTGCCAACTTTGTATTAAAATCATCCAATGCAATCAGAGATTTATCATCTCAAGAGCTAGCCAATGTGATTGGAATAAGTCAATCTAGTGTGGTTAAATTTACCCAAAAACTCGGTTATAAAGGCTATCCAGCTTTTAAAATGGCTGTTATTGATGCTCTAAATAGTGAAGCAAGTAGTGCCCCAACCTTACATGGGGAAATCACCTTAGATTCTACATTAACTCAAATTGCGGATATATTACTTAACAGTAAAATGGCTGTGCTTTCTGAAACCAAAGCACTTAATGAACAAAGTGCTTTTGAAGAAGCAGTAAAGTTAATCACTTCTGCTAAGCGTATTTTAATCTGTGGCTTGGGCGGCTCAGCTTTGGTCGGTAAAGATTTCTCATACAAATTACAAAAGCTAGGTTTACCGGCCTGCGCAGAGCTGGACGGTCATGCACAATTAGCTTATGTATCAACGTTTAAAAAAAATGACTTAGTCTTTGCCATTAGTGAATCAGGCCAAACAAGAGAAATTAAAGCAGTTACCGCTCAGGCAAAAGCGAATAAAAGCTCAGTAATATCTTTAACCAAGTATGGCTCTACACCTGTTTCAGATAATGCTGATGTGAAACTCTATTCTATTGCCGAACAAGAGTCTGTGCGCTTATCGTCGATTATCGCCAGAACATCACAAGAATTTATTATTGATATCTTGTTTATTGCGTTAACGCAAGCCTCTAGCCAAGGCAGAAAACTATTGGAAAAAAGTAACCGTGTGGTTAAAGACTTCCAACAAGCTTATGATTAATTGATACAGAGCTAATGGAAGTAAAGCCAACTAATAGTAGCCTAGCCAAAACCAAGCTAATTAGGATAAAGCAAATATTTAGCGCGTAACTGTTTAAAATCTGATAATCCCTGTTGCCAACCTGCTTCTATTTGCTTGAGGCTAACCCCAGCTTGAATACTCTTTCTTAACTCATCAGTGCCTGCTAACTTATCCATAAAATCAGGGTACTTGAAAAACACTTTCTCGTTTGTTGCGAACACCTGATACCACTGAATAAATGGTTGAAGATCTAGCCCATTCATCGTTGAAACTCTTAAATCTTGCCCAGTGAGTAACTTATCCATCAATTTAGGACTAAGCGCACTGCCTGGCATTGAAATAGGAGTAAAATGAAAATCACCAATAGAATATTCATTATGACCAATCACTTGAAAAGGAAACTCTGTTCCTCGCCCAATACTTACCACGGTTGATTCAAAAAAAGTAAGCGATGGATAAAGCTGAATAGATTGATCATTAGGTAAATTAGGACTCGGTTTTATTGGTAAAGAATAAGTGCTATGTCGCGTGTAGTTTTTGACTGAAATCACATGTAAATCGAGTTCATTTTTACTTGTTAACCACCCTTGCCCACTGATCATTTTTGCTAATTCACCTAATGTCATACCGTGTAAAACAGGTATTGGGTGCATACCAACAAATGACGAAAACTCTGCTTCCAATATTGGTCCGTTCACAAACTTTATATTAGGGTTAGGTCGATCGAAAACAATAAAGCTTTTCCCTGCTTCAGCCGCGGCTTCCATCATATAATGCATAGAGCTTAGAAAAGTGTAGAAACGGACACCAACATCTTGAATATCAAAAATAATAACATCAAGTTGTCTGATAATATCTGGTGAAGGCTTTTTGTTTTTTCCATAAATAGAAATAACAGGGAGCTGAGTAAGTGGGTCTATATTATCTTTAACCTCAGCACCTGCATCATGATTACCTCTAAAGCCATGCTCTGGGGAAAAGATATATTTAATATCAACATCGTGACTAATTAAAAAATCAACAAGATGTTTACCTTCCACGCTAGACGTTTGATTAACCACCAAACCCACTTTTTTACCCTGTAAAAAAGGTAAATACTTAGCAGGCTGTTCAGCCCCCACAATGATAGATTTAGCATGCCCAGTGAAACTAACAATACTTATAACAACAAGACACAGGCAATATAAAAACAAGTTAAGTGTTTTCATTTTATACATTTATTTTAATAGGTTGTTCGATAGAGTCATTAACCGCTGCTCTTAAGAAACCATGTTTACTTTCTAGTAATACAGCAGCTTCTTCTATTGGTAAATCAGTTAACACTAATAAAATGGCAAGCTTTACATTGTTATTTGCCTTAGCTAAAGCAGCTGTTGCTATATGAATATCACAAGCCGTTGCTTGCATAACAATACGGACTGCTCTAGCCTTCAGTTTCTCGTTACTTGCATGCACGTCAACCATCAAATTTTCATAACTCTTACCGGTTTTAACCATACTTGCCGTGGTGAGCATATTCAAAATCAATTTTTGTGCTGTGCCTGATTTTAGGCGCGTAGAGCCGGTTAATGCTTCAGGACCAACCTCGGCACAAATAGCAATATCAGCCTCGGTTAGTAACTCAGATCCTGAATTACAAGAAACACCAACAGCAACAGCACCAATTTCTTTAGCATATTTCAACGCTGAAATTGTATAAGGCGTACGTCCACTAGCCGCTATGCCAACCACGACATCCTCTTTGCATAAATGACAAGACTTTAACTCTGTTATTGCAAGAATAGGATCATCTTCAGCACCTTCTACAGCTTTATACATAGCACTTTCGCCACCCGCTATTAATGCGATGATTTGATGTTCAGAAACACTAAACGTTGGCGGACATTCAACAGCATCAAGTACACCTAAGCGACCGCTTGTACCTGCACCAACATAAATAAGTCTTCCACCTCGGCGAAACGCAGAAACAATTTTTTCTACTGCTAAGGTTATTTCAGGAATAGCTCGATGAACAACGTGAGCAACTTTCTGATCTTCTTTGTTTAAGGCAACTAACAAGCTTTTTGTATCGAGTAAGTCTAAATCCATGGTATCTGGATTACGACCTTCGGACGCCATTAGTTGTAGATCATCAATCAATTGAGATTGTTGACGGTTTACTTTAATTTCCATGTATTACACACCCTGTAATTTGAATCTGTGTTAATTTTTTAGCCAATAAACAAGCGCCGTCTAAAGCATTACCTTTAGCTTCAACTAACATACTTTTTATTCTTGAGTTTAAAAAAGGCAATGTTGGTATTGATAAACCACCAAGTAATATAACTGGCAATTGATAATTTGATCGTGTTTTATCAATGAGATTTTCTACATGACCAACATGTTCCATTAAAATATTTCTAGCGACACAACATTTGTCATGATGTTCGAAAACTAAAGGCGTCAGACTTGCAAAATCAGACGGTTTCGCTGAAGTAGACCAAGCTAAAACATTATTTTGGTCGCCCCCCAACTTACTTACAATTGCTTGCGCCAATATACTTTCTACATGGCCTAGATCTTCTAGCTCTGATAATACTGCTCTAATAGCGAGTACTCCCATTTTGGCGCCACTCCCTTCATCGCCGACATTAAAACCCCAACCGCCAATTTGAATCTCTTTTCCATCAGCGGTTAACACCGCACCTACTGAGCCAGTACCTAGCGAAACAACCACAACAGGATTGCCTTCATTAGCTCCATATAGAGAGGTTTTTGCATCCGTATAAATGTTGACATTTTTATAGTCAGCGACAACAGAGCATTTAAATTCAGTTGCTTTTTCTTTATTACCTGCACCAGCTAAGCCAAATACAGCAGTAACATCAGTACTGCTACAGTTGGCTTGCGCACATAATTCAGCGACTAACGCCTTACAATGTTGTAAGGCTAAATCAAAATCATTAGTTAGTGATGCTGAACCGCCAGTTGCTAGCCACTGCTGTCCAGTGTGTAAATTTTCGAGTCTCGCAATGGTTTTCGTACCACCACCATCGACGCCTAAAATAAATTCACTTTTATTTATCATATCATTCATCGTTAGGAATCCAGACTAGCCGTTAAGTTATTATCAACTACCTTTTTATTACGTCCTAGCATACAAACTAATAATGAAATAAACGAACCTATACATAATTGCCACGTAAAACCTAAATCAAATAACCATGCTTGAGGAAGGAAAATAGACATAACGTAAGGTTGGAAAAATAGCGTCACAATAAAGCCAATCATCAAGGCCCAAAACACAGAACTTGCATTCCCTCTTTGGGTAAACAATGCGGTAAAATAAACACCCAATAAGCCACTATAAGAGAAAACCATAACGCTTAATGCAAATTTCAGTAATGGCATATCTGTATATCGTTGCCAATAGAAGCAAAGAATTGCCATTAAACAAAGCGCGCCTGCAACAACAATCATGCCTACTTGGCCTGCTTTTACATAGTGTGACTCAGGCAAAGCTATTGTTTGTTTTTCTTTAAATGGTCGATATAAATCATTCACAATAACTGATGACATTGAGTTGAGCCCTGAGTTCAATGTCGATAAAGCCGCAGCAATAATACCAATAGTCACTAGTCCACGCACTCCTGAAGGAATTTCATTGAGCACGTAATACATAAATATTGTAATTTTTTCTCCTTGGAAACTTTGAATAAGATCACCCGTAGCCGACATTTGCATAATGTCAGGACGCTGATACAAAATAAAAAGTAATAATCCTATAACAATAAATAGCAACATCACAGGAATAACTAATAAAACAGAAAGTAGCATAGCTTTATTGGCTTCTTTCGCATTCTTACACGTTAGAATACGTTGAGTCATATCTTGATCTAAACCAAAAGCAGCAAAATTTAGTAGCATGAAACCAGTAATTGCTGACCAAAAATTAAATACACCTGCTGATGAGAAATCCCAATCAAATTTGAAAAGTGCTAATTTAGAAGGAGCATTAGGTGCTGGATGTTGCAAAGCCTCAACTATTTGAGAAAAACTAGCGGGTATTGCAGTATAAATAAAATAGATAACAAAGACTGCCGCACTAACATAAACAGCACATTGAATAACATCACTATAGATTACCGTTCTAATGCCACTAAATACGGTATAAAGTAGGCCAACTAAGGTTAAAATAATCGTTGCTATAATCACGTTTTCAGCGTCGATATTACCAAATAGAATCATAGCGACAGCTAAAGCGGCCATATAAAGCCTTGCACCACTAGCAAAAATTCGCCCGAATAAATACATAATCCCTGCCTGCTTTTTAGCAGAGCTACCCATACGCTTTTCTAATAATTCATATACAGTAAATACTTTATTTTGATAAAATTTGGGGACTAAAATAACCGTCACTAAAACAGCAGCAATAATAGCACCAATATTTGTCGCTAAATAAGATAGATCACCTTGATACCCTTGATCAGGCCCACCTAAAAATGTCGCTGCTGACTGCGAGGTCGCTAAAATAGAAATAGCGACCATCCACGTTGGAATAGTATTCCCCCCAAGAAAAAAATCTTGGGTGTTATTTGATTTTTTACGGTTAAAATAAAGGCCAGAGCCTAATAACATAGCCCCATATAACCCAAAAACTAACCAATCCAAGCCTGAATATAATGTGCTCATATACTTCTCACAACGCCACTTCGTTAACATTTAGGAATAAATTATTCAAAGATTAACACAAATATATAATTAAATATAACAAAAATCTATAATTTACTATAACAAAAAGCTGATTCGAACATTAATTTGAAACTTAAAGCTCAATTAAACCATTGACAACATCTATTCCTAAACCAGGTAGTTCATTTAACTGAATTATCGACTTGTTGAAGGAAACACCGCCAGAGACAGGATCAAACTTACCTAATGCCGGACCATCCAAATCAATTTTAGTGATAGTGTTAGATTTTGCGACGGCTAAATGTGCTGCTGCAGAAACCCCAATACTGCCTTCAAGCATGCAGCCGATCATACATTCAACTTGATAAATTTTTGCAATATCAGCAATTTTAATGGCGTTAGAAATACCACCTGTTTTCATTAATTTAATATTGATAATATCGACTGAATGGCTGGTAATTAGATCTATTACTTGTTTAGGCGAGAATGCACTTTCATCAGCCATTATCGGGGTATGAACGCGATCTGAAATATATTTCAAACCCGCTATATCATCAGCCCGAACAGGTTGCTCAATTAGCTCTAATTGAATCCCTATACGCTCGAAGTAGTTAGCTGCATAAACCGTTTGTTTAGCGCTCCATCCTTGATTAACATCTAATCTTATCTGTACGTCATTACCTATAGCACTATGAATGGCTTTAACTCGCTCAATATCTTCTTTGATATCAGTACCAATTTTAATTTTTAGTATGTCAAAGTCATCCTCTATCGCTTTAAGTGAATCACTTACCATTTTATCGATTGTATCGACACTAATAGTTATATCAGTTTTTAATCTATTATTCCCTCCTCCTAATAATTTATAGAGAGGTGCGTTATGAAATTTACCCCAAAGATCATAGATAGCAAGTTCTACTGCAGCTTTAGCACTACTGTTATTTACTAGTGCAGATTGAATAACATCAATAATATTGTTTAAATTCTCAATCTCCATTCCTCGTAATTTAGGTGACAATACACTACTGATTGCCGCCATAATACCGCCATGGGTGTCACCAGTAATTACAGGCGTTGCAGGAGCAGATCCATAACCTACCTGACCAACATCTGTTTCCACAATAACAACCAAGTCTTCAATATTTTCTACCGTTCTCATAGACGTTTTAAAAGGCGTGATCAATGGCACAATTAACTTGGCGAAACGGATATTTGTAATTTTCATTTTGCTACCTTATAACTTGAGGTAAATCATGTACCTCTATTACTTTGCGTTTGTTTAATCTGGGTTTTAGTTAAGTCTGATCTTTTTGATGTTATAAATTGTATCAATATAACTTTTCGTTTCTGACAAATGTAACGGCAACAATGGTGTAACTGAAACGCCATTAAGTGTGCCTTTATAATATTGTTTGTCTTTAGTGTAATATGACAGTCCTTTAACATCATGAATGATGTAAGGCTCGCCATTGTCATCACCTAAGTACATAACCACATGACCTGGAATATAAATTAAATCACCAATCTCTAACTGGCTAATAGCAGCCAATTTCTCTTGTTTACTAGATTCCGTAGTAAAATCAATATTTTTTCCATAACTAGCTTTGCCTTGTTGGCCTGAATTTCTCGGCATTAACAAACCAAATGTTTTATAAATTTCGCCAACAAACCCGGTGCAATCACGGCCATTATAGTCATGCCCCCAACCATAGCGTTCACCTAAAAACTTAAAACCTTGCTTGATAATATTTTGTTTTGTGAACGGTAAGTAACCAATATGGGTGTCTTTACTTTTGGCTATCATTGCGGGTAAAAAATCTAATCTGCCTTCGCTCGTTCTCACCGGTAATTGCACAATATAAGAAGCAAATGGATTTTGACCATATAAATGAGCAGTGTAGTCTTGCTTACTTATTAAAGGTAATTTAACTCCCATATCCAATTGAATCTCAGATACTTGTGCTTTATTAGGCACAAAAGTAGTAAAAACTTTATCTCCGGTGATCATTAAGAAATTAGTGTTATGTACAAAGTCATGAACGATTTTTTTGTCGCCTAGCGCAATATCTTCTTTTAATACCCAAGCAAGGTAGTTGTATGACTGTACGAGGTACCATTTTTTATCTTTACTTTCATGCAACACGGCAATAGCTTCACCGGGAAATACTGCCGTTTCTTGAAACCTATCAAGGTCGGTATCCATACCATTATTAAATACTCTGTCGGTTGTCGGAAAAGTACGCAGAGAGGTACGTTTAACAACGAGTCCCCATCTAACATTATTTTGCTCAAGTACCGCCGGTATATTTACATTATCTCTGTAGTCGTTAAATTCTTTATCAGTTAACTTATGACCATCATAATAAAACCTATCACTACTTGGCACAGAGCTAATAGTATTAATATGGTGAGTTAATTGTGCTTTCGTTAACACCTTTGGTATTGCTAATGGATCAACAACGTGTGAATTACTCTGCATCACTTGCTGGTTAAATAGATTAACGCCCTTTTTATCTATTAACACTATGTTATCACTCGCTTTATTTTTTTCGTATAAATCAACCCAATAAGCACTATCTAACTGTGCTTCGTTTACATTAATAACATCTGATTTCCCTTCTACATAAGGAGATGCAGTAAGAGAGTAAACATTCATTTGTATAAATAATACGAATGAAACAAAAATTTTAACTTTCATGTAAAGTCCTTAAAACAGTAAATAATGTGACGCTAGATTTAGCTGAGTAATAAAAAGTTATATCGTTATAGGTAAATGCCCAGTCGCGCTTATTTGCCCACTGATTATTTGAGTTAAACCATTAAAAACAGCACCTGTGTATTCATCTGATCCACTAACTTGATACGCATTACCATCAAAGCAAGCTAATACCCAATCAGCGGTATTAGTAAACTGCTCTAATTGATAAGGCGCTTTAAGTGAAATATAAATAGTCGCTAATTGCTTCTGTTTTGCGTAAGCTAAAACATCTAATGCTTTATCCGCGTTACTTTTGTCACTTGATTTTTTAAGTGTTGTCGCCAGAGCTAAATCGCCAGCTTGCCCTAATTCAACAGCCGTCTTTTGACTATCATTTGCCACAATAACAAGCTCACTATTATCTAGCTGCTCAAGCATTGCAGTAGAATTACTCTCATCTAAACTTGAGCTAGTAATTGACCATGACGCTCCACCAATATTTAACGCGTATTGATTAAGTGCTAACGCCATTGCCTCTGATTGTGATTTTTTAGGGAACACAAGATGAATATTGTTAATCGTTGACATGCGTTTAACTAATGCTGGATTAGGTTTTATTTCAACAATTGAATGCTGCACGAGTGCTTGTTCTAACGCTCTATGCTTTTCTATACCAAGCGTTTCTTTAGCTTGCGTCGTTAATTCACTAACATCTGTACTAACAGTGGCAGTTACCGCAGGTGCTAATTTTTGCTTTAAGGCAGTAATTCTTTCAACAGAGCTGTCAATATCATCAAGTGATAATTCTTCTGATAATACTTTATCAACTAATAGTTCAATAAATGCTTTAAAACGGGGTATATCTGAAGGTTGTCTAATACTCATTGGCATCATGGCAATATCAGCGCCAGCATTAAAAGTGTGAAGTACCGCCTCTTCTTCAGAAAAGAACTCTGCAATACCCGCCATATCTAACGCATCAGTAATAATTATGCCATCAAAGCCCATTTCATCTCGTAATAACGACGTTAATATTTTTTTCGATAACGTGGCGGGCTTTATCATTGATTCGCCAAATTTATTTACCACCAAACTATCATCAAGCGCTGGATATTGAATATGCGCGGTCATGATCATTTCAACATTGCTACGATCAATAGCTTGTTGAAATGGGAGTAAGTCAACCGATCTAACAACGTCATAAGGGTGCTCGACTCGCGGTAAACCAGTATGACTATCGGTATTGGTATCACCATGACCAGGAAAGTGTTTTAACGTGCCAATAACACCTTTAGACTGCAATCCTTCAAGCATCGCAATACCTAGCTCAGCAACAATCTCTGGTGTTTCACCAAAAGATCGTACATTGATAACGGGGTTATTTGGATTAATATTTACATCAACATCTGGAGCATGGTTAACATTAACGCCCAAAGTAGCTAATTCAGCACCAATAACTTCGCCAACTTTTCTTGCGTAATAATCACCATGGTTCTCATAGGTGGCACCAATTGCCATATTGCCGGTAAATGAAGTAGCCATAGTGCGAGGTAAACGAACAACTCGTCCACCTTCTTGATCAATTGAAATAAGTAATGGCTCTTCGCTTGCTGATGCTAACGCTGCTTGTTGCAAATCTTGAGTTAAATGAATAGTTTGCTCAATACCGGTAAAGTTTTCAGCAAATAAAATGACCGAACCTAATGATGTATCGGTAATTAACTCAGCTAAGTCCTTAGATAATGTTGTTACCGGCGTCACACATTGATTATCACCGGTAAAAACAACATGTTCTGTTAGCTCTGGACAATAATAGCGAATATCTAGCATTAATTTTTGCGCTATTTTTTGTGCTATTTCTGTACGACCGTCTTGATGTTTCCCCAATAAAGAGAGCGCTATAACTATCATTACAGCAAAGCTCAATATAATTTTTATACTAATACGACTCAACATACTTCCTCTTATTCTAATTAATGTTGTTCTATGGTTAAAATATTTGTAATGCTTGATGGCTTATTTTGAAATACGTGTGAAATTTAGATCAATGTAATCAAAACTTGCATCAACATCATCCGAGTATCTATCCATTTTTAGCCCTACTACATTATTGTTTCCATCAATAATAAATTGTGCAAATGCATCTGCTTCTAGGCTTCTATCGTCATACCAAACAATAAATTCGTTATTTTCATTCTCTATTAATTGCCCGTGCATACGAATGGATTTCAATGATTCAAAATACAGTTGTTTATTTTTCATGGAAATTTTTACCTGACCAAACCAAGGGTCTTGATAAATACCTAAATAAGACGTCAAAGGTAAATTAACGCTTTTTCTATCAGGCATCACTTTGAGGTTTACTGTTGAATTTTTGGCTTGAATTCGGTTTTGTCGCTTTTGCTGCCTTTCCAATTGAATTGCTAGCCAATCTCTTTGTTCTACATCCATAAATGATTGCACAATACTGCTCATGATCGCACTTCTGGCATATGATGAGTTTTGGTTTATCAAGACAATAACACCTAAATCAAGCTCAGGTATCATCATAATATAAGATAAGTTTCCTGATAGGCTACCAGTATGAGATACACGCTTATAGCCATGCATATCGGCTAAGCGCCAGCCTAAAGCATAAGACTTAAAGTTGGTGTTATCGTATTTTTTGTCATTATCAGAAACAGATAAAATAGTATGTGGCTGCCACATTGCTTTACTTTGTTGTTCACTAAATATTTTAACGCCTGCTGGTGATGTACCTTGGTTTAATTGTGTTTCAACCCAAGTAAGTAAATCATTAACGCTACACTTAATCCCTCCTGCCGCAGCCATAACACTATCTTTATGGTAGGTTTGATTCCGTTTAATAATGGTAGGTTTATTATTGATTAAGCCATGTGGTTGAGCAATGTTCGTCATTTGTTTAGCTGGTACTGCACCCGCAAAACAGCGGCTCATCTGTAGAGGCATAAAAATATTTTTTTCGACAAAATTCTCCCAAGACATACCTGTAACATTAGCGACAACTTCTCCAGCAACAATATAAAGCAAATTATCATAAGCATATTCACTACGAAAACCTGATGCTGGTTTGAGGAATTTTAAGTTATTAATAATCTCATCACGGCTAAAACCAGCCGGCTCAGGCCACAACATTAAATCGCCAGCAAAACGAGCTAAACCGCTGCGATGTGTTAACAAATCAGCTATGGTAAACTCTTTTGTTACCCAATCATCATATAAGGCAAAGTTAGGAATAATATCAACAACTTTACTTTCCCAAGTTATTTTTTCCTGATCAACTAATATAGCTAACGCAGCAGCAGTAAACGCTTTCGTGGTTGATGCTATTTTAAAGAGCGTTTTTGAATCAATTGCTAGCGCTTTATTAACATCTTGGCGTCCATAACCTTTATTTAATAATACTTTGCCATCCTTTATGACTCCTACTGCCGCACCTGGTACATTAAAAGTCGTTAATACGTCATTGACCAAGGTATCAACGTCTTCAGAATTAAAGGCCTTTTTTTGGGCATATACTGGTTGGCTAACCAATACACAAATAGAAATGAATATAATTAAATAATTTTTCATCGTTAAAAACGTCTCGAGTTAAATAATAAAACAGAATGTTGTCTAAAAAAGCAATACTTCAAATGAAGCATTACTGATAGTAAACATCATAAAATAATGTTTTTACAAAAAGGCGATACCATAAAGTGCATAAAGAATAATAGTTAATGCTCCACCAAATAACGCATAAGGTAATTGCGTTTTAACGTGCTCTAATAATTCACAACCGGATGCAATAGCAGAAACCGCGGTAGTATCGGAAATAGGTGAACAATGATCTCCAAAAACACCCCCCCCTAAAATAGCCGCAATAATGAAAGAAGGTGGTAAGCCCATAGTTTGAATAAGCGGAACGCCAATTGGGATCAAGATGGCAAAAGTTCCCCAAGATGTTCCTGTAGAGAAGGCAATGACAGCACCTGCGATAAACAACATAGGGGCAATCATAAATAATGGTAAAGTGTCACCAATAATTTGTGCCACATAAACACCGGTACCTAATACTTTTAAGCTAGCGCCTAATGTTAATGATAATAAAACAATGGTCACCAATGGCAATAACTCACTCATACCATCAAAACCAATTTTCACTAATTGGTGATGAGTAAATTTCTTAGTAGACAACATCATAATATAAGCTACTAGGCAGGCACTAACGGTTGCATACAAAACTGATTTTGAACCGCTGCCATTAGCTAAGGTGCCATCACCGGTCAAAAACATAAACATGATCATACCTAACACCATGGTTAATAAAGGTACAAACATAAATCTTGCTTTTGTTGGTTTAAACTCAGGTGTTGGTGCCGCATGGTTGTTTGATTCGTTGTCAATTTGACCTTCCCCTATCGATTTTGAACGAGCTAGAGGACCGTGTAAATTTCCAGTGTAAGCCGTATACCAAACCATCATAAGTGCAATAATAGGGTAGAAGTTAAGCGCAATAGTTCCCCACATAATTTCTGCCGCACTTTGTTCAAATTCATAGTTACTTAACAGGCCCAAAACAAAGGCTCCCCAGCCATTAAGAAGGACTAAAATACAAATAGGTGCTGCACTACTGTCAATAATATAAGCAAGTGTTGCACGACTCATTTTATAGCGGTCAAACAAACCTCTAGAAACAATGCCCGCCGTTAATACCGAAAGATTACTTTCAATAAAAATTGCCATACCGGTGAAATTTGCCATAAACGCAGCTTGTCGCCTATTTTTCCCTAAACCTTTAGAGATAACATATTCAACCATTGCTGTTACGCCGCCAGAGTGACGCATAAATGCAAGCACAGCACCAATAATTAAACTAAAAAGAAGAATTCGCGTATTTCCTGCGGAGCCAAATACTGAGACAATACGCTCAAAAGCACCAACAACACCATCAAACAACATTGTCGAGCCTGTTTTAGCGAGTAATACTTCAGAAGTAATAATCGCTAATAGCAAAGCAAGTATTACTTCTTTCTTCCATAAGACCACTAAAACAGCAACTAACGGCGGTAACAATGAGTACCATTCCATATTCAACCCTTTATATAAATATAACTAATAAGACATACTGACAAATAAGAATAGATTATTCAAGCTTTAACAGTAAATGGTAATTTTTTATTAATAATAACAACGATTATTTGTTATCAAAAATTTCTTGGTAAGCATACACACCTTGGCTTCCTCCAGTATGTAAAAAAAGAATATTTTCTTTAGCACTAAAAACACCTTTTCGGCATAAATCAATCATGCCAGACATCGCTTTGCCCGTATAAACAGGATCTAGTATTAAACCTTCATGTTGTGCACAAAGTCTAACAGCCTCAATCATTTCATCTGTTGGAATACCATAACCTTGGCCATAATAATCTCCATTAGCAAACACTCGACCTTTGGCGAGGCTAGGGTCTAAACCAATTAAGGTTAAAGTTTTTTCTAATAATTCCGTCACTATCTGAATTTGTTCATCCGCTGGGCGACTAACACATATACCGAGTACCGGAATATCAACATCAGCTAAGATTAACCCTGCTAAAAGCCCTGCTTGTGTACCAGCACTGCCTGTAGCAAGTACAATATGATCAAGCGCGATGTCTTGATCTTTAATTTGGTCAATAACTTCTTGAGCACACTGAATGTAACCTAAGCTACCTATTTCGTTTGAGCCCCCCATCGGAATCAAATAAGGCTGTTTACCACTATTTTGTAAGCTTACCATCAGCTCATTTGCATAATCAGCGCAATTCTCTTCTGCTGATATACGATGAATAGTCGCACCCAATAAATTATTGAGTAAAACATTGCCATTTTGGTAATAGTCAGATTTTGGCGTACCTGATACATCTTCTAATACTAATTCACACTTTAAGCCAAACTTTGCAGCGACAGCAGCTGTTTGGCGCGCATGGTTCGATTGAATTCCGCCAACAGTGACTAAGGTATCAGCATTACCGGCTAAAGCTGCAGCAAGCAAATACTCTAACTTGCGCGTTTTATTACCCCCGCCAGCCAAGCCCGTACAATCATCACGTTTTATCAAGAGATTGTGGTTTAATATTTTCGATAAATGTGGCATCACCTCCAGCGGTGTAGGGCTATGAGAAATAAGAACACGAGGGATTGCATTGAATTGTGGCATTGTTCGAAAACCTTAAACTTAAAAAATAAATGATAATATTGGATTATTGTCGGTCAGACACATTAAAAATACTATTAAATTGTGATCAACTATATATTTTAGAATAGATAATGTAATCACTGAAATAAAAATCCCCGCAAAAGCAGGGAGTTTAAATATACAAAAGTAATGTGATTTAAGTTGGTTTTATTGTTTAGAACTTACCGACTAAGTTAATAAACCAACCTTTTGAATCGTAATTTAAATCAGTTAAATCATCACTAAAATCGGTAAAGTTATAACCAACACCTACTTTAAAGTGTTGACCGATATGACGATGCAAAGCAACCAACATACCGCTACGCTTATCGTCAGCTTCACTGACTTCAAGCATACGTCCTTCAATTAAGAAATCCCAATGTCTAATAACATGCCAATCAATTCTGGCAACATATAGGCTAGATGAACTATCGAACCATTCTCCAGCTTCTCTACCTGCTCGAATTTCACCTTTACGATGAGCTATTTTACCACCGATAGTCCAACGGGCGGTTAAATCGTAGTTCATATCAATGGCCGCAACATGACTGCGTTGTTGATAATCATTCTGCTGATAACTGGCAGTAAATTGTTCTGCAGGTGCTAAATCATATAAGTAGTTATAAGTTAGCAAAGCATTAAATCTATCGTTGGTAACAGGTCGATAAGCAAAACCTAAAAGCGCTTCGCTATAATCACTATTTAAACTTTCATCGATACTCGAATTACTAATAGCAAAATCAATACGTAATTGCGCTCGCCAATCAGGATTCACTTTATAAGAAAGGTTATTTCTAACTAAATAAGAGTCACGCTCTTCCAACGCTTGTTTGTCATTTCGATACTCTAACGCACCACCATATTTAAAATCTGTTGTCGCGTAATTGGCATTTACTACCACAGCATTACGCTCCAACGATGGGCGTCCAGGCTCTTCTTGCGTACCGTTCTCTAAGCTGAGTCCTAGCAACCAACGTTCACTTGGCAAATACTCAATACCGTAAGCATGTGTTAAACCAACACGATTATCTCCATGTTGATAGCGCTCTTCACCATAAACATTCACGGTATCACTATAGCGATGACGAATACCACTAACGAGCTGCCCATTTCGGCCACCTAAACCGTTATCAGTTCGGTCAGGATCCAGTGCATAATTTAAATAAATATTACTGGCATCATCATACTGATAATCAGTACCTATTAAGGCACCTAATCCTTGATTACCACCCGAGACTTCACCATTTAACTTAATGTTTTTAGATATTTGATAATTACCACCAAGACCCACACGGTTATTCGCTAATTTACTTTCGTCGTGCGTTAACGTTCCTTGTACAAAAGCGAGTAGCCCCCAATTAGCATCATGTTGATAGTCAACCTGTACCGCTAAATCGGTTCGTTTACCTATATTTTGTTGCTGAGCTTCTGTCGTAGCCTCACTATTTTCTGCGCGTAAACCGGCACTAATAGCCCATTGTTGATCAAGATCGTGACGTAAGTTTAGCTCGGCACTAAATTTATCTATACCGCCCTGCTCGTCTCTCGAGTCAACTTTCAAACTCGCTGCAGTGTCTTCCCCCACAGGTAGATTGATTTGAATACCCGCTTGCTCAGTATCATATTGACTAAATTGACCAACGCCTGAAAAATCTGCATCACGGTTTTGCCAATAGATATTTCCTCGTCCATTATTGTCCAAACCTAAATCTTTAAAAAGAAATGCAGATTCGACGCGCAACGCCTGAGCTTTATCATCAGTTGCGACTGGCGCAGTTAAGTCGCCAAAGTGATAGCCACCATTATTGGAGCTAATACTTGTAACACCTTGCCCTTCGGTTTGAGCGCCTTCTAATTTAATATAAGTTTGAGCAGAGTGACGATAGGTTAAATCAAGACCTTGTAACTTGTGGTCTTCAATCCCCATATCTTGCTTACTGCCACTAAAGCCTATTTTCCAGCTATCATTAACCCAATGGCTTATTCGTCCGCCAAGCGCTAAGTCATCTAACTCATCAAAACCCGGTGTATATTCATAATTAACCACTAAATAGGCCGAATGACCAGATAAACCACCTGTTCTAACCGTTTGATCATCTTGGCTAATAGAAGATAATGGTGTTGTTAATAAAACTCGTCCTTGAATCGCATTAATATCGTAATCAACACCCGCAACTAAAGGCTGTGAACTTAACACTAAACCAGAATCTTTATCACGTATTTCAATGGATAAACGTTCTGAGCCCTGGCTAATATCTTGATTGCCCAAATAGTACAATGAACCGCCTGTTCCACGGAATTCTTCGTAAGCGGCATTAGTACCTGCTTCAGCAGCAAATAAATCAACTTGCGTAGTACGCTCGCCAAATTCCGTTAATTTTTCACCATTCCAATCTAGACTAGCACCGTAGAGTCCGCGCTCAATACGAGAAAATTCTGTCTCATTTATATCAGAGATAAAATTACCCCACATTAAATGAGATTTATAATCGTTTATCTTGGCATAGAAACGACCTTGCGTAGGCGCGTCATCAACAAGTGTTGAATCATCGCCATAAACTGCATAATGGTTTTCTTCTTCTAACCGTCGTAATAAACTACTTGGGTCTTTCTTGTCAAAATTAGAAAATAAATCTTCTAACGGCTCTTCCGTTGAATCAATGCTGGTAGTGATGGTGTATTTATCACGCCACTTACCTTTTGCGTAAAAGGCAAGACGTCCATCAATGAATAGGTCATCATCAAAGGCATCGTCCTGAGTCAAAAGTTTAGCCGCACCATTGGTAGAGTTTTTACCTAGGGTTATATCAGCTAAGCCAACATAGAACCAATCCTCTTTTTTCAATTCAAGATGACGTTGAAATAGTTCCCCATTACCATCTTTATTAAGTACTGCCACTTCCGCATTGAATTGCCCAGAAGGTATTATTTGTTGATTTACAAATTCACCTTGTTCGTTAACAGGTACTTGCTGACCTAAAAAGTAAACGTGATGTTCAGCTGGCACTTTTTCGCCATTAACCGTTAACGTTCCACCACTTAACGGGATATTTTGCAATACAAGTCGACTCTCGCCATAGCCACTTAATGTTGCTTGATTTACAGGTAAATCAGGACGTAGAGGTGTACTTGTAGGCATAGCCGAGAGTTGTGTTTCATCAAAATTGCCTTCACTATCATAGACTCTTAATAAGTAATGATATTCAGCCAATGGCGTATCAGGCAGTGCCCACTGAGCTTGAAGTGCTTTATTAAGTGAAATGATCGCAACAGGATCAGCCTGAGATGATTGCCTATTACTAAATACACGTACCTCTGCTTTATCAATAAAATTAAGATAATTGCTATAACCTTGCCAATATATTTGCCAATGTTCATCAATCTCTTGCAGCACAGGTGTCATATTTAATGCTGGTTTTATTGATAAATTATCATACTGTAACTTAATATCAGCTTGATCCAAGGCAACATCAGTACAGCGTTGATGATCTGCATTACTACTTTGCTCTATGTCGTTCAATACTTGCCCATCAATACTAATCACTAAAGGACGAGCCTCTGTACTAGTAAACTGACAAACATCATTGCGCATCATCGACATCATAGGTTCAGGTATAACAACCTCATCATCAAACCAAGCATTTAATTCTACTCGACGATTTTGAGCTCTATCTTTTTCGGTTAAATTAGACGTGAGTGGTTCATTACTCCCTTTACCTTCAATAGTTATCGCGGTATCAGCCAATAACAATTTTTGTTGAAAATACTCAGCGACTACCTTGGCTCTAGCTATTGATAACGCTACATTGCTTTCATAAATTTTATGACTTCTGGTACTTAATGCTTGGCTATCAGCATGACCAACAAAATGTAATCGTACATTTTTCTTTCCTTTCAAGCTTTCAATAGCCTGATCAAACACTGATGTTAATTCATTGGACAGTGCATGTTTTCCTGAAGAAAAACTAACTTGAGGTAAGTTTTCCATCTCTAACGTTTTTGGTTCAAGCGCAAGAGTTGCCTGACTATTATTGGGTACATCAGGCAAGCCAAGGAAAACCCAAGATGCACTCGCTAAATTTTTCTCTGTATTCTCTTGTTTTTTAACAAGTACTTGACTGTTGTCTTCACTAACACGACCGGCGGAATCACGTGAAGTACAAACACTGGATTCTTCACAAAACTGCTCAGCAACAACAGGTATTGTGGTAGATATAGCAAGCGCGATTGAACTAGCTAGTAAACTGCGACGCACCATTAAATTACTCATTGCCAGCTCTCCTTACATTAACAACATCGTTAATATTTCCCTCATCCTGATATATTTCTTGTTCAATAATCAGTTCATATTGACAGTCACACTCTTGCCATAACTCTTCACTACTTTCGCGTAATAAAGTTAGGCGGCGTTCTATCAAGTCATCACTTTCATCATGCTTGGCATAAGCTAAACGTAAAATCGATGGTTTAAAGTGCAGCGCTTTAATCGCTGATTGCAATTGTTGTTGAGACTCATCATTCAACTTATCTCCTTCAAAAGCACCAGCACTTAGCTGAATACGCACAACACGGTGAATGGTCGCACCAAAGTTAGCTTTTACCATTTTACCGCGCGTTAAACGAACAACTCTTGGGTTTTCAGTCGTGATTCTAAAACCTGACGGTAAAGTACGTTCATCAATTTTAAGAATAAAATTAGATCCGCGCATTTCATTCGGTACACCAGCGCAAGCGATGTGATAACGACCCTGTTCATCGGTAGTAACTACTAACCCCTTTGCCGTAGCTAAACGTACTGCGGGTATGCCAGCTTCATCCTTGTCTTGGTAACCATTAGCATTTAAGTCATCAAATACCTTTCCGATAATATCTGAACAATCAAATAACGGATCTGGCACAATACGTACGGTCGCGTCAGCAATATTAGTAACAACTAATTGACTTTGTAAATATCCACCCCATGCCTGATTGACATACTCTCCTTCGCCAACACCAGCTCCAATAATAGTAATAAGATCAATTTGATACTGTTGATTTGGGGTGAAATCTAAATCAGACCAAATAAGTTGGCGTTCAGTAACAAGTGGCTCAACTTTCTCGCCGTCAATAGTCGCAGAGCCTTCAACATATTTGAATCCTGGCGGCAATTGATCAATGACACTAAGCTGACTCAAACTAAAGTTTTGATTATTCGTGACAACAATAGAGTAAGGAACAAAATCACCACGAGAAGCATTTTTCACGTTAGTCGTTTTAATGACACCCAGCATTTCATTATCAATAGGATCAACAGGAATATGATTATTAATAATATTGCCTGATGGTAATAACGGGTCAATATTGAAAGTTAAGTAATACTGTGTTCCTTCGTCTCCGTCGGAAAAATCTGCCGATGTAGCACCACAAGTTTCAGGATCTTGAACACTAGCACTCAATGCAGGAGGACTATCTTGACGTTGTACCAACGCTGGATTTGGCGATGCAAGCACGTCGACAGTATTAGTACACGCTAACAATACTCTAGATACTCCGGGTAAATAACCCGTTGGTTCGGTTACGACAAGGGTGTAAACCCCTTTAGGTGCAGAATTAAAAATTAGAAATTGATAAACACCATCTGCCCCGGTGATTTGTTCTACATTATCTAAACCACCAACTAAATCACGTTCTGGATCAAAGCCTGCAGGCCCTTCAAAACGAACAGTAGCACCCGCAACAGGCTCTCGAGTTTTACTGTCATAAACAATGCCTGACGGATCAATCGGTAGGTTTTGATTTTCAATATCCTCACCAACCTCTAAGGTGATGTTACGAATAGTACCAAAAGATAAATCAACACCTGCTTCATCGGAAACACCATAACCATAAATGGCACCATTTTGTTCGTGCATAAAACGCACTTCATAAACACCCGGTGATAAACCTTCAAATAAATAACGACCATTACTGTCTGTTTTTACGACCGCAATAGGTGTGATATCTTGATTATTTTTAGGATTATCTCGTGTATCAATAAGCTGAACGGTCCAACCTTCAAGACCATTACCTTCATCTTCATCACGGTTGTGGTTACTATCTAACCATACCAAGCCGCTGATACTAGCGGGGTCTCTAAGTAACTCGCCAAAATCATAGTCAGTAAGATGACTAATATGTTCAGTAAAAATAATCTCGCTGAATGAATCATTGTGTAACTCACCACCATGACTACCAATACTGTCTAGTCCATCATCTACATCACTTGGCTGTGTTTCCGTTACCAGATAACCTTGGCTATTAGGTAATGGTAAATGTTCAAAGGTATAACGACCATCAACCCCAGTTAATACACTGCGAACCACCGGATGACCATCAAGATCGATACCTTCAAGCTGTATAACAACATTTGGAATACCCGGCTCAGTTTCTGAACGGTTACCGTCTCGGTTTTGATCATTAAATACTCTGCCGCTTAATAGGCTACCTCGTTCGCCAAAGTTATAATCTACGCCGTTATTACCAGCAACAATGATAATATTACTAAATTGATCATTGCTAACTTCGCCCTCTAGACTACCGAGGTGCTCCTTACCATCGTGCCATGCTGCAGGCTGTGTTTGGCTAAGAACATAAGTGCCTGCACGTAATCCGACAAAGTTATACTTACCTTCACTATCGGTTACTTGAGTATATTCAACATTTTCATCTTCTTGCCAAGATTCAAGGCCTGTTAATGTGATAGTGACATCCGCAATCGTTAGTAATTCGTTTTCATCACGTTCACCATTATCATTTTCATCAACCCAAACCTCACCACTGAGTGACGCACCTTCTAACTCGGCAAAGTTATAGTTTTCAAGCTGTGTGTTTGATGCAAGTTGTATGTCAATAATGCTATCAGTTTGATAACTATCAGCAATAATTTGCTGGCCAATACTTTCTGCGCCATCTAAGTATTCAGTAGGCTGTGCTTCACTAATTTGATAACCGTTGACATCACTCGGGTCTAATGAGTCAAATAAATATCTCCCCTCGTCATCCGTTTTTACAGTACGAGAAACACTACTACCTAAGTGATCTTTGCCTGTTAAGGTAAGGTTGACATTGGCAATACCTGTTTCACTGGCTGTATAAAGGCCATCGGCATTAGCATCAATAAAAACAACACCGGCAATAGAAGCAATTGGCCATTCAGCAAAATTATACGCTTCTAACTTACTGGTTAATGTGATTTTAATGTTCGTGATTATATCGCTACCTTGACTATTAGGAACAATCACACCAGCAATACTTTCTTGGCCATCAAGATATTCAGTTGGATGCGTTTCTATCAAGCTATAGCCAGCAGCATCACTTGGTGGTAATTGCGTAAAGTGATATTGACCATCGGCATCAGTCTGTTGAACTAAATTGATCACTTGTCCGTTTTTACTGGTACCCGTTAATGTTAATTCAACATTAGCTAAGCCACTTTCAGTGGTATCTTTAAGACCATTTTTATTGTTATCAACAAAAACAACACCACTTAAACTACCTTGATATAACTCACCAAAATTATTGTTTGATAACGTCACCTTTGCTTTTAGCACTAAGCCAGTCAAATTATCTGAAGCAAGACTGTTTGCAACAATTACCCCTGCAATACTGTCTAAGCCATCGATATAATCTTTTGGCTGTACTTCACTAATTTGATAGCCGTTCTCATCACTAGGTTGTAATAAATCAAATAGGTATAAGCCATTTGCATCTGTCGTTGTATGACGCTCGACAACTGCACCAACATTATCTTTACCAGTTAAAGTAAGACTAACGTTTGCTATACCTACTTCATCTTTTGAATTAGCTAAATAAATACCATCAGCATCAGCATCAACAAAAACAGTACCCGTAATAGCCGCAATAGCCCACTCAGCAAAATTATAATTATCTAGCTTACTGTTTAAGTTAATTTGAATAGCGTCTAAGGTATCACTCGCTTCACTATTAGCAACGACGATACCGGCAATACTCTCTTTATTATCAAGATAGTCAGCAGGATGCGTTTCTATTAAGCGATAACCAGATGCGTTACTTGGTGGTAATTGGGTAAAGAGATAATAACCATTAGCATTTGTTTTCTGAACTAGGTTTATCGTCTCTCCATATAAACTCGTACCAACCAATGTCATTTCAACATTAGCGATCCCTGTTTCATTATTATTTTTAAGGCTATCTTGGTTAGCATCAATAAAAACAAAACCACTTAATTGACCTTTATAGACTTCACCAAAGTTATTGTTGGTAAGCTCTTGGTTCGCAATTAATTTAAGGCCCGTTAATATATCGCTACCACGGCTACTGGTTATAACAACGCCAGATATACTATCTAAACCATCGTTATAATCAGCGGGCTGTGTTTCAGTAATTTGATAACCATTACTATCGCTCGCATCTAATAGACCAAAATAATAAAAACCATTGGCATCGGTTGTGGTGGTTCGTGTTACTGCAATATCAGAAATATTTTTACCTGATAACGTTAATTCAACCCCAGCTAAAGCCCGTTTATTGATAGAGTATTGACCATTATTATTGTCATCAACAAAAACATAACCCGAAATTGAAGCCGTTGACCATTCTCCAAAATTATAATTTTCAAGTTGACTCGTTAGGGTTATTTGAATAGCAGTTAAACTATCACTACTCTCACTATTTGCCTGTACAACACCATTGATACTTTCTTGACCATCAAGATAATTAGTAGGATGTGTTTCTGTGACTATATAACCCGTAGCATTACTTGGTGGTAAGTTGGTAAAAAGATACTTACCATCAGCATCGGTTTGTTGTACTAGATTAAGTGTTTCTCCATTACTAGAAGTACCCGTTAAAGTTAACGTAACACCTGCAATCCCGTTATCACCAATATCTTTAAGGCCATTTTGATCCATATCTCCAAAAACAAAACCACTTAAGCTACCTTTATATAATTCACCAAAGTTATAGTTTTCTAAATTGGTATCGGCAATTAAATCAATACCGTTGATGTTGTCTGTGCTACGACTATTAGTAACCAAACTTCCTGAAGCATTATCTAAACCGTCATCAAAACTACTAGGCTGAACTTCACTAATATTATAACCAGCAGCATTGCTAGGAATAAGGTTATCAAATAAATAATTACCATCGACATCCGTGGTTTCGCTTAAATTAACAATGTTCCCATAAAGATCGGTACCACTTAAGTTAAGTGTAACCCCGGCAATACCTTCTTCATTACCATCTACTATCCCATCATCATTAAAGTCTGCATAAACCTGACCAGCAATAGACGATTTTGTAACCAGCACTATGTCACTATCAGTATTATTAGTGCTATCAGAATCGAAACCGGCGGTGGTAATAGTCGCTGTATTGGTACTCGTTCCACCTGGAGGATAAGTAATAAAGCGGACTGGCACGTCAATTATTACATTGCCACCATTATTGATGGTCTCCAAATCACAAACAAAACTTGTATCATTAGCCGCTCCAGTACAACTACCCTGAGCAGGAACCGGTGGTCCAGTTAATTCCATGCCTGCAGGTAAATTATTAGTTAGTTCTGAATCTGCACTATCCCCAGGACCATCATTAGCCACTATCATGGTCCAATTAAAAGGTTCATATACAGTGACCGAGGTTTTAGACGGCGTAATATCAACCGTTAAATCGAGTTGAATCCGTAACGAGGTACTTTCATCTTCTGTATTATTACCTAAATTAGTATCGGTTTCATTAGAGCCGACTGTTGGAGTAATAGTGACGGTATCGCCTGTTGGCTTAGGTTGAGTATCAGCCTTAAAGAATAAATAACGCGTGTATGTATCATTAGCCTCTAACTGAGTAGTTGCGGGTAATTCACAATGCATTGTCATGGTAGTAGCACCCGTTACCGAGCTTCCTACATTATCACAAATTGCAGTAGCGCCAATACAGCTACTATTACTTGCATCATCACATAAAAAAGTAAATTGTTTACCAGCTTCAGGTGCCAATATGGCGTCAAAATAGACACTAGTAGCGACAGAAGGACCACGATTGGTAATTTCCATTTTATAACGAATAACGTTATCAGTCGTTGCTGGGAATGCGGCAGGAGTTGGAGTCCAGCTTATAGGGTCTTCGACATCCGTGGTATTGATGAGTAAATCTAACTCTGCTGATTTAATGATTAAATTATTACTTTTATCATTATTAGTCAGATCGCTCTCTACTGTTGTCGTCTTAATTTCAGAAGCATTACCTAATGTCCAATCTGAGTTAGTATTTTCCCAACTTGGTCGTACATTGAGTGTAATAGTATGAGTTTCATTACGATTTAAAGTACCGATAGTACACGTGAGCACATTACCACTAAGCGGATCACAGCTACCCTGTGTAGAAACCGCTGAAATTAGATCGTAAGTAAAACCAGCATCAGGATCAAAAGTATGGGTTACCACAACGCCTTCGGCTTGTGATGGGCCATTATTTCTAAAAGTAAGTACCTTGGTAACATCTGTACCCGCTTTTGCTGGGTTGGGGTTAATAGTTAATGCTGTCATCTCAACATCAGCAATAGGATCTACCGTTAAATTGATACTGGCACTATTGTTATTTGGGTTATTATCACCTAATACAGCGGAATCCACTTCTGCAGTATTCGTCAAAAGGCCATCAGCTAAAGGTCGATCAACCGTAATGGTAAAAATTGAAACATCACTCATGGCCATAGTAGAACCATTTTTCAATTCACAACGCACTGTGCCATTAATGACGGTACAATCGAATTTACTTGAATTATCAGTCACTACTATTGGTGTTTCATTAGGCGAAGCACTAATAATATTTGATAAATAACCAGGAATATCATCCGTCACTACTACGGCATCATTATCCGTTCCACTCAGTGTATTCGGACCATAGTTAGTTACTGTTAATGTATAAGTTGCTTGGCTTTCCGTTGTTTCTAGTACATCATTTGTACCGCTGGTTGTGCTAACACTTTTAGTAATACCTAAGTCAGCAATTAAAGTCGTACTTTCTACTCCTGCACCAGTACAGTGATTATGATCAACAGGGTCATCTTGGCCTAATGTTGTACCATTATCTTCATCTGTAGCACAAGCATTGTTAGTTAACGTACCTGCAGCATTTGCGGTTGTTACTATAGATAAATAAGTTGAAAAATTTCCATTTGATAATTGATTACTATATTCACAGGTAACTACTTCAGGGCCAGATCCTGTAACAGCACAAGTCCAGTTTGTTCCAGAAGAAGAAACATAGCTTTCATTCACATCTAGGATGTCAACGATTGTCACGATACCTGTAGTGGTTCTAGGTCCATTGTTTTTGACTCGCAGAGTACTGGTCATATTAGAGCCTTGTGCGACAGGATTTGGTCCTTTAGTTTTAAAAATTTCTAAATCAGCGCCATCAGCAACAACATCAAACGTGACTGAGTCAGTATTATTACTTGCAATAGGATCATCATTATCAGCATCAATCACGACGCTATTAACAACATTTACTCCTGTGGGAGGGACATTAGTTGTAATAATAATATTATCAGTTGTACCGACAGCATAAGAAGTTCGAGTACATGTTACCGGGTTAGCAGTACCAGCGGTGCCAGAACAACTCCAACCGGTGCCGATAGCACTTATAAACGTAAAATCACTCGGTAAGGTATCAACAACCGTTATATTACTGGCATCAAATGGACCATTATTGCGAGGAGATAAAGTAAATGTAACGGTTTCACCGCCAATAATTGGCGATGCGACTGTTTTAGTAATACTGAGATCAGTACCGGGATTAATGACAGTGTTTTCTGTTGTCGTATTGTTATTATCAATAGGGTCTTTAGTCGTTAATGATTCAGTTGAGACAGTAGCGCTGTTAGTAATAGTACCTGTAATAGCTCCTTCAACCTTGGTATTAATAATAATCGCAGGAGCATTGGTACCATTAATCAAAGAGTTTCGGGTACATGTGACTAACTGACTTGCACTACCACAGCTCCATCCCGAGCCGCTGTATGAAACATAACTAACGCCGTTAGGTAAAGTATTAATCACTTTAATATCTTCAGCATCATTAGGTCCGGCATTATTAACAATTAATGTGTAATAAAATTCACCGCCAGCAATAACAGGGTCAGCGCTATCACTCATTGTTAAACTGAGATCTGCACCATTATCAATAGTGGTATTTTGAGTTGAGCTATTATTTCCAGAATTAATATCACTAGACGAAGTTCCCGCTGTTGCGGTAACCGCTATATCTGCTCCTGTACTAGCACTCGTCTTAATAACGATATTTACATCGATATCAGCCAAGCCTGCCAAAGTACCAAAAGCACAATTTACTGTACCGGGTGTAGCTAAATCATGAACACAGCTACCATTATCAACTGATACAAAAGTGGTCGTTGCTGGTAAAGGAAAAACCAAGGTTACATCATTTGCTGTATCACTGGCATTGTTACTCACCTTAACAGCATAATTGATTTCCCCACCACGAGGCGCGGGATCTGGAGTATCTTCTAGTGTTGATACAAGCACATCAGCAGCAAAAATATTGGCGCTAAAAAGTGCAATAAAAAAAACTAAATAATATGAATTTTTCATAACTTCCTTTTTTATTATATTAATCATCAATGAATAACGTTTAATAACGACTCATAAACCACTTGAAATTTTTTAATAAAATCAAGTCTATGTAGGACAAAAATCTCAGAGTAATAATTTATCCTCTGATAAACCCACAACGGTTAAAACAATAAAAAAGTCACATATAAGTTTATTTTTTTATAAAATTAAATTATTAATACTATAAAAACACATAATTAAAACCTATAAAAACAGAAAGTTAAATAAAATACTGTAGTAGTTAAAATAAATAGAATCACTTCTTTTTAAATTTCCAGCAATATAAAATTCAAAAAAAATAAAAACCCTGTAATAATTTATTTTCTATGTGATACTATTTTATTATTAAGTTAAAAAAGTAGGAATAATCATGACTCAAAGACGAAACTTTATAAGAGCAATAATAGGCTCTGCTATTGCTACCAGTTTGCTACCTAATATTAGCAACGCTAAGACAACATCAAACACTAGCGCTAATGCTCACTCTCAAATAAAACCTAAGCGTTTAAAAGCAGGAGATACCATAGGTTTAATTACTCCTAGCAGTAACACATGGGAAGATGAGGAAATTCATTTCGCCATTGATGTACTTAAATCTTTTGGTTTCAAAGTAAAACAGGGCAAATATATTTTTGAGCGTAAAGGATATCTTGCAGGTAGTGATAAAAATCGTGCTTGGGATGTTAATAACATGTTCAAAGACAAAAATGTTGATGGTATTTTTTGTCTACGAGGTGGCTACGGATCTCCTCAAATCTTGCCCTATTTAGATTATGATCTTATCGCAAAAAATCCCAAAGCACTTATCGGATACAGTGATATAACAGCACTATTAAATGCAATTCATGCTCGTACCGGTTTAGTGACTTTTCATGGACCTATTGCCAAACAAAATTTCACTGAATACACCTTAAAAAGTTTTAAAGATGTATTATTTACTCCCAAAGCGAATATAGACCTTGGAACACCACCTCTTTTTGAAGCAAAAGAAGGCCAAGCGGAAAAAGACAATAGGCTAACATTAATCAATAAAGGGGTCGCACATGGGCAACTTATTGGCGGAAATCTTTCTTTGATGGTGAAATTAATAGGCACCCCTTTTGAACCAGATTACACCGATAAAATTTTATTTTTAGAAGATGTCGAGGAAGCGCCCTATCGCGTTGATGGTATGTTAACGCACTTAAAAATCTCTGGTCGATTAGATAAGCTCGCTGGTATTGTTTTTGGTAAATGTACCGATTGCACCGCAACAGGAAACTCATTAAGTATCGAAGAAGTAATTAAAGAGCGTTTAGGCGATTTAAATATTCCAGTATTAAAAGGCCTAATGATCGGGCATATTGATGATATATCGACAATACCTGTTGGCGCTATGGCAAAACTTGATGCAACCAACAAGCGATTAATATTAACTGAAACAGCAGTTAGCTAGAGTACTTTATGCATAATTTACTATTCGTATTATCTCAAGCGCTAGTTTTCCCCCAACAATCTGATATTTATTTAGAAGTTGTTGGTGATCCCCATTCAACTAAAGACTGGGTCTTTTTTGCTCCACACGAAACAGAGTTTGTTGCCAATCAATATGTTGCTAAGCAAGTCGTTGATAAAGGTGGGGTGTTTATTATTTTAAGGCAAGATGGTAAACGCCTTATTACTTTAAATATTGACGGCACAAAAGTAAAAATAGATCCCAACCGTATCTTTACGTCACATGGACGCATAGAAAGTATAAAAAAATTAAATCCAACTATTGCTGAACAAAAAAACTTGGTTAATAAAACCGAGCAATTAGCGGAAAATCTCAGCAAATTTGTACTCAAAGCGCTAAACGGAAACCAAAAGCCAACGGCATTAGTTGCTATGCATAACAACACTAATGGTTATGAAAATGACGGTAAAAATGGTGTTGGTGATGTCTCTATTATTCGTTATCAAAAAAAATTTTCTAGCGGGGCTAACTATTTAATTGATGTATCTCATGGCTCCTATGATGAAGATGACTTATATTTCATGACCGATAGAAAAGACTTTGAAGCAGCAAAAGAACATGGATGGAATGCCGTATTGCAAAACCCACAAGTCGCTTACGATCCATCAGAAGACGATGGTTCGTTATCTGTGTATGCTGAAATGAAAGGCTATCGTTATATCAATGTGGAAGCAGAAAGAGTCAATAATGGTTTTGGTGAAGATCACCTATCAGTACAAACTGAAATGGTTGATTTTGTCTTTTCATTACTAGAAGAAAATAATGAATAATAGTATCCCTTGCTTACCAACCTAAAAAGAAATATATTATTCTCATATTAAAATCAATAATGAATTATTTATGAAAATAAAACCTCACATTTCGTACATCGACAATCAAATGCATATAGAAAATGTGTCGGTAGAGTCCATAGCTAAGGACATTCCTACACCTTTTTATTGTTATTCTTATTCTGCCATTAAGGCTGCTTACTTAGAATACGAAGCCGCCTTCAGCGATTTAGATACAATGATATGTTATGCGGTAAAAGCAAATTCTAATCAAGCAATATTAAAAACACTGTCCGACTTAGGTGCTGGGGCTGATGTGGTTTCCGAAGGTGAAATAAGAAGAGCATTAAGTGCCGGTATACCTGCTAATAAAATTGTCTTTTCAGGTGTAGCTAAAACTGAAGCTGAAATATCCTTGGCCCTGGATAATGATATTTTTCAGTTTAACGTTGAGTCTGAGCCTGAGTTATTATTAATTAGTCAAATAGCCGCTAGAAAAAATAAGTCTCCTGCGATTTCACTTAGAGTAAACCCTAATGTTTGTGCTAAAACACATGAAAAAATAACCACCGGAAAATCAGAAAACAAGTTTGGTATTCCAATAGCTAAAGCGAGAGAGGTTTATCGCTATGCTGCTTCATTACCAAATATCATCGTTCAGGGTGTCGATGTGCATATTGGCTCTCAATTAATAGATCTAGTACCTTTCGAAGAAGCGTTCAATAAGGTTGCAGAATTTGTTACTGTGTTAAAAGCTGATGGACATAAAATCTCTATTATTGATATTGGTGGCGGTTTAGGCATAGATTACAGTGAAGATGAGATTGAACCTGACAAAAATGCTTATGCAACCATAGTTAAACATTGCCTTAGCCATTTAGATTGTAAAATAATTATTGAACCAGGCAGGTCAATTGTTGGGAATGCAGGTGTACTTGTATCAAGTGTTGTTTATGTTAAAAAAGGGGAAGAGCGACAGTTTTTAATTTTAGATGCTGGTATGAATGACCTTGTTAGACCAAGTATGTATGATGCTTATCATCAAATAAAACCAATTAGTAATGCTATAACAGAAACCTCCCATTACGATATTGTTGGTCCGGTTTGTGAGACTGGCGACACCTTCTCGAAAAATAGAGAGTTACCGACTGCAAAAGCAGGTGATCTCATTGGTATTTTAAGCTGTGGCGCCTATGGTACTGTTATGTCTTCAACCTATAACACTCGCCTCAACGCACCTGAAATCATGGTTAATGATAAACAATTCGCAGTGATTAAATCGCGTTTAAGTTATGAAGAAGTTATTGCTCAAGATATAATTCCTAATTGGTTATTAAAATAATGTCCGGGCATTTGTAGAGGCGTTTGTAGGGGCGACTTCAGTCGCCTGTTCACAATACACATCAATAACGCTGTATTATGTTATTCTCATTATTAGCCGAATAAATTCGCCTCTACGATAATTATATTCAACTCCTTCGTAGGGTTTATTCTTTATCGGGCGAATAAATTAGCCCCTACGGTGATGATAATCAACTCCTTCGTAGGACGTTTTTGTAGGGGCGACTTCAGTCGCCTGAGCACAATAAACGCCGATAACGCTGTATTATGTTATATCCCATTATTAGACGAATAAATTCGCCTCTGCGGTGATAATAATCAATTCCTTCGTAGGTCGTTTTCTGTATTAGGCGAATAAATTCGCCTCTACGATAATTATATTCAACTCCTTCGTAGGGTTTATTCTTTATCGGGCGAATAAATTCGCCCCTACGGTGATGATAATTAATTCTTTCGTTGGACGTTTTCTATATGGGCGTTTTTGTAGGGGCGTTTGTAGGGGCGACTTCAGTCGCCTGAGCAGGATATACAAGGTGTATTTTAAAAAGCAGTTGTTACTCTTTAAATTTAAACTAACTAATGGGTTGAACTTTCATCAAAATAAATAGAGAACTCGCTGCCTTCTCCCCATTTGCTGGTAATCACTAATTCAGCTTTATGGTGAAGTAATACATGTTTAACTATTGCTAACCCTAGTCCTGAGCCTCCGGTATCGCGAGAGCGAGACTTATCAATACGATAAAAACGTTCTGTTAATCGATTTAATTGTTCAGATTTAATACCATCGCCATTATCTTTGACGCTAAATATCATTTTATCGCCATTTTTTTGCCAACTAATTTCAATAGTGCCGTGAGGTTGAGTATAAGCAATGGCATTAGAAATTAAATTGGTACACGCACTTTTCAATTCAGTTTCAATACCATAAATACCGATACCATGGGTAATATTAGTACGAATTTCATGCTGTTTTATTTGATTTAGCCACTTTGCATCTTCAACAAGATTTTCGATAAGGCTTGGCATATCAACAGGCTTCATCGCATCATCATCACGATTATTTTCTACTTTAGACAAACTCAGTAATTGTTCAACCAAGCGCTCCATTCGAGATACCTGCCCCTCAATGGTACAAAATACTTTTTGCCAATGGGAGTCTAACGCATATTCAGTTTCCTGAATCATTTCAACGTAACCACGAACAACCGTGAGTGGCGTTTTAAGTTCATGAGACACATTAGCTACAAACTCGCGTCGCATTTTTTTCATACGGTGATATTTAGCAATAGCACGAGACATTAAAAAAACACGTTCCCCACCAAAAGACATTACTGATATTTCAAGTTGTAGCTCATCATTAATAGGTGAAGTAATTAAACAAGGTGATTCAAAATTATCTTGGGATAAATATTCTGACAATACAGGATCAATAAGTAACTGCTCAATATGCTTACCAATGTCATCAGGAAAATTAACACCCAGTAAACGCTGTGCCTTTTTATTACCCGAAACAATTAATAAATCGTTAGATAAGATAAGCGCTGCATCAGGTAAAGCCTCTATTCCTGAGTGAAAACGAAAGTCTGACTTATCTTCAATATTTAAATGAGTTTGCATTATTTATACTTGCTATGTTGGTTATTAATCATATTGTTTGACAACAATATTTAGTTTTTAGACTTTTGGACTGTTTTACCCGAAAAGCGGTAACCTGCACCACGGACAGTTTGAATAAAATCTTCATGGCCCGCGCCTGAAATAGCTTTTCTTAAACGTCGGATATGAACATCAACGGTTCTATCTTCAACATAAACATTGGTTCCCCAGACATTATCCAGCAGTTGTTCGCGTGAATAAACACGTTCTGTATGAGTCATAAAGAAATGCAATAATCGAAACTCTGTTGGTCCCAAATCTAAGGCATCTTCATTGATAGTGACATGATGAGATACAGGATCTAACTTTAAACCATGAAACTCTACTTTTTCAGCTAGTAATGTCGGAGACACACGTCTAATTACGGCTTTAATACGGGCAATCAATTCTTTAGGTGAAAAAGGTTTAGTAACATAGTCATCAACACCTGCATCAAGGCCTTTCACTTTATCATCTTCATCAGCACGAGCGGTCAGCATGATAATAGGAATATTACGACTATATTCTCCTTGTTTTAATTCTTTAGCTAACTTGACACCACTTCCGCCAGGTAACATCCAATCAAGTAAAATTAGATCAGGGTATGGCTCAACAATTTTTTCTTTCGCTTCTTTTATATCAACAGCTTCGACCGAGTTAAAACCATTTTGTTCTAAAACAAAGGTGATCATTTCCCTGATTGGAGTTTCATCTTCAACAACTAAAATGTAACCACTCATACATATACCTTAAAATATATTTACGTCACGTAATTTTCAATGTTGCTATTATGCACAACAAAAATGACACTTTTGTGACAATAAACTAAGTGAAATACTTAATTACTTACCTTAAGTAACCACTTAGTACGTTTTATCTACTTAAATACTCACTTAAAAAACAAAAAAAGCCGCAATGCGACTTTTTTATGAAAAACTACTGTAAATATCCATCCGTTAATGACTGTTCATGCATAATGTTAATATCTTATCAAACGGTCATGACTCCCTAAAAGAATATCCCCCTGATAACTTACACACGCCCTCTAAAATACAACGCTAATCTTATATAAAGTTGACATTAAAAGTCATATTGAATACCCACACCTAAATAATCAGCATCCTGATTTTCAGTTTTCAGCTCAAACCTTGTATAAAAAGCATAAAGTTTCGTATTACTTGCTAGCTTATAATCAATGCCAGCAGTTAGGCCAGAATTCTTCTCACTCCCTTTATAATCAGCCATCTGATATTGACCTTTAAGCGTTGAAGCACCAATAGTATATTTAGCTGAAATCATCACGCCATCCATTTCAGCACCGGTATCAATATCCTCTTGATTTTGAATTACCAACCCTACAATAACATCTGAAATTTTAGTTTGTACCGTCGCTCTGAACGTATCAAAACCTTTAACCTCAGCATCATAAGCGATTGCTGCATATAGCTGAGATTTTTTCAGGTTTTTATCACCATAAAAAGCCCCGATAGATAGTGCGTCTTCACTATCTACTGAATCCTCCAACATATAGGTTACACCTAATTGGAAACCATTAAATTTAGGGGACTTATAAGTAACAGTATCACTCAAACGATTTTCACCCGCCCAAAGTGTTTTAATATCACCATTTAAGTCACTAAATAAATCAGTTTTACCTTGAGATTGTTTCAATATAGAATCGTTTTTACCAAGTAACACTTCACCAAAAGAGCCTTTTAAACCGATAAACTGATTACGTGCAGTAAAAGTATCATCGGCATCACCATCAATATCTATCTGAAACTCAGCTTGATAGACAACTTCTAGGTCGTCATTCAAATCATGACTACCTTTAAAACCTATACGAGAAGCATTACTTTTAAGTTCGCTATAGCGGCCTTCACCATCATCAGAAGATTGTACTGAGACATTTGCTCGACCATAAATATCAACATTAGCGGCATAAGCCGAGCTGATACCAACTGAACACAACATTAAGCCAAGGGTACTTCTTATTAATTTCATCTATATGCCTTTTCAGCCTAAAAAAGATTCCTGTCTTTTTAGGCTATATATCTATCATTTTTATTACATAATATGACATTATAAGGCCACAATCACTTTATATTACAAAAATATGACAAGATAATTCACTAACCTAATTTAGATAACCTCGGTAACTTCAACCAAATTCATAATATTTATGTAAAAAACTTTATCCTTTCAATAAAAGTCGTTAAAGTCATTAATATGACAATCTAACAAATGAAATAAAATTATATGAAAGTTAAGAGCCTATCTCGAAAATTGCTAACCAGAGTGCTCTCCTTTTACTTTATATTAACAGTGGGTGTTACAGGCATTCAAATTATTGCCGAGTATTTTAACACTAAAAATCATATCAATAGTGAGCTGCTTACCTTAGAGAAAACCATTAGTGGTAGCTTGACCCGAGCCGTTTGGGAATTAAACAATCAACAAGTTATTGATATTTCAGAAGGGCTTGTTGCCATTCCTATGATTAAAGGGATTACAGTTACTGATGAATCAAACAATATAATTACCCAATTAGGCGAAGTTATTTCTCCTGAAAAATCCAGTATTCGTAATATGGCATTAGATGATGCCTCTGAAGGCATAAGTTCGGTTACCGAAGGCTTATTTGGTCACTCATTTCCTCTTGTGTTCGAATTTTCTGGCCGAACAACCTCTGTAGGCCGTGTTACCTTATTATCTAGCAACGCTGTAATATTTAGCCGAATTGAAGTTGGCCTCTATTTTCTTATTGGTAATGCTATTGTTAAAACGGCATTTCTAGTATTTCTATTCACCTTGGCCTTTAATAAGCTATTAACCACGCCGCTGAAAGAGTTAACACGACAAATTAGCCAGATAGACTTAGATGATCCTGAAGCCTCTAAACTTCATTCAATGAATTATGAAAAAAATGAATTAAATGTGCTTGAGGATGCCTACAACAATTTAATCAATGAACTAGTAGAATTCAAAGAGAAGTTAGCACAATCCCAATTAGAAACAGATAAAGCTAAAGAACAAATTGACGAAAACAATCTTTTACTTGAACAAGAAGTTGCCAGAAAAACATCTTCATTAAGCAGCACTATGCTAAAAATGGAAGTGCAGCAAAAAGAGTTACGAGAGCAAAAGAAAACCTTACAAGAAGAAAACCTACGTCACAGCAAAACAGAAAAAACACTAACAACCACGAATAAAGATTTAATTCATTCAATTAAAGAATTAAATAAAGCTAAAGAAAGATTATTAGAAGCGGAGAAAATGGCATCACTTGGTGAGCTTTCCGCCGAAATATCTCATGAAGTAATCACGCCTATTGGTATTAGTATTACCTCTTCAAGTTACTTATCTGAGCAAATATCTCATTTACAACAGAGCCTAGATGAAAACAAAATATCAAGAAAAAGTATCGAAAGCTTTATCCAAAATGCTTTAAATAGTACCAAACTATTAAATAACAACCTTCATAGAGCCTCTGAATTAGTCACAAGCTTTAAACATATAGCTACCGATCAAACGAGAGACAAAATTCGTTTAATAAATGTTTCTAATTATATTGATGAAATTATCCAATCTATACACCCTAAATTGAAGAAAACGAGTCATTCCATTAAAGTAGATTGTGATGAGAATATTGACATATGTAGTCATCCTGGCGCTATTGCCCAAATACTAATCAACTTAATAATTAACTCTATCATTCATGGTTTTGAGCAAATCAACCGTGGACAAATAACTATTGATGTGAAGTATTATCATCATAAATTACTAATTGACTATAAAGATAATGGGCATGGCCTTAGCGAAGAAACCAAGGAAAAATTATTTGATGCATTTTATACAACAAAATCGAATAAAGGCGGAACAGGATTAGGAACTCATATTATTAAAAACTTAGTAACAGATACCTTAAATGGCACAATTACCGCGCATAGTGAAATAAATAAAGGCCTGAGTTACCATATAGAAATACCAGATATGCGTACATAACCGACACTTACCTCACTTAGCTGCCAGTGAAAATATAATTTTTAAACTTGCTTAGACATAAGTTTTATTGAATGCTAATGATCCACTGCTTTTTTTCAGGTAATATGGCTTTTTTAAAAATCAGCCTCACTCCGTATACATTAGGTGAGCACCCAAGCTAGGATCCTTTTATGTGGTTTAAGAACCTATATTTTTTCGCCTTTACTCGTCCATTTGAACATTCAGAGGAAGATTTAGAAAAACACCTGAGTGAACACCTTTTCACTCCTTGTGGCTCAACAGAAGTATCACACTTTGGCTGGGTGAATGCCTTAGGAAAACATGGTGATACCAGTGTACATAGTGCGAATGGAAATTTTTTAATATGTGCACGAAAAGAAGAAAAGATATTACCTGCCCCTGTGATCAAAGATATGATAGAAGAAAAAGTCGCTTTGCTTGAGCAGGAGCAAGGTCGCGGGGCAACAAAAAAAGAAAAAGAACAATTTAAAGAAGATATTGTTTTCGAATTATTACCTCGCGCTTTTTCTCGTATTTCAGATACTCACGCCTACATTAGTCCTAAAGATAACATTATCGTTATTAATGCAAGTGCTCGCGGTAAAGCAGAAGATTTACTTGCCTTACTCCGTAAAGTATTAGGCACACTACCTGTCACTACATTAGAGCCGGACGTCCAAGCTGACGAAACAATGACAGATTGGTTGGTAAAAAAAGATTTAGGCCCTAAGTTTCAATTAGGTATGGAAGCTGAATTTAATGCACTAGGTGACGATGGTGCTGTCATCAGAGTAAAAAATCAAGATTTAGACAGCGACGAAATAAAGTCTCACTTAGATGCTGATAAATATATGGTAAAAGTGGCTCTTGAATGGGATGAATCATTATCATTTATACTTTGTGATGATTTATCTATTAAACGTATAAAGTTTTTTGACGTGATTCAAGAACAAAATGACGATATCGACAGCGATGATATTGTTGCTAAGCTTGACGCAGACTTTTCACTAATGGCAGGAGAATTAAATCGATTCATTCACGATTTACTTGCAGAATTTTCATTGAAAACAACAGACTTATTAGAGAACGACTAACTTGTGTTAGTTAACAAGATTATTATTTATTTGGAGTAGAAATGACAATTATCAAAATGGCAGATGTGGAACTTACAGATAAACGCGTTTTAATACGTGAAGATTTGAACGTGCCGGTTCAAGATGGAGTAATTACCTCTGATGCTCGTTTACAAGCCGCATTACCAACAATAATTCAGGCCTTAGAGGCAGGCGCTAAAGTGATGGTTATGTCACACCTTGGCCGACCTACTGAAGGAGAGTTTGAAGATAAATACTCACTTAAACCTGTTGCTGACTATTTAGCTGGTGCTATTAACTACCCTGTGCGCTTGGTAAAAGATTATTTATCAGGCGTTGATGTAGCATCAGGAGAACTTGTTATTTTTGAAAATGTTCGTTTTAATAAAGGCGAAAAAGAAAATGATGACGTTCTCGCTAAACAATTAGCAAACCTTTGTGATGTATTTGTAATGGATGCTTTTGGTACAGCACATCGTGCGCAAGCAAGTACTCATGGTGTTGCTAAATATGCTCCTATTGCTTGTGGAGGTCCATTATTAGTTAATGAATTAGCTGCCTTAGCTAAAGCTATTGACAACCCTGCTCGCCCATTGGTTGCGATTGTAGGTGGTTCAAAAGTATCAACTAAATTAACTGTCTTAGATGCGTTATCAAAAATCGCCGACACAATAGTTGTTGGTGGCGGTATTTCAAATACATTTGTTGCTGCTGCGGGCAAAGAAGTAGGTAAATCACTATATGAACCTGACTTAATTCCTGAGGCTCAACGCCTTTGTAAGCAAACAGAAATTGTATTTGCTGATGATGTAACCGTTACTCGTGATGGTTTTAGCGATTGGAAACATGATTCAGTAACAGAAATAAAATCATCATCAGACGTTGATGCACAAGATGATATTATCGATTACGGCCCAGCAACTTCAGCTAAAGTTGCTGAAATAATAAAAACAGCCGGTACTATTTTATGGAATGGTCCTGTTGGCGTATTTGAAATTGATGCATTTGCTAAAGGTACAGAAGTTATTTCTAACGCGATAGCTGATAGCTTTGCTTTTTCAATTGCAGGTGGCGGTGACACATTAGCCGCTGTAGATAAATATAATATTAAAGATAGAGTTTCTTATATTTCTACTGGTGGTGGTGCCTTTTTAGAGTTTTTAGAAGGCAAAAAATTACCAGCTGTAGAAATTCTAGAACAAAGAGCTAAAGAGCAATAGACATTTTCAAGTAGCGAACTTCCACACAGTTTATTTACAGTGAAGTTTGCTACTTGTATTCATTCTTTAACAATTAAGCCTAATTTTTAAAGAATGAATACAATCAACTATACTCAACAGTCTATACAAAAAATGAGTAAGTTAACGCACCCCAACTAACAGAGCTTAAAGCAAAATGAAGCTCAAACCTGAAGGAGAATTATATGGCTTTAAATGCTTCAAGTATGGCATCAATGCTTACAAAGGTTATCACAGAACATGGATTTATCGCCGCGCTTGATCAAAGTGGCGGTAGTACACCAAAAGCTTTAGCTTTATACGGCATAGAGGAAAATGAATTCTCTAATGATGAACAAATGTATGACTTAGTGCATAAAATGCGCACTCGTATCGTCACTAACCCTGCTTTTACCGGCACACGTATTTTGGGCGCTATATTATTCGAAAATACGTTAGATAGAGAGTTTTCAGGTAAGCCTTCAGCGCAATACTTGTGGGAAGAAAAACAAGTTGTTCCTTTTCTAAAAGTAGATAAAGGACTTTGTGAAGAGAAAAATGATGTGCAGTTAATGAAAGCCATGCCAGAGCTAGATTCATTACTGGATAAAGCGGTTTCTCAAGGGGTGTTTGGAACAAAAATGCGCTCTGTTATTAAATTAGCTAACCAACAAGGCATTAATGATGTTGTTGCCCAACAGTTTGAGATTGCAAAACAAATATTAGCAAAAGGCCTAACTCCAATAATAGAGCCTGAAATTGATATTAACAGCCCTGAAAAATCATCAGCCGAAGCGTTACTTAAATCAGCATTACTTAACCAACTAGATAAGTTACCTGACGATAAAAAAGTCATGCTCAAATTAACATTACCTAACACCGACAATTTTTATGATAGCTGTATTAACCATAAAAACACCATTAAAGTAGTTGCATTATCAGGTGGTTATGATCGAGAACAAGCCAATAAGAAAGTTGCCGCTAATCCTAAAATGATCGCAAGCTTTTCTCGTGCGTTAACGCAAGGCCTTAGTGCTAAGCAATCAGAAGAAGAATTTACAGCAATATTAAATACCGCCATAGAAAGTATTTATAACGCTTCAAAAACCTAATATAACTCTTCATAAGTCCAAGTAAGTTAACCCTATCTAACGGTATGGTTAACTTTCATACTTATTAATAACAATCAGCTAATATCACTTATTTTTCAACTACTTTTCTAGTAAATTTCTAGCATCAACCCCGTATTTTCAGTCAAACCATCAAAACAACAACTTTTACTGCCTGAACAGTATAAATACTGTTATAATTTATTGATAAACACTGTTTGTTATAAAAATAATGATTCATAAACAGAAAAAAAACACCTTCACATTCAAAAATTTAATTGGCTAATATTAGGAGTAATCAATGGCTTTAATTTCAATGCGTCAAATGCTAGATCATGCAGCTGAATTCAACTATGGCATTCCTGCGTTTAATGTAAATAATTTAGAGCAAGTGCGCGCAATCATGATTGCAGCAGACAAAACGGATAGCCCTGTAATTCTTCAAGGATCAGCAGGCGCACGCAAATATGCTGGAGCCCCCTTTTTACGACACTTAATTTTAGCTGCTATTGAAGAGTTTCCTCATATTCCAGTAGTAATGCATCAAGATCATGGAACATCGCCGAGTGTTTGCCAACGTTCTATTCAATTAGGTTTTTCATCCGTAATGATGGATGGCTCTTTAATGGATGACGGTAAAACACCAAGCAGTTATGAATATAATATTGATGTAACACGTAGAACTGTTGAAATGGCACATGCTTGTGGTGTCTCTGTTGAAGGTGAACTAGGTTGTTTAGGTTCATTAGAAACCGGTGAAGCTGGTGAAGAAGATGGCATTGGTGCAGTAGGTAAGTTAACCCTTGAACAAATGTTAACAGATCCTGAAGAAGCGGCTGATTTTGTGCAAAAAACGCAAGTCGATGCTTTAGCTATCGCCTGCGGTACATCACATGGTGCATACAAATTTACTCGCCCACCCACAGGTGACATTCTAGCAATTGATCGCATCAAAGCTATTCATACCCGTATTCCTAATACACATTTAGTAATGCATGGCTCATCTTCTGTACCACAAGAATGGTTAGCTATAATTAATGAATATGGCGGTAATATTCCGGAAACTTATGGCGTACCTGTTGAACAAATTCAAGAAGGTATTAAAAACGGCGTACGTAAAGTTAATATAGATACTGATTTACGATTAGCCTCAACGGGCGCAACTCGACGCTTTTTAGCACATAACCCAAGTGAATTTGATCCACGTAAATTTTTAGCCGAAACAACCAAAGCAATGTCTGATATCTGTGTTGCTCGTTATGAAGCATTTAATACAGCCGGTAATGCAAGTAAAATAAAACCTATCAGCCTTGATAGCATGTTTGATTTATACCAAGCTGGTAAGTTAAACGCAATAATCAAGTAAGACAAATTAGCCTAGAATTTATAATAATGAGGTTCTAGGCTAATAAATCATTTATTTAAAGGGTTTTGGCCCTTTTTTACCTACAAAATTAATTTATTCAAATAGTTAATCATAAACATCATGCTTATTATAAAAATCACTTACCTGATGACAAGAGCGTTAATTGACTAACCTATTAACAATAAACTCAATCAAATTGCTATTAAACATCAAATCCTACTTTAAAATAATCAAAACTGCTTTATAATGAACTCTTTTAAAGTTTTGATTTAGCTCTAGCCGCAGTTATACCCGTCTACATGTTTGCTTATAAATCTACTTTTAATTGGTTCTAAGATGCTTCATACGACTTAGATATAATATTTCAAACTAAAAAAGATCTTAACATGCCTCGTTTACTCATTGTGATATCATTTTTGTATTTATCTGTTAGTACTTATGCACAAGGAAGTAATTTTCAAAAAACAAATCCTGACACATCAAGTGCAACAGCAGCTGACATTTTATTTAGTCTAGAAACTCCTGATACCACTACCAACATTAGAACGCCGCCAATTTTTACTGGCTCAATTGAACTTGGCTTCCTCTACAAAACGGGAAATACTAATAGTGGTGATGTAAAAACAGGCTTAGATTTTCGTTTTGAAAAAAGCGCCTGGTTAAGTTTATTAAATATCGACTTATTATTAAAGAAGGCAGATGTTGTCTATGATGATGGTGATACACACTTTGAAACGACCGATCACAAATGGACTGTATCTTCACAAACAAACTATAACTTAGATAATAAAGAACAAAATTATGTCTATGGCAACATTTGGTATGAAGAGAATGAATTCAGTAGCTTTGATTATCAAAGCTCGATATCAACTGGCTGGGGACGTCACTGGTATAGAAGTAACGAGGCTTCTCTTTGGGGAGATATAGGCCCTGGCTATAAACGCGATTTATACAAAGAAACTGATACCGATGAGCAATTAACGGCAGATACTTTTATCGTTCAACTTCAAGCGTTATATATAAGAAAAATTGGCGATCATATTGAATTTAAAGAATATTTAAGTGCTAAACAAGCACTTGATACCGATGAAAACAGTATTTATAAGTCAGAGACAATAATCACAACAAAACTAATTTCTACGCTGCAATTAAAATTCACAGTTACCTTAGGCTACAACACCAAGGTAGATGAAGAGCAAAAGAATTTTGATACTCAAACAGCTGCCACACTCGTCTATAGTTTTTAATATTATAAAAAATCAAACAAATTAACACATAATTAAAAGCGGTTTTTATATCCGCAAGAATGACTCAACTTTGAAAAGGAAACAGCAATGAATCATAAATTAGCACTTTCAACCCTATGTATATTACCACTACTGTCATACACAGCAGCGGCAGAAGATGCAGCTGAAGCAAAATCACCTTATACAGCATCAGCTGAATTAGGTTTTTTATATAAAACAGGTAATACTAAAAGCGCTGATGTTAAAGCCGCTTTTAACCTTGGTTACGAGCAAGATAAATGGCGCTCTACACTTGCCTTCAATATTCTAGCTAAAAAAATTGAAACAGAAGATGATGAAGGTAATGAAGAATTTGAAACTACTGATAATAAATGGGATGTTTTAGGTCAAACTAATTACACCATTGGTGAAGAAGGTAAAAACTACCTTTACGGAAACCTTGCATATCAACAAGATAAATTTAGTGGTTATGAGTCACAAGGCTCTTTTTCTGCTGGTTGGGGTCGTCATTGGTTTGAAAACAAAACCTCATCATTTTTTGCTGATATTGGTCCAGGTATAAAATATGATGTAACTCGTGCAACAGATACACAAGCCTCAGAGAGCAACACTAACTTTATTATTCAAGCACAAGCGCTTTACACACATAAATTCAATGAACATGTTCAATTTAAGCAATATTTTGTTGCTAGACAAGCAACAGAATCGGGTGAAAATAGTGTTTATAAATCTGAAAGCTCTATTACTGCTCAGCTAATTGATGCACTACAATTGAAATTTGCTATTCGCGTTGATTATGACAGTGAAGTTCAACCTGAGTTTGAAAAAACGAACACTGAAACATCAATGACGTTAATTTACAACTTCTAACCACTATATGGTTTTAGTAAGTTAACACTTCATTACTACAGTTACTATTGTTTACAGAATCAAACAATAGTAACTGTATAATATTAACTCGTTAAAATTCTCATATCCCCTCTCCCGCTCTATCCTTTTCATAAATACGTATGAATAAGTTAATCAGTTTAACTATAAACAACTAATAGATTTTTTTAGTAATTATAACAACTAGTTATTGAAATAAACGCTTTGTATTTGGCCATTTTTTCTACGTGTAAAATTGTTCACTTAATTAATGAAACTGGTATTATCAACAATCACCAGACAATATCCTAGTATTACGCCTGCTATCATGGCAGTACCTAAATTACAGGCACAAAAAAACGACCCGAAGATCGCTTTTTTAGAATTAATATATTAGTGATTAGTTAAATTGGTTAGATGTATTTTTCGCACCACCGGCTTTAAGTGCATTCTCACCAGCAAAGTATTCTTTATGGTCATCACCCATATCAGAACCAGACATGTTTTGATGTTTAACACAGGCAATACCTTGGCGAATCTCTTCACGTTGAACGTTTTTAACATAACCTAGCATACCTTGCTCACCGAAGTACTCTTTGGCTAAGTTATCTACAGATAATGCCGTTGTATGGTAAGTAGGTAGCGTGATTAAGTGATGGAAAACATTCGCTTCACGTGCTGTATCAGCTTGGAAAGTACGAGTACGTTCATCAGCGATAGCTGATAGTTCAGTATTATCATATTCCGCACTCATTAAGTTAGCACGATCATAAGCAGAAACGTCTTTACCTTCTTCAACCATTGTATCGTAAGTCTGTTGACGGAAGTTAAGCGTCCAGTTAAAAGATGGTGAGTTATTATATACAAGTTTCGCATCTGGATGAACTTTACGAACGTCATCCATCATTCCCGCAATTTCGTGTACAGTAGGTACTGCCGTTTCAATCCAAAGTAAATCAGCACCTGCATTAAGTGCACCAATACAATCGAATACACAACGTTCATGGCCTGTACCAGGACGGAATTGATATAAACCAGAAGGTAAACGCTTAGGTCGAACTAATTTACCATCACGGTTAAAGCAAACATCACCTTCAGCCATATCAGCTACATCGATTTCTTCAACATCTAAGAAAGAGTTATAAATATCACCTGAATCACCTGGCTCTTTAACAACAGCAATTTCTTTAGTAAGACCCGCACCTTCTGAGTCAGTACGAGCAACGATTATACCGTTATCGATACCTAACTCTAAGAAAGCATGACGTAAGGCACGAATTTTCGCATGGAAGTCAGCATGAGGTACAGTAACTTTACCATCTTGGTGACCACATTGCTTTTCATCCGCTACTTGGTTCTCAATTTGAAGTGCACAAGCGCCAGCTTCAATCATTTGCTTAGCCATTAAATAAGTCGCTTCCGCATTACCAAAACCAGCATCAATATCAGCAACAATTGGTACAACATGTGTTACATGGTTATCAATTTTGTCTTGAATAGCTGCTTTTTCACTTTCTGATGTTGCTGCATCTAACTCACGGAAAAGACCACCTAATTCACGAGCATCAGCTTGACGTAAGAATGTATAAAGCTCTTCAACTAAAGAAGCTACTGACGTTTTTTCATGCATAGATTGATCTGGAAGCGGACCAAATTCACTACGAAGTGCAGCAACCATCCAACCAGAAAGGTATAAATAACGACGATCTGTTTTGCCATCAAAATGTTTCTTGATAGAAATCATTTTTTGTTGACCAACAAAACCATGCCAGCAACCTAATGATTGTGTGTATTTAGTCTTGTCTGCATCAAATGCAGCCATATCAGCACGCATGATATCTGCAGTATACTGAGCAATCTCTAAACCAGTTTTAAATCTGTTTTGTGTTCTCATACGAGCTACTGATTCAGGATTAATAGGATCCCAAGATGAACCTGCTTTTTCTTTTATTGCTTTAACTGCTTCAATTGCACTTTGATAATTAGACATAATATTCTCCAATGGTCTTATTTACATGAATCTAAGTTATATAACTAAAATTAGGTTAGTGTAACTTGCTATGAAAGCAACCACACCGGACAACAAAAATAATAACCAACCATCCACTATTTATGAAATATATAATTACTATTACCACCATTCACACAAAAAATACAACATTCAAATTCTACATCAATAAAATTAAACCAATAAAATACAATGAATTAAAGCTTATTGAATATTAATTTTTATGACTTTTATATGAAATAATCACGATTTATTATTGAACAAGACTAAAAATTAGCTTATATTCATTTAAATTATGAATCACGAGAGAGCTATCAAACTGATGAATATTTCTAAAATTGATTTAAACTTACTAATTTATTTAGACGTACTACTTAGAGAAAAGAATGTAACTCGCGCTGCCGGTCAGCTTAATATTACTCAACCTGCAATGAGTAACGGCTTAAAAAGGTTAAGAACGCTATTCAATGATCCTATACTAGTACGTACTTCTGATGGAATGTCTCCAACTGAAAGAGCAAGAGCGCTAGCGCCAGCGATTAGAAAGATATTACTTGAATTAGAAAAAACGTTACAAGGCGAAGAAGAGTTTAATGAACAGCATAGTACCCGTGTATTTCGTATCATGGCCAGTGACTATGCAGCCTCTACTCTATTACCTAAATTGCTAAAGCTTCTTAATAAAGTAGCACCTAATGTCACTATTGATATTATGACACCTAGTGATGTTACCTTTCACGATGTTGAAGCAGGTAAAATTGATATGGCAATAAACCGTTTCGATGAACTACCTCAGTCTTTTCATCAAAAGTCGATATGGCGTGATTCCTTCTCTTGCTTAGTCAGTGCCGAAAACCCAATAGTTAGTAAATTCAACTTAAACTCTTACTTAGCGGCCAAACATGTTTGGGTATCAAAAACAGGTTTTGGTGTTGGGGTTGGAATGAATCCAAACGACGTACAAAAATTGGGTTGGGTTGATGAATCACTAGCAAGATTGGGTAAAAAGCGTGATATAAAGGTATTCACTCGAAACTATCATGTTGCAATGCAACTTGCTTTTGAAGATAACCTGATTGCTACCTTACCAACAAAAGCGGCTATGTTACATAAAAGCGATGCTAATTATATTATTGTTAAACCGCCGTTTGAAATACCAGATATGGAATTAAAAATGATATGGAGCCCTTTACTTCATCATGATGCAAGCCATGTGTGGTTCAGACATTTAGTCATAGAAGCCGCAAGATTAGTACAAATGTAACACTAATCTATTAATTAACTTAGAGCTTGCTTATTTAGCCAGCTCTAAGTTAATAATGAACTTAATAATGTTGGAATATACTCCCCAGCAGTTTTCTAATTAACTGAGTTAGAATGAAAAATATTATTTATACCATTATAGCTATTAGTATTTGCTTAATATCTGGCAGAATGCTTTACAGTGTTATTGGCGGTTTACCAGCAAGTTTATATGGTATGGTACTCTATTGCATACTATTACAGTTAGGTTGGTTTAACCCAGATAAAGTTCAGCAAGCCAATCAGTGGGGAATAAAGCATATGGGTATATGTTTTATTCCTGCAGCTGTTGGGATAATTAATCATTTTGAATTATTTCAAAAACATGGCTACTCGATAGTCGCAATAATTCTTGTGACTACCTTTATATTAATAAGCTTCGTTGGTATTTTAGTTGAAAAATATTTAACAACAAAATCAAAACCAGCTGCAGATGTAAAGGATTATTAATATGTCATTTGACAACATAAATCTAATCGATGCATTAATACTTACCTTGATGACGTTAGCACTTTATCAAAGTATTTCTTGGGCTCAACAAAAATGGCAATTAATTTGGTTAAATCCAATGCTATTCTCTACTATTGTCATCATACCTTACTTATTAGTTAATAATATTGATTACCCTAGCTATCGTGATTCCACACAAGTACTAAACGCTTTATTAGAGCCTGCCACTGTTGCCTTAGGCTTCCCTTTATATCAGCAACTTCAGCATATAAAACGCTATTGGAAAGAGCTCATTGCAATACTTGCATTAGGTATATGTATTGTGATGATTATTAGCTTTTCCTTAACTATGTTATTAATTCATCAAACTGAAATTGCTATTGCGCTATCATTAAAATCAGTAACTACTCCCATAGGGATAACCTTAACAGAGCGCTTGCAAGGTGATAGCTCTATCACCGCTTTTGCTATTATGATCGCAGGTTTTTCAGGTGCTATTTTAGGTCCTATTTGGCTAAAATTTATTAACATACGAAGCGATATTGCTATAGGGCTGGCTATTGGTACTGGTAGTCATGTTATTGGCAGTATTATTCTCTCAAAAAACAACCTTAATCAAGGTGCATATAGCTCAGTAGCATTAATCATATCTGCATTATTAACCGCCTTAATAATACCGATAATAGTTCCTTTATTGTTACCACTTTTTTAAATGTAAAAATCACTATAAATAGATTTGAAAAATAAATAAAAATACATTCACAAAATGAATAATAGTTATAATAACACTGTGTTTGCTAGTCCATGCTATTAACAATAGGATAGAGTGATTAAACTCAATGTTACTAACACCACCTAAACAGATTAAATGTCACCAGAATAAGCGAGGAAAACATGACTCAAAACGTAAAATTATCAGGCTTAACAATAAATCAAGAATTATTTGATTTTATTGAACATGAAGCTTTACCAGATACAGGAGTATCTTCAACACAGTTTTGGCAAGATTTTGCTCAAATTATTAATGACTTGTCTGGTGACAATAAAAAATTACTGGTTAAGCGTGAAGCATTACAAGAAAAAATTGACCGTTGGCATCAAGATAACGTTGGCGAAAAATTTAACTTTGTAAATTACAAACAGTTTTTAACTGACATTGGTTATTTAGCTCCTGTTGTTGAAGATTTTTCGATCACTACAGAAAATGTTGATGCTGAGCTTGCTACAATTGCAGGGCCACAACTTGTTGTACCAATAATGAATGCTCGTTTTGCTTTAAATGCAGTAAATGCACGTTGGGGCAGCTTATATGATGCTTTATATGGTACCGATGTAATTAGTAACGATAATGGCGCAGAAAAAGCGGGTGCATATAACCCTGTTCGCGGCGCTAAAGTAATTAGTTACGCTAAAGATTTCTTAGATCAAGCAATTCCGCTAATTGATGGCAGCCATAAAGATGTCGTTGCTTACCACTTAAATGAACAACAATTAATGGTTAGCTTAAGTAATGGTCAACAAAGCTCATTACAAAATAATGATGCATTTATTGGCTTTACTGGCAGTATCAGTAAGCCAAGTACCTTAGTATTTAAGCATAATAACTTACACCTTGAGTTAGTTTTTGATGCTAACAGTGAAATCGGTAAAGCAGATCCTTCAACATTAAGCGACGTGATTATTGAGTCAGCCTTAACAACAATTATGGATTGTGAAGACTCAGTTGCAGCAGTAGATGGCGAAGATAAAGTCATTGCTTATCGAAATTGGCTTGGTTTAATGAAGGGCAATTTAACGGAAAACATTACTAAAGGTGGTCAATCATTTACACGAAAAATGAATAGCGATAGACAATATCAATCGCTATCGGGTGATACAATCACACTTAAAGGGCGTAGCTTAATGTTTGTACGTAATGTTGGGCATTTAATGACAAATAACGCCATTATAGATGCACAAGGTAATGAAGTACCTGAAGGTATCTTAGATGCTATGATTACGTCATTAATCGCTTTACATGACATTAAAGGTAATGGCTCATTAAGTAATAGTAATGAAGGCTCTATTTACATAGTTAAGCCTAAGATGCACGGTCCTGAAGAAGTACAATTTGCCAATACATTATTTTCTCGTGTAGAAAAAGCTCTATTATTACCGCCAAATACCATAAAAATGGGTATTATGGATGAAGAAAGACGTACAAGTGTCAATTTAAAAAACTGTATCCATGCAGCTAAAGAACGAGTGGTATTTATCAACACTGGATTTTTAGATAGAACAGGTGATGAAATTCACACATCTATGGCTGCAGGTCCTATGGCACGTAAAGCCGATATAAAATTAACACCCTGGATAGGCGCTTATGAGAATAATAATGTAGATGTTGGGTTAGCCTGTGGTTTTAGCCAAAAAGCTCAAATAGGTAAAGGTATGTGGCCAATACCTGATCAAATGGCTAATATGGTTGCCACTAAGATTAACCATGTAGAAGCTGGTGCAAATACTGCTTGGGTGCCTTCACCAACAGCAGCTACATTACATGCACTACATTACCACCGTATAGATGTATTCTCGCTACAAAAAGATTTAATGCAACGTGAAAGTGCTAATTTAGATGACATTTTAACAATTCCATTAGCACAAGATACTAACTGGAGCATTGATGAGATTACTGAAGAGCTAGATAATAATGCCCAAGGCATATTAGGTTATGTAGTGCGTTGGATAGACCAAGGTATTGGCTGCTCTAAAGTACCAGATATTAATGACGTTGGTTTAATGGAAGACAGAGCAACGTTACGTATCTCTAGTCAACATATCGCTAACTGGCTTTACCACAAAATTTGCACGCCAGAACAAGTACAAGCAAGCTTAGAAAAAATGGCAAAGATTGTTGATAGTCAAAATGCAGGGGATCCAAGCTATCAGTCAATGAGTACTGACTTTACAAATAGTATTGCTTTTAAAGCAGCTTCAGCACTCGTTTTCCAAGGTGCTGAACAACCAAGCGGTTACACTGAGCCATTATTACACCAGTTTAGGTTAGATAAGAAGGCAAGTATGAAGTAGTTAATTTGTTAATGCGTTAAGTAATAATAGCCAGAAGTAAAACTCTGGCTATTATCGATATCAACAATACGACACGAATTAATAGGAACGAAGTAGCATAAATATTCTGATCTTAGCGATTAAAACACTTTATCCTACTAAATATAACGCTTACCTTATTAATATAGTATTTACCTTTGTAAAAAAATATAGTTATAATGTATCTTTAAATTTCTAAATTGGCGGGAGAACTATATGAAAACATTATTTTCACTATTATTGATTGTTTCAATCACAATAATTTCATGGTCAACATTTGCCAAAAGCAATTTAATACAAGTCAATACGCTTTATATTCAATCTTCATCAACGTCAGAGTCTATGGTATTAAAACCTTCATTATCGACTCGAACGGTTAACGAGAATATAGCTTTATCATCAAACAATAGTAAATATAAGAACAACGAGTTCTTTGAAATGACTATGATTTTTAATGAAAAGCTACAACAATTTATTTCATCTTTCAAATAATTGACTTAAAACTGTCGACTTAAGAATAGTCTACTTAAAATAAACACCTTCTGACTTACTTATCTACACAATACTCAAGCTACTACCATTCAAAACTAAATAGATAATGAGTATTACATGATATTGCTACTCACTTATTAAGTAAGTCAGATATTAACTCGCCTAAAGCCAAGAAAGACTGTTCTCTCATACTTGCTTTTCGCCATATCATGCCTATTTCTCGATAAACATCATCTTCTATTGGTTTTATAGTTAATCCTTCTAATTTACCAACGCCTTTTTCTACCGCCATTTGAGGGAGAAATGTTATGCCATGATGAAAAACCGTCATCTGAACCAAAGTTGCTAAGCTTGACGCTGAAAAACTGTTAATGCGACTGTAATCAGCTAGTTGACAGGCGGCAACGGTATGCTCTGTTAAACAATGTTCTTTTTTTAGTAAAAATATACTCTTTTGGGGCAAACTATCGTAATTTCGAGAATTTAACATACTAGCCACCAGATTTTTTTCACCTGCAATATAGAATTTATCTCTACCTAATATTCGCATTGAAAAGTTATGCTTGGGCATAGGAAAAGCTAAAATAGCACAATCAATCTCTCCTTGCTCTAGCTGTACCATTAAGTTATCAGTCGTATCTTCACACAAATAAAGCTCAAGTTTTGGCAATTGCTGTTGACACAACAAAACTAAATCTGTCAATAAGAAAGGGGCTATCGTCGGTATACAACCTATTCGGATGCTCCCTTCGTTTTGGCTTTCTTGTTGCTTAGCAAAAGTAACAAATTCATTAGCATTTAATAATAATTGCTTTGCAAGTAAAACGACTTGCTTACCATGGCTAGTAAACACAAAGCTCTTATGATCGCGCTCTAATAATTGACATGAAAGTTGCTCTTCTAACTTTAAAATAGCACTGCTTAGGGTTGATTGACTCACAAATGAAGCTTGAGCAGCTTTATTAAAGTGTTTGTGTTTATCAAGTGCCAGTAAGTAATTTAAATGTTTAAGATTAGGCAACTTATTATTGAAGATATTATTTTCCATAGACAACGATTATATGATTTAAGCCTTGGCTTTATATTATACCAATTTCAATAATCAATAAATTACTCTCCTCTTATACTTAACGAAATGCAGTGAGATGATATTGCGCTAAATTATATTAATCCATTATTGCTTTAATGTATTAACTTTCCTTGCTCTATTTTTTCTGCACACAGCAAGCTCTCTAATTAAATAAAGCAGGTGTCAGCCGCTCTAATTTGACACAAGAATAAATCGATACACCCGCTTTAAATCTATGACTAGATACGTTATTGTTAGTGAAATTAATTCTCACTATAGTTATAAATAGGAAAAAGCATGTCTCAAGCAGCAGCACGTCATTTATTGGTTGATACCGAAGAACAATGTTTAGCATTAAAAGCCGATATTGAAAATGGAAAGGATTTTGCAGAAGTAGCACAAGAGCACTCAAATTGCCCATCTAAAGCACAAGGTGGCAGCTTAGGAACTTTTGGTCCAGGACAAATGGTTCCTGAGTTTGACAAAGTGGTCTTTTCTGCTCCACTTAATGAAGTTCAAGGTCCTGTAAAAACTCAATTTGGATATCATTTACTTGAAGTTACTGAACGTAGCTAGTAAACATAATCTGACTTTTCCCCATTTGGTATTATATTAGATTATCATCTACAAACCACAAAAAAAGCCGCATCAATAAATGCGGCTTTTTTATTACTATTATTGAGCTATCGATTAACTCAAGATATTAAGCAAATATCCCTTTCATCATCCAGAAGAATATAATGGATAATGCTGCGCCTACAGGCAATGTAATTACCCAAGAAATAACAATATTACGTACTACACCTAAATTAATTGCTGCAATACCACGTGCCATTCCAACACCTAATACCGCACCTACTAAAGTTTGAGTAGTCGAAATAGGTAAACCTGCTCCTGAAGCGATAACGACAGTACATGCTGCAGCTAATTCAGCAGCAAAGCCACGACTTGGTGTTAAATGCGTAATGCCTTGACCAATAGTTGCAATAACTTTATGACCAAAGATAGCTAGGCCAGCAACAATACCAAAACCACCCAATGGTAATATCCACCAAGCTATTGCTGATTTAGCTGAAATTGCACCGTCATTATCAACAATACTAACAACCGCAGCTAATGGACCAATAGCGTTAGCAACATCATTCGAACCATGAGCAAAGGCCATACAACAAGCTGTAACAATCATTAATACAGCAAATACTTTCTCTACATTGGCGTAATGTGTTTTAAGCTCTGCAGATTCATCAAACTTAATTCGACTAATGAAATATTTACCAATTAAAGCGACAACAACAGAAGTAATACCAGCATAAATAAAGGCATCACCCGTATCTATATGTAAATTTAAGTGTTTTAAACCTTTGGTAATTGTCACTAGCGCAAGAACAAAACCAGCAAAAAACATATACATTGGTACCCAACGCTTAGCTTGTACCAACGGTTTATCTGTATCAAAAATCAGCTTTTGAGCACTGTTAAAGATAATAAATGCGATAACACCAGAGATTAATGGGGTTATTACCCAACTGCCTACAATACCAAGCACTTTAGACCAAGTAACAGCATCAACACTCACGCCCATAGCAGCAAAACCTACAATAGCGCCAACAATAGAATGTGTTGTAGATACAGGCCAACCTAAAGCAGATGCAATAAGTAACCAAGTTGCCGCAGCAAATAGCGCTGAAATCATCCCAAAGACGAGTAATTCAGGTGAATCTATAAAAAAGCTAGCGTCAATAATCCCTTTACGAATCGTTGAGGTAACTTCGCCACCCGCTAAATAAGCACCGGCAAATTCAAAGACCATAGCAATAATAATTGCTTGCTTAATAGTTAACGCTTTTGAGCCAACTGAGGTACCCATCGCATTTGCTACGTCGTTAGCACCGATACCCCACGCCATAAACAAACCAACAATAGCGGCGATCATGACTAAAATAGAGCCTGAATTTTGTATAATTTCCATCGGTTAAACCCTATTTTCTAGCTAAAAGAATTTCTAAACGTGCGCCTACACGTTCAGCAAGATCAGCTAAATCACCAACCCAATCAAAAATTTGATATAAAAATATTACATCAACGGGATTTAACTCACTTTCTAAAGCAAGTAAATCTTTACGCAACACGATTTGCATGTTGTCAGTATCTTTTTCAATTTCGTCTAGTTGATTTATCATTTTTTCAACTAACTCTACTTCGCGTCCACGAAAGCCAGTTTCTAATAAATCATCTAATTCACTAATCGCTTCAGCTGCTTTTTCAGTTGCTTCAATACAGCGTGCTAAATAAGCATCAAATTGTGTGTGCAAACTTTCAGGAATCTCTAACTTTCTACCGAGAATACGCCCCGAAATATCTTTAGCTTTATTCGCTATTTTATCTTGCTGACTAAGTAGCTCAAGCAAATCAGCTCGATCTACCGGCATAAATAAACCACCTGGCAGCTCTAATCGTAATTGTCGTTTCAATACGTCAGCATCTTGCTCTAATTTAGATAACTTGCGACGAACCTTGGCTGCTTCACTCCAGTTTTGTTCGCTACAAGCGTTAAAAAATGGAATAAGTTGATTGCTACATTTAACAACCAATTTGATATGTTTTACTAATGGTTTAATTGGGGACTTTGCAAAAACACCCAATATTGAATTGCTGGCCATGATATTTTCCAGTTATTATTTTCGTTGTAAATCAATTAATGTTGATCATACCGTATTTATTTAACTAAGTTAAACTTTCCTACACTACCAATTTGATTAAATTTGAGTGGAGAATAACTTAATCAAGTTGACATAATACAGTGAAATCGACCTATATACGCTTAATTTATTTTAGCTTCGCAGAGTATATGACACTTATGTGACATTTTTATTACAGAGGTAAAACTGATAGTTTATTATAAAATAATGTAGGGCGTTTTACCTTCTCATTAATAAAAGGAGAGTATTATTTTAAAAATAGTTTATAAATAAGTTTATGAACTAATTTATTATAGGGAGGAAATGCAGTAGATGCCGTATTTATTTTACCTTTTTTAAAGACTGATTTTGCTTTGGAAAAAGTTAAAAAACCTTCATGGCCATGATAATGGCCCATACCTGAGGGGCCTATGCCACCAAATGGCATATCATCTTGAGCCACATGCATTGCTGCATCATTTAAACAAACACCGCCAGCATGTGTTTTTTCAAGTACCATTTGCTGAATATCAGTATTATGACTACATAAATATAAAGCCAGTGGACGAGGCCTAGCATTTACATAAGCAATCGCATCATCTATATCCTTATAACTAACGATAGGTAAAATAGGCCCAAAAATTTCTTCCTGCATTAACAGCATTTCGTCATTTACATTATTAACTAACGTTAATGGAATTTTACCTGCCGACAAACAATCTTGCAGATTGTCATTACCTAATGGCGTTAAAATAGCTCCTTTAGCTCGTGCATCTTCTAGCCATTGGTTCAATCGCTGTAACTGCATATCATTAATTATTGCACCATAATCGTTATTATCAGCCACACTAGGGTACATTTTTATAAATTGTTTGCTTATCGCATGCTTTAATTCATCAACTCGTCGCTCAGGGCAAAGAAGATAATCAGGTGCGACACAGGTTTGTCCTGCGTTAAGCGTTTTAGCTAAAATAAAACGGGAGACAGCATCGTTAATCTCAATTTCATCATCAATAATTGTTGGTGATTTACCGCCTAACTCTAAAGTAACTGGCGTTAAATTTTTAGCTGCTGCTGCCATAACAACTTTACCAACACGGGTTGACCCAGTAAAAATCAAATGATCAAAAGGTTGTTCAGAAAAGTGAGAGGCAACATCAGAGCCACCATTAATTACAGCCACTTTATCGTTTGAGAATATACTCAACAGCATTTCTTTTACTACATCATTTGTAGCAGGTGTAAATTCAGACATTTTAATCATCGCTCTATTCCCAGCAGCAAGTGCGGTGGTCAAAGGGCCAAGCGATAAAAATAATGGATAGTTCCACGGTGTAATAATGCCAACAACCCCTAACGGCTGATACATAACAAAAGCTTTCGCAGGTTGAAAAAGTAACCCCACATGACGTTTTGATGGTTTCATCCATTTTTTAATATGTTTAATAGCATAATTAATACCCATAATTGTAGGCATTAAATCAGCCATTTTACTATCGTCAATACTACGGCAGCCAAAATCCTTTGACAGGGCTTGAAGTAAAGCCTCTTGAGAGCTAAGAATAGCTGATTTTAATTTAACTAAATCATCTATACGTGCTTGTGCAGAAAGGTAAGGGTCATTTACAAAGGCTTTTTTTTGCATTAATAACACATTATCAATTTGACTAATTTCTTGTTGATCGTCTAATGCACTATATAAATTTTTCGCCATTATTAATTGCCTCTATGATTCGGAAATGCTGCGTTTTAGAATACATAGTATAGCGATAACAGCTGTTGCTATACTTGTTAAAAAATAGATAATTAACATTTTTATTTTATTAAACCATCTAAGCATACAATTTTATATAAGGCGATAGTTTTCATGGAAAATTATCTATTGCTATACTCACCATTATGGAATCATTAAAAGTAGAATAAACATATGAAAATTGAAAAGTTAATGAACCGCAGTTTACTTACCCTTTCTATGGACTCTCCATTAAGTAAGGCCAAGGATCTGTTTGAAAATAACAACGTACATCACGCTATTATTACTGACGAGAATGGTTTATTAGCCGGTGTAATTACAGATAGAGATTTATATAAACATCTAAGCCCAACGGTTGGCACGAGCCATGAAACCTTCAGAGATACCGCTTTAATGCAAAAAAAGCTGCATTTAATAATGGCTCGCAATTTAATTACCATTCAAGCACAACAATCACTAAACGAAGCAGTCTTACTTTTATATGATAATAATGTGTCCTGCTTACCAGTAGTCAATAACCAGAATGAACCAATAGGAATTATTACTTGGCGAGATTTATTAAAAGTATTAGCATTGAGATATAAAGAGAAATTAGCAGCTAACATTTAATAATTTAAAACTATTAAAAATTAGCAACTAAAATATAGTAAAGCGGTTAGTCAGTATAGTCGTCAAGCCCATCAAGTGTTACACCTGCGAGCCCTCCGGTACCACTTTGATCGTTACTTCGTAGTTTAATCATTAAACGTAAATCATTTGGAGAATCAGCATGATGAAGCGCATCAGCATAAGTAATTAAGCCTTCGTCATATAAATTAAATAATGCTTGGTCAAAGGTTTGCATACCTTGTTCATTTGATTTTTTCATGACATCTTTGAGGCTACCAACATCCCCTTTTTTAATAAGCTCTGATACATAAGGCGAGTTTAATAAAATTTCAATCGCAGCAACCCGGCCATTACCATCTTGAGTTGGCACCAATTGCTGAGCAATAATCCCCCTAAGATTCAATGCTAAATCAAATAATAATTTACCATGCTGATCAGCGGGTACTAAATGCATAATACGATCGATTGCTTGGTTTGCATTGTTAGCATGTAAAGTAGCAATACATAAATGACCTGTTTCTGCAAAACTTAATGCGTGTTCCATGATTTCTTTACTACGAATCTCACCAATCAGAATAACATCAGGCGCTTGTCGTAAAGAGCTTTTCAAAGCAGCATCAAATGATTCGGTATCCAAGCCGACTTCACGCTGAGTTATCATACTTTTACCATGTTCATGAACAAATTCCACTGGATCTTCAATAGTAAGAATATGTCCACGTGCATTACGATTTCGATAACCAATTAATGATGCCATTGACGTTGATTTACCAGTACCTGTACCACCAACAAAAAGCACTAAGCCACGTTTTGACATCACAACATCTTTCAGCACAGACGGTAATCCAAGTTCATCGGCATCAGGTATTTCGGTAACGATACGACGAACAACCATACCTGCCATATCACGCTGCCAAAAAGCAGAAATACGAAAACGTCCTATTCCATCAATTGAAATGGCAAAATTACATTCTTTTTCTTCATCAAATTGACGAATCTGTTTTTCATTCATCGCGTTATGCACTAAAGCTAATGCATCTTTTGCAGTTAAAACCTGATCATCAATAGGCTGTAACTCACCATTAATTTTTGCACTAACAGGTAACTTTGCGGTAACGAACATATCGGAAGCTTGTGCAGCAACCATTTTTTCTAATAACTGATGAAAAGCCATTAATTATTCCTATCTTATTAATTACACATAATTTAAAAGCTTCTGAACTGATTTTTATCAACGGCTTTTTCCATAGCCGAGCCTTTAGTAATAATGCCTCGACTAACTAAATTTTGTAAGCACTGATCCATGGTTTGCATACCATTCGACATACCCGTTTGAATTGATGAATACATTTGTGCAATTTTATCTTCACGAATTAAATTACGAATAGCTGGCGTACCAATCATAATCTCATGAGCGGCGACACGACCACCGCCCACTTTTTTAATTAACGTTTGAGAAATAACGGCTCTAAGAGACTCTGATAACATGGAGCGTACCATCGCTTTTTCCGCTGCCGGAAAAACATCAATAATACGATCAATCGTTTTAGGAGCAGACGTTGTATGAAGGGTACCAAAAACCAAGTGCCCTGTTTCAGCGGCAGTCATGGCAAGACGAATAGTTTCTAAATCACGCATTTCACCGACAAGAATAACATCTGGATCTTCACGTAAAGCTGAACGTAATGCTGCCTCAAAACTTAATGTATCACGATGTACTTCACGCTGATTAATCAAACACATTTTATTTTCATGTACAAATTCTATTGGATCTTCGATAGTTAAAATATGATCATTTTTCGAATCATTAATATAATCAACCATTGCCGCTAACGTTGTCGATTTACCTGAGCCTGTAGGACCTGTAACCAAAACTAAACCACGCGGCGTATCAGAGATATCCCTAAAAATATCAGGGCAACCTAAATCATCAAGAGATAATATTGTACTCGGGATAGTACGAAATACCGCTGCAGGCCCCCTATTTTGATTAAAAGCATTAACCCTAAAACGAGCCAAATTAGGCACTTCAAAGGAGAAATCCACTTCTAACTTTTCTTCATATTCTTTACGTTGACGATCATTCATAATGTCGTAGACTAATGCGTTAACATCTTTAGCGTCAAAAGCGGGTATATTAAGTTTACGAACATCACCATCAACACGAATCAAAGGCGGTGACCCGGTCGATAAGTGTAAATCTGATGCTTCATGTTGCACACTAAAGGCAAGTAGTTCAGTAATATCCATAAAAAACCTCGGTGGTATTATTTATCAAAATATAGATGGTAAAAGTATCACAGTCCAAAATAGCGATCGTTAGTATTTTATACCAATCTCACAAACTGTTATTATCAATAAAAATATATCAGTCAAATGCTACTAACTAACATAATGAATAAAATTAACGAAAATATCCAAAAAATAAAATCAAAAATAGATCAGGCTTACCATGCAAGTTCTCGTGTTAATTTTCATCATCACGCGGATATTACCTCTAAGCAAGAAAATCTGTCATATTCCGATAGTAGACAAAATCCTATAACTTTGCTTGCCGTAAGTAAAACTAAACCTATAGCAGCAATAGAACAAGCTTACTTAGCTGGACAGCGTGATTTTGGTGAAAACTATTTACAAGAGGCAGTAGAGAAAATCACTAAACTGTCACATTTATCTAATATTTGCTGGCATTTTATTGGCCCTATTCAATCGAATAAAACCAAGCTTATCGCTCAAAACTTCAACTGGGTTCACAGTGTAGATAGAGCCAAAATAGCATTACGCTTAAATGAACATTTAAATGATTTAAATCAGCAAGTTCCTTGCAAAGATAACGCGCTAAACATTTGTTTACAAGTCAATATTAGTGAAGAGGCATCGAAATCTGGCATTATGATAGATGAAGTATTTTCTTTGGCTGAAGTCGTTAATAATTGTGATAAACTCACCTTACGAGGATTAATGGCCATTCCAGAGAAAAATGCTGGAGAAACAAGTTATGTAAAAATGCAGCACTTGTTTAACAAATTACAAGCCCAATATCCTACTGTAGATACGCTATCCATGGGAATGTCGAACGATTTAACGTTGGCTATTACACATGGTTCCACTATGGTCAGAATTGGTACGGCCATTTTTGGAGAGAGAAGTTAAATATAAGTCAGTACTTCCTCTGAAGAAAGTACCCTAAAAAAGTACTCTGACACAAGTAACCTAACAAAACGTATTCGCACAAAAAGGTAGATAATTTTCATGAATAAAATAGCATTTATTGGCGCAGGTAATATGGCCCGTGCAATCATTGTAGGGCTAATAAGCTCAGGTGTTGCAGCAAAAAACATTATGGTTGCCAATCCGTCTCCTGAGAAAAGAGTACAGCTAGCTAACGAGTTTGGCGTACAACATACCAGTGATAATATCGAAGCGGCAACTTTTGCTGATATTATCGTATTAAGTGTAAAACCACATTTTATTTGTGATGTTTGTGAGCAACTTAGTAGTGCATTAGATATATCAAATAAATTGTTTATTTCTGTAGCTGCGGGTACAACAGTTGCTCAAATTCAACAGGCACTTCATTGTAATGCCGCCCTTGTTCGCGTTATGCCAAACACACCATCACAATTAGGTTTAGGCATGAGTGGCATGTTTGCTTCAAATGAAGTCAGTAAAGAACAAAAAGCTGCAAGTGATAAGTTGATGTCTGCTGTTGGTAAAGTGATCTGGCTCCCAACTGAGGATAAAATAAATGATGTTATTGCTGTGGCAGGCTCTGCACCCGCTTATTTTTTCTTGTTTATGGAAGCAATGGAAAAACACGCACAAACGCTAGGCTTTAGCGCAGAAGAAAGCAGAATGTTAGTACAACAAACTGCACTTGGTGCAGCACAAATGGTAGAGCATAGCAGTGCAGCAATTAGTACACTACGAGAAAATGTCACTTCAAAAGGCGGCACTACCTTTGCTGCTCTTGAGCAGTTTAGAGCAGATGGTATTGAAGAAATGGTCGGTAATGCAATGAATGCCGCAATAGCCCGAGCTGAAGAAATGGCAAAAGGCAACTAACATTTCAAGTAACAAATAGAGTGTAGATTACAATAAATACAATAGCAGTATACTAAGAGATTATATTGCTACTTAGGAGAAAATATGGAAGCAATTACATACTTATTAAGATTCGCTTTTGATGCCTTATTAATAATTTTGATCATGAGAGTTTGGCTGCAATGGGTAAAAGCTGATTTTTATAATCCTTTAAGTCAGTTCGTTGTAAAAGTGAGTAATCCTTTGGTTGTGCCGGTACGCCGTATTGTACCTGGATTAGGTGGGATAGATTTAGCCACAATATTAATTGCATATGCTGTCGCCACTTTAAAGTTTTTTACCTTAGCAGCCATAACAGGTCAAAGCTTAGGTTTATTAGCTTTTTATATCGGTTTGTTAGTGCTGTTAAAACAAGCGGGCTTTTTATTGTTTATGATAATGATTATTATGGCGGTAATGAGTTGGGTTGTTCAAGGTTATAACCCTACCCTAGCAGTATTCCATCAACTCACTGAACCATTTTTAAACCCTATTAGACGTATTATTCCTAATTTAGGTGGTTTAGATTTATCTATGATTGTTGCCTTTTTAGCGATGAATGTTATCAATATTCTCCTGTCAGGATCTTTACCCTACTGGGGAGCTTTATAACGCAAAATAGAGGTTCAGAGAGGCGTGGATATTATACTCATAAACATCTTAAATATAAACTTGAGGTGAGATAACTAGCACCGCCCATTTGAATTAATATAAAAAATAAAAAGTCTGTTTTATTACTATCTATTTAGAGCCGGCTATTTTTAAACCAACAAATCAGGAAATAATATGAATAATCTAATCGTTAAATTATTATTGGCGTTCACGATAAGCTTATTAGTTATATCGAGTGCTAACGCCGAAAACATGAAACCATTAGGCTCAATGAACGTTCATTACATGGCAATCGGTTCAACCTTTTTTACGCCTGAAATAGCTAAAGCTTACGGTATAACGCGTAGTCGCTATAATGGATTAGTTAATATTTCAGTACTTGATAATACAAAGGCAGGTCACCCAGCTAAAACGGTTAGTATTATTGGCCAAGCAAAAAATAATTTGGGCCAATTTAAAAACTTAGCGTTTGAAGAAGTAAAAGAAGGTGATGCTATCTATTATTTAGCGCAAGTTAGCTATAACGATGAAGAAACATTGCATTTCACCTTGGAAATTAATGACGGTAAAGAACAGCAGACATTAACGTTTTCCCAAAAATTTTATGTTGATTAAATCTATACCAAAAGAGAAGGTATAAAGGGCTTAGGGTCATAACCTTGAGAATATAACCTAGTACCGCTCTCTTTTTTCCCGTATTATTGCCGACAATTATTCATTTATATAGTCCTGTCATTTATGCCTACAATAGTTTTAGCCACTGGCAACCAAGGTAAAGTTAAAGAGTTAGCTAGCCTGCTTAGTAAATATCAAATAGAAATAGTACCGCAAAGTAATTTTAATGTGCCAGACATTGCAGAAACAGGTACAACTTTCGTTGAAAATGCCATTATCAAAGCGCGCCATGCAGCTAAAATAACAGGATTACCTGCTATTGCTGATGATTCAGGTTTAGAAGTTGATGCGTTAAATGGCGCTCCTGGTGTTTATTCTGCCCGTTATGCGAGTGATATTGTTGGTGATCACGTCACTGACAATGACAATATGAGCAAGCTTCTTAATGCATTAAAAGATACGCCTACTGAACAACGCAAAGCACGCTTCCATTGTGTATTGGTATATATGAAACATGAAAATGACCCTACCCCCATTATTTGTCATGGTATTTGGCAAGGTAGTATTAGCCACGAAAAAAAAGGCGAGCAAGGTTTTGGTTATGATCCTATTTTTTGGCAAGAAGACTTACAATTGTCCTCAGCACAATTACCCCGTGAAGTGAAAAATAAGCTAAGTCATCGTGGTCAAGCTTTAGCACAACTGATAAAAAAATTAGCCAAGTAATTATAAAAACAATTTATTTGGCTTGTAACATAGAAATTAATAGTGAGTACTAACTTGTTAACAACACCACCGCTTTCTTTATATATTCACATACCATGGTGTGTTGAAAAGTGTCCTTATTGTGATTTTAATTCCCATGCACTTAAATCAAAAATACCTGAACAAGATTATGTACAGGCTTTGATCGCTGATTTAGATGCAGATATTGAGCGATTTAATTTACAAAAAAGACCACTACATTCTATTTTTATTGGTGGCGGAACACCTAGTTTATTTTCAGCGCAATCGATTGAAAGTTTACTGCAACAAGTATTTTCACGATTTATTAATGGTGCATTACAAAGCGCTGCACCAGAAGAATTGATAGAAGTTACACTAGAAGCAAACCCAGGTACTGTAGAAGCAGATAAATTTATTGGCTTTGCCGAGGCAGGGGTTACTCGCTTGTCTATTGGCGTACAAAGTTTTGAATCAGAAAAATTAGTCAAACTTGGTAGAATTCATAATGTTGACCAAGCAAAGCAAGCTGCACAACTTGCTACAAATTCTGGTGTTCAAAGCTTTAATTTAGATTTAATGCACGGCTTACCTAATCAAAGTATCGAAAATGCTCTAGACGATTTAAAAACGGCGATTAACCTTAAGCCCGATCACCTTTCTTGGTATCAATTAACTATTGAGCCTAATACAGCTTTTTATTCTAAACCACCAAAACTACCGCAAGATGAAACCTTATGGAATATTCAAGACGAAGGCTTCAAATTACTAACTGAGGCTGGTTATAAGCAATACGAAATATCAGCTTTTAGTTTAAAGCCGACGGAAAAAGACAATAAAAACAGCAAGCAATGCCAACATAATCTAAATTACTGGCGCTTTGGTGATTACCTTGGGATAGGTTGTGGTGCTCACGGTAAAATTACCAATGTTGAGTCAAACATTATTCAACGAACAGTAAAAGTAAAGCATCCTAAAGGGTACCTAGATTCAACTCGAGATCCACTAGATCACTTAACTACTGTCTCTCATGAAGAGTTACCATTTGAGTATATGATGAACCAATTAAGATTATCTTCCCCTTTTACACTCAGCCATTATCAACAACGAACGGGGTTAGCTTCAACCACTATATTACCAATATTACAACAGGCACAAACTAAACTATTAATGGAATGCCTTGATACTCCCCCTAATCAAGAAACATGGCAGGTAACAGCGCTTGGACATAGATATTTAAATGATTTACTGGAGCTTTTTCTTTAATGACCACTGACAATGATCTAACTTTTATGCAACGAGCATATGAACTCGCCCAACAAGCAGAGCAACATAATGAAATTCCTGTTGGTGCCGTCGTTGTCTATCAAGGAGATATTATCGGTGAAGGCTTTAATCAATCTATATTACGTAATGATCCCTCTGCTCATGCTGAGATGATCGCAATCCGCCAAGCAGGAAAATACCTTAATAATTATCGACTATTGAACTGCACTTTGTATGTAACGCTTGAACCTTGTCCTATGTGTGCAGGTTTATTGGTACATAGTAGAATTCAGCGTTTAGTGTATGCAAGCCCCGACTTAAAAACAGGCGCTGCTGGAAGTATTTTCAATCTGGTAGGAACATCGCAACTAAACCATCAAATAGAGGTAGATGGTGGGATTATGGTTGAGCAATGTAGTGAATTATTATCAGGCTTTTTTAAACGCAGACGTAGTGAAAAGAAATTAGCTAAGAAAGCATTAAAGCTTACATCAGAGTTTAAATAATTTATTACTTACCATAGTAAAAACAAAAGAATTAATTTTCTTTTGTTTGTTGTGCTGACTCTTGATTCACAACTTGATTGAAGAAAAATTGACGTCGTGAGTTTACTTTATGATGTTGTACTTTTAAATGTTTCTTTCTTGCAGTTGCTTGTCTTCTATTTTTCATTTTATTCTCTCTTGTATTAGTAGTTAAAATTAATTCGCACACATTATTGTCGATAAATATGACACGAATATGACAAAATACAAGTTAATTAAATTGTTCTAAGTAGTCGCTATTGCTGGATTTCGCATGTATATAAATATGGAATCAGCTAATATCAGCAAAGAATAAGGCAAAGGATTAAATTAAAAAAAATAATACCATCGAAACAACACTTTTATTCAGCTGCTTCTTCTTCTAAACTTTTTTCTGCGGCGTCCATTGCTTCAACTTCTTCAATGGCTTTCTCAATAGCTTCTTTTGACTTGTCATCTAGCCAAGTTAGCGTATCGTAGTAACGGCGAATATTATCAACATAATGCACCGGCTCAGTTCCTCGAGCGTAACCATATTTGGTATTTTTATAATATTTCTTTTGTTGTAATAATGGTAAGCGAGCTTTTACTTCTACCCAGCGATCAGGATCACCGCCTTGTTGCTGTGTAATAATACGTGCATCATTTAAATGGCCAAAACCAACATTATAAGACGCTAACGCAAACCAAATACGATCTGGATTTGGAATTCGATCAGGCATTTTAGCTATCATGCGCTTGAAATATTTACTTCCACCACGAATACTTTGTTCTGGATCTAAACGACTTTTGATCCCCATTTGTTTAGCCGTAGCTAACGTTAACATCATCATACCTCTTACACCGGTATGTGAACGAGCATGTGGCTTCCAATGCGATTCTTGATAACTAATTGCTGCCAGTAATCGCCAATCGATATCTTGACTATATTTTTGAAAAATATTTTGATATTCAGGTAATCTAGTTTTCACAGCCTTAATAAAAGTGCGTGTTTCTACGTAATTGAACTGCTCAATATGTCCATAGTATTTATCATCTAGCGCCAGCAAAGAACCATTGTGATGAACTTGACCAAAAAACTCGACTAAACTTGCTAAAATAGCGTCGTCAGTAGTTTTATTTACCATCCATGCTAAAGGCTCTGTTTCTTGAATAGTAAAACCGATACTAATTTCAGGATAATAGCGACGACTTGACGCCAGCGTATTACTGTCAACAATGGTATAATCTATTTCATCATTAAGTAATTTAGCCAATAACTCTTCACCGTCAAAATCACTTGTTTCAATCCATTTAAGATCAGGATGAATTTGTTTAAGTTTATTTAAACTTTCTACATGGCTAGAGCTAGCTGTCACCATTAAAGTTCCTGTCAAATCGCTTACTTCTCTAGGTCTTACATTACCTTGTTTAAAGACCAATTTTTGACTGACATTTGTATAGCTCGGGGCAAAATCAAAATCAAGCAAACGCTTTTCTGTTACTGCTAAGCCAGCAGCCAGCAGATCAACTTCTCCAGAGTTTAGCTTAGCAAAGAGTTCATCCAAAGAGTAACTTGGTACAATTTTTAACGAGACATTTAAATAATCAGCATACTGTTTTGCCAATTCATATTCAAATCCTGCGTAGGCATCCATCTCCATGCCATTACCTTGAATATCATTACCTTGCGCATAAAAACTATTGGCACCATATAAAGTACCAATCGTGATATAACCACGCTCAATAATACGTTCAAAGGTTACTTTTTGATTTTTTTCACTACAAGAAACAAGCGCCCCAAGTAATAGAAAAGTAATAAATACCTTTTGTATTATTAATGACTTTTTTGAGTGACAATTTATAAATTTCATAGTGTAATTGTGTCGTGTATTTCCTTGTTAGCCAAGCTCTTTTTTTAAAAGTTAAATTTTCATACAAACAGAAGCTTTTAACGCTTACTAAAAGTTGAGTTTTAAACTATAATACGCGCGAAATTTTCGCTTAGGCTAAGCTCGATAGTTAGTCTAATCAAAAAACCTATAAAAACTTGGTGATTACCCTATGACGATGCCTAAGACGACGTTAATTAAAAACCTTCGTGGCGCTCCTGCACTTTCGGAATTCAGAGTTAAAAAGTTATTAACTCAATGTGAAGAATTACAGCTACCGGTAAATGATATTTATGCTGAATTTGCTCATTTTGCTCAACTTAAAGAAGAATTAAGTTCAAACGATGAGAATGTATTACAGCAATTACTTACTTATGGTCCTACCATTGAAGAACATCAACCTAATGGTTTGTTTTTATTGGTGACTCCTCGTCCAGGCACTATCTCTCCTTGGTCATCTAAATCTACTGATATTGCACATAACTGTGGTCTTACTAACATCGTTCGTTTGGAGCGTGGTATTGCTTACTACGTATCAATAGAGGATGGTAAAACATTAACTTCAGCTCAAGAAGTACAATTAAATGCATTATTGCATGACCGCATGATGGAAAGTATTTTCAATGACTTTGAGCAAGCAAGCTTATTATTTGCTAGCAGCGAACCAGGCAAGCTTACAGCCATTGATATTGAAAACGGTGGTAAGGCAGCTTTAGTTAACGCTAACGTTGAATTAGGCTTAGCACTTGCTGAAGATGAAGTTAATTATTTATTTGAAAACTTCACTAAATTAGGCCGCAACCCGCACGATATTGAACTATATATGTTTGCGCAAGCAAACTCGGAACATTGTCGCCATAAAATATTTAACGCTGATTGGACTATTGATGGCGTTAAGCAAGAGAAATCATTATTTAAAATGATTCGTAATACACACGAACTAAACAGCGATTACGTGCTTAGTGCTTATAGTGATAATGCTGCTGTAATGGTTGGTAATAAAGGTGGACGTTTCTTCCCTAATGCTGAAACAAATGTTTACGGTTATCACCAGGAAGATATTCAGGTATTGATGAAGGTTGAAACCCATAACCACCCTACTGCTATTTCACCTTACCCTGGTGCAGCAACAGGTAGTGGTGGTGAAATTCGTGATGAAGGGGCAACAGGTGTAGGCTCTAAACCTAAAGCAGGTTTAGTTGGTTTTTCTGTATCTAATTTACGTATTCCTGAGTTTGTCCAACCTTGGGAAACCGATTTTGGCAAACCAAGCCGTATTGTTAATGCATTCGACATTATGATGGAAGGTCCATTGGGTGGCGCAGCATTTAACAATGAATTTGGTCGCCCTGCTATTTTAGGTTACTTCCGTACTTACGAAGAAGAAGTTAATTCATTCAACGGCGTTGAAGTACGTGGTTACCATAAGCCTATTATGCTTGCTGGTGGTTTAGGTAATATTCGTGATGAGCACGTACAAAAGCGTGAAATCGTTGTAGGTGCAAACTTGATCGCTTTAGGTGGTCCGGCAATGAACATTGGTTTAGGTGGCGGTGCAGCATCATCAATGGCTTCAGGTCAATCCGCTGAAAATCTAGATTTTGCCTCTGTTCAACGTGAAAACCCTGAAATGGAACGTCGTTGTCAGGAAGTAATCGATAAATGTTGGCAACTTGGTGAAAACAATCCAATCGCCTTCATTCATGATGTTGGCGCAGGTGGTTTATCTAATGCCTTTCCTGAATTAGTATCTGATGGCGGACGTGGTGGTGTATTTGAACTGCGTAATGTGCCAAATGATGAACGCAGCATGGCACCACATGAAATTTGGTGTAACGAATCTCAAGAGCGTTACGTTATTGCTGTTTCAGATAAAAATTTAGCAACGTTTAAAAAAATATGTGAACGTGAACGTGCACCATATGCAGTTGTTGGTCGTGCTACAGAAGAAGAACACTTAACGGTTACTGATTCACATTTCGCTGATGATGAAAAACTAAATACACCAATTGATTTACCACTTGATGTTCTGTTAGGTAAAACACCTAAGATTATCAAAGATGTTAAGTCAGCAAAAGCCGTTGGAGATTGCCTAGATTTAAGTAAAGTTACATTAACTGATGCTGCAGATAGAATCTTAAGTCTTCCTACCGTTGCTGAAAAAACGTTTCTTATAACCATTGGTGATAGATCTGTAACCGGTATGGTTAATCGTGATCAAATGGTTGGTCCTTGGCAAGTTCCTGTTGCCGATTGTGGTGTTACCGCATCAGCGCTTGATTCTTACCACGGTGAAGCGATGTCGTTAGGCGAACGTACGCCGGTTGCCTTATTAAACTTTGGTGCTTCTGCTCGCTTAGCTGTAGCTGAATCACTAACCAATATTGCAGGTACTGATATCGCTGGCTCTGACGGTGATAGATTAAACCGTATCAAACTTTCTGCAAACTGGATGTCACCTGCCGGTCACCCTGGCGAAGATGCTGGTCTTTATGAAGCGGTTAAAGCCATTGGTGAGGAGTTATGCCCTGCGCTTGGCTTAACTATCCCTGTGGGCAAAGACTCAATGTCGATGAAGACTCAATGGGAAGATGATGGTGTACAAAAATCAGTAACATCTCCACTTTCACTTATTATTACAGCTTTTGGTGCTGTTGAAGATATACGTAAAACAGTCACTCCAGAGCTTCGCTCTGATAAAGGTGCAACACGTCTTATCGCTATTGACTTATCTCAAGGCAAAAAACGCTTGGGTGGTTCATGTTTAGCACAAGTTTACAAACAACTTGGTAGTGAAACACCAGATGTTGATAATCCAGAAATATTAAAAGGCTTCTTCAACGCGATGCAAACCTTAGTTCGCGCTGAAAAAGTCATTGCTTATCACGATATTTCAGATGGTGGCTTATTTACAACGATTAGTGAAATGGCATTTGCAGGCCATACAGGTGTTGATATTGATATCAGTAAGTTATCAAATGGTGCTAACGATGATTTAGCAACCTTATTCAATGAAGAGTTAGGTGGTGTAATTCAAGTACTTGACAGTGACATTGAAACAGTTAATTCTGTTTTAACTGAGCACGGTATTTTAGCTTGCAGTACTGTAGTAGGTACGCTTAATGACGAAGACATTATTCGCTTTAGCCGTGACGGTGAAGTAGTACTGGAGAATTCTCGTACTTATTACCGCACTACTTGGGCACAAACAACTTATAAAATGCAATCGCTGCGTGATAATCCTGAATGTGCTCAACAAGAACATGATGTTAAATTTGATACTGAAGATCCAGGCTTAAACACAAAGCTTACATTTGATATTAATGAAGATATTGTGGCCGATTTGATTGCTAAAGATGCTGCTAATTCTACTAATAGTGTGCTCACCAACCCACGCATTGCTATTTTACGTGAGCAAGGTGTTAACTCCCATGTAGAAATGGCGGCATCCTTTGATAGAGCCGGTTTTGTAGCTATTGATGTGCATATGTCAGACATATTATCTGGCAGAACTGATTTAGCCGATTTTAATGGTTTAGTTGCTTGCGGTGGTTTCTCATACGGTGACGTATTAGGTGCTGGTGAAGGTTGGGCAAAATCAATTCTATTTAATACCAATGCACGTGCTATGTTTAAGGCTTTCTTTGAACGTGAAGATACCTTTAGTTTAGGTGTGTGTAACGGTTGTCAGATGTTATCTAATTTAAAAGAAATCATCCCTGGCGCTGAGCACTGGCCTCATTTTGTGCAAAACAAATCTGAGCGCTTTGAAGCACGTTTCTCATTAGTTGAAATTCAAGAAAGTCCTTCTGTATTATTTAAAGGTATGGCAGGTTCTCGTATGCCAATCGCTGTTTCACACGGTGAAGGTCATGCTGAGTTTAAATCTGATGAAGCAATTGATGCTGCAAATAATTCAGGCACAGTATCAATGCGTTTTGTCAATAACTACGGTGATGTTACTGAAACTTACCCTGCTAACCCTAACGGCTCAGTAGACGGTATTACCTCATTAACAACGACTGATGGTCGTGTAACCATTATGATGCCTCATCCTGAACGTGTATTTAGAACGGTTGCTAATTCATGGCATCCTGATAGCTGGGGTGAAGATTCACCTTGGGTTCGCATGTTCCGCAATGCAAGAGCATTTATCGGCTAAGTAATAACGAGCCAGCAGTGCTAACCATGTTGTTAAAACAAAAGCGCTGCTGACTTACATACGATTTACTTAAAAAATTTCAACTACAATAAATAATTAACGAGCAGTCACCAACCATTGTTCGTTAGTTTTTTATCAAATAAAGAGGCGATGATGCAGTTTACCGATAGTCATTGCCATCTTGATTTCTCTGCCTTTGACGCTAACCTCTCTCAACTTCTACAGCAATGTGACACAAATAACATTCACCGTATTATTGTTCCTGCTGTTAAGCCAAGCCACTGGCAAAGAGTCATATCGTTAACAGAAAAAATCACACCAATAAATATAACATGCAGTTTAGGCTTTCATCCTTGGTTTGTTATACAACAAGATATTAACTTGCCAAAAAATTATGATGTTGCTTCACAGGAGCTTAAACTCAAGCAAGCGATCATCGATAATCATAGCTCTCATCAGAATAAAATTGTTGCGATTGGAGAGTGCGGTATTGATATTTGCAAAGCAAAAACAAGTACAAGGAATGAAGATGAATATAATAAAAACATTCAATTACAAGAAGCGTTTTTTGAAATGCAATTAGGCATTGCAAAAGAAAATAATTTACCCGTTATTATTCATCACTGCCAATCACACCCACTAATACTAGCGTTACTAAAACAATATAAACTGGCAAACGCAGGGGTTATACATGCATTTTCAGGAAGTTATCAACAAGCTAAAGACTATGTGAATTTAGGGTTTAAGCTAGGTATTGGCGGTACTATCACCTACCCTAGAGCTAAAAAAACAATTGATGCAGTAAAGCGTCTACCTTTATCCAGCTTATTATTAGAAACTGATGCTCCGTCTATGCCCCCTTTTGGAACTCAAGGCAGCAATAACTCTCCGCTAAATGTACTTGCAGTATTTCAGGCTTTATCAGTGATAAGAGACGAGCCAGCAACAATGATTGCTGCACAGATAGAGCATAATGTTGAAGAGTTATTCTTTAGTTAGTAGGTTTTAGGTGCTCTATAGCCTTGTCTACTAAATCGATTTAAACCTCGTGTCAGGAGAAAACCGATAACGCCTGCGACAATAAGTAATAACCTGAACGATGTATGACTTTCATAGTTGTTATGCATTAACGCTGACGTTAAATAAGACTTTTCTATCGTCAGTCGTAAATAGCCCTGAAGCTCTGTATTTCTAATTTCTTTAATAACGGGAACATATAGTTTACTTTTATCAAGTGACGGCATCACTTCATCAATACCATAAAGATATTTAATCGTACTGCTAACTTCACCACTCGACTCGGACTTCAACAGTAACTGTCCAGTGTTATCATAAAAATGTACATGTTTAATATAATCAGCATCAGCAAGATTATTTACATAGGACTGTACTTGAGCATTACGTTCTATTTTGGAGATAGAATTACTATTATTCATTAAAATTACTGAAATGCCGGCAATAGCTTGCCCTAAAAGTTTATCGGCAACTTGTTCAAAATGCTGCTCAATAATTTGATTATTTTTTTCTGTATTATCCACTAAAAATACCAGCAGCAAGACTATAAGCAAAATAGCACTAACTAATTGCAGAATTTTATTATAAATTGACGATAGTTTAGGGTATAAAGGCTGTTCTAATTTATTCATCATAAAAATGCATGGTATCGAAATACATGCACCTATAATAGAGAGTTAACGTGTCTTTTTCTACTACTGTATCCTTTTCTACTGAAATATCATCATTATCGCTTGAAAATCACTTTGCACAGAGTGAAATTAAAAGTAAATTACCTCTTGATTTTACTTTAAATGATGAGCGCTTAGCATTAAATGAAGGTCATAATATTGACTCATCAAAACCTGAATTAGTGGTGTTTTCTGATTTAACATTACAAAATTTACTATTATTGCAAGGTAATGGCTATTTTACTATTGATAGCTTAATTGCAATAAACACCCGCAATAACCAGACAAGTTATCGTTTTAATGTGACTTGTACTGATTTCATTAAATCTCGCCAAGCCATTGCTGACTTTGCCTTAGCAAATAAAATAGAGGCGGCATTAATTCTAAATGCTCCAAAGCTTAATACACCAGGCTTATTAGTCATGGATATGGATTCAACCACCATTGAAATTGAATGTATTGATGAAATAGCGAAATTAGCAGGTGTTGGTGAAGAAGTATCTGCGGTAACAGAATTAGCTATGCAAGGTCAATTAGATTTCTCTCAAAGCTTACATCAACGTGTTGCAACATTAGCTAATGCACCTGAGAAAATTCTTGCCGATGTAGCAAAAAACATTCCATTAATGGCGGGATTAGAAACATTAATTAGCGAGCTTAAAAAACATAATTGGCGTATCGCAGTCGCATCTGGGGGCTTCACTTATTTTGCTGATCACCTTAAGGATATGTTAGCTCTTGATGCAACTTTTGCTAATGTATTAGAGATTGTTGACGGTAAACTCACCGGAAAAGTCTTAGGTAGTGTTGTCGATGCGCAAGTAAAGGCAGATTCATTAAATTTATTAGCAGATAAATATCAAATTCCTCATGCTCAAACCGTTGCTATGGGTGATGGCGCTAATGATCTTGTGATGATGGCTGCTGCTAACTTCGGCGTTGCATTTCACGCTAAACCCATTGTATTAGCACAAGCTGATAGTAGCATTAACCAACAAGGGTTAGATTGTTTATTACATTGGTTAGCCTAACGAGACGGCTCTATTATAAATAATAGAGCCGATAACTGCACTCTACAGTCATTAAAATTCGAGGTATTAACTATAATCGATGGCTGTACAAAACTTCATGCGTAATATCGATACATTGAATAGATGCAACAACACTCAAAATATCTTGCTCTATTTGTTTACTACGGTGTATAGCATAAGTGCTAATATAGCTAAGCTCAGCGTTTAAATATTCTAAATTAGGTGTGTTAGTACGTGATATTTTTAATTGAAAACTGAAGAAACTGCCTTTTTGGGTTGCTTGCTTGATAAAGTTTTTCCTCAACGCTGACGTATTCAACTCTCGCTCAAACTTTATACTCACCCCTTTATCAATTTGATCAACATTATTAGCAATAGAAATATAAAGAACATCAGTAATAGGCTCAGCATTTATTACCAGCTTCTTCAGGCAAGAATCAAGAAAGTTATCCTTATATAGCTTGGTTAATATAGGATAGAAATTGTAATAGCCTTTTCTATCACTAAGTATACGTAATCGCTCTAAAAAATCATTATCCTGATTATTGGTAACCAGCACTTCTACTTTGTAACGGCTACCACTTGTTTGTACAATTAATGTAGGAACTTCAATGCATTGAGAATAGTGTGTACGCAGTGATTCAGCTAAACCCGGCAACAATGAACTTCCTTCATCAGTGGTTAGCTTCTCTTTATTTTTCTCAATTAATAATTTAAAAAATGTGCGACCTACATGCTGGTGTGATCTAATATAAACTTTGCAATTAAGCACTGTTTTTTTCTGATTAACTTTTATAACCTCATAAGGTAATTTTTTCAATTCATGGGATGAAGTTATCTTTTGTAGGCTTGGAAATGTCATGCTAATAACATCACCAGCACGAACCCCTACACCTTCACTTAGTACCAACTTAACACCTGAAACAGAGAAGTCGATAGAGTTCGCTTGCCATTCTTGTTTATTATTTTCCAATATAACCGGCGTTTTATAAATAAACCTAGGCTCTTGTCGCAAATTCTTATAGCTGATGCCTAACTGCTGAACAACCAATTTATTTTTTAAACGCTTATGTCCAAACTTTTTCAATTTATTTACATCTATTCCTTTATTTGAAAAACCTTGATACTCAACAATAGAGGTTTGATGCGTAATATCACTAGCAACAACACCAAAGGACAATGAATCAATACAATTAATCACTTCTTTTGAAGGGGGTGGGTTTATATATTGTTCATCTGGATCTTGGCTATTTGATAAAATAAAAGGAGAGTGTATCGTTGACTTATCAATAGTAAAGTAAGTTAATTTGGTCACTGAAAAAGAAGCTCTTTTAGCTGCAAAAGTAAAAAACTCAGGGAAAAAGTCATTTTCTTGAGATAATTGCTCTTCATCTACAGTATAAAAATAGTCTTTACCTTGATGTTGATGAATAAAGCTGTAAACCAACAGCGACTTACCTTGCTTATATCTTTTTAACAAACGAGGCAAGCGCGCTTCATTAACGAGTGAATGTAAATTAGAGTGGTGCTCTTCATCTTGCCAGTATTGAAAGGTAGGTTGATTATTGTTTGTTGTTAATACATAACGAGGAATAATTTGATTGCCGTTTAGTTGAAAATATATAGGTAACTCATTAATTTTGGGTAAAACATATTGTTCAAAGCTTCTAGATTGTAATGCCGCAATAGTATTTTCTAAATTAATTTTATATCTACGTTTATTAACTTGAATATAATCAAGTAAAAAGGTTTTAAAGTCATCATTTTCAAAATCATCTATACGTTGGCAACCAACAAGTTGGGTATTTTCATCACTGTAAATATTTTTTATTTGATATTCTAAACTGTCTCCGCGAGAAAATTGAAAGTCACTTTCAATATCTTTGAAAACGATTGTAATTTTTTGGTCTATATAAAGAGGTAACTTACTATTCAATCGAAACTTTAATCCTGTCACGCTGATATCAATACTATTCACTGACTTTTTCTGATTATCGTCCAACGCTATTGCAAAAGGCACAACAAAATTCATTCGTTCTTCCATTCGATTATATCGTTGACTACAAGGAACGTACTTAACAGGGTATTGAAGTTTCTCGATTGTTTTTTTAGGAAGTTCTACCTGTGCTTCTTTTGATTTTAGCTGATCTATATGCTGTTGTTCTTTCTGATAAATAACACGGAAATTATTTTCTGTATTTTTTACTGCTTCATAAACGCCGAAAGTATAACCTTGATATTTATCTACATTTTCTTGAAATACATTAATAGCAATGTCATCTAAAAAGTGGCTTTGCCCACAATATTGAAATAACTTACAATCTCCGTTAACTAAACCACGTAAATCAATAGACCGAGTACAAGTGCTCGCTAAGCGTTTCAATTCCATTTTTAATAAGAATTTTTCCGTCTTAGTCATCTGTTTAGTCTGTTGAGTAAACTTGATATCAAAACTTGGCTTATTTACTTCACCGCGAAAGTTATGAATTATCTTTTGGTATTTTGAAAAGTCTTTGCTCATAGAATAATATTATGTTTACTCTTATTGTTTAATAAAGAATTTCTTGAATAAAGTATAATGCAAGCTCAAATAGCATTATAATTTGAACGACTTAAATTCAGCTATAGTATTTAATACATCATCTTGCAGCTCTCTGCAACAATACAGATATAGCAATAACTAAGCAATTTTTGTGCCTATAACTAATAAACAACAAAGAGGGAATGTATGGCTAAAGCTAAAGCCGCCTATGTCTGCACAGATTGTGGCTCTGAATATTCTCGATGGCTAGGTCAATGTAATGACTGTAAAGCTTGGAATACTATTTCAGAATTTAGACAAGCAAAACTACCTGCTCGTGGTGGAAACTTTGCTGGGTTTGCAGGTGCTGCGCACAATGAACAAGCAAAAGTCCAAACTCTTGACGCTATTGATTTGACAGATCTACCTCGATTTTCATCTGGCTTTGCTGAATTTGATCGCGTTCTTGGTGGCGGTATTGTACCTGGAAGCGCTATTTTGATTGGTGGGGAACCGGGCGCAGGGAAAAGTACTTTATTACTACAAACTATGTGTACTTTAGCGTCTAATATGCCGGCTTTGTATATCACAGGTGAAGAGTCATTACAGCAAGTTGCAATGCGTGCTAAACGCTTAAGTTTACCTACAGATAAATTACAGATGCTTTCAGAAACAAGCGTTGAAAATATTTGTCAAATTGCCATAAAAGAGCAACCTAAGATTATTGTAATTGACTCTATTCAAGTAATGCACATGAGTGAAATACAATCTGCACCTGGTAGTGTTTCACAAGTCAGAGAAAGCGCCGCTTATTTGACACGTTTTGCTAAACAATACCATGTTGCTATATTATTAGTTGGCCATGTTACTAAAGACGGCTCTCTAGCTGGCCCTAAAGTACTAGAACATTGTATTGATTGCTCGATTATGCTGGAAGGTAGTACTGATTCTCGCTATAGAACACTTCGTGGTAATAAAAACCGTTTTGGTGCTGTTAATGAATTAGGTGTATTTGCCATGACCGGCGAAGGGTTAAAAGAAGTTAAAAACCCTTCTGCTATTTTTCTTAGTCGCACCGAAGAACAAACGGCCGGCAGTGTTGTGATGGTGTTATGGGAAGGAACTCGTCCTTTATTGGTAGAAATTCAAGCCTTGGTTGATCATTCTGCTTTAGGAAACCCACGCCGTGTTGCCGTTGGTGCAGATCAAAATAGATTATCAATGTTACTGGCTATTTTACACCGTCATGGTGGTCTTCAGCTTAACGATCAAGATGTGTTCGTCAATGTTGTTGGCGGTATAAAAGTGACAGAAACCAGTATCGATTTAGCGTTAATTCTTGCATTAGTTTCTAGCTTTAAAGATAACGCCCTACCACAAGACTTAGTCATTTTTGGTGAAGTAGGTTTATCTGGAGAAATACGGCCGGTACCAAGCGGTCAAGAACGCATAAATGAAGCAGCAAAACATGGCTTTAAACGAGCCATAGTTCCTTTTAATAATATGCCTAAACAAGCGATAAAAGGTATGGAAGTCATTGGTGTCAAAAAATTAAGCGAAGCATTAGAGGTGATATAAATGATAGTAAATCACCTTTTCTTATAACATTTACAAATATAAATTGGTTTATACATGAACAAAAAATTAGTCAGCTCTTTCTTTACTTCTTGTACTCTGCTTACATCAGTACTTATTTTTTCAAATACAGTACATTCAGCAGAACAAGACACTACTCAAGTAGATAAAACAACAATGCCATTAACTATTGAACGTATTTATAGCTCTCCAGATTTAAATGGACAAACACCTAAGTCGTTAAAGTTTTCCCCAGACGGCTCACGAGTGACCTATTTACAAGGGAAAAGTGACGATTTAAATCGTTATGATTTATGGGAATACAATCTTAAAAGCAAAAAAAATAACTTACTTGTCGACTCTCAGGTGTTATTTACTGGTCCGGAAATATTATCTGATGAAGAAAAAGCCCGTCGTGAACGTCAACGGGTTTATGGCTTTGGTATTATAGAATATACCTTTTCAAATGATGGTAATGCGCTATTATTTCCACTTAATGGTGATATTTACTACTACCATTTAGCAAGCAAAACAGCGAAACGCCTAACCCAAACAGACGCATTTGAAACAGATGTAAAATTCTCTCCAAAAGGTAACTACGCATCCTTCATTCGTGATCAAAACGTATTCATACTAAACATTAATACCGGTAAAGAAACACAATTAACCAAAGATGGTAAAGGTACAATAAAAAATGGCATGAGTGAGTTTGTTGCTCAAGAAGAAATGGATCGAATGACTGGTTATTGGTGGTCTCCAGATGAAAAGCACATTGCTTTTTTACGTGTAGATGAAACACCAGTACAAACGGTAATACGCAATGAAATATACGCAGAAGAAATCAAGTTAATTGAACAACGCTACCCTGCCACTGGCACCAATAATGTCACAATACAATTAGCGGTAACCGATATAAAAGGGAAAAAAATTCGTTTTGTTAAATTAGATGAAGCCGAGGGTGGTACATCGAAAGGAAATAAAAATGATATTTATATTCCACGTGTAAAATGGCTACCTGACAGCAAAGTTTTATCTTATCAATGGCAGAGTCGTGATCAAAAAACCTTAAAGTTAAAAACCTATAACCTAAAAACACGTGATCAAAAAACATTAATTACAGAACATTCAGATCATTGGATAAACCTACATAATGACCTCAAATTTTTAAATGATAATAAATCGTTTATTTGGGCTTCAGAACGAGATGGTTTTAAGCATTTATATCACTTTACTAATGAAGGAGAGTTAATAAATCAACTAACTAAAGGAAACTGGGTAGTAGATGAAATTAACCAAATTGATGAAACTAATGGGCTGATTTATTTTACTGGTCGTGCAGACACTCCACTTGAACGTCACTTATACAGCGTACCATTACATGGGAACTCTCCTGAGCATGTCGCGCGCTTAAGTCAACGTAATGGTTTCCATAACATCAGTTTTAGTAAAGATAACGCAAGTTATATCGATAGTTTCTCTAACATATATACACCTACCCAAGTGAGTTTACATGACGCTAATGGCAAGCACATAACTTGGCTAGCGGAAAACAAAATAGATGCTACGCATCCTAGTAACCCATATTATGATGATTTAATTCAACCTAATTTTGGCACACTCACTAGCGACGATGGTACAGCAACACTCTATTATAAATTATATACACCTAATGATATGGCTCCAGGTAAAAAATATCCTGTTATTGTTAATGTTTACGGTGGTCCTCACGTCCAGAAAGTTAAAAACGCATGGGAAGGAGCAGACTTTACTCAATACATGTTACAACAAGGCTATATTGTCTTCCAACTAGATAATAGAGGCTCTAATTTTCGAGGGACTGCTTTTGAATTTCCTATTTATGAAAAATTGGGGCAAGTAGAAATAGAAGATCAAATAACAGGTGTTAAATACTTACATGAATTACCTTTTGTCGATAAAGAGCGCATTGGTATTTATGGCCATTCATATGGTGGGTATATGGCATTAATGGCTCTTTTCAAAGCCGGTGATTACTTCAAAGCCGGTGTTAGTGGCGCGCCAGTAACTGACTGGTTATTATATGACACTCACTACACTGAACGTTATTTAAACCATCCAAGTGTTAATAACGAGGGTTATGATAAATCGAGTGTTTTCCCTTACGCTCCTGAATTAAAAAATCCATTATTGATTTATCATGGGATGGCTGATGATAATGTGTTGTTTACCAATACCACAAAATTGATTAAGACATTACAAGACGAAAATAAACAATTTGAACTAATGACATACCCTGGTAGCAAACACAGCATGAAAGGTAAAAAAGTAAAAGTTCATTTGAATAATACTATTATGAATTTCTTTGATAGGCACTTTAAATAGCTTCTATTTAAAATTACGTAACATTATTTTCATTTTATAAAACGGCAAGTACTTAAGTTACTTGCCGTTTTTTTTACTCTCTATTTTTTGCGTTTTCAACGCATAATACCAAGCATTTTTCATGCCTTAAATGTAATCAAAAGTGTGATAAAAAATGTATAATTTTTAGTTACATTTAATTGCATTTATCTACCATATTACTATTGCATTTTTATGACGAGAGGAGGATTATGAAGATGTAAAGAATGATTAGTTTACGATTAAGATGACCAAGAGGTAAGATTATGAATATTAAAATTTCTGGACACCATGTTGAAATTACAGAAGGTATTAAGCAATCTATCGAGAATAAATTCGCGAAAATCTCTAAGCATTATCCGTCAATCATGACATTAGAATCAACCATTACTGTTGAGCCGCATCAACAAAAACTTGAAGTAACCACTTTGTATGAAGGTGAGCAAGTTACCGTAAATGCATCAGATAAACAGTTGTATGCTGCAATTGCTAAAGTAGCGAAGAAACTCGAAGTTTCACTGGCTCGTCGCAAAGGTGTATTATCGGCCAAATTCAATAAAAAGTTTGTTGTACCACAAACAGACCTATATCAGGCATCAACCTAAAGTATTTTAAAATTAACCTTATAACGTTAATAAGTACTACGAGTAAATAATTAGTTTTAAACTCAAATATTTATTTAATGTACAAGTTAGTTAAACTATTCCTATTATTTTAATTAATTATTAACAAGTAAACCTACATAAAAAGCTGTACTCTGATCAACAGAGTACAGCTTTCTTGTTTTGACTGATTAAAAATATTTTAAATCACATTCAGGTTAACTAATACCAGTTTCATTAATTAAGTGAACAAGTTTATACGTAGAAAAAATTGCCAAATACAAGGCATTTATTTCAATAACTAGTTGTTCTAATTATTAAATAAATAACGATGTAGTTGGTGATTTTAGCAAGTAGAAATGATCACATAGTTAGTGAGATTGGTATAAAGCACATATACTTCACAAGAGTGCAACAAAGTTTAACATTCAAGATTAATAGCATGCTCGTTTATTTAACTTATTACTCTGGCTCGTAGTCTAAATTGGCTGATAGCCAACGTTCAGCTTGTGGCATGGTCATTTCTTTGCGCGAGGCATAGTTTTCAACTTGGTCTTTAGCTACTTTAGCTACAGCAAAGTATTTGGCATCTGGATGAGCAAAATAGAAACCACTTACCGCTGCACCTGGCCACATGGCAAAGCTTGAGGTTAGTTCCATGCCAATGTTATTTTCAACATCAAGTAGTTCCCATAACAAGCCTTTTTCAGTATGTTCAGGACATGCAGGGTAACCTGGCGCTGGGCGAATACCTTGATATTTTTCACGAATTAGATCGTCATTTTCCAAATTTTCGTCTGGCGCATAACCCCAATATTCTTTACGTACTTGCTCATGTAAATATTCGGCAGTTGCTTCTGCTAACCTATCGGCTACCGCTTTAATGAGTATGCTGTTGTAGTCATCATTTTCTGCGTCAAATGCTTTCACCAATTCGTCACAGCCAAAACCAGATGAAACAGCAAAACCGCCTATGTAATCATTAATTCCAGACTCTTTAGTGGCAATATAGTCAGATAAACAACGGTTAAACTGTCCTGCTGGTTTTTTACTTTGTTGACGTAATTGATGAAACTTAGTAATTGGCGTTTCACGTGCTTCATCAGCAAATAACACAACATCATCTTTTTCACGATAAGCCGGGAATAAACCAAATACCGCTTTTGCCGTTAACTTTTTATTGTTAATAACGTCATCAAGTAATGCATTAGCATCATTAAATAATTTAGTAGCTTCATGACCGACAACTTCATGTTTTAAAATAAGTGGGTATTTACCTGATAACTGCCAAGTCATAAAAAATGGCGTCCAATCAATGTAGTTACGCACAATACTTAAATCAATATTATCAAGTACAGTAACACCTAAGTTCTTCGGTTTAGTCGGCGTGTAATTTTCAAATGAGATTGGCGCTGCATTAGCACGAGCATCTTCAAGGGAAATTAAACTTGAGCGTGGACCCTTTTTATAATGACGTTCACGAACTTTCACATACTCTTCTTTTTGACGCTGCATAAAGGCAGGTCGTAGCTCATCAGAAAGTAACGCACTTACTACCGATACTGAACGTGAAGCATTAGGAACATACACTACAGGGTGTTCATATTGTGGCTCAATTTTAACAGCTGTATGAGCTTTCGACGTTGTTGCACCACCAATCAGTAATGGTAACTCAAAGTCTTGACGTTTCATTTCTTTAGCTACATGCACCATTTCATCAAGAGACGGTGTGATCAAGCCTGATAAACCAATAATGTCGACTTTTTCTTCTTTGGCTACACGTAAAATATCTTCACAAGAAACCATCACGCCTAAGTCAATAATGTCATAGTTATTACACTGAAGCACAACACCAACAATGTTTTTACCGATGTCATGTACATCGCCTTTAACGGTAGCTAATAATACTTTACCGTTTGACTTAACCTCGGTTTTTTCTGCTTCAATAAAGGGATTCAAATGCGCAACCGCTTGTTTCATTACACGAGCAGACTTAACCACTTGTGGTAAGAACATTTCGCCGGCACCAAATAAATCGCCTACCACATTCATGCCGTCCATTAACGGACCTTCAATCACATCGATAGGTCGTTCGGCAGCTAATCGTGCCTCTTCAGTATCTTCAATGATAAATTCATTAATGCCTTTTACTAGCGAATGCTCAATACGTTTTACTACAGGCAATTCACGCCATGACAAATCGGCTTTATTGTTTTGGCTGCCCGCTTGACCACGATAGTTTTCAGCAACATCAAGTAAACGCTCAGTGGCACCATCATCACTATTGCTGATAACGTCTTCTACCGCGTCTTTTAAATCTTTGGGTAGGTCAGAATAAATGGCGAGTTGGCCTGCATTTACAATCCCCATATCCATACCGTTTTTAATGGCGTAATAAAGAAATACTGCATGAATAGCTTCGCGAACAGGGTTATTACCACGGAATGAAAACGATACATTTGATACACCACCTGAAATCATAGCATAAGGTAAATTATCTTTAATATCTTTAACCGCTTCAATGAAATCAACCGCGTAGTTGTTATGCTCATCAATTCCGGTAGCTACCGCAAAAATATTAGGATCAAAAATAATATCTTCTGCGGGGAAACCAATTTCATCAACCAAAATATGATAAGCTCGATGACAAATTTCGTATTTACGTGCGCGCGTGTCGGCTTGACCTTCTTCATCAAACGCCATAACAATAACAGCAGCACCGTAACGTCTTAATAATTCAGCTTGCTCGCGGAAGTTATCTTCCCCTTCTTTTAAGCTGATAGAGTTAACTATGCCTTTGCCTTGTATACACTTTAAGCCTTCTTCTAAAATATCCCATTTAGATGAATCAAGCATGATTGGTACTTTGGCAATATCAGGCTCACCGGCAATGAGGTTTAAGTAACGTACCATCGCAGCTTTTGAGTCCAACATGCCTTCATCCATGTTGATATCAATAATTTGCGCGCCGTTTTCTACTTGTTGTAGTGCTACAGCAATGGCTTCATCGTATTTTTCTTCGGTGATTAAACGTTTAAACACGGCAGAGCCAGTAACGTTAGCTCTTTCGCCCACGTTAACAAATAACGAATCTTTTTCGATGGTTAACGCTTCTAAACCAGATAAGCGACAAGCAATTTTACGTGCCTCTATTTTACGCGGTGCAATATTCGCAACCGCTTCAGCCATACCTTTAATATGGGCAGGTGTTGTACCACAACAACCACCAATAATATTTAAGAAACCCGCTTCAGCCCATTCAGCAACATGGGTATTCATGTCTTCAACGCTAAAGTCGTATTCACCAAAAGCATTAGGTAAACCTGCATTCGGATGTGCAGAAACCGCGAAATCAGAGATTCGGCTTAGTTCAGCAACATATTGACGTAATTCAACAGGTCCTAAAGCACAATTTAAACCAAATGAAATCGGCTTAGCGTGACGTAAAGAGTTATAAAACGCTTCGGTCGTTTGACCGGATAATGTACGACCAGAGGCATCGGTGATTGTGCCTGAAATCATTACCGGTAAACGCACACCTAACTCTTCAAAAACTACTTCAACAGCAAAAATGGCGGCTTTAGCGTTTAAGGTATCGAAAATGGTTTCGATAAGAATAATGTCACTGCCACCTTCAATTAAGGCTTTAGTTGATTCTATGTATGCTTCTTTTAATTCATCAAAAGTAACGTTACGAAATGCAGGATCATTCACATCAGGTGAAATTGAACAGGTACGGTTTGTTGGACCTAAAACACCGGCAACAAAACGAGGACGTTCAGGGTTTTTTTTGGTGTATTCATCTGCTGCTGCACGGGCAATTTTAGCCGCTGCAAAGTTAATTTCAGCGCTGTACTCTTCCATATCATAATCGGCCATAGCAATCGTAGTGGCGTTAAATGTATTGGTTTCAAGAATATCTGCACCGGCTTCAAGGTATTCAAGGTGAATCGCTTTTATGATATCAGGCTGAGTAAGCACTAACATATCATTATTGCCTTTAACATCCGTATGCCAATCAGCAAATCGCTCTGCTCTAAAATCTTGTTCTTCAAACTTATAGGCTTGGATCATTGTTCCCATAGCACCATCAAGAATTAGAATATTTTTAGCCAATTGCTGTTCGAATAAAGCGAATGAAGGATGTTTTTTCATGGTGTATCGGTTTCCTATGGATAAATCTTTAAATCAAATTTGGGATATCTACAAAACTTAAATGACGGTATCTGGATGTATTGCTTTGATATTAGAAGCATCCAATTTATATGGGGTAATTTGATAAACATAATAATTAAGCCAATTAGTAAATAATAGACTACCATGACTTCGCCAAGAACCAATAGGAGGATTATTTTGGTTATCGTCTTTATAATAATTTTTAGGTATCGCCGTGCCACTATCATTTAAGCTATCACGTAAAAATTCTTCGTGTAAAGTAGAGGTATCATATTCAGGATGGCCTGTTAAATAAACTTGTTGCTTATTTTTACTCGCAGCTAAATAAACTCCAGCTTCTTCAGATTCTGCTAAGACTTTTATTTGTGAAATACTTTCATAATCTGATTTATCAATGTAGCCATAGCGAGAATGCGGCACATTAAAATTTTCATCAAAGCCACGCGTTAAAGGTTCTTTTTCATCAAGTGCTTTGTGATTAAAAATTCCCGATAATTTGTTTTTTCTTAAATGGCGATTCAAACCATAGTGATGGTACAGCGCGGCATGTGCAGCCCAACAAGAAAACATTGTTGAAGTAACATTTTTTTCTGCCCAATCAAAGACTTCACATATTTTATCCCAAAAAGTAACTTGTGAATAATCAAGTAAAGCTAACGGCGCTCCAGTAATAATTAAACCATCATATTGTTTATGTTTTACATCATCAAATAAATGGTAAAAGGTATCTAAATGCTCTGTTGGGGTATTTTTCGATTCATTGGCATTAATACGAATAAACTCTATATTTATTTGTAATGGGGTATTCGACAACATGCGCAGTATTTGCACTTCTGTTTCAATTTTATTTGGCATTAAATTCAAAATAGCGACTTGCATTGGGCGTATTTCTTGAGAAATGGCCCTATGTTCAGACATAACAAAAATATTTTCTTTATCTAACACTGATAATGCAGGTAATTGATCTGGAATTTTAATTGGCATAACGCACCTATGACGAAGAAAAAGCAAACAAAGTATAGAAAAACTATACTTACAATACTACTTAGATTGCTAGATATGTCAACATCTAAACGTTTAGATGGCTAAATAGATTAAACCTATATATTATCGTATTGAATTTGTAAAATGTCATTTAAAAAGAGAATACCGCCAAGAGCGAGAATGAAGCTGAGCAAGCCCTGTGAATCAGCTATGGACTTTAATTATATGTTTATGCGATTTGTAAGTAGTAAATTTTTTTTAATTGTATGCATATTCACAACAACATGACTTACCATCTTAAAACAATAAATGTATCTTCTTTAGTAAGGGCTTTCTTTGTTTATAAAAATTTACAAATATAAGAGACCAATCGGTCTGATATAAAATAGATTTACAAGCATTTATTTTAAGCTTTTGATCAATCCGATATAGGGCTAGATCATGCTAATGAAGCAGGATCGTTTTAGGGTAATCTAATGAGCTACAAGCCACGGTTGCATTCTATTGTATGGAAACTCACTTTATTGCATTTAAAAAGTGCATTTGTATTAATTCAAAATATTACCTCTTTTGAGTAGTGATCAATATAAGATAAATAGCCTCTCACTTTAATGCAAGGGAACTCCCTCTCTTCAATAGACTCTTCCTCTCTTACAAGTTACTCTCTTATTAATTCTGTAAAATTTTGTTTTAAATCAAGGACAACTTAATGCAAGAAAATATGGATATGGCATTTGCTTACCCGAAATACCTTGAGGAACTTGTAGAAAGGCTAGTAAAGAGAAACTGGCTCGTACATAACTTTCCAAAAGTAGATAATACTGATGTATATAATTTCGCTAACTATCGGCAAAACAAGCTCGTCAACAATGTAATTTACACTGTTTACCTAGATGTAAATATTTATCAGTTTATTATAAATTCGATTAAAAAGAATTCACCTAAAGAAGAGTTTAAAGATGCTATAGCACTAGTTGCATTCTGCCAAATTGCAGAAATCGAGCTAGATCCGACATATGCTGTTTATGAAAAATTAAATTATAGTAATGATCAGGCACTCCTTGATGAGTTAACTACCGATCTAGAATTATTTCAAAGAATAAACAATACAAGTAATGAGCTTTTAGCTCAGTATTCACTAGGATTCATTGAAAAATTCACGCCCTCTGAGGGGCACAATGTTGAGCATGAGAAAGTCCAGAAAGGGCTAACTAAGTATCGTAGATTGATTGAATGGGACTCGATGTATTTAATGATTCTTTACATCACAAATACATCCCTAATAGATGCTCTTAATAAAAAGTCCAAGCTGAAGAAACTAATAGAATGGATGATAAAAGAGTTTAGACTTTCATTGGTAGTAATCGTGTTCGCGATTATATATTTTGGTGATAAGCCACTTAGAAGGATGATGAAGGTTAAGCTAAACGATTCACCTGAAAGAAAATTGAAAAGCTTGTTTAATATGACTTGGGATCTTTATACCCTAAATAGGTATTTCAGAATGTGGACAGAAAGAGAACCGCAACAAGAAGGTATATATGCCAGCAATGACAAGGTATTCAACGAGATTTTACGTGGTTCAATTGATGTGCAAAATTCGGAAGAACTCACTCACTTTGAAGGTCACATAGACAAAAAGGACATTCAATTTATTTCTGAGATGACAATGAACCAGAATCATAGCCACGAAAGAATGTATGATTCTGAAGAATGGTCGCATGAATATAGAGCAAGACTGATTAAAAAACACGAAAAATTATTAGGTGTTGATAGTAAAGCTACATCATAATTTATAAGGATTTAGAGTGATTTTATACAAATATAGAAATTTGGAAAATTTGAGATTTTTAATAGACATATTTATGAATCAGAGGCTTTATGCAGCTCATTACACTGAAATGAACGATCCTATGGAAGGACATTATTTTCATCGGTCCGGCAGTTTAAATCCAGAATTTAAGTCAGCATTGAAGGGTGAGAAGTCAAGTTATGGAATTTGTTCTCTTTCAGAAATCGCTAATAATGACTTAATGTGGGCGCATTATGCTGGAGGTCATACTGGGATTTGTATTGGAGTTGAAGTCTGCCCAAATAAATATGAAATAGAAAAGGTAATGTATGACGGATTAAGCGCTTTAACAAATAAGCTCGAAAATGAGCCTGCGGAAGCAGCCAAAAGGGTTCTGTCACATAAGCTTGAAATATGGGATTATGAAGAGGAACACAGGGTATTTGTTCAATATTCAAAATTTGTAGAATTAGAAATAAAAGAGGTCATATTTGGCCGTAGAGCTAAAGATAAAGACTTTTATAAAAAACTAATCTTAGCATTTTGCCCTAATGTCATATTTAAAGAAGAGTTAGAACTAGAGCGTAAGTTTTAATTTCTTTGATTGGTCAAGCGATTCATGATTGCGTTTTAAATATTGTGTTCTGATAGATAATGAGACGAATCTCAATAATTAGTTGTAGTTTAAACCTGAACTGACACCCTAAAAACGGGTAACTGTCAGATCAAGTCTGAGCCACTACAACTTAAAAGCCTATTGGAACTATGCTTTCTACCCCAAACGCTTTTCCCAATAACACCTGGTTTTGATTAATATTATTAATATGCTCACCTAAATTTGAAAAAACTTGAAATTGTTTATGGGCTTTCTTGTATTGATGATAATCAATTGCTTGTTTGATAAAAGTTTTTAAACCACCTGTCTCAACAGATACAAGAGAACTAGATATGTCTGTTGATGTGATTTTTCTTCTAAGCAAGTTAGGCTTCTTAAACTCTCCAGCAGTTAGCGCTTCCCAAGCTCTATTCCAATCTGCAACAATTTCTTCTTGCTCACCAATATTTTTGGATATTTGCACTTTATTTGTAAATTTATGGCGTAACGTTCTAAACTCTTTAAACTCCTCCCGCATATCAGCAAGCTTTCCAACCATATCCTCACTTGATTTACATCGGCTCAATAGCAATGACATAAAAGGTGGAATATATTTAATTTCAGATATAAAAGGAGTAGATATAGATTCTGATAATCTTACAAACCTTTGGTTATGCTGGGTCGCATAATCAAAGTAGTTTTTTAAAACAGCATCCCTTTTATCTTTCTTTTGTAGAGCAAATTCAGAAACAGAGTTTAACGAAAGTGGCAACATATTCACACTGTCTGTTAGTTCTGCCATCTCGTTAGTATAGCACCAATGCCACATTCTAAGTTGAGTTAAGAAGTTTGACTCCAACAATTCCTTACTAGTTTGATCTGTCTCAGCACTTTTAATAATATCTAAGCCAATACCTGGATCGTGTTGTATTTGCCAAATCTTATTTTCTTTTGATAACTCTTCAAAAGCCAAAGCGTGTAGATCTGCATCTATAGAAATATGATCCGTCATATCTGTAGAGTGAAATAATTCTTCCTTATCAATAAATCGAATAGTTCCTGAGTGTCTTCGATTTAACTCCTTTACGATTCGATTTTTTTTGTAATTTTCGGACAAAACCACTTCATCAAATAAGATTACTGAAGAAATAAAAGTCTCTACTCTAGAGACTAACTCTACAGATAGCTTTTTATAGAGTTTGCTTGATAGACAATCAAATGCGTCTATACTCCAATTTGATAATACTGCTGAGTTGTTCATTTAATTTCCCTATATTTAATTTATTTTAATATTTATTACTCGGAAGTAATGTGCTTATTACTTCTGGTTAGATTTGGTGAAGCTCTGATATTTAAAAGCGTCAGTTCAACATTGAGCTACAACAAGTTAAATACGTTCACCGTAATTAACCCAATAAGCCCATTCTGAAAAAAGCCTTTCAGATGTGTGACGATTAATTGTTTTATTTTTGGTCATCGCGTCAGAAATCATTTCATCATTCTCTTTAATAAATGAATCAAAATCATTTTTTAGTTTTTTGCATACGTGCGTTAATGATTGCTCTGAATCCAAAATTAAGAATGGTAAGTGAATAATTGGTGGCTTTATTTGACTTTCAATAGGAGTAGAGAAAGACCTTTCGTTAGGTGTTTCAATTTCCAATGCTCTTATATGTTTGAATAGGCTATATTCTACAGTACCTTTTGTATAATAAAATAAGTCACAATAGCAATTGGTAATACAACCATCATCTTTTTCTGGGTATGTTAAGAACTCAATACTTGGAAAGGGAATACATAAATTCTCACTGTTAAAGCGTATTACTGGTATTTTGTGCAACTCTACTTTTTTGTATTTTAGGTGATAATAATACTTACTAGGTTTTTCAAATAAAATTTCTTGCCACCAAAATTTTCCACCTGATGATTCACCATCTCCAATCTCGATAGTATAATCTGGATCTATGTCGTAAAAAGCTCCGTTTATTCCGTCATATTTCCAGTTTTCAAAATCTAGCAATAAATCTACAAACCGTTCAGAAGCTTTTTTATCTAATCCAAATTGTTCACGCCACATAGCTTCAATTTCATACGGGTTGGCACTACTATCCTTTGGCGTATTAGTATCTTCCACTCTAGAATAAACAGTTCCAGAGCGAACACATCTGCCTTTTTTATTTTCATCACGCGTTAAAAAATATGGCTTAAACCTTTCATTTTTTATCACAAGAATATCTAACTCTAAGGCTTTAACTTTAATGGTCTTAAGCTCTATTGTTGGTATATTATTTTTGGCAAAACTTTTTGTCTGAAGGTAACTAATGATATCTGCTTGTGTTGGGCGATACACGCTCCCCGCTAAACCAATAACCTCACAATTATCATTTACACCAAAAATTAAGTAACGATCACTATCACAAAGCACGTTAGCCATGCATAAAATATCATGGAGAAGATCTACTAGATTAGAATGATGTTGCTGTTTAAAATCCCACCACTGTCCTTCTCTATTTTCCGACAGCAGTTGTTCAATGAGTTCTTTCATTTTCATCCATATATCTATGAGCTTTATGATTACAATTAATTATTTTGTTTCATCTTCAGATGAAGATTCAACATTTATCATGTCATGAAAATTGTTCATCATATTTGCTTGAAGTCTGGCACTTTCGTTAATGGTTAAAAGATCAATTCTCCCGTTTGGAAGCATTTTTACTTTGTTTAAACTATCCATCACATGTGATGTACCCTGCATAAAGTGCATTTTCCCTTGATACCCTTGTTCTTTAAGTAAGTTGAAATTACGCTCAAATTCCAATCTATTTCTAGGTGTCTTCATGTCTGTCATTTTACTCATTTCTACTTCCTAATTAATCATCGATACTTCTAGGGTTTTACGGTTAATGAAAAATTGTGTCGTAAAATTGTATTCTACACGCCAAAATATTTCCCAACCTTTTTGAGATAATAGATCCAATTTTTCACTTGTCATCATCAATCGATTCCCCTCTCGAATAGGTCTTCCCAATTGTTCTGAATCCCAACTACGTCCTTCAATCCAATGACTCTCACTAATGTCATTAAGTTTGACTTTACCTGCAAAACCTTGAACTCCCAAGTTAATAAATGAAGGTGTTACTCTTCCTCCTGTATAATTAATTCCTGGAGCACAATTAAACAAGAAACATTCATTTTTTCTTTTGTTAAGCTCATGAATATCTTTAACAAAAGGGTGTTGATTAGCTTGAAACTCTGAAGGTTCAAGACTAACTTTTGAATTACTTAAGAGAACTGATATTTCAATCATCTTAGGGCTACTATCATGAGGCACAACCACTTCAAAATAATGTAAGTATTCATTATCACCCTCCTTAAGGAAATCCATGGGGTTTTGTGAAGAACTAGAAAGAAACTTAATTATTTTTTCATTTAAGCCATTCTGACTATAACTCTGTATGCTTTCATCTGGAAAATTGGGGTTAAACTGCCTTAATGCAGAGATAACAGAATTAATATTTTCTTCTGTAACTCTATGTTGAATAATCTGATTTATTATGGGCATTAACTGGTCATTTATAAATTTTCTATTTTTTCCTAAGTTATACCCTTTATGAATTTTGTCATTGATTCTGACGATTTCATCGAACCCTAAGCATGGAGAGTTTTGAACCAATAGCTTACTTAGCGAAATAAGATCTGAATCCTTCCATACTCCAATTTTTGTTAATCTAGATAAGATATAAGTTAGTGAATCACCTAAGCTGCTAATATCTATTTCGTTTTCAATTTTCCCATTTATATCTACTGGTTTACTATTAAAAATTGCGTTATCTAGTGATACATCCTCTTCCAACAAAGAACTATCAAGATTGTTAATACATGCGACTATAAGAGACCACGTATGCTTTATGACTAAATGTTTACAGCTCTCAATTCTGCTAAATAATGACTGTATATTTACATGAGATTTGATTTGGCTAACATCTTCTATCGCTAATGAGTAGATTATTCCAACTGCAATCTCAGGTGATAGTGCTTGTATACCTGTTAATGAGTGCTCAGCTAAAATAGGTAGATAAATATCTGGTTCAAACCTCGAAATAGATTTAATTATGCTAGGTGCTCTCGAATATATGGCTGGAGATGGGTGATCGATGAAATTAAGTAAAAAGCCCATTAATTCTTGATCATTAAAGATAGTTTTTGAATTTTCAAAGTCCATCCACTCAAAATCCTCAACAATATGGTTTGGTGGGGATACCATAATTTTTATATGTTCAATAATACTCTCATGTAACTGTTCAACCTTTTCAGGAGACAATACATTGCTAAACTTTGAAATTAATTTATCTACTATTAACCAGTCAGTTGCATGTGGTTCATCGATAATAAGAGGCGTTAATATTTCTAATAATTCATTTTCATCGCATAATTTAGATAGCTCTGCAAATGCTTGATCATTTTGACCAAGGTTTCTCGACCAAACACCCCACCCTGAATCCTGTATCGCTCTTAAAGATAATAGTAATTCTTGCTTACTTGTTTTTTCGTCCTCGATATCTGAAGCTTCTTTGGCAAGCCCATAGTGAATATCAAACTCTTTTAACCCTTGGGATGTTCCAAAAGTTCCTGGTAGGTAAATTGAATTACCAATGTCATCTTCTCCCCTGTCAACGAGAGTCACATCTTCATGTTCAACTTCTGTAGGAGTAGATTCAGGTATTGTTGGAACTTCCACATCAATTTTGTTCTTATGGATCTGTATTATCAACTCATCAAAATGACGCTGTTCAAGATGCTTATTAAGCCCACTAATAAATTGATTTCTTATAGCGAACTCCATATCAGAAATCAAAATTCGAATAATTCTATTCATGTAGAAATTTGATTGTATTGTGTTGCTATTATTAATAGTGTTGGCAAAAATTTCAGAGAAGCGACTGATATACCTATCATCTCCAATAAGGAATAGTTCACTAATAGCCCATTGCAAGCTAAGTTGTATGCCCTTTGTATTTTCTAATATGTTTAATATTCCACTTTGTTCATCAATTTTTCTTACTCCAGTATCGTAACTTGCTCCTTTATATAAACTATCAATTTGATTTGATTCAGCCCTATGCAAAATTAATTTAGGCTCAAGAGGAATGGTCTCATTTTGAAAGTATTTTATAGCTGTAGATAACTTTCCTGATGAACATAAAGAACCAATGAATTCTTCCTTTTCCATCCGTATATAACGCTGGAAAGTCATTTCACCTGCGGCAAAGTCTAAAATAGGAGCCAGTTCTTTTGGAGACCATGAAGCGTTATGGCGCTTAAGCATACTTAAAGAAGAATTAATTAATCCTAACTGATCTTCTTTATACCATGATGGCCCCATCGAAGAATTTAGTAACTCTTGAAAACATCCGTCAGCGCGACTACTACCTAATGCTCTATAATGCGTAGCTAATAAGACTAATTCTTGACATCTATCCCAACGATTTTGAATACCTAATAAAACGTGGTCTTCAAGTTTCTTTAGTAACTGGAATATATGTTTTTTGTGCTCTATTTGGGGGAGCAAGTTCTTTGCTATTGTGTGAATAGTTTCTCTAAAACCTTCAGAATATACACCTAACTGTTTATCTGAATGTTCATAGATAAAATCTAAATACTTACTTAAATTTTGTTTTGAATATAAAGAGAAAAATTCTAAGATAGAATTATAAATAAAAGGAAGAGCCTCCTCTACTAACATGTATGAACGTTCAAATTGTGAACGTGTTAGTAAGTCAAACTTAAGAATAGGTAAAACCTTTTCTAACATGTCTACAGACAATTGTTCTGATTCTTGGGAAGTAACTTTTAGTTTCCAAGCGGAACCTAAAAGGTAACCAATATAAGAAACAATACTTTCTAACGACTTTTCCCATTCTGTTTCGGTGAATAATTCCAAATCAGGGGGCGAGTAATGTTCATCTAAAAAACCTTTATATTTAGAGTTTGATAGTACACTGCCAAGCCAGTTATGATTTAGGTCAACTCCATTACTTTCTCTAAAATCAGGTATTTCCTTAAAAGTAGCCCCACTAATTAACCCTTCCAATATGTCATATTTGATTGATACCCCATCCAATAACCTTACAATCATGGGAGAATCTTCTTCATCTGGTTTATATTTTGTTAAACCGTATTCTATATCTTTAACAATATCACCAAGATCCACTTGGATTCCTGAAATATCAGAGAAATGATCTACATGGTTATACGCCTGTATTAGAGTCATGGTAATAGAATTATCAATAGGTATTTCTCTTCTTTCCAACTCTTCTATTGGCGTATAAATATTATGATGAAGTAATAACAAGGCAGTATTATGTCCCAGAATATAAAGGAGTATTTTATGCTTCTGCTCTTGTTCTTCCTCACTTCCTTCTGATGAGCTAGTTAAAAATTTATGAAGTAATTGTATTACCTTTAAAGAACTTTTAGTTGGTGTGCTTGACAACAAACAATTATTTATAGAAGCTGATGTAAAGAAATTTAGCATATCCTCATATGCAATTGAGCCTTTTTCATATTCGCTCATGAAATAACTATGTATAGCCGAATGAATAAATTCAGCTTCTTCAAAGTTATTTTCCATAATTAGTTTGTACTGAATATAAATAAGGTCTTCTGTTGAAACTAACGGCATAGATTCACGGAATAAATGATGAAGTGCTTCTTTAGGCTTTTTCAAAGCAATTAAGTATTCAGCTAACTCCATTGCATTCAAGGCAAATACATTGTTATATCGAAACTTGATCCGTTGTGAAAGTAAAAGCAATTTAGTCACAGATATAAAACAGCCTGTTTGCAAATAAAAAGAAAGTGCATCTTTTAGGTCTGCAAGAATCAAACCTGGCTCAACAAAGTTGTGCGAGCAATTATCGGCCCAGTCTTGATTACAAAAATCTATGGTTTCGTTTCTGATTTCAATTGTTGCTCTCAAAAGGTGATGAAGTATATTCCTTTGAGAATAGGAGATATCAATATGTTTTTTACAAAAAAGGGATATTTGTGATTGAAAATCTTCTTCAAGAGCCTTTGTTTTCTTATTTACAAAGGTTATAAGTGAAGCATGATATGCAAAGATGTTTTCTTTATTTGTTAAAAAATGACTAATTAAATCAAGGTTTTTATCTAAAGATATTCTCATACTCGCTGGAACCGTTTCAATAAGCGATTTATGTGATATGCATTCCCTAAAACGGGTGATTAATGATATTAGATAAAGCAATTCGTCTTTCTTTACAATATCTTGCCAGAGGCTTTCATAATAGACCTCAATCTCACCGCTAACTTGAGGTAACCTATCCAGCCATTTATTGATTTCTTGTTCTCCATCGACTGGCATATTGGTTCTAACGTACTCAATTAAATATCGAAGATAGAGTGGATGGTATTCTGAGCATTTCCCCATTTTATTACGAAGTTCAAATGCTAGTTCAGGTAGTTCTTTATTGATAAGTCTTAAGCATGTATTTACAGGTAATGGAGTTACTAATATTATTTTTTTATCATCTTGAATTATATGCTTAGGAGGAAGGCTGCTTTCATTTTGACCGACAATTACGAAAATAATATTTTTAGGTAAAGTAACTGGTAAAGCAGAAAAAAACTCTTCTATTTTATTTGATTTGAAAAGCTCATCTATGCCATCAACAAAAATAACGCATTTAGTTTGTTTTGCCGCATATTTTTCTGACAACTTTTGTAATAAATCTAATATTGTTGTAATCCATTGATTAATATCTCTCTCTGATTTCTGCGGGATAGCGTTATACAAATCCGCAACAACTCTATCCTCTAACCATTCTAAGAACTTTAAGTGATTCATTCTTAACGAAAGAAGGTTTTCCTTACCTTTTTCAAGCAGAAAATACTTTCCAAGAACTACAATGTCACTTTTAGCATAACCTACCGACTCAACAATAGTCGTTTTACCAGACCCAGGATGCCCCTTGAGAAAGAGGTAACCTGAATCTAAAGAGGTGATCTTATTTGTTAACTTATCTACAACAGGGGTATTTAATTCAAAACCACTCTCATCTCCCAAACTTTCTTCTTGAGATTCATATGTAATATAATTTTTATCTAGTAACGTAGCTATTTTGCATACACTTATAGCGCCTAACGTACCATCTAGTTCTTTTGTAATTACACCAATGGTTGTATCACTAACCATCAAAGGGGCACCCGATAGACCCTCTATGCATTCATTACTCTGGTTATATTCCAAATCTAACTCATAATTCGATCTTTCAATATTCACATTCGATCTAGCAACTATTCCATCCAGTTTAGCGCCTGCATTCAATTTTCCTCCAGGAAAACCAAAAGTACTCCAGGTAGAATTATTTCTAATGACTTGATTGGATAGTTTTAAAAAGTACTCTATATCTAACGGTTGTATTAACTCTAAAATGGCTATATCAAGGCTTTCATCGAAGTCCTTTAATCTGACTTCTAATGGCTCACTAGATATTTCATCTAGCTCAACGAAAATTACAGTAGTATTTTCTTCTACATTTTCGACTGTATGATATGCTGTCAAAAGCTCTTTGTTTGAAACAAGAAAAGCTGTACCTACATCGTCATTACAATAAATTCTACCTACATACTTTTCTAAATAATTTTGCACTTTAATTAGTCCTTTATAAAAGTAAATGCTTCGTCTGCACCTGAAATATACACGCTGTAATTGTATGTTTCTTTTAATTTTTCGTTATCAAAATAATTAGATGTATCCGTTTCATAATTGAAAATCACCTTTCGATTAACACTTGTTTTTCGGCCTACAATTCTAGCAATAGTAGCTAAATCAGGGTGGCCAAACTTATAGCTGTTAGTTGAAATAAAGTATGTATCTGAATCTATAAGGCTTAATAAGCTCGGACTGGTATTTTTATGTGAGCCATGGTGAGCTACTTTAATTGCATCAAACCATAATTGTTCTTGTTGATATTTATTTTTTAACGCTCGTTCTATTATTGATGGGTGTGAATCCCCCAAAAAAAGAAGTTTTTTATTTCCATACTCCAAGACAAACGAAATTGAACTACCGTTTGTAGGGCTATCATCTTCTTCAAAAACCTCAGCCATCAACTTTTCTATATTGATTCCTTTACTAGATATATTTTTGTTTATGTTCTTTTTTATCGGTTTTTCATGAGAAACTAAAAACTCAAATGCATCATCGAAAAATTGATTATCCAGTGCAGAACTACTAACTCCTAGCTTCCTTAACTCCTTTTTCCAGAATATCATTAGCTTTTGCAGTTTAGGTTTATCTGGAGAAAGAAGAATTAATTTCACATTTTTTGAAAGCTCTATATCTGTACCATTCTCGACACAAACTGCGTCATGGTTGAATTGTGCATTCCAGTCATAACCACCTTTAAAAATAAGAGAAGCTAAAGATGAACCTTGTTTACCACTGATATCTTTATTGTGGTTTTGAACAATGGTTTCATCATTTTTATATCCATTAATATTTATTTGCTGGAGTATCCTTTGATCCTTTAACGACAGTTTGTTTTCATTAGTGGGACTATTTTGAATATGTCGGTAACTATTGTGCCAAATGTTTTTAATATTAATTTTTTTAGATAATTCATTAGCTTCTAACAAGGACAATGACCCCGATATATGATCTGAATCTATATGAGTAACAATTAAAAAATCTAAAGATTTATTCTTTGTCTTGAGTTCAGTTAATTTTGATTTGATATGATCTTCATAAGTACCTTTAAACCCTGTATCGATCAAAATATCTAAGCTATCTTCTTCTACTGAAACCCAAAAGCTGTCACCATAGGACGCAGGAAACATAGTAATGCTTAAGCTATTAACTTTAGGAATGTTTGTCATTTATTCACCATTGGAACATATGGATTGTCTAGTTTAAAACGAATCAGGGTATAGCTTACGCTGCATATTATCTCTTGATTTAGTTAATAATTTTTTACAGCTTTCAAAAACACTTAAAACAGTATCCCAATACTTATCATCAAGTATTTGCTCTTTTTGATTGCCCGAATAGTATTTCAGGCTACAGCCCTTTTCAGTATCATGCTGGACTTTGCCATGTGCAAAAGCGTTGCGCCAATTCATGATAGTATTTAATTGTTTAGTTAATTGCTCTTTCTCACTTCCCTTGATGAACCTCTTTGAGTTAAGAATTTTAATGAACAAAGACTTCTTACTTGAAAAAGACATAATTGTTGATTTTAAAAGTTCATTTTCAAATAAATGCCTACGTGCATCAGGTTCATTGAATGGCCCCATAAAATAAGTCATAAGAAAGCTTTCTAACTCTTGCTCAATAGATGTTGTAGCATAAAGAATTTTACCGCCATTGTTTCTGGCAACACGCATACTCTCTTGTATTTCAGTATTTATGATAAAGCCTATATCTTTATCAATTATCCCTTCTTTCGTAAATTGGATAGTCGCTGATACTGTCTGGGTTATAGGTAATTCAATCTCTTTCATAATGTGTCTTAATTTACGTTATTTTCTCTTTTCTTACCTTGAACCCAAGTAACTGACCTATTAATACTGTCTATATACAATTATATTAAATAAAAAAAACCTTTGCTAAAGTAGCAAAGGTTTTATAGATAAATTCACTCAAACTAGATTGAGGTTACATAATAGTATTACTCTTCTACTATGTCTAAGCCTTCCGGTTCAACTTTCTTGGCATCAATATTCTTACTCAGAAATAGCTCTCTTAATTTAGCATCAACATCTTTCGCCATTTCTGGGTTTTCTTCAAGATACTTAGCGGCGTTTGCTTTACCTTGTCCAATACGCTCACCATTACAGCTATACCAAGCGCCAGCCTTTTCAACAAAACCGTTTTTAACACCTAAATCAATTAATTCACCTAAGCTGTTAATACCTAAACCATACAGTATTTGGAATTCAGCTTGTTTAAAAGGTGGAGCAATTTTATTTTTTACAACTTTGACACGCGTTTCATTACCAATAATTTCATCACCATTTTTAACCGCACCAATACGGCGTATATCTAATCGAACCGAGGCATAAAATTTAAGTGCATTACCACCAGTAGTTGTTTCAGGGCTACCGAACATAACACCAATTTTCATACGAATTTGGTTAATGAAGATAAGCATAGTATTAGATTTTTTCAAATTACCCGTTAACTTACGCATAGCTTGCGATAACATACGCGCTTGTAATCCCATATGTGAATCACCCATGTCACCTTCAATCTCAGCTTTAGGTGTAAGAGCAGCTACAGAGTCAACTACAATAACGTCGATAGCACCAGAGCGAGTTAACATATCAACAATTTCAAGTGCTTGCTCACCGGTATCAGGTTGTGAAATAAGTAATTCATCAATGTTAACACCAAGCTTCTCAGCATAAATAGGGTCAAGTGCATGCTCAGCATCAATAAAAGCACAAACTTTATTATTACGCTGCGCTTCAGCAATAACCTCTAAAGTTAATGTTGTTTTACCACTTGATTCTGGACCATAAACTTCAACAACTCTTCCCATAGGTAAACCACCGGCGCCTAGGGCAATATCTAGACCTAACGAACCAGTTGAAATAGTTTCTACATCCATTGTAGTATTGTCGCCAAGCTTCATTATTGAACCTTTACCAAATTGTCTTTCGATTTGGCCTAGGGCTGCTGCTAATGCTTTTTCTTTATCGTCTTTCATAATTTACTCCACTAATAACGTCTGGTACGTCGTTTTGATAGAGCAAGTATACTGTATGGTCGTACAGTATCAAGTTTTTTTATAATTTATTTTACTTAAATTAAAAAAAATAAAAACCTATACTTTTAACTTATTGATATAAAAGATTAAAAACAACATCAATAACTTTTGAATTTTTGACTTAAAAAAGTTACTAATTTGATTTACCACTGTTTACACAGTAGTTTATAGCTAAGCTAAATTTAAAGTTTTTATAAAAATAATTCATAATTTTATTTGTTAAATATGGCATAATCCTCTTTCACCAACCTTATTGATTCTATGAGTTGCAGCATTTAAATGACCACAACAACGCAAGACCTTTCTTCACACACCCCTATGATGCGTCAATACCTAACAATAAAAGCAGAATTCCCTAATATTCTGATTTTTTATCGTATGGGTGATTTCTACGAACTATTCTTTGATGATGCAAAAAAAGCCGCTGACTTATTAGATATTTCATTGACAGCACGCGGTAAAACAGGCGGGAACGCTATTCCAATGGCAGGCGTTCCTTACCATGCGGTAGAAAATTATTTAGCTAAACTAGTTCAACTGGGAGAGTCCGTTGCTATATGTGAACAAATTGGTGACCCTGCAACAAGTAAAGGCCCAGTAGAACGTAAAGTAGTCAGAATTATAACGCCAGGTACAGTGAGTGATGAAGCGCTTTTATCTGATAGGCAAGACAACTTAATTGTTGCTATTACTGAAAATAACGCTAAGTCTAAAAAAGCTTCCGATCCAAGTTTCGGTTTAGCTTATTTAGATATGACTAGTGGCCGTTTTGTCATTACAGAGCCGCAAACAAGTGAACAATTACAGGCAGAATTACAACGCCTTTCACCTGCTGAATTACTTTACTCAGAAACGCTTTCATCACTGCAACATGTTGATCAATATAAAGGATTACGCCGACGTCCAGAATGGGAGTTTGATCTTGAAACATCAGTGGCTTTACTTAATAAGCAGTTTGGAACAAAAGAGCTAACTGGGTTTGGTGTTGATGATAAATTATTAGGTTTATCTGCTGCGGGGTGTTTATTTCAATACGTGAAAGATACACAACGAACCGCATTACCACATATTCGTGCAATAATTTGCGAATCTGCGACTTCGGGTGTCGTCCTTGATGCAGCAACAAGACGAAATTTAGAGCTAACACAAAACTTACAAGGTGGTGTGGATAATACTCTGGCTGCGATATTAGATTATGCTGCTACCCCTATGGGATCTCGTTTATTAAAACGTTGGTTACATTTTCCATTGCGTGATTTAAGTATTTTATCTGATAGACAAAATGCCATTGAACAAATAATTTCAACTGACTTACATATTGATGCAAAACCCATTTTAAAAGGCTTTGGTGATATTGAACGTATTGTCTCTCGCATAGCATTAGGCTCAGCAAGACCGCGTGACTTTGCTCGATTACGTAATACCTTACAATCTTTACCCGAACTACAAAACTACTTATCAGCAAGCGCCAATACTGGTTATGTAAACACATTAGCTAAATTAATGGCACCAATCCCTAGTATTCAAGAGCTACTGGAAAAAGCACTTGTCGATAATCCACCTGTCCTTATTCGAGATGGCGGTGTTATAGCACCTGGTTATCATGAAGAACTCGATGTCTTACGTGATTTAAGTGATGGTGCGACTGAGTTTCTAGCACAATTAGAACAAAGAGAAAAAGAACGTACTGGTATCCATTCTTTAAAAGTAGGCTATAACAAAGTTCATGGGTTCTTTATTGAAATGAGTAGAACGGCGGCAAATGACGTACCTGACGATTATATACGCCGCCAAACATTAAAAAATAATGAACGTTTTATTACTGAAGAATTAAAAGAGCATGAACATAAAGTACTAAGTGCTCAAGGTAAATTTTTAGCATTAGAGAAACGCCTTTACCAAGAATTATTCGATCTCGTACTACCTGAATTAGCAAGATTACAAACACTCAGTCAAGCTATTGCTGAATTTGACGTATTAACTAACTTTGCTGAGCGTTCTATTACCCTAAATTATGTAAAACCTACCTTAGTCAACGCTACTGGAATTGAAATAGATGCAGGTCGACATCCAGTAGTGGAACAAATGACTAATAACACCTTTATTGCTAACCCAATCCTATTAACAGAACAACGTAAGATGTTAATAATTACAGGCCCTAATATGGGCGGTAAGTCAACTTATATGCGTCAAACTGCATTAATTGTGTTACTTGCGCATATTGGCTGCTTTGTTCCAGCCAATTCAGCTAAAATTGGCTTAGTTGATAGAATATTTACCCGTATCGGTGCCTCTGATGATTTAGCGAGTGGTCGCTCAACTTTTATGGTTGAAATGACTGAAACCGCTAATATTCTTCATAATGCTACCGAGAAAAGCTTAGTTTTACTTGACGAAATTGGGCGTGGCACTAGTACTTATGATGGTCTTTCTTTAGCATGGGCTTGTGCTGAAATGTTAGCGTTAAAAACAAAAGCATTTACTTTATTTGCTACCCACTATTTCGAATTAACTTTACTTGCCCAAGAAATACCAACGCTAGCCAATGTACATTTAGATGCAATGGAGCATGACGATAGCATTATTTTCATGCATGCAGTGCAAGAAGGCCCGGCAAGTAAAAGCTTTGGTTTACAAGTTGCTCAACTTGCCGGAGTTCCTAAAATGGTTATCAAACGGGCTAAGCAAAGACTGGTCGAGTTAGAGAATCAGGAAGTTGCTTCTATTTTGCCTCCACAATCAGACAATTTTCAACAATTAGCCTTGGTCGCAGATGAACACCCTGCAATAGATACTTTACGTAATACTGATGTGAATGACTTATCGCCTAAACAAGCATTAGACTTGTTATTCGACTTAAAAACAAAGCTTTAATATATTGAAAAAGACTGAACTGCTGACTTATCTTCACTAAATGAGATAAGTCAGCAATCATATTTTTGTGATGACACAGGAATGTTGAAGCTAAACTTTACAGCTTTAATAGTGCACTGTCTAATATGGTTAGCACTTTAATAAATTAGAAGATTTTTATAGTAAACGATATTTATTAAACAACGATCATTGAACATTGCTTATTAAACAATACTTATTTTATAGCACGGTATAATAAGGCTAATTATTTTACGTTAGTTAGTAATCTCAATCCAAGATGCTTTATTATTTTCTTTATCAGCAGACTTCTCTACTTTCATATCATCTTCTACAAGGTTATCTTTAGATAACATTTCACCTATAGCCCATCGAGGAATAAAAGTCTGAGCTGTTGCAACAACCACATGAGATATCATACCGATCATTCGAGCATTAACAATAAAACCATCTTTTTGTTCCAGTAAAGTACCTGTAACTACATAATCTATAATTTGATTGTCCGGTAATTCTTTCCAATCGCGGCTAAAAACAAAATCCCCTTCACTAGTAACTCTAAAAAAACCGGTCGTTTTAAAATCTACAACAATTAAACCATGACGTTGAAATTCATATATAAAACTCTCTGATATTAAATTTCCTAGCCAGCTAGTACTTTCTAAATCATTTAAATTAACAAAAGAAGCCATGGCAATAGGTGTTTTATGACTAACAAAAACACTGTTATCTAACATTTGAAAAGCTAGGCCTTGTACAATTGCATTTAAGCTATGATTTTCTAAATTTTCACTATCAATGGGTTTATGCTTAACCACTTTTGTCTTTTCTATTTTTTCTGGCTTTTCTGTTCTAAAAGTATGATAAAAATCATTCTGTGAAAATGACGTACAGGCAGTTAATAGCCCTATCAAAAGTAAACATACGTAAAATTTCATAACAATACCTAGTAAGTAAAAGTCAAAAACATAGCACTTTCTTTATGTTTCAGGTTCAGTTCAAATAAATAATGCATAAAATGTGCCTTTAAATTAATTAACAGTAAAATAGCTTTATATAACAATTAAATCTCATTAAACTCAATACTGAAGTTTTCAGAATAAGTATTATTTGAATTTAATATACCGTTAATTCTGATCCTTCCGCCTAGGTTTATATCAATAATCCCTGATGTTTCGCTATTAATCGTTATACCGGTATCAGCGATTATTAATTTACTTTCTATATCATTCGTTACTTCACCATCAGGCACATAAATAATGCCACTGCCATTATCATTGTGTGACTTGACAGTAATGGCTATTTCAGTATGAGGGTCGGCATAAATACGGTACTTGCCTAATTGCCCTTCTTCAGAGATACAAATATTAGAGCCTATTACATTAGTGATTAATTTTGTGTCATAGGCCATGACACAACCACCAGAGATATAAATTAACGAACCAAAATTAATCCGACTCCTTTCAATAATATATGCATCAGCTTTAGTACTGCTGTGAAAAAAAGTGAAAAACAAGCCGAAAATGACTATCAGTGTTAATTTAATTTTCATAATACCTCCCTCTCCCCTTTGATATCATTGACAGTGTCAATACAGTAAAAGCCTTTACTTTTAATCACTTAATTTTTGCACATTAAAATAAGCATTATTGGATGTTACCCACCCGATTACATTATTAGTAGCCAATCGCGCTTTTGCTGTTTGATAGTCACTATAGGCTTGGCTAATTATACAGTATTTTTTCACCCCATTAATTTCCTTTTCAGCAATATATAATGGGATTGAACTATTGAACTGCTTAGCCGCAGCTAATGCATTTGCTCTATAATTGTGAGCAGCTAGCTGTATCACAAACTCTGTGCCTATAGTATCATTATTGTCAACAATTTTTTCAGGAGTTAGGTTTCCATTTAAGCGAGTTAAATTATTATTTAACTCCTTCGCCTTAATCGATGATAACGTGCGAGTTAGCGCTTCTGGCAAGTGTTCTCTTTCTTGCATTTTAACTATGCTCTCAGTTCTTTCTATAGGCTTTATTGGAAGTTCATTTCGCTGCACGGGATTTATGGCTATGTAATCCCTGCGTTTGGGTGCAACAGGAAGTTTGTCAGGTTGAGAATAACGTTGTTGCACTTGAAAATTAGTACGAGCAGGTAAACTATAAATTTGTCGACTAAGCGGATCGTCTTTATCTAGCCAAACTTGTTGCCCTGAATTATTAACATTCAAGCGTAATAGTCGTAAATTTTGCGCTTTTCTTTGTCCATTACTATCTGAAAGTGTTAACTTTATATCATCAAGCTCAACAAACCCACCTTTACTACTCGTTGTAAATTCAAAACCAACATTGTTCGCAGTGAAGCCACTTTTATCTAAATACTCTGGTAGAATGGCAACTTGATAACGTCCTGGCTTAAGGTTTCTCGCTTCATAAAAGCCATCTTGATCTGTATTTACTTCTTTAACTATTTCACCAAAACTATTTTGTATATATAAAATCGCTCCTGCTAAAGGTCGATCTTCGTTTTCACTATTCGTTACATACACAAAACCTGAAATATCAGTAGTAATATAAAACGGGATATTAACATCAACATAAGCGCCCGGATGAGTATATATGACATAATCTTTCTGTAGTGTACTGGTGCCATACTCCCAACTAGCATTAAATTTAAAAGGTGTATTTGTACTTACCCCTGGCACGACTACTCTGCCATTCTCACCACTTTTTATATTTTTCCAGGCACTATTACCTGTAAAAGAAACCCCTTCTAAATCCCAGTCAGATTCATCCCTCCAACCATTTGGGTTTCTATCTAAATAACTATAGGTATTAATAGAAGCAGAGCCCGAGGATAAATCGTTCGATATTCTCATTGTCTTATTGTGATGATCATACCCAAAAAACAAATTAAATCCTAAACCAATAGTCCATTCATCTTCCGCATTATAAGTACTAGATAAATTACTCGAAAAGTAATTGTTATCCCAACTCATGTTGTAACCAAGTTGCCATTTATTATTGGTGTCAGCTAAATAATAAATACCTCGAAGGCTATGATAGAATCTATTGTTAAACCAACTTAAAGTAATATTACCACTTTGAATGATATCGCTATCATTATCGGGCTTATACTGTATACCTGCATTCAATCTTAAATTATTCGTCAGTGAACCACCAAGACCTAAGTTACCAGACCAGTCTTCAAGTAATACACGCGCATTGTTTATTTTATCTTCTTCAGTAATTGTTTCAAATTCTAGCTGTTCATAACGGTTATAATACAAAGTATTAGTCACACTGACACCACCAAATGATTTTGATAATCGTTGATTAAATTGCCAATGGTTATCTTCTTTTCCCAAAATATTATCGACAGAACTATCATCTTTAATGGTGTTATAACCGACCCCTATGCCATAGCCAAGAGAGCCTAAAGATGGAAGAGAACCGGCATAATTAGCATAAATATTGTGCCAACGGCTATCAGCTGAATTAATCCTGCTACTTCTAAAATCATCTGCTGATTGATAAACAACAGAAAAGGTATCTCTGCCATAAGCATTACCTGTAAGCGTTGATATTTGTGAATAACCTGCCTCGTTTTGTGCTGAAATTTCATTTTCAAATAAATATCCAGGCAGAACAAAAGCATTTTTTAAAGTAACAAAACTTTGTTTTTTCCCATTAAAGTTAGTCGTCGATTGAACAGCACTTAAACCAAGTAACCAATTATCACTTATGCCATAGTCAAAAGTAAAACCAGAATCCGTAAGTGAAAAATCAGTGTCGCTTTGATCATTAATAACCCTTTTAGTACGATCAACCCCATAAAAACTATAAGCCATTTGTCCTGCTGATAAAGCATTACTATCAATATTATAATAACGGGTTATTATTTTTTCTTCCCCGAAAGGACCATAAAGCTTAATTTCGTAACGATTATTACCATATTGCGTTTCGACGTCATCAAAGATCAAATTACCATCAGCAGGCACTACTTTTAGCTCAATAAACTGTCCATTACGATAAAGTTCAGCACTCCAGCCAGGAATTGCTGTTTCTTCTAACGTTATACCAACGTTCCTATTGCGATATGCTTCTGGTGCTCGCGAGAACACAGCACCTAGCCCAGATCGCGTTGATGTTGTTAAATTCCTACCTGTAGTACTAATATCACCAAAGGAATAACTATCAAAAGCATCAAAAATCATCTCATTTGGCTTGGTTTTATATCTTGAAAAGCGTACCGATCCAGTAAGATCTTGTTTGTTGGTATCAGTAATAGTGATATTTGCAGAGTGATATAAAAAATCAGAAACTGTTTGCAATGAATAATTAAGCGAAGTGTTATCATCACTATCAAGATTCAAATTACTCGAAAAGCTGCCATGAGGTATAGTAAATAAACGATATTCATCTTCAATAATGTCTTCATCAAGTAAATCAGAATAGTTAACTTTATTACCGTTGCGAGATAAAGTACGCTGTAAAGACAATTTTGCTAATTGCTGTTTAGGAAATTTATAATCGGAAGTAGTTATATGTAATTTTAGGTTGCTCTCGTTATAGCTAATTTCAACATTAAATAAATCACTGAGAGTTTTACTGTCGATAAATAAATAATAACCATCATCAAGCCAGTAACCATCAGCATTGATCTTAGTTTTATCTATTAATTCAAAACTATATAATTTGTTCTCTTTCCATACATTTAATTCTTTGCCTGTAATCGAGTTTCTTAATGTTAATACATCAAATAATGGCTGAACCGCTAAAAGTAATTTACCATCTATAGAGTAAGCATCTATCGAAGAAGATATTTGATCTTTATCTAAATAGGTATCAAGCAATAAAAATTCATCATTAATAACCAATTTATGTAATTGAGCACTAGAACTTACACTGCTCCAAGATAAAAAAATAAAAATGACAAAAAGATGACGCACTGAAAACAGTACTTCATAAGGTATTAATTTCTTTTTATTCATATTAACCCATTGTTATTAATTATTTTTTATTCAAGCCTCGTAAGTTTCATACATATATATTGATATTATAGCGAAATGATTTTACGAAGATAAAATATCCATGAATAATTCATAAAGCATTTTATATGCCATTAATTAAACAACAGTTTATTAATTAAGATTATAATTAAAGGTGGAAATCTATATCAGCAAGCAACTCTTCTAGCTAAGCAAGAATTGCTTGTATTGCAAAAATTGCTTGTATTGTTGTTGTAACATTTTAATCATTATGTGTAACGGTTAAAGAGCCGCCATATTTTTCTACTTCGGTAAAACGTAGCGAAATATCACTTTCAGCAAGGTTAACAGGTACTGAAAATTCAAAATCTCGATAACTTGACTGAGTATAGATTGAAATAGACTTTAACCCGTTAACTTTTTTGCCAGTTCGCTTATTTAAAACCTCTAAGTCTCCGTAGATTGAACGATTTCCTTCCCGATTCAATCTAAAAGATACTTTTCCATTATCTAATAGCTTTACATTAGTAAAGCTTGCTTGAGCATTCAATTTAGCTGTGCGAGCAACAATAGGAACATTATGTACAAGTCGCGGAGCAACATTGACTAAATTTGGTGTCGGAGGGGAAATTTTTCCACAACTAACACTTAAGTAACTGTGATATTCAGCTTTATCTGTGTCTGCACTGCGCCTTAACGATAAGCGAATAGCTTGAGATTTACCTGCAGCAATTGAAAATCGACGTGGCGAAAATTTAACTGTTTTACTGGTATTATTACTCGGTAATGTATCGGTTAACTCTTTCCCCATTACCGCAGCATTATCAAATTCAAAATAGCGAAAAGACAAGCGGCATTCTTCAGCCGTTAAACTGCGATTTAAAACAATAAATGAGGCAACTCGATTATTATTATCAAGATAAATTCTATTACTTGTTAAACTAATAGCATTAACATTAAAAGTGGCAATCGTTAATAATATTACGATTAACACACATATATATTTTACTTTTACTAACATATAAAAACTCATTAAATACCAAACAAATACAAAACGGACAAAAAAAAGCCATGTGAATAATAACATGGCTTTTCATCGTCGTTAAATATAGTACCTTAAGATACTATCTTAATATATTGCATCAATTGTAAAGTCTTGCGAATAGTTAGTATCAGCGGTTAAATCCGTGTTAATAGTAATTTTACCACCAATCACTATACGTAATTCGCCCTCAGTAACATTAGCATCAGCACCATCTGTCGCATCAGCTAAAGCGGTAGTTGTCGGAGAGGAAACAAAGAAAGATTGACAGGTATCGCCAGCGGTAGCGCCATCATAATTACTGATACAGCCAGAATCCGGAGTATAAGTAAAGTCACTACCAGTTACTTCATTGACAGTAATTTGAACATCAGAACCAGAAATGCCTATCACTCGATAAATACCTATTTGGTTTCCAGATATACCTGCTGCAGTATCAATACAACCTGTACCTGTCACAGCACCTGCAAGGCTACCTGATACAGGTGTTCCTCGTAGAATAGCAGCGTCCGCATCATTTATAGTTGTCCCAGATGCATCCATTGAACATGTACCACCATTGGCTGAAAACATTGTTGCGCCGAAACTTAGCGCTTGTACTTGTTGAATCTCAACATCAGAAATTGTTCTAAAACTAACCGGAAAATCAACACTTTGTGCATTAACCGTTGTTGCAATAAAAGAAATTGCAGTAAACACCAGTGATTTTGATAATAATTTATTGTTCATAGTTTTCCCTTTTATAGAGTGGATGCCGCCTGTGATAAGTTTAGACGAATATCTTCAATTATAGTATCGGCTTAAAATAAAATAACTTGAGCAAAATAAACAATTAATTGTTATTTATTTCTACAGTAAAATCAATAAAACAAATATTGAACAATATTTGTTCAGCAGCTACTGCCACTACCACACGAGCAATAAGGAAACGGTTAAGACAACACTATAATCGTTAGCGGCTTAAAAGAGTAGCGCCATTAACAATACCACTAAAATTAGCAAATACTTCAGGTTTACATTGTACTGTAAAATTTGAGAAGCATACAAAGTTAACTCATTAATAAACTAATTCTATATGGTAGGATAAGCTAGACACAGCTATTTCATTATAGTGTTATTATACTAATGAAATAAGTAATACAAAGTTATCATGTAAAGGCTGTAAAGTTATTCTTTACAGCCTGCTTTTTATTATTTTAATAATTTAATTATTTTTTTGACTACATTTTAAATTATTGATTTTCAAATAACGCTTCAATCGATAAGTTTTGCTGACTTAAGATATCGCGAAGGCGTTTCAGTCCTTCCACTTGAATTTGACGAACTCGTTCACGAGTTAAACCTATCTCAATGCCGACATTTTCTAATGTTTCAGCTTCATAGCCCATTAAACCAAAACGTCTAGCAATTACTTCTTTTTGTTTGGAGTTTAACTCATTTAGCCAGTTCACTATGTTATTACTCAGATCTTCCGACTGTAAGTCTCCTTCTGGACCATTACTTTTGCTATCAGGAATAACGTCGAGTAATACTTTATCTGAGTCACCTGAAAAAGGTGTATCTACTGATGCTATACGTTCATTCAAACGCAGCATTTTAGTGACATCTGCAACCGGTTTATCTAGTGTATTGGCTATATCTTCAGCGGTTGGTTCATGGTCTAACTTTTGAATAAGTTCTCGTGAAGTTCGTAGATAAATATTTAATTCTTTAACGACATGAATGGGTAAGCGAATGGTACGTGTTTGATTCATTATCGCTCGTTCTATCGTTTGACGAATCCACCAAGTAGCATAAGTAGAGAAGCGAAAGCCTCGCTCAGGATCAAATTTTTCAACAGCACGAATTAAACCTAAATTACCTTCTTCAATTAAATCAAGTAAAGGTAAACCACGGTTATTATAGCGTCGAGCTATTTTAACCACTAAACGTAAATTGCTTTCTATCATACGCTTACGTGATGCTTCATCACCTTTTAGGGATAGGCGCGAGAAATAAACTTCTTCTTCTGCGCTTAGTAATGGTGAAAACCCTATTTCACTTAAATAAATTTGTGTTGCATCAACACCTGACGATTTTTGTACTTTGTCTTTAAGCACGGTCGTTTGTTTTTTTTCTTTTACCATGGTGTTCTCCCTTATCTCGCAAGCTTATTATTAACTATTATATATTCACACTAACTCCAATTTATTTAATCAAACAGTATTCTTTTTAATCAATGATTTACTATGATTAATACCTCAATAGAATACACTTCTTATCGCTTCGGCAAATACTTTAAGGGATCAACTGACTTTCCTCGAAAACGTATTTCAAAATGAAGCATAACCCTTTCTGTATCAGTATCTCCCATCGTTGCTATAGTATCTCCAGCCTTTACTTGCTGCTGTTCTTTTACCAGTATTTTATCATTATGGGCATAGGCACTAAGATAATCATCATTGTGCTTTATAATAACTAACTTGCCATAACCTCTTAATGCGCTCCCCGAGTAAACAACTTTACCACTTGCCGTCGCCTTAATTTTAGTACCGCGTTGAGCAGTAATATCGATCCCTTTATTGCCTTTTTCTTTCGCAGAAAAATAGGCAATGATTTTTCCTTTAACAGGCCATTGCCAACGACGAATTTTTTGAGAAAAATTATCTTTCGGTTGACTATTTTCTATTATTTTCTTATCACTTATATTTTTACCATACGCCTGCTTTTTCGAAGATGCAACACTCTTTTTCACTACAGTATTGTTCTTTTGAGTAGAGCTTTTAGTCGGACTTTTACTGTACTGCTTATTCTTACTAGCTTTTACACTTTTTGTCTGTTTATTCGCCACTAAAATTAATTTTTGATTTGGAAAAATATTATAAGGAGCTGGAATATTATTCAATTTAGCTATTTGCCGAACATCAGAATTTGCTCGCCATGCAATTGAATATAATGTTTCTCCCGGCTGCACTACATACTCAGTACTATTGATAGTATTTTGAGCTTGTTTAGTTAAGGGAATACTGCCATAGACAGTTACTACAGGAGCGGGTTTTTCCCGAGAAGAGCACGCCAAAAGATTCAGAACTAAAAAAATACAACACAATAATTTTAAAAGTGTTTTAGGCGTTGTATTATTTTTAATTTGAATCGCTATCATGGTTAAACGAACAATTATTTCAAGACTAAATACGCAATGATAATTAGTGCAACAACAGTCCAACCTATCATGTCTATCCATTTACGTAATTTATGTGTAATAGCCTCTCCTCCCCACTGAATTAATCCAGCAACAAGGAAAAATCGCATCCCTCGTCCAATAGCTGAAGCAAGTAGAAAAGGTAAAAATGCCATATGTAAAAAGCCAGCACTTACTGTAAATAACTTATAAGGTATAGGTGAGAAGCCAGCAATAAACACTACCCATACACCCCATTCATTAAACCAAGTTATTGCGGTATCAAATCGTGCTTGATAACCAAATTCAGTAATAAGTGGTTGTATCCATGGTTCAAACATCATATAACCAAGCAAATAACCAACAGCTCCTCCTAAAATAGACGAAATCGTTGTCAGGCTGGCTAGTCGCCATGCTTTTTCAGGTTTAGCTAATACCATAGGTGCAAGTAGAACATCAGGCGGAATAGGAAAGAATACCGATTCAGCAAAAGTTAACAGTGCTAACATCCGTGGCGCAAACTTATGCTCAGCCCATTTTAGCGTCCAATCATAAACCGCCGTAAATATTTTCATTACAATAACTCTCCAGCGACTAGCGGTACAAATCGAACGACTTCAACTTGCTCCTCGCTATAACTATCACCATGGCGAGTAATGGTTTTCAGTATTTGAGTTTTATCGCCTACAGGAATAACTAAACGTCCACCATCAACCAGCTGATCAAGTAATGCTTGTGGCACACGAGCTGCACCAGCGGTTACAATAATGGCATCAAAGGGAGCTTTACTTGCCCAGCCTTGCCAACCGTCTCCATGCTTTAATGAAATATTATGTAAATCTATCGATCTTAAACAGCGCTTAGCTTGAAACTGTAAAGCCTTAATTCGCTCTACCGAAAAAACTTTATCTGTTAGTTGCGCTAAAATAGAAGTTTGGTAACCTGAGCCGGTACCTATTTCTAGAATGTTTTTAGGCTTATAATCATTCAATAATAGCTCTGACATTTTTGCAACTATATAAGGCTGAGATATAGTTTGCCCTTGTCCAATAGGTAAGGCTGTATTATCGTAAGCTTTATGAGCCAATATTTCTGGTAAGAAAATATGACGAGGTGAACTTGCTATAGCATGTAATACCTGCGGATTTGTTATGCCTTCAGCCTGCAACTTTTGTGCAAGTAATTCTCCACTTCTTTTTGTTCTACTGCCCGCCCTAGCATTTTTTTTATGACTCATCATAACCTTACTTCACCTATCCATTCTTTCATACTATCTATACTGTTATGTGCTGTTATATCAACAGTGAGCGGTGTTACTGAAACATAACTATTCGCTACTGCATGAAAATCTGTACCTTCACCACCATCAAGCTCTTTACCTAACCTGCCATACCAATAAATATCTCTTTGCCATGGGTCTTTCATTTTCTGCATCTGTTCAGCTTTATGTCTATGACCAAGACGGGTGACTTTTATCCCTCTTATGTCATCAATTGCCACGTCAGGCACATTGATATTAAGAATTTGATCCGCAGCTAAAGGATGCTCTTGAATACGCTTAATAATTCTCGCGGTAATTATTGCCGCGGTTTGATAATACTTTTCATCTTTGCCTAGCAGCGATATAGCAATGGCAGGTAACCCCATATGTCGACCTTCAGTCGCCGCAGCAACAGTACCCGAATATATTGTATCATCACCTAAATTCGGGCCATTATTAATGCCAGCCACAACTAAATCAAATGACGATGATGCAAGTTGGCTAACACCTAAATGAACTGAATCAGTGGGCGTGCCATTAACAGAAATAAAACCATTTTCTAACACTTCTGCTCTAAGAGGGTTTAATAAAGTTAAAGAATTACTTGCTCCACTGCAGTTTCTATCCGGTGCAACAACCGTGACATCAAAGTACTTTATTAGCTCTTGTTGTAGCACTTTAATACCCAATGCATGAACACCATCATCATTACTTAATAAAATTCTCATTAATTATTTCACTCTATATTACCGTTCGCCTGTGTATTAACACGTTGAGTGCAATCTTGATAATCAATTAACTCTCGCAGCACTGTCGTTGCATATGAACCAGCAGCCAATGAGAAGCTAATTTTTACAGCAGGTAATGCTTCTTCAATCGAGCTGTCATTTGTTAAGAGCTCAATGTCTGCATTATCAACAACTAACCGAATACGTCGACGCTCTTGTTTTAAGCCAAAACGTGGTAAGCCATTAGCAAATTCACTGTTCTTATCAGCGATTTCTTGTTCAAGTATACCGGGTTCAGCAGCTGTCATTAGATCACCAGCTCCCCACATTGCTGCAGTAATATCCACATCTTTTTCAATTAAGCGTTGTTTAAGAACAGCATCAATCTCTTTAGGGCGAAACACAGATTGAGAACCGGCAAGCATTAATACATCACCTAATTGTAATTCTGAGAAGGTATTATTTTTAATACGTTGATTAACTATCGCATTAAAAATATATGATCGTGCTGCTGATAAATACATCCCCCGTTTCTTTTTATCTTTTACTTTTGTGCCTGAAAACAAACCTAATGCATGTTCAATGTTACCACCGTCAATGCCAAAACGCTGTTCACCAAAATAATTAGGCACACCCTGCTCTATAATTTTTTGCCAACGTTCATACAACGTTTTAAGTTCGGTAACGTCACGTAATATTAACTCAAAACGATTACCAGTTAATGCGCCTGTACGTAGTTTTTTGTTATGTCTTTTGTAACTGAGTACTTCAACACCTTCAATAACGAGATCTGATAAATCATATGTTTGCTTACCAGGTACATGAATACCGAACCATTGTTCTGTTACAGCAAAGCGATCTTTTAAACCTGCATAAGACACTAATTGTTCTTTTACCTTAAAATATTTAGCTAATTCTCGGGCAACAAAAACAGTGTTTGCACCGGTTTTTCTAATATGAATAAATAAGTGCTCGCCTTCACCGCAAGGTAAAAAAGGCAGTAGTTCAAACACTTTAAAATCACTTTGGTTGACTCTTAATAAACCTTTAGACTCAGGTTTGTGGTGCAAATAGGCAAGTTCTTGTAACATTATTTATCTCTGAATTAGTCGTAAGGAGCAGTAAAATTAAATTTCTGTTGTCACTGAAATGGAATGAGAAAGAGGTGTCAGCAATATAACACAATGAACCGCAATGCCTTCTTTTCTACCGGCATATCCTAGCTTTTCCGTTGTAGTTGCCTTGACATTAATTTGCCCTAACGAACAATTTAAGTCTTCACTTAGACACTCGCGCATTGCCATTAAATAAGGTGCTATTTTAGGTGCTTGAGCAACAATGGTTATATCACCATTGCCAACTTCATAACCTTGTTCATTCATTAAAGCCACGACATGACGTAGCAAAATTCTGCTAGAAATATTTTCATATTGTCCATCAGTATCAGGAAAATGATTCCCGATATCTCCTAAACAAAGTGCTCCTAAAATAGCATCGCAAAGCGCATGTATAGCAACATCACCATCGGAATGCGCAATAAAACCTTTATCAAAAGGAATGGCAACTCCTGCAAGCATTAAGGGTCCTGAGCCACCAAATTTATGTACATCAAAACCATGACCTATACGCATTTTTTATCCTTTTCATGTTCAATTTTTTGCTGATTTAAATAAAAACTAGCTAAGATTAAATCTTCTGGGCGCGTTATTTTTATATTGTCTCTTCTACCTGGAATAAGTAAACAAGGTAAGCCTACAAACTCAATAGCAGAAGCTTCGTCCGTAATTACTAGCCCTTTTTCTTTAGCTTGTATTATTGCTTCTTTTAATTCTTGGGCTTTAAACATTTGTGGTGTAAAAGCATGCCACAAACTACTGCGATCAATTGTTTTATCAACACCTGCTTGACCAGAATCATTGCTGCTAGCACGCTTCATGGTATCAACAACAGGGGCTGCTAAGATTCCACCTGTATTATGTTCAAGGCATTGTAAAATAAGTTTATCGATATCGTCATGAGTAATACAAGGTCGGGCTGCATCATGTACCAATACCCAATCCAATTCATCAATCGCCTGTAAACCACTTAAAACAGAATCGACTCTCTCTTCACCACCACTAACTTTTATAATGTTAGGGTTATCTGATAATGCTGTTTTGACAAAATAGCCATCATCATCACTTATAGCTACGATCACTTTTGCTATATTTTTATGGCTAAGTAGACGTTTAATTGTATGACTTAAAATAGTTTGTTCATTGATTGTAAGATATTGTTTAGGACATGATGCCAACATCCGTTTGCCAACACCGGCAGCAGGAACAACGACAACAAACTGTTGATTTTCAACGAATGGAATAGCATTATTCACAACTAATATAACTCTTTGTTGGTATTGTCATTTACTTCACTATTCTTACTAGGAACAACACGAAAAAACGTTTCATTTTCCTTAATCATACCAAGTTCATTTCTAGCACGCTCTTCGATTGCTTCTGTACCTAACTTGAGATCATCTGTATCTGCATATAATAATTTATTTCGTTGTTGAAGTTTGGCATTTACTAGTTGCTGAGCTTTAACATCTTCTTGCAAAGATAAATAATCAGACACACTGTTTTTACCGAACCAAAGTCGATATTGCAGTAAAGCCAACACAATTAATAATAGTACTGTAAATGCCCTCATAATCCCTTAATAAAATAAATAATGACAAGAAGATTTACTATTATATGGGCTTCTTATTTATAACGCTAATGGTTGTTTGAAGTCTTTCCAGTTAATCGCACAAGAAAGTAACAATTCACGTAAACTTGGTATGATCGGCTGTGACACGCTACTATACGTTTTATTTTTCCAACAGTGTCCGGCGCAAGCCGCTAACATAATCTTTTTATTCGGTTTTAGTAGCTTAATTTTGGTATTATTTACAGGAAAGTTATCCGCTAAACTATCGCTACTAAGAGAAATCCAGCCAGCTACATTACTGCGAAGTCGTTTATTTTCGACATCAATCTTATCAATAGAATCTAATATTACATGTCCCCCAATAAATATTGGCACCACTAACCCTAAGGTTAATTTTTGTGTTAAATACCATGAAGAAACTTCTGGTGCTGTCTGTCCTGATAACGACAACTTACTGGCTTGTTTTGCTGACCAACTCGCATTTTGAATATCTAATGTTAACGGACTAATTCCCTGTGCATTAACTTGGGTCATTAAATTGGCTGTGCGCTTAATGTAATAACTTAAACTCTTTAAACGCCCTTGTACCGATTGTACAGACGTAAATTCACCATGTGCAAGCAGGCGTAACTCTCGCTCATAAAGCGCATTACATATTTCTGCAAAGTCATTACTTTGCTGGTCAGTTTGCCAAAGAGAAGTTTGCGACATCAATTAATAAATCAAGTAGTTATATTTGTATTATTCAGATAATTCGTTATCTCTTAGCATACTTGATTGTCGATAAAAAATACAACGCCAGATAAAAAAACCGAGCTTTAAAGCTCGGTTTTTAATCAAAGACACTTGAAATATATTACGGTGATATAAACACTCTGTTTATAAATCTTTATTCAAAATTAATAACACAAATGGTTATTGACCTTTAATTTCACTAAGACCATTATAAACAGCCTTATCACCTAAAAATTCTTCAATACGTAATAATTGGTTATATTTAGAAACACGATCTGAACGGCATAAAGATCCTGTTTTAATTTGACCTGCTGCTGTACCTACCGCTAAATCAGCAATAGTTGCATCTTCTGTTTCACCTGAGCGATGAGAAATAACAGCAGTATAACCAGCACTTTTAGCCATTTGAATTGCAGCTAACGTTTCAGTTAATGAACCAATTTGGTTAAACTTGATTAAAATTGAGTTAGCAACACCTGTCTCAATACCTCGTTTAAAGATCTTAGTGTTAGTCACGAATAAATCATCACCAACAATTTGTACTTTATCGCCAAGTAAATCAGTTTGGTATTTAAAACCATCCCAATCAGACTCATCTAAACCATCTTCAATTGAAACAATTGGGTATTCTTTACAAAGCTCACCTAAGAAATCAGAGAACTCATTTGAAGTGAATTGCTTGCCTTCACCTTTAAGGTCATAAATACCTTTTTCACTATCGTAAAATTCCGATGCAGCACAATCCATCGCTAATGTAACATCTGAGCCTAACTTGTAGCCAGCAGCAGCAACTGCTTCTTTAATTACCGCTAAAGCGTCAGCATTAGAGGCTAAGTCAGGGGCAAAACCACCTTCATCACCAACAGCAGTATTCAAACCTTTGCTTGATAATACTTTTTTCAAGGCATGAAAAATTTCAGCGCCCATTCTTAGTGCTTCAGAGAAATTTTTAGCACCGACAGGCTGTACCATAAACTCTTGAATATCAACATTGTTATCTGCATGCTCACCACCATTAATGATGTTCATCATAGGTACAGGCAAGCTATAAACACCAGGGGTACCATTTAAGTCAGCAATATGCTCGAACAACTGAACACCTTTATCAGCTGCAGCAGCTTTAGCAACAGCTAGTGACACAGCTAAAATAGCATTTGCACCAAATTTCTCTTTATTTTCAGTGCCATCTAAATCGATCATGATTTTATCGATATTAGCTTGCTCAAGTGCGTTTTGGCCAACTAAAGCAGGTGTAATATCATTTTTAATGGCAGCAACAGCGTTAAGGACACCTTTACCTAAGTAACGAGATTTATCACCGTCACGTAGCTCTAATGCTTCACGTGAACCGGTTGATGCGCCAGAAGGTGCTGCTGCACGTCCCCAAGCACCCGATTCTAAATAAACATCTGCTTCAACAGTTGGGTTACCACGAGAGTCCATAATTTCGCGTGCTATTATTTTACTTATATTTGACATTATATTTCCTTCTCAAACTTAAAAAACAAAAACCGCAGCCTATAGCTACGGTTTATAATTATTTTGAATTAACTTAATTGCTGCTTTTGATAGTCAAAAGAAGCGGTAATAAAGCTTTCAAATAAAGGGTGCCCATCACGCGGAGTTGAATTAAACTCAGGATGGAACTGCCCGGCAATAAACCATGGATGATCTGCTATTTCAATCACCTCAACTAAACTTTTATCAGTTGATAACCCCGAAAATATTAAGCCAGCTTTGCTTAACTGTTCTCGGTAGTTATTATTTACCTCATAACGGTGACGGTGTCTTTCATAAATTGTTTCACTGCCATATACGTCGCACACCTTGGTACCTTTCACTAGGTGACACAATTGTGAGCCCAAACGCATAGTTCCGCCTAAATCAGACTCTTCACTGCGGTACTCAACTTGCCCTTCTTCGTCAAGCCATTCACTGATCAAACCAACCACTGGATGCGGCGAATCAGCATTAAACTCAGTACTATGGGCGTCAGTCAAACCTGCAACATTTCGTGCAAATTCAATTAAAGCAACTTGCATACCTAAGCAAATACCTAAATAAGGTATTTTATTTACACGTGCATATTGTGCCGTTAAAATTTTACCTTCTACGCCACGTTCACCGAAACCACCAGGTACTAAAATAGCATCTAAATCTTTTAATAAGTCAGTACCTTTAACTTCAACATCTTGTGAATCAATATACTTAATATTAACCGTTACTTGGTTTTTCAAACCTGCGTGTTTTAATGCTTCATTGACAGATTTATAAGCATCAGGAAGTTCAATGTACTTTCCGACCATACCAACCGTAATTTCACCTTTAGGGTTCGCTTCATGATAAAGTACTTCTTCCCACTCAGTTAGATCTGCTTCAGGTAGCTCTAAGCCAAAACGTTTAGTCACTAACTGATCTGTTCCTTGAGATTTTAATAACGCAGGAATTTTATAAATACTGTCAACATCACGCATTGACACAACCGCTTTTTCTTCAACATTACAGAATAAAGCAATTTTCGCACGTTCCCCATTTGGTAAAGGTCGATCTGAACGACAAACTAAAATATCAGGGAAAATACCAATTGAGCGTAAATCTTTTACTGAATGTTGAGTCGGTTTAGTTTTAATTTCGCCCGCAGCAGCTAGGTAAGGAACTAAGGTAAGATGCATAAACATTGCACGTTCACGACCTACTTCCGTTGCGAGTTGACGAATAGCTTCTAGGAACGGTTGTGATTCAATATCACCAACAGTACCGCCAACTTCAACCATGGCAACATCGTAACCTTCCGCCCCTTCTATTACACGACGCTTTATGTCATTCGTAATATGTGGAATAACTTGAATAGTTGCACCTAAAAATTCGCCTTTACGCTCGCGTGCTAGAATATCTTGGTAAATACGACCCGCCGTAAAATTATTTAGCTTAGTCATTTTGGTACGAATAAAGCGTTCGTAATGACCTAAATCCAGATCGGTTTCTGCACCATCTTCAGTCACAAAAACTTCACCATGCTGGATAGGACTCATAGTGCCGGGATCGACATTAATATAAGGGTCAAGTTTCAACATGGTTACTTTTAAACCACGCGCTTCAAGGATTGCAGCTAAGGATGCTGCGGCAATACCTTTACCAAGAGACGAAACTACGCCGCCAGTAACAAAAATATATCTAGTTGTCATGTCTACACCGATGTAAGGGAAATACAGAATTTTTTTTGCATTACTTTTTTAACTATAAAATGCTCATCCATAGTGATTATTTTCGTTAAGAAAACACTAAAAAGCACGTTAAAAAGAAGTAAAGCAGGACGGGAAAACATTATACTTAAAATACAAGACAACAACAATAATAACTGTAATTTACAATTATATTAAATTTATTCTGCCTCAAAGAGAGCGCAAGTTAAAATAAGCATTTTTTTGTCGTTCATTAATCGTTATTATATGAGTATCACTTTTTAACCTAAGTAACCTATGACAAATAAATTAGAGCGCGTGTTATCAGCTATTGACGATATTAACCGCCAAGATAGTAATTTCACCCTACTAAATAACGAAAAGCACCCAAAAGAATTGCTTTATGGCCAACGAATGACCGCTTGTCTAAATGAGCATTGGCCACAAGCAAGTGAATTATTACAAATAGCAGTTCGAGCTCAGCATATTAAGCGTTGGCATTTAAAACGTAATGAGTATGAACCAGGTAAAGCTGGGTATTATAAATGGCGAATCGCGTTAGGGAAGTTTCATGGTGAACTAACTGCGAGCCTTATGATCGAGCAAGGTTACAGTGATTTACAAGCGAAACAAACAGCCTCTATAATTTGTAAAGAAAACTTAAAAAGTAAAGAAGATAGCCAACTCAATGCTGATAGCCAAACATTGGAAGATGTTGCCTGCTTAGTTTTTCTAGTTCATTACTTTGATGAATTTGCTACACAATATATTGAACAAGATAATGAAGCTAAAATAATTCGTATTGTGCAATTAACCTGGGGAAAAATGTCTGAAAAAGCTCATAATATTGCCTTGCAAGTAGCACTGCCTAAACATTTGGCCAATATTGTCAATAAAGCACTTTCTGCCTAATTAGATTCAGAATTTCAATAGTTTGCTGTGTAGTGTTAAGGATTCAAAAATTCGACGGTGGTTTAACTACAGACATGAGATTCCGTATCAAAACACTTACGGAATGACGAAATGGGCGTCATCCTGAAAGGAATCAATATCCCATAAACGGCCATCGTTACCTTAAAAAAATCGTCATCTTACACCGTCGTCATTCTGAACTTAATTCAGAATCTTACACATACCTCATTATTTGTCCCGCTTTCTTAAGGGACTACAATATGGTGATAATATAGGGCTATTTACTAATAGGTAAACGGCATAAAAAAATGAAAGGCCAAATAACTAGGAGAATAACCAAAAACGATAACATCAAGTCTTGTAGTAAATAAGAAGACCAAGCCACCGATAGTATAATCATAAGCAAGGCAATTCTTTTTGCTTTTCTAGGTATACTTCGACTTTTCTGCCATTCTCGAATTAGTGGTCCAAATGTTTTGTTATCAAGTAATTTTTGTTGCATTCTTGGTGACGATTTAGCAAAACAAGCTGTTGCCATAATCAAAAAAACAGTTGTTGGTAGAATTGGTAAGATCGCACCTAATATGGCTAAACCAACACAAAAAACGCCCATAGTTTTCCATAGCAAAACCATAATTTTGTTTCGTTTAGCAATAGTCACAGGACAACCTTGGGCCGTTATTCTAGACTTTATTTCTGCTGTTTGAGTTAGCGATTCTTGGTTTTGACGCAAAACTCACTCCATTATTCGTGTTTCAAGTTAACTTTAACTTTATTATTGGTGTCGCGACTTTTCTTTATTAATGCATTATCACTATCTATCTGATTACTATTCACTAAGGATTTAGCTAATCTATCATATAACAATACGTTCACTGAGGCCGCTAAGTTCATACAGCCCACCGTGGGTACATATACAACACCATCAGCATTATTTATGACGCTTTGACTAATAGTACCATCTTCAGGACCAAAGATATAAATCGCTTGATCTGGGTGTTGAAAATGAGGCAATGGTGTCGCTCCTTCAACGAGATCTACACAAATAATTTTGGTATTTTCTGGTAGTTCAGCGCGCAAGGCTTCAATATTTTCAAAATTTCTTGCGGCCTTTAAAGGAATTTTTTCATGAGCATTTTTAGTATCGGTATTATGTTTTGAGCCATTATATTTAGCTGCATTCGCATACCGCTGTCCTGTATACAATACTTGGTCAACACAATAGCAACCTGCAGCACGCATAACAGCACCAACATTGCTGGGACTTTTAGGGTTAGTTAAACCAACAGTTACATAACTATTGTCAACTTGTAAACGTTTTCCTAAAGCCATAGTGGAGAGTAAAAGTTTAGTCATAATATTATCTGCTATTTCTCATTCAGCTTCACTTGCTGCCAATACTGCTCTAATTGCGCTAAACTATGCGCTGAAAAATCTCGTTCCGATTGCTGTACTTGTGCTTCAACCCCATGAAAGCGTTTAGTAAACTTTTGATTTGCCTTACGCAGCAATGTTTCAGGATCTTCTTTTGCATGACGACATAAGTTCACTACGGCAAACATTAAATCCCCTATTTCTTCCCCTAATGCTTTTTTATTAAGATTTTCTGCTTCGAGCTCTGCTTTAACTTCGAGTACTTCTTCTTCAATTTTTGCAAAAACATCCTTCACATTATCCCAATCAAAGCCGACATGCGAACATCTTTTTTGGATCTTTGCTGCTTGTGATAGAGCGGGTAAGCTTTTAGGTATATCAGCAAGAATACTCAAGTTTTCTTGGTTATTTTTTGCTTGACGTTCTTTGGCTTTTTCATTTTCCCAGTTAGCTTTTATTTGTGCGTCACTCGTTAAATCAGCACTACTAAAAACGTGAGGATGACGGCGAATAAGCTTCTCACAGATAGCCTCAACCACGGTATCAAAATTAAAAAGTTGTTGTTCCTGTCCAAGCTGACTATAAAAAATAACTTGGAACAATAAATCACCTAACTCTTTATTAAGCTCAACAAAGTCATTTTGCTCTATTGCATCAACCACTTCATATGCTTCTTCTATAGTGTGCGCGGTAATAGAGGCAAAATTTTGCTTTATATCCCACGGACAGCCTGTGTCAGGATCACGTAATTGGGACATGATCCAACGTAATTTTTCAATTGAAGCTTCGCTTTCAATATTAACATTTAGCATGTATGTTCTCTTATTCTTAATTTTGACAACAAGTTTTATAATCTTTTAACTTCCACAACATCATCAAGTTGCCTTACTTTATCTAGCACTCTAGTAAGTAGCTCACTACTGGTGACTTCTATTTTAATTTTCATACTCATGGTTTGTTTAGCGCTATCGCTATGACTTTCGATACCAACAATACTCACCTTTTCATTCGCAATAATCGTTGATATATCTCGAAATAACCCTTGACGATCACTAGCGATAATAAGCACACTCGCTTGATAATTTTGCTTATCATCAACGCCCCATTGAAGCTCTACAATACGCTCCGGCTGCTGATTTAACGAATTAGCGAGTTGTTCACAATCTTGCCGGTGAACTGAAATACCTCGCCCTTGAGTAATAAAGCCTGAAATCATGTCACCTGGTACAGGGGAACAACATTTTGCCATGTGTGTGAGCAAATTACCGACGCCCGACACAGTAATACCATTATCGTCGCCAGCAGTACTATGCCCTGCCTGAGGCTCTTTCACTAAACTTTGCGGATCAATCTCAGGTGCTGGATTAAACTTTTCTTCAAGTTGTTTAAAGTAATTAATAACTTGCTGTAAACGTGCATTACCTGAACCAATAGCAGCATATAGATCATCAATGGTTTTTACATTGAAATGCGCCACCGCTTCTTTCAATTGCCCTTGGCTAATGGTTAAGTTAGTTAACTTTGCTAATTCTGTATCAAGTAACTCCTTACCTTGAGCTAAATGCTTATCGCGATCTTGTAATTTAAAAAAATGTTGTACTTTGGCTCGAGCTCTTGATGAATGAATATAATTTAAATTAGGGTTTAACCAATCACGACTTGGATTAGGGTGATTATTTGTTAACACTTCAACCTGATCACCCGTTTTCAACTGATGAGTAAAAGGAACGATTTTTCCAAAGACTTTAGCCCCAATACAACAATGACCAACATTAGAGTGAATATAATAGGCAAAATCTAATGGGGTTGAACCCATAGGTAAATCAATCACATCACCAGAAGGTGTAAAGACATAAATTCTATCTTCAAAAACCTGGCTGCGAAGTTCATCTAGCAGCTCTCCATTTTCCGAGACATCATCTTGCCACTGTAAAATTTTGCGTAACCAGCCTATCTTGTCATCAAAGCTATTACTTTTTCCTGTTATCGAGCCTTCTTTATAACGCCAATGTGCTGCTACACCTAACTCGGCATCATCATCCATTTGCTGCGTTCTTATTTGTACCTCTACTGACTTACCTTCAGGGCCAAGTACAACAGTATGAATCGATTGGTAACCATTAGACTTAGGCGTTGCAACGTAGTCTGAAAATTCTTGAGATAAATGTTGCCACTGAGTATGAACAACACCTAAAGCAGAATAACAGTCTTGTATTCTTTCAACGACAACTCGCACAGCTCGCACATCAAACAACTGATCGAAATCTAATGCTTTTTGTTGCATTTTTTTCCAGATGCTATAAATATGTTTTGGACGACCGTAAACCTCTCCCTTGATTTCTAACGCTTTTAATTGATCACTTAAATTCCCAACAAAATCATGCATATATTGTTCACGTTCAAGGCGTGTTTCATCTAATAATTTGGCAATTTTTTTATAAACTTGTGGATGAAGGTAACGAAATGAAATATCTTCTAATTCCCACTTTAATTGACCAATACCTAAGCGGTTGGCCAAAGGTGCATATATATTAGCGCTATCTTTAGCTGTTAATACGCGACTTTCTTCATCACTGTGCTTTTGTTCTCGTAAGTCACACAAACGTTCAGCTAATTTAATAACTACCGCACGTACATCTTCAACCATGGCCAATAACATACGGCGAATATTATCAATATTACTTACACTACTTTGTTGCCTTAAGCCTTTGATAGCTTCCATTTTCTCAACACCTTGGCAAAGCATTGCAACATCTTTACTACAGTGTTCTTTAACAAAATCTTGCGTAATTAAATTCTCTTCTAGTAAAGGCGTTAAAAAAGCTGCTAATAAAGAATCAGCATCTAAATTTAAACTAGAAAGTATCTCTACCATTTCCCTTGCTTTTAAAAGACTAGCTTCATGTTGTTGAAAGAATGGCGAAACTTGCTCCCACAACTGTTCCAATGCTTGTTGTTTTTCTTCTGGTAAAGATTGCTCTGTTAGCCAATGTTTAAAATTTACACTAACAACCTGATGAGATTTACGCACCGAAACCATTTTCTTTCCTTTATGAAAACCACGATTTAAGACCAATTTCGCTAAATTATACCACGGCACTCCTGCTCTCAATGCCAAGAACAACTTTTGCGCCGTGAAGTATTGCCATTGAGCAATAACTAAGTGTAATTTAGTTTACTTACCGACTAAACAATACCATAGTCTCAACATGCTTTGTTTGAGAAAACATATCGATTAACCCTATTTTTTCAATTTTATACCCTTTTGAAATTAGCACCTGACTATCTCTAGCCAACGTAGTAGGATCACAACTAACATATAAAACTGTGGGAATATTAAGTTGAATCACTTGCTCTACAGCTAACTCTGCTCCTGCTCTAGCAGGATCTAATAGCACCTTATTAAATTCATTTTTCGCCCAAATATTAGACAACCATTCACTATTTAAATCTGCTTGAAAAAAATGGCAATTATTTATCTGGTTAAACTTAGCATTAGCACTCGCTTTATTAACCATACTTTGTACACCTTCAACGCCAATAACTAACTTAGCTTGTTGCGCTAGCGGTAAACTGAAGTTTCCAAGACCACAAAATAAATCTAATATATTGTCATTTTTTTGCGGCGACAACCAATCAAGCGCCTGTTCAACCATGGCCAAATTTACCTGCTGATTTATCTGTATAAAATCTGTACTTGAAAAATTAATTTGAATACCATTAACTAAGCGATAACGTAAACTATCAACCAAGTTACCTGAACTTTTATTAACATTTTCGTTATTACTATCATTAGTTTGGAAATAAATTTCCCAGCTATTCTTTTCAGCATATTCTTGCCACAATTGATGGTCATGTTCATTTATCGCTCTAATTTGGCGGATGATGAGTGTTAACTTTTTTACTGGCTTCGTAGCACTATTTATATCAACGGGGACTAGCTCATTATCATCTAAATCTTCTGTGCTAATAACTTCAATATGACCAATCGCTTTTTTCACACTCAGTTTATTAATCAATGTTTTTAATAAGGGAAATATATTAGCCGCCGGCTCAACAAGCACAGGGCACGACTTAACAGCGACAAGCTGATTAGTAGATTTTTGCCTAAAACCGATCGTCGCGTGGGCGTTCTTATCAAATTGCACACCTATTCTTGCTTTTCGACGGTATTCCCATGGCGAACTGGTAACGGGGCTTTGCCAAGGTAATTTAGCAACAATAGTGTCTGCTACACCAGCGCGAGAAAAAAGCGATATAATTTTATTTTTCTTAAAATCAAGCTGCTGTGAATATTCTAGCTGCTGTATATCGCAACCACCACACAGAGTAAAATGCTGGCATTTTGCCACAACCCTATGTTGGCTAGCTTTATTGATTGTTAAAAGTTTAGCTAACGCATATTTATTTTTTTGTTCAACAATCTTAATATCGACGCTTTCGTTCGGTAAAGAGCCAGGAATAAAAACGGGTTTACTCTGGTAGTAGGCAACGCCACAGCCATTTGAGTCTAATCTTTCAACCTTAACGGTTAGTTTTTTTCTCTCTTGGGCTTTAACTGACTTTTTATTATTTACTTGGAAAAAGTTTGCCATTATTGAATACCTAGGAATTTTCTTTATTTGGGCTTACATCAGTAGCTAAAGCAGAACTCAACTAAAAAGTGTAATTTTATTAAGCATATGACATTATAGGCTTATCAGGATGATCATTTTACACTAGTTTTATACTCGTTCCACCTGAAGTTACGGGTTTAGGGTAAAACGAGCAAATATTAAACACTATTCATAATGCATAAATTACGCCTCAAAGACTGGGTTATATTACTAACGATTGTTCCTATAGCATTTATTAGCTTTGGACTTGCCAGCTATTTTTCATATAACCGTAGTAGTGAATTAAACGAATTTTTAACTTTACGCTCCCAAAGTATTATTGAACCTTTAGCCATTACCACTAAAGAAGCATATGTTAACAACAACCGCGAAAAAATTCGCGCTATCATCAGCGCGGTACACCGAAGCCAATCAAGTCTTATTAAAAGTATTACTGTCTTTACTTTAGATAACCAAATATTAGTAACCAGCGCTTATCATGGTGATACAAATTTAATGCGCTTAAAACCAGAAGAAGCCCCTCCTTCCTATACTCAAGGAGAGCACTTTGACGATTTTATTATTTTCAGAACGCCTATCCTTGACGAAAAATTTGATAGTAATAATGTTTTAACACCTTTGGGCTACATTGCTATACATGTCGATAAAAGCTGGATTAAGCTCAAACAACAAAGCCAATATATTATTGCCTTTAGCCTCGCTTTTCTTGCTGTTTTACTGAGTAGTCTTTTAGCACTGAAGCTGATTCAAAACGTAACTAAGCCGATCAACTCCATGGTGAATGCTATTGATCGAATTAGAGAGGGAAAGCTTGAAAGTCGCGTAACTGGGCAACTGTTAATTGGCGAACTTAATTTTTTAAAACTAGGTATTAATGCCATGGCGCAATCATTGGGTAATTACCAAAATGAAATGCAAAGTAGTATTGATCAAGCAACCATTGATTTACGTGAAAGTTTAGAACAGTATGAAATTCAAAATGTTGAGTTAAGCATTGCCAAGAAAAAATCTCAAGATGCTAATAAAATAAAGTCGGAATTTTTAGCTAATATGAGCCATGAATTACGTACCCCCTTAAATGGGGTAATTGGCTTTACTCGACAAGTACTTAAAACACCACTAAGCGACTCTCAACGAGATTACTTACAAACAATCGATAGATCTGCCAATAATTTACTCGCCATTATTAATGATATTCTGGATTTTTCAAAACTTGAAGCAGGAAAAATGGTAATAGAAAGTATTCCCTTTTCATTAAGAGAATCTATCGATGAGAGCTTAGTGCTATTAGCACCTAGTGCTCATAAAAAAGAATTAGAGTTATCAATAAAAATTGATAACTCACTGCCTGACTCCTTGTTAGGCGATGCAATGCGCATTAAACAAATTATGAGTAACTTAGTCAGCAATGCTATTAAATTTACTCAACATGGCTCTGTGCTTATCGATGTTACCTTCAACATAATTAACGCCAAACGAGCTGCAATAAAAATAACCGTTGCTGACAGTGGTATTGGTATGAGCAACGTACAACAAAAAACAATATTTAAAGCCTTTACTCAAGCAGATCAAAGTATCACCAGACTACATGGAGGAACCGGTTTAGGTTTAGTTATTTGCCAAAGACTTGCTCATGAAATGAAGGGGGATATAGGTTTTAGTTCTAATAAAAATCATGGTTCAACATTTTGGTTTAACTTTGAATGTGGCATGAACACCTTACCTGTAACAGGTGAATTAGAGCACTTAAGGCTAGCAGATAAGTCTATTTTATATTATGAACCGCATTCACATAGCCGAGCGGCAACATACGACATTTTATCTAATTGGGATATGAAAGTAACTAAAGTCGACACTAAAACACAATTAGATGAAGTGCTTGAACAGTCTGCACAAGATGAAAATACACATTTTGATTTTGCATTAATTGGTCACGATAAAACCTCAACCGCTTTAAGTGATTTAAAAAAAACAATCACTAAAATAAAGCCTCAAATAGCCAATATACATTTAGCTATTAATAGTAATTCACCTAGTTTACATGATGCTCTGCTAGCCAGTGGTGCTTTAAGCTGTTTAAGTAAGCCAATAACAACAAACAAACTCTACAGTGCTTTATTAGCTGAGCCTGAGTATTTATCAACGCCAAATAAAAACATTCTGCCCATTAAGGTACTCGCAGTAGACGACAACGAAGCGAACTTAAAACTCATTAATGCCCTATTATGCGAGCAAGTGGGCGAAGTTGTCTTGGCTGACAATGGCTTAAAAGCGTTAGAGTTATGCCAGAATGAAATTTTTACCTTAATTTTTATGGACATTCAAATGCCAATAATGGATGGCATAAGCTCCCTACAAGCTATTAGACGTAATTCTTATAACGAAAAAACGCCTATAATTGCAGTGACAGCCCATGCTTTAAGTGGTGAAAAAGAAAGAATGGAACAACAAGGTTTTGATGCCTACATGACTAAGCCTATAGATGAAACTATGTTAAAACACATTATTTATGAATACTGTGATATTAATTATTTTCTAGATAGTGACAAAAAAAATTCACATACACCGAGAGAAACTTTGCCTTTAACACTACAAGATGAGCACAATATAAAGATAATAGATTGGCAGATAGCACTTAACAGAACAGGCGGAAAAGAAAATTTAGCTAAAGAGATGCTTATAGGATTAATTGAATACTTACCAGAAAGTAAAAGAGAGATCAGCATTGCGTTAGAAGAACAAGATAGTACGAAATTAACAAAATTGATACACAAACTAAACGGAACTTGCTGTTACACGGGGGTTCCACAGCTAACCAATATTTGCCAAGAAATAGAAACTCAACTGAAAAAAGAGGCAGCTTTAGGTAGCTTAGAGCCTGAATTTTTAGAGTTTTTTGAACAAATAGAGTTAATATTAGAACAAGCGCCTAGTGTGTTAATAAAGCTAAATAGCGATGTACCTGGAATAAATATTTAATCACGAAGCGTAATATCAGGACTTGTATCAATCTCGCCATCTTCAGTAATTATTGCGATCCCAGAGTTACAAGTGAGTACAGCTATACTATGGTCTTTTTCTTTTCGTATAAAGGATAATTCATAGCCAAACTTGCCTAGACTGCTAGCTGAAAATTTTTGCGCTAATGATAACCTATCCCACAACATAGATTTTTCAGATGAGCGTTCACGTCTTTCAAGTATTATTTTCTCTTCTGCTTGCATGAAAATTCCTTATTTAAACAACAAAAGCTAATAGCTACAATTAAAATGCAGAATTCCGCAAATATAAGAACTCGATTTTAGTATAAAAAAAATAAAAATAAAATAAAAAAATATTATACCCGCTATCCTTAATTTAATATTTTTGACTACTTTATGAAAGCGTCACAAATGCTGTTGCATAACGTTTTTCATCAGCAAGAGAAATATGCCAATACTGTGCTTTTTTAGATTGAGCAATTTCTAGGGCTCTACTAGAAAGTATAAGTTTAGGCTCTCCACTTGCAAGCGTTATTATTTCTATATGTTGAAAAGAAACACCACTTGCTATACCAGTACCTAAAGCTTTGGCTGTCGCCTCCTTTCCTGCCCAACGTTTAGCCAAATAACTTGTAGCATTATTAACTGAAACTAGACCCATACTTACAAAGCGTTCATATTCATCCAGTGTCAATACACGCTTAGCTAATCGTTCACGAGTATTATCAGGCATTTTAGCAATACGACTAATTTCTACAATATCTGTACCAATACCAATAATCGGCATATATGATCCTTAAAAGCTAGTTCCCAGTATTTTAAATCGAACTCAAACTAACTTGAGCTCAATTTAAAATAATCATTAAGAAGCTAAAACTACTGCCTTGCTTCTAACATTAATGCTTTCATATCTCTAACCGCTTTATCAAGACCATCAATAGCTGCACGAGCTATAATGGCATGACCAATATTTAATTCTATTATCTCTTCTATTGCAGCAATAGGTTTAACATTAAAGTAATTAAGTCCATGACCTGCATTTACTTTCAAACCAATACTGTGCGCATACTTAATACCATCAGTTAAACGTACTAATTCACTTTGTTGAACTGACTCTTCTATTGCATCGGCATATTGGCCAGTATGGATTTCAATATAAGGTGCGCCACTCGCTAAAGCAGCATCAATTTGACCTTTATCTGCATCAATAAATAAGCTTACTTGTGTACCTACTGCTGAAATTTTTGTCACAGCATCAGCTATTTTTTCAAACTGCTGAATAACATCTAGACCTCCTTCTGTTGTTAGCTCTTCTCTTTTTTCAGGGACTAAACAGCAGAAAGCTGGTTTCACCTCACAGGCAATTGCGATCATCTCGTCAGTAACGGCCATTTCAAAATTCATTCGCGTATGTAGTGTCTGTTTTAACACATGAATATCTCGATCTTGGATATGGCGTCTATCTTCACGTAAATGTACAGTTATACCATCAGCTCCAGCATGTTCGGCAACACTAGCGGCATATACTGGGTCAGGGTAATTTGTTCCCCTAGCTTGGCGTAAAGTCGCAATATGATCGACATTAACACCTAAAAGTAATTCTTTCATTTTATTCTCTCTTATTTTTTCTCAAATAATTTACGGCTATTTAAAGGCTTACCATCAAGTAGATGGGTTAACACATTTCGCATTAATAGTTTAAACGTATGCCCAGCGTCTTTATCTATAAGCTCTGTGCCTTGATAAATATAATTAGCAATAGATTGTAAATGCTCTGTATTAAACCAAGGCGTAGTTATATTAGTTACTGAATATTTATAAGCAGGAACAAACCCTTGTTCTACTACATAATAAAAACCAGCAACATTATCACTTACTTCATTAAATACAGGGCTAAAATCAAACGATTGACCCAGCTCTTCTAACAAGCATAATTCAAATTGTCGTAATTGAGGAGCAATAGGTAAATTTTCAGATAGGGATATTAATGTTAACTGATATTGCTTAAATACCGCTTCACAGACAATATCATTACTCAAGAGTTTAACCAAAAGCTCATTTATATAAAAACCACTATATAAATAATGTTGGTTTAAAGAATAAGAATTACCTGCTGCTTCAATACCCGTAATACGCTTTAACGTCGCATTGCTGTCTTTAAAAGTAAGTTTTAAAGGTAAAAAAGGCTGGATCATACCTTTTTTAATAGAGCGTTTAGATTGCCCTACATACACAAGTGCGGAAGTTTTTCCTTCGTATTCAGTTAACAATTCAAGTAGTTGCTGATTCTCTTTGAAAGGGCGAGAATGGAGTACAAAAGCATGATGTTCCACTTGAATATTTGACATGTTTCTACTATTTTTCGTAATACGTCATTTTATAGAATAAGCCAATAAGTATTGCTTTATTAGCTTAGCTGTTACTTAACTAGCCACTAACCAGAGTAGTCATCACCATAACCTAAGCTTCTTAACGCTCGCTCATCATCCGCCCAACCAGATTTAACCTTAACCCAGGTTTCTAAAAAAACTTTACTATCAAATAAGTTTTCCATATCACGTCTTGCTTCTTGGCCAATAGTTTTTAGGCGTTCACCTCTATTACCAATAACCATACGTTTTTGACTATCACGTTCCACTAAAATTAACGCATTAATATGAATAATACCTTTATCATCCATTTTAAACTGTTCTATTTCAACGGTGATTGAATAAGGAAGTTCATCACCTGTAAAACGAATAAGCTTTTCACGAATAATTTCTGACGCCATAAAACGGCTTGATCTATCCGTGATATGGTCTTCAGGAAACCAAAAGTCACTTTCAGGCAAGCTATCTAAACACAGTTTCTTTATCGTATCGACACTATGCCCTTTGCTGGCAGAAATAGGCACAATATCAGTAAAGTCATGCATTGCTCCTAATTTTTGCAAATGAGGTAATAGCTCATCTTTATCAACAATATTATCGATTTTATTAACCACTAAAATACAAGGTGAACCACTTTTTTTTATTTTATTCAGTACTAGATCATCATCTGTTGTCCAATGAGTACCTTCAACTAAAAAAAGAATTAACTCAACTTCTGAAATTGAACTAGTTGCCGCCCTATTCATCAAACGGTTTATAGCCCTTTTCTCTTCAGAATGAAGGCCCGGTGTATCGACTAAAATAGCTTGTCTATTTTCCTCGGTAAGAATACCTAAAATGCGGTGACGTGTAGTTTGTGGTTTACGCGATGTTATGCTAATTTTTTGACCAAGCAATGCATTAAGTAAAGTAGATTTCCCTACATTAGGACGGCCAACGATGGCAATTATTCCTGCACGAGTAGATTCATTATTCATTGACTATTTTACCTTGGTATTTTTTTGCTTAAGACTACTTTGCTCTAACTGTGCTAAAACTTCTTGTGCAGCTGCTTGCTCAGCTTTACGTCTGCTTGTACCTTGAGCAATCACTTCTTTATTGACAACCTCAGTAATACAACTAACAGTAAAATGCTGATTGTGCGATTGACCACTAGTATCAATAACATCATAAACAGGTAAAGGTATTTTTCTTCCCTGCAGATACTCTTGTAAACGCGTTTTAGGGTCTTTTTGTTCATTTCCTGGCTTAATTGCATCAAGTCGTTGAGCAAACCAAGATAAAATTAACTTCTTACATTGAGATATATTGGAATCTAAATAAACCGCACCGATAATGGCTTCAATAGCATCCTCTAAAATAGATTCCCGTCTATGCCCACCGCTTTTTAGCTCTCCTGGCCCAAGTATTAAGTATTCACCTAAATTAAAATCTCGTCCAATTTCAGCTAACGTTACACCTTTCACTAAGCTAGAACGCATACGAGTCAAATCGCCCTCGTTATGCTTAGGAAATTTATCAAACAACGCTTTTGCAATAACAAACCCCAAAATAGAATCGCCAAGAAACTCGAGTCTTTCGTTATGTTGCCCCTTCGCGCTTCGATGCGTAAGTGCTTGTACTAGTAATTCAGGTTGAGAAAAGCTATAACCAATTTTCTTTGACAAACGATTGAGAGAAATAGCACTAATTTGATTTTTATTACTCATTAGTTTATTGCGCCAATACGTTCAAAACGGATATTTGTTGGTACCCAGTGCGGTAAAATACTTTCTTCAGTACGTTCAAAATCAAAACTCATCCAAATAGCAACAGCTTGACCGACTAGATTTTCTTCAGGTACAAACCCCCAGAAACGGCCATCTAGCGAATTATCGCGATTATCGCCCATTACAAAATAATGCCCTGCTGGCACTAAAAATTCATCTTGTGCCGTACCTGCTTGTTGAAAATAATGGCCTGTTCTAGGTAAAACATTTTGATTATTCAAAATATTATGTTTTTTATCAAACATTACTGCTTCAAATTGGTTCATCCCTTCTTCAGCATCAGGCCCTTCATACTTATTGGTATAGTTATTTACAATCTGCACAAAGTCAGGACAACTTGTATCCGATTCTGTACACGCTTTTTTAATATATAACGATTTATTTCTATAAATAATACGATCACCCGGTAAACCAATAACACGCTTTATATAATCAATTCGAGGATCGACGGGATATTTAAATACCACAGCATCACCACGTTTAGGCAAACCAATTTCAAGAAATTTATTACGAGCAACAGGATCCCTTAAACCATAGTTAAATTTATTCACCAATATAAAATCACCATCGAGCAACGTGGGCATCATCGATCCAGATGGTATTTGAAAAGGCTCATAAAGAAATGATCTTAAGATTAGAACAAAAGCGATTATAGGAAAAATTTGCACCGAAGTATCAATAAGAGGTGATGGTTCCATCAGCTTTTCGATTGTTTCTTTTGGTAATTCTGCCCCACCTTGCATTTTTACCGCATCTTGTGCTTCTTCAACTTTCAATTTACGTTGAGGTGCTAAATAAAGCTTATCTAAAAGCCACACAATACCGGTGATTACCGTAATTGCAACCAAGATAATTGAAAAATAAACAGCCATAAAATTCCTATTTTTAATTGTCACAAAAATAAGTACCGAATATGTTGGTTCAACACTTATTATTTGTATTTTTTAGTTAATTATCTAATTTCAATACTGCTAAAAACGCTTCTTGAGGTACTTCAACATTACCTACTTGCTTCATACGTTTCTTGCCGTCTTTCTGTTTTTGTAATAGCTTTTTCTTACGACTAATATCACCACCATAACATTTAGCGGTTACATTCTTACGTAACTGCTTTACGGTAGTTCTCGCAATAACGTTATTGCCAATAGCGGCTTGAATAGCAATATCAAACATTTGACGATGAATCAGCTCTTTTAGTTTATCAACGAGCATACGACCACGTGAAACAGAATTATCTCTGTGTGTAATCATAGCTAAAGCGTCAACTCGGTCTCCGTTAATCATAACATCGACACGCACCATATCGGCTTCCTGGAAGCGAATAAAATTATAATCGAGTGAAGCATAGCCACGACTTGTTGACTTTAACTTATCAAAAAAGTCCATTACTACTTCAGCCATAGGTAACTCATAAGTAACGGCAACTTGATTTCCGTGATAAATAATATCTTTTTGTACGCCACGCTTTTCAATACATAGGGTAATAACACTACCTAGATATTCTTGTGGTACTAAAATATTAGCTTGTACAATTGGCTCTCTAATTTCGTCAATATTATTAATTGCAGGTAAGTCAGCCGGATTATCAATAGATAATACTTCACCATTCGTACAGGCAATCTCATAATTTACGGTTGGGGCTGTCGTAATTAAATCAAGATCATATTCACGTGCTAAACGCTCTTGAATAATTTCCATATGCAACATGCCAAGGAAGCCAATACGGAAACCAAAACCCAAAGCCGAAGAGTTTTCTGGCTCGAAGAATAAAGAAGCATCATTAAGACTTAATTTATTCAAAGCATCACGGAAGTTTTCATAGTCATCAGAACTAATAGGAAAAATACCTGCGTAAACCTGTGGCTGTGCTTTTTTAAATCCAGGAAGTGCATTCGCTGTTTCTTTTTTACTGATGGTAATGGTATCACCTACAGGTGCTCCATGAATTTCTTTAATGCCTGCAATCACAAAACCAACTTCACCAGCACGTAATATACCAGTATCAATTTGTTTAGGCGTAAATATTCCTACTTTATCAACTTGGTGAACTTGTCCTGTAGACATCACCAACATTTTATCGCCTTTCCTAATTTCACCATTAATAACTCTTACCAAGGAAACAACACCTTGATAGTTATCAAACCATGAATCAACAATTAGCGCTTGTAACGGAGCATCATACTCACCTTGCGGTGGTGGAATATTTTTAACAATCGTTTCTAAAACATCTTCGATGCCAAGACCTGTTTTAGCAGAACAAGTCACGGCATCAGTCGCATCAATACCAATGATATGTTCAATTTCTTCGCTAACACGTTCAGGATCGGCTTGTGGTAAATCTATTTTATTCAAAATAGGAATTACTTCTAAGTCCATTTCAATGGCGGTATAACAATTAGCTACGGTTTGTGCTTCAACCCCCTGTCCGGCATCAACGACAAGTAATGCACCTTCACACGAGGCTAACGAGCGTGATACTTCATAAGAGAAATCAACATGTCCCGGAGTATCGATAAAGTTAAGCTGATAAGTTTCACCATCTTTCGCAATATAATCTAAAGTAACACTTTGTGCTTTAATGGTGATGCCTCGCTCACGTTCAATGTCCATTGAATCAAGAACTTGGGCTTCCATCTCACGTGCTTGCAACCCCCCACAATGTTGAATTAGACGATCTGAAAGTGTTGATTTACCGTGATCGATGTGAGCAATAATTGAGAAGTTACGTATATTTTTCATAAATGGCTATTCAGATAAAAAGTTATTAATTCAAGAATGGCGTGATCTTAACGAATTTAGCGCGCTGGGGCTATCTTTTGTTCAGAATTTTCACAACAGATGTTAACTTTCGCTAATATTGTTGACTTCAAGAGGCTTAGGTAAAACACGTAAAATTTTCGGCTGCAAATTTTTTTGCTTAATTGGGTCGCTTTGCAGTTTTTTTGCTAAACGATAACCTAAGTAACCACCGACACTACCAATAACGATTGCGATTAATTCATGCGGTATTATCGCTTTCTGTACTAGCCATTGACCTAATGCTGAAAACGAAAAGAGCCCTAATATAGGTAATAAATAGACTTGCCAAGCACTACTCAATACATCTTCTTCAGGCACAGTTAATAAAACACTATCACCAACCCCTATTATTTGCTTATTCAGTGATTTAGGTTTACCTAAGGTAAATGATAGCTTTTTATGAGGTATCGCTTTGGCAACTTGCCCGTTGGCACAGTTATTAACTTGTGAGCAACTATTGCAAGTAGACTTTATTTGACTAACGACTGTAATATTACCATGACTAATCTCGGTAACGGTTGCTAATTCTTCCATTATGGTGAAGTAACCTTAGTATTAAAACTGACTGAATTAGCTATTTCCTTCGCGGTCTCTAAAGGAATTTTCCCAACAACACTTACTTCAATATTATTAACTACCTGGCTCAATACCAAGGTGGCACCGTCATTACCAAATTCTAATGGTCTGTTTTTTTCATTACTTGGATTAACATAAACCGAAATATCTACTAAACCATCATTAAAAAGCATAAATTCAACGGCTTGTTTATTGGTGCTAATACGATGTCTATCTGATTTAATTGGCTTAAATCCAGTAGGTAGCCAGTTAACTTGCCAAGCAAGTTCTGTTGTTTTTTGTTGAGTAGCAACATCAATTACTTTTGGTAATTCAGTCGTTTGTAGTTGACTCAAGTTTTCTGAAACAGTATCTGTTATGTCTAAATGAGTAAACTGAATTTGCTCAAGTAAGTTACCTTTGCGAGTGATAATTGCTAACTTTAATAGCAAGCCACTTTGTTGATCTAACCAAAGCCAGTACCCAAAACGATGCGAATCTTTTGGTACAATACGAACTAACTGTGCTGCCCTACCTAGCACCCTATTTTTGCCCACTAAAACCAAATGATAGTTTTCTTCTAAAATACTTATATCTTGGCTAAAAACAGCAGGAATTGGACCACTAATTTGTGAAGAGTCAATAGAGTATGGCGCATATTCTGGTTCATTATAACTAACGATATTATTAATACGTAGAATATCGCGACGTGGGCCATTTAATAAAGCTAAAATTTCAAGCTCAACATATTTATTATTGTCGCCTTGTTCAGCCGTTTTATTTTCGGCAAGACCATGCAACCAATGATAAGGCTCTGCTTGGTTATTTTTAACGACAACAAACGAAGTGTTAAAATTTAGTTGACGTAACGATTGAGAAAGTCGCTCTAGGAGTAACTTTGCTTGTTCTTCATCGGCAGACACAGCTGAAAAACTAACAAATAAACTGGTGATAAAAATGCAGATAAAGGAGAATGATGTTAGTAATTTCATATTTTCTCGTGGTTTAGACAGTAAAAAGTGAATAACTCATTATACTTAAGTTACTCACGTTTCATATAGGGGGAGATCAAAGGTTTGCTTTCTATTGAGATTTTTCTAATTCTTTGTCCATCTCAGTAAGACTTTCCTTCTTATCTGTTTTTCTAACTTCACTCAACTTAATTTGTTGCTCATGATCTGATAATAAAGCTTGAAAACGTCTTTGTTGCTCAATTCTTTGCTCAAGTTCAGCCTGCTGTTGTGACTTGGTATTTTGCTGATAATTAAAGCTTACTGGGTTAGCAAATCCACCTAACGGTTTAGTTTGTACTATTTGACTTGGCATAATAACTTCATTGGTATCCGCGGTATTTTGCTGTACTCCAATAATCATTAATCCTGCTGCCGAGGCTGCAATAGCGAATTGTCCTGCAGGTTTTATCAGCTGGATAACTTTAGCTTTAAATCCGGTAGCTGCATTATTATTGGAAGTATTAGGCGCTAATACTGTTGGTTCATCTGCAATTGCTGATGCTATTTGTGCCGATAAATCTAACTGTAATGCTGCTGGTACTTCATTGCGCATTACATCACCGATTAAATGGTAGTTCTCCCAGGTGTTTGCTAAGTTTTCATCCTTGAGCATTTCGTCAATAGTCTGTTCAGACTCTTGCTCAGGAACACGATAGTTATCAACTATAGATGATATTGTCTCAAACTTACTTTCACTCATACTTTAACCTTTTAATTCACACCTAAATTGGTGTTAAAATTGATAAACTCTCGTTTAACTAGCCATTATTACGCAAGTTAACTTTTTAGTAATGGTGTGATTTTTTTATCTATCACATCACGTGCTCTAAAAATTCGCGAACGCACTGTACCAACAGGGCACTCCATAATGGTTGCTATTTCTTCGTAACTTAATCCTTCAATCTCTCGAAAATTTATTGCCATTCTCAAGTCATCAGGTAGTTGCGCTATTGTATCGAAAATCACCTTTTTAATTTCTTCAGTAAGTAATACTTTTTCAGGTGAAGCATTTTCTCTTAGCGCTTCCCCTCCATCATAAAACTCAGCATCTTCTATTTCAACATCATTACTTGGTGGTTTTCGACCTAAAGCGACACTATGATTTTTTGCACAGTTCACTGCAATTCGATATAGCCAAGTATAGAATGCACTTTCCCCTCTAAAATTAGGTAAGGCTCGATACGCTTTAATAAAAGCTTCTTGTACGATATCTGGCACATCACTGTGATTACTTACATAGCGCGACACTAAGTTAGACACTTTATGCTGATATTTCGTTACTAACAGGTTGAAGGCGTTTTTATCCCCTTGCTGAACCCGCTCAACCAATGCTTGGTCGACGTTCTGTTCGCTCATTTGAGCCATTTCTCCTAAATATACTCTACAAAAAATTCAGAGTAAAAAATCATTTTACACATTTGGCTCATAACAAACGCATAAATTAAGACTACGGGTTCTAGAAAAAGTTCTATTTAATTTCATTTATTTCTATTTTAGTCTCAATTCATACTTGCTAGCTCTATTATCAAACGCTAATTAACGTTAATATCGTACTATAATAACTGATTTTACTTAACATTCGTATATATGAATCAACAAAACAATTGTGACGTTTTAATTATTGGCAGCGGCGCTGCTGGTTTAACACTTGCCTTACATTTAGCAAAAAATGCAGATGTCGTTATTTTGAGCAAAGGTCCATTAAATGAAGGATCGACTTATTATGCTCAAGGTGGTGTGGCAGCCGTTTTTGATGAAAATGATAGTATTGAAGATCATATTTCAGACACTCTCGTTGCCGGTGCTGGCATATGTGATGAAAGTGCGGTGCGATATACAGCGGAAAGTGCAAAAGCATGCCTTGATTGGCTCATTGAGCAAGGTGTTAATTTTGATAAAGAAGATGACACTCAAGGCGAAGCTAAATACCATCTAACAAGAGAAGGTGGTCATAGTCACCGCCGTATCCTTCATGCCGCAGATGCTACGGGTAAAGTTATTCAAACAACTTTATCAGAGCGAGTTAAACAGCATTCGCGTATTCGTATTTTTGAACGTTACAATGCAATTGATCTTATTTGTGATCATAAGGCCGACTCTAAACAAGCCGATGATAAAAAACAGTGTATTGGCGCTTATATCTGGAATAGAAATACAGAAAAAGTTGAAAGTATTTATGCTCAAAAAACTATTTTAGCAACAGGCGGCGCAAGTAAAGTTTATCAATATACCTCTAATCCTGATATTGCAAGCGGTGATGGAATTGCAATGGCATGGCGAGCGGGCTGTCGTGTAGCAAACATGGAATTTAATCAATTCCATCCTACTTGTTTATTTCATCCTGATGCTGGAACCTTTTTGTTAACAGAAGCGTTACGTGGCGAAGGAGCTAAACTAAGACGACCTGATGGTAGTCGCTTTATGCCGGCTTTTGATGAGCGAGCAGAATTAGCACCTAGGGATATTGTCGCCCGAGCGATAGATTTTGAAATGAAACGTTTAGGTGTTGACTGCATGTACCTAGATATAAGTCATAAACCTGCTGAATTTATTAAACAACATTTCCCTACTATTTATCAACGTACCAAAGATTTAGGTATTGATATCACTAAACAGCCAATCCCTATTGTACCCGCAGCACATTATACCTGTGGTGGCGTCATGATAGATCAGCATGGTAGAACTGACGTTCCTCAACTTTATGCTATTGGAGAGATGTCTTATACTGGCTTGCATGGCGCGAATCGTCTAGCGAGTAATTCATTACTAGAGTGCCTAGTTTATGCACGAGCCGCCGCTTTAGAAATTAGCGGTTCGTTAACCCATAGCAACTCTTTTATTGACTTACCACCTTGGGATGAAAGTCGAGTAACAGACTCTGATGAAGAAGTTGTTATTCAACATAATTGGCATGAACTACGCCTATTTATGTGGGATTATGTTGGTATTGTTAGAACCACTAAAAGACTTGAACGAGCCTTGCATCGCGTAGAATTATTACAACAAGAAATTCAAGACTATTATCGAAACTTTAAAGTTAGTAATAATTTACTCGAATTGAGAAATTTAGTACAAGTAGCTGAGTTGATTATTCACTGTGCGCTGAAAAGAAAAGAAAGCCGAGGTCTACACTATACCTTAGATTATCCGGACACCTTACCTGATGCAAAACCAACGATACTGACAACTAAATTAAACTCAATTAAAAGTGTAGTGCCTAAGGTTGACGATTTAATTGAGTAATAACAGTGACTAATCGAGAAAAATCTTGTTCACTTAGACTATCACGGTAAATAAAAAGAGCTTTATTTTTACTTACCTTATCATCAAGCATTAAACTCACTGTAGTGATGGGCTGTAAAATTAACCAACAGCCCAAAAAACTAAAGCGGCTACTTTTTGATAGTTGATAGTCATTCCCTTTAAGAGAACAAATCCCCTCTTTACTTAACTCAAAGTTTACACCCGTAACACATTGAACTGATTTACTTGATAGCCAAAAGCCAAATAAAAATAACGTAAGTACAATAACAACTAATGCAAGATGATAAGCATAAGTAAACAATAATACGGGTAACAGAAGTATCGCAACAAATCCTCCCACGTATAACATAGGCTGATAACGTGAACTTCTAACGCATATATTATACTTTAACGCGGTTGAGAATAAGTTGCACCATGGTGTTAAGTTCTTGGTCTTCACAAGCCTTATGCCCCATAAACCAAGCGAATAGATCTGGATCTTGCTCGGTCAGTAAACGTTCAAAAACGTATTGTTGTTTCGATGTTAAATTATCATAAGCTTCATCAACAAACGGTATAAATAGTACATCTAGCTCTAGCATACCACGACGACAAGCCCATCTTAGTCTTGCTTTATTGACTATAGGTTGAGGATTTTTTTCTAGAGAGCTTATTGATGTTGGCATAGTAATTTACCTAAAGTGATGTTCTAAGGATTAACCGTTTTGCTTTAACGTGTTGTTTAGTAGAATACATTGTAACAATAACAGCTGTTTTACCGCCAATAAATTGTGTGTTTTTTGCAACTAAACTTGATTTATTGCTCTTTCACCCTTATTTATCTTTTATTAACCACAGCATAGGCTTTTCTTATGTCAATAAACCTTGAAGCAAACTCCCCTACTCTAGAGCAATTACCCGACACTTATTTAGTTTCACTAAATCATTATAGTGCTATTGCATTAACGGGTGAAGAAAAGAGCAAGTATTTGCAGGGACAAGTCACTTGTGACGTAACCATAAGTACAGAACATAGCTTACTTGTTGGTGCACATTGCGATGCTAAAGGCAAAACATTCAGTGTTTTTCGCTTATTAAATAGAAACGACGCACACTTATTAATTCAGCCTGAATCGAGTATTGAGTCATCAATGGCAGAACTAAAAAAGTTTGGTGTTTTTGCCAAGGTTGATATTTTAAAAGCTGATGACTTAGCGATTTTTGCATTAATAGGTGATGACGCTGAAACTATATTAAAAAATAATTTTTCACGTATCCCTGATAGTTTAAACCCCGTAGTACAGTCAGACTCTACAACACTGGTTTATATTTCAGGCAGAATAACTCGTTACTTATTAATTGATTCAACCTCCAGATTAGAAAATATTATACAAGGCATCAATTTACCTGTTTACTCTAATAATATCTGGAATTTACTCGAAATCAGTGAAGGTTTTGTTCAGTTATCTCATCAAAGCAGCGGTGAATACGTTCCTCAAATGCTTAACCTACAAGCTATTCACGGTATCAGTTTTACTAAAGGCTGCTATTTAGGCCAAGAAACTGTCGCTCGTATGCAATATTTAGGTAAGAATAAAAAAGCCCTGTTTTCATTAACTACTCTTCTGAATCAGCCAGTACAAAATGATGATATAATTGAAAAACAATTAGGCGAAAACTGGCGTAAAGCTGGTGATGTATTATCTACATATCAAGCTGATGATGGTACATGCTATATCCAAGCTGTATTAGGGCATGATGTTGATAGCTCAACTCAATTAAGAATAAAATCACAACCTGACGCTAAGGTAGCAGTTGAAACATTACCTTATTCGTTAACGGTTGAGGAATAGAAAAATCATACTTAAAACGTTAACTTAATCTCTTAACGTCTAAACTTAACTTTAAACTCAGTTTTAACATTGGACAATATATGAAAATTACCAACAATTCAGTAGTCGTAATGCACTACGCAGTATCAGACAGCGAAGGTTCATTAATCGACAGCTCTTATGATGATAAACCTATGACTATTATTCAAGGCTCAGGTTATCTGATTGAAGGCCTTGAAGAGGCATTAATCGGTCATCAAGTTGGTGATCAATTTAAAGTTGATGTAAGCGCAGATAAAGCTTACGGTGAACGTCATGACGACTATGTACAAACAGTACCAAAAGAATTACTGCAAGGCGTTGAAGATTTAACACTGGGTACTCAACTGCGTGCTAGTACTGATGATGGTGAGCAAACAGTTATTGTAATCGATGTTACAGACGATGAAGTAACTGTTGATGGTAACCATCCATTAGCTGGTATTGATTTGAGCTTTGAAGTCGATATTTTAGAAGTACGAGAAGCAACTGAAGAAGAGCTTGCGCACGGCCATATTCATGGCGAAGGTGAAAGCTGTGGGCATGATCACGATTAAATAACAATTTAACTCATAGGTAAAGTTCGAGTTACAAGCCTTCAACATTTAACTAAGGTGGCATAACTCAAACTTTATCTAGTAGATTCCAAAGACCTTTTAACGAGCCACTTCAAGTTCAAAGCCAGCCAGATTATTGGCTTTTTATGTTCCTTGTTAATTAAATGGCACTCGCAACTACTCCTCTATAATAACTTCGAAGCCACCGTATATTAAACGCTTGCCATCAAAAGGCATTGGATTTTGCTCTGGATCCATCCTAGGATCTTCCATAATGGCTTCCCAACCAGCATCACGTACTTCCTTCGTCGGCCATAATACAGATGAAAATACTACCGTTTCATTGTTGCCGCAATGAACAGCCATAGGGAAGGATGTTATATCGCCATCAGGAACATTATCCCCCCAAGTTTCAGTGACTTTCAGTGCACCGTGATCTTTAAAAACAACCGCAGATAACTTAGCATGTTCAATATATTTTTCTTTATTTTCTGTTGGGACTGCAGCTACAAAACCATCTACATAAGACATATATAACCTCTGTTTAATATTTTTATGGTTTAAATTCACATAGACATGATGACTTCCCCAAAAGGCTAGTCTCCATATCTGAGATTAACTTAAAAAATCAAAACTATAATTAGTTTAGTAAAGAACTGAAGCGTAGGCCAGTATAAATAACCACGCCCTAATTTTTATTGAATTAGATACACTGAAATATTGACTAAACTGCCTATTTTAAAAGATTTCTGTAGTGCTAATGCCAATCTCACTAGCTATGTGAGCATTTCTACTTGCTAAAACCACCAACCACATCGTTATTTAATAATTAGAACAACTAGTTATTAAATAAATTCCTTATATTTGGCAATTTTTTCTACATATAAAATTGCTCACTTAATTAATGAAGCTGATATAAAACAGAGCCGTTTGGGTAAATAATTGATGTAAAATGACACTAGTTCGATAAGGTGATAAAGGTGGGCAACGCCTAGATGATATTACTGTAGTAAGGTTTGACTCAAACACAGAAACTAGCAATGCTATATCGAGTTTGAGCCACTACAACGAATGACAGAAACTCGATAAGCTAAAATTAAAATCTATATGGAAATTAATCTTTAAAGTTAGTAAACTGAAAAGATTGCTCTAAATCAGCTTCTCGCACAAAACGCATTACCGCTTGTAAGTCATCACGTTTCTTTCCTGTAACGCGAACTTGCTCACCTTGAATGGCCGCTTGTACTTTAAATTTTTCTCCTTTAATAAGCTTAACAACTTTTTTGGCTACGTCTTGTTCAATTCCTTCTTTAAAGGTTACTTGCTGGCTCCAATTTTTACCTGTTGCAGAAGCAGCTCCTATTGTCATCGCTTTAGCGTCAACATTACGCTTAGTTAATTGACTACGTAACATGTCACAAAGTTGTTTTAGTTGAAAATCACTTTCAGACTTTACTGTTACTACAGGTTTTTTCCATTCAAAACTTGCATCTACACCACGAAAATCAAAGCGAGTTGATATTTCTCGATTGGCATTATCTACCGCATTACGTACTTCTTCTAAATCAGTCTCAGAAACAATATCCATTGATGGCATAATTATTCTCTTTCAATTAAATTATTATTGTCCCTATTATACCTAGCAAAAAAAGCCAAACAAGCAGACCTCACGAGAATTTTTCATCCACAAACGCTGAGGACATGGTAATATTAAGGTCTTATTTTTTTAAAATGTATACCTTGTGAAAGTACGACATCACCTAACTTTTTTTATCTTCGTTTTCTGCTGTGGGATAGCCCTATTTTTTTCTCATGAATTATTACTACCTGATGCCCTAACAAGAATAATATTTCGCTCTCCGCAAATAGATACTATTGGTCATTTTATTAGCTTTTTCGTTTTAAGCTGGTTAGCGATTTCAGTAATAAAGCTATCATTATTAACTACTTTTTTTACGCTATCTTGCTATGCTGGGCTCAGTGAGCTAGGGCAATATTATTTAGGGTTTCGTAATGGTGAGTTTAGTGATTTTTTTGCTGATATAGCAGGGATCATTTTATACATACTGTTTAAAATTGCTTATTTTCGATATAAATCATTTATGATTCAGAGAATAAAAAACAACAAGCTTCAAAGGTAACATTTAGTTGAAAAATATTATTATTGTTGGGCAAGGCGCGATAGGCTTACTTTGGTATCATCATATTTTACAGCTGATAAATAACCACGGTGATTATAATGAAGCACGGCTGCATTTGTTACCCTCGAAGAGAACCGATTCAACTTCTCCTTCAGCTAAGCCGCGGTCTAATAAGACATCAACAAATCAAATAACCATGTCCTATGATCAATATTCTTTTACTGATCATAATGGTTTAGTACATCAGGGTAAAATTAATTACGCGCAAACTGAGGATATTGAGCAAGCTGATCTCATTATTTTTTGCGTAAAAGCTTTTCAAATATCGTTAGCACTGGATAATATTGCAAATAAATTAAAAAGTAATATTACTATTGTACTTGCTCATAATGGTATGGGAACCTTGTCAGAACTATCGCAAAATATAATCAAGCACCAGAATATTTACGCATTACTCACAACACATGGTTGTTTGCGCTCAGCGCCTTTTACTGTGACACATACCGGAGTTGGTTCAACAGATATTGGTTTACTTTCAGGTGTGCCGAACTTAGCACAGCAAGAATCACTGACAAAATTATTAAATACCGCCCTACCTCAAGTAACATTTCATCAAGAAATCAATAAAAAACAATGGTTAAAGCTAGCAATCAATTGTGTTATTAATCCATTAACTGCAATAAACGATATCAGTAACGGTGAAATAAATAATGCTGAATATTCATCAACAATTTTAATATTACTAGAAGAAGTAGTGGCTGTAGCTGATGCTGAAAAGGTGAATTTAGATTTAGCAGATCTTAAAATAATAGTGAAAAATGTAGCACAAGCAACCGCTAAAAATAGCTCTTCTATGCGTTGTGATATTACCGAAAAACGTACGAGTGAAATAGATTACATTAATGGCTATATACATCGCTTAGGTATAAAACACAAACTTGCCACACCAGAAAATACTAAAATGTGGCAAGCGGTTAGCGCGCTAAGTTAAGGTGCTGACCTAATACGCTAATTTAAGAACTAAACTTGCTTTTACGGACGATATACCTTTACGTTACTGAAACCGTTATCAATCAGGTAAAGAGCTTGTAGCTTACTCATTACCCCGTGATCACAGTAAAGTAGGTAATCTTTACTCATATCTAAATCACCAAACTGAGTGGCAAGTTTATAAAAAGGGATATGTTTAACTTCAACATTATCTAAGCTTAATGGCTTATCTTCTTCTTCTTCTGGACTACGAATATCAACCACAACAGCATTGTCTGGAATATTCTCTACTAGGTCAACTGCGTGAATTTCTTCTTCGGTCTCTTTACCAATATCACGAATATCAAAAACACGGGTCTCGCTAATAACTTTATCCAGAATATCAAAATCAAAATGACCTTCTTCTTCTTCAACTTTAGATAATACCGCTTTTACTGTCGGTTTCTTTGAAATAACACCGCAATACTCAGGTATAGTTTTCGCAAAATCTTCTGTACCAATATCACGAGCTATATCAATAATATCTTGTTTATCATAAGCAGCTAATGGACGTAAAATAAGTGTGTCTGTTACTCGATTAATAACGTTTAAGTTAGTGAGTGTTTGACTAGACACTTGCCCTAAACTTTCGCCCGTCACTAGCGCTTGAATTTTACCTTTTGCAGCTATTTTACTCGCGGCACGCATCATCATACGTTTAAGTATTACGCCCATTTGACTGTTTTCAACTTTTTCTAATATTTCAGCCACAACAGGTTCAAAGTCAACAGCAAAAAATTTAATCTTGTGAGACGCACCAAACTTATTCCATAAATAATAGCTAACTTGCTTCACCCCTACTTCATGAGCAGAGCCACCTAAATTAAAGAAACAATAATGAGTTCTAGCCCCTTTTTTAATCATTTGATAACTAGCAACCCCTGAATCAAAACCACCAGACATTAAAGACAAAACGTCTTCTTGGGTTGCGATAGGAAAACCACCTAGCGCTTTATGACGTTGGGTAACAATAAATAAATCTTTGTTTTTTATTTCTAAACGAATAGTGACATCAGGTTTAGTCAGTTTAACTTTTGAACTTTCTACTGACTGATTTAAACCACCACCAACATATTGCTCTACTTTCAGTGAATTAAAGTCATGTGTACCCGTACGCTTTACACGAACACAGAAAGTTTTATTTTCAATCGTCTTAGCATGAATGGCTAAAGTTTTTTCATAAATATCATGAACATCAATAAATTCTGACTGCTGAACTTCTAAAAACATCGGTACACCTGGAATACACTTAAGTGCTTCCACTAAACGTTCACGGTTTTCAGAACTATTATCTTTAGTATTTACTTCGATGTTATCCCAGTTCATCCGCGTGGTAACTTTTTCATCAATGCGGCGTAAAACATTTTTAATATTCGATTCTAAGATCTTGGTAAAACGCTTACGAACAGGGCGAGATTTAATGGTGATTTCAGCTTGCAGCTTTACGATAAATTTCATCGATGTTGGCCTAATAAATATAACAATAAGAATAATGGCGCGCATTATATACCCAAACCACCTCAAAATGCGAGTTAAGGCAATATTGAGTGCCAACAAAAAAGCTGTCCTCATTACGATGACAGCTTTTCAACATAACTAAGGTTATACCTTAATTTTTATTGTAGTACTTGAATAGGTTCGCTCTCTTTTGGCTTACCTTGATTAATGGCAATTTCAACACGGCGATTTCGTCGACGATTCAATGGGTTAGTATTTGGTACTAATGGACGTGTGTCTGCGTGCCCTGCAACAACTAAACGTGTTTGATTAAACCCTGGTACTTTAATTATTTCATGTGCAATAGCAACCGCTCTTTTACTAGATAAATCCCAGTTTGAGTCAAATAACTCTGAATCTATTCCACGGTTATCAGTATTCCCTGAAATCATAATTTCACCTGGAATTGTATTCAACAACTCACCTATTTGTCTAATAATAGGTTTGAATTTAGGCTGTAAAAAAGCAGAGCCTGATGGAAATGAGCCGTTCTCTCGAATACGGATAATAACTTGTTGTCCTAGTGACTCTAATTCAATAGCACCATCTTCAATTTGCTCTTCAAGTTTATCAGCTATTTTTTTGACCAATTCATTAACTTGATCTTGTGCTGCCTGCTCTATTTGCTCTTGTGCTTTTTGTAACGCTTGTTCAGATAAGGCATCATCAGTACTCTGTGATTTTCCGCCTCGTTCGCTACCACGTTGCTCTTGACGTCCACCAGCCGAGTTTTCTTCTCCCGCTTCAAACTCCAACATTTGCTGAGTTATTTCCATGGTTTGCTGCTGAATAACTTCTATTGGTGTTGGCTCCGGTTTACCAGGTCTAAACTCCTGAGCAATAATACTTGTCCCTTTCGGAATATCTTTTGCTTCAATTTTATTTTGTACCCCAAAAGCAAATTTCATTGATCCGGCAATTTGTTTAAACTTTAGTACATCCATTTCAGAAAAAGATAACAATAGAACAAAGAAACACATTAACAACGACATAAGATCGGCGAATGTTCCCATCCATGCAGGTAGCCCAGGTGGCGGACATTTACACTTTTGCTCAGTCATAAGTCCTCCCTATTAATAAATCGATTGTTATTCATCATCAGTAGTATTCGTTTGACGCTTACCTTCAGCCAGATAGTTTTTCAATAAACCTTCAATGACTCGCGGGTTTTGCCCATCTTGGATTCCAAGCACGGCATCAAGAATTAACTCTTGATTCATTTTTTCTTCCTCCATGCGCAGTTTTAATTTAGTCGCTAACGGAATAGCAATAACATTTGCTAAGAAGGCACCATAAAGTGTCGTTAACAAAGCAACCGCCATAGCTGGGCCAATAGATTTAGGATCATCCATATTAGCCAACATAGCAACGAGTCCAATAAGTGTACCAATCATCCCCATAGCAGGTGCAACATCAGCTAAAGCCGTTAACATACCAGCACCTTTTTCATGGCGCTCTGTCGTTAGGTTAATATCTTTTTGTAAGGTCGCCCGCACTACATCGGCATCATGACCATCAACAAGCATGTCAACGCCTTTTTGCATAAAATTATTGGTTATCTCTGCTTCTTCTAAGGCGAGGAATCCACCTTTACGTGCAGCATCAGCCATATCAACGGCTTTTTCTATTAATTCTTCGGGCTTTTCTAATTTAAATATAAACGCTTTAGCTATAATTTTTCCTATACCAAAAAACTGAGCTATACTGTAATTAGATAACACGATAAATAGTGAACCACCAAAAACAATTAGTACTGATTGGGTATCAGCGAACATCGTAATATCGCCAGACAAAACCATCGCCATAACGAGAAAAGCAATGGCACCAAGGATACCGATTAAGGTTGCTAAATCCACAGAAAAACTCCTAAAGCTATAAAAACTAATTTGATCTAATAAAATAATAGTACATTATGATAAAGCTATTCGCCATTACTTATCCCTTTATATATTAAGTTATCGCCCTAATAGTCAATAACTTAATCGTTAAATAATCACAATATACGCTGAAATATATGAGCACTACATTGACCATTGTGCTTAGCTAAGGTAAGTTTGCGCCTAGAGTTGAAAGCATCTAAGGCATAAAGAGAATATAAAATATGGCCAAAAAAAAATTAGAAAACCTAAGTTTTGAAGAATCTCTTAGCGAATTGGACACGATAGTACAAAATTTAGAGCAAGGGAATTTAGACTTAGAAGAATCAATGGCACTTTTTGAGCGTGGTTTAACATTAAGTAAACTAAGCCAAAATAAGCTACAAACAGCAGAGCAAAAAGTAAAAATTTTACTCGAGCAAAACGGAGAACAACAACTCCAAGATTTTGCGTTAACTGACAATGAGCAATTATCCGGTGATCTTTCGTGAGTAGTTTAGCCAATCATGATGTTTTTCAACAACGTATCGACCAATTTTTAGAGCAGAAACTTGCGAGTTTAACTGTTAACGATAAGAAACTTCATCAAGCAATGCGATATGGGCTATTGATAGGTGGCAAGCGCATACGTCCTTATTTAGCTTATATTACAGGACAAGCATTAGACCTAGATTTAAAAGACGTTGATGGAATAGCTGGCGCAATAGAATGTATACATGCTTATTCTTTAGTACATGATGACTTACCCGCGATGGATGATGATGACTTAAGGCGTGGTCAACCAACCTGTCACAAGGCTTTTGATGAAGCAACAGGAATTCTTGCTGGTGATAGCTTACAAACTCTTGCTTTTGATATTATTGCCAACCACGATTTTTCAGAAGCAGTTAAACCTAAGCAAGTTAAGCTAATTCAGCAACTAATAACGGCCGCTGGTTATCAAGGTATGTGCGGAGGCCAAGCACTTGATTTAGCCGCAACTGATAAAATGATAACCTTAGAACAACTGGAAACTTTACATTCATTGAAAACGGGTGCCTTACTGGAAGCTTCTGTTGCAATGGTAGCCGAATGTAGCCCCAAAATATCACAATCAGAAAAAGAATCACTAAAAGCGTATGCAAAATTTATTGGTCTCGCATATCAAGTCAGAGATGATATTATTGATATAATATCAACCCAAGAACAGCTTGGGAAACCTTGCGGTTCGGACATTGCGTTAAATAAAAGCACTTACCCAGCCCTACTTGGCTTAGAAGGTGCTCAAGAAAAAGCTGAAAACTTATTTCAACAAGCACTTCAAGCTTTAGCCAGTTTGCCTTACAATACACAATCCTTAGCTGATTTTGCCACCTTTATCATTAAACGTAGCCATTAAGTAGCTAAAAATAAAAACAACTATAGAACAACTATGACCACAAACCTTGCTGACTATCCATTACTTACCCAAATCAACTCACCAAAAGATTTGCGAAATTATTCTCAAGATAAATTACCGCGAATAAGTAATGAGCTGCGTAAATTCCTATTAAATTCAGTAAGTAAAAGCAGTGGCCACTTCGCTTCAGGGTTAGGTACTATTGAACTGACTGTTGCATTGCATTATGTCTACAATACGCCTTTTGATCACCTTATTTGGGATGTTGGACACCAAGCATACCCACATAAAATTCTTACTGGTCGTCGCGATCAACTGCATACTATTAGACAAAAAGACGGATTACACCCTTTTCCTTGGCGTGAAGAAAGTGAATACGATACTTTAAGTGTTGGTCATTCAAGCACTTCAATTTCTGCTGCCTTAGGTTTATCAGTTGCCGCAGAAAAAGAAGGATTAAATAGAAAAACTGTTGCCGTTATTGGTGATGGTGCAATGACTGCAGGAATGGCCTTTGAGGCATTAAATCACGCTGGTGATATTAAAAAAGACATGTTGATCATTTTAAATGATAACGAAATGTCTATTTCAGAAAATGTTGGTGCATTAAATAATCACTTCGCCAAAATGCTATCAGGTAGTTTGTATACAGGTATTAGAGAAGGTGGTAAGCGTTTATTAAATAACATTCCTCCAATTAAAGAATTGGCTAGCAGAGCAGAAGAACACCTGAAAGGTATGGTTGTTCCTAGCACTTTCTTTGAAGAACTTGGCTTTAATTATATTGGTCCAATTGATGGTCATGATGTTAATGGTTTAGTCGATACAATTAAAAATATGCGTAGCCTTAAAGGGCCACAACTGCTACATATTGCGACTAAAAAAGGTAAAGGTTTTCAAGCTGCAGAGCAAGATCCAATAAAATATCATGCTGTTCCAAAATTTAATCCTAGTGATGCACATTTACCTAAATCTAAACCTTCATTGCCAACTTACTCTCAAATATTTGGTGATTGGCTCTGTAAAACAGCGGCTGTAGATAAAAAGTTAGTCGCAATTACCCCCGCGATGCGTGAAGGGTCGGGTATGGTTGAATTTAGTCAACGCTTTCCTGATCAATATTACGATGTCGCCATTGCTGAACAGCATGCTGTCACGTTCGCAGCTGGATTAGCAATTGGTGATCAGCACCCTGTTGTTGCAATTTATTCAAGCTTTTTACAACGTGGTTACGATCAACTTATTCACGATGTTGCCATTCAAAACTTACCAGTAATGTTTGCTGTTGATCGCGCGGGTATTGTGGGTGCAGATGGTGCTACACATCAAGGTTCATTTGATTTAAGCTTTTTACGTTGTATTCCAAACCTTGTAATTATGGCACCAGCTAATGAACGTGAATGCCAATTAATGTTAAATACAGGGCATAAATCAAACACTCCCACCGTTGTTCGTTATCCACGCGGCAGTGGTACTGGTGAAGAATTACCACATATTGATGAAGTGATAGAGATAGGTAAAGCCAAACAAATAATATCGCCAAACGAAAGCAATAATAATATCGCGATTTTAAGCTTTGGTACCATGCTAATTGAAGCAAATAAAGCCGCTATAACACTTGGCGCAACCCTTATAGATATGCGCTTCATTAAGCCACTTGATAATAACATGATTAATCAATTAGCTAAAACCCATAGTACCCTAGTAACTATTGAAGATAATGCAATAGCGGGTGGTGCAGGCTCAGCAGTAAATGAATATATTTTATCGCAAGGTATCGCAATAAAAGTATTAAATATAGGTATTCCTGATCAATTTATTAAGCATGGTACGCAAGAAGAAGTTCATCAAGAGTTAGGCTTAGATAGTTTAGGGATCATTCAAAAAATAAAAAGTTTTATGAACTAGCCGCTATAAATTAACAATACTGATATTTTTATATGACTTGATTAAGTTAGCGTTCAGTAAAAAATCTATTAAATAAACCTATTAAACAAAAAAGGATAGCAATGGTACTATCCTTAATAAGTCTATAGTCTCAAATCACTAGAGATTTGTAACATCTATTCTATTGTTCAAGTTTTCTTCAAGCGCTGATTTACGCTCACGCGCTTGACGTTTTTCACATGGATTTTCACAATTACAATCTTTTTCAATACCGACGCTTGCTAAACCACCACAACTACCCGCTAACGTTTTATTTTGAAAAATATAACCCACTGCCATAGCTACGCCGACAACTAGGAAAAAACCAAAGGTAATAATAAAAATCATCATAATGTTATGCTCTCAATTAAATAATTAATGATCAGGGCTCAGGACAAAAGCCATTGGAAAATAAGTTTAATGCGTATCTATGTTATTAATTAAGACCGACACACGGTAAGTATTATTTCAAGTATTGCTTAAATTTTACCGTAAATTCTTCATGAAAGCCATTTTCAGCTTTAGAAATGAACAATGCTGCGATATCATTTTCAGTCGCAAACTTCATTCCTTCTTCAGCGCCCATCACCATCATGGTAGTAGATAAACCGTCCGCGGTCATGGATAATGGAGCAATAACGGTGACTGACACAAGGTTGTGATTAATCGGCTTCCCAGTATCAGGATCAATAATATGAGAAAAGCGTTGTCCATCTTCTTCGAAGTAAATACGATAGTCGCCTGCTGTAGCAACAGCATTATCTTTAGGGATAATTACTTGCTGAGCCGCTCTATGATCACCTAAAGGATCAAAAATAGGTCTTTCTATCGCAATTGCCCACAGCTCACCAGTATGCTTAAAACCTTTTACACGAAGTTCTCCGCCTATTTCGACTAAATAGTTATGGATACCATTAGCTTCAATTAACTCTGCGACTACATCGACCCCATAGCCCTTAGCCGTAGTAGACAAATCAACATACAAGTTAGGAATATCTTTTGATAATTTATTGCCATTCAAATGAAGGTTCTTTAACCCAACACGTAACCGTGTATTGGCTAGTAACTCGTCACTTGGTACTTTTTCTGGTCTATGCTCAGGTCCAAACCCCCATAAGTTAACCAAAGGACCAACGGTAATATCTAATTTACCACCACTTAACTCACCTAAACGAATAGATTCCGCTAAGACTCGTTTAAAACCAGGTGATACTTCAACAGGTTCCAGTGACTGAAGAGCATTAAAGCGAGATAATTCCGAATTAGGAATATAAGTCGACATTTCCTGATTCACTTGCTCGAGCAATGTATCAATTTGTTTATGTAAGCCTAAACTTTCTACCTCAGCGGCTGTCGCTACAACTTTAATATTGTATGTAGTTCCCATCGTATAACCTTGCAATAAAATTTCTTTTTTAGCAGAGTTATTACTAGGAAAACAAGCTGTTAGGATAAGGGCTAATAAGACAATTAGTATTAGTTTGAATTTATTCATAGGTATTCCAAATTTATTATTTATATCAAGATACTAATTTGGGTAATTTAATATCTTGATATAAATAATAAAGACGACCTAA
>NZ_JAHKQD010000015.1 GCF_018860915.1 Colwellia sp. C2M11
CCTCAACGGTTTAGAAACAATAAAAATACAATATAAATCGAAGTACAGATATTACTAAGGCGGCTCAGTAACATCTGTACTTTATAAAAACTACAAATCAACGTAAATTCAGTTAAAGAGGTAGTTATATTGAGTCGGCTAATGATTAATAAACTAATTAGAGGTTAATTGGTTAACTTTAAGACTCGCTTTAACTTATCTAAAATTTAAGTGACTGTCCTCTTTCATTCAGGCCAACAAGATTACATAATGTTAGTGATTTATCGAACTAATTTAAGTACCTATATGTTTTTCTAAGAAAGAAAGTATTTTCTTATTTGCTTCCAAAATATTAGCTTCATTATAAAAACCATGACCTTCTTTATCTTTTACTAACCACTCATAAGGGTGTTTATGTTCATCAAGCGCTTTTTTTAATTTTTCTGCATGCTCAATAGGTGCTCTTTGATCATCTTCACCGTGAATAATCAGTACCGGCGCTTTTAATTTATCTACGTGGTATACAGGCGAGTTCTCACGTTGTTGCTCTACATCAGTACCTAATGTTGTATCTAAGAATGCTCCGCCCCATTTAAGCGACGTTATATCCCCTTCTTTGTATAACATTGGTAAGTCATATACACCGGCATAACCTATAGCACACTTAAATAACTCAGGCGTTCTAACTGCACTTTGTAAAGCACTGTAGCCACCAAAGCTTGTACCAAAAATACAAACTCTATTTTTATCAGTAATACCTTCTTGAACCGCATAATTAAGTGCTAGTAAAATATCATCTTGAATTTTAGTTCCCCAATTTGTGTAACCAGCTTCCATAAAGGCTTTACCATAGCCTTCAGAACCCCGAAAATTAACTTGTACAACAACATACCCTGCATTAGCTAACATCTGTACCTGTGGGTCATATCCCCAATAATCTCTCGCATGTGGGCCGCCATGAGGAAGAACAACGGTAGGTAGGTTTTTGGTTTTATTTTTAGGTAAGGTTAAGAAGCCATTTAACGTTAGTCCGTCAGGCGTTTTTATTCTGAAAGGCTCTACCGGTGACATTTCTTCAGGTTTAATCCAAGAAGCACTCTTAAATAAATGCTTTGCTGCCATCGTTTTAGTATTGAAGGAATAAAAAGAGCCGGGGTTTCTATCACTATTAACTTTAACGATAATAGTATTACCATCTCTTGTTTTACTTGTGATAGCAATCTTACTTCCTTTAAAAGCACCATATAATGCTTTATGTATTTTCGCTTCCTCGTTATCATCATCTAGGTAAATATAACTCGGATAATCTTCATCTAAACGTAAACCAAAGACACTATTCACATTCGATTGAATGACATGGGTGGGATCAACAAGCTTACTTTTATAAAGCAACTTTGCTTCTTTTGTTGCAAGGTTATATTTATATAATCCTTTTGCTTCACCATTTTCAGCTTTTAATGCATAAACACTTTCATTATCTGGTGAAAAAGAAATCGGTGTAAATTCACCGTTAAAATCTTCACCAAACGCTTGCCATTCACTATCTCTATCTTTTGAATAAAAAAGCTTAACGTTGTAGTCATTATCAACCCCAGCAACGAAGCGTGGTTGACCATCATTATCAACAAGGAATTTACTATAAGGAATAGGGGCAGTTTTCAGGCGGTTTTCTTTACCTGAATATACATTTAACTTAACAACCTGAGGAAGCACATCAGATTTACGTGATAGAAGTTGCTTTGAAATTAAGACACTTTTATCATCCTCCTTCAAAATATCAATTAGAAAACCTGCATGACCTGATAAAACAATACCGGCTTTTGAGCGGTAACCAAAAATCATTTTCCCTTTTCGACCGTCATAATTAATCGCGTAGAGTTCACCTAAGTTAATAGGCTCTTCTAACGAACCACGTAACTGCTCTAGTTGGATGATTACACGTTCATTGTTGACCCAGTAATAATCAGCAGCTTGGTTTTTTCCTCCAGAATTAAGTATATATGTTACTTCATACGTTTTAGCATCTAAAAAGACTAAACTTTTATCACCATCAACATTCACCGATGCGGCTAAATACTTACCATCAGGGGATATTTTCATATCGTAATATTCTAAATGGCGAGAAAAGTTTTCTACAGTTGCGGCGCGAGACTGAGCCGTAAATATATAGCACCCTATAAGGAGAGTAATAATGATATGGCTCGAAAGTTTCTTTAATTTTTTAATATATATATTAGTCATAATGTTTTGTGTTTCATTCCCTAAGTTTTACTATTCCAAATCAAAACGGTTAGTCCAGTTTCGTCAATCAGTTACCTTTATTCAAAGGTATATTAAGAAAAAGTGATACCAAATAAAAGCTTATATCACGTTAAATATCAAAAAAATCAACAATACTGAGCTATTTAAATAGCTATAGATGAAATGGAATGATTAATAGTATTGAACGTTTGGCGTTAAGAATATATTGCGTAGTAATAAAAAGAAATAAGCCAATCAAGTGATTGGCTTATTTTGAGAAGATATTGCGTCGACTAGTTATTTAACACTTACTCGCGCAAATTTGCGTTTACCAACTTGATAGATCGCATTACTACCGCTTACGATCACTAAATTTCTATCGGTAATTTTTTCACCATCGATTTTAGCAGCACCTTGCTTGATCATACGATAAGCATCAGAAGTACTGCCAACTAAGTTAGCCTCTTTTAATAAGTTAGCTATAGCGATTTCACCACCTTCAACAACTAATTCAAGCTCTGGTATTTCATCTGGCATTGCACCTTTTTGGAAACGGTTAATAAATTCGTGATGAGCCGCTTCTGCTGCTGCTTCATCATGGAAACGTGCTATTAATTCTTTTGCCAAATCAATTTTAACATCACGTGGGTTTTTACCTTGCTCGATTTCAGTTTTATAGCCTTCAATTTCAGCTAAAGGCTTAAAGCTCAATAGCTCATAATAACGCCACATAAGTACATCTGAAATTGACATGATTTTACCAAACATATCTGATGGACTATCAGTAATACCAATGTAATTCCCTAATGACTTAGACATTTTTTGCACGCCGTCTAAGCCTTCAAGTAAAGGCATCATTAATACAGTTTGTGGACGTTGCCCTTCAGACTTCTGTAATTCACGCCCCATCAACAAGTTAAACTTTTGATCTGTGCCGCCTAACTCAACATCAGCTTCAAGTGCTACTGAATCCCAGCCCTGCACAAGTGGATACATAAATTCATGTATGGCAATCGCCTGGCCATTGGCATAACGCTTTTTAAAATCATCACGCTCCATCATGCGAGCAACCGTTTGACGGGAAGCTAACTGCAACATACCTGCAGCGCCTAATTTTTCCATCCAAGTAGAGTTAAATGCCACAGTGGTTTTAGCTGGGTCTAATATTTTAAACACTTGCTCTTTATAAGTTTCAGCGTTGGCGAGTACATCTTCTTTAGTAAGTGGTTTACGGGTAACATTTTTACCCGTTGGGTCACCTATCATACCGGTAAAATCACCAATCAGAAAAATAACATCATGACCTAGCTGTTGAAATTGGCGTAATTTATTGATTAAAACAGTGTGACCTAAATGTAGGTCTGGGGCTGTAGGGTCAAATCCTGCTTTAATTTTTAACGGCTTACCTGTTTTAAGTTTTGCGAGTAACTCTTCTTCTACTAATATTTCTTCTGAACCGCGCTTCAATTCTGCAAACGCTTGACTTACATCCGTCATTTTTAGCTCCATTGGCTAGCTATATATTTATTTCAATGGCTGAATTCTACTCATTTTATCTGCTACATAACAGTATAAAAATCGATGTAGCCATTTTTTGTAACAACTTTTATAAAAATTTTTCTGAAAACTTTGCTAAAAACTTTGATATAGTGCGAGACGATACTAATTTGATTTAATTTCCCCCGTTCCAATAAAATCAAATTGTTATGAATTAGCGACAATTGTCGTATTTTTATTACCAATATAAAGTAAACACTTATCTCCGTGAATAAACAACAAATAATACAACGACAATTAAAAACACTTCATAAAGTTTTTCTTAGCTTACTGACAAATTTTAAACAATTACCCAAAAAACATCGTGCAATAATTATTAGTATATCAATATTAACTTTGTTCATAATATTGCTGCCAAGTAAGCATGAATTAACCAACAAAACAAATAAGCAAAGCCTTGAGGTTGGTAAGCGTTACCAAGTAGCAATTCCTGAAAAATCTTCAGCTGAACAACCACTTTCCACACCGGTTGAGATAGAAATCCCTACCGCTGTACCATCACCAGAAAACCAACTAACCGATGAAAATGACCTAACCACAACAGTAAATTCAGAACAACAAAGTGACATGTCTTGGCAAACCGTGAAAGTTCGTAGCGGAGATTCATTAGCAAGAATATTTAAACGCTTAGGGTTTAGTGCGCAAGATACTTATGCTGTTAGTAGTGCTAAAGGGAAAGACAGTAAACTACTACTCAAAATGAACGTCGGCGATACGCTGCGCATTGCCACCAATAATGAACAAAAAATAACAGCGCTTGAATATCCGTTATCAAAAACAGATACTTTGTATATCAATCTTGTCGGTGATAGCTATCAATCACATAAAGAAAGTAAACCTGTTGATATTACACAAGATTATGCACACGGAACGATTAATTCAAATTTTTGGAATGCAGGAACAGCTGCCGGCTTAAGTGATCGACAAATTATTGAACTTGCTAATATTTTTGGTTGGGATATAGATTTTGCTTTAGATATACGTGCAGGCGATAGTTTTCATGTAATTTATGAGAAAAAATATGTTGAAGGCGAATACATTGGTACAGGAAATATTTTAGCTGCCGAATTTATTAACCAAAAAGACCCATTTCAAGCAGTAAGATTTACTGATGGTGAATATTATACTCCTGGTGGCAAAAGTATGCGTAAGGCTTTCTTAAGAGCTCCCGTAAACTTTAAGTATATTAGTTCTAGTTTTGCACCTAAACGCTTTCACCCAGTACAAAAGCGTTGGAAAGCGCATAGAGGAGTTGATTATGCAGCGAAAACAGGTACTCCAGTAGTAGCAGCAGGCAATGGTAAGGTTACGCATTCAACTTATAACAAATACAATGGTAATTATGTGTTTATCCAGCATGGTAATGGCATAGTAACTAAGTATTTACATTTTTCAAAACGAGCGGTTAAAAAAGGTCAACGTGTAAAACAGGGGCAAGTTATTGGTTATGTAGGCGCAACAGGGTTGGCTGCAGGACCTCACTTACATTATGAGTTTTTACTTAATGGTGTACACCGTAATCCTAGAACAGTAAAACTGCCTGATTCAAAACCAATCGCTAAAGAATTTAAAGCTGAATTTACCACAATTTCGAAACAACGTTTAAAAGAGCTGGACGATTCAAAACGTATCGTTTTGGCTGTAAGTATTGCCGAGGAGCAAACACCTAAAAATGAAGATTAATACAAAATTAAGTACTTCAAACGCGCCTACCTACTATATTGGTTTAATGTCAGGCACAAGTGCTGACGGCATTGATTTGGCTTTAGTTTCCTTCGATCAGAATAACCTACTTAAACATCACGCTAGTTACTATCAAGCATATAGTAATGAAACAGCAGAAAAAATTCAGTCGCTTTATAATCCTACTAATAATGAAATTGATCGTGCCTTTGCATTAGATGTTGAGTTAGCAAAACTCTTTGCCGCTGCAGTTAACAACTTTTTAATACAGCAACAATTGAATTATTCCGACATTATTGCCATTGGTAACCATGGTCAAACTATTCGTCACAGGCCACTGATAACCCACCCATTTACTTTACAAATTGGCTGCAATCAAACATTAGCAACCTTGACGAATATTCGTGTCATTGGGCAGTTTCGCCGCAAAGATATGGCATTAGGAGGACAAGGAGCTCCGTTAGTACCGGCTTTTCATCAAACCATTTTTAGTGAGCGTCAGAGCAGTGATAATGGTGCTGATGTTTTTGTTGTTAATATAGGCGGTATAGCCAATCTTACTTTTTTACCTGCAACTGATAAGCAAGAAGTTTGTGGTTATGATTCAGGCCCAGGTAATGCATTGATGGATGACTGGTTTAGCTTACATAACCCTCACAGTAAAACGAAATATGACGAGAATGGTAATTGGGCAAGAAAAGGTCAAATTAATGCTGAATTGCTAACACTGTTTTTATCTGACAATTACTTTCAACTTCCTCATCCCAAAAGTACTGGTCGAGAATATTTCCATTTATCATGGCTAAAGCGCCAGCTAACTAACTTCACTCACATTAGCAATGAAGATGTGCAAGCAACGCTTACCGCGTTAACAGCGATAACTATTGTTGACGCAATTAAGCAGCACAGTCCTAACAATGAAGCTAGCACTAAAATATACCTTTGTGGCGGCGGTGCTCATAATAAAATTTTAAAAGATACCATAGATAAACAACTGGCTCTACACTATAAAAATTACAAACTTCTTCTTACTAATCAAAAAGATATAGATGGAGATCAATTAGAAGCAATAGCTTTTGCCTGGCTGGCCTTTGCTTATGACAAAAAGTTATTAAGCAGTATGTCAACGGTAACGGGGGCTAGCAAATGTTGCACCCTTGGTAATGAGTATTTACCCTAGAATGCACTAGTAAAGATTAATATTATCTCTATAATGAATCCTGAACAGTATAAAAAACAACCAAGTTGAATTTGTTTTAAAACAAGCGACACATTAAAAATATTGGTTAAAAAATGAACTAACCATTCATAGCGTCGTCTAAATATCAGTGTTAACATTAGGAGGTAGGAAGGTCATGGAATTTAATGAGATACATATAGGTATGAAATGCGGTAGTCGAAAGGGTAGCGGCACTGTCACTTGGATAGATGGCTCAACCCGAACAATCTACATGGCGGATACTTACAATAACAATAATTTTGAAGTGGAGTTTGAAGAACTTATCGAAGATCCACAAGCACATAATAAAGGTGATACCTTTTATTAGATTGTGCTAATTAGAATTAGCACAGTGATCGTCAGTGCAAATTTAGTGTAAACTTGAATATTCAAAACTAAAGCCCATGAAATTTTGTATTTTATGGGCTTTCTTTTATCAGTTAAGTAATAACTCACTATATTTCGGTAGACTAACCGGTAATACTCCTAATGCTTTTTGCTTACCTAACATAATAGCAATACTCGTCTGATAACCGGGGCTGTATGCTATATCATTACTGTTGTTATAAATTCTATCGTCAAATGTCACTAGAATTGAGTCTGCTAGCTTAGTATAAGGGGTTAATAAGTAAGGCGACCCTTTAGCAATCAACATACTCGCTACTTTTCGTTGCTTAGCTTGTTGTAACTGGTAAGCAAGTAACTGCTCATAACTCACATTACCTTGTTTATTAGCAACATACGCTTGAGTTAATACATCTTCTGCGCCACCAATATCAACTGCGCTCGCTATCTTAGTATCAACTGTTGCAATAATAAGATCGGCTTTAGCTAATTTATCACCTTGATGTATTTGTGATTGTGCATCACGCTCTGCGACCACTGTTGCGCTAATTTGTGGTGCTAATTGATTTAAGCTTTGCCAATGAAAAATGATCGCTGCTTTTAAAGCGCGAAACTCTTGCCAATTCAGTACAAACAAATGAATACGTGAAATACGCTCAACATCCACTGGGAACTTGTCTTGATTTTCAATCAGTGACACCACAGCGTTATCTGCTAAGGCTTGTTCAAGCAATAAATGTTGTTCTTGTGCTATATACTGCTCTGCTAACGTAACTCTCTTATCTAGAGACATTTCTGGTAGCGCTATATATTTTCGTTTATAGCTATTTATTCTCTGAACAGACTGTTTAACTTCCGCTATTGAAAATTCATCTTTATTAATTTTTTGTTGTAATGCTTCAGCAACAGCCTTAACAAATAACTTAAATTTATCAATATCTTCAACTTTTCTTATTTTAAACGGCATTACGGCTAAATCAGCGCCTGCAACGAAGGTTTCGACCACGGCGGTCACTTCATTAAAATAATGCGCAATACCTGCCATATCTAGTGCATCTGTCGCAATAATACCGTTATATCCCATGTTATTTCTTAACAAATCAGTCAGTATTTTTCGAGACATTGTTGCTGGTCGAATAATTTTTTCGCCTTTAAGGTTGGCAATCGTTGAATTATCTAATGCTGGGTATTGTATATGTGCAGTCATGATCATCGCAGGATCACTATGTTTAATTGCCCACTCAAATGACGTTAAATCTTTACTTTCTATCGTCGCTAAATCATGTTCAACAAGAGGTAATCCTAAATGACTATCAATATGAGTATCACCGTGACCAGGAAAATGTTTGAGCGTTGCCATGATCCCCTGATTTTGTAAGCCATTAACAACTGCTGCGCCTAATTCAGCAACAAGCTTTGGATCTTCACCAAAAGAACGTGTGTTAATAACCGGGTTCATCGCATTAGTATTCACATCAACAACAGGAGCATAGTTGTTGTTAATTCCTAATAACATTAACTCTTTAGCAATAACCATACTCGTTTGCGTAGCAAATTCGATACCTTTAGATTGATAAGTAGCACCTATTGCCATATTACCTGCAAATGATGTGGCTTGAGGCAAACGCACTACTCTGCCACCTTCTTGATCAATAGAGATAATTAACGGTTGTTGCGAATCTGACTTAACTGCTGCTGCTTGTAAATCATGCGTTAACTGAATAATTTGTTTTGTTGTTGATAAGTTTTCAGCAAAAAGCACTACACTCCCAATACCCGTTGTCGTAATAGCATCAGCTAAGGCTTTCGGTAATTCAGTCACCGGCTCTAAACAACGCCCAGTAGTATTCATCGGTTTTTCTGAGCAAAAATAACGGATATCAAGTGCCATTTTAGCTGCTAATTGTTTTTCAAAGTCAGAAAGTTGTATTGAATTATTGCTTTTGGCTGTCATAGGAGAGTTCGATGTTTTATTAACGGATAATTGGCTAGCTGCATTACTAGGTAAAGCATAAGATTTACCTGAAAGTAAGCAGCTGGAAAAAAAGTAAAAAACAAATAATGATCCGTTTTTTATCACCTTGTTTATCACTTAACTAAAGCCAAAACATTATGTACTAAACGGTTAATACCTGAGGCTGCTTCACTTATTGAAGTAGCGAGCATGTAAGCAGGCGTTGTCACTAGCTTATGCGTTTCATCAATAACAATATCGTCAACACCACAATTTTTATGTATCAATCCTTTGGCAGTAATTAACGATGCAGTATCTCTATCAGTACCAATAGTCCCTTGTACTCCTTTAGGGTAAATTAATGGCAACATAGCCGGAGCAATACACATATAACCAGCAGGTTTTTCTGCCTTTGCAAATGCTTGGCAGGCAGATAACACTTGGTCGTTTACTTGATAATTATCGCCATCTAGTGCGAAGTTACATAAATTTTTTGCAACACCAAAACCACCAGGCACAATAATAGCATCGAAGTCTTGTACTCGTAATTCACATAGATCGTCAACATTACCGCGTACCATACGAGCTGATTCAACTAACACATTACGACTCTCATTCTCACTGACCTCGCCAGTTAAATGATTAATCACATGATGCTGTTCAATATTAGGTGCAAAACAACAATAACTTGCATTATTTTGTTCAATAGCCAGTAACGTTAGTACTGTTTCATTGATTTCACTACCATCATAAACACCACAACCACTTAAAATTACCGCAACTTTTTTCATTTTTTATCCTTATCACTGACAGCCTAATACTAAGATCTTAATACTGATATTTTACGCTATTTTTTTCTGTTGTTCATTTATACTAATAATTAATTGGCATAAAAGCACCAATAACACAGAAGAAAACATTAACCCTGCGAAAGGTAACGCACTACCATCATAAAAGTAGGCTAAAATTGGTCCAGCTAAAGCACCAACACCGAAACGCAAAGTGCCTATTACTGCAGTTGCAGTGCCAGATTGTTCAGGAAACTTAGTAAAAACTAAAGCGTCAGAATTAACAGCAACCATTGAAATACTGCCCATTAACGGCAAGATAGATAACACAGTGAACACAACAGACATTGATAAAAGGTTTACGATAACCAAGGATGCTGATGAAATCAGCGAGATAATTAAGCCATAACGCAACATTTTTCTTGAGCCTTTACGAGAAACTAAACGCGCATTAATAAAATGAGCCGTCATTAGCCCTGCAACGTTAATACCAAATAAAACACTAAAACTTAATTCTGAAACCTTATATACGGTCAAATATACAAAGGGAATTGCCGTAATATAAGAAAAAAAGGCTAATGAAATCATCATGGAACTAATAATATCTAACCTAGCTTCATGATTAGAGAAGACAATTTTATAGCGTTCTAAAAAATTAATTGCTTTAACCTGCTCTACATTGTTTGTGCCCAAGTTAGCATTAGCAGAACTCGGTTTAATTGCATCTGGCAAATACTTCATAGAGAGTACTAAAACAACAACACTGTAAAAAGCCAGCACATAGAAAATTAATTGCCAGCTGTGCGCTACCAATAAGATACTACCGATACTGGGTGCGATCATTGGCGCTACCATCATTATCATAGATACATACGACAATCCTTTGGCAGTATCTTTTTTATAATATTCTCGTATTGTCCCAGGAATAACAACGGTTGCTGCACTGCTAATAAACGCTTGTACAAAACGTAATGATAAAAACTGCTCAATATTTAGCGCAAAAGGCAGTAATAAACTTGCCAGTAAAAAACCACTGATACCAAAGATCACCATTTTTCTACGTGAATGCTGATCTGCCATTGGACCAAATAAAATCAGCCCCAAAGCATAACCTAATAAGTAAATGCTCAAAGAGTTTTGTACCATAGGCATATCGGTGGCTAAGTGTTCAGCTAAAACGGGCATTGCCGGCAAATACAGATCAATAGCTAATGGTGATAATGCCATAATTGATGCAAGTAAAGGTAAAAGCAATTTAAGTGATATCTGTACTGACTTTTCAGCCTTAAATGTATTTTCGGATTCCACTAAAACGTGTCCTTTTGATCAATTTTATTATTAATATTGTCGTTATGAGAATACTTAAATACTAAACGACCTAACGTTTGGATTGCATTCTCTACTTGTTCATTCCATTGCACACCAAAACTAATACGCATGTAATTAGCATACTTGCCTGACATTGAAAATATAACGCCTGGCGCGAAGCTTACACCTTGCTCTATGGCTTCTTGAAAAAACTCACTAGTATTAACGTGTGACTGACACCTAAGCCATAATACACTTCCACCTTGAGGTTTAGAAACACACACCTCACTTGGGAAATATTCCGCAATTAAAGCACGCATACGTTCACAGTTGTAAATTAGCTTCTTACGCAAAACACTTAAATGACGATCATAATCACCGCTTTGTATATACTCGTTTAAAGTCCATTGTTGTAACATTGGCGTTGAGCATGATTGTGCTCGTTTGACACGTTTAGCCTGTTCTTCAAACTTACCAGGTAATAACCAACCAATTCTATAACCTGGGGCCGCTGTTTTAGAAAATGATGAACACGTCATCACTAGCCCTTTTTCAGAATATAACTGCGCCGGTTTAGGTTTTTTATCTGTAAAGTACAGTTCACTGTATACGTCATCTTCAATTAATGGCAAATCATGTTTTTCAAGTAGGCTCACCAGCGCTTGTCGTTGCACATCAGTTTTCATTGAGCCCAAAGGATTATTTATTGCCGAAGAAAATAAACAAGCTTTAATAGGGTGTTTTTGAATTGCGGTTGTCAGTTCACTTAAGCAAACCCCTTCTTCTGTGCAAGTATAGATTTCTAAAGCCTTCATTCCTAAGGTTTCAATTAATTCAATTATGCCAAAAAAGCAGGGGGACTCTACCGCAATAACATCCCCTCTTTGTGCAACACATTGTAGTGCAATAGACAATGCTTCTTGCGCGCCATTCGTGATAACAATTTCATCGGAATTAATAACAATGCCTTGTTCTTGGTAGCGAAAAGCTAACTGCATACGCAATTTAGCATCACCTGTAACAGGGCCATAGCTCACCGCTTTTTCTGCCACTTTTGATAAAACTGAACGCATTAATCTTGCTAGTGTTTTATCTGGCGGATTGGCTTGGATAGGATTTGATATACCTAAAGCAACAGTATTAGGTATATGTACCGCTTCGTACACTTGCTCTATCATATTTCGACACTGAACAGTTGCTGGTGCACAATGAGACCACTTTGTTGGCATAGGTTTCAATGTTCGCGTTCGCTGTGCCATTAAGTAATAACCTGACTGTGGCCTAGCACAAACACGCCCCTGACGTTCTAATTCAATATAAGCTTGCTTAACGGTAGGCACACTTATTTCAAATTGACGGCTTAACTTACGTAAACTTGGTAACTTATCTCCTGGCAATAAAACACCTGTTTTTTGTTGGTAATCAATAAATTCGATAACTTGTTGATATAAAAAAGCAGGAGAGGTTTTATCAAGTAATTGCATAGTATCAATCTTTAAGTCGAAAAACTGTATAGGTTTCATTTTCATTATTTTGTATATGTTATTAAAACAAATAAACTCTATACTGTCATTCGCTTTCGAAATTTACCTTTATTTATTTGGTATAGGTATTAAACAAAAAAGAGATTCAAAATGAATAATAGTTTCCTTTACCTGATTACTGTCCTTATTTGGGGCTCCACTTGGATTGCCATTAATTATCAATTAGGAGATGTTGCTCCTGAAGCTTCAGTAACTTACCGGTTTGCCATAGCGGCCCTGATTTTATTTACTTTTGCTAAAATAAAGCGTTTACCAATGCGTTTTTCTCTCAAGCAGCACAGCTTATTTGCAGCCTTTGGTATTTGTTTATTTGGATTAAACTATTTACTACTTTATAACGCGCAGCAGCATATTAACTCGGCATTAACTTGTATTGCCTTTTCGACATTAATGTTGATGAATATTGTTAATGCCAAGCTATTCTTTAAAACCCCCATCACAAAACAAGTTTACTTTGGTGGTGCTTTTGGTCTATTTGGCATCATCACATTATTTTGGCCACAGTTAACCGATATTGAGTTAGGCGTTGCCACGCTATTTGGACTAGGTCTTTGCCTAATGGGAACTTTTTCAGCTTCTATTGGGAATATGATATCGATTAAGAATCAAAAAAATAATGTACCTATTGTACAAGCAAATGCATGGGGTATGCTTTATGGCGCTATTTTTACTAGCCTAGCGGTTATTATACAAGGTAAGCAGTTTACCTTTTCATTTGAGCCAGCTTATTTAACATCGTTAATTTACTTATCGCTTTTTGGATCTGTTATCGCTTTTGGCTGCTATTTAAGTTTAATGACGCGTATTGGGTCACATAAAACCTCTTATGCAAATATCATTTTTCCCGCTATAGCGGTATTTATTTCAACGGTTGTCGAAGGTTTTGCTTGGAGTGAATATACAGTAATTGGTTTAAGCTCTGTTTTACTTGGTAACCTAATCGTATTAACTAAAACATCGACATTACAGCGATTATTTAGTACTAAAGCAGCAGCAAAGGCTTAATGCTGACGGCATATTTACTCAATATATGAGGTATTTGCCAATAGCACACGGCATAGCAGCTCCTTCCTGCTATGCCGTTTTTTTATATCAACAATTTAACGAGTAACACTTAATATAAGCTGATTAACGTTAACCAATTAATTACCAATAGGTGACCCAGGTGGCATAGTAATTTCTGTAGGAATAACCACTCGCTTTCCTTCACTTAAACTAAAATCTATCTGTTGCTCAAGTAATTTAAAGTGTGTTGCTAACTTTTTATAATGGCGATCATCATTATTATCGTCTAACCAATTTTCAATGTTTTTTAAACTCGCGAGCGTTGCACTACGCACTTCAGGGACTGATGTTGGCGAATGCCATAATTCAAGCAGTTGTTCAATAACTTGTTGATTCACCCGCTGCTGTACTAATAACGCCAAACCACTTTCTGGACGTTGCTTTATTGTTTTATCAATAAGTTGTGAAATCAACACCTCAACAGAAAAAGCGCTCTTTTGCCTTTTACCTTTTTTACTATCAGTAAAATATAAGCTTTCTTGCTGCGCTAAGCGCGCTAGTCGCTCAGCGTTTAATAATAATGTTATGGTATGTTTAGCGCTAGCTTGGGCCGCCGAAACTGGGTCAAATGTAATTCCTGTTTGTGAGTTAAAGCTTTCACGGTTACGATAATAACCATAAGCTTTTGGTGGTATCAATTGAATTATACTTGCCGGCATAGTCAAAAAGTCAGTACTTAGTGTTGCTAATAATGATGACAAAGCTTGTTGCTGCATTTCGGCAGAAACAGTAACAAGTCCCTGTTGCTCAGTAACTTTTTGAGTATCATTTTTAAGCTCATAAGAATAGTTTGAACCCGCTATTAATTTAACGGCAGCCTCAACTTGATAACGATGAAAATTATAAATAGGCACTAAGGTTTGCTCTAATTCAGACAAAGGTGTTCCAACAGCAATGGAATTTAAACCAAAATCTGACAATGCTTTTTTACGTACTTGTATAACTCGCGTTAATTCAATCGCAGCATTATTGCCGTTATCCCACAAATGACCTGTACTTTGAGTACTTGACGACGAACGAGCGTCAGGATCTGAAGCATATAAAAGCCCTTGTGCTTGTGTGTCAGCAACCAATGCTAATAACTGCTCTGGCTCATTTTGATAATCGCCATAGCCATAAGCGATAACGTACTTATCCCATAAGCCAATATTTTCTTTATATGCATCAGATAAATCAATTTCGCCATGCTCATCAAGTGTTATATAAGGATGAGGGTAATCCATGACTGATGCTCTATCATTAACACTGGCAGCAAAATTATGCGCAATGCCTAATGTATGTCCAACTTCATGTGCTGAAAGCTGTCTAATACGGGCTAAAGCCATATTTTTCATCGCACTTGTATCTGTATCTTTAGCAGTAAATGGCGATGTTAAACCTAACGCTATTAAATAGTCTTGACGTACACGCAAAGAGCCAAGTGTCACATGGCCTTTAATTATTTCTCCTGTACGAGGATCAATAACAGAGGCGCCATATGACCAACCTCGCGTTGCCCTATGTACCCACTGAATAACGTTGTAACGTACATCCATTGGGTCTGCATCAGCAGGCAGCATTTTCACTTGAAAAGCATCCTTATAGCCAATACTTTCAAATGCCTGATCCCACCACATAGCACCATCAATAAGCGCGGTACGTATTGGTTCAGGAACACCAGAATCTAGATAATAAACAATAGGCTCAACCGCGACACTGTTGCCAGTTGTAGCACTATATTTCTTAGCTAAACGATGACGAGGAATTAAGCGTTTGATTAACGGCTCATCTATTTCACTGGCATAATCGGCATAAGCTATCGACCAAAACCCACTAAAAGGATGAAATGCTCTTGTTTGATAATTATCGTCAGGTAATTTAATCAAAGAATGATGTAAATGCACAGTAACCGAACTTGAGTCAGGTGTCACAGATTTTAAATGACTACCAGCGCCAGAGCCTGTAAAAGTAACCATAGCTTCAAGCTCTGTATTTTCAGGAAAGGCTTTAGTGCGCTTTGCATATAAAGCACTGCGACTGTTGTCAACCTTGAAATTCCCCTGTTTTTTATCCTTTAATATTTGGCTAATATTATGAATATCTGATAATAAAAAAGGGGTGTAATCAATTAATACTTTTTGAGTGTTTTTCCTCGTATCAACCGTTTCATTTACGACGGTAAAGCCCCAAATAATCGAGCTAGCAAAAGCTTCATCTATTGATTTTTTTTCTAATAAATTATCTGAATCGGCACGATAATAAGTATTCAACTGTTTTAAAAAGACTTTATTACCTACCCGTTCAAACTTCACTAAACGTGTGTCGCCAAGTTGGCCACGATCTAAACCGATATCATTTGAACCAATCCCATGAGGTAAACTCGATTGAAATAAAAATTCTTGGCCAAAATTATCAATTTGAAGATAAACCTTTCCTTCCTTTTTATCATGATAAAATGAAAAATATCCTTGTTGGGCTATTTTACCTTTTGTAAACTCAGCAAAACTTACAGTGGCTTTTTCAGCGAAACTCATTGTTGAAGTAACACAAAATAATATAAATAATAGTCGATTGATATAATTCATTTTTTTCCTTATTAATTAAACTAAATTAAAATGATTAATGGGTAGTATCTCAATAAAAATAAGTTTAAACCTTAGAAAGCAAAGTTAAACTTGTTATAATCAAGAGGAAAGCAAAATACATAATTAAAAAATTACTATCAACTTTCAAAAAATAGACTGCTATTAACAAGAATGCACCCTCATTAATAGCCATTGTAAAGTATACAACTTTAACGCTATAAGGTAACCCAATGCAACGACTCTCCCCTGCTCTACGCCAAGACAATGTTCCTGAAGATCTTATTTCACTGATAAAAACTATTTTAGCTGCAACTAAAGAAATTTCATTTCGTGTTAGCCAAGCTCATTTAGGAGGCTTAATGGGTTCTACACTCGATGAAAATATTCAAGGCGAAATACAGAAGAAATTAGACGTAGTTGCCAATGAATTATTTAAAGATATTGTTCTTGAATCAGGTTTTGTTAAAGCTATTTCATCAGAAGAAGAAGACACTTCTGTTGCAGGTAACCCTGTCGGTAAATATCTTGTTTCTTTTGACCCGTTAGACGGTAGCTCAAATATTGATATCAATTCACTAATTGGTACAATTTTTTCTATCCATAAAGCGCCTGAAGATATGGACCCAAGCAATCCTGATATGTTCAAACAATCAGGCGATCATCAAGTTTGTGCTGGTTATGTTTTATATGGCCCTGCTACGCTGTTAGTAATGACAACGGGTAAAGGTACACATTTCTACGTACTTGATAGAACCCATGGCGGATACCTATTAGTTCACCGAAATGTACAAGTACCTACTGATACTCAAGAGTTTGCTATCAATATGTCGAATCAACGATTCTGGCAAGAACCAATGAAAAACTACATTAAAGACTTAATTGACGGTGACACGGGGCCGCGTGGTAAAAATTTCAACATGCGTTGGATTGCCGCTATGGTCGGTGATATTCACCGTGTATTATGTCGTGGAGGTCTATTCACTTACCCTACTGATAGTAAAAACCCTGAGCAACCAAATAAACTACGTTTGATGTATGAAGCTAATCCAATGTCTTTTCTTATTGAACAAGCTGGCGGCTTAGCCATGACCAGTCAAGGTCGAATTATGGATATTGAACCTACCAGTATTCATCAGCGTGTTGAAGTTATCATGGGATCTAAAAACGAAGTAGAAGCTTGTTTGGCTTATTATAAATAGTTAAATATCTTATTAAGCTTCTGAACAAGCACCATGATAGTGTGCTTGTTCAACTCCCTACAAAAATAAAATAACACTCGTGTTATATCCCCGATAAAATAATGACTATCAACCAACTGAATATTACTTATACAAACCTATTAAACCTAATATTTAAGCGTGAAAATAATATATAACACAGTTTAAATCGCCTTATAAAGCTACCTACAGAGTAACTAGCATAAATTACAAATTATGTACCAAGCTCATTTAGCATATAGCAAACTTTAATCACAAATAGCGTTAAACTATATCCTGCCAACATTTTTCTTGATAAAATATTACTAATATTATTTTTCATCCGAGATTATTTCATGCCAAATTATGTTGTTGGTCACAAGATACCTGACTCAGACTCTATCTGCTCAGCCATCGCTTTATCCTATTTAAAAACGACTTTAGGAGAGGAAACTGTTCCTGCTCGTTTAGGTGAGCTTACACCAGAAACCTTATTTATTTTAGATAAGTTCGGTTTTGAACAACCAGAGCTTAAAACAAGTTACGCTGGTGAAAACATATATATTGTTGATCACTCTGAACGTACACAAGGGCCAGATGATATTGATGAAGCTACTATTTTAGGTATTATTGATCATCACAAACTAGGTGACATTACTACTTCAACACCATTAGAAATTTGGGTGCGTCCTGTAGGCTGTACTAACACTATTATTAAAATGATGTACGATTTTCACGGTGTAGAAATTCCTAAAAATATCGCCGGTGCTATGATGTGTGCCATTTTAAGTGATACGGTTATTTTTAAATCTCCTACTTGTACTACCGCTGATATTAAGTGTGTTGAAGCCTTAGCTAAAATTGCGGGTATTGACAATCCAACAGATGTAGGCATGGAAATGTTTAAAGTAAAATCAGCTGTTGATGGAACACCGGTACGAGATCTTGTATTACGTGATTTCAAAGATTTCAACATGAATGATAACCTTGTTGGTATTGGCCAATTAGAAGTCATTGATTTAGCTATTTTTGATGATATGAAAGCTGATTTAGAAGCGGATATTGCTAAGCTTAAAGCTGAAGGTAATCGCCATACTGTTATGCTTTTATTAACAGATATAATGAAAGAAGGCTCAGAGTTACTAGTTATTAGTGACAATGAAAATTTAGCCGAAGCTGCTTTTGGTAAAGCAACTACCGATGGCAAAGTATGGCTTGACGGCGTACTCAGTCGTAAGAAACAAGTTGTACCACCTTTACAAGATGTTTTTGCTTAATCGCTAATTTCAACTAATTAAATTATTTGAAATACAAAAAAACCAGCAGTTGCTGGTTTTTTTATATCTAATCATTAAAGGTTGAGTCTTTATTATCAAAGGTAATAAGTATTTATACCAGGCGAAAGCACAGAGTTGACGCTAGTCATTACTCTATACATTCGATACTTCGCCTTTCAGGTTATCCTTCGGGTGTTCATATTATTACCCGAAGAATTTGTGAGTACTTTCAATACAATTAATAAAGGGTTTCAACAAAAATATTAGACTCTTTCGAATACAGTTGCTATCCCTTGCCCTAACCCTATACACATAGTGGCTAAACCAAGACTCACATCTTCACCTTCCATTAAGTTAATCAGGGTTCCTGAAATTCGCGATCCTGAACAACCTAACGGATGACCTAATGCGATTGCACCACCATTCAAGTTAATTTTATCCATTTGATCTTCTACTTTTAAGGCTCTTACACAAGAAAGTGCTTGAGCAGCAAAAGCTTCATTAAATTCAAATAACTCAATATCTTCAATAGATAGACCTGCACGTTTTAATGCTTTTTTCGTCGCTGGTACCGGACCAAAGCCCATGGTTGATGGATCGCAACCAGCAACCGCCATTCCACGAATTTTCGCACGAGGCGTTAATCCCAATGCTTTGGCTTTCGCTGCTGACATCACTAACATTGCTGAAGCACCATCAGAAAGCGCAGAAGATGTGCCTGCCGTTACGGTACCATTGGCAGGATCAAACACTGGACGCAAAGCAGATAAGCTTTCAGCGGTAGTTTCAGGACGAATTACTTCATCATGTTCCACTAACGTCAACGCACCTGAAGCGTCATGACCTTGCGTTGCAACAATTTCATTATCCCAACGACCAGCCAATTGTGCTTCATAGGCTTTTTGATGAGAGCGAGCACCAAATGCATCTTGCATTTCACGCGTTATACCATGTTGCTTACCAAGAAGCTCAGCAGTTAACCCCATGTTACCAGAAGCTAAGGCGATGTGCTTATTTAATGCAGGATCAAAATCAACATCGTACATCATAGGTACGTGACCCATATGTTCAACGCCACCAATTAAAAATACATCACCTTGGCCACACATAATGCTAGTACTTGCTTGATGCAATGCTTCCATAGAAGAACCACACAAACGATTGACAGTAACACCACCAATAGATTTTGGTAAACCAGCAAGTAAAGATGCATTACGTGCAATGTTAAAACCTTGCTCTTTAGTTTGTTTCACACATCCCCAGATAACGTCTTCGATATCTTCAGGATTTAATGCTGGGTTACGTTTTAAAATTTCTTTCATTAAATGCGCTGATAATGCTTCAGCACGTACATTACGAAAAACACCGGCTTTAGATCGCCCCATTGGAGTTCGTATGCAGTCTACAATTACAACTTCGTTCATTTTATTCTCCTCGGGTTAAGCGTTAGTTTTAACGTCTGTAGTGAAGTAAGATTTACCAGACTTAGCCATATCACGTAAACCATCTGTAACTTGATATATTTCACCTAAGTGAGCATATTTATCAGCCATAGCAATAAAGTTATTTAAACCTAATGTTTCTAGATAACGAATCGCACCGCCTCTAAATGGTGGGAATCCTACACCATAAATTAAGCCCATATCAGCTTCAGCTGCAGTATCAACAACACCTTCTTCTAAACAACGTACCACTTCATTTACCATTGGAATCATCATACGTGCAATAATTTCTTCACTAGTGAAGTCTTTTTTAGCAGCACAGTGTTGAGCAAATAGTTCATAAGCAACAGGCGCAGCAACCTTCATTGGGCGACCACGTTTGTCTTTCATATGATCATAAAAGCCGGTACCATTTTTTTGACCTAAACGATCATTAGCATATAACGTGCTTACAGGATCATTATCAATTTTGGTCATTCGTGTAGGGAAACCAGATGACATAACACCAGTACAGTGATCCGCGGTATCAATACCAACAACATCAAGCAGATATGCTGGCCCCATAGGCCAACCAAATTCTTTTTCCATCACTTTATCAACCGCAGTAAAGTCTGCACCTTCAAGTACTAATTGACTAAAGCCAGCAAAGTAAGGGAATAAAACACGGTTTACATAAAAACCAGGGCAGTCATTAACAACAATTGGTGATTTACCCATTTTAGCAGCATAAGCAACAACAGCAGCAACCGTTTCATCAGAAGTATCTTTACCGCGAATCACTTCTACTAATGGCATTTTGTTTACTGGGTTAAAAAAGTGCATACCACAAAAGTTTGCAGGACGTTTTATACTTTGTGCTAATAAGTCAATTGAAATAGTAGACGTATTAGATGTAAGAATAGCATCTTCACTGATTACCGATTCAACCTCTGCTAAAACCATACCTTTAATTTTAGGGTTTTCAACAACCGCTTCGACAACAATATCAACATCTTTAACGCTGTCATAACTAAGAGAAGGTGTAATGTTATTAAGTACGCCTGCCATTTTCTTAGCATCCATACGTCCACGTTCAACTTGTTTCGTTAAGATGCCTGTCGCCGTTTTTAAACCTAGGTCTAGCGCTTGATCATTAATATCTTTCATAATGATAGGCGTGCCTTTGTAAGCAGATTGGTAAGCAATACCACCACCCATAATACCAGCACCCAATACAGCAGCTTTACTCACAGACTTGGTCGCTAGCTTACTTGCTTTTTTGGCTTTACCTTTAATAACTTGGTCTGCCATAAACAAACCAATTTGCGCAGTCGCTTCGTCAGTTTTTGCTAATTTAGCAAACCCTGCATTTTCTACCGCCATAGCACCAGCACGATCTAAACCTGCAGCCGCAATTAATGTATTAATCATCACCATTGGTGCTGGATAATGCTTACCTGCTTTTGCTGCAATCATGCCTTTACACGTAGTTGAAGACATGATCATTTCTGTTTGAGATAACGTTAATGGCTCTAATTTAATCTGACGTTTTGCACGCCAATCTAATTTTCCTGCAATAGCAAGTTTAAGCATGCTAATAGCAGCTGAGCGTAAACTTTCTGGTTTAACAACCGCATCAACAAGTCCTTGTGAAAGAGCCGCTGACGCTTTAAATGCTTTACCTGTAGACATCCATGTTGCTGCATTATCGAAACCAATTATACGAGGTAATCTAACAGTACCACCAAAACCTGGCATTAAGCCTAACTTCACTTCAGGAAGTCCTATACTAGTATTAGTATCAGCAACACGATAATCACATACTAAAGTCATTTCACAACCACCACCTAAAGCAATACCATTAATGGCTGCAATAGTAGGTAACTGAATATCTTCAAATGAATCGAAAACATCTGAAGCATTTTTAGCCCAAGAAACTAATTGTTCTTCTGGTTGATTAAATGAACTTAAAAATTCAGTGATATCGGCACCAACAATAAAGGTTGATTTTCCAGACGTAACCATCACGCCTTTTGCATCACTACAATTATTAATTGCCGCCACAACAGCCTTATATTCTTCAAAGGTTGCTTGATCAAATTTGTTTACTGATCCTTGAGCATCGAACTTAAGTTCTACAATGCCGTCTTCTAGTAACTGGGCTGAAAGGCTCTTGCCTTGATATATCATGCTTTGTCTCCTTCACCTAAAAGTGGTGTTGATGTATTGATGATTATTGATGTTGTTCTATATTTTTTAGTCAATTTTCTCATACCAAAAAGTATAGATAACTAATAATAGCTGACTGAGTGTGCCTTGAAATATAATGAATAGCAAATTTATTTAAACGATTGTTTTAATCGTTTGTATTAATTTTATTTTAATAAGCTTAAGCTGCTGTTTTTTATATAAAGATATAAGGTACAGCTATCAGATAGAAAATTTGTTTCTGATTAGCAATTGACGTAGAGTATGGCTAAGCTCTTTACTATCCAACGGTAAAATTCATTTATGATCAGTTTTTTTAAACGCTTTAATCAACCTGAGCACTTATTATTAGCGATGGCTTTTACCATGCCGCTAGTCTTTTCTGTATGGATGGTACTACTCAATAATTTTGTAATAGAAAAAGCAAATTTTACTGGTGTCGAAATTGGTATATTACACAGCTTGCGTGAAATACCTGGCTTCTTAGCTTTTACAGCAATTTATGTATTACTCTTTATTAAGGAGCAGCGACTCGCATTAATTGCTTTAGCTATAACTAGCTTAGGGGTATTGTTAACCGGTTTTTTCCCGAGTGTCGCAGGCCTATATATTACAACTATATTGATGTCAGTTGGTTTTCATTATTATGAAACCTTGAGCCAATCATTAACTTTGCAATGGATCGATAAAGATAAAGCGGCACACTTCCTCGGTAAAATGTTATCTATGAAAGCAATCGCTTCGCTGCTCGCTTTTTCGAGTATCTGGCTATTAATGGAGCACTTTAACTGGTCTTATCAACTAACCTATACCTTATTTGGCGGTATGGGCTTATTATTCACATTAATACTGGTGTTATCCTTTAGACACTTTGAAGCAAAAGTAGAGCAAACAAAAAAAATTGTCATCAGAAAACGCTATTGGCTATTTTACGCTCTCACTTTTTTCAGTGGAGCCCGCCGACAAATTTTCGTTGTTTTTGCTGGCTTTTTAATGGTAGAAAAATTTCATTATAGTGTTGCAGATATCAGCGCTTTATTTCTTATTAATTATGTATTTAATTGGTTATTTGCCGCAAAAATAGGGAAATTAATTGGAAAAATTGGCGAACGCTCTATACTACGATTTGAATACATTGGTTTAGCTATTGTATTTATCTGCTATGGCTTAGTAGAAGACCCTAACCTTGCAGCAGCACTATATGTTATCGATCATTTGTTCTTTGCACTTGCTATCGCAATAAAAACCTATTTTCAAAAAATTGCGCAACCCGAAGATATTGCAGCAACCGCAGGGGTAAGTTTTTCTATTAACCATATTGCAGCTGTTGTAATTCCTGCGTTGTTAGGAATATTATGGATTGTACAACCTACGTGGGTATTCTATATAGGGGCTGGATTTGCACTATGCTCTTTATGCTTAGCTATGCTAATTCCAGACGAACCAGCACAAGGGAATGAAATACGTATAGCGAGTAACGCTCAGGTAAAGTAATGACAAAAAATGAAGAGTCTTGAATTATTAGGTAAAGTTAATAGTCGCATTATTTAGGGCTACTAACTTTGCGTTTTAATTCATATGGAACCTGATATTTAAACTAACTGTAATATCAGTTTAATGGTTAAGTATGGCTTTTAAGAAACGTTAAAAATTCATCAGAAGGCATTGGCTTGGCGTAATAAAAACCTTGTACTTCATCACAACCTAATTCAATTAATCTTTCTTGCTGCTCAATTTCTTCTATCCCTTCCGCAATTACCTTTAAGTTCATCTTTTTACCTAAATCGATAATTGTTTCAGCAATTACCGACTGATCTTTTTGGGCTATATCACGTATAAAAGCACGATCGACTTTAAGACGATCTAAAGGAAGCTTTTGTAAATAACTCATTGACGAGAAACCAGTACCAAAATCATCAAGTGCAATACTAATGCCTTGCCCTTTCAATTTAACTAGCGCATCAATGACTACTTCAGGATCATCCATTAAGATATTTTCGGTAATTTCTAACTCTAGTTTACAAGGCAGTATTTGATGTTTTTGCGTTGCATTTAGAACGATATCCACAAAATTACAACACCTGAATTGAGGTATAGACACATTTACAGAGATAGTAATATTGTTGAATTTTTCTTCTTCTAGCAGTTTAATTTGCGAACAAGCTTGATTAATAACCCACTCACCAATTTCAACAATCAAACCTGAGTATTCCGCTAATGGAATAAAAACTGCGGGAGAAATAAAGTTACCATCAATTGTGCGCCAGCGAAGCAAGGCCTCAGCACCAATAACTTTACCTGAGCTTAATGATAATTGTGGTTGATACCATAATTCAAGACGTCCCTCTGAAAAATCATTTCGCAGTTGTCTAATCATATTTAAACGCCATTGCGTTTCATCTTCTAACTCAGGATTATAATAAGCAAAATGTGTTTCACGTTTTTTCTTTGCCAGATTTAAAGCAATATTAATTTGATTAAGTACTTTTACCCCACTACTACTGGCATGTTCTTTTGTACAGAAACCAAAACAGGCATTTATCGGCAGTTTTTGCTCACCAGCAGTGAATGGGTGTTCAAATAACGCCAATAAAGCATCAGGCGTTACCATTGTTTGAGAGCCAATAATACCGAATACATCGGCGCCCACACGAGCAACTTGACAGTTACTGCATAAACTTTGCAGTCGCTGAGATACCGCAGATAGTAATTGGTTACCTATATTCTGCCCTAAAGCGTCATTAACATCGCTAAAATGATTTAAATCAATAAGTGCAGCAACATAATCATTAGGTGCATCTTTACTAAAAGTCTCCAGCATACGAACAAATTCTAACCTATTCGGTAAATTAGTTAGCCAATCTTTATACGCTGCACTTTTAAGCTTTTGAAACAAATGTACATTTTCATAACCTATAGAAACACCTGTTACAAATACTTCTAATAATTGTCTTTGAATATCTCTAAGTGGTTCCGTTAAGGTTAAATAGGCAACAGCACGACATCCACCTCTGGCAATATATAAACAAAGAGAATCATTAAAGTATAGATGCTCTTTTTGCATATAACACATTTGTATATGTTGATTAATTTGTTCGTTATCCAGAGTCGCTAATTTTTGATTAGGTAAAGAGGAAGAAAAATCTTGCTGCGCGATAATATAAAGACTTAAGTCATCGGTATTGTCTATTATACCCTGCCCTCTAGCACAAAATAGACCTTGAACATCTTGATTTATCAGCTGAGTTAATTGCTTTAACGTGCCTTGCGCATATTCTACTATAGAATGTAACTCAAGAAGGCTAGAAGATCCTGACACGATTTTCTCTAAGCCTAGACTACCTTCTGTAACCGTTGCTATTTGTTGATAAGAACGAATAGCGGCATAAACAGTAGTAACCAGCTTACGCCGTGTTAACTCTGTTTTGGTTTTGTAATCATTTATATCATATTCTTTAATAACACTTTCTTCAGGTGCGTAACCTGGTTGGCCTGTTCTTAAAACAATACGTATATCTTGGCGGTTTAGTGATTCACGAATATATTTAACAACCGCTAAACCAGCACTATCAGTTTCCATGACTACATCAAGTAATACCAAAACGATGTCGGGGTTACTTTCAATAACTTGACAGGCATCCTGACCGGAATAAGCATGAAAATACTCTAAACGTCGGCCTAGCACTATTAAATCTGATAAGGCTAATTGAGTAACTGAATGAATCTCAGGATCGTCATCAACAATCAGAACCTGCCAGACTTCATCACCAGTGCCTTCTAAAACCTCTTCTTCATCACTATCATCGATAAATAGAAAGTCGTCTTGTGAGTTGTCTGATGCGTGCATATTGTCCTTAAGCAATTAGCTTGTGGCTAATTAAAATTAAATTTCTATCAATTATTTATCATTGTACTTAGGTATTCTATAACTATAACTGAACTATACCTTATTGCTACTTTTTTGAAGCATTCTTTCGTTTTTTTCATTCGAACAATGTTAGTTTAGCTAAATATTCCTTTTTGTTGCACATATTTTAATAGGTTTCACGTAACGTTAGTTGTTAAAAACCTATCTATTGTGACAAATTAATAATAAAGTCGTTAAGATAATACAGAAATTATTAACTTATTTTTCAGATAGTTAATAAATACAAATCTAGCACTAAATTATATAATAAAAGTCATTTTGACAAATTTCAATAAACCCATACAATAAAATTATATTTATATCGCTATATGCATGGTCATATATTATTTTATATCAATAAATAACGGTAAAACCTACACTTATATTGATATTACTAAAATATTTTTTAGTATGGAGTATTAACTTGAAACCAGATACATCAGATGTTGTTGTCATTGAACAAACTGAAGATAATCAACGCAACTTGCCGATTGAAGAAACTACAATTGGTAATAGCATTGAAACACCAGCACATAAACAGTTTTTTAAAATAACTCAATTATTCGGTGTAGAAGCCCCTTTACTCCCCCCTGAAAAACAAATGCCACTTCAAGATCGTAGTACTAAGCGTCAAAGATTAGCAAGCCTGCGAAAACAAGAAAATATTGAAGAGATCATGGTAAAAACTTTTGCATTTTGTGCAAATAAACCAATAGATAAAAGACCCGATTTAGATTGGTTTAATCAATACATTAGCTTAGCTGAAAATATTAGTAACGCCACAATGCAAGATTTATGGGCCAAGATACTTGCCGGAGAATTAGCTCGCCCAGGCTTATATTCACTGAAAGCATTAAAAGTTTTTCGAGATATGAGTATTGTAGACGCTAAATTATTAGCAAAAGCTTGTTCTTTAGCGGTAAAAGATAATAGTAAGAAAAATATTCGTATTATTTCCGGCTCTTATCAACAACCAGGACTATTCAATTTTTTTAATCAGGAAAGGCAGCAGTACATAAATTTAAGTCATTTTGGTTTAAATTATGCTGATATATTATCTTTAGCGGATAACAAGTTAATTTTTAAACAAGAAAGTGAATCAAGCATGATGAAAAGTGGCGAAGTACTTAATTTTTATTATAATGGCGAGCCGCTCACGCTAAGCAGTAAGAATAATAATATTGCCTTGCAGTTTTATAAATTCACAGCTATTGGTGCCGAACTAGCAAACTTAATTATTGATAAACCAAACAAAGAATTTTTTTCTATATTAAAACAACAACTAACCCACCACTTTAACGTAGTGAGTAGTAGTTAATCTTACTTAAATTCCGTCACCGTCGGTATGTAAACCACATTCACGTTGTCCACCACCAAAGCGTGTCTCTTCTTCAGTCATACCTAAGGTTAATGGTCTTGTACTATGGACATCACCTACCGACACATAACCTTGATCCCATAATGGATGATACGGTAAGTTATACTTAGTTAAGTACTGATGAACGTCTTTATTGCTCCAATCAATGATTGGATGCACTTTATAACGACCACGTAATGTACCGACAACACCTAAACCTTGACGATGTTCTGATTGTTGACGTCGAACACCTGAAAACCACGTTTGTGCATTTAGCTCAGTTAAACCACGCTCTAGTGGTTCAACTTTATTACGACGATTATAAGCTTTCAACGCTGCATCCGTCGATGCCCATTCTTCGCCATATTTAGCCATTTGCCACGCAGCACTTTCTTTCGCTTGATACACTTTCAAGTTTAAGTTTAAGCGCTCAGTTAACTGCTCAATAAATTGATACGTTTCTGGAAATAAATGTCCTGTATCAGTTATTAATACAGGAATATTGCTATCCACCTGCGTTAATAAATGCAACATAACTGCCGATTGAATACCAAAGCTTGATGATAACACAAATGCACCTGGCAAGTTTTGCATTGCCCATTCAGCACGTTCTTGCGCTGTTTGTTTTTCAAGTGCAATGTTCCACTGAGCTAATGCTGGATCAGGAAACTCAAGTTCGGTGGCTACTGCTGTTTTAAGCATGATGAAAATCTCTAAAACTAACGATTACTTGCTCAACAATTCCGGCACGAATAACGAAGTCACCAAAAGCTTCACCTTCGTTACGCTCTGCAGCCCAACGAGCACTGAGGCCATCGATTTCACTTAATACACCGGCTTCATCAACGTTCTCTTTATAAAGCTTAGGTACACGAGAACCTGCTAAATCACTGCCTAAATACATGTTGTATTTACCTGGACCTTTACCAACAAGACCAATTTCAGCAAGCATCGCTCGTCCACAGCCATTTGGACAACCCGTAACACGTAAAATAATGCTATCGTCTTGCAAACCATTTTTAGTCAGAATTTTTTCCACATCATCTACTAAACCAGGTAAATAACGCTCTGCTTCAGCCATCGCTAATGGACACGTTGGAAAGGCAACACATGCCATAGAGCTTTTACGTTGCTTAGAAACACCATCATTAATTAGGCCATGATCACGTGCTAACTGTTCAATAATTGCTTTATCCGCTGCATCTACACCGGCAACAATAAGGTTTTGGTTTGCAGTTAAACGGAAATCACCTTTATGTATTTGTGCTATTTCACGCATACCTGTTTTTAATGCTTTAACATTCGTACCTTCAAAATCAAGAATACGTCCATTCTCAATAAATAAGGTTAAATGATGTTTACCATCAATGCCTTCAACCCAGCCAAAGTTATCACCACGGTGAGTAAATTCATATGAACGTGAATCTGAGAACTTAACACCCGCTCTTCGTTCAACTTCAGCTTTAAATGTATCAACACCAACACGATCTAACGTGTATTTAGTTTTAGCATTTTTGCGGTTAACACGGTTACCCCAGTCACGTTGCGTAGTCACAACAGCAGCCGCAATCGCTAACGTGTGCTCTTTTGGGATAAAACCAAAATCATCAGCACAACGTGGATAAGTCGCATTATCACCATGAGTCATAGCTAAGCCACCACCAACAAGTACGTTGAAACCAATCAGCTCACCATTTTCACTAATAGCGACAAAATTCAAATCATTGGCATGAACATCAATATCGTTATTTGGTGGAATAACAACCGTTGTTTTAAATTTACGTGGTAAATAATTACTACCTAAAATAGGCTCTACTTCTTCATCTTCAGTAGTTTCAACACGCTCTTCATCCAACCAAATTTCAGCATAAGCACGCGTTTTTGGTAACAAATGTTCACTGATCTTTGTTGCCCATTCATACGCTTCTTGGTGTAATGAAGACTCAACCGGGTTAGATGTACAAAGCACGTTACGGTTAACATCACCAGCCGTTGCAATTGAATCTAAACCGACACTATTTAATGTTTGATGCATTAACTTAATGTTTGGCTTTAATACTCCGTGAAACTGAAACGTTTGACGTGTAGTTAAACGAATACTGCCGTATGAAGTGTAGTCATCAGCAAATTTATCAATCGCTAACCATTGGCTTGGCTTGATAATACCGCCAGGTAAACGCGCACGAAGCATAACATTATGTAATGGCTCTAACTTTTGTTTCTGACGCTCAGCACGAATATCACGGTCGTCTTGTTGATACATTCCATGAGTACGTATCAACTGGAAGTTATCGCTAGTAAAGCCACCAGTAATTCTATCTTGTAGATCTTCTACAATTGTACCTCTAAGGTAATCGCTTTCCGCTTTTAAGCGTTCGTTATCAGCCTGCTTACCTTCAACAATTAGTACAGGGTTTTCAACTTTTGTGAAATCGTTGCTCATTAGTAAACATCCTTCTGGTAACGCTTATTAGATCTAAGTGATTTTAAGTAATCTTCGGCTTGTTCTGTGCTTAATTTGCCATGCTCTGCAATAATTTCTATCAAGGTTTGATGAACATCTTTCGCCATACGGTTAGCATCGCCACAAATATATAAATGTGCACCACGCTCTAACCAAGCAAAAACATCGCTAGCTTGTTCTTTTAATCTATCTTGTACGTAGATTTTTTCTGCTTGGTCACGAGAAAAAGCAACATCCATACGTGTAAGTAAGCCAGATTTTAAATAGTTCTGCCATTCAACTTGATATAAGAAGTCTTGTGTGAATGTTTGATCACCAAAGAACATCCAGTTATCGCCCGTAGCATCACGCGCTTCACGCGCCTGCATGAAAGCTCTAAATGGTGCGACACCTGTACCTGGGCCAATCATAATTACTGGCGTGTCATCAGACTCTGGTAAACGGAAGTTGTCATTATGCTCAACAAAAACACGTACTTTTTGGCCTTCTTCTAAACGATTCGCTAAGAAGCCTGAAGCACCACCAGTACGACTTTCACCATTAGCATCAAAATTAACGACACCAACAGTTAAATGAACTTCTGCTTCAACTTCAGCTTGTGCTGAGGCGATAGAATATAAACGTGGCGTAATTTGACGTAATGCATCAACAAAGGTTTGTGCATCAACATCCGCCTTAGCTATTTTCACTACATCAATAATTTGATGTTCGCCGGCAAATTCACGCGCTGAATTTTTATCGCTTGCAACTTCTGTTAACTTAGCGTCTTTAGACTGTAGAGCCCAAAATTCAATAAACGCAGGCGCTGTTTGTGTAATTTCTAATTGACTGATTAAGGCATTCTTTAAGGTAAACTCTTGTACTTCACCTGATACTTTTAGCGACACTTTCTCATCGCCTGAGAAACTAAGTTCACTCAATAAGTTATCAACAAGTGCTTCATCATTTTCAAACCATACACCTAACGCATCACCTACTTGATAAGTTAAGCCAGATTCGCCTAAGTCAATTTCTATGTGACGGACATCTTTAGCTGAGTCGCGGCCAGTAATTTTTTGACTTAATGAAAACTCTGCCGCTAATGGGTTTTGTTTAGAGTATTGACTTGCAGCCCCCGCTGTTGGCAAGTTATCAAAGCCACCAAGACTTGCAGTAGTCGTTGTAGCTGGTTGAGTAAGCTCGTCTTTTAATGATTCAATAATGCTTGAAGTCCAAGCTTCACAATCACTATCGTAATCAACATCACAATCGACACGAGGAGCAAGTTGCTTAGCACCGAGAGCCTGTAAACGTTCGTCGAAATCTTTACCTGTTTGACAGAAAAATTCGTAACTGCTATCACCTAACGCTAATACGCTATAGCTTAAGTTAGGTAATTTAGGTGCTTTTTTACCTAATAAAAATTCATGGAATTCAATAGCGTCGTCAGGTGCTTCACCTTCACCATTCGTACTGGCAACAATTAATAGGTGAGTTTCATTTTTTAATGATGACTTAGCTTTATAGTCAGCAGTATTTTTTAATACCACAGAAATGCCGGCTGCTTTAGCGCTAGCGGCAAGTTTACTCGCCACACCTTTAGCATTACCAGTTTGTGAAGCATATAAAATAGTTAAGGTTTTCGCGGCAACAGCAGCCAATGGCGCTACCGGTGAAATCTGTGCGTTTGCACCTTGCTCACTTTTTGCAGCTAAATAACCACTTGCCCAAGCAAGTTGTAATGACGAATAACCAGATGTAGCTTGTTGTAGTAAAACAAGTTGATTAGCATCAAGTGAACTTGATACTGTATTTGAATTTTGCTGCTCTTGTGGCATAAGAATATTCACCCATAACAATATATGAGTAAATGATAGACAAAAACAAATAAAACTAAAAAGAATAGATAGACGTTTATTATTCCAAAAAAGAATATAGGAATAGTAAAAGTTAATAGAACCTGAAACTAAGTCAGGCTCTACATCATTAAGTGCCTTTATTTATTACTAGAAGTGAATTATTGCACCTGCAAATACACCATCAAAAGTTAAATTAGAATATAAATCGTCTATATCATTTAAGTCTAATTGAACGTTACGATAGCCTAAAGTTACATCAAAATCGATTGCAAGATTATCAAGTACTGAATAACTAATACCTACTTGATAATCATGTACACTACTGCTGTCATATGAAACAAAATTGCCTTCAGCAAACACATTAAAGCCAGTAAAAGGTAAACCAACAATCGTTTTAACATAAAATAAAGGTAAAATACCAGACACTGAAAGTTGGCTATTTGTTGGCGTAGTCACGCCATTGGCTGTAACATCACCAACAATATTAATCTGACTATCTAAATCACGAACTGTAAGACCAAAATCAAAAGTTAACAGGTCATTATCAAATACTTCGTAGTAAAAAGTATAATCAATATAGCTAGCATCAAACGTCGTTGCTAAATTTGTATTGCCATCATAAACAACATTGTCAAATTCAAAGCTGCCACTAAAATTGGCATCACCTAATGTATCAAGGGTGGTTGATACCAATTTAATATTAGGAATTAAAGGAATTGGGTGTTCAAGCGCAACAAAGTAACTTCCTTGATTTTGATCTTTAAACTGAGCAGCCGCCTGCTCTGTATCTCCCTCACCAAATGAACCTTCAGCTTGGCTTACCCATACTTGACCACCGATATAAAGCCCTAATAATGTATCCGCTTTTACACTAGTAGCACAAAGCACTGTCGCCAAACAGGTTGCTATGGTTGCTTTTTTCATTCTTATTACCCTTTTCTTAGTAGTTCATTTAAATCAATTAATGCTGCATTGGCACGCGAAATATAATTAGCCATAACTAAAGAGTGGTTAGCAAGCACACCAAAGCCATCGCCATTTAAAACCATAGGACTCCAAAGAGTTTGCTGACTAGCTTCTAATTCACGAATAATTTGTTGCAGGCTAATCGTTGCATTTTTATTTTTTAGCACACTTTCAAAATCAATCTCTATTGCTTTTAAAAAGTGAAGTAATGCCCATGCAGCACCACGCGACTCATAAAAAACATCATCAAGTTTCCACCAACTGGTTCTTACTTGCGAGTGATTGCTTTCATAGCTCGATTGTCTTGCTTCATTATCACCCGCTAGGTCAGTATTAATTTTTTCTTTGCCAACACTCGCGCTTAGTCTTTGAGAGTAGCTACCTAAGCGTTTTTGAACTTCGTCTAAATATGAGGTTAGATTATCAGCACGCGCATAAAACTGAGCATGGTCATCTTTAATTTTACTCAAACCAACTAATGCATTTCTATATAGGTGTAAACTTTCAATTGCTTTTCTATATTCTGACTCTGCACTTGGCATCGCCCAACTTTTATTATCAATATTAAATTGAGGTTGCGCTTTTTGAATATGAATGTTTTCCAAAGACTGTGATTGCGAGCGACTAAAATCTTTACGCAACACCAATGCCATATCGCGCACCATTTCTAATACACCAAATTCCCATGCAGGCATATTATCTAGAAATAAGCCTGGTGGTAATGCATCGTTAGAGATATAACCACCGGGTTTATCTAAAATACTGGTCGCTACCTTAATCAACGTGGTGGTGGTGGTATAACCAACAACAGGTACTACATTATCTGCCTTTGCCGATATCGTTACTTCTTCTTTAACATCAAAAGATTCAACACTGAAACTCCAATACACACCAATAAAATAAAAAAGTAAGAAAATACCCGCTGTTATATAGCCAACGTTTTTAGCTGAAAAATTTGTTTTCATTTTTTACTCCTAATGATGATGCTTATGCATTTTTAACATTGTTTTTTGTGCTGCTTTTTCTTGAACAGGACTATAAACAGGTACTTCCATAGTCACAGATACATTATTAGAAAAATGTAATGTTAACTCAACCTGTTCCTTGGGGTTTAACGGTGTTGCAACATCAAAAATCATCAAATGCAAACCAGAGGGTTGTAACTTCACTCGTGCTTTTGACTCAATAGCAAGTGAATCAAGTTTACGCATACGCATCATACCATCAGTCATAATATGCTGATGTATTTCAATACGAGGTGAAATATCACTGCTAACACTTAATAGAGAAACCGTGCTGTCGCTTTGATTTTCAATTTCCATATAAGATGATGATATTGAAGTCCCAGGGATGGTGGCACGTATATATGCCTGTTCAACCACTAGGGTTGAATTTTTATCTTCTGGTATAAGGTTCGCCGCACTTAAAAAGCTCATCAAACCACAGACTAGTAATAAACAAAATAAATAAATATTTTTCATTTGATGCTATACATCCTTTTTGATAACCCTTAAGGTTTAACTTTATCACTCTTAGCAAAGTAACAAAATGACTGACTTCATTATAACCAAAGAAAACAATGGTGTATTTATTATTATTTTAAATCGTTTTGAGAAAAAAAACGCTCTAAATAAGGTAATGTATCAAGAGCTTTGCCAACACTTTGACTATGCTAAAAAGAGTGAGAAAATCAACTGCATTTTAATTCGCGGCAATGAAAAATGCTTTTGTGCCGGCAATGATCTACAAGACTTTATTGAGAGCGCTAAAGGTGATGCGCTTGTAGCCCTCGATTTTGTCAAAACCCTCAGTGAGTTTAATAAACCAATTATTGCCGCAGTAGCAGGTGATGCTGTTGGCATTGGCACAACATTACTACTACATTGCGACATGGTTATTGCAGCAAATAACGCCAAATTCAAACTCCCTTTTACACAGCTAGGTTTATGCCCAGAAGCCGGTTCTAGCTTCTTATTAACACGATTAATTGGTCAAAATCGTGCCTTTGAATTAATGGTACTTGGTAACACTTTTTCAGCTGAGCAAGCATTAGAATATGGTATAGCTAATCAAATTTGTTCACCTGACGAGCTATTATCAATAAGTGAAAAAATTGCAAATACCATCGCAAACCTGCCAAGCGATGCAGTAATGACAAGCAGAAAACTTATTCGCCAAGCGAGTCAATCGCAATTATCACAAGTCATAGAAAACGAAGGTCAAGAATTCTCACGCTTAGTTAACACACCTGAATGCAAGGCTATTTTAGGAAAATTCTTTAACTAACCTTGGCTTGCTTCTTAACTGCTTTCTTAATTTTTTTTGCTAAAGATTTAACTTGCTCTTCTAGCTCATCATCATCTTGATATTCCACTTTTGCAATAACATCTTTAGCTTTGTCAGGTTGATTATTATTCAAGTAAAGTTGAGCTAAACGATATCTTCCCCATTGCTGATATTGATCAGCCTGCAAAGCAAACATCTGCTCTAAAGCGATGATACCCGCTTGAATTTCTTCGCCTGAATTAACCGCAATCTTACCTAACTGATACAAAACATGTTGTTTTTCTTGTGCTGATTTAGCATATTCTAATGCCTTATTCAGTGCTACACGTGCCTCTTTCCACAGCATACTATTTTCTTTAGCTTGCCCGCTATAAACACTACCCTGAGTAAAATAAATTTCAACACTATTAGGGGTAATAGCTAAACCATCCGCAATAGCTTTTTCAGCTAAATCACTTTTGCCTTGTTGCCAGTAAACTTTCGCTAAATTTGCATAGCCCTTTTCAGAGTCTAGGGTTAGCAATGTTTTTGCATAAGCTAAGCCTTTTTCAATATCACCACCAGCAATGCTTGGCGCACCTAAGTGAAAGCCAATAAGCCCCTCTAATGTTTCAATATGCTCAGGATTTAAACTTAAAGCATGCTCCCATGACTCTAATGCTTCACTTGCATAGCTTAATTTAGAAAAAATACTAACTTTTTGCGCCATCACAATCGCGCTACGACCAAAATAATAATAAACCTCAGCATTATCTTTATTGTCTTCACTTAATGCTTCTAACAATTCATAGGAATCTTCTGTGTTATCTTCTCGAAAGAGTATTCGGCTATGTAAAATTTTTCCTGATATCGTATTTTTTTCTACTTTTGTTAAATTAGAAAAACGCTCTTTTGCTACGACAATTTTTCCTGCTTCAAGTGCTTCTATTACACCCTGTTCACTATTATCACTCGCGAATAACGAAAAATTAATACCTAAAACTAAGGTAGTGAGTACTAGGCTCTTTAACATAGGTAAACGTTTTTTCCGTTGTTGCATGATTATTCCTTGTGTGAAAATGCTTTTTAAACTTTTTTATTGAGCCTTAGTATATTGTTTTCCTGAATGATTTCTAGTCATTAACCATATAATTGTAGCAATAAGTAGAACCGGCCAAAAAACACCTACCGCGACCATAATTAACGAACCTACAATTAAAAGACCAGCAAAAATCAATGAACCAAACACACTTAACACTATTGCTAACGCAATTAACACTAAAATAACGGTAGCCACAGCTGAAACTCCTATTGCTTTTAATGGCTCAATTAGTTCGCCATCCATGTACACATTAATATCAAGTAGCTCTAAAAAACTCACACCTAACACATAGGTTAAAAATAAGGTTGCGAATATTGCTAATAATAACGATTTAAAAAATGTCATTGTGTATCCTCTTTTTATGCTCTAGAAAACGCAAACGTTATCTATATTTGCTTTCAGGTAACAGAACACTTGCAACGACATAGGCAACACCAGTTGCAAAAGGAAATAAGATCAGTGCCCCAAGAGTCGCTATACGCACAGCAATACGAGGAAAATCATAATGCTTTGCAATACCAGCACACACACCTGATACTTTTTTATGAACACTATCTTTAGTCAACGTGTCATCTATGTTTTGATTGTTTGAGAACTCTCTTTCATACTTCATGCGTTTATTCCTTTGTTATTTGATTTGTTATACAGGGCAATTAGTGTCAACCTATAGCAACTTTACCGATTCCAACTGCCCTATAGCTATTTATTTTTTAGCTTAGTCGCTACTCTTATAACGACTAAGCAGCTGATAATTTTTGTTTGATTTTTGCAAGTTCTTGAGTGATCGCTTCTTCTTTCTCCATGTCAGCAAATTGAGCATCTAAACTTTGCCCTTCTTTGCTTGCTGCCATTAAATCATAAGCTTCTACTTGCGCTTCGGCTCTATCTATCTTTTGCTGATAACGTTCGAATTTACTCATAGCTTCATCAATATTATAAATTGCAGCGTTTTCACGAACCTTTAATCGAACATGTACTGACTCTTGACGTAGCGTAAATGCTTCTTGACGACGTCGTGCTTCTGATAGTTTTTCTTGTAAACGTGCAGCATCTTCTTGTACTTTTATTGAAAACTCAGCGAATGCATCACTTTCTTGCTGAAGGGTATTAAGTTCATTTTGATACTTATGCTTTTGTGCCAATGCTGACTTAGCAAGATCTTCTCTATCTTTTGCAATAGCCAATTCAGCTTTACTTTGCCACTGTTCCACACTTTCTTCTGCAAATTTTACTCTACGTTTATGCGTTTTTTGTTCAGCAATATTTTTTGCTGCCGTTGCGCGCACTTCAACTAAAGTCTCTTCCATTTCTTGAATAATTAAGCGAATCATTTTTTCAGGATGCTCAGCTTTATCAAGCATACTATTTAAATTAGCGTTAACAATATCGGTAAAACGTGTAAATAATCCCATTGTTTTTCTCCTACTATTTCAGTTATTTATTATCAGTTATTAAAGTTTTTTTAGCTGGCTAACCTGCTGTTCATTTTTAGTGATCTCTTCTTCTGTTAACCAAGCGATAGATTTCTCTATTGATTCATCAAAATAAAAACTTGCACTAAAGCGATTAACTTCCTCCATGATAGATTCTTGTAATTGCACGGTTAGATCGCTCATCACTTTTTCCCCTTGTAGCATTACCATTTCACTTAATGACTTTTCGATACTAGCCGACTCTGTTGCACTTGCATTTACGCTAAAAGCTGCACCTAAAGTGATTAATAAAGCAACGCTGATAGCTCTGCGGTTAAAATGTTTCATGTTGAAATTCCTTCTTATGTGTTGTGTAATTGTTAAGTAAACCTAGTTCAGGTTAAATAATGTTATTAAGACCTAACCGTATTTTAATTACTGTCAGGTTGTGTTCATGTAATAACTATTACAAGTGCCGTGCCAAATAATAAAAAACACTTAAATTGTTGATTTAAAATAAATTAACAAAAGCAACCATAATCCACCAGATAACAAGACATAATATGTCAAACTAAAAAATAGCCAAATTGACCTAACCATTGGTTAAATTGACCAACGACTTATTAGATAATTTAGTCGATAATTTACCCAATAATTTTGAGCTCTGAAAAAACAATATTACGATTAGATAACCAATGTTAAATCGAAGAAATGAGCGGTGTTAAAGCAAGTAAGTAGCAGAAATATTAGCAATATAAGAGATGATAGCTATACGGAAGTAGCAGAAATATTAGCAATATAAGAGATGATAGCTATACGGAAATACCAATAGGTATAAGGGCTTTTTAAATATAGGCTATATTTATCATAAATAATGTGGAGAGCTTCACCCTACTGATCCAAACAAATGATCAGTAGGACAACAATAAGTTATTTTTTTACTCAGGTAGCACAACTTTAGCAAATGCCTGTTTCAAACTATCGCCGTTAGCGTTCGAATTGCTCGAGCAGTCACTTAAATCACGACGAAACTGTCGAGCGCCCGCTAAACCATTACACATTCCTAACATATGGCGTAATACGTGCCAGGCTCTATTACTACCGTGTTCAGGCGTTATACTGATATATGCATCTATATAGTCAGCCATAGCATTGATAACTTGCTCACGAGAAATAAGTGGTTTATCAACGCCATAAATTTGCTGATCAACCTCAGACAAGAGGTAAGGGCTACTGTATATTTCGCGCCCTATCATCACGCCATCAACATGTTGTAAGTGTTCTTGGGTTTCAGTTAACGATTTAATACCGCCATTAATTGAAATATTTAAATTAGAAAAGTCTCGTTTAATTTGATAAACACGTTCGTAATCTAAAGGTGGAACATCACGATTCTGCTTAGGACTTAATCCCGTTAGCCATGCTTTTCTTGCGTGTATAATAAAGTGATTACAATCGGCTTTCGCCACTTCATCAATAAAAGTATGTAAAAACTCATAAGAATCTAAGTCATCAATGCCAATTCGTGACTTTACAGTAACAGGGATATTAGTCGCATTCTGCATTTCGTTAACACAATCCCCCACAAGCGTCGGCTCAGCCATTAAACAAGCACCGAAGCGTCCATTTTGTACGCGGTCAGACGGACAACCAACATTAATGTTAATTTCATCGTAACCATACTGCTCTGCGATTTTAGCGCATTCCGTCATATCTTTAACGTTACTGCCACCTAATTGCAGCACCAATGGATGCTCTGCCTCGTTATAAGAAAGATAATCACCTCGACCATGTAAAATAGCCCCAGTGGTCACCATTTCAGTATAAAGCACGGTATGTGCCGACAAAACACGATAAAAATAACGACAATGACGATCAGTCCAATCAAGCATGGGGGCTACAGATAGCTTGTGATCTAACATATTACTTTACTCTCAGAAGAATTAGTTGGGGTAGAATAGTTCATAAATAAAATATCGCTATATTTATACCCTTTCTCAATTTGGTATACCCCAATAGAATGATGGTATTCAATACTAATACCTATTCTTTAAAAATGGAGGCGTAGTATACAATGAATCTAGAACCTTCATCAAACAACTTACAGTAAAGCTGATATGTAGAAGACACTGGTAGTCTTTTAACAAAGAAGTTAACCTGTATTTAATTAAGTTTCGCTAAAGTAATGACTGTAAAAATTTTATCATTTAGCGACACGTTATATTCTAATAAGTAGGTACTCAGTTGAATAAGATATCAGATAAAAACCTCAAGACTATTGTGTATACAGTAGCAGCGTTAATCGCCTTTGCTGCGAATTCAGTTTTAGGGCGAATGGCTTTAAAAGACAGCGCTATTGATGCCTCAAGCTTTACAGCAATTCGTCTGGTATCAGGCGCAGTAATGTTATTCGTTTTATATATTTTATTTAATATGAAATCAAAAAAACAAAACAATACACAACTAACAAAGGGAGGTAGTTGGAAAGCGGCACTGATGCTATTTACTTACGCTATCACTTTTTCATTGGCGTATGTCTCTTTAGATACAGGTACAGGCGCGCTGGTATTATTTGGTGCTGTTCAGCTTACCATGATCATTGCGAGTATCATTTCAGGGAATAAATTACATAAAACCGAATGGATCGGCATTATTGTTTCTTTTTCTGGTTTAGCCTATTTAATTTATCCAACCGTTACAACACCTAGCGTATTTGGCTTTGTGTTAATGGGAATATCAGGTGTGGCTTGGGGAATTTACACGTTAACGGGCCGCGGCTCTATTACTCCACTACGAGATACTACGGTTAATTTTAGCTACACTATTCCGTTTGTTGTAATACTGGCATTTGTGATGTTTCCTCATATACAAATTTCTACTGAAGGAATTATTTTAGCGATATTATCCGGAGCGGCGGCTTCAGCGCTTGGCTATACACTTTGGTATATTGCTTTAGCAGGTTTATCTGCTACGGAAGCAGCTGTAGTACAATTATCTGTGCCAGTTATAGCCTCTATTGGTGGTGTTATATTTTTATCTGAATCGGTAACTATGCGGCTGATTATTGCTTGTGCCCTCGTTTTAGGCGGTATAGCAACCGTTATTATTGGTAGAAATAAAGTTTAATGGAAATTGTGTAAAACATACTCAATAAATAGCCTTACACGCAGTGGCATATTATTGCGATCGCGATAAAGCATAGAAAACGCGCGATCTTTACTCTGCCACTGAGGAAGAATGCGCTTTATATCACCTGACTCTATTAAAGGTAATGCTAAATAATCAGGTAAATAACTGATACCGAGCCCAGCTTTAACTGCATGTGTAACCATTTGAATTTCATCTACTTCTAAACGAACAGATTTATTAGGATGGTAATCAAACTCCTCATTTGTTTCTTGATTTTGTAATCGCCAAGGTATCAAAGGATAACTGATAATAGTTGCGTGATTGGATAACTGTTCAGGGTGAGTAATATCATCAGCGATATAGTTGGCGTGAGCACATAAAATATTGTGGGTGTACTTTAATGGTCTCACAATCCAGTTTTCAAGTGCCGGATTGCCCATTCTAAATGCCACATCAATACCCTGCTCTTCTATATCAATTAATTTGTTTGAAAACCGCAAATCTAATTGAATTTCGGGGTTTTCCTGCAAGAAATCATAAAAAATAGGTCGTAAGAATTGTGTGCCCGAATAAATAGGCGCTGTAACTCTTATTTTTCCTTTGGCTTGATGTTTATCTTTATGGAGATCGTGATCAATGTCATCAAGTTCATCAAATAAAGCACTAGAGCGTAAAAAATATTGTTCCCCTGTATGGGTTAATGTTACCCGATGTGCATCGCGGTTTAATAACCTTAATTGCAAATCGGATTCTAACTGCTTTATTCGCCTGCTTAGAGTTGATAGAGGCATATCAAGACTAATTGCAGCATCTTTAAAGCTCGCTAACTTTGCTACGGCACAAAAACAGCGCAAATCATCAAGAGAAAAATTAGCTTTCATTACGTCCTACTACCTTTACTTTTATTATCACATTTTTAGGTATCTGAACCCGATATAGCTTCAATATTGACAATTTCGCTACGGTTTAACGTAATTTTAAATCGCTGAATATTCTCACCATCATGATCGACATTGCGAAGAATCAGGTTAATTTGATATCGTCGTTCAACGGCCTGACTTGATATTTTTTGCCCTTCTAAATTATATAAACGGCCAGCCCCTTTTTTCAAAAAGCGAACAAATGGTGTTAAATTAAAAAACACTTGCTGCTGTATTTCATCAAAACCGGGCAAAAATTCTTTAGACAATACTTTATTATCACACCTAAAGTGCAGTAAACGCGCAGCTTGTTTATTTTGTTGCCGACGTTGTTGAAGTAATTCATTCACGCCTTTGGGCAAATCTTTGGTATTGATATATTCTAGCCATAATATCTGACTTAAAATGCGCTTTTGGTTAACACTATGACGAAATAAGTTTTGCCATTTGGGTCGGCCTTTTTGTATTTTACGCCAAATTAAACTGGTAACATCTTCTTTAAATGTTTCTCGTAAGCCATAAATAACGCCTAAAAAAGCAATTAACGCAACGGTTACTTCTGTAAAACTTGAACGAGCATTAAGAACTAATACCATCACAAACGCCATAATCACAGCGGTAACAGTACCTCGAACTAAACGTTTTAAATGTAAATCCAAATAACGAGTTTTCTTTTGAAATACAATACCGTACTCAATTAAACGCTGTAATAACCTCATTTTATTGGTAATACGATTCGGATCTTCGAGTGTTACTTGAGAGTTATATTTACATTCGATACGGTAAGCATTCTCTCCGCGGCAAAAAGCAAATAAATACTCTCGTTCAGCCGTAAATTCACTACTTTTTGGACCTTTAGACAGTAATTTTAAGAATGACTGCTCAATATGCCAACTTAAGTAATTATCGGCATTCTCAAAAAAAGAACTTAGCTTAGTATCAGAGGGGGTATAGCGACGTAACTTTTTCACTAAACCTGCGATTTGATCTGCTACTTCAATAGCTGCGGGATAAAACTCTTCTGCATTTTTCAATTTCAAGGTTTGTTTGATGTCAGTATCAAGCGCTATTTTTAACTGATAAGAGTATAAATTCAGGTTCAAGCGATAGTCGCTCTGACCATCATCTTCGCCTTCAAAACGTTGACTGATAAAACGACTTCGCACTAAAGGGAGATGCACTTGATCTGAATGATAAGCACTATGGCTTGTAATATTGCTATAGAAATAATCTTCAGCGTTTAAAGTGCTTGGACTTATGCCCATTTCAACAGGTAATGAAAAATAAAGATCAATACGCTGTAACGCCTGTGGCGACAGCTGATGACTGATTTTAATAGATAAATTCTCATCTTGAGATAATTTAATTTTCTTCACTCTTTAATACTTCTCTTGATAATAATATTACTAACGTTTTATCCCTTTTATTTAAATCATACTAACCTTAATACTTCAGATAAAGCAAAGGCTTAATTCAAAACTTATATTTTAATAAATATCTTATGTTGATAAAGCTTCAACGACACGAACCAAAATAAAATCACATGCGACAATGCAAACAAAAATGACGCTAATGTAGGTTCAGCAAAAAGCTTATATTGTTCATATAACCAACGATACAAACTACTATCTCCTACAGGTATTATCAAATAAGTCGTTACGAATACAAATGACAATACATAAACAAACAAAGGATTTGTGCCGTACACAAGTAACGGCGACACTAGTTTTTCATGACCTTTTATATCAATTAACCAAATAAATATGGCTAATAAAAGACATGCAAATCCGGTCGTATATATTACATATGAACTCGTCCATAATGGTTTATTAATAGGCAGTACAAGATGCCACAAAGCGCCAAGCCCTATCGCAAGACTACCAATAATAATAAGTTTAATAACACTCGATTTTTTCTCTTTAATACTGGTTAAATAACGTGTTAATTCAAACCCTAGCAACATATTCACTACTGCAGGAATAGTACTCAGCAGGCCTTCAGGGTCAAAACTAACATCACGCATCGTATACATATGATTGGCACCTAAGATAGCTAAATCGAACTGTCGAATAATATTCCCCTCTAGCGTTAAACCTGCCTCTCCTACGCTTACCAATAAGCCCCAGTAAGCAAGCAAAATAACTCCTGAGATAATAAAAATACCACGACGATTTAACAATAAAACTAAACTGGCGGCTATCACATATGCTATGCCAATCCGTTGCAATACCCCCATAATTCGTAAATCTTCCAGTGGCGTATCAAAAGGTATTACATTTAGCATAAAACCAATAAAGAACATGATAAAGCCACGTTTAAGGATCTTTAAAAATTGTTCTGAATTCGCAGTAAAATCACTTTTTTTAAAAGAGAAAAACATCGCTGAGCCGATAATAAACAAGAAAAATGGAAACACTAAATCTGTTGGCGTAGCACCATGCCAATCTGCATGTAAAAGTGGTGCATAAACATGTCCCCAAGTACCAGGCGTGTTAACTAAAATCATTAAGGCAATCGTAATACCTCTAAAAGCATCAAGAGCAAGATATCGAGTCATAAATCAAAATCCTAAAGTAGTTAAAGTAAAGTTTGTCTCAAATGACAACGCTATCATTTAGTTAATGTAAATGATCATCATGGTTTTGGCTAATTAAATACTTAATACAAACTTGAGCTAAGGTTAGTTCTTAATTTAATGGCGATAAAGAGCTTGCATCGTTCAAGTTTACCTTTATAAGGTATAGGCTAAGCGAGTCTAATATTTAATCTAACATCACCATAAATCGCCAAAAGTGGCTATGTTTACTTTCGAATAATCGATTAATATAAATAAATAGTCCAGTTTGATTTACATTTGTTTCAGAAGTGTGCAAAATCAAGCTATTGCAAATAACTAAAGGCGCGAAAGCTACATGAGAGTAGAGTTTATTAACCCATTTTTATCATCAATGCTTAATGTAATGTCAACAATGGCACATATGGAATTAATTCCAGAAAAGCCAACATTGAAAAAAGATGAAACCTCGATGGGTGATGTATCAGGGTTAATAGGTATGATCAGTCCTGAAGCTAAAGGCTCTCTATCTATTACATTTGATGCTCCTTTAGCACTAGCAACAATGAAGGGAATGGTTGGCGAAGCACCCGATGAGATAAATGACGAAATAACAGATTTAGTGGGTGAGATCACTAATATGGTTACTGGTGGCGCAAAACGTTTACTTAGTGAAAAGGGCTTTGATTTTGATATGGCAACCCCTATTGTTGTTTCTGGAAAAAATCATAGCATTCATCATAAATCCAAAGGACCTGTCGTCGTTATCGCACTACGAGGCGAACTGGGTAAGGCCTACATTGAATTTTCTTTTGATGAATAATTAATTGACTATTGGCTGCTCTTTTCCTGACATATAGTTATCATTCTCTCGTTATATTGGCGCATAAAATTGAGCTCTTTTTTACGCGCTAATCGCTCCTCTTCAGAGCGAATAACATCCCCCGTATTAGAGTTATATTTTTTTCCACATAATGCAATCATTGCTTGATAATCTTTAGGGTGTACGCCAGGAATATTGATACTTCTTGTTGACGTAGTCTGTAACCGATAGTCTTTATTTTCTATTGCTAACGCCAGTGCTTGGTTTAGCTTTTCTTCATCAGTATGTTCCAAGATACTTGCCGGTGTCTGATTACTTTCCTGTGTACTTTCTTGCATTGTTTCTTCTAAATTAGTGTCAGTTGTGGCTGTGCTATCAACAAAAGTTTGATTTGTACAACTCGCACAAAAGGCCACGACTAACGTTAGGATGCTCCATTTCATTTGCTACAACTCCTTTTTTGACGCCATAGTAACGCAAAGGTGAATAATAATAACCAAGACATACTACCAGATGATTTATCATTGCCTGCTTCAGGCTCTGAGGTAGGCTCTGTCTTTGCTTCAACGGTAAGATTAACCAGCTGTACGGAACTACTGACATTGTCTTTACTTATCACAACAGACACTACAAGCTCGCCAGAAAAATCACTGTTTGGCGTAACCATTTGCCCTAGGAAAGTATAATTATCACCCGCTTGAATTGTTATTGAATCTGCCGCTTCACATGCATAAGTAAATAATGCATTGGTTAACTCAATACTGTTTCCCTGAACAAGCGAGATAGCTTGTTGGCTAGTAATTACAAGATCCTTAGCAGCTAATGCCTTATTAATATTAAAGGCTCCTTGGTTTACGGCATAAAAAATATTATCACTACAAACAAGCTTAATTCTAGCTTCAGCAGTATTAATGTCATTCGGACAAAAACTGTCTATTGATAGCGTAGCATTACCGTTATTACTTATATTATTAGCTAGCGTTATATCAAAACTTTCTCCATTATTTTTTGAAAGTAAAACGTCAACAGCCGCACAATTAATAGGTAAGGTATCAGTCTGAGCAACTTGCCAACTTATATTATTATCACTTTCTGTCCAAACATCTTCTGCTAATGGGGAATTAAGAGAAAAAGCTTCTCCTGAATCAACAACCGTTAATGTAGTCTCATCATAACTAACACCGCCATTTTGATCAAAAACCATCAAACGAAAGTTAAGGTCTCTATTTGTGGTGGGTAATGATTCCCCGATAGTATGAGTGCCCGTAAGTACGTTTGATAATTGTGGAAAGAATCGAGTGGCATGTTCGTTTGGTAGAAAAGCTCGAAATAAAGGTCGTGTTCCATCGTCCACTTGCTCGGCAAGCGAAGCACTTTTTTCCCCTAAATCAAATTGCTGCCAACTATAACTCAGCTCATCGCCATCAACATCTGTAGCGGTACCTGATAATTTAAATGGTGTTCGTGCCGGAATAGTATAATCCAAACCGGCGTCAACAATAGCGACATTATTGCTATCAACAGAAGCAATACCACAGCTGTCACCAACGCTACTTTCTAAATAAGCATGTATTTGATCGATTGATCTTGCATGAAAAAATGCATCAGAATGCGACTGTAGATTTTGATCATCACAAAGCCCTGCATAAGACATAATTGTTGAGCCACTACCCACTTCATAAGCTGAGCGTTGTACACGATTACCAGAGCAAGCTCCTCCTGTACCATTGAAGCTGTGTTCAGCACCAAATTGATGGCCTATCTCATGAGCAACATAATCGATATAAAAAGCATCATTAGTAGGATTTAAGTCGCCAGTAACGCCATCACCTTTATATATTGGGTGGCACACAGCACCAAGCACAGCTAAACCGCCACCATCAGTATTAAGCACATGACCTATATCATAATTATCACTGCCAATAATACTATTAATAACACCTGTATTTAGCCCGCCATCATCACTGTTATTATTGAAGGGATCTGTTTCTGCGTCGGTAAAAACTAACAAATCATTATTTTCGACTAACTCTAATTTTATCGCTAAATCATGCTGATAAATTTGATTTAACCGGTTAACTAAAGTGATTATCTCTGCCATAGTAGTATCAACTGTACCACCATTAAATTCTGTATATTCTGCCGCTGCAGATATAGCGATACGATATGTTGTTAAGACACTTTCAGTGTTGTTAGCACCTTCTTCTTTACTCATTTTATTTCGTGATAAGCTTTCTAAAGCGGTAGATAACTGCGTAATATTTTTGGGTTGATGAAAGGTAAGTAATTTTTTATCTTGTACTCGGCTATTTTCTTTAATGTAACTTGTATATTTAGCATTTACACTATTAAAGACGCGTTGCACCTTTACAGGAGAAGCATTTTCTGAAGTTACTATTGATGATTGGCTTTTTGCTAAAGACTGGGCTGCTTTTTCTTCAATATAAATATTTTCAGGCTCAACAAAAACCCGTTCTCCATTATAATAAAACATGCCATGAAAACCATTGGATGTAATATCAAAACGACCGGTATTGTTGCTATTATCAACCGCTACCCCCGAAAATGTTCGAATATGAGGGTATTTTTTAGCAAGCCCTTCAGACATCACACTTTCAGGCGTTAATTCAAAATTAACGAGTGCGCCACTAGGTAATGGTAATGCAATGATTATCGCCTTATCATCACTAAACAAAGCGGTTTGTAATTCTGGTGTGTTGAGCGTTAATAAGCCTGAACTAGTATCTTGATGAAAAATGCTTTTAGCTTTCACGGTTGGTTCTTGAGCATAAACCAATGTTGAAAATACACTTTGAGTACATAATGCTAATACACACCCAAAAGTAACCTTTTTTAATAGTTTTGCTTTTTTCTGTAAATTCATACTGACCGCTCGATAGTAAAATAGTTATTTGTCATCAAAAGATGTTTTTAGTTGGAAAGCATACGACTCGATTTAATCTTCTTGCCACTGTGGCTTAATTAACGCTTGATATCATTAATTAAGATTTTATCCTATGCGCTAAGATTAACGAGTATAGAACAAAAAAGCCACTGACAATGCAGTGGCTTTACTTTAAAACTTGCTAACAAAACTCAACGTAGCAAAATATATACACTAGTTGAGACTTTGTTTAAGCCTGTGTAACCGGATTATTAACTGACTTTTGTTTCTTTTTACGACTAAAAACACCACGTAAATCTTCAATAATCACATATAAACTTGGAATAAAGATTAACGTAACTACAGTGGCAAAAAGCACACCAAACGACAAGGATACTGCCATTGGGATAACAATTTGCGCTTGAGCACTGGTTTCAAAAAAGATGATAGGCACTAAACCAATAAAAGTGGTTAATGAGGTTAGCATTATTGCTCTAAAGCGCTTAGTACCTGCATGGATAACAGCGTCTTTTAAACGCTCTCCACGTTTACGCGCATTATTGACATAATCAACCATTACCAAGGAATCATTCACCACAACCCCTGATGCCGCTAAAATTCCCATAATGGATAATGCACTTAAATCCATCCCTAATATAAAGTGCCCAAATACAGCACCAATCACACCAAAAGGAATTACCACCATAATCATACACGCTTGTGAGTAGGACTTTAGCGGAATGGCAAGTAAAGAGAAAATAACCATTAACGAAATCATAAAGTCTCTGAATTGCTCACCTGCGCTATCCATTTCTTCCTGAATACTACCTGACAATTCACTTTGAACACTCGGATACTGCCTTAACAGTTGAGGAATATAGTTATCACGAATATCTTTGGCTATTTCAAATGGTTCAACTTGCTCAGAATCAACACTTGCCCAAACATTAATTGTACGATTACCACCCTCACGACGAATAAGTGTAACGCCATCTGTTAATGATATTTCAGCAAGTTCAGATAATGGTAATTCAGCACCATTAGACGTTTGAATCATCACATCATCAACATGGCCAATACTACTACGTTGCTCAAGTGGATAGCGTACCATCACTTTTATCTCTTCACTGTTACGTAAAATACGTTGTGCTTCAAGACCATAAAAACTATAGCTAACTTGTGATGCTACCTCAGCTAAAGTTAACCCTAAACTGTAAGCTAATGGCTTAAGTTCCAACTGAACTTCTTTAGCACTGGTTTGACGAGAATCATTAACATCACCAACACCTTTTAACGAATTAAGTTTAACCTTTAAGTCGTTTGCTGCTGCGAGTAATTGTGCATCGTCAGTACTTTCTAATTTAAAAGCAACGTCACCATCATCGCGACCGCCGCCAAATAAATTATCATTGATAGATAACGATTTAACGCCAGGGTAATCAGGAATAGCTTTTCGCCATAAATCCGCTAATTCAAAAGTATTAATCGCCCTTTCTTTTGGAATAACTAACTTAACCATCACATTACCACTAGTACGGCTACGTAAATCAACCTGCATATCAGCAATCATTGAACTGCCATATTGTGCTTGAATATCATCATCAACGGCGTAAAGAATACGTTCAATATTCAACAATACTTCCAATGTAGATTTCTCAGCAGCATCTACGTTCATTTCAATACTGACACTAGGAAAATCATGTGGGATTTGAGGCTGACCAATATATCGAACAAAACCACCGCCAAATAAGCCACCACTTAACAACATTAAGCTAATAAAAAACATTAACACCGCATAACGATATTCAATACACATTGTTAATGCTGGTCGATACATAGTGTCAATAAAAGCTTTTAATTTAATATCAATCCAACGACGAAGCCTATCTAGCGGATTTTTAGGGTTAAAGGTCTTTATTTTCATTTTAACTAAATGCGCAGGTAAAATGAGTTTCGATTCAATAAGAGAAAAAATTAAACAAAGTATAACAACCGCACCAATAGCTTTACCAAATGCAGAAGAAGGCCCTTCACCAAAAAGGAAAGGTACAAATACGGCAATAGTAGTTAACACCCCAAAGGTAGCGGGCATAGCGACACGCTTAACACCACGAATAACATTTTCGGTTGAATGTCCATGCTCTTCTATTTCATCATGCGCACTTTCCCCCATGACAATCGCATCATCTACAACTATCCCGAGTACAAGAATAAAAGCAAACAGGCTAATAATATTAATAGTGACACCAACAAACTCCATTGGCATCACTAATAGCGTACCTAGAAAACACACAGGTAATCCCATCATCACCCAGAATGCTAAACGTACACGTAAGAACAGAGCTAGCATAATAAAAACTAATACCGCGCCGCTTTCCATGTTGCTTAACATCATGTTTAAACGGCCTTCAAGGTAGTAGGTCATATCAACCCATGTCTCTAACTTCACACCTTTTGGTAAAACACTGTCTTTGCTCTTTACATAACTATTAATTACCTGAGCAACATCAGTAATACTTTGATTGTCTGCAGCACCAATAAACAAGGTAACTGAATTCTTACCATTAAACTTAGAGTATTGAATGCCTTCTTCAAAGCCATCAATCACTGTAGCAACATCCCCTAATAATATTTTAGTACCATCAGCCAACGTAATAACAGGGATTTGTTCAAACTCATGACCACGATAAGCTTGATTCTCGACCCTAAGGTTTATATAACCATTTTCGGCACGAATTTGCCCAGCAGACATATTTCGAGATGAGCCACGTACAGCATTGGCCACATCGACAAAACTTAAACCATACTCTCTCAATTTGTCCTTACTGACTTCAACAGAAATTTCGTAATCTAAGCCACTATAGATTTCAGAAATATTTATTTTAGGTAATTGTTGAATTTCATGATGAATTTTACGCCCTAGTTCTTTTAATTCACTATTCGTTAAATCACCATACAAGCTAAGATACATTACCTCTTGGCGAAATTTTTCTCTTTCAACTTTAATGCGTTCCATGCCATCAGGGAAACTTGAAATGGAATCAATCGCTGATTTAATTTCTTCGAGTACCACTTGAGGATCGTAATCGAGCTCTACTTCAAAAAAACCATTAGAAAAATTTCTGTTAGAGTAAGTAATTACACGTTTAAGACCTTGCACTGTTTTCAGTGCCTCCTCGATCTTAATGGTAATACCTTCCTCTACCTCTTGCGGGGCTGCGCCAGGATATTGCGCAACATAGGAAACCCAGTTGATTTTTACTTGTGGAAACATTTGCTTGTCAATAGTTTTTATGGTTAAAAAGCCACCAATCAAAATAAAAACCATTAACAAGTTAGCTGCTATAGTATTACGGGCAAACCAAGCAATAATACCGGTATTAGTATCAATAGACTCATCAATTTTTGAGGGGTTCTTCTCTGTTTTTGCGCTACTATCCGAAAGAGAACTCATCATTACTCCCCTTCGTTTTCATTATTAACAACATCAATTTTTTCTGGTGATGTACTACTGTTATCATTTGTTTTTTCTTGTATATCAGTTACTAATGATAATTTCATTCCTTCTACAGGGTAATCTAATGAAGACACGATCAACTGATCACCATCAAGTAACCCTTTATTGATAACCACATCCCCTCCTTCTTGACGAACAATATTAACATCGGCGTAATGAAGTTTTGACTCGCTATCTAAAAGTGCAACTTGCTCGTTTACGACTAAATATTGAGGGACAATACTCGCATGTTCAATATTTATACCTAAAATTTTAGCTGTCACATAAGAGCCAAAACGTAACGGCAGATCATGCTCTTTGTTACTATGATTAAGGTAATAAGGATCTTGAATTTCGGCGACTAGGTAGGTCATTCGACTATTGTCATCAACAACACCTTCACTTCTCACTATTTTCGCTTGCCATTGTATTTCTTCACCAGCAAATGTACCGGATAAATTTACCGTTGATTGTAAACCTTGATCGATAAGATATTGTAGCTGGTTATCGGCAACAGGTAAGCGAACTTCGGCAATAGCCGTACCTAATAACATTCCTATTTCACTGCCCACACCGACAAAGGAGCCTAAGCCAATACTTCGGCTATTAATCATAGCATCATAAGGTGCTCTGATTTCAGTACGTTGTAAATTTCGCTCGGCACGTAAAATAGCTGCTTGAGCAGATTTAACATTCGCTAACTCTTGTGCAAGCTGCGGTTTGCGCAGGCTTAGTTCAGTAGGCGAGGTATCCGTTATCTGTTGCCATTCTTTTTCAGCAACCTTTCCTTGTGCTACTTCAGTTTCTAATGCAGCACGTGCCGATGCCATATTTGCCTGAGCGTCAATAAGCGCAGCATGATAATCATTAGGATCGATTCTAGCTAATAATTGACCTTTTTTAACCAAACCACCACGAACGAATGTATCACTTAGTTCAACAACTTCACCACTTACTTGCGCAACAATCGTTGTTTCATATTTGGGTTTTACCACGCCATAAGAGCTTACTTTCATCGTCATTGGCATGACAGTAATATTTTTAACTTCAACGATTGGTGTATTATCCACTTCAGCTTTTTCTTCTGGTGGTTTTTTCATACTAGAAAAACCAATATAAGCACCAATACCAATAGCTAAAATGGCGATAGGTATGATAATCTGTTTTTTACGAGCCACTGTTTTATCCCTTTAATAATCTAATTTTATTTTTATACAGAAAACGAATATCAATTCTCTGATTATCTGAATGAACAATAACGAATATGGTATAACGAAATTTATCAAACATGTTACTGTTTATTACAAAAAACACGCCTATTTGTAAAAAAAAACCAAAAACACCAATTTTGTATACTTATCCCTTATTTATCAATATATTGCAATATTTATTTAAAAAGAGATTTTTAGATAAAAATATCATACACTAAATAATTAAGTCACTTATTGGCTTATTTCACCACTTTTTAACTTTTCACAAATAATACCTGTTAAATTAACAACTTTTGTACGAAAGGATTAATCATGTTTAATAAAATAACCGACTTCTTCAATAACTTACTAGATTCCAAAGCTGACAATACTCAGTGTCAACTTTCTATAGAGATTGCTTCTGCGGTACTACTCTGTGAGGTAATGCGTGCGGATAGTGTTTTTACCGAAAGTGAACAGGATACCCTTAGCAATATTTTAGCTAAACAATTCAACCTGAATGACCAAGAAGTCAGTACTGTTTTACAACAAGCTTTTGAGTTAAGTGAAAATGCTAGTGATTTTTATCAATTTACGTCTAAATTAAATCAACACTACTCCTTAGATGATAGGATCGAAATTGTGTCATTATTATGGAAAGTTGCCTATGCTGATGGTGAATTAGCAAGTATTGAAGAACATATCATTCGAAAAATCGCTGATTTACTTCATTTAAGACACAGTGAATATATTGCCACTAAAATTGCAGCGGAACAGTTTGCCAAATGAATAGATTTACCACCAAAATAATTTATTAATGCGTAAGAGAATCGGTTATTATACTCATCAATATTTTCCCTACTTATAACGGCATTTTTAATGACAGATTCAACAGCACAACCTAGCAACTCACCTCATGTTGAAATAGGAAAATACAATACACTTACTGTTGTTGCAGTAACGCCAACCGGAGTTTACCTAGACGGTGGAGATTTAGGTGAAATATTACTTCCGAACCGACATGTACCAAGTGATTGTAAAATTGGTAATAGTATTAAGGTTTTCATTTACTTAGATTCGGCAGAGCGAATTTCAGCAACCACTGAAAAAGTACTTGGTCAAGTAGGTGAGTTCGTATCCTTAAAAGTAGTACAAGTAAATAAAATGGGGGCCTTTTTGGACTGGGGGTTACCGAAGGATCTACTTGTTCCTTATAATCAACAACATTCTGAAATGGAAGTTGGAAAGTATTACTTAGTACGCATTTTTCTTGACCAACGTACAGAGCGTGTTGCTGCATCAAGTAAACTTGATAAATTTATTGATATTTGGCCCGCAGAATATCAACAAGGTGACAAGGTAAAATTAATTATAGGCGGAAAAACTGACCTAGGCTTCAAAGCCATAGTAAACGATTTACATTGGGGCTTACTTTACGACAATGAAATTTTTCAACCATTACGTATTGGTAAGAAAATAGATGGCTACATCAAACAAGTTCGCGAAGATGGTCGCTTAGATCTTATTCTAACTCGTGGTAGTAAAAACACAGTAAAGAGCTTTGCAGATAAACTTGTTGACGCTTTACAAAAGAATAATGGTTTTCTACCACTGCACGACAAAAGTGCACCAGAATTAATACAAAGAACGCTTGGGGTAAGTAAGAAAACGTTCAAGGCTACAGTGGGTAATTTGCTGAAAAATGGTAAATTAACGATAGAGAAAGATGGAATTAGGTTGAAGTAGTCAATCCTTTTGACTACTTTCATCTTTACAATTTAACGTAACATTGTAAACCAGCCCATAAGCATAGGCAGTAGAGGGAAAGCAATAAACGCTACTAAAATTAACGAAATTAAACCGAAACCTGTACTATCTTTAAAATCTTCATTCTGTGACATTGTGAGGATACCCTTAATAGGAAAAAAAACAGGCGTAGTCTAACGATTAACAAAACGAAAAAAAAGGTTTATTTGATCTATATCAAATATAATAATCAGTGATATATAAAAATAAACCTACTTGGCATAACTTATTAATAATAAATTGAGTCTTATACTTATTCCACACTCAATGAAATAGATAGTTATTATGTTGCGAAAAACCTGATATGCTTCTTTATTGACCAATACTTAATATGCTAAAAATAAGATCAACATCTTGCAAAAAACACATAAAATAACTAACAAATCAGATGATGAATTATATCAGCCTCATGTGGTTGCTGTCTTTTCTTTGGTTGGCATGTCAATCCTTGCCACTATGGCGGTTATCGCATTATTTAACCAAACTTATATCTTAGCTGTAACTTTATTTGGCTCAAGTTTGCTATTTTTTATGGGCTACTATGTTTATAAAAAGTTTAATAATTCGATATTTAGCTCTGCGATTGTTCTATATTCGCTTTATTCTCTTATGTTTTACCTTGTTTATACTGGAGGTGTAGCACAGACAGGACCATTATGGATATTTATCATTCCTCCTATCTCGTTATTTATTCAAGGTCTAAAATACGGCTTAGTCAATATTGCGATGTTCGTTGCCGTTATCAGTATTATAATGTTTATACCAACAGATGTTATGACACATGCGCCATACAGTATGGAATTTAAATTACGTTTGTTATACTCGTTTTTAACCGTGACAGCTCTCTCTGCACTATATGAATACTCTAGAGAACGCTCATATAAAAGCGCATTAAGGTTAAGTGAAAAGTATCAACAACTCGCTAATTTTGACCCGCTAACCCAGCTATCAAATCGTCGTGGTGCCCTTGCTATTTTACAACAAGAACAAGCTCGTATATCACGTAAAGAAGATCCATTGTCTATTATTTTATGCGATATAGATTATTTTAAAAAAGTAAATGATCTATATGGGCATAACGCTGGTGATGCTATTTTAATAGCGCTAGCAAAGATATTTATGTCTAATATGAGAGAACAAGATTCTATTGCACGCTGGGGCGGAGAAGAATTCTTATTTATTTTGCCACAAACAACAGCTGCCAATGCCAATGTTGTGGCCGAAAAAATTCGAGGTCAGATACAAAACCATACGACTTTTTATCAAGATAAAGCAATTAAGGTAACTTCGAGTATGGGTATTGAGCAATTCGATGGCACGAAAAGTATTGATGAAGTGATCAATAGCGCAGATAAACACTTATATAAAGCTAAAGATGCAGGCAGAAACCAAGTTTTTCCTAAACTAGAAACTACTGACGATTTGTAGACCTAGCTTCCACTTACGGCCCAGTTTTAAAATCATTCAGGTTTAATAGCAACAATTTGTGCGATAGCTTGCTTCGCATGGCTACCTTGTGAGGTAAAAACCTCTCCTTCAAAACTATACAATATTTTCCAATCTGAAAAATATTCAAGCAGTTCATTAGGCTTTAATAAAAAATTAGGATTTTTAGGCCTGCCTAACTTTGCTTGTTTTTCTGTGAAGGTCTCATAAATAATCATGCCCCCTGGTTTTACAGCAGCTTTAATCTGCGCCATCAGCGGACGATGTAAGTAACGAAAAACCATAATAGCGTCAAAGGTTTCTGCCTTTAATGGTTTATCGTTACCTTGATCAAAATGGACTTGATCAAAATGATCTTGCTCAAAATCTACCTGCCAATATTGCGCTAACTTTTGTGTATTTAGCTGCAAACGATTAACGGTCTGTTCAACCTGATTTAGTGATTCACCATTAATATCAGCAAAAACAACATTAATATCATTCTCAAGTACATGCAGACCATTTCGCCCTTCACCACAGGCAAGATCGAGTACCTGCGCTTTACTATCAAACGTTAGCAGCTGCGATGACAATAAGTATTTATCTATTAATGATGAATGTTTCAAACCTAAATTCCAGCAATTATACGACGTTATATTTCAAAGTAATTGGTAAAAACTTTATAAAGTTCTGTCCCTTGATTCACACTTGCAGAAGCGAAATGTAAAATAGGAAGGACATCTTTATCAAGAATAACATTATGTAATGGATTACCATCACCGTAATTATCCATTCTTAAAATACGTGCTAATGGCTTACCTGCGGGTAGAGGCTTACCAAATTCAGCTAAATAATCCACCATCCCCCCCATAGGAGAGTACAATGCTTTATAATCTTTTAAATAACAAGCATAGCGTGTCATTTCTTGAGGTTGATACCCTAATGACTCAGCTTTTTGTAACGATACCTCTTCAGAAGGGGTTTCTAGGCAACTACTAAGCCCAATCACACCTTTGTACTGTAAGTAGCTTAAAATACCTAATGCGTCTTGATGCGCGACATCCAAATCAATTTGCTCTTGAGAGCCCAGCTCTACAGTAAAACTCTCTTTAGCAAAAGCCCCCTCGCCCATAATAAAGTTTCGATCTAACTTTTTATAGGCTTGTTGCAAGCTCCACCAAGGACAAAAAGTTGCTTCATCCATTGCACCATCGAAATCATTAGGAATAAAAAGGGTATGAGGTATATCAAAGTAGCTAGCACTTGCCTTCGCGTATTCAGGGCAATATAAATGTTTACTTGAAATGGGGCCGGTATGTAAGTCGAGTACTATATCAGCTTGATGTGCCATACGTTGTAACTGATAAGCAATGCGTTGACCAGTAGTCAGTCCCCAAATATTATGATCCAACTTTTGTTCAATTTGATCGATTAATACTTTTTCAAATCCTACTCTAATTTCATCTTCACTCGCATTAATATTTTGCTGAGCAAAAGGTACTATAATTGACTCATCAAAATGGTACATTCTATTCCAGTTCACGCCCGTAATAGGGTCAAATCGACCTAATGTATATTCACCATTTTTATGGTTACAAGCCACAGGATTGGCATAAGGTACCAAAGTAATATCACTTTGAATTTTGCAATCTTTTAATAGCTCTAGCAGCTGAAAGATAACTGCATTTCCTTGTACTTCAGCACCATGCATATTTGCTTGAATATAAACATTAGGCGCTGTACTTTGAGTCCCAGAGGCTATATTACTTTTTTCACTTTCAAACGAATAAACAGGCACGGTTAACTTAGCGCCACTAGCCATTTCCCCAACGTGCATAATACTTTTTTTGAAGGTATTCATCATTTATCTCATTTATTAACCGGTATAGGCAAAACTACGCGAACATTACTCGAATACTATTCGAATACTATGCAAGGTATGAACTCGCAGGTTTCGCAGCTCTAACTTCAACTAATTTATTTTCTTGAATTACATATTCTGCCGCCAATTGGTGACATAAGAAAAACGGCATGCTTTCAGTAAACCCATAGGCACCACAATAACCAAAAACTAATTCATCACCAACCTCAACATCTTTTGGTAAAGATAAATGACCAAGTTTATCCATACTTGTACAAAGAGGCCCATGTAAATCAAAGTATTGGCTTGACTCATTCGACTGACGAAGTAAGGTAACTGGAAAAGGTTGATCTGTTATTGCTGGACGAATAAGATGGTTAATACCTGCTGCCAACACCAATTGTTCTTGACCATAATTAGTTTTTCTATCAATTACCGGAACAACATAATAGCCACATTCAGCAACCGCAAAACGACCAAGCTCTAACCAAAGCTCATCAACGCCAGCCTTGGCTTTAATGTCAGCTAAATCGGAAATAATTTGCTGCCATGCTAACGTTTTACCTTCACCAAGATAATCGATACCTAAGCCACCGCCTAAATCAAGAATTTTTAGCTCCATACCAATATCGTTGGCAAGTTCAGTGAGTGGCTTAACCATTTGCCCCCATAAGGAATACATTTTTTCATTACTGAGCATGTTGCCCCATTGAAAAATATGTAAACCACAAATATTTAATTCGGGATAGTCACTTACTTTAATGTGTTGCCATTCTTCTACCGATAAACCAAAAGGCGTTAAGCTATTACCACCTAATGGATTCTTTTCACCATCAGGCCACTGTAATTGTACACGCAGTAATACCGTTGGTTTTTCACTAGCTGGCTTTTCCTTAACAACTTCATTAAGCCAAGTCAGTTGATTTAAGCTTTCAATCACAAAAGTACCGACACCTTTTTTGACAAAAGCATCAAGTTGTTTTTTAGATTTAGCGGGACCTGTATTCAAAATACGGCTAGGATTCACACCTTGTGCTAATACTTGTGATAACTCACCGGTGCTAGCAACATCAAAATCAAACCCTTCACTATCTAATGTTTGAATAACTTTAGATAAAGGATTGGCTTTAACAGCAAACCAAAGCTTAATCACATCTTGTTGCTGTAATGTCGCAAGGTGTTTTTTTAACGTATCTAATTGATAGACAAAATAGCCTTGTTCATCTTCGGGCGATTGATGAGCTAATAACGTACTTTCAAGATTGGTGTCGAACCAAGTGGGTTTAGTCATAATATTTCAATTCATTTATTACACTGTAAGTTTCAATTAATTCATTATTATTAATAATCTAGCTTTAAGCTATATAGTTCAAGTTAAAAGCAAAAACACGGAATTGATCATCAATCAATATTCCGTGTTTTTTATGCTTAAGCGTTTAGCCCATTCTTTGAAAATTAAAATACTTTCCCAAGAATTTATAAGTACTTTAACGCTTAACTTGCACTATACAGCAACAAGTTGAACAATTAACGAAGGATAGATTCTAACTCTAATGCCGCATCACTTTGTTCATCACGATATTTAACGATCAACGCACATGCCATGTTCAAGCCTTGTGCTTGCGCCCAATCTCCTTTTACAGGGCGAGTGCCCGGAACAACAATAGCATTTTCTGGAATTTCAGCGCCTTTTTCACGCATCACTTCATTAACACAATCATATACTGGTACTGATTTAGATAATGAAACACCTGGTGCTAGTACAGCGCCTTTTTTCACTACAATACCTTCAACAATAACAACACCGGCACTCAAGAAAGCATTATCTTCAATGATTACTGGGCTAGCACCGATCGGCTCTAATACACCACCAATTTGAACCGCAGCTGAAACATGAACATTTTTACCAATTTGAGCACATGAGCCAATTAGAGCATGGCTATCAACCATAGTACCGGTATCAACAAATGCACCAACGTTAATATAAGCTGGTGGCATAATAATGACGCCTTTAGCAACATGAGCACCAGCACGTACAGATGAACCGCCCGGTACTAAACGAACACCATCCTCAGGTGTAAACTGACGAGCAGGTAAATTATGTTTATCAACAAAACCTAAATAGTTATCACCAAAAGCAATGTTTTCACCCGCTTTAAATGCCGCTAAAATACCTTGTTTTACTTCAACATTGGCATGCCAATTACCGTTTTCATCTTGAGTTGCTGCGCGTAGTGCACCAGTTTCTAATTGTGCTATTACATCTTGCCAATTCATGCGATATTCCTATTTTCATGTGTATTTATAAAAGAAGATTGATTAGCTTGCACTAACCATTGATTAATTTTTTCATCAAATGCCAATAACTCTGTATTATCGGTTAATTCAAGGTCTGTTAATGGCGCTCGCAATATCGGTGTTTTAATATTTTGTTGCTGCTGCATTAACATTTTGACTGGGATAGGGTTAGCAACACAAAATAGTGCTGCTACAGCCCTGTTCCATAATGGAAACATAGTGTTGGTTTGCCCAACTAAACATAGTTGAACATACGTTTGTGTTGCTTGAGGCCATGCATTAGCGCAGACCGAGACTAAACCTTTCGCACCTGCCGGTACTAGATATGGCATCATGGCATCTTCACCACTATAAAGTGCTACACCTGGGCATTGTTCACGGTAATTAAGAAATTTATGTAAATCGCCACTTGCCTCTTTCATTGCCCAACAATTTGGATGATTTTGCAAATTTTGTAAGGTTTCAACGGGAATTTCCACGCCACTACGAGAAGGCACGTTATATAACATACAGGGGAAATTAGCAGCATCTAGTAGAGCTTTAAACCATTGTGTTTGGCCAACGACACCAGGTTTAGCATAAAGCGGGGTTCCAAGTAAAAAACTATCAATAGGTAACTGGTTACAATAATCAACCCAGTTAATTTGTTCTGCTAGATTAGAGCCACCAACAGCAACCATTAACGGTGTATTAAGCTGTAGACTGCACACAAACTCAACAATACTCATTTGCTCATCACGGGTTAATGCTAAACCTTCACCTGTGCTACCAAGTAACAGTATACCGTTACCTGCTTCAGCTTGTGCTATTGCGATTCGTTCTAGACTAGTAAAGTCAATTTGATTATTTTCTAAAAATGGCGTCACTAAAGCTGTCCATAAAGAACAAGCGTCAAGGTTTCTGTTGCCAATAAGTTGGGAATTTATATTTGTAGGTGATTGTGTATTCATTGCTCTCGAACTCATAATGTTTATATCGGCTTAAGCACAATACAAATTAGTTCGGAGGGCTTTAAGGTATTCACAATAAAGAGCTAAGTATAACAACCTTATGTTAAGGCTATTATTGGCTTTTATGCAAAGACCAGAAGCTCTCCACTCAATTATAACCTACCTTCTATTAAGGTAGCTCAATATCAGTGACAGTTGTCGGGATTCAGCCCTTAAACTTTGGTTAGACACCAAGGTAAACAACCGATAAGTGTTTTATCAAACAAATACTTATCTCGGCGCTAATCCCCCTCATTACTATTATCAGATTTTGATCTCTGTGCAAAATAACATTGCAAATAATAACTACCTGGTTAACGCTCCTCTTCTGGCCCCTTTCCTCATAACTATTAACATTTTATTTGTATTCCTATCAGTAACTGCCGTCATCATTTATAAAATATAAACATTGCTGACACTTATCTTGATGGTTTATCTAAAATATCAATAATTTAGAGGTGAACTTTTGATATTAAATCAAAAGTCTGAATTAGGGACGCCGCTATTTAAACATTGTTATCACTTTTCTGTCAATATCGAAATATTCAGACTATAGAAAAAACCTTGAATACAGTAGAATACTATCTTCTAACTTATTCACTGTTAATCATCATTATGTCAACTTCAAACATCAGCCAAATATTAGTACGAAATAGTGCACTATTATCGGCTAAAACGCCCTTATTTATTAATTTAATGGCAGATGGTTTTATTGAAAGCTATCTACTTGATAATCCAGAGGCACAATTAAGTTGCCATAATACTAATTTTGTCGATTATTTAGCGATAAAAAACAAATTTGATAAACAGGTCGAAACAAGTTTTGCTAGCGAATATAAAACTGAACGACAACACGACTTAGTTGTGATTAACTTCCCAAAAAGCAAAGATGAACTTGCTTTTACTTTTGCGGTGATTGCCCCTTATTTAAGCAACGATGCTAAAGTAATCTTAGTAGGCGAGAAGAAAGGTGGCATACAATCTAGCCCTAAATTAACCGGAGAATTTCTTCAGAATTGTCAAAAAATAGATGCTGCACGTCATTGTTTACTCTTTGCCGGCATCGTTAACCCTGAAAATTTAAATAAGCCGTTCAATATTGAAGACTGGTTTAAACAATATCAAATTAATATCAACAATATATCGCTTACTATCGCTTCATTGCCAGGTGTTTTCAGTCAGAAGAAGTTAGATATTGGCACCGCATTATTATTAGATAACTTACCTCAGTTTATGCAAGGAAAAGTGCTAGATTTTGGTTGTGGTGCAGGTGTTATCAGCTGTTTTATCGGTAAGAAGTTTGAATCTACCCAATTAGACTTACTGGATGTAAGTGCTTTAGCAATAACATCAGCCCAAAAAACACTCGCATTAAATAATTTATCTGGTACTGTTTTTGCCTCAAATAGTTTATCTAACGTAGCAGGAAAATATCAACATATAGTCTCTAATCCGCCTTTCCATCAAGGCACCAAAACCAGTTATCAAGCAAGTGAGGATTTTTTAAGAGGAATTAAGCCTCATATTGAGCCTCGTGGAGATATCACCATAGTTGCCAATAGTTTTTTACAGTATTTACCGATCATGCAAGAATACATAGGAACAACCAAACGATTAATTAATAAACAAGGATTTAACATTTATCACTGTAGAGCTAATTAATGGTCAACCAGACTTGATAAATGTATTTTTTTCAGCGATGGTTATGCCATGAAAACAAAAAATAAATTAATATCTAATCGAAGATTTTTACTCGCCAGTATTTTAGGCGTAGCTTCTTTCGTAATAGTCATTATTCTAACCAGTATTATCTATATTGTAGAAACTCAAGAAGAGTTAAAGTTAGAAAAATACACTCGCGCTTGGGCCAAATCTATTGCTCAAGCCAATGTAACCTACTTAGTTGAAAATACAAAAGGCGCCGAAAAAAGAGCAAACGCTAACCTAAAAAAACTCGTGACAGCTGACTACATTAATTATATTCATATTTATAAAAAAGAAGGCACTGAAACGACTTACTTTACTGGTTTTAATAAAAGCATCTATCATCCAGCAATTCCAAGTAAAGTTGCTCAAATAGATGAATTACTAACTCTTAAAAATCAAAAAAATAATTTAGAGTTAGTGGTAGAAATAAAACAAAATAAAACCATAGTCGGTTATTTGTATATTCAAGCAAGTAAAAAAAACATTCATGATTTTAGTCGACAGCTAACGTTCACTGCGATTGCATTATTGCTATTCGCTTTAACGCTCTTCTTTATATTAGCATCTTCAATTAAAAATAAAATCAATCAGTTACTCACTACTTTAGTTGAGTCATTACAAGAAATATCACACAGTAAAAACTATAATGAACAAATAGACCCCCTACCACTTATTGAATTTGATATTTTAGCTCAAAACATTAATATTTTATTAAATAGAACAGCGAAGCACATCACAAAAAAAGATAACACACACCAACAAGCCTTATTAGAAAATAATATATTGGCAGAAAAGGTACAGGCTAGAACGAATGCTTTAAAAGAATCTAATCAAGAGTTGCTTTCAACTTTGGAAAAATTACATCAATTTCAAGGGCAGTTGGTTGAAACCGAGAAAATGGCCTCTCTAGGCGACATGGTTGCAGGTATTGCCCATGAAATAAATACCCCGATTGGTTTGGGTGTTACGGCCTCAACACTAATGAATGACCGTTTGATGGAAATAAAACAAGCCTTTGAAGATAAAACGTTAAAATCCAGTCAGCTAAAAAAATTCCTGACTCAGGGTGAAGAAAATATAGAGATGATTTACCGAAACCTAGATCGGGCTGCAAAATTAATTTCTAGCTTTAAAAAGGTGGCAGTTGATCAAACAAGCACAGAAACAAATTCGTTCAATTTTAAAACGCTGCTTGAAGAAGTATTTATCACCTTAAAAGCGAAACTACATGAACAACATATTGATCTCATTATAGACTGTCCTGACAACCTTATTGTTGAAAGTAAAGCCGGACAGATTAACCAAATATTGGTTAATCTTATTTTAAATTCAATTATTCATGGTTTTGAAGGCAAGACTGATGGTGAAATAACTATCTCTGTATTTTATCTGAGTGATCAATTACATATAAGCTATAAAGACAATGGTACAGGTATTGATGAAAGTGTAAAATCGAAAATATTTGCTCCTTTTACCACAACTAAACGCGGTAGCGGTGCAAGCGGTTTAGGACTCCATTTAGTGTTTAATATTGTGACCCAAGCCTTAAATGGACATATCGATTTTGAAAGCGAAATAGGGATAGGCACTAAATTTAATATCATTTTTCCCGCTTTACTTACCTTAGAACAATAAATAATGGTAATAGTTTGCAATATAATTGTTATTTAATTTAGACTTAGTTAACATGGTTTACAAAGTGTTAACTATACTTTCACGATAAAACAATAATATTAAAAATTCGCTTGAACATCTCTATTAAATTAACGGAATTGGCATGGAAAATTATCAAATACTCATAGTAGAAGATGAAGACGTTACACGTTTCAATTTACGCAATTTATTTGAAGCTGAAGGTTATAATGTATTTGAAGCATATAACGAAGAAACGATGACCACTATGCTAGAGCAGCAAGATATCAACCTAGTGATCATGGATATTAATCTTCCGGGGAAAAACGGCTTATTACTAGGCAGAAATTTGGCAAGTAATAAAAATTTAGGGTTAATATTCTTAACAGGTCGTGATAGTGATATTGATAAAATACTAGGGCTAGAAATTGGTGCTGATGATTATTTAACAAAACCATTTAACCCTAGAGAGTTGACCATTAGGGCGCGTAATATTTTAAGCCGTATTGGTAACAGTAAAAACGACATCGAGTTAGAACAACCTATTGTTACTTTTAATGAGTGGAAATTAAATGGTCATTCACGCGAAATGACTAGTCCAACAGGAGAAGTAATTCCTATTCCTCGCGGAGAATATAGAGCGTTACGTTTATTAATAAAAAATGAAGGCAATATTGTTTCTAGGCAAGAATTAATTAAAGAAATGACTGGTCGAGATTTGCGAGACAATGATAGAACTGTTGACGTAACAATTAGACGATTACGTAAACATTTCGAATCAAATGATAATACCCCTGAACTAATCAATACCATACATGGTGAAGGTTATCGTTTTGTAGGTAAAGTAACCTAGCCTTAACTACAATAAATATAAATTAACAACCATTAAGCTACAAACCTGAGAGCCAATCATCAAAAGCGGCTATCGCTTGTTTATTATGAATTTTAAGCTCAGCAAGTTGTTGAGCTTTACCACTCGTACCCATTGTGGTTTTTTCCATTTCTTTCAAGCGTATATGTAATGACTTTAAACCAACGCTACCTGCTGCACCTTTCATTTTATGACAATGTTCTTGCCATAATTGTGAGTTATCGCTCAACAATGAACTTTCAATATCATTAATATATAAAGCCACCTGTTGAATATATAAATCAAACATTTGTTTTACCACGCCGTGACCTAAGCGTTGTACATAGTCACTAAGCAGCTCTTTATCTAACTGTGTCGACTCAACATTTTCATTCATAAACCACCTACCATCTTATTTATAGTGCGTTACTTATTAACATAACAAGTGAATGAATAAGTATTTGCTGCTTGAATTCTATTCTAAATGACTACGCAGTATCCATCCATAGTTTCACTTACATAATTAAAAATTAGTTTACCGCAAATCATCTTAAGCTAATAATTGATTAATTTTGAAGTAGTATGGCTATAAAAAATAAGATAGAATGTGCGCCCTTGAATTTACTTGTTGCGCGGTTATTTAGCTATCATCACGCAGCCTTAGTTAAGTAGCTATAGCTTAAAAAGCGGAGTCACAATGCCGACAACGATGCCTGATATTGCCAACCATACCACAGCCCAAACAGAAGGAACACTTGACTGGGTAGGGATGAGTAATATTGAAATGCCAATTATGGTCGCCTCAAAAGGCCAGAGCGAACGTATGGTTTCAGCCCATATTGATGCATTTGTTAATTTAAAAGAAGCTCAGGCTAAAGGCATTCATATGTCACGTCTGTATTTACTTCTCGACGAGTTATCAACCAGCAATGTACTGAACTATCAAAGTTTAGTAACACTTCTTGACGGCTTTATTAGTAGTCATAGTGATTTAAGTGACCAAGCAAAAGTTACTTTCAATTTTGATTACCACTTGCGTAGAAAATCTTTAATTAGCGGAAAAGAAGGTTGGAAGGCTTATCCTACCACTTTAATAGGCCACTTTAATCAGGGTAAGCTTGATATAGAAATGTCTATTAACGTACCTTACTCGTCTACCTGTCCTTGCTCTGCAGCTTTGGCAAGACAATTAATTCAGAAAGCATTTCAGGATAAATTCAACGATACTAATGTTGATTTAGATTCAATTCATGAATGGTTAGGTACAACCGAAGGTATTGTTGCTACACCGCACTCTCAACGCTCAGTTGCAGAGGTAAAAGTAAAGCTTAACAGTGATATTAACGACTTCCCTATTACTGATTTAGTTAATTTAATTGAGAACTCATTAAAAACACCGGTACAAGCTGCTGTAAAACGTGAAGACGAACAGGAATTTGCTCGTCTTAATGGACAAAATTTAATGTTTTGTGAAGATGCTGCACGCCGCTTGCAATACAGTATGAATCAAGCAGAAGGCTATGATGATTTTTGGTTAAGAATAAATCACCTTGAATCTCTGCATGCACATGATGCCGTTAGTGTAACGACTAAAGGGGTTGTTGGCGGTTATCAGCCATAGCTCTATAATATAAAAGAATAGTGCTTTAAACATCTGCCCCATAAAGAGCCTCAACATTATTGCTGAGGCTTTTTTAATGGGCGATTACTCAACATAAACGTATTTCTTCTTTCTAAGTTATTCAATAACTCACATAAACTAACGCTCAACTAGTAACACTCATCTATTTTATTGTATTTATACCCATAAAAAATTTTACCTCTTTATTCACTACTTCAAATTGGTTAAAAAATGACTTATAATTAATCTGTGATTTATACTAAAAAATATAATTTAGTTTAGCTATAAAGCATTTTCACAAAATAAATATAACCTCATGAATATATTAAAGTAATTAGAAAATAACATTTAAAAAATAAGATTAAAATAGTTTTCTAAGAACAACTTATCTTCTTATATATTCAAATAATATGCATATATATTCACAAAAAGATTGACTCAAAATCATTTTAAGCGTACTTTTGCCGGCCGCTTTAAATAATGATTTTCATTAATGGCATATCGTCCCGTAAAGACTCGGTAGAAGTCTGACGTTCGATGTTCAAAAAATTCTAAATGATGTTCTGAAGGATCAGCAGTATAAATTTTGAGCATTAAAAATATATGACTTAAATTAGCAAATAAAATTTAGCTAATAAAAATAGTTTGATGAAATAGGAATACGCAATGAATGATATGAGCAAAAAATCCCAAGGCCTTTACCGCCCAGAATTTGAACATGACAGTTGTGGCATTGGCTTTGTCGCTAATCTAAAGGGTAAAAAGTCTCACGACATTATCGAAAATGCACTCACTATGTTGAGCTGTATGGAACATCGTGGTGGTACTGGTTTCGACGTTAAAAGTGGAGACGGTGCAGGTATACTTATACAAATACCACACGATTTTCTAAGCCAAGAAATGGCGACTTTAGGATTAACTTTACCTGATGCCGGAAATTACGGTGTTGGTATGATCTTCTTCCCAAAAGATCCTGAACTGAGCAAAACCTGTAAAGAAACATTAAACCAAAATATTTCTGAGTTAGGTTTAACACTATTAGGTTATCGTAATGTCCCTGGCGATAATTCAATGCTAGGTGCAGCTTCACTTGAAACAGAGCCTAATATTGAACAAGTATTTATTGCTAAGCCTGCTGAATTATCAGCACAAGAATTTGAACGTAAGCTATTTGTTTTACGTAAATATACTTCTCATCAAATTAATAATAGTCAAATCACTGAACGAGATGAATTTTATGTCACCTCAATGTCATCGACTAAAATTGTTTACAAAGGACAATTTACTACTGAGCAAGTTCGTCAATATTATTTAGATCTTCAAGACGAACGTACTATCTCTGGCTTAGCGATGTTTCATTCTCGTTTCTCAACAAACACTTTCCCAGCATGGCGTCGTGCTCAACCATTCCGATACATTGCACATAATGGTGAAATCAATACAGTACGCGGTAACATTAACTGGATGAATGCACGTGAGGCATTATTTAGTTCAGTTAACTTTAGTGATGCTGAATTGAAAATGTTAAATCCAATTTGTAACAAAGACAATTCAGATTCAGCCAACCTTGATATGGCAATTGAGTTACTCGTATTAAGCGGTCGTTCGCTTGCACAAGTAATGATGATGATGGTGCCTGAAGCTTGGCAAACACAAACAGATATGGATCCAACCAAACGCGCATTTTATGAATACTATGCTTGTATAATGGAGCCTTGGGATGGCCCTGCTTCATTATCATTTACTGATGGTAATATCATTGGTGCAACGCTCGATCGTAACGGTTTACGCCCTTCTCGCTACTTATTAACTGAAGATGGTACTTTGGTGATGGGCTCTGAAACAGGTACTTTATGTGTAGACCAGTCAACAGTTGTTGAAAAAGGTCGCTTACAGCCAGGTAAAATATTCATTGCCGATTTAGAACAGGGTCGCATCATTAGTGATGATGAAGTTAAGACTCAAGTTAGCTCAGCAAAACCTTATGGTAAATGGTTAGAAGAAAATAAAGTTGAATTAGACCAATTACCTTTACCAACAAGATCTATTGCACAACCACCATTAAAAGAACTACGTAAAATACAAAAAGCTTTTGGTTATACAAACGAAGATCTTAATTTAATCCTTGCCGGTATGGTAGGTACATCAAAAGAGCCATTAGGCGCTATGGGTACAGATACACCATTAGCAGTGTTGTCACATCGCCCACAACAACTTTCGCATTACTTTAAACAGTTGTTTGCACAAGTAACTAACCCACCAATAGATCCTATTCGTGAAGAACTGGTGATGTCATTACGCGGTTATATTGGTAGATCACTTAATCTACTTGATGAAACTGCAGGTCATTGTCACAAGGTTGAAATTGAGCAGCCTGTGCTAACAAATGAGCAGCTGCTTAAGCTACAACATATCGATAACAATCATTTGCAGTCGAAAACTATTAGCATTACTTTTAAAGCAAGTGGTGGACCTGGAGCCCTTAAAAGAGCACTTGACCGTATTTGTTTGTACGCAAAAAATGCGGTTGAAGATGATTATGAGATCTTAATATTAAGTGACCGTCAAGTTGACAGTGATCATGTTGCTATTCCCTCTATTTTAGCCACAGCCGCTGTTCACCATTATTTAATTCGTGAAAAATTACGTTCATCTGCCGATATCATTCTTGAATCTGCTGATATCCGTGAAACACATCACTTTGCCGCTGTCATTGGTTATGGTGCCGCTGCCGTTAACCCATACTTAGCATTAGAAAGTATGTATGGTTTACGTGACGAAGGCGTACTTGATAGCAATTTAACAAATGAACAAATTACCGCGAAGTACACTGCTGCAGTAGGTAGTGGTTTATTGAAAACCTTCTCTAAAATGGGAATTTCAACATTACAGTCATACTTAGGCGCACAAATATTTGAAGCCTTAGGTATTAACTCTGATGTTATTGACGAATACTTTACCGGTACCGTTAGTCGTATTGAAGGTTTAAGCCTAGATCAAATTGCGCAAGAAGCGATTTTACGTCATCGTGAAGGTTTCCCAGAAGCAAATCGTATTGCTATTGAAAACTTACTACCAACCGGTGGCGAGTACTCATGGCGCAACGATGGTGAACGTCATCTGTTCAGCCCTACAGTTATTCGTTTACTTCAGCATTCAACAGCTAGTAACAATATCAATCAATTTAAAGAATACGCAAAAACAGTTGATGACCAAAGTAAAGAAGCCTTTACTTTACGTGGTTTGCTCGACATCAGCAGTGATCGTCCTTCTATTGATATCAGCGAAGTTGAACCTATTGAAAATATTTTCAAACGCTTTGCTTCAGGTGCTATGTCATTTGGTTCAATATCATGGGAAGCACATACAACATTAGCGATTGCGATGAACCGCATTGGTGGTAAGAGTAACAGTGGTGAAGGTGGTGAAGATCCAATTCGTTTTACGCCGTTAGAAAATGGCGATTCAATGAACTCACGTATTAAGCAAGTTGCATCTGGCCGTTTCGGTGTTACCAGTCATTACTTAGCTAACGCTGATGAATTACAAATAAAAATGGCCCAGGGCGCTAAACCAGGAGAAGGTGGACAATTACCTGGCGATAAAGTTGATGCTTGGATTGGTAAAACACGTGGTTCAACACCAGGTGTAGGTCTAATTTCACCACCACCACATCACGATATTTATTCAATTGAAGATTTATCTCAGCTTATTTTTGATCTTAAAAATGCTAACCGTGAAGCACGTGTTAACGTTAAATTAGTATCAGAAGCAGGTGTTGGTACTATCGCTTCAGGTGTAACGAAAGCTTACGCTGACGTGGTATTGATTGCCGGCCATGATGGCGGTACGGGTGCTTCGCCACTAAGCTCTATTAAACATACCGGCTTACCATGGGAACTTGGTCTGGCTGAAACCCATCAAACATTAGTACGTAACAAATTACGTAGCCGTATTACAGTCCAAACTGATGGACAACTTAAAACACCACGTGATTTAGCAATCGCTACCTTATTAGGTGCAGAAGAATACGGTATGGCAACAACAGCACTGGTTGTTGAGGGTTGTATTATGATGCGTAAGTGTCATTTAAACACTTGTCCTGTTGGCATCGCCACACAAGATAAAGGTTTACGTGATAAATTTACTGGTCGTGCTGACATTCTCGTTAACTTCTTTACCATGATGGCTGAAGGCTTACGTGAAATCATGGCAGAGCTTGGCTTTAAGAGCATTGAAGAGATGGTTGGTCAAACGCAATGCCTTAAACAGCGTGAAGATGTAGACCATTGGAAATATAACGGTGTTGATTTAAAACCATTACTTCATAAAGAAGAATGTGGTGAGAATGAAACATTATACAAATCAATTGATCAAAAGCATTTAATTCACGACATTATTGATCGCCAAATGATAAAAGATGCGCAAGCCGCACTTGAGTCACAAACCAGTGTTTCTCTTGAGTATGACGTTATCAATACCGACAGAACTATCGGTGCTATGGTATCTAACGAGATATCTAAAAAATATGGCGCTGAAGGCTTACCAGAAAATACCATTAACGTTAAATTTAATGGCTCTGCTGGTCAAAGTTTTGGTTGTTTCTCAGCGAAAGGCTTACGCTTTGAGCTTGAAGGTGATGCAAACGATTACTTTGGTAAGGGCTTATCGGGTGCAAACTTGGTTGTTTATCCAAGTAAAGAAGCTAAATTCTCACCACGTGACAATATTCTAATTGGTAATGTTGCCTTTTTTGGTGCAACTTCAGGTTCTGCGTTTATTCGAGGTGTGGCTGGCGAACGTTTCTGTGTACGTAATTCAGGTGCGACTGCAGTTGTTGAAGGTATCGGTGATCACGGTTGTGAATACATGACGGGTGGTAAAGCGGTAATTTTAGGCTCAACAGGTCGTAACTTTGCTGCAGGTATGTCTGGTGGTATCGCTTACGTACTTGATGTAAACAATGATTTTACGCCTAAATGCAACATGGAAATGGTTTCATTAGAAACCGTTGATACAAATGCTGAAAGCCTTGAGTTAAAAGCATTAATTACTAAGCATTTCGAAGCTACTGGTTCAGATGTTGCCAGTGAATTATTAAGTGATTGGAACAACAGCGTTAAACGTTTTATTAAAGTAATGCCTGTTGATTACAAACGTATGCAAGGCTATATGAATGACGTACGTGAAAGCGGTAAGTTTGAGTCAGAATATGACATCGCCGTTCAAGCATTCGATATCCATTTAAACAAATTAGCTAGCGCAAAAGCTTAAGCTGCCAAGGAGAATATATTATGGGAAATCCAACAGGGTTTATCAACGTAGGTCGTGCCTTGCCAACTGAACGTGACGCAGGTGAACGTTTAATTGACTGGTTAGAAGTCTATGACGAAATTCCACAAGCAGACGTAGAGAAGCAAGCTTCTCGTTGTATGGATTGTGGTGTTCCATTTTGCCAGTCGGCAAAATCAGAGTTTGCACCAGTCGTTGCTGGTTGTCCGGTAAACAACGTTATTCCTGAATGGAATGACTTAATTTACCGTGGTCGTTGGAAAGACGCGATTGAGTTATTGCATAAAACCAATAACTTCCCTGAGTTTACAGGTCGTGTATGTCCTGCGCCATGTGAAGGTGCTTGTGTTCTAGGTATTAACGAAGATCCAGTTGCTATTAAACTTCACGAAAAAGAAATTATTGATCATGCATTTAAAGAGGGTTGGGTTGTTGCTCAACCACCATCAGCACGCACAGGTAAAACGGTTGCGGTCATTGGGTCAGGGCCAGCAGGTCTTGCTGCTGCTGCTCAGCTTAACAAAGCAGGTCATATGGTTACTGTTTATGAGCGTGCCGATAGAATTGGTGGCTTACTAATGTACGGTATTCCAAACATGAAGTTGCAAAAAGAATTAGTGCAACGTCGTGTCGATATTCTTGCTGAAGAAGGCATTGTCTTTGTGACCAACACTGAAGTTGGAAAAGACGTTAGCGTTGAACAACTTGAAGCCGATTTTGATTCTGTTGTGTTATGTATTGGCGCAACCGTACCACGGGATTTACCCGTTGAAGGTCGTGAGCTTAATGGTGTTCATTTTGCCATGGACTTCTTAAAAGCAAATACTAAAAGCTTGCTAGACAGTGAACATAAAGATGGCCAATTCATTAATGCTGCAGGAAAAAATGTGGTAGTTATTGGTGGTGGTGATACAGGTACAGATTGTATTGGTACTTCATTACGTCACCAATGCGCAAGTGCTATTCAGCTTGAAATTATGCCTCGTCCACCAGAATCACGTGAAGAAGCTAGCAACCCATGGCCACAATGGCCAAAACGTTTGTTAGTTGATTACGGCCAAAAAGAAGCGATTGCTATTCAAGGCCAAGATCCTCGTCAATACTTAGTAATGACGAAGAAAATTGAAAGTGATGGCCAAGGTAATGTTAAAGCAGTTCACACTGTTGATATTACTTGGGAGCGAAACGACAAAGGTCAAATGTTCCCGCAAGAAGTCGCTGGCAGCGAAAAAGTAATTCCTGCTGATATCGTACTTATTGCAATGGGCTTTATGGGTCCTGAAGGTGGTTTGATTGAACAATTTGGTCTTGAGCAAGATGGTCGTTCAAACATTGCTGCAGAGTATGACAAGTTTGCGACCAGCAAGCCGGGTATCTTCGCTGCTGGCGATGGTCGTCGTGGTCAAAGTTTGATTGTTTGGGCAATTGATGAAGGTCGTCGTTGTGCACGCGAAGTAGATACTTACCTTATGGGAAGTAGTTACCTGCCGTAAAAATGAACTAACAAGCTTCATATTAAAACAAGTCATCCCCTACTAAATCTTACAGTAGGGGATATTAAAACTTTTCTATACCTCAAGTGCCACTCAACATTCGAATAACAATCAAATCTCCTTTTTTCATCAACCGTAAGAATAAAATCAGTTTTACCGCTCACTTACAAAAGTCTTTTTAATAATGTTTAAAAAGATCAATACCTCACACTACTATCATCAGTAAGCTAGAGTAAATTATATAAATCATAAACTTAACATATATTTTATAAAAATAAATTCGTCAATTTATTCAAATAATGTAAATAAAATACGAGCAAAAGCTCTAGTAATTATTGACCTTTTTCTTAAAAATAAGTAGTGTTATCCTCCCCTTCTTGGGTCAAAACGGGATAGTAAACGCTTTTTCTTACCTCGATTCTTTTATTCTGTTACCAAGTAGATATTTTTTAGGAGACAATAATGCAGCTTTATGATCATAGCGTTCAACGCGAAAATTGTGGCTTTGGCTTAATCGCCCATCAACATGGCGAAACGAGTCATAAACTAATTAAGACCGCTATTTCAGCGCTTGACCGCATGCAACATCGAGGCGGTATTGCTGCAGATGGTAAAACAGGTGACGGCTGTGGTTTATTATTACAAAAACCTGACTCTTTTTTCCGCGCTGTCGCTGAAGATAATGGCTGGAAACTTGGAAAAAAATATGCCGTTGGTATGATTTTCTTAAGCCCAGATCCAGTTGCTGCCGCTTTATCTAAGAAGATATTAGAAGAAGAATTTTCAGATGAAAGCCTAACGCTTGTTGGCTGGCGCACCGTTCCTACAGATACTTCTGTATTAGGGAAAGCAGCTATCAATAATATGCCGGCAATTGAGCAAGTATTCATTGATGCTCCTCCTGGCTGGCGTAACCGTGATCTAGAACGTCGTTTATTTATGGCTCGCCGCCGTGCAGAAAAGCGTATAACTGATGATGTCTTTTATGTCGCTAGCTTATCTTGTTTGGTGACTATTTATAAAGGCTTAATGATGCCTATAGACTTACCAAACTTTTATTTAGATCTTGCCGATATTCGCATGAAAAGTGCTATTTGTGTATTCCATCAACGCTTTTCAACAAATACATCACCCCAATGGTATTTGGCACAACCTTTTAGATATCTCGCGCATAATGGTGAAATTAATACCATTAAGGGTAACCGTCAATGGTCACGTGCTCGCTCGTATCGCTTTAAGTCTCCTTTATTACCTGATTTAAAAGACGCCGCGCCATTTGTTGGTCAAGCTGGATCTGACTCTTCTTCATTAGATAATATGCTTGAACTGTTTCTTGCTGGTGGTATGGATTTATATCGAGCTATGCGTTTATTAATGCCACCTGCATGGCAAAATAGCACTTTAATGGATGATGAATTACGTGCTTTTTATGAATTTAATTCCATGCATATGGAACCTTGGGATGGGCCAGCTGGCGTAGTAATGACCAATGGTCGACATGTTGCTTGTAACCTAGATAGAAACGGTTTGCGCCCTGCCCGCTATGTTATTACTCGAAATGGTTTTATCACCCTCGCATCAGAAGTGGGTATTTGGGACTACGGTGAAGATGAAGTAATTGAAAAAGGTCGTGTCGGTCCTGGCGAAATGTTAGCGCTTGATACCTATACAGGTAAACTTTTTAATTCAAATGATATAGATAATGAATTAAAAGGCCGTCATCCATACCGAGAATGGTTAGATCAACATGTTCGTCATTTAGTACCTTTTGATCAATGTGAAGCTAATCAGATAGGTGTGCGAATTTTTTCTGATCAAGAAATGAATCAATACCATAAAATGTTTAATTACAGCTATGAAGAAATTCACCAAGTAATTAAAACATTAGCCGAAAATGGGCAAGAAGCTACCGGCTCTATGGGTGATGATACACCTATGGCGGTATTATCAAGCAAACCTCGTGTTTTATATGATTATTTCCGTCAACAATTTGCACAAGTAACTAATCCTCCTATTGACCCGTTGCGTGAGCGTTTTGTCATGTCTCTTGGTACTTGTATAGGCCGTGAGCATAACGTATTTAATGAAACTTCAGGCCATGCTGACCGTATGTTGTTTACAACACCTATACTCATGTATACCGGTTTAAAACAATTACGCGCACTAGATCCTGAACATTATCGCTCAGATACCTTAAGCTTAACGTATCATAAAGATGAAGGATTAGAAGCGGCTATCGTTCGTTTATGCAATGAGGCCGAAGAATTAGTTAAAAACAAAAGTACGGTTATCTTAATTCTATCAGATAGAAATATTAGTAAAGAATTATTGGTTATTCCTGCCGCTATGGCCGTTGGTGCTGTTCAAATGCGTTTGGTTGATCAACAGTTACGCTGTGATTCCAATATTATTGTCGAAACCGCCTCGGTTCGTGATTCGCATCAATATGCAGTATTACTCGGCTTAGGCGCCACAGCAATCTATCCTTATTTAGCGTTTGAAACAATTGAACAATTAGTAGAACAAGGGCAAATTAAATTAAGTGCTCGTGATGCGATTGTTAATTATCGTGAAGGGATCAATAAAGGTTTATTAAAAATACTCTCTAAAATGGGTATCTCAACGATTGCCAGTTACCGCTGCGCAGGGTTATTTGAAGTTATCGGCTTAAATGAAAACATAATGAAACTATGTTTTAGTGAATTACCTAGCCGAATTCAAGGTGCTGACTTTAGTGATATTGAACAAGACAACATTAATCTTGCGCGCAAAGCCTTTTTACCGCATCAAAAAATGTCTCATGGCGGCTTACTTAAATACGTACATGGTGAGGAGTATCATGCCTTTAATCCTGATGTCGTTAACTACTTACAACGAGCCGTCCTAAACGGTAATTATGATGATTATAGAAAGTTTGCGGATGAAGTAAATAACCGACCAGCGGCTATGCTTCGTGACTTGTTAATATTTAAAAATGACTGCGAAGCAATTGATATTTCAGAAGTTGAAAGTAGCAATGAAATGTTTAAACGCTTTGACTCTGCCGCAATGTCGATTGGCGCACTAAGCCCAGAAGCGCATGAAGCATTAGCAATTGCCATGAACCGTTTAGGGGGTAGTTCAAATTCAGGTGAAGGCGGAGAAGACGAGCGTCGTTTTGGCACAGTAAAAAATTCTCGTATTAAACAAATTGCCTCTGGCCGTTTTGGTGTAACACCGCATTATTTAGTTAATGCTGATGTACTGCAAATTAAAGTTGCTCAAGGTGCAAAACCTGGTGAAGGTGGTCAATTGCCGGGCGATAAAGTATCTCCTTTAATTGCCAAACTACGCTATTCAGTACCTGGTGTTACCTTGATATCGCCACCACCTCATCATGATATTTATTCTATTGAAGATTTAGCACAATTAATTTTTGATTTAAAACAGGTCAATCCTAAAGCGGTTATTTCAGTTAAATTAGTATCTGGCCCAGGTGTTGGTACTATTGCTGCGGGCGTTGCTAAAGCTTATGCCGACTTTATCACTATTTCAGGCTACGACGGCGGTACTGCTGCTAGTCCATTAACATCAGTGAAGTATGCAGGCTGTCCATGGGAGTTAGGTTTAGCCGAAGCTCACCAAGCGCTTGTTACCAACGGCTTACGCCATAAAGTACGCTTGCAAGTAGACGGTGGTTTAAAAACAGGCGTAGATATTGTTAAAGCCGCTATTTTAGGCGCAGAAAGCTTTGGTTTTGGTACCGCCCCTATGGTTGCCTTAGGTTGTAAATTCTTACGTATTTGCCACTTAAACAACTGCGCTACAGGCGTTGCTACGCAAGATGAAGTATTGCGCGAGCAATTCTTTAAAGGTTTACCTGAACAAGCAATGAATTACTTCAAGTTCATCGCTCAAGATGTACGTGAAATTCTGGCCAGCTTAGGCGTTGCTAGTTTAACTGATATTATTGGCCGCGTTGATTTATTAACACAAATTGATGGCATTAGCGCTAAACAACAAAAATTAGACTTATCTCCTATCATTGCACCTGTCATCGCTGCTGATAATACAGCCCTTCATCAAACAGAAGGAAACAAACCATTCGATGAAGGCCTACTCAACCAAAAAATGCTTGAGGCTGCAAAAGATGCCGTTGCCCACAGTCATGGCGGCGAATTTAGGTTTACCATTCAAAATACTGATCGCTCAGTAGGTGCCACTTTATCAGGTGAAATTGCCCGACAACATGGTGACCAAGGTATGGCATCAGCGCCAATTACCATACACCTATCAGGAACCGCAGGTCAAAGTTTTGGTGTTTGGAATGCCGGAGGTTTAAACCTTACCTTAACAGGTGATGCTAACGATTATGTCGGTAAAGGTATGACTGGCGGTGTACTTATTGTCAAACCACCAAAAGGTGTTGATTACTTAAGCCATAAAACAATGATTATGGGCAATACTTGTTTGTATGGCGCTACTGGCGGAAAGTTATATGCTAGTGGTCGTGCAGGCGAACGTTTCGCAGTGCGTAACTCAGGTTGTCGTGCCGTTGTTGAAGGCGCAGGCGATCATGCTTGTGAATATATGACTGGCGGTATCGTTACTATTCTGGGTGATGTAGGTGTCAACTTTGGTGCTGGCATGACTGGTGGTTTTGCTTATGTGTTAGATGAAAAGTCTGATTTAGATATTCGCCTGAATACTGAATCAATTGAAATGTTAGCCGTTGATGATTTAGCGATTCATAGAGAACATTTACGTGGCATTATCACACACCACTTTGAAGAAACTGGCAGTTTACGTGCACAAGATATCTTACAAAATTTTGATCAATTTGCTCCATTATTTAAGTTGATTAAGCCAACTGCGACTGATGTTAAAACATTATTAGGCCATCGTAGTCGTTCAACAGCTGAATTACGCGTACAAGCACAATAATTAATTGATAAGGAAAGAGAGCCATGAGTAAAAACGTTTATCAATTTATTGATGTAAAACGAATTGACCCAGCAAAGAAGTCAATTAATGAACGTAAAATCAACTTTGTTGAAATTTATCAACCTTTAGGTGAAGAGCAAAGCGCTGGTCAAGCTGATCGCTGCTTAGATTGCGGTAACCCTTATTGTGAATGGAAATGCCCAGTTCATAATTATATTCCACAGTGGCTAGAGCTGGTTACGGAAGGTAAAATATTCGAAGCTGCAGATTTATGTCATCAAACCAATAGTTTACCTGAAATGTGTGGTCGTGTTTGTCCGCAAGATAGGTTATGTGAATCAGCCTGTACATTAAATGACGATTTTGGCGCGGTAACCATAGGTAATATTGAAAAACACATTACCGATACTGCATTAGCACAAGGCTGGAAACCTGATCTGTCTGACGTCATTAAAACAGGAAAGCGTGTTGCAGTTATTGGTGCAGGTCCTGCTGGCCTAGCATGTGCAGATGTCTTAACCCGTAATGGTGTTGACGCTGTAGTATACGATCGTCACGCGCAAATTGGTGGTTTATTAACCTTTGGTATTCCATCATTTAAACTAGAAAAAGAAGTTATTCAAACTCGTCGTGAAATATTCGAAGGCATGGGGATAGAGTTTAGGCTAAATACCAATGTCGGCGTTGATATCAGTTTTGAAGAAATCAGTAATGAATTTGACGCGGTGTTTTTAGGCCTTGGTACCTATAAAGATATGAGTGGTGGCTTTGAAAATGAAGGTGCTACAGGTGTATATAATGCGTTAGATTTCTTAATTGGTAATACCCAAAATGTGATGGGGATTACAGAAAAAGAGTCAAACCAAGTTAAACCATACGTTAGCTTTAAAGATAAAAAAGTTGTCGTGCTTGGCGGTGGTGATACTGCAATGGATTGTGTTCGAACATCAATTCGCCAAGGTGCCACAGAAGTAACTTGTGCATACCGTCGTGACGAAGCTAATATGCCTGGCTCACCTCGTGAAGTACAAAATGCTAAAGAAGAAGGTGTTAACTTTGCTTTCAATATACAGCCACTTGATATTGCTGTTGATGACCAAGGTAAAGCCATTGGTGTTAAGTTTGTCAAAACCGAACTTGGTGCACCTGACTCTAACGGTCGCCGTAATCCAGAGCCTATTGAAGGCAGCGAGTTTGTAATGGAAGCTGATGCCGTCGTTATCGCTTTTGGTTTCTTACCAAGCCCTCCGCAGTGGATGATAGACGCAGGTGTTGAACTTGACTCTCGTGGTCGTGTTCTTGCCTCAGATAACAGTGACTTTGCATTACAAACAAGTAAACAGAATGTTTTTGCCGGTGGTGATATGGTGCTGGGTTCAGATTTAGTGGTTACCGCTATTGATCAAGGTAGAAAAGCCGCCTTGGGTATCATGGATTTCGTACTTAGCGAAAGCTAACGTTTCTAGTTTCTAGTTTCTAGTTTCTAGTTTCTAGTAAAGCTTGTCAGACTTCATAAGAAGCCTGACAAGCTTTTTTCATTCAAGTTATCAATCACTATAATCTCGTCATTCTGCTCCTAATCGTCATCCTGAACTTGATTCTATCTCTTGATCACAAGTCGAGAGATAGAACTTGATTCAGGATCTCGGTTTTATTCAACCATACGCATGGGATTCCGTATCAAAACACCAACAGAATAACCAATTATTAAGTGATATTAAGTAACCGGTGAAATAACATGCTCACTATCAAGCAAAAAATACAACTGTGCCAGTCCATAATACGGCAGCTAAACTCGCAGCAAAAGTCGCTGGGACTATTTGTGATTTAACATGATCCATCATGTCACAACCTGTCGTCATTGAACTTAAGATCGTTGTATCTGAAATAGGTGAACATTGATCACCATAAACACTACCATTTAAAACTGTTGCAAAACACACCATCATAAATAGCTCTGGGTTATCAATACCGGCACTTTGGGCAATAGCCCAAGCTAACGGCATAGCTAATGGAAAAGCAATAGCAAAGGTCCCCCAACTTGTTCCTGTAGAAAAAGCGATCACCATTGCAATTACTTGTAATAGTATGGGTAACAACCAATAAGGTAACTGCTCAGAAAGCAGTGATACCAAATACAAACCACCACCAATTTGTTTACTGATAGCACCTATGGTAACGGCTAACATTAAGATAACAGATGCCAGTACTACACCTTTTAAGCCATTACCAAAACCATCGATAATATTACTCAATGACATCCCTTTCGCTAACGCAATAAATGCACTTAATAATAACGCAGCACCAAATGCCCAGTTGATTTTGGGAGAACCAGAAAAAATAAAAGTTAGTACCGCAATAGCGATTAAGGTCACTAACGGTAAGATAAACTCGAATACATGCGCTTTATAGCCATCAGGAACATCACAAGTTTGCAATTCTTTGGCACTTAGTGGCTTAGCACCAGGTGCGTCTAACTCTCCAGTGGTTGCTGCTCGATGATGAGCATCACGAATACGTTTTCCTGAGAAAGTTGTTATATTTAAACTAAGCAATAAAGTACCAATTACCGCCAAAATACCATAAAAGCTAAAAGGTACGGCTGAGAAGAAAAACGCTAAACGATCTGCTTCTGTTGCTAAAAACGCAACGCCAGGAACAAAGATTAACGCTTGAATATAGGCGGGCCAAGCATTAAAAGCAATAACCACGGCAATCGGGGAAGCAGTTGAATCAACAATATAACTCATCTCCTCATGACTAATTTTTGCTTTATCAGCCAGCGGACGCACAGTAGTACCTACCAGTACGGTACTCATAGTGCCGCCTTGAAAAAATAAAACACCTAAAAACCAAGCGACTAATTTTGCTGATTTTTGCCCGCGAACAAAGTGCTTAATCATATAATCAGCAAAAGCTTGTGCTGCACCGGTTTTTGACCAAATACCGAGTAAACCACCTAATAACCACAAATAGAGTAACAGAATCCCAGCGGTACCTACTTGCGCAAGAGACGGGATCAATATTTGATCAGTAAGATCATATTGCCCCATCATAAATGCGCCAATAACAATGCCACTGAATAATGCAGTTAGTGGCTCTCGAGTTAACCAAGATAATAAAATAGTAATAAAAGCGGGTAATAGTGACCAAAGACCATAATGATAAGCTGTACCTACTGTAGTAGCTTCAACATAGTAATTAACATATAACGCTGAGCCTATGCCTAGAATTAAAAGTAATAATGCGATAGAGTTGCGACTGCCTAGTGAGAAATTAGCGCTCATAAATACAGAACTCTAAGTCATAATTATTTTTCTCATCACTTTTGCGCAATTCACTACTTACTTTCTTCCAGCCATCGCCATCATAATTTGGAAATTGGGTATCACCGTCAATATCAGCTTTTATATGAGTAACATATAAACGATCGGCATTCGGTAAGCAGTGTTTATAAATAGCACCTCCGCCAATAACCATGACTTCAGCTATAGCCTCATCGCCTCCATTAACTAACGCTAATGCTTGCTCAACTGAAGTAACTACATCAACACCTTCTGAGCCTTTTCCCTGCGGAAGATAGTTTGCATCACGTGAAATTACAATATTTCTACGGCCAGGTAATGCCCTGCCAATAGATTCATAGGTTTTTCTGCCCATAATAATAGGCTTACCTACCGTAACTTTTTTAAAATAGGCTAAATCTGCAGGTAAATGCCAAGGCATATCATTATCTTTGCCGATAATGTTGTTATTAGCTGTTGCTACTATCATAGAAAGGATGGTCATAGAAATCCGAAATAATGTTATTATTTAATAATACATTATCGCTAGATTTACCCTAAAAAAATAGTCCTGATTTCTATTCGTTTAAGGAGAGTAAAGAGGCCACTGCTAACTCAAAGACCAGATTGAATTATTAACGTTAATTTTAGAGTATTACTATCTGTTTCCTTTCAGTAAGGCATTCATATGATGCCATTTCAAACTCTCGGCAAATTAACGGCCGGTTTTCATAGATAGTACATCGCAAGGTATCTCTATCTAAAGCTGAGCACCAACCATCCTCTAAGCGCAACATAGTTTCACTACCCCAATCATCTACCGCGATATGTCTATCAGGCACACCGGTATCCGTAAGAACCATAACTTCTAAACGACAGCAGCAAGCTTGACAGTTTGAACAGCTAATTTCAGGCTTTGGCTCGGTTAAATTTTTAACTTCTATGGACATAAGTGACTTTGATAATTTTATTTCAGCTATCATACTTCAAAGTAACAACTTTATCGAAGTATGCTGATAATAAGTCTTAGTTAAGACATCAAGTAAGGGCTAAACAATAACAGTATTTGAACTGCTTCCCCTCTGCTGTTGGCTTTTGTGAGTCAACTTGCATAAGAAAAGTAAGACGTTATCTAACACTATTGCTAAAAATACACTTAAGCGAAGGGATAAATTTAAGGTGTTATTTTAAATATTTTCTTAATCAGTCTGGAGGTTGTAACAGCAACAACTATTCCGATAAAGAAATATAAAGCCATTAAATAGTTTGTGAAATCGGCTGTGTATACTTCGTTATTAGCCAGTAAACATTTTCCTGTTTTATAGCTAAATACTCCTCCTTGCTCAGTACAACCATCGACTAAAATAACATCATTGATTAACCAAATAATCAAAAAGCTAATAATCACACCAATAAATTGTGGAATCGAATATTTACTCATACTTTTCTTAAATTTCTCACCTTATTATATAAGGCGAGATTATTGGCTATACGACAGTAAAAAACAACTGCTCTTTCACTATCTAGCCGTTTATTATAGATATAAAAAAAGAGTAATAACATGCTGTCATTACTCTTTTTATTGTTCATTGTAGAACGAGTCTTATTTAATCGCTATAAAATACTTTAAGGACGATACTCTACTTCTACATCGTAATCGTCTTCATTCCAATCATCGTCATCAAGATCGTCATCTAAACCATCATCAGCCATTGCACCTTCATGGTATGTATCCCACTTGAATTCAACATTTTTACCATCAACAACTTCTTCTTCTTCTGGTGGTAATTCTTCAATAAAGGTCATTACTTTTTGGGCTAATTCTTCTGTACCCATTTTATTAAAAGCTGAAATACTGTGTACTTCGCCCTTCCAATCAAGACCAGCTAAAATAGAATCAGTTAATTCTTTAGCCTCGTCTTCAAGCATTAAATCAAGTTTATTAAAAACAACCCAACGAGGCTTACCTGCTAGTTTTTCGTTATGCTGCTCTAATTCACTAATAATAACTTTAGCGTTCTCTAATGGGTCTGAGCCATCTGCAGGCATAATATCAATGATATGCAATAATATACGACAACGTTCAAGATGTTTTAAGAATTGAGTTCCTAAACCTGCACCATCAGCCGCACCTTCAATGATACCTGGAATATCAGCAATAACAAAACTTCGCTGTGTATCAAGACGTACTACACCTAAATTAGGTACTAACGTTGTGAACGGGTAATCAGCTACTTTAGGAGTTGCTGCAGATACACTACGAATAAGCGTAGATTTACCGGCATTAGGTAAACCTAATAGCCCAACATCAGCTAATAGTAATAATTCAAGTTTTAAGTTGCGAATTTCACCTGGTGTACCATCGGTTCTTTGACGTGGTGCTCGGTTAGTACTACTTTTAAAACGTGTATTACCTAAACCATGCCAGCCACCTTTAGCAACTAAAAGCTTTTGATCTTTATGTGTTAAATCACCAAGAATTTCACCCGTATCAATATCTGTGACACGTGTTCCTACTGGTACTTTTAACACTAATTCTTCGCTACTTTTACCTGTACAGTCACGGCTTTGCCCATTTTGTCCGCGCTTAGCACGGTGAAAACGTTCAAAACGGTAGTCAATAAGCGTATTTAAGCTTTCATCAGCAATGAGGTAAACATCACCGCCATCACCGCCATCGCCACCATTAGGGCCGCCATATTCAATATATTTTTCTTTACGAAAACTGACGCAGCCATTGCCGCCGTCGCCAGCTTCAACTCTGATTTCAACTTCATCAACAAATTTCATGGTGTTTAAACAACCCTAATATCTTGTGGTTTTTATGTTACTAGTATAAACGATTTTTACTTGAGAAAGAATCATCGTATACACAAGTTAAATAATAGCCAAAAAAAAACCTCGCATGATGCGAGGTTTTTAGAAAATCGAATCTAAGATTAGTCAGCAATAATGCTAACAAACTTACGATTTTTTGGACCTTTTACATCAAACTGAACTTTACCGTCAGATAATGCGAATAAAGTGTGATCTTTACCGATACCCATATTATCACCAGCATGGAAACGAGTTCCACGTTGACGAACTATGATGTTACCAGCTAACACTGATTCACCACCAAAACGTTTAACACCTAAACGTTTAGCTTCTGAATCACGACCATTTCGTGTACTACCTGCCGCTTTCTTATGTGCCATGTCAAAATGCTCCTAATTAGCCATTAATACCAGTAATTTTCACTTCAGTGAACCATTGACGATGGCCCGCTTGTTTACGTGAATGCTTACGACGTTTGAATTTTACAATAGTAATTTTATCAGCACGACCTTGGTTAACAACCTCAGCCACTACTTTACCACCGGCAACATAAGGTGCGCCTACGTTGATTTTTTCGCCATCGGCGATCATTAGAACGTTATCAAATTCTACTGCTGCGCCTACTTCAAGCTCAAGCTTTTCTAGACGAACTGTTTGTCCTTCGGTTACACGATGCTGTTTACCACCGCTTTGGAATACCGCGTACATAGCTACTCCGTACTGCGTCATCTCTTAGTTAAGTTAAATGACGCTAAATTTAAAAATATAGGGCGCGAATTCTACGCGAAGAAAGCTAACAGAGCAAGAAGAAAAACGATCATTTCTAAAGTTTTTCTTCTATTTAAGCAAATAACTACAATAAAATATTAATTTAAGAACAAAGTACTCAGAAAGCACGTTTGTCGCTTTATTGTCGGGCAATTTAGTGTAGAATTTGACAGATTAGCCTTATATTTTAAACTACTAGCCGAAGCGGAAATAAAGTACTGTGGACATAAAAGCAATTCAAGCACTCTCTCAACATGACATGAACAAAGTTAATGAACTTATTCATGGGCAATTACATTCAGACGTTGCTTTAATAAATCAATTAGGTATTTATATTGTTAATGCGGGCGGTAAGCGAATGCGCCCAATGCTGACAGTGTTAACAGCACAAGCATTAAACCATGATCAGTCAATAGCATTAGATGATCGACATTGTACTATTGCGGCAATTATTGAATTCATTCATACGGCAACTTTATTACATGATGATGTCGTTGATGAGTCAAATATGCGTCGAGGTCGTGAAACAGCCAATGCTTTATTCGGCAATAGTGCTAGTGTTTTAGTTGGTGATTTTCTTTATACACGTTCTTTTCAAATGATGACTAAATTGGGTGATATGCACATCATGGATATTTTATCTGATGCAACCAATATTGTTGCCGAAGGTGAAGTATTACAATTAATGAATTGTAATGATCCTGATACTACCGAAGAAAGTTACATGCAAGTTATTTACTGTAAAACGGCTAAGCTGTTTGAAGCAGCTACACGCTTAGCTGCAGTTATTACTAAGCAAGATAGCAAAGTTGAACAGGCGATGGCTGATTATGGAAAATATTTAGGTACGGCATTCCAACTAGTAGATGACATAATGGATTACACCGCAGACGCCCAAGAAATGGGAAAAAATGTTGGCGATGATCTTTCTGAAGGCAAACCAACATTGCCTTTACTTTATACTATGGCGCATGGCTCAGAGCTACAAAAACAGTTAGTGAGAGATGCAATTGAACATGGCAATGGGATGGAGCATTTAGACGAAATTCTTGACGCTATGCAGCAAACAGGCGCCTTAAAATATACCCAGAAAAAAGCCGAAATAGAAGCAGACAAAGCGATTAATGCTTTATCGATATTACCCGAATCTGATTATAAGAAAGCATTAACGGCATTAGCACATATCGCAGCAAACAGAAGTGCCTAATTCATTAATACAAAGTTAAATTATTGATGATTAACTATATGTAATCCTTTAGTTAATACGACAATTATTCAAATTATACTGCTTACGAGAAAACATTATGAGTTCAGATAATATATACGAAAATAATCCTTTACACGGGGTTGGTTTAGAACAAGTAATCACAGAGTTAGTTGATCATTATGGCTTTGACATTATGGATGCTTACTTAAATTTAAATTGTTTTAAAAATAAGCCTAGTATTCAATCAAGTTTAAAGTTTTTGAAAAAAACTGAATGGGCAAAAGATAAAGTTGAAGCTTTTTATTTATATCAGTATAAAAATTTACCGCGTGCAGATGACACTCAATTTGAATTACCTCCTCGTGATCGTATAGTGCCTGCAGATCAAAAGCCAGGAGAGCCTGCAGAGTTAAGTTTTGAAGATGCTGAACGTCTACGTCAGAAACGAGCTGAGAAAACACGAGCTAGAGCTGCTGCAGCTACTCCAGGGAACCCTTGGGGTAGATAAAAAAGAATTAAATAAAAAGGGGTTTTAATCATACGATTAAAACCCCTTTTTATTTACCGTTAACTTGGCTTTATGCCATGAAGTCAACGCCTTCTTTAATATCAGCTTTTAATGTTTCAAGCATGTCATTCTTAGCTTTCTCTTCAAACGCACTTAACTCACCGTAAGGTAATATTTCAGCAACACCGTTTACACCTAAACGTACTGGGTGAGCGAAATATGGAGCATCGCCACCATCAACGTCAACATAAGCGTAATCTACAACATCTTCGCCTTGTAAACCTTTAACTAAAGATAAACAAAAACGAGCTGCTGCTGCGCCCATTGAAAGTGTCGCAGAACCGCCACCCGCTTTAGCATTTACAACTTCTGTACCTGCATTTTGAATGCGTGGAGTTAATGCAGCTACTTCTTCATCAGAGAAAGTAACACCTTCAACTTGTGAAAGAAGTGGTAAGATAGTTGTACCTGAGTGACCACCAATTACTGGAACTTTAACTGTTGCTACGTCTAAGCCTTTAAGCTCAGCAACAAATGCTTCACTACGAATAACATCTAATGTTGTTACACCAAATACACGGTTCTTGTCATAAGTACCCGCTTTTTTGAATACTTCAGCAACAATTGGCACAGTACCGTTAACTGGGTTAGTAATAATACCCACTAACGCTTTTGGACAATTAGCAACAATGCCTTCTGCCAATGTTTTGATAATACCTGCGTTTACTGCAAATAAATCAGCACGGTCCATACCTGGCTTACGAGGCATACCTGCTGGAATAATTACAATATCAGCACCTGAAAGTGCACCAGCTAAATCATCAGCACCAAAACCTTCAACTTTAACAGCTGTAGGGATATGAGATAAATCTACCGCCACACCTGGAACAACAGGGGCAACATCATAAAGTGATAACTCTGAACCTGCCGGTAATTGAGTTTTTAATAATAAAGATAATGCTTGGCCAATACCGCCTGCTGCGCCTAAAACTGCTACTTTCATGTGTTCTCTCCGAGATTTAATAGGGTTAAATTAAGGCCCGCTGGCCTTAATTTCATTTTAACAAAAAAATTTGAGTAAATACGTAAAAATTTGCTGCGCAAAAGATATAGCATAGGCAGCAAAAAAACAATTAATATTCATTTATACCGTATATTTATCTATATGATAGCGTATAATGCTCTTTTTCAAAAACACAACTTTAGTATTATAGCAAATAGATTAATTATCTTTTATAAGGTTTTCATATCAAATAATGAATGGTCAACAAAAACAAGAAGCATTAGTGCAAGCATTTAAAGATTTATTAAAGCAAGAGCAATTTGGCTCTCAAGGTGAAATAGTTGATGCGTTGAAAACGCAGGGCTTTAATAATATCAGCCAATCAAAAATATCACGGATGTTAAGTAAATTTGGTGCAGTTCGCACCCGTAATGCCCGCCAAGAAATGGTTTATTGCTTACCAGCAGAGTTAGGTGTTCCCACCGCACAAAGCCCGTTGAAACAATTAGTATTAGAAATTGAGCATAATGGCATTATGATCATTATTCAAACGAGCCCTGGTGCAGCACAATTAATCGCTCGTTTACTTGATAGCTTAAGTAAAAGTGATGGTGTCTTAGGTACAATTGCAGGCGACGATACTATATTTATTGCACCAACTGATGTAAACAACATTCAAGAAACCATTAATAAACTAGAATGTCTTTTTAGTAAAAAGCTTAGTTAGTTTACTGCTATTTATGTTCGTTTGATTCTATCGCCTCGAGTATACTCGTCAACAACAATGTCGCAGTAACTGGTTTAGCAATGTGTTGATTCATGCCTGCATCTAAACTGCTTAGCTTGTCTTCTTCACGTGCATGCGCAGTCATCGCTATAATAGGTAAATGTTCATATTTATCTAACTTTCTAATTTCTTTTGTTGCGGTTAACCCATCCATCACAGGCATTTGAATGTCCATTAATACAACATCAAATGTCTGTACTTCAAGTAAATCTAAAGCCTTTTGACCATTATCTGCAATAATAACCTTTGCTTGCATGCTTTTGAGTAGTTCTTTAGCAACTAGCTGATTAATAAGATTGTCTTCAACTAGCAATACTTTTACATTAGATAAGTCAGCCTTGTCGTTCTGGCTTTCTTTGCTTAGTAACTGTGTCTTAGGTACAGAAGCCGTATTATTCGTTAACTCCTGATTATTTTTTTCTGTGAACTTATTTGATAACAACACTTTCACTATTTTGTCTAACGAATAACGATATAAAGGGGTATCAAGTAAAGTATAAGGGATTTTTAAACTATCAAGTTGTTGACATGTGTTGGGCTTTAATTCACTCATACCTGGCTGACACAATCCCACTAAATCAATCAGATTCACCGCTTTGTCATTAACATCATGCTCTATAAAGGTTTGCTCATCTATTAATAAAATGACCTGATCAGTTGGTGATTTTTTTTGCTGTAATACATCATTTAATTCAATTAAATTATTAAATTGATAATAGTACCAAGACTGCGCCTTAATAGTTTGAATACAACTTGTTGACAGCTCATGATTAATGCTACAGATATGGAGCCTTGATGTTTCATTACTTACTGCACTAGAGAAGTCGGAATTCATCATGGTTTCTTCATTAGGAATAGAAAAAGGCAAAATAAAACTAAACTCACACCCCTCACCTAAATCGCTTTTTACGGTTATCTCTCCTCCGAGTAACTTAACTATTTGCTGACAAATAGATAAACCTAAACCTGAGCCACCATATTTTCTAGTCATAGAAATATCAGCTTGAGAAAATACTTCAAATAAATGCGCTTGGTTCTCCTTCGAAATCCCTATACCAGTGTCTTTAACTCGAAACCGAAGTAAAACATTCGTTTCACTTAAGCCAATAGAATCAATGAACAAGTCAATATTGCCTTGTTCAGTAAATTTAGTTGCATTATTCAATAAGTTTGATAATACCTGAACTAAACGCATGGCATCACTCATCACAAAACGAGGAACATTGGCATCTAGCTCTACTCGCATGTTGAGTTTTTTAGTATGAATAGTCGCAGCATTTAATTTAAGTGCCGTATCTATTACTGACGGTAAATCGATAACCTCCTTAACAATAACCATTTTACCTGCTTCAATTTTAGATAAATCAAGTAATTCATCAATAAGGTGTAGCAGTGAAAAGGCTGCTGTTTGAGCATTGGTTAAATAATGTTCTTGTCGCGCATCGAGCTGAGTCCCCGTTAACAAATTAATCATCCCTTGTATGGCATTAATTGGCGTTCTAATTTCATGGCTCATATTAGCTAAAAACTGAATTTTAACTTTGTTAGCATACTCGGCTTGGTCTTTAGCACTTTCTAACGCTGATTGCGTTGCTTGTTGTTCCGTAACATTTTGTAAAATAGTAATGGTACCCAGTATTTTCCCTTCATCATTGGTAAACTGATTACAAAAACCTTGATAAATCTCATCTCCAGCTTCTAACAATGACTGTTGAGGATATTCACCATCAAATGTGGCATTCAATTTATCAAGTTGATGTGCCAATAGTTTTGGTATGAACTGGCTAGCTTCTATTCCAAGCATTGAACTTTCTAATCGACCAGTTAACTGTTCAAATGAGTGATTACAACCCATTAATTTACCATTAGGATCATTAAAAATAATTAGCTCAGGAATAGCATTCATAACTGAACGTAATAAAACATAGTCACGTTGATGTTGAGTGCTTGTTTCTAGTAATGCTTTAGTTTTTTCGTGTACTCTGCTGTCCAGCACCTCATTTTGCTCTTTTAATTGCAGTAATAAGCTGCGATTTTGTGTAAATATATCTTCAACTAAAATAAACCAATGTAACCAGTCAGCATTTGCTTTTACTTTTCCTGGGTCACCTTGAGAGCAAAATTCAATATGACTAATAAAGTCATGTGTTGGTTTAATGAAACTTCGTCTTGTCATGGCATTTACCAACATCAAAAAAGCAAAAAGCCCAATCAATAAGATAGTAAACATAAAAATAAAATGATTTCTTAAAGGCGAAATAAAGCTTGAGTAGGGCTGATACTTTAATAGCGTCCATCCGTTAATAGGTAAAGATTGCGTTTCAACAAACCAATCACCAATTTGTATTGAATCTGGTAGTTGTGCTAAATGCTCTGCTTGTAAGTGATGTAAATCGTTAGGTAATAGTTTTTGCCATGAGGCTCTATAATTTAATGACTTTTTACCTTGTTGTTTAAAAATTAAAATATCATTCTGCTGATTAAGCAGTACTAGCGCCTGATCATCAGATGTTAGCGCCAATAAACTTTGCTGCAAGCGCGTTAAACTAATATCAATAACGACCGCTCCTACCATCTCTGTATGTCGATAAACGCCAAGACCTAAAGAGAAGTTCATCCCTGTACCCGCAGCATCAATATAAGGCAAAGACCAAATAACTTTATTATTATCTAAACCTAATGCTTGTATTTTTTTAGCGTGGGCATTGGTGAGCATTCGGTCACTGAACCGCCAGCTATCGCGACCAATCCAAGGATAAATATTAACGAACTGATCAACTGAAATATAATAAAACCAATTAGCTTCTTCGATAATTTTTTGTGCGGTAACAAAAGCAGGCGTTAACGCATTAGCCATAGCAATTTCTTGATTTTTTAAGCGTGAAAATGTATCTATATCACCAAAACCTGTGATATTACCACTGATACGTTTGTCCTCATTTATGGAACTTCGTGCTGCGATATCAAGAAAGAACAATGCGCCATCTTGTCGTAATGGTGGGGGTTTAAAATATAGTTCGTCAGGGTGCTTGAGAATATATTGAGCATATTCCTGAATACCAACGACCGCTTGTTCACTTTGCACTAACATACCATTTAGTTGCTCTGCTTGAGCGGTTAATTGGGTTAAGCTCTTCTGTTTATGCTCGGATAACTCACTATAATACCGTAATGAAGCCGCAGTTAATGCAATAAAAACAATGATAATAAATGCAACAACAACAGCTGTGTTGTATCGTTTAAATACAGTATTTTCTGCGGTTTTTTCTAACAAAGCCGATCCCTTCACAAAATATTAGTCTTCATTTTAGCTAATGTACCTATTTGATGTGCATAAGCATAATATTATTTTTACAAAAAAAAATAGTATGCCAAGCTATTCTCTTTATTTCACTTGCTCAAACTCAGCTCACTACTTCAGTTGATAAAAATAAAACCGACACTATGATAAAGCAAACTAAAGAGAATCAATAAACACTTGATATACAAATAATATAAGCGTACTTTCATTTGTATTACAAAAAATTAGGCTGGCACTAGCTGATTAAATTCTTAATAACGTAACATAAAATCATAAAATATTATTTACCCCCATGCGCACATTATCAGGAAGAAACAATGAGTAGCTCAGCTCAAACATATAAAGGCAATTTAAAATATAAGGATAATTATTATGGGGCATAACCATTCACACGGTCACTCTCATAGTCATTCCCATGACGGAAAACTAAGTTTGGCAGTATTTATCAACATATTATTATCTGTAGCGCAGGTTGTTGGTGGTATTGTTTCAGGAAGCCTATCTCTTATAGCAGACGCTCTTCATAACTTAAGCGATGCAGGCGCTATTATTATCGCTATTGTGGCCAGAAAAATAGCACGAAAGCCAGCAAATAGTAATATGACTTATGGGTTTGAGCGCGCAGAAATATTAGGAGCACTTATTAATAGCACAACGCTATTGCTAGTAGGTGTTTATCTTATTTTTGAATCCATAGCTAAATATTTTAATCCAGAGCCTATTGATGGCTGGATCGTTGTTTGGATCGCGACTATTGCGTTAATTATAGATGCAGCAACAGCATGGCTAACCTATAAAGCTGGGGCAAAAAATAACTTAAACTTAAGAGCAGCCTTTATTCATAATATGTCTGATGCCTTCGCTTCTATTGTTGTTATCTTAGCTGGTACTCTTATCATTCTATATCAATGGTATGTGGTTGATTTAATAGCAACCATTGGTATTTCTATCTATGTGATATACCACGGTTTATTACTGACTAAACAAACAATTAAAATTTTGATGCAAGCGGTTCCTGAAGATATTGATATTGATGAATTATGTGGTGAAATTGAAGGTATTCCTAGCATCAAAAAGATTAATCATATACATGTTTGGCAACTCGATGATAATAAAAAATTCTTAGAAGCACATGTCGCTTTAGAAATAGATCACATCGATAACGGGGTCGTTGAAATCAAAAAAATATTACTAAATAACTATGGTATCAAACACTCGACAATCGAAATTTGTCTTGATGCTCAAGAGCTAGCAAATAATTGTTATCAACGTGAATAATAGCGGTTGTGAATAATTCATGCGGTATCTAACATTAACCATAGCTTAGCTATCAATTATTACTGAGCTATGGTTTGCTATATCTTATATATCACCAATGTTATTGCTGGTAAGAAAAGGTTTTCCTTAGATGAATATTTTCTAGTGATGTTCCTAACTGTACTTCAAAGTCACCAGTTTCAGCTAACCAATCATCAGTTTTAATATCCCAGAAAGATAAATCACGTTTGTTAAGTGTAATGCTGATTTCTTTACTTTCATTTGGCTCTAAATATACCTTAGCGAAGCCTTTTAGTTCTTTTTCAGGTCTGGCAACACTTGCTTCTTTGTCGTGTAGATATAACTGCACGACTTCAGCGCCGGCAACTTTACCGGTATTTTTAACTTGTGCTGTTACCGTAAGACTCTCATCTCCCGTAATATTTGATGCAGATAACTTAATGTCAGTTAATGCAAATTGAGTGTAGGAAAGTCCATGACCAAAAACGAAAGTTGGTTTTATTTTTTGTTGCTCAAACCAACGATAACCAATGAAGACTCCTTCAGAATATAAACTCTCTATGGCGTTATAATCATTAAGCGCAATTGGTGCTGTATCTTCAAGACGAGCAGGTAAAGTAATCGGCATTTTACCGCTCGGATTCACCTTTCCGGTTAGAATATCTGCAAAAGCATGACCAGCTTCCATACCGCCATACCATCCCCAAACAATCGCTTTAGCTTCATTAACCCAAGGCATTTCAACCGCAGAGCCTGCAACAAGAAAAACGACTGTTTTTTCATTTGCTGCAATAAGCTTACTAATAATTTCATCTTGCGAGTTTGGCAGTTTCATATCAGGACGATCGATTGATTCTCTATCGTCACCATGGCTCAAACCACCAAAATAGATCACGGCATCGGCTTTTTTAGCGGCTGCTATATATTCAGCTTCACTGCTAAACAACTCCCCTGGAGCATTCCAACCTAAAGTAAACTCATCAGTGCCATCATATTGAATTTCAAAAGAGTAAGTTTCATTTTCTTTTAAATCAATGGCTTTTGTTAATGTAGTAATAGCTTGATCACCGACTAATTTATTGTCGTTAATCTTATGCTTTAGAACAACGTCATCATTAATTTTTAAACTAAAATCCCCAATAGTTTCCACATTAAGCTGATGAATACCTGTTTTTAATGGCTTAATTTTAGCTGACATTGTAATGTGCTGAACTTTATCAGGTACTTTAGCTTTAAAGGTTGAATCAACAATCCAAGACTCCTCAATTAAGTTTACTCTTGCTAAATCTTCATAATAAGACACGTTCCATGCTGGGGTACCAGTCCAATGCCGGCTTTCGACATAATCACTGGCGATAGCGGTTAACTCACTACTACGTGCTCGCATTACGGTAATATTTACATCTTCGCCAAACGCAGCTTTTAACCCAGCTAACGGCGTTATCTCATATAAAGATTTAACTTCTGAAGAGCCACCACCGGTCCCGTGTTTTTTGTCCGCATTAGGCCCTAAAACAAGAATGTTTTTTATCTGCTTTTTATCTAATGGTAATACAGGCATTGACTCAATCGTTTCATTTTTTAATAAAACCACACCTTCAGCCGCTATTTTTCGTGCAGCCGCTTGGTGCGCTTTGGTGTTTCTTGAGCCGGGTAAACGATTTTCATCATACATACCAATAGCATGTTGCACCCGTAAAATTCTCCTCGCTTTATCATCAGCAATTGATTCTGGAATTTTTCCTGATTCGAGCATTGCTAAGAATGGTTTAGCAAGAAAATAGTCTTGATAATCATCAACTTTAGTGCCCATCTCTAAATCTAAGCCATTTACTGCAGCATCATAAGTATTAATATCGACGTGCCAATCGGTTAATAATACTCCTTGATAACCCCACTCACCTTTTAGGATATCCATAACTAAGTGCTTACTTTGGTTGGCATTAGTACCATAATATTCGTTGTATGCTCCCATCATGCCTAGTACGCCACCTTCTTTCACAGCGGCTTCAAATGCAGGTAAATACACTTCTCTTAGCGTGCGTTCATCTGGTTTAGCATTAATTCCCGTACGATTTAGTTCTTGGGTATTTAACGCATAATGCTTCACTGTGGCAGCAACATCATTGGCTTGAATAGCCTTTATTTGTGGCACAACCAACTTCGCCGCTAAGATAGGATCTTCTCCCATATATTCAAAATTACGACCATATAAAGGTAAACGGGCTAAGTTAACCCCTGGACCTAAAATAAAATCTTTTTCTCTATCGCGCGCTTCTGCACCTAAAACTTGGCCATGTAACCTTGCCATTTCCACATCCCAACTGGCAGCAACAGATGTTAAGTGTGGTAAATAAGTTGAATGATCATCAGTCCAACCAGCGGAATCCCAGGTATGACGTGCTATTTGATGGCGAACGCCATGAGGGCCATCAGATAACCACATTTCTGGAATACCGACACGCTCAATAGCATTAACATGAAACTTACCACTTGCATGAGCCAAAGATACTTTTTCAGCTAATGTCATTTTCGCTAACATTAGTTCAACATCTTGCTCAACTGTCGCAAGGCGCTTACTCGCATGAGTATTTTTTTTCTGAGTTACTTTTTGATTTTTACTTGTTTCACATGCGCTAAGACTGATACTAAGTATCAATAAAGCAGAATTGTGAATAATTTTTTTTAACATACTACGCATAAAGATAGCCTCCATTAAGTAACCTTTTACTCTTTATATCTCGATAGAAGAAAAACTGAATAATGCGGTCTAAGTTGTGTAAATAAATGCCAGTCATAGCAAACATTACCTAATTATTGAATTAGCAATAATTGCTGAAAGACATCTGCAGTTATATAACCTAAATTTTTACTACCGTTGACTGCTTCAATGTCTGTTGAACCGATAAAACTCTCCCGCTCCTTTGAACCATCGTTATCGCAATATGCCAACATAAAACCCATTTTTTTCCCTCTTGTCAGTTTTACCGCTTGATGCCGATCTTTTTTATTGTCAGGAAGTAATGTAAAACTATCATCAAAAACACTTAGCGCCACTTCCCAAATAATTTTATTTGGCTTACTTGTACTTCTTCGCCATACACTGTCAATATGCTCGTTTAACAAAACAAAATTAGTTGATCCATCTTTGTTTTTTGGACCGATATCTACCACCTGATTATCTAAGGCAATATGATATGCAAAAGCATTAAAAGTAAATTGGTGATCCCCACCTGAAGCATCTTCATCAATGAAAATTTCTAAACAGTCATCGTCCCAATATCGATAAAGTGGATCAGCATGTTGATCAAATAGAATATCATCGGTAATTTCAACCAGTAAGAATAGGTGGTCTTCATTCCACATAACCTTAAATTGACCACTAAAATCTTCTTCTGTTGGTTGGGTACCCATAATGAGGTTATCTAAAGGCTGCCATGATGATAAGTCCCAACTTTTTTCACTAGCAATACCATCAATCACTATCTCGTCTTGTATTTTATGGGCTTTTAATTGGTTGCTACTTTTGCTTGCTGAGGCAATAGCACTAAATAAAATAAAAGTGATAAAAAAAATGTTTAATAAAATATGATGCCCTAAATACTGCCATGTTTTTTTCATAATATCTCCTTGTCTAATCATTACTTAACTCCTTCATAACTAGCTGATAAACCTGTTGATATACCTCATCAAAAGTGCCACTTACATCAAGCTTAGTAATATCTTTCTCATCATTTCGTTCTTCTTCCATCGCGGCAAATTGACTTGTTAATAACTCCACTTTAAAAAAATGATTCTCGCGGCTTAACATACGTTTTTTTATCGTATTAAAGTCCGCACTTAAATAATAAAAATGACATTTGAACTCAAGTGTTCTGAAAATTTTTCGATGTTGATACTTCAGACCAGAAAAGGCTAATACCACGTTTTTGTTCTGTTTAGATAACTTAATAAGTTTACTTATAATAGCTTCTACCCAAGGTTTTCTCATCGCATCATTAAGCGGTAAGTTAGCAGCCATTAGCGCTATTGCTTCCGAGGAATGAAAATCGTCAGCATCAAGAAATTCATACTCGCCTTGCGTATTTAAATCATTAACCAACTTTTGACTAATCCCTGTTTTACCTGAGCCACTAACCCCCATCACAATAAACAAGTGAGGCTTACTAGAAAATTGCGGCTTTTTATTTCTACTTAAGATATTAATCATGAGCAGGTACCAATACGCTCAATTGATAAGTTGCATTATTAGCGCGTATTTTTAACTTATTATCTACAACTCGTTCACCATCTATATACGCTTCAATCTCAGTAACTTGCGTTGATTTTTCAATAATAAAATGAATAATTGCACCACGAAACATGCGTTGTCCTGATATTTTATTCAAATGACTTGGCAATTTAGGAGCAATATATAACCCGCCATTGCCACCTTTTAATCCGCAGAGCTCTTCTACTAAGCACCGGTATAACCAAGCCAGTGTACCGGTATTAAATAATTGACTGGAGCGCCCTGCTTTTTCTGGGTACTGCTGATAAGCGCCACGATAGTAATTAGGCACAAAGATTGATAATTGACCACTTTTAGCCGCTAATGCTTTTGAGGGTAAAATTTTACTTAGCACTTCAAAAGCAAGATCGTTTTCGCCAGCTTGATATAGGCTATAAGCATAAAAAATTGCAGCATGATTATAAACGGAGCCGTTTTCAGAAACGCCAGGGTGCTTTTGAGTAATTCTCCCAATATCCTCAACCATTTTGGTATAGCTCGGTGCTAGCATCATTACACCATAAGGTGTCATTAACTGTTCAGAAATAGCGGCAATCATCAGTTGTTGCTGCTCTGCCGAGGCTGCACCACTGAGCATTGCCCAGCTTTGTGGGTTTAAATATATCTTACCCTCTTCGTCATTAACCGTACCAAAGAGGCGATCATTGTCAGTAATACCTCGAGCAAACCACTGTTCATGCCAAAAATAAGTGTTAACTGACTCATTAATAGTATTCACGGCAAGCCGATACTCGGTAAGCTTGTTCAACGGAATTTGAATACCATATTCTTCACATAAATCGCACCAAGTATTTAATGCATAAGCGGTTGCTAATGAAAGCCAACTTGAGACACCTTTACCTTTATAGCCCACCATATTCATAGGATCACACCAATCACCTTGTTCGATTAAACTTAAGCCTCGGTGATCTGTCGCCTTGACTAACCAGTTAAGTGCTAAGTCAATATGTTCACTGAAAAGTTTAGGTGTATCTGAATCAGAAAAAGCTATTGGGGTTGTTAATAAATCGACATCTCCCGTTTCATTAAGGTATACCGCTAAACATATTGGTAGCCACACACAATGGTCGGCATGAGGAACTTGATTGATATACTTAAGCTCAGCTTGGGCATGTAACAAAATACCATCAGGCATAGCACCATTGCTGTGTTGTTGAGATAAGGCTAACACGAATGCTTGACGAGCAACCGTTGGATCGATGTAACACATTCCCATATTATCTTGAATATAATTACGTGTTTGTGGGTCAGTACTTAGTCGATTAACATCACCATGATAAAACATTTGTCTGGGGAGCCAGTGATTTACAAAGTCATCAAACTCTGTATTATCAGTATTAATTGTTAAACAAGCTTTTCCTTGAGCAATATAATCGTCATATTCTTGTTGAGCCTTTCGAGCGTTTGAGCTATTTAAGTAGCGATCTCTTATTTGTGCAATTTCAGTATTGTCTTTGGCTGGTCCAAATAAAAACTGATAATTAACCGATTGATTTTCACCTAAAGACTCTCGGTATTGATAAATAGCCACAGGTGTTTCATATCGAGCATCGTTATTACTTAATTGTAAAAACTTTAGTGCATCAGGAGAATGTAATCCCCCCTCTCCTTCAAATGTAGCTTGGTTCGTATGCCAAGACGTAGGTTTTTTATCTGCAATTAAAAAGGTTTTATCTTTTAATTCTTTATTTTTAAAATACTGTTCAACTTTTTGATAAGGGGTTACTGCAGTAGCAACAATACTGTTTAGCTGTTCGTCAAAGGTAGCTGATTGATTCATCCAAGACATATAACCAATAGAAAAATAAGGGTATATACTGATATTTCGTTTACCTTCACCTTTCCTTAAATTCTCAACGGATAATGACCAACGCTCAACAACATCATTGGCCGTTAAACTTAATGAGATTTTTATTTTTAATTCAAGGTGTTCTATTAACCAATAAATTTCACTCGCACTTTGTACAAAGCTAAACTTAGCTAACTTTACCCTCATTGGCTCATAAGGTACTGAAAAACTTTGTTGCTGATCTTCATCTTTAATATAAAAAAAACGACCAGGATGGTGACTAAAATAACTGTGCTCAGGCTGAATAAAAGTTTTCTCTTCTATGTTGGGTGCATAAGAATATTTTCTTGGCTCAGGCTGCATAAACTGAGCATTAACATAGCCTCGACAGTTTACTTGCAAAACCATTCGCTTATTCCATAAGAAGCCACTCGCTTTAGGCATACTAATAGGGCAATCGAGTTTAACGGTTGCGTCTTCTATTTTATGATTGTTATTTATATTATTCATTGAGCATAACCTTTTTACCTGTTAAACCATCTGTTGAATTAGCACTTATTTGCGCCAACTCCTTTTGAATATGCTCTAACGTTTTATCATCTAATGGATAAAGCATAATTAACGGCACAGCTAATGCAGCAAATACGGCAGGAATAATCGTTAGTAATAGCACAATACCTTGCTCTGATGCTCCTGTTTGCGTTTGGTTAGCAACATAGCCAAGTGAAGCTAATAACCAACCTATAGTTGCACCCGCAAGCGCCCCTCCTAGCTTCTGTGCAAAAGCTGCTGCTGAAAATATCATTGCCGTCGCTCTTCTTCCTGTTTGCCATTGAGAGAAGTCAGCCGTATCAGCATACATAGAGAAAACTAACGGGGATTTAGGCCCTAGCGCTAAACCAATCATGATTTGCAGTACAAACATCAATGTAATATTGTCACTAGGTATAAAATAAAATGCTGTAGATAGTATCGCTACGATACTAATTAACATAATGAGTAATTTACGTTTATCGAAAAATCGCGTTAACAATGGCGTTGAAGCTGCGCCTATTGCTAATGCGATCATATAAACCATAGCGAAGCTACCAATTAAATCAGGACGCTGAACATAATACTTAAAATAAAAAGTCCCTGAGCTCGCTCGTAGTGAAATTGTAATCATGATAATAAGTGCTAGCGCAAATAGTACTAACCAAGGTTTGTTTTGCCCTAAATCTTTAATGTCTTGCAATATTGGTGTTTTCTGTTCCGGAGGAGGCGCGATACGTTCTTTCGTTCCATAAAAAGTAACGATAAATAAAGCTGCGGCAATACAACCATATAAGCCCATCGTAAGTTGCCAACCTAATGCTTCATTACCGCGCCCTAAATATTCAACCAACTCAGGTGTAAGGTACACAACTAGGCTACCGCCAGAAAACGCCCCAATAAAACGAAAACTAGTTAACGTAGTACGTTGTTGTGTATTACTGGTTATCACACCAAGTAAGGCTCCATATGGCACATTGATAAATGTATAGGCCAACATCATAAAAATATAAGTGCCATAAGCCCATATCAATTTATTCCCCTCACTCGTATCTGGTACCGTAAATGTTAATACGCCAGCCGCAACAATAGGAATAATGCCCCATAATAAATAAGGCCTAAATTTACCGAAACGGGTTTTAGTACGATCAGCTAAAGCCCCCATTAATGGATCAGAAAAGGCATCGATTAACCGAGTAACTAACATTAAGGTACCAACAGCTGCCGCTGAAATTCCAAAAACATCGGTATAAAAAATAAATAAAAACACATCAAAAACACGCCAATAAAAATTGGATGCCACGTCACCACAGGCGTATGCGATTTTTTCTTTCAAAGTAAGTTTAGTATTCACATTCTTATACCTTTATTGAATTATCAGCTACTTCGTTTTCACTTAAAATTGAAATGCATCTAAGGATAAATAAAATCACTATTTACTCAGATTCTAACCATACAACAATAACAATGTAAGCGCTTACAAATTAATTCATATTACTTATAAAAACAACCAACATTTACAAAAACAAATAAAGAAAACATTCAACCTACTGATTATAAATAAATTATTTAAATTAGATAATATAATTTATTTTATAAAAGTAATTTACTATTAAAAGATATTGTCAAAAAATTATCGAATTATAAAAATAATTATTGACCTTATTAACTTAATACTCTAACTTCAATGTAAGCGCTTTCATTTATTTGTAATATATCCTCTTACACACGATACTGATATAACAAATGGAGCGTTTACTAAAATAAATAATTATAAAATATGTAAACTTGTGGGAGAAAGTCATGAATCAGAAAAGATTTATTAAAACAAAAGTAGCAACAAGCTTATCGTTAATATTAGGTGCTACAGCACTGCCTGCTATATCGGCAGAAGAAGTAAGCCAAGCTGAAGATAGCGTAGAAGTTATTACTGTTACAGGTATGCGTTCAAGTATAAAAGAATCAACACGACTCAAACGTGATGCTTCTGGTGTAGTTGACGCTATTTCAGCAGAAGATATTGGTAAGTTCCCGGATACGAACTTAGCTGAATCACTGCAACGTATTACCGGTGTTTCTATTGACCGAGACAATGGTGAAGGAAGTAAAGTAACAGTCCGTGGTTTCGGCCCAGATTACAACATGGTCACATTAAATGGCCGTACTATGCCAGCATCAAGCCTACCTGGTGGTGGTGGTGTATCAAACTCACGCGCCTTTGAATTCTCAAATCTAGCTTCCGATGCGGTTAAATCGGTTTCAGTTTATAAAACAGGTAGGGCTAACACAGCGACTGGTGGTATTGGTGCTGTTATTAATATAGTAACGGGTAAACCACTAGATAATCCAGGTACGCATGTTAGTGTTGGTGCGAAAGCCCTAATAGATACAAGTAATCGTGTGGGTAATGATGTTACGCCAGAGTTATCAGGCTTATTCAGCTGGACTGATGATGAAGAAAAGTTTGGTGCTTCCCTATCAGTAAACTCACAAAAACGCGATAGCTCGACTTCAGGTGCTTTTGTCAACGAATGGCGAACTAGTCTTTATGATGGCACAATTCCGCAAGCAGCAAGTGATATTCAACTTATTAATGAACCAGATATTGGACAAGTTTATTCAATGCCATCAGATTTACGATACTTTATTTCTGATCAAGAACGCGAACGTACGAATGCTCAATTAACCTTACAATTTAGACCCGTTGAAGCACTAACAGCAACACTAGATTATACTTATTCAAAACAAGATACTTTTCAAGCACGTGCTGAGCAATCTATTTGGATGGACGTATATAAAACCAGCTTAGGTTTTGATGATCAAATATCAACTACTCCGGTAGATTTTAACGAAGAACGTAGAGATCAAGCACCAAGAGATTTAGGCTTAGCATTACAAGAACTTAACCAAGTTAACGAAAATGATTCAATTGGTTTAAACATTCAATACGATGTTAATGATTATTTCACGTTAACTTTTGATGGTCACAGCTCAAGTGCTGAGAGCGCTCCTGATGCGCCATATGGATCATGGGTAAATACAGGCTTAGGTGCAAACATAGTTGCAGGTCAAAGTGTTGACTATAGTAAAGAATATCCAATTATGCATGTTGATTTTGATGATTGTGATGAACGTAGAGGCTTAAACTGTAATGGTATCCTTGATCAAGATGACGTAGGTACTTCAATACTTGATATGCGTGCTTCATCTCAAAAAACTGAAATTGATGAATTTCGTGTTATTGGTGCTTACCAGTTCGAAGAAGGTAGCATAGAATTTGGTATTGAATCTCGATCTATGGAAAGTCATTCTATACAAAGTTTAACACGCCACACTATGGGTAACTGGGGCATTGAAAACCCGGGTGAATTACCGGATAACTATTTAACACCAATTGACTTTACTAGTGAAATTAATGACTTTGATAAAAGTGGTGCTTTTAATCAAGGCTTTACTGGTAGCGCTTCGCAAGTCGGTGAGTGGGCTGCGGGAGCATATGGGTTTGATTTCATAGCCAATGGTGCAGCAGCAACTAACCGTACAATAAAAGAAGATATTACCGCTGCATTTTTCCAACTTGATCTTGCTGGTGAACTAGGCGGTCGTCCATACAATATCTCTGCTGGTTTACGCTTTGAAAGTACGGATATCACCTCTTCAGCTAATGTTGCCCTACCCAATGCCGTAGCATGGGAAGGTAACCAAGATTTTAACGTACGTTTTGGCGAAGGAATGCAAGACTTCTCAGCCAAAGCTGGATACGATCACATATTACCAAGCTTTGATTTTGATATAGAAGTTATAGATAACGTAGTAACACGTTTCTCTTTCAGTAAAACCATTGCGCGTCCTACTTATGATCAATTAAGTGCAGCGGCAGCTGATGTTAGTGGCCCTTCTGCCCCTACCACTTTACCAGGTGCTCAACTAGGTACAGCATCTAGTGGTGATCCAGGTTTAGTACCACTAGAATCAGATAACATTGACTTATCAGCTGAATGGTATTTTGACGATACAAGTTATGTGTCAATTGGTTACTATGAAAAACGCGTTAGTAACTTTGCAGGTCGTCAACCAGTTGTAGAAAATGTTTACGGTTTACGTGATGCAACTGCTGGCCCTCGTGCTCAAGCAGCGATGTTAGCCTTAGCTGAATTAGGTGAAGAGTTAACTGATAGCAACTTATTTGCCATGGTGGCTGCAACTGAAAATAATGTTGATTATTTTTCAATGCCAGCTGAACAGTTTGAAGTAGATTATGATGTTATGCCAAATAGCGATGATCCTTTAATGGACTTTACTGTAACTAAGTTTGTTAACAATAAAGAAGCTAAGATCAACGGCTTTGAAATAGCAGTACAACACTTCTTTGGCGAAACAGGCTTTGGCATTCAAGCAAACTACACAACCGTATCTGGTGACGTTGGCTTTGATAACAATGCAGATCCAAAAATAACTCAGTTTGCACTTGTTGGTTTAAGTGATACTGCCAACCTAGTATTAATGTATGAAAAAGATAATTTTCAAGCAAGATTAGCCTACAACTGGCGTGATGACTTCTTAAATTCACAAGCCAGATACATTAATGAGCCAGCTTATACTGAAGAGTATGCCCAAATTGACTTTAATGTAGCTTATCAAGTGAATGAAAATATGTCTGTCTTTATAGAAGGAATCAACATTACTGGCGAAGACACTCGAATTCATGGCCGTACAGCAGTACAACTATGGAATTTAGCTGAGCAAGAAGCGCGTTATGCGATAGGTGCTCGCTATACTTTCTAACTTAATGTAATTCAGTTCATTAGCTAGATCTTATAAATGCTGTGTATTTACACGGCATTTATTATTTTACGCATAGCAGTAATTCTAATACTCTATAGAAAGTCGTTTAGACAAAATTATCAAGAAATTACGCTTATCGGCACAAGACTAGCTAGCTGGATTATCAGAGGAATTATAGCTATCGCCCAGTATTGAACAATCAAATAACCCAACAAGTATTTTGTTTGTTTATCCTAGAGCTAAGGGAACAGTTGATGAAAGAGGTAATGAACCATGAAAGATAAAATAAAAAATGTTGTAATTGCTGGTGGTGGCACGGCAGGTTGGATGGCAGCAGCAGCATTTGCAAAACTGATCGGAAAGAACCTAAATATCACATTAGTTGAGTCAGATGAAATCTCTACTGTTGGCGTAGGAGAAGCCACAATACCTCCGATCAAAACATTTCACAAATTACTTGGCATTAATGAACAAGAAATAATGCGAGCAACCAACGCTACTTTTAAACTCGGTATAGAATTTGAAAACTGGGGTCTGCAAAATTCAAAATATATTCACTCTTTTGGCGCCACAGGTAAAGAGTGTTGGGCTGGTGAATTTCACCATTTTTGGTTACATGGTCTTCGTAAAGGAATAAAGGCCGACTTTGGTGATTATTGTTATGAGCTACAAGCAGCAAAAGCAAATAAATTCGCATTATTAAATAATGCTCCAATAAATTATGCTTACCATCTTGACGCTACCCTGTATGCAAAATATTTACGAAAATTTAGTGAGAATTTAGGGGTTACTCGTCTCGAAGGAAAGATTCAACAAGTCAATAAAGATAGTAAAACGGGGAATATAAGTTCACTCACTTTAGCCTCAGGGCAAGTGGTAGAAGGCGATTTCTTTATCGATTGTACCGGCTTTCGTGGACTTTTAATTGAACAAGCGCTTCATACTGGATTTGATGATTGGTCGCATTGGTTACCTTGTGATAGTGCTGTAGCAGTGCAAACTAAAACAGTATCAGCGCCAAAACCCTATACCCGCTCCATTGCACATAATAGTGGTTGGCAATGGCAAATACCTTTGCAAAATCGTGTTGGTAACGGGCTTGTTTTCTGTAGTAAGTATTGCTCCGACGAAGAAGCAATAGCAACATTGAAACAGAATATTGAAGGGGAAATGATTACCGAGCCTAGAGTGATAAAATTTAACACCGGTCGACGTCGCAAGGGTTGGAATAAAAATTGTGTCGCTTTAGGCTTATCAAGTGGTTTTATCGAACCGCTGGAATCAACAAGTATTCATTTAATAATGTCTGGTGTGATCCGCTTATTACGTTTGTTTCCATTTGAAGGCATCTGCCAATCAACTATTGACGAATACAATAGTAAGCTTGATTCAGAGCTAAATGCTGTTCGTGATTTTATTGTTTTACACTATAAAACAACCGAACGCGAAGATACTGATTTCTGGTTACATTGTAAAACAATGGAAATTCCTCCTTCTTTACAGCATAAAATAAAGCTGTTTAAAGAAACTGGTCGTGTATTTTTAGATGATGGAGATATATTCAGGGTTGATTCATGGACTCAAGTATTAATTGGCCAAGGAATAATACCAGAACAATATCATACAATAGCTGAAGTAATGAATGATAAGGAATTAGAGCACTTTATGCATAGCATGAAAAAATCAATTGCTAATGCTGTTGAGAAGTTACCTAGTCACGCAGAGTTTTTAGATAAATATTGTAAGGCCTAAAACCAGTAGACTTATTTGCGATTAGAAAGAGAAAACTAAGTTTACCGCTTAGGTCGACCTTGTGTAAACTTAGTTTCCTTGTGCTTGCCGCTCTCACTGCAAATACAGGAATATAGAACAGAAAAAGCCTGCCTTATTCATAATGATTAAAGGTAAAATACACCATTATGTTCTAATAACTGAAGCCTTCGCTTAATCATAAGAGGCATTAACCGCATCAATATCTTTTTTATTGAGAGCAACATTAATCAAATCGATCGTCAGTTTTAACGCGATAGATAACGCAAATGGCAGTGTTGCTTTCGCCAGTTTAGTCCCATTTTTTCAAAACACTGTAAACCTATATTTAAGTACTCCATTACTCCACTTTTAATGCCAATAAGGCTTATATTATATCAACTTAGCCTTGGCAAACATCACCACAGCCCATTGATAAGTCGACATTATCTTCATTACAGCCTGCTAGCATTGAGATTACTACCAACCTCAACATAGTCATTTTAGTTCTTTATTGTGTTATTAATTTTTGCATGATGTCTTTCTCATTTAATGATGAATATTCTCACAATTGTGTATCAGAATAATGACTTGTTCAGCTATTGCTTGATCTTACTGCCAAATATTCCGTAATAAGCAATAAATAAATAACACACAATAGGCAATAAAAATGAAAGTTGCACTCCGATATTATCAGCTAACATGCCTTGAAATAGCGGAATTATCGCACCACCGACAATTGCTAAGCATAAAATACCAGAGCCTTGGCTAGTGTGTTTTCCTAACCCTTGAATAGCTAAACTAAAAATAGTTGGGAACATAATTGAATTGCATAACCCAACAAATAAAATCGAGACCATAGCAAGTGTACCAGAGGAAAAAACAGCTAAGACAATCAGAATCACTGCAACATTAGCATTGAAAAACAAGACGTTACCTGCAGAAACCTTTTGCATTACTGCCGCACCAATAAAGCGTCCTACCATAGCCCCACCCCAATAGTACGCAATATACTTTGCAGCTTGAGATTCTTCTAACCCTGCAATTGTTGGATCGGCGAAAAAGCTAACCAAAAAACTCCCAATGGAAACTTCAGCGCCAACATAAACAAAAATACCTATAGCGCCTAGCACCAAGTGACTATATTGCCATGCACTACCTTCCTTATCGGTAATGTTTATTTGCTGCTCAGCTTCCACTGATGATAAGTCTGGTAGCTTTAACCAAATGAAAATAGCAGCCAGTGTTAGTAACATCGCAGCGAGAAAAATATAAGGCATTTGAACAGACTCAGCGGAAGCTTGTGGTGAAAGAGACTCTGCCGCTTGATTTAATATTAAAAAAGCACCAAAAAAGGGTGCCACGGTAGTACCCAAAGCATTAAACGCTTGAGTCATATTTAATCGAGAGGATGCCGTTTTAGCTTCGCCTAACATGCTAACATAAGGATTAGCCGACACTTGTAATAATGTAATACCGCTAGCCAGTACAAATAAAGCCATTAAAAATATAGAATAACTGTGCATAGCTGCCGCAGGATAAAAACATAAACAACCAATAGCAGCGATCACTAATCCACCAACAATACCCTTCTGATAACCGAGCTTTTTAACGATCACTCCTGCTGGTAAAGAAACAAGAAAGTAGGCACCAAAAAAGCAAAACTGTATCAACATTGCTTGGCTATAAGTTAACGAAAAAACCCCTTTTAAATGAGGTATTAAAATATCATTTAAACAAGTAATAAAACCCCACATAAAAAAAAGCGATGTCAGAGATGTTAAGGCAAACCGATAATCGGGCTTGTGTTGCGAATTTATATTTGCCGTTGAACCTGGCGAACTTGATAGTATTGTCATAATTTCCCCTCGTAAATTTTCTTATAAGTATTATCACTAAGTAATTTAGCAGTAGCTTTAAACAATACTTAGCTGTGTTTACGTATATCAATATTTCAAAACGATACTTTCAATATCAAACTGTTAGAAACAAATAAACAGAATAATAAATAAAGTGGTTGACCTAGGTTACAGAAACCACTAACCTTAAATGTAAGCGCTTTCATTTGTTGATTAGAAACGATCTAAACTATTTTATCAAGTGTTTTAACAGCGTATTTCGTTAAGGGTGAAGACAAGTTACCCGAATAAACTTTACTATGTAGGTACAATTTACAATGACAGCTAAACTATCTCTTCCCCTCAATTCAGCAATGCTGACAAAAGATTTTATCTATGGTGTAGCAACAGCTTCATTTCAAATAGAAGGTGGTGCAGATGATCGATTACCCTGCATTTGGGATACATTTTGTAACACCCCCAACAAAGTTATTGATGGCTCTAACGGTTTAATAGCATGTGACCATTTTAATTTATGGCAACAAGACATAGCGTTAATTGAATCACTTGGCGTTGACGCATACCGTTTATCAATTTCTTGGCCAAGAGTTATGACAAAGTCAGGAGAATTAAACCCAGACGGTGTTAATTACTATTTAGCTATTCTGGATGCACTAAAAGCCAAAAACATCAAAGCTTTTGTAACGCTTTATCATTGGGATTTACCACAACACCTAGAAGATGAAGGTGGCTGGTTAAATAGAGAAACCGCTTATAAATTTAGAGATTATGTAAATCTAATTAGCCAAGCTTTTGGCGATCGTGTTTATTCTTATGCAACCCTTAACGAACCTTTTTGTAGTTCATTTTTAGGCTATGAAGTAGGTATTCACGCGCCAGGAAAAGTAGGTAAAGAGTTTGGTAGAAAGGCTGCTCATCATTTATTACTTGCTCATGGTTTAGCCATGGCTGTCTTAACAAAAAACAGTCCAAAATCCAAAAATGGCATTGTTCTTAACTTTACGCCTTGTTATCCAGAATCTGATTCGCAAGCGGATAAAGTAGCCACTGAATTTGCAGACGATTATTTTAATCAATGGTATATTAAGCCAATATACGATGGTGAATACCCTAGCATATTAGCGCAATTACCGACTGAACATCAGCCTGATATTAAAGACGGGGATATGGCTATTATTTCTCATCCAACAGACTTTTTAGGTGTTAACTTTTATACACGTGCTATATACCGTGCTGACGACAAAGAACATTTTTTTCAGATAGAGCCACCTGAACCAAGAACAGATATTGGCTGGGAAATATACCCAAAAGCCTTAAATGAGTTATTAGTTTCATTAAATGAAAAATACACCTTACCACCAATTTATATCACTGAAAATGGTGCAGCTATTGATGACAAAATAGTTGAAGGCGTAGTTAACGACACTGATCGGATAGAATATTATCAGCTTCACTTAAATGCTATTAATGACGCGATAGAGCATGGTGTAGATATAAAAGGATATTTTGCTTGGAGCTTAATGGACAATTTTGAATGGGCTGAAGGCTACTTAAAACGTTTTGGTATTGTTTATGTGGATTACGATAGCCAAGTAAGAACAATTAAAAATAGTGGTTTAGCATATAAAGCATTAATAACTTGTAGATAAACTGAAGGTTCTCGCTAGTTTCCTCAATATTACATTGTAATAACTAGCCCAACTAAAGAATAAAATGATCAATCCTGAATCCAAAAATAAAAATGATAGGTAATCAGATGACTAAACTCCCCTTTTACGAAAAAATAGGTTACGCCATGGGCGATGCCGCAGCTAACTTAGTTTGGCGTGGCGCTTTAGCCTACTTAGCCGTTTTTTATACTGATACTTTTGGCCTAACCGCAGCAGCCGCTGCCATGTTATTTTTGGTGGTACGCCTGTCTGATGGGGTAACCGACATTATTATGGGGATGATCGCAGACAGGACCACAACTCGTTGGGGGAAGTTTAGGCCTTGGATATTATGGTCAACCCCCTTATTAGCATTATTCATGGTATTAAGCTTTACCACACCGGATTTAAGTTATACAGGAAAGTTGGTTTATGCCTATATTACCTACATAGGTTTAACGCTTGCCTATACAGTAAATAACGTGCCCTATTCCGCCTTAATGGGAGTAATGACACCAAGTGATACTGAACGAACTAGCTTATCCGGTTTCCGTTTTGCGGGTGCATTTGCAGGTGGATTACTTGTAATGGGGTTTCTACCTGATTTAGTTGCTTATTTTGGTGCTGGTAATGATGCTCAAGGTTATCAATATACTATGTATCTTTTTGCCGTAATTTTAATTTTATTAATGGTGACAACATTCGCTACAACAAAAGAACGTGTAATACCCAACCTTGATAAATCTAATAACCTAAAATCTGAATTAATTGACTTAAGTAAAAACCTTCCTTTTATTATTCTACCGTTATTAGCCATGACATTATTCTTCTATTATCGAGACCTCTATAGCGGAATATTTTTCGTGATAATAATGGGTTCCATGTGGCTAATTATTAAGAAGTTACTCAATAATACCCCAGAGGATTTAAGTGGTACACAAAGAGATATGGTTGATTTATTAACCAACAAACCTTGGTTAATATTACTTGGTATGGGCTTTATAACCATGCTATTTAACGGCATTAAATATGGCACTATTGCCTACTACTTTAAATACCATGTAGGAAGTGAACTGTTAGCAGGAAAGTATTTTGTTATATTATTACTAGCCTCTATATTAGGAGCATTATCAACAAGTTATTTAGCAAAAAAATTAGGTAAACGTAAATTATTTATTGTGTCACTTATACTAAGTGGCATGCTAACAGCAGCTTTTTATTGGGTGCCTCGAGGTAACCTTACGGCTATTTTTGTGTTAGGCGGAGTTGCTGAATTTTTCGCAGCCATCATGCCAACGTTATATTTCACCATGCTAGGTGATTCAGCCGATTACTCTGAGTGGAAAAATGGACGTCGTGCGACAGGTTTAATTTATTCTGCCGGCACTTTTGTTCAAAAAACCGGTGGCGGCTTTGCTGGTGCGCTGGTGTTAGTGGTGCTTGCTGGTTATGGCTACGATGGCATGGATAAATCAACTATTGAAGCATCTTTACCAGGTATGCAATTACTGATGAGTTGGATTCCTGCTGCATTCGCATTCGCAGGTGCTGCATTAATGATGATTTACCCTCTTTCAAGTACCAACAATAAACAGATTAGTGATGATTTAACTAAAAGGCGAGCCTTAGTGTGAGCGCATGAGAACTCTCGCTAGGCTCTGTAATTATTTATTATAGAGTCATATAGATTCAACTAGTTTAAGCTTTGTTTATTATGCTAAAATCGCTTTTTTTTTGAAGCCATCATTTAATGACGGATCACATATTGTAAGGTTAACATGGCGACAATTTATGAAGTATCAAGCTTGGCAGGTGTTTCACTAGCTACGGTTTCACGTGTTATTAATAATAATACTCGCGTTAGTGACAAAACACGTAAGAAAGTTGAAGAAGCTATGTCAGAACTAGGTTACCGCCCGAATTCTATTGCTCAATCGTTAGCCTCTAACCGTACAAACAGCGTTGGTATTTTAGTTTCTGAATTGCATGGCCCCTTCTTTGGTCAGATGATGGCAGGTATTGAATCTGAACTAAGAGCGGCAGGTAAGCACGTTATTATCACCACTGGACACAGTGAAGAAGATAGAGAAAAAGAAGGCATCGACTTTTTAATCTCTCGTAATTGTGATGCGTTGATCGTCCATCTAGAAGGTTTGACTGATGAGTATATCATCAACCTTTCAAAAGGCAGTACGCCCATCTACTTCATGAGTAAAATAATCCCTGAACTAGAAGAAAATTGTATTTATCTAGATAATGAACTTGGCGGCTACCTTGCCGCTAAAGCACTTATTGATAAAGGGCATACTCAAATTGCTTACATTTCTGGTCCAAAATTTAAGCCTGATTCAAAAGACAGACTTATAGGTCATAAACGTGCTCTTTCTGAACATAACTTAGCATTCAATGACGAACTATATTTTGAAGGAGACTTCAAAGAAACGGGTGGTAAAGCCGGACTTAAACAGTTTTTAACTAAAAAACTGGCTTTCACAGCTTTAGTTTGTGCTAATGATGAAATGGCCTCAGGGGCAATGACTTATGCGCGCGAACATGGCTTTGCCTTACCGCAAGATTTATCCATTATAGGCTTTGATAATATTATCTTTTCGCGCCACATTTACCCAAAACTAACAACAATTGATAACCCTGTTTATGACATGGGACATATGGCGGCAAAATTAGTTTTAAAAAATGTTTATCAACAGAAAAACTTAACAATTAATCACTCTTTTGAACCAGCACTTATCAATCGGGATTCTATCGCTCAACTATAACATGAATAAGAAAACGTTAATATTGTGCCAATACTTACAGCATCTAAGTTTTAAAGTATTGGCACAATCAGAGTTACTTTATTTCAGACTTACCATTTAACAAGCTTCATATCTAACCAGCTTAATAAACTCAACAACATCTGCACTATATTTATCGGCAATAAAGCCATTTTGGCAATCGGCATGGATATAGCCTTGATAATCAATCCCTAAATAATCAAATGTCTTACTAAATGTAGCTAAAAAATCACAATCAGCCTCTATGCTCGCCGATGTACAAACCACATAACTGGTTTTATTACGCAACTGATGCCCAAAGTCTTTTAATTCTTCCCGCTCTAATAAATCAGTCGTTCTATCAATAAAAACTTTCATCTGCGCGCTAGCAGCGTACCAATAAATAGGTGTAGCAAAAATGATTTTTTTATACTGTAAAATGTTATTCATCACCGACATAAAATCATCATTAGCATTGTTATGCTTATAATCGTAAGGAGAAATATTTTTTTCTGAAAGATCAATTACATCAATAGCTAACTCGCCACTAATCCAATCTATTAATTTTTTAGTATTTCCATTTGATCTTGCGCTAGCAAAAACAGCAATAGTATCTGTCATCTATCGTTCCTAATGTCCGGTATCATAGTTATAAATTTATTAAGTTCAGCGTCGCTCAACGAAAGTAAAGCACTAATCATCATTATTTCGCTCTTCTGGTAAATCACTCAAATATTGAACAAATTCAATTTCATAACCATTAGAGTCTAAAAAATAAACATTTTTTCTAAACGTATTAACAGCCCCCGGTTTAGCTATTTCAAAGCCAACTTTTTTTAAACGAAGAATTACCGCCTCAAGGTTATTTGTTACAAACGAAAAATGCGCTAGCCCAACTTGATGACCACTTAAATCACGGTTTTCACCAATGCCATTATCATTCAGCGCAATGTATTGATAATCATCACCAAAATGCAGCCAATTACGCTCTATACCAGACCACTGATTAACCCCTTCACTTCTAATTTTCCAATGTGGTAACGCTGCTTGATAAAAACGCAGTGACTCTTTAATGTCGCTGACTACTAAATTTATATGTTCTAACCTCATATTTCTTACTTCCTATTTCTTAAAGATGATGCCACTATAAAACCTCAAGCTAAGTTGAGGTAAAGTGTTTTATTCATTTATTTTGGAGGCAATATGGAAGAAGCAAATTTAACGGTAGGGAAAGTCGCAAAGCGATGCGGTGTGAAAGTATCAGCACTGCACTTTTATGAAGAGAAAGGCTTAATTCACAGCTTGCGAAATCAAGGTAACCAACGTCGATATAAAAAAGAAGTGTTGCGGCGAGTTTCATTGATCAAAGCAGCACAAAAAATGGGCATAAGTTTAGCAAATATCAAACAAGCTTTATCAACTTTGCCAGATAATAGAACACCCACTGCTGATGATTGGTCGGTACTAGCCTTAAATTGGCAGCAAGAGTTGAATGATAGAATTCGTTATATGGAAAATATGAGAGACTACCTAACGGGCTGCATAGGCTGTGGTTGCTTATCTATGAAAAGTTGTCCGCTCTACAATGAAGATGACAAATTATCGGCACAAGGAACAGGTCCCGTTATATTAGATAAAAGTATTAGATAAAAACTTATCGAATACCGTTAATTAGCTATATTGGTAATTAACGATATTTACACCTAAACTTATTAGCATTTTTTTAATGCTCGTAAGCTTCTGCTAAACTGACGCTGCTAACATTAAAATTAAGATTTGACCTATGCAACGACCACCACTTCGACAAGCAAAAAATATCGACAACGTATTCAATAGTGCCTATTGGCATCTAAGCCAACAAGATTTTACTATTGCTGAAATTCGTAGCAAGTTAGAGCGAAAAACGGAAAACATTGAATGGATAGAGACTGTTATTACCCAGCTTATAGAGCGTGGCTATTTAAAAAATAACCTTGAATTTACCATACGTTATTGCGAGTCTGCATTTAACAATGAAATAGGAAAAGCTGCGGTACAACACAAATTAAAAATGCGTGGGATATCGTCAAGTGATATTGAAAAAGCAATCGAGCAAGTGGTTGAAGAACAAGATATTAATTTCAATGAAATGGCAAGTAATCGGCTACAGTCTCGCTATATAACGTTTGAAGGAACGAGCAAGGAAAAAGTTTACGCTCAAATGACAACCCGAGGCTTTTCTCGCTCACAGATAGATCAAGCGTTATCACAACACCCAGCCCAGGCAACATTACGCAGTAAAATGGCAATAAAAGCTGAAAAAGCTGAGCTTGCCACTGAAATTATGAAGTTATACCGAAAAGGCAAAGGACAAACGCTTATCCTTAATGAACTCAAGCAAAACCTTATTGATGTGAGTGAGTTTGAAGAAACCCTATACCAACTGACCCTGGCCGGAGACATCGACTTTCACCAAAGTTGTAAAGAGCAATTGGCTAAAAAGAAATACGATTTATCTGATTACAAAGACAAATCTAAGGCCTATGCTTATTTATCACGCAAAGGTTTTACTAGTGATGACATAAAAGAAGTGATGACATTAGATATCGAATAGCTCCTTTAGTTAAACTTAAAACTAACTTTTTATAACCCCTTTATTTATCAAGTACTTTTCTATTTCATCTGTATGAGGTTTAAATGCGCGCCAACGACCTATAGCTTTATTATTAAGGGGCTGGCGAACTTGTACTTTGCTTGCCGTAGAAACTGGAGCATCATTTAAATGAAAATCGATACAAGCGTGTTGCCATTCTATATCACAAAATTCCACTAAGCTTTTTATTTCTTGATCGGGGTTCGCCACTAACTCTTCATATTTTACTAGCTTAATAGTGTTATGAAGTGATTGAAAGTGCTCAACGAGTTTATGAAAACGACTGTAAAACTTGGCAGTATCGAGTAAATTTAACGAATAACTATAGTAAGGATTATTAATTGAAAATAACTGACGATAATTGCCAATACAGGTATCCATAGGATCTCGTAACAAACAAATAATTTTAGCATTTGGTAAAGCTTTGGTGATTAAGTCGATATAATAAAAGTTAAATGGTAATTTATCTATAAAGTGTTTACTTCCTCCAGTTACTACACGCGTAGATTGTAAGTAACTACTTCCTAACTGTTCGTAGTTTAGTAAGTATGCTTGGTTAAGTGTTTCTATATCGAGCACATGCGGCGAAGGCGTTTGAGTCAGCTTCTTTACACATAAACCAAAGTCTTGTAATTCACCTGCCGATTGCACATCGCTATGACTTGATAAAATTCGCTCAACAAGGGTTGTTCCTGAACGTGGCATACCTAATACAAAGATAGGTTCACATGTTGGATTACCTGTACTTTTAAGCTGTTGATTATCTTCACTCAGTTTTTTAATGTGCTCAAATAACTCATTAGAAGTATTATTATCAAATGGTGCTTGATGATGTTTTGCCATCTTTCCTTGCAGTAATGCTAAATAGGCCGAATTAAAGTCACCTATATCTTGATATTCTTTTGCAAGTGCATGACCGATATGCAGTAGAGCATCAGGACTTGATACCTGCTTTGCTATTTTTTCTAATCTTGCTATATGATTTTTATCTACATTAGCTTTCGTTAGATCAGCAAGGGCGAAGTGGCTCTGATGGTGCAAAGGATTGAGTATAATAGCCTGTTCAAATGCCCTTTCTGCTTTTGTAAATAAACCTAGGAATTTAGCGCACACGCCATAGTTATAATAAAACTGCGAATATTGTGGTTTATCGGTATCACATAGCGTTAAGGCACGCTCAAAATATTCTACAGCGTATTCATGTAACCCAACTTGAGTTAATGCTACACCTAAAGTATCAGCATCCAAAGCAAGTGTTATACTATTTAGTGGAATTCTTAATGCTGTTTTTTTAGCAAGCTCTAATTGCCCTGTAATTGCATAACACTTTGCTAATTGAGCGGTATATTCTATCCGACTATCACCAAATGATAGTGTTCTTTCTAGTAAACCAATTGCTTTTTTAATTTGTCCAACACGTAAATTAACCATCGCCATCAAAAAATATCCATCGGCAAAATCTGGTTTAAGCGTCACTAATTCAACCAGCGCTTTGTGCGCCTGTTGTATATTACCTTGATTAAGATCGCGTATCGCATTTTGATGAAGTTGTTTTAAGCGTATTTCCATATTTTTACTATGTAGAACTTACTGTTATAGGTTACAAAATAAAAAAGGCTCAAATAAATTTGAGCCTTTTTTGTTAACTTAATTATAAACTATATTTCAAATTTATAATTGAATTTAACACCAACAGTTAATGGCCTGTTTATAAAATAACCATAATTACGTTGAATTTCTGTGCCATTCGCTGTAGTGATGTCAGCATTTGAACGGCGTACCGACGTAACTGCATATTTGTTAAATAAATTATCAACATAAAAAGTAGTCGACCAATTATCAGCTGTTAACTTAGCTGAAATATTACTTAAAGCATAACCGGATAAGCTTTCGCCATTATCATGTAATCCTACTTTAGTAATGGCATCACTTTGCGCTGTTAAGCCATAGTTAATATCAAGCACTTTATCGTCAAACACTTCTGTTTGATAGTTGATACCTAATGAAAACTGATGTTCAGGAGACCCTGGAAGTCTATCGCCATCTTCAGCACCATCAGTACCGTCAGTATTAAACAGGAATGGCGCATCGGTAGTTAACTCAGCTTTAGTATAAGCATATGTTGCAAAAGCGGTAAGTGAATCACTTATTATTGCGCGACTTGAAACTTCTAATCCTTTCGCATTAGCTGAACCAGCATTTGAAATAAACGGCAATTGGCCAACCTCTGTTGCACCACTAACTTGTGCATCCTCCCAATCTACATTAAAGATGGCAGCATTAAAATGTAGTTTATTCTTCAACCACGTACTCTTGAAACCAAGTTCATAGTTTGTGGTTGTATCAGCATCATAAAGTTTGTTATCTGCTTGAACACAACCCGATTGATTTGCAGGTAAAGGGTCTGGACATACGACTATCGCGTTAGAACCACCAATGCGATAACCTTCACTGACCGTTGCATAAGCCATAACAGTATCTGTAAATTGATATTTAGCATTAAATTTTAATAAGTTTCCGTCATCTTTTGCATTATTCTCTTCAAATATTAGGCTTATATCATCTGGGCCAGCGCCACCGAATACTGTATTAAATAATGGAAAATCTACCGCCGACTCAGCCTCGATTTCATATTTATAAAATCGAGCCCCTAAAGTCACATTGAGTTTTTCTGTCACTTGGTAAGCCAACTCACCGAATATAGCCGACTCTGTTATTTCACTGTTATCTACAGAGAAATACTCAAGTTCGTCAGGACGAATTTGATCACCACCAAACTCATCAACAGCAAACTGACCAAATCCTGGAGTAAATTCCTTACTAGTGGCATCTAATTCAAGTTTGTTATAATACAAACCAACAATCCAGCTAAAATCACTTTCAGATTTTGATACTAAGCGTAACTCTTGAGTAAACGTATCTTGTTCTTCTTCTTCACGTGTAAACGCTGAAAACGCTGGAAACTCTTCATAACCATAATCTAAACGAATTAATAAATCTGTTTGATCGCGTTGACCATCCGCCTCAAAGCTTGATATACCAGTAGCAGATACTAACTCTGCAAAGCCTAAATCAGCTTTTAATTCTAAGCTAAGTAATTGATCTTCTTTCTCACGTGGCTCTTGATAACGATAAGCTGATTCATATTTCCCCACTAAACCACTTAATCCGTTATCTGCACTCAGTGAATTGTAATGAACAATTGAACGACCTTCACTGTCTTGATTTTGGTAAAAATAGTTTAATGTACCTTCAAATACATCACTTGGCTTCCATCGCACAGAAATACGTGCAGATGTAGTCGTTTCACCATTAGCATCTGTTGCTTGTGTTAAATTATCATTAACAGCTTCGCTATCAGTCCAATCAGGATCCGGTAGAGATACACCTGGTTCACTCAACACATAGTTGTAGTCAATAAAACCGGGATCTTCATATATATTTAAACTTGCACGAACAGCAAGTTCGTCATCAATCAGCGGCATGTTAAAAATAAAACCGCCTTCACCACCTAAAGAATCACTCTCTTTATTTTGGAATAAATCACCGTATATCTCACCAGACGTATAATCAAGTTCAGGGGCTTTTAAAATATAACGAATCGCGCCACCTAAAGTACCGGCTCCATATAATGTACCTTGTGGCCCAATAAGCACTTCAACGCGTTCAACATCAACTAAACGCATATCAATGGCAACAGGTATTTCATTAATATAGGTTGCAACGGTACCACCATCTGAATCAGGTCCTGATGAATTAGTATTTAAACCGCGTACTATAATAGGAGATCCTGAACGACCACCTTGGTCTGTAATGTTTAAACCCGGAACCCAACGAGCAACATCAGCTAATTCGCTGATATTTTGATTAGCCAATAGGTCACCATCAAGCGCAGTAATATTTAGAGGAGCTTCTTGTACACTGCCACTTCTTCGTGTCGCGCTTACTTGAATTATTTCTAATGATTTATCTTCTACAACTGTTTTTTCTTGTGCAAAAACAGTGCTTGGAATCAGTATTGTTCCAGATAATACCCCTGAAACAGCCAACGCCAATGTGCTCGGTTTAAACATTAAATCATTCCTCAGATCTTCGACTTTATTAAAGATATTGAGTCTACCGATTAATGTTCCGTTTAAAAAGGCAATATAAATGAATTAAATTTACCTGATAGGTTAATTATATTCTTCTATCCTATTCTATTGATATTTAAGAACAATAAATAAACCACCTTCCTTTATCCAACATTTACATAGCTATAGATATAGTGCTTTGCTACATTTAAACGAATAAAATTGCCCTATAAGAAAAAATTTATGAAAAAAACATTATTATCAACTTCCCTTGCATTATTGTGTATTACTAGCTTACAAACACATGCCGTTACTTACATTACAGCAAAAGCCATGCTTGACGTGCAAAACGGTAAACTCATCACATCTCCTCTAGTAACGATTGATAATGGAAAAATCATAGCCGTTGAACGCAATAAAAAACCTTCGATTAAAGAAAGTGATGAATATATTCAATTACCTGAACTTACGTTAATCCCTGGCTTAATGGATATGCACGTACATTTAACCAGTGATCCTACTGTATCTCGAAGTGAACGCTTAGGACAGTCTGTCCCTCGCATGGCAATTAAAGCATCTTACTTTGCCAAGAAAACATTAGAGGCTGGTTTTACCACTGTTCGAAATGTCGGAGCTGCAGGCTATAGCGTAATAGCAGTACGTGATGGAATTAACGCAGGAGATATTGTTGGTCCACGCATTTGGGCTGCTGGTCCATCACTTGGTATAACAGGCGGACATTGTGATAATAATCGCTTACCTCCAGAGCTAAAACATACAGCTGAAGGTGTTGCAGATGGTCCTTGGAATGTGCGTATTAAAGTACGTGAAAACATTAAGTACGGTGCTAATGCCATTAAATTTTGTGCAACCGGTGGTGTATTCTCAAAAGGAACAAAAGTCGGTGTACAACAATATTCACTAGCTGAAATGACAGCAATTGTGGAAGAAGCTCATATGCGTGACCTACCCGTTGCTGCACATGCTCATGGCACAAGTGGAATAAAAGCCGCAATAAAAGCGGGTGTAGATAGTGTAGAACACGTTAGCTTTTTAGATGATGAAGCAATTACACTCGCTTTAAAACATGGCACCTGGTTTTCTATGGATATTTATAATACTGAGTACACCCTCACCTATGGTGAGCAAAATGGGGTTGACGAAGAGAACTTAAATAAAGAACGTCAGGTATCTAAAAAGCAGCGCGATAGTTTTAGTCGTGCGGTAAAAGCAGGTGTAAAAATGGTGTTTGGTACTGATGCGGCTATTTACCCTCACGGCGATAACGCAAAGCAGTTTTCTCGCATGGTTAAATTTGGTATGACTGAGTTACAAGCTATTCAAGCGGCTACCATTAACAGTGCTAGATTATTAAAAATGGATAAAGAGCTAGGGCAAATTAAAAAGGGATTCGCGAGTGATATAATTGCTGTTAAAGGTAACCCTTTAGAAGACATTAGTACTTTAGAAAATATACCTTTTGTGATGAAAGCAGGTGTTGTTTATAAACAATAAGCGCATATCAGAGCAAGCAAGATAACAAAAAGCCCAAATACTACTATTTGGGCTTTAGAACATCAGGGTGATGCGTAGAGTAAATTGTCTAATTCAAGGCGCTTAATTGCGACGTTTAGTGTTTCTTAAACGAGCAATTAAGCAACGCAGAAGTAGGCGATTTAATCAAGCATGATTTACATCATGCCTCCCATCCCCCCCATACCGCCCATGCCGCCCATATCAGGCATTGCAGGAGCGCCAGCATCTTTAACTGGTGCATCTGTGATCATAGCTTCGGTAGTTAGCATTAAACCAGCAACAGATGCAGCAAACTGAAGTGCTGAACGCGTTACTTTAGTTGGGTCAAGAATACCCATTTCTAACATATCACCATAAGAGCTGTTACCGGCATTATAACCATAGTTACCTTTACCGTTACGTACCTCATTTAACACAACTGATGCTTCGTCACCTGAGTTAGTTGCAATTTGACGTAATGGAGCAGACATTGCACGAATAGCCACGTTAATACCGTGTGTTTGATCTTCGTTAATACCCTCAAGATCTTTAATAGTTTCAGCAACTCTCACAAGTGCTACACCACCACCGGCAACAACGCCCTCTTCTACCGCAGCACGAGTTGCATGTAATGCATCTTCAACACGGGCTTTTTTCTCTTTCATTTCCATTTCAGTGGCTGCGCCAACTTTGATGACGGCAACACCGCCAGCTAATTTAGCTAAACGTTCTTGCAGTTTTTCTTTATCGTAATCTGAAGAAGAGTCTTCAATTTGACCACGAATTTGAGCAACACGTGCTTGAATGTCAGCTTCCTCGCCAACGCCATCAATAATAGTGGTGTTGTCTTTAGAAATGATTACACGCTTAGCTTGACCTAAATCTTCTAATGTTGCTTTTTCAAGTTCCATACCGATTTCTTCAGAAATAACAGTACCGCCTGTTAGCGTAGCTACATCTTGTAACATTGCTTTACGACGATCACCAAAACCTGGTGCTTTTACGGCTGCAACTTTCACAATACCGCGCATGTTGTTAACAACTAATGTTGCTAATGCTTCGCCTTCAACATCTTCAGCAATAATAAGTAAAGGTTTACCTGCTTTAGCAACGGCTTCTAAAGTCGTTAATAATTCACGAATGTTCGCAACTTTTTTATCAACAAGTAGAATGAATGGATTTTCTAATTCAACCGTGCCACTTTCTTGGTTAGTCATAAAGTAAGGTGATAAGTAACCACGATCAAACTGCATACCTTCAACAACATCAAGCTCATCAGTTAGCGCTTGACCTTCTTCAACAGTAATAACACCTTCAGTGCCTACTTTATCCATTGCTGTTGCAATGATTTTACCAACAGTTTCATCAGAGTTAGCAGAAATAGTACCTACTTGCTCAATAGCTTTATTATCAGTTACTGGTGAAGAAAGGTCTTTTAATGCAGCAACAGCAGCGATTACTGCTTTATCGATACCACGCTTAAGATCCATTGGGTTCATACCCGCAGCAATCGATTTTAAACCTTCATTAACAATAGCTTGAGCTAAAACAGTAGCAGTAGTTGTACCATCACCTGCTTCATCATTGGCTTTAGAAGCAACTTCTTTCACCATTTGTGCGCCCATGTTTTCAAACTTGTCTTCAAGTTCAATTTCTTTAGCAACACTTACACCATCTTTAGTGATCGTTGGACCACCAAAAGATTTGTCTAATACTACGTTACGACCTTTAGGGCCTAATGTTACTTTTACCGCGTCAGCTAAAATGTTTACGCCTCTAAGCATTTTTACTCTAGCGTCGTTACCAAATAATACGTCTTTTGCAGCCATGTTATTTCTTCCTATTTTTTGTGAATTTAGATGGAGCAATGCTCTACATCAAATTAAATACTTAATTATTGAGCTTACTCAACAATTGCTAAAATGTCTGATTCTGAAAGGATCAATACTTCTTCGCCGTCAATTTTCTCAGCTTTCATACCGTAACCTTCAGAGAAAATTACTTGGTCACCAATTTTTACGTCTAATGGGCGTACATCACCATTTTCTAAAATACGACCCTTACCAACAGCCACGACTTCAGCGCGAGTTGATTTTTCTGCTGCACTGCCTGTTAGCACAATGCCACCGGCTGATTTAGATTCAACTTCTTTACGTTTTACAATTACGCGATCATGTAATGGACGAATGCTCATTTATTTTCTCCTGAGAATTATTGGTTATAACAAATATGTTTGTGTGTAATTAATGGGGTTAAAAAAATACTTCACAAGTCTTTACTGTATTTTTTTGATTATTTAACTTTAACTCTGTTTTTAAAAACTTTAACTGATTGAAAAATATTAATTTAATGTTCGATTAGTTATATGGTCAGATTATTCATGTAAATGCTAAGAACATGTCCCTCTCAATAAACAATTGATCAACATAAATTCAACGAAGAAATCTATCAATATAACCATGACAAAAAGGTATATTACCTGGGTTACTAGTCTTTTCGCTTAAAGTCACCTTCTAGAGTTTCGCCTTGATGATGATTTTTATCAGAAGAAATAGCTTTGTTCTGCGTGAAGACAGTGTCGCTATCGACCGTTATATCAACTTCATTTTCATAAATATGACCATTTTCTTGCGTGAAGGTAGAAGAATGAAAATGTGCATTTGCACCAAACCCATTACCTTGACTAGTTTTAATATGCTTTTGTACTTTGCTAGCTAAAGCCTGACGGACATTAGGTATCAGTAGAAGTAAACCAAAAATATCAGTAACAAAACCTGGTGTCACCAACAGTATACCGGCTATTAGTAAAACTAAAGCAGTCACTATTTCGCCTGAAGGCATCTCTCCTTCTGCCATTTTAGTTTGTACTGATTGTAAAGTAGCTAAGCCTTGATGACGTACATATTTAGCGCCAAGCCAGGCACTAAGGATCACAATAGCAATGGTTGGCCAAGCGCCAATTAGCTCCCCAACCTGCATTAACACTGTGATTTCAATAATAGGTATAATAATAAATAGCGCAAATAATAAGCGAAACATAAAGACTCCTGTTTTCTTTGTAAGATATATTGGGCTAAACGGGTCTTTTTCAAGCGTAAATGGCTTTTACTTTACTTATCACGGATATTGTTAACTTTTTTTTAAGAAACCGATGTTATCTTGTGGTGTGCTTTAGGTTTAGATATATCTAACTAATAAGAGGCGCTATTACCGCTAACGAACCTATAGCTGAGCAAATGATGCCTTATAGTTGCGACATCATTAATCAAAAAAAGTTACTGTATAAAAAACTGCAGCTATTAATAAAAACTGAAAGTGATAATTTGATACAATTAAATACTCGAATTAATAAGCTGCATCCCTACAATGTAGCTAAGAGAATGTAATTGAAGTGATTGCTTTGAATATCCAGCAAGGCAATAAGCACTATTTAAACTGGATCAGTGAAAATTAAAGTAGTACTAATGAAAAATCCATCATCATTTTTAAACTTTTTTGCTAGAACATTTATTATATTATTTGCTCTACTGCTAGGTTTAAGTTCTGCAGTTAGTAATGCACAGCAATCTATTTTTGACACATCTGGACCATCATTATTTAGTAATGACAATGAGTTTTTAAGGGTAGATCAAGCCTTTGTTTTTAACTTTGATCAAGATGAGAATTTACTGCATATTAACTTTGATATCAGCGAAGGCTATTACCTTTATCGCCATCAATTTAAATTTACGAGTGATACAGCCCGCATAGCTGAAATAGATTTACCACAAGGTATAGAGCATGAAGATGAATTTTTTGGTGTGCAACAAATTTATAAAACCGCTTTAAATTTAACACTTAATATCGAGCAAGCTGACAAAAACGCTGTTATTACAGTTAGCTATCAAGGCTGTGCTGACAAGGGATTATGTTACCCTCCAACAAAAAAACAAATTTCACTAGATCAAGTATTAGAACAAACCAACAAAAACACATCTGCTGCTGTATTATCAGCTTTACATAGTGATGCAACTGAAACGTCTTCAACACAAAAACCAGAAACCTCAATGGTTAGTGAACAACACCAACTCGCTGATATGTTAAAGCAAGGGAGCTTACTATTAACGCTAGTTGCTTTCTTTTTAGGTGGGCTTTTATTGTCATTTACGCCTTGCGTATTTCCAATGTACCCTATATTAACGGGCATTATTGTTGGTGCTGGTAATAATAATTCAACACCTTTAACTACCAAGAAAGCATTTACGTTATCGTTCTTTTACGTGCAAGGTATGGCCGTTACTTATACCTTGCTCGGTGTAGTCGTTGCACTTGCTGGCGCGCAATTCCAAGCTATTTTTCAACATCCTTATGTGTTAATTGCCCTTAGTATTTTGTTTATCTTTTTAGCCTTATCCATGTTTGGCTTGTTCAACTTAGCCCTACCTGCTAGTTGGCAAAATTATTTAAATAGTTTAAGTAATAAACAAAAAGGCGGGTCAGTTACAGGTGTTATAATGATGGGTGTCATTTCAGGCTTGGTTGCTTCCCCTTGTACCACCGCACCTTTAACCGGTGCTTTATTATATATTTCACAAACAGGTGATGTGGTATTAGGCGCTTCCGCCTTGTATGCGCTAAGTTTAGGCATGGGATTACCATTATTAGTGTTAGGTAGTTCGGGGGGGAAACTATTGCCTAAAGCTGGTGCCTGGATGAATATTATAAAAAATATTTTCGGCCTATTATTACTCGCTGTTCCAATATTTTTATTAGAGCGCTTTATTCCCCAAGTTGCCAGTGATGCGCTATGGGCAATATTGATATTAAGCTCAGCTACTTATTTATATGTGGCCAACATCAATACGGCTTCACAGTCAACAGAGAAAACCGCTAAGAGCTTTGCCTTTGGCTTGCGTTCATTAATCATTTTTCTAATGCTATTTTGGGGAGCTAATATGCTCTATCAATTATTTACTCCTAATAACGTTACATCAAATGGCAATGTAGTTAACAATAATTCAAGCAACAACGGACAATCAATAATAACGAATCAAGAGAGCCAAATTCAACATTTTACCCAAGTAACTACCTTGAAAGAATTAACAGAAGTTATTGCCCTGGCTAATAGCCAAGGTAAAACAGTCATGTTAGATTTATATGCAGATTGGTGTGTTGCTTGTAAAGAATTTGAGGAATATACTTTTCCAGATAAAAAAGTACAACAGGCACTTGCTAACTCACTTTTACTACAAGTTGATTTAACCGAAACAAGCTTGCCGCAAAATATAGAATTAATGGATCACTTCAATGTATTTGGTTTACCATCAATTTTATTTTTTGATTTAAACGGAAAAGAATTAAGCCTACAACGTGTAACTGGCTTTATGAAGGCTGACAAATTTAGTGAGCATATCAATACTATATTTTAGCAGTAGCATATACATCAACGTAAATATCATCTACCAGTCAGATACTGGTGGATGAAAGCTAACATTTACATTTCTGTTATACTTATCAGGTTTTTCCCACTTGAGTTTTCCAGTAACCATTATGAGTATATTCTTGAATAAATTCTATCAAATCTATTTCTGGCACGGGTTTCGAAAAATAATAACCTTGAATTAGATCACATTCATTTTCCGTTAAGCTTCGTAATTGAGCCGCTGTTTCTACACCTTCAGCAATAACCGTTAAGCCTAAATTTTTCACCATCGCAATAGTCGACATAATAATTTGATAATCAGCATGATTTTCTAACATGCCAAAAACAAAACTTTTATCAATTTTAATAACGTCAATTGGCATTTTTTTAATATACGCTAATGACGAATACCCTGTACCAAAATCATCAATGGCAAAGCTGAACCCCATCTCTTTCAAACTATCCATCATCACAATGGTGTGCTCTATATCTTTTACTAACGTTTGCTCTGTTAACTCTAGTTCAAAACTATCCGCAGATAAGGAGAATTCATCCAATAAGCTTTGTAAATAGTTCGGCAAATTGATATCAATAAATTGCCCAGCTGATAAATTAATAGCAATTTTAACATCCGTTAACCCTTGCTTTTTAATCATTATCGCTAACTCAAAACAACGATGAATAATCCAATAACCTAATTCAATCATGTGCTGAGAGTTTTCTAAAATAGGAATAAAGTCTTCGGGTGAAACCATACCTCGCTCAGGGTGCTTCCAACGTAGTAATGCTTCAAAGCCATATATTTTATTATCTATTGCCCTTAATTGCGGTTGTAAACTTAACGTAAACTGTTGTTTAGCAAGTGCTTGACGAACTTCTCCTTCAAGCATAACCCTGTGAGCAACCCGCTGAAACATTTCTTGGTGATAAATATGGAATTGACTACCGCCATTGTCTTTTGCTTCATACATGGCAATATCTGCATGAGCAATTAAATCTTCTGCTTTTTCACTACTCGACTCTGTATAGGAAATACCGATACTTGTTGACACATAAAAAATACTTGAGCCAAGCTTTATAGGCTCTTTAAATTCTGCAAGTAATTGCTCTGCAATATTAATCGCTTCATTTACTGAATTTAAGCCCCCTAGCACCACCACAAATTCATCACCACCAAAGCGGCAGGCTAAATCCATTTTACCAACACTTAAACGTACACGATCAGCCGCTTGAATTAACAACTTATCGCCTTCGGTATGACCATTGCTATCATTTACTTTTTTAAAATCATCTAAATCTAAAAATAAAACAGCAACCCCACCAGGGTAACGACCAATATTAGCGATTGATTTACGTAATTGATAATTCAGCATATTACGATTAGGTAAACCAGTGAGTAAATCATACATCGCAATATTTTCTAACTCTTTGGTTTTTTGTTCCACCTCAATATTTAATTGCTCTAACTCATAGCTTAGCTCTAAAGCAGAGTCACTTAAAATATCGAGTTCATCAGAAAATAACATTGGTCTTTTTAATTTAATCTCTCTAAATTGATCAAACTTTTTATTGGCGAGTAAAGGAAGTGCACTTGACAAGTGTAATAAGCGTTTCGTAAACAACCGAGCGAGGCCATAAAGAAATAACCCCAGTACCATAAAGATACCACTGAGCGACATTAAAAACTGTAGCCTATATTGAGCATTTTTTTCTTCAAAAAGCGTAACATCATCTATTAGGGACAGATAAAATTCTCTTTTATTATCATTAGCTAATGGGAGAAAGTTAACCAAATAGCTTTTACCGTACTGCTCTATTTTCAAACCATCTTTAATGACTAAGTCAATGTTCATTTCGTCGTTAACTGCAAGAAGAGATTGAGTTAACGGCATATTAGATGATGAAATGACATTAACTTCGTTATTCACTTCACCTGATTCTGAAGAGAAACTCACTACAGCCACTTCACTATTTAGCGAAGTATTAATTGCATAAAGCATATCAACTAGACTCGCAGTCATAGTAATAACTAATACATCACCATGGTTATTCAATAAAGGAACGCTGAGTAATAAATAACATTGTTGTTGACATAGTACTTGATGATTAGGACTTTGAAGCCTTAAAACGCGGTCAATATTATCGTATGCAAACTCAGGCATAGCAGAGGTTTCAAATAGTGAATTTTTATTGGCATCAACCAACCAAATATTTTCTATATTTAGGTTTAACTGTAAACCATCGAATTGATTGGCAAGTTGTTCAGCAAAAATAGTGAAGTCTTGCTGTTGTGAAAACTTGGTAATTTCAGAGAATGATTCAAGCCAAACGTTCATTTTTGAACGAAGAATATCACTGTGCAAAGCAAACTGCACTTTACCTTGCGCTAAAGTATCTTGATGAAATTGTTTATAGTCGTCTTGTAGTCGAGATAAAGATAATGCTGAAAACCCGACAGCTAATATTAATAGTGTTGATACTATTAATATTAATAATTTCGTTGGGACACTAATAAACTTTTTCATCATCAATAACGTCTCAATTAGAACCAATACATCAACTGCACAGCACCAAGCTCCCAGTTTTCTGCATCATTCACTTGTGGATTAGGTAAAACAACAGGAGTAAGTCTACCACCTCCTTGAAACCAGTGGTATTCTAACCTTAGTCGTAAATTACTAGAAAAATCGTATGACAAACCAATGACGGTATCTCTATGATACCCAAAATAAGCAGGAATAAGGCCGTCATATTCCTCAGACATTGCTTTCCCATTTTTATCATCTCGATCATTATAAAAGTTTTCATAGCGAGCAAGTAAAGTTAGCTCATCATTTACCTTATATCGGGACTGTATATACATTCCTTGTCCAATCGGAGCTTTACTATACGTAGGGGTATAAAATCCTTTAGAGTCAAAAGTTTCTTGATAAATTTCACCACTTAGCTCCCAACGTTCTCCTTCATATAAAGCATTGATAGTATAAAATTTGAAAGAAAATTTGCCATCAAAAAATAAATCCCCAAATTCTGTCGCATCATAATTAAACACTGAGTCTAAATAAGATATCCCAAATCGCCACGAAGAAAAGCTAGGTTGCCAATATAAACTGGTTTGAAAATCAGAGTCCTGCTCTATTGAGCCTTTAATTTTATCACCTAAAATGATTTCACCCTGCTTATCTGAAATTTTCGAAGTACCGTAACTCAGGTTGAAATCAAAATTACCATAGTCATCATCACTATGGCTGATTTTAAGTGCCGCGCCATCTCCGCCAACAGCAATATCTCGAAAACCATCAAAATAAACAGATTGTGGTAAAATAATACTGGGACGAGCAAATGGAATATCCCTAGAACTAGAATAAAGCCAATGATTATTTTTAAAGCGTCCTAAATAAAGATTAGCCTGCCAACTTGAGCTTTTATACATTGACCAATCTAACAAAGCGTAATCGATACGAACACCTTCAGCGTATCTATTACCACCATTTAAATAGACAACTTGACCTGCTAGCCGCAAATTATCATTTAGCTGATAAGAAGCATTAAATCCCACTTCGGTTAGTTTAGATGATACTGCGCCATCATCTTCAACAAAATCACTATTTTCAACGTCAATGATCCCTTGAGCAACAAAGCCATGATATTGAAAATCTTGAGCAGAAAGCTTGTCCGAAGATATAGATACACATAGTGTAACTAATATGCCAAAAAAGAATCTTCTCATAGCTAAGTTTACCGCTTTAGTTTGTAATTTTAACAACATGTACACCCTCCATTCCTTGAGTTTCTTTTACGTAACCAATTGCACCAGGTGTCGTTCTAACTCCTTCTAGAAGTTCTTCTGGCGTATTAACTGTAATCGGTGCGACCCCTAACCCAGAATAAGTTAATTTATTCCATATGCGATCGAGTTGATAAGGGAACATTTGTAGACGCTCTTTACTAAAACGTAAATGAAGCGCATGCTGACGAGGTAAAACAAAAACAGTGATTCTTTGAGCGTCATTCCATTGCACTTGCCGCATAGTATAAATACGCCGTAATTGCGAAGTGGTTAATGTAGTTTCGCTAACAGTAGGATGTATAATAACTTCAACAGCCGAAGCCGTTGCACTAAGACAACCTAAAAAGATAAGTAAGCATAAAAAGTAAGGTGTTTTGATAATACAATCCTTCTATACCTAACAATATTCAAAATAAACATTTGTTAAGTATTTACCAACTAATAAGTAGGGGGATTTAATAATCACGGTAATTGGTAATAACTATAAAAAAACCTATAGTTATTTGAAAATGCTAAATAAAATCCAAAATACATCAACAAGATATCAGAAACCACATGTTTAACACAAGGAATACTTTGTTATTACTAATAATAAATAAAAATCGCAAAGTATTATTTTTCTTACCTAACTATTTTAACTATCCCTTTAAAAACAGTGTTTTAATTATCACTATTTATCTTATCAGTGTAGTAAACAATTATAAAAATAACCATTTTTTATATCGGCAAAGAGATAAGACCAGTAATTTGCTGCTATATTCTGCGAAAACACTATAATAATCGTCAATAATAAAAAAAAACGTTTTTTTATTCACAATATTATCAATTTATGTAATTATTGTGGCTAATATCAACTTTAAGGTGTTTTTAGCGAAGATGAGTACTAAGTTTGAGATTTTGGTGTTAAATGGACCTAATTTAAATATGTTAGGCAAACGTGAGCCTGAAATTTATGGTGCACAAACATTAGACGAAATAATTGACGCATTAGCAAAACAAGCACTAGCGAAAGAAGTTAAACTTTCTCACTTACAATCTAACGCTGAACACTTACTTATAGAAGCAATACATAAAGCTTATAAAAAAGTAGATTTTATTATTATAAACCCTGCAGCATTTACACATACAAGTGTCGCTATTCGTGATGCTTTATTGTCAGTAGATATACCTTTTATCGAAGTACACTTATCTAATGTGCATGCAAGAGAAAAATTTAGACATCATTCGTATTTGTCTGATGTAGCAACCGGGGTGATTTGTGGCTTAGGTGCAGATGGCTATAGTTATGCACTACAATCCGCAGAAGCTTGGTTGAGAAAACGTTAAATAGCTGTTGTTAGCTGTAGTAAATAACAAAATAATAGTTAGTTATAATAACTAACTTAATATTAATTAAAGCAAATTGAAATAAGGTAACGTAATGGATATTCGTAAGATCAAAAAACTTATTGAGTTAGTAGAAGAGTCAGGCATCAATGAATTAGAAATCTCTGAGGGAGAAGAATCGGTTCGTATATGTCGCGGCGCTCCCGTAACAGCTGCTCCAGCACCAGTAATGCAAGCAGCACCGATTACAGCACCAGCTGCTGCAGCACCAGTAGCAACACCTGCAAATGAGGCAGCAGCACCAGTACTGTCTGGCCATGTTGTTCGCTCTCCAATGGTTGGTACTTTCTACGCTTCAGCATCTCCAGATTCACCTGCTTTTGCCGAAGTAGGCCAACATGTTAACGCTGGTGATACATTATGTATTATTGAAGCAATGAAGATGATGAATCAAATCGAAGCTGATAAATCAGGTGTTATCAAAGAAATACTAGCAGACAATGAAGATGCTATTGAATTTGATCAACCGCTATTCATCATTGAATAAGCCCAACCAAAAAGGGTCATTCCATGTTAGATAAAGTTGTTATCGCCAACCGTGGCGAAATTGCCTTAAGAATATTACGAGCTTGTAAAGAGCTTGGTATTAAAACTGTTGCTGTACATTCCACTGCGGATAAAAACTTGAAGCACGTCTTATTAGCAGATGAAACCATCTGTATTGGTAAGGCTCCAGCTCCCGATAGTTACCTTAATATTCCTGCGATCATAACCGCAGCAGAAGTAACTAATGCTGTTGCTATTCATCCTGGTTACGGTTTTTTAGCTGAAAATGCTGACTTTGCTGAACAAGTTGAAAAATCAGGTTTTGCCTTTATCGGCCCAAAAGCTGAAAGCATCCGAATTATGGGTGATAAAGTTGCTGCAATCAAAGCGATGAAAGTTGCAGGTGTGCCTTGCGTACCTGGTTCTGACGGTCCATTAAATGATGACGATGCAGTAAACAAAGCCCATGCTAAGCGCATAGGTTACCCTGTTATTGTTAAAGCTGCTGGTGGTGGTGGTGGTCGTGGTATGCGCGTTGTGCGTACCGAAGAAGAGTTAATTGAATCTATTGCATTAACAAAGAAAGAAGCTGGTACCATTTTTAAAAATGATATGGTTTACATGGAAAAATTCCTTGAAAACCCACGTCATGTTGAAATTCAAATCATGGCTGACGGACAAGGTTCAGCTATTCACTTAGGTGAACGTGATTGTTCAATGCAACGTCGTCATCAAAAAGTAGTTGAAGAAGCACCTGCCCCAGGTATAACACCAGAAATGCGCGCAAAAATCGGCGAACGTTGTTGTAATGCTTGTATTGAAATTAATTATCGTGGTGCTGGTACTTTCGAGTTCTTATATGAAAACGGTGAGTTCTATTTCATTGAAATGAACACACGTATTCAAGTTGAACATCCTGTAACCGAGATGATCACAGGTGTAGATTTAATTAAAGAGCAACTACGTGTAGCTGCTGGACAACCATTATCTTACACGCAAGAAGATATTAAAATTTCAGGTCATTCAATTGAATGTCGTATTAATGCTGAAGATCCTCGTACTTTTATCCCTTCTCCGGGTAAAATTACGCGTTTTCACCCACCAGGTGGTTTAGGTGTTCGCTGGGATTCGCATATCTATGCTGACTACTCAGTACCTCCTCATTATGACTCTATGATTGGTAAACTAATCACTTGGGGTGATAATCGTGACGTAGCAATTGCACGTATGCGTAACGCACTTTCAGAGCTTGTAATAGACGGTATTAAAACAAATATCACTTTGCATCAAGATATATTAAATGATCAAGGTTTCGTAAATGGTGGGGCCAACATTCACTATTTAGAAAAGAAACTTTCTGAGTTTGGTTAAAGATTTTTTTGAATACTGAATACTTAAAGCTCTGCATTTGCAGAGCTTTTTTTTTCCTAGCAACTTACGGTAAAATGTTTACCATAAACTGAATATATATCATTAAGATATAAATATGAACAACGAGTAAAAAATGACAAAACAACTAGAAAAACCTACAGCACCACAAGATGATGATTGTTGTGGCGGTGGAGCCTGTAATCCTTGTGTTTGGGATCATTATTATGCTGAATTACAAAAGTGGCGTATTGCGCAAGCAAAATTAAAAGAACAAGGGCTAGAAAAAGAGTAAAGTCGATGATGCTAGCCTTCATCAACGACTTCTCATCATCAACTCCTGAAGCTTGCTTTAGTGCATTACAGTGACTAAAGCCTATTAACCTCATATGTATTACTGGCATATACTAGTTGATAAATAAAGGAAAAATACAAACTCTCACTAATATTTTTATCATAGCGCTCTATTTGATAATGCCAGAGTCCATAATAATTTGTGCGAGTTCTTTCGCCTTAGGGCTAGCCATCAAGCCAACAACATCACCATTATTTAACATGCGAGTAAGCTCAGGATCACTGCTAAGTTGTTTAAAACGAGGGTTCTGTTTTACAACTTCGACACGAATCAACGTGGTCATAACCTCTTCAGTAAGTCTCATTTTTACCGCTGTTTTATCGGTAACATCAACATCGCCCAACACATTCGTTTCAGCTAAAATACGCTGTACCGTTTTTTTATCAAGAACAGTATTGATTTCATGCGCAGTCATTAAACCGAGCACATCTCTTTCTTCTACCATACGGCTAATCTTCTTGCTGTTCACTAATGTTTTAACATCAGGATCATTAGCGAGAAATAAACCATCTTGTATTCCTCGAGCAGGATTTTTCAAAACGTATGAAGCGACACCAACCAATTGCGGCGTCTTTGGAAATTGTTGAGCCAGCACACTATCAATAGTCTCTCCCATAAACTGTTGTGATAAATTATTGATTAGGTTATTTTGTGGTAATTCGCCATTATTCAATGCTGTATTCGCTATATTAACGAACCAAACCAAGGCTAATCCGACTCCAGCACCTATCAAACCATTAGCGATTGCACCAAACCAAGGTAATTCTGACTTTCCATCCGTTAGTTTACCAAGAATGCTAAGGAGTATTTTAAGTGTGATTGAAATGACTATCCAACTGATAACAAATATTGCAACGCCTGCAACAAAGTAAGCAACTAGCCCTTGAAGCTCTGTTTTTTCGCTGATCAGTGCTGCCCCCTTGGTTGCAAAACTTAGCGCAATAAAATAACCGCCAATTAAACTCGCGATGCGAGCAATAACTAAGCCTAAACCAAGACAATAGCCACGATAGATAAAGTAAAGTAGAACTATTGAAAACAGTATTATTCCAATCATGTATTTTTCCTTTTAAATAAGTAGTCACAAATACTAAACACTATAATGATTACATTCAAGCATCCTTACTGATAGCAAGTTGACTAAATTATTTTCTACACAAACCAATTAAAAGCCTTATAAACACAACTTATAGACTATCAACATAATATAACTACCTACATTAATATCAAAATACGTTGATTGAAAATAAAGAAAATAAAACTCTATCAGGGTAGATTCTAAGTAGCTCGACACTTAACAAAATAGATATATTAAAAATGTCGCTATTGTACTTTCAAGTAATTTTCCGAGTATTGTAAGCTTTAATAGCATACATGAATGGATAGATTAATATATTATGTGCGGTATGCGAGTTAGGTGTTAGATGAGATATTAGGTGAGTTATTAGATGATTTATTGGATAAGATTAGGTGAGTTATATAAGCACGACGATGTTCTGCCGTACTTATATTCCCCACTTTAACCAAAAGAGAGTACTACGTCTAAAAATTGAAGGTGATACCACCAAAAAATAGACGTTCACGGCCAGCCAATTTACCCTCATTTCGGCTCACCAAATATTCTTTATCAAACAAATTTTCTACACTAGCAAACAAGGTTACACCGGTATTAGGGATATAGTAATTAACCGTCGCATTCCAGATGGTATAACTAGGAATTATACCCTCAATACCATTTCCTGATTCAATGCGTGTATTTTCATCATCAGCAAATTGCCTACTCACATGCTGTACTCCAATACGTGCTTCAACACCACTAACATGTTCATAACCTAAGTCAAGGTTTGCCAAATTTTCTGGCGCATATTGCATACGATTACCATCATTAGCAGGATCTGAGGCTTTGGTATATTCTGCAGTCCATAAGTTAGTGTATGAACCGGATAGATAGACATTATTGTTCCAGTTATAAATCTCACCAAAATTAATTCGAGTCGCTAGTTCAATACCTTGTTGTTCACTTTTACCGCTATTATCAAATGTTGCACCATTATCTACGATAGTATTTTCAATATCGTTATGAAATAAAGCACCAGAGATAACAATACCTTTAACGTAATTACTTCTCATACCTAATTCGAACAAAGTACTTTCTTCAGGTACAGCACGGGCACCTGATGCATCAAGCTCTCGATCAGCACGTGATGGTGAAATACCTTGATGAACACCCGCAAAAATTGTTGTCTTCGTTATACCATTCCAAGCGACGCCAAAGCTTGGAAGAAACTCAGTATAACTGTCTGAAACACGATTCGAAGAAAAGTCATCACTGTCTCTGGTACGTACATCTTCAACACGAAAGCCCGCTGTTATTGACCAGTTATCGATATAAGTAGTGTTTTGGGCAAAATAAGATAATGCATAGGCATCAAGCGTGGTTCCTTCGCGATCTTCGCCTTCAAGTAATGCCAATTCATAATCTAAGCGTTGCGCGGTATTAACAGCATACACCTGCTCACGATGCGCTTGCTCTTGATGGTATCTAAGCCCAAAGATTGCATCATTTTCAAAGCCAAATAAGTCATGTTCAAAATCGGCTTTGCTTTCTGCTCCCCATGTATAATATTGGCGCGGAGCATGACGACCACCACAAACATTAATATCGGTGTCACCAATATCCGATACGGTTACATTACCATCATCATTTATATCCCCCACAGCATCACAGTTACGTAATCGTGATTCCCACTCACCATTAACCTCTCTACCGCTATTACTAGCACGTAAACCATTACGGAAAGTATCAGTGTAATAAGCTTGAGACTGTATCGTAAATTTATCATTAACCTCAATTTTATGAGTTAGTTGTATAACATCACGACTTTGTTCCCACAGATCTAACTCTACCGTTGGATGAGAATAAGGATCACGCGCATATTCATCCTGAGTTAAGTAGTTTTCAGTTTGGTTACGACGATCATTGGTATGAACTATTTTTAAGCCAACTGTTTGATCGTCAGTAATTTTTAATTCGCCTTTAAAGCGATAATCTTTAACATCATACCCGCTATCATCAAAAATACCGTCGCCCTTACTTTGTGAGAAATCCAACATAAAGCCACCGGTTTCATTACCAAAGCCAACATTTGCATGTAATCCTCGGAGGGCTTGATTACCAAAGGTAGAGGTTAATGAGCCTTCAATTTCACCATTACGAGGTGCAGTTTTAGTAACAAAGTTTACAGCCCCACCTAATGTTTGCGGACCATATAAAATTTGTCCTGCACCTTTAACAACCTCTACTCGAACAACGGATGTTGAAGGTGTCGCATAATGGTTAACAGGGTCGGTGTAAGGCGCAAGTTGAAGTGGCATGCCATCTTCCATTACCATCGCTTTCGCACTTCGACGAGGATTCTGGCCACGAATACCAATATTTAAATCAAAACTCATGCTGCCATCAGGAACTACCATTATGCCTGGCAAGGTTCTTAATTGTTCATTGATGGATAATGGACGGCGTGACTCAAGGTATTCTTTATCAATAATATCAAATGAACCTGCAACAGCTTCAAGTCTGTCCGGTAAAATGCCAGTAACTGTCAATTTATCCATTTCAGCAGTCGCAGTATCTTCTGCATATGTCGTATAAGGTACTAATAATAACGACGACAGTATAGCCGTACTGATTAATGTTGGTTTGAGAGTCATCTTGTTTCATTCTCTTTATTATTATAAAGATATTATATTAGTCACCATAAGAGAGACTTCATATAGGAAAAATTCCTGAATGAAATAAATCACGAAAATAATTTAACAATTGAGCTAAGAATTTGTATTCACAAGGCTTAACTGCTACTTAACTACTAACAGTTAACTGCTAAAAGTGAACAACTCACAATTAATCTACAGTTTTAATGGTCACTTCAATTTTTTTACTATCACCCACAAACCATTTTTGTACGTAGATTGATCCTAAAACAGGTGGCATCCCATTTTCTGGCACTTCTTTATAACGAACACTATTTTTGTTGTGCTTTTCCAGTTCAAACTGAATTACTTTTTCCGACATAACTACCTCTACAGTTTTAATAAATTTGGCTTTTCAGCTGAATAATAAGGTATTTTTACTACAGGGTAAATTTTATCGTTATGCGCTAAGACAAGATTTAACTACGTGATGTGATTTTTTAGATAAGTAGCTATTTGAGTAGAGGTGATGCTCATCACTTGGTCATATTGAACGTGATAAAGCCGACAATATTTAATTTTAGCAAGTGCTAAGCTCATACTAATAAAAGCATCATCTTGACTGAGGCTCAGTAAACATTGAGCGATATTGTCTAAATAGGTATCCGGGGTTACATCAAAAGCACTATATATTGCTAAGTATTTAGAGTTATCAATCACTAATGCTTGGGTCGCATAGCAATTCCCTTCGTAGCGATGCGCTGAAAATTTTGGGTAGGCGCTAATAATATAACTGGTAATATTAGCCAGTATTTTACCTTCTGCATTAATCTTTGCTAGCCATAATCCGTTATTTTGATCATTTACATACACGTGCTCAGATGACTGATTTAATACCGTACTCTCTAATTGAATTTTTGCTTCTTGGTATAAATTTGAAAAGAGCTTTGGTAGCACAGTTTTATGAGTGAATTCTTTTTCATCACTATTAACTAAAAAAGTCTTATCCCTCTGTGCTACTAACTTACTAGATAGCATAGCAAGTGCCGGTATTAAATGGCGACTCGCTGATGTTAGTGAAGTATCACTGTTGAGCAATACTTGCTTACTCGAGCTCTCCACTTCCTTGTAATCGTCAATTTCTTGATAATAAAGATCCTGCAACCATGAGTGATACAGAGTAATAAGTTTGTTAATCTCAGGAGAATACTTGGTGCTATCTTGCTCATTAGCATCAATATTATGTGCATTGGTACTGTATTCCTCTAATGCTATTGCTACCTTGTTTAATTCACTAGACGGCTTAGGTAATGATGCGACTATATTTGCAATTTCTTTAACATCGGCGTTCGCAGTAACTAAGGTAATATTGTCTGCTTGATAAAAACGTTGATGAAAATGAGTTAAATCGTTAATTGATAATTCACCAATTGACGTACTTATCCCCCCATAACTAATCTCACTGCTTTTGTCTTTTTTAGCACTGTTTTTATTATTGCCTTTTTCTGCTTGTTCTACGCCTAATAACTCTCGATAGATAACCCCTTTTTCATCGCCATCATGAATTTCATACTGTAAATCAGTATCGGTAAACACGGGATTGAATAAACCATTTAATAAATAATTTATAGCCAACTTAAACGTATTTCGGCATTGACTTTGACAGTGAAAATGAGTGGTTTGAGCTAATGTCGAGGCATTGATTTTAACATCGGTTAACGAGAGTAATTGAAATAAAGTTTCCGGTTTAGGAAAAGCTTTACTACCACGAAACACAAAATGCTCTACGCCATGAGCAACCCCGCTGTTATCAAATATTGGGGTATTTACAACAAAAAGCGCACTAAAACCGCTATTATCTACAATATTTATATGTTTTAAACCGTTTTTGTGGCGATAAATATCTTCTGATAATAGCGTTTCTAACATCATATTTTTATACGTGTAATATTTAATTGTGTATTTTCAGCATGCTTCATCGCTTTTTGATTTACACGCATAACGATCGGGTTTGATGGGCTAGTTGCACTGGCAATCGCCTCTTGAATTAAATGGTGATCTTCCGATTTACTACAAACAGGATCGGTTTTATGCATATCACCAGTCATCATGAATGCCTGACAACGACACCCGCCAAAGTCTTTCTCTTTTTCATCACACCCTTTACATGGTTGCGGCATCCAATCATCACCACGAAAATAATCAAAAGAAAAATCTTGTTGCCATATATCGTTGATAGACTTATCTTTGACATTTGGAAAAGTCAGAGGCAACATTTTTGCACTATGACAAGGTAGCGCAGATCCGTCAGGCGTAACGGTTAAAAAGGTTGATCCCCAACCATTCATACACGCTTTTGGACGAGTTTCAAAATAGTCAGGCGTTACAAAAATAAAGTGCGGTCCCCTACCATCTTGCTGATCTCTGAATTCATTTACAATACGTTCTGCTTCAACTAATTGCTCTCGAGAAGGTAATAAATGATCACGGTTTTCATACGCCCAACCATAATATTGTGCAGTGGCTAGCTCAACATAATCAGCTTCTAGCTCACAACTTAAACGCATAATAGCTTCAATTTGATCAAGATTTTGTTTCGATAAAACAAAGTTAAGCACCATAGGATAGCCTTGAGCTTTAACCGATTTAGCCATATTAAACTTTTGCTGGTAGGCATTACCACGACCGGCAATGGCATCGTTTAATTCAGGATCAGCACCTTGAAAACTAATTTGTATATGATCTAAGCCTGCTTTTTTTAGTTTTGCGATGCGCTTTTCAGTTAACCCAATACCAGAGGTAATTAAGTTAGTGTAAAAACCTAAATCCCTCGCCTGCTTTACTAAAGCTTCTAAGTCTTTGCGTAGCAATGGCTCACCGCCAGAAAAGCCAAGCTGTACTGCTCCCATATCCCTTGCTTCACTAAATACTTTCTGCCACTGCTCTGTGGTTAACTCATTTTTAGTTTCGCTTAATTGGGTTGGATTTGAACAGTAAGGGCAATGCAATGGACAATCATAGGTTAATTCCGCTAGTAACCAAAGCGGAGGTCCAACAAGTGTCTTGGTGTCTTTTTTTAATGCCTCAGTTACTGCTTGGCTAGTCATGATAAAGCCACTTCTTCTCAATTGCGGTAGTGATAAACTCATTCACGTCGGTAGCTAAATTACCCGCATCAGGAAATTTAGCATGTAATACATCGATAATTTCCTGTACATTTTTTTGCCCATCAATAAGCTGCATAATTTCGCCAGCACCACCGTTAAGCTTAACCATACCTTCTGGAAATAATAACACGAAGCAATCTTGTGCTTTTTCCCATTGGAAACGGAACATTCTATTAAGTGACGGTGTCATGGTTGGTGTAATCGTTAATGTGCTCACTTAAATATACCTTTATGATAAATAGGGTTATTAATTGCCTCTTGACCAAGTATGTCTTGATAAGGAGCTCTGCCTTGTTGATAAGCTAAACTCATTGAATCTAGCATACTCCACAGAATATCCAGTTTGAATTGCAGAATATTTAGCGCTTCTTCTTGTGCTTCACGGGTAGTAAAGTAATCTAAGGTTATTTGTAAACCATGACTAACATCACGACGCGCTTGCGATAAACGCATTTGGAAATAACGTAAACCGTCAGGTTTTATCCATGGGTAATTTTGAGGCCAACTATCAAGGCGGCTTTGATGTATTTTAGGTGCAAACATTTCGGTTAATGATGAACAAGCAGCTTGTTGCCAATTAGCGCTGCGGGCAAAATTCACATAAGCATCGACCGCGAAACGAACACCTGGCAATACAAATTTTTCATCTAATAAATCCTGTCGGTCTAAGCCTACAGCTTCACCTAAACGTAACCAAGCTTCAATTCCTCCTAGGGCTTCATCACCAATACAGCCGTCATGATCAAGAATACGTTGCACCCATAAGCGTCTAGTTTCCATATCTCGGCAATTAGCCATAATTGCCGCATCTTTAATTGGTATATTCAATTGATAATAAAAGCGATTTGCTACCCAGCCTTGAATTTCTTCTTTACTACATTTACCTTCGTGCATCGCAATATGAAAAGGATGGTTAATATGATAGAGCTGACCTTTATCTTTAAGTTTTTGTTCAAACTGCTCTCTGGTCCAAGCTTGCATAAAAAGGATCCTTTAAGTGTAATTAAATCGTTATTTCCATGCCATCTGTGGCAATTTCTACACCATTGTCTAAAACAAACTGATGTTGAGGAGATTCTTCATTTAAAATAGGGTTTGTGTTGTTGATATGTATTAGGATTTTTCGATCTATTGTAAATTTATTCAATAAAGCGACGGTACCATAATCACCATTGACTGGCATATGTCCCATTTCTGACCCTAATTTAGTACCAACACCTTGCGCAATCATTTCATCATCAAGCCATAGCGTACCATCAATAAGCACACAGCTAGCTTCTGAAAGTATACGTTCAACTTCAGCGGTACTTTCAACAATTCCCGGTAAGTAGAATAAATATTTACCGGTACTTTTATCAATAATTTTTAAACCAATATTATTACCGTCAACCACTTTATCTCTATAACGCGAATAAGGTGGAGCATTTGACTCAATAATAACGGGAAGGAATTCGATGCCTTCAACGCCGGTAACACCAAATGGTGCACGTTGTTCAGTATCAATTTTGTTAAAGCTGAGTCCACCGTGCCAATGCTCTAGCAAATTAAATAATGGAAAAGCCGTTGATAAGTCTTCATAAACAACATCACTACAGTAAACATCAAGCGGTAACCCTTCGCGCAACGTTAACAAACCTGTGGTGTGGTCTATTTGGCTGTCAGTTAATATTGCGGCACGAATGTTAGTACCACGACTGCCTTCTTCAGGCCAAAGTTGTGGAGATTGATTTATTTGTTCACGGATATCTGGTGATGCATTGATCAATACCCAGTCTTTGCCATTTTGGCTAACTGCAATAGATGATTGTGTACGCGCCGTTGCTTTAATGCTGCCATCGCGTAAGCCTTTACAATTTGCGCAGTGACAATTCCATTGAGGAAACCCGCCGCCAGCAGCAGAGCCTAGAACTAAAATTTTCATATGTGCCTCGAAATCAAGACAAAGGGGAAGTTAGAAATTAACTAGTGATAACTAATTACCTCAGGTTTTAAGCAAAAGTATACTGAGGTAATTTTTTGTATTAATTTATTCGTCTTGCTCAAATTAACGATTACTGATGTAAAGCGTTACTTCAAATCCTAAACGCATTTCTTCAAAGTTAGGTTTAGTCCACATAATATATTCCTCGCTGGTTGATGATATTAATTTATGTTCTTGCTTACATTGCATTCATAAGCACCCTTTTACTATATTTAATTTTCATTTATTAAACATCATACTTTAGAAGGAAATGAAACCGTATGACGGATGAGTTGTTCCATAATGTAACTTTTAAATCGATTGTTTAATTTTACACACCCTTTAAATAATATTTAAAAACAATGAGTTAAATTCACTTAAAAGCTACATATCATAAACTAGAAAATACCGTTAATTATGCTGTTATATATGTATATATTTCTACATGTAATTTCCATTGTGCTTTTTACAACCTTATTTGTTTGCTGCAAAATCGTCAGTTGCCTGTACTAAAGCATCAATGATTTTCGCTTCATTTGCAACATGACCGGCCATTTCAATAATTGATAATTCAGCTTCAGGCCAGTGTTGCTTTAATTGCCACGCCTGCGTCAGAGGACATACCATATCATAACGACCATGAATAATTTTTGTCGGTATATGTCGTATGCTTTTTATATTTTCAAGTAAAGGTTCATCACTAATAAAGCACTTGTTTATTGAATAATATAACTGAATAATTGAAGGGACTTTGTCGTCTTCAGCTATTTTATTTTCTTTGAAATCAACTACGTTTTGCCAATAGATAAGGTTTGCTTCCCAGTATTCTAATTTGCTAAAAATACGGTTTGAAGTCTGAATATTATCACTGGTGAGTTGCTGATATATCATTGACAAAGGCTCTGTTACTTGTTCTAAAGGTAAACCTTTCACCAAATGACTCCATGCATCAGGAAAGATTTTAGCCGCACCATTTGCGCTATACACCCAATCAATATCTTCAGCGCGCCCCAAAAAAACACCACGTAGTATTAAACCAGATACGTATTGCGAAAAGTTTTTCGCATAATGTAAGCCAAGTGTCGTGCCCCAAGAGCCACCAAAAATTAGCCACTGGTCAATATTAAGGTGTTGGCGTATCGCTTCTATATCTTGAATAAGGTTAGCGGTTGTATTGTGTGCTAAAGCGCCATAAGGTCGAGAGCGCCCACAACCTCGTTGATCAAACAAAATAATATGATACAGCTTAGGATCAAAGAAACATCGATGCGATGCTCTACAACCCGAGCCTGGGCCACCGTGTAAAAAAAGCACAGGAATACCTGTTGGATTTCCACATTGTTCAACATAAAGCTGATGCTCAACAGCTGCCTCTTCATCGCCTAATTCAATATTGGCCACATTTAAGTAATAATGATGAAAAGGTTCAATAGCGGGATACAGTGATAGCAATAACTTATACCTTCTCTTGATGATTAAAACTGGCGATAGTATTTGCCATTACTGTTTTGTTGATTAGTGTTGGTTTATAAAAATAATTTTTATCGTCTTTTAAAAAATCAGCCATTGTTTTCAATACATGAACTTGATTCGGATAGTCATCAAAACGCTTGTGACCCCAATCTCCAGAATTGCTAATAAATAAATCAAACAATGTCATTTGCACTGAGTATTTTATATTCTTTAATTCAGTAAATTGTGATCCCTTAGAAGTATCTAAGAAACTACCACCAAACTCAGATTTTACTTCGATTTTAGTTTTCGAGTATTTTTTCTCACCTGTCAGCTCTATCGTACAAACAAGTGTATCTAGGTTCATGTTGATTGAACCATGTTCATACGTTATATCCATACATCGCTTTTTATTATGAGTAAATTTTCCCGCCAGTATATCGATTTCACAATTACAGCTAGTACCTGATAAACGCACTAAGCTAGCACCTAATTCATCGGCTGAACATTTCACAATTTCAGGTATATCTTCTAATAAATACCATTCAGATTTTAATTCGGATAAGTTAACGTCTGTTTTTAGAATGTTTGCAAGCAAAGTGATCGGATGTACTAATGTTTCGTAGTAAAAACCACCGGTCTCTTTTTTTAGTGCCCAATCACGTTTATCAATGTCTTCAAGAAAAGTAATGTCTATTTTTTTTACTTCACCTAACAAGCCTTGAATATAAGCTAAGGTGCTTGGTGCAACTTTTTCATTAAGCGGTTCATTATTTACATTTACGATTGAAATATTGACGAACCGATTATAGTTAGGATTTAACGATAGAAAGTAATTGAGAGCTATCGCTTTTTCGAGCCAATAATAGCTAAACAAGAAACCTTTACTCATTATTGTATCAACGTTATCGGCTAGCGCCATTAGCTCTAACTCACTTCCTACAATAGGTTTTTCAACACCAAAAACAATCCCCTCTTTGCTTAAAGCATCTATATACGTAATGTGCTCAGCAGTTGGTGTTGCGATAACAGCATAAGATGAACTCTTTTTAATATAGTCGACAATTTTTTTTGTTGTGTTACCGCCTTCCCCTGCTTCTGAGGCATCAAAATATCGAATGCCTTGATCATTTAATGCCTGTTTAAACTGCGGACAAATAGTATCGCTTGCTATTGCTATTTGTTTGTTTGAGTAAAAACCACGATCTTTTAAGGCTGGTAACATTCTTTTTTGCACAACATCCCCCGCCCCTATTATTGTAATATTTGGTCTGCGTCTAACGGGAATGGCTGGTATAAGGTTAATAATATTCGCTATGATCAGTACCGTATACATATAGCCTAATAGTGACAGCGTTAATTTAAAGTTCGCAGAAATATCATTTGTTATTGCCGGGAAGTTCAAAATTGTCGCAATCACTTCACTGACATTAACATCAATAATGCTAGCGATTAAAAAGAACTGAGTGGCGAGTACTAAGGGCAAGGTAATAAAGTATTCAGCTTCATTAAAAATAGAAAGATGCTTTTCAATCAAAATTCTAAACAATAAGTAATAGAATATCCAAACAATTGATTCAAATAAAAAGTAGCAAAGATAAACAGTTAAAATGAGATTGGGTAATCCCTCTAGCGCAAACATAGGTTGGAATATGCCAAGGTTAATCCAGGCCATACTTTTTAAAAAATATAAAATAGCGGAAAAAGAAAATACCGCTAATAAGTAATACTCGGTATCGCGCGCATGTATATCTACTCGCTCTTTACTATCATTTATTTTAGAAGACTTATTGCGTTGTAATGCTTTGAGCAGCTGTAACAGCGAAGTAAAGCGGAATACATATATACACCAGTATACTACTTTAGCAATTAAACTATGCTTGGCTCCCCAACTGTAAGATTCATAATGAGGTGGCGTACTAATTTTTTTGAATAAGCCCTTTTTTTCGTTATTAGCTTTATTTTTGTTAGTGCTATTCAACTTATTAATGCCATTTATAAATATACAATGATCACTATAGTCTCAAAAATTCAAAGCGAGTGAAAGTAGATAATAGAAGGCCACAGCTTATTTAAAAAGCGCTAAAATTGTTGTGGTGACATTGTTAAGCTTTTGAGATATCAATTAAATAAAAACAGTTGACCTTACAACCATGGTAAGGTTTAACCTAGTGTTAGTTTACAACTCAATACACAATTTAAGTGAGAGGCTTATGAATACGACAATACAACTCACAATTAACGGTATGTCCTGTGCATCATGTGTAGGGCGTGTTGAAAAGGCGCTACACAAGGTGAGCGGAGTAACGGAAGTTACCGTTAACCTAGCAACTGAAACAGCCATTATTCAAGGCAGTGCAAGTTATCATGATTTAGTGACGGCAGTTACCGAGGCTGGTTATCAAGTTCCATTAACGCTAAAGCAATTTGGAATTGGTAAAATGAGTTGTGCTTCTTGTGTTACTAGAGTCGAACAAGCCTTAGCTAAAGTAGCCGGCGTAGTTAGCGCGTCAGTCAACCTAGCGACAGAGCAGGCACAAGTAAACATACTATCTTTTGTAACCGACGAGCAATTAGAACAAGCGGTAACACAAGCTGGTTATCTCTTTATCCCATTAAATACCGACAGTAAGTTAAACCAAACCAATAAAAGTGAGCCTTTTTATAGTAAAGCTTGGTGGCCTGTATTGGGTGCAGGCCTACTAACCTTACCATTGGTATTCCCTATGTTAGGTATGCTATTTGGTCAAGAGTGGATGTTACCGTCTTTTTGGCAATGGCTACTAGCGACACCTGTTCAATTCTATTTTGGTGCTCGTTTTTATCGAGCTGGCTGGGGAGCACTCAAAGCAAGAATGGGTAATATGGATCTTCTAGTATCTATCGGTACAAGTGCCGCTTATGGATTATCTTTGTACTTATGGTGGACCTTTAATAGTGATCAAGGCATGCCTCACTTGTATTTTGAAAGTAGTAGTGCGGTCATCACCTTGGTTCTGTTAGGTAAATATTTAGAACACAAGGCAAAACGTCGTACTACAGAGGCCCTAAGATCGTTAGAGAACTTGAAGCCTGTTGAGGCAACAGTACTACGTTTAAGTAAATGGCAAAAAGTCTCAGTGTCATCAGTACTGTCAGGTGAAACAGTAAAAGTAATTCCAGGTGAAAGAGTACCTGTGGATGGAGAGATTCTACAAGGAAAAAGTCACTTAGATGAAGCCTTAATTAGTGGTGAATCTGTCCCTGTCAGTAAAAAAGAAGGCGATATTGTTACAGGTGGATCTCTGAACTTAGACGGTATTCTAGAAATTCGTACTACCAATGTTGGCACCGAATCAACGTTATCTAAAATTATTCAACTCGTTGAACAAGCCCAAGGAGCAAAAGCGCCCGTACAAGCCATCGTTGATAAAGTCAGCAGTATTTTCATCCCCGTAGTTTTACTGGTTGCCATCACTACGCTATTGGTAACGGGAGTAATATTTAATGACTGGACTAGCGCTATTCTAAATGCGGTGGCCGTTCTAGTTATTGCTTGCCCATGTGCTCTTGGCTTGGCAACCCCTGCGGCTATTATGGCAGGCACAGGAACCGCTGCCAGATTCGGTGTATTAGTTAAAGATGCCATTGCACTAGAACAAGCAAAAAATATCGACCTCGTCGTCTTTGATAAAACAGGTACCTTAACTCAAGGCAAACCTGTTTTAAATGAAATGATTGTTATCAATGGCACGGAAGCAGAAGTATTACAATTAGCTTATTCCCTACAAATAAATAGTGAACACCCTTTAGGTAAAGCCGTGGTAGACAAAGCTTTAAGTCAAGAAATTCAACCAGTAACAATAGAAGCGTTTCAAGTTGTTGCCGGTTATGGAGTAAAAGGTAATATTGGCAAAAATTTACTAATGATGGGCAGTAGTCACTGGATGCAAGAGTTGGGAATAAATCTACCAACTGAGCAAATAAAAATACCTGGAGCCTCTGTTTCTTGGTTGGCTAGCCAGCAAGCAGATGAAATAAAATTACTTGCCCTGTTTTGTTTTAATGATGAACTGAAGTCTGATGCGCTATTAGCGGTAAAAACGTTGCAACAAGAAGGCATAAGGGTCGCTATGCTTACTGGCGACAGTCAAGCTAGTGCAACATGGGTTGCGACAAAATTACAGTTGGACGATTTCAAAGCTGAAGTACTTCCAGCAGATAAAGCTAAATATATTCGTCAATATCAAGAGCAAGGTTACCAAGTAGCTATGGTAGGTGATGGTATTAACGATGCTCCTGCCCTTGCACAAGCTGATTTAGGAATAGCAATGGCGTCGGGTACCGATGTTGCCGTTAGCGCCTCAGCTATTACTTTAATGCGTAGTAAACCAAGCTTAGTAGCCACAGCACTAACTATTTCAAGGCTCACTTACCGTAAAATAAAACAAAACCTTTTTTGGGCCTTTATCTTCAACGCAATAGGAATACCACTTGCTGCTTTTGGTTACCTCGACCCTATTATTGCGGGTGCCGCAATGGCATTTAGTAGCTTATTTGTAGTGAGTAATGCTTTGCTATTACAACGTTGGTCAATGAAGGAGAAATAACATGGATACACTGGTCACCATAGGTAAAGCTGCTAGCTTAACAGGCATATCGGCTAAAATGATTCGCTACTATGAAGACATCGGCGTGTTAAAAAAAGCCAGCCGTACTGAGGCCGGTTATCGATTATATAATCAAACCCAATTACAACAATTGGGTTTTATCCGACGTTCGAGAAACTTAGGGTTTTCCATGGCAGAAATTCAATCACTACTGAAATTCTGGTTAGACAGTGATAGAGAAAGTCGTCAGGTAAAACAACTCGCACAAAATCATTTACAAGATATTAATGAAAAGATCTTAGCGCTAGAGAAAATGAAAACAGTGCTGCAAGAATTAGCAGATAAGTGTGATGGTGATGATAATGCTAAATGCCCAATTCTAGAAGGTTTAGCAGAGTTTTCTTCTTAGTTAATAAGCAGAAGAATAAAGTGAGAGCAGCTAATTAGCTTAAAAAAATAACTATAATATGAGAAAGTAATATTTATGTTAGTGGGTAATTTCGCTGAAAGCATTGAGGAAAAGTGGTGGCCCCTCAGTGATTTGAACACTGGACCTACCGATTATGAGTCGGGCGCTCTAACCAACTGAGCTAAGGGGCCATATACATAAGATGTATATACTTAACTGAACAATTAAAGGTAAACAGTCCAATTAAGCGCGAGCAGTATAAGCATTTTTTATTTTAATGTCACCATCTGAATAGTAAAAAACAAATAAAATTGGTTTGATTGTTGTATTAATAGTCAAATTGCTTATTTGATTATTATTAACCTTATATTCTTTTCAATATTTATACTGATTGAATTAATATTAATTCAATCAGTTCCATTTAGCTAGAGAAGCAAGAGTTTAACAAAATCATATCATTGAATACTATTTTACTTTTACTTGGCTAACAACAGCTAAAAACAAAAAAAGAGTATGCTAGCTAGGCTAACATACTCTTTTTCTTATCATTCAAACTCAGTTATTTGATGCTAAACAGCAATACTGCTTACTCACCATCTAAGAAGCTTTTTAACTGCTCTGAGCGCGAAGGATGGCGTAATTTACGTAATGCTTTCGCTTCAATTTGACGAATACGTTCACGTGTTACATCAAACTGCTTACCAACCTCTTCTAAGGTATGATCAGTGTTCATATCAATACCGAAACGCATTCTAAGTACTTTAGCTTCACGAGCTGTTAAACCGGCAAGTACTTCATGGGTAGCGCCTTTAAGGTTCTCTGACGTAGCAGAATCAACAGGTAATTCACCACTACCATCTTCAATAAAGTCACCTAAATGCGAATCTTCATCATCACCAATTGGCGTTTCCATTGAAATTGGCTCTTTAGCTATTTTCAATACCTTACGAATTTTATCTTCAGGCATAATCATGCGTTCAGCTAATTCTTCAGGTGTTGGTTCACGACCCATTTCTTGTAACATTTGACGAGAAACACGATTCAATTTATTGATCGTTTCAATCATATGTACTGGTATACGAATTGTTCTCGCTTGGTCGGCAATTGAACGGGTAATTGCTTGACGAATCCACCAAGTTGCATAAGTTGAGAACTTATAACCACGACGATATTCAAACTTATCAACCGCTTTCATCAAACCAATGTTACCTTCTTGAATTAAATCTAAGAACTGTAAACCACGGTTTGTATATTTTTTAGCAATAGAGATAACCAAACGCAAGTTGGCTTCAACCATTTCCTTCTTCGCTCGGCGTGCTTTCGCTTCACCAATTGACATACGGCGGTTGATATCTTTAATACCATGTATATTTAGGTGTGTTTCTTCTTCAATTTGATTCAGTTTGTAGATACAACGTTCAACGTCGTGTTCAATATCAGAAAGCTTAGCTGAGTAGCTATGCCCTGCTGCTTTTTGTTCTTCAAACCAATCTTTTGATGTTTCATTACCTGGGAAGATTTTGATAAAAGTTGTTTTAGGCATACCCGCACCTACAACACAGTGCTTCATGATTAAGCGCTCTTGAACACGTAATCGGTCCATGACACTACGCATGTTCTTCACTAATCTATCAAATAATTTAGGTATTAAACGGAATTCTTTAAATACTTCGGCGACGTCATCAATTGCTTCTTGCGCATCTTTGTGACCACGACCTTTTTTCTCAATAATCTTGTTGGCTACTTCGTACACATCACGCAGAGCCATAAATTTTTCACGTGCTAATTCAGGATCAGGACCGGTATCTTCTTCATCCTCATCTTCATCATCAACATCACTGTCGTCTTTATCTTCATCATCTAAATCTTCTTTTGATAATTCAGATCCAACATGTGTAGCTGCTGCGGCAACTTCTTCGTCTTCGGCATCAGGGTCTAAAAAGCCGACAATAATGTCTGTTAAACGTACTTCTTCCGCTTCAAAGTTATCCCACATTTCCAATAAATAATTGATCGCAGGTGGATATTCAGAAACACTATGTTGTACTTCTTTAATACCTTCTTCGATACGCTTGGCAATAACAATTTCGCCTTTACGTGTCAGTAATTCTACTGTACCCATTTCTCGCATGTACATGCGAACAGGGTCAGTTGTACGGCCAATTTCACTTTCTACGGTTGCTAATGCCTGTGCTGCGGCTTCTGCAGCATCTTCATCGGTATTAGCTTCGCTCATCATTAACGTATCTGCATCAGGGGCATTTTCAAAAACTTGAATTCCCATGTCGTTAATCATGCTAACAATATCTTCGACTTGGTCTGAATCGATAATATCTTGTGGTAGATGATCGTTAACTTGCGCAAACGTTAAATAACCTTGCTCTTTACCTTTGGTTATTAAATCTTTCAATCTAGATTGAGGAGCTTGTTCCATTGACGAGTGTCCACCTATGTCTGGTATATATTACTGTTAAAAAACAATATTGTAAAAATGGGGTAGTAAAAATTGCACAAATAAATTAGGCGGGAGATTATAGCGAGTTTTTCACTCGATTTCCACCATTGAATTCATGTATTAAGTCTCTACTTATTTTTAAATAACAATTCAAATCAACTAAAGTATAGTTACTAAAACCCGTTATGTGTAGCTAGGCGTTAAGTATCGCTTGTAACTCTTGTCTTTCTTGTAATGTTATTTGTTTAACACGTGCTTTTTGTAATAAAAATTCAGTACGTTTTTCAACAAAATCATTCAATAGTTTTTCAATACTATCAAGAAAAACATCAGCAGCAGTTTCAGCAGTAACATGATGTTGCCAACACATTAATTTTGCTAACTGATTACCTGTTTCTGTACCTCGAAAATACTCTAATAACTGTGCCGTTTTTATTTCAGGATTTTGTTGGCATAATTTCAGTAATTGGGTCAATAACTCTATCCCAGGAACTTGTAATGACGCTAATGCTGAAATATCTCCTAGCTCGTTTACAATATGGGGATGCTCAAGTAGTAATGCAATAGCTAATCTAACCGGTGTTGTTTTTGTAGTGCCCTGCGGTTTTTTAATTTTTTCTTGTTTGTTGATATTTTTAGCTATTTTAGCTAAAAACTGTTCACTACCTGTACCAAAATTATTTGCAATATCATTAATAATTGCATCTTTTAGTACACTATCTGGCATTTTCATTAAGTAAGGTTGAAAAGAATCGACTAACGCAGCCCTACCTTCTAATGAGTTCATTTCAACTTGACTCATTAATTGTTCAACTAAAAATTTAGATAAAGGCATCGCTTCATCTAAAATTTGTTCAAACGCTTTTTGTCCTTTTTTACGGATCAATGAATCAGGATCTTCACCATCGGGTACAAAAACAAATTTTAATGAAAAACCATCACGAATTAATGGTAACGCATTTTCCATCGCTCGCCATGCAGCATCACGGCCTGCTCGATCACCATCGTAGCAACAAATCACTTCTTTTACGGTGCGAAATAAGGTTTGTAATTGCTCTGGTGTAGTTGATGTGCCTAATGAGGCCACAGCATAATCAACGCCATGCTGTGCTAATGCCACAACATCCATATAGCCTTCAACAACAACGAGTCGTTCAAGGTTCTTATTGGCTTGTTTCGCTTCATATAAACCATAGAGCTCTTGGCCTTTATGATAAACACGTGTTTCTGGTGAGTTTAAGTATTTCGGTTTTTCATCACCTAAAACCCGACCACCAAAAGCAATTACTCGGCCGCGTTTATCACGAATAGGAAACATAATACGGCCACGAAATCTGTCATATGGACGGTTTTTATCACCCTGTATTGCCATACCTAAATCAATTAGCTGCTGATTAGCTTTACCTTGCGGAGAAAAAACCTTCATCATGCCATCCCAGGCATCACTAATATAACCAATACCAAAACGCTTAACGACTTCACCACTTAAGCCTCGGCCTTTTAAGTAGTTAATAGCTGTTTCTTTATCTGTTGCTGCTTTTAATTGTTGCTGATAGAAACGGCTAATTTGGTTCATTAACTCGTAATCATCTTGTTTTTGTTGATAAACTTTTTGTTGTTGACGTTGCTCGGCCGGACTCGCATTATTTTCTTCACGAACAACTTCTACACCGCAATGGCTAGCGAGTTCTTCAATAGCATCAACAAAGTCTAAACGGTCAAATTCCATTAAAAATGAAATAGCATTACCGTGTTCACCACAACCAAAACAATGATAAAACTGCTTATCTTGACTGACGGTAAAAGAAGGAGATTTTTCGTTGTGAAAAGGACAGCAAGCTTGATAATTCTTACCCGCTTTTTTTAAGGGAACACGGCCGTCAATTAATTCAACAATATCAGCACGCGCTAATAAGTCATCAATAAATTGTCGAGGGATACGTCCGAGCATACTCATAGTGCTAAATACTTTTCACTGTAAAAACTAAGAAGCGCTCATTATACCCGAGATTCATCTGCCGCTGAAAATTATTTCTTTTTATCTGTCGTAATAACACGAAAAAACACCATTGGATTACGAGGTTTTTCAGGGTAAAAAAGCAGCCCATATGTAGACCGTTTAATACAAAACAATGTAAACAAAAACGTCGTTCCTCAGATCTCTTAATACGGAATCTCATGAGGCTGGCAACATACCGCTTGTGGTCCTGAATCAAGTTCAGGATGAGGGAATTTTAAAAAGGGTAAGAAAAAAAGATAAAAAAATACCGCAGTATCAAAGATATTGCGGTATTTAATAATGTAGTACTTGCTAGAATAAATTCTAACCTACGTTAATTTAAGCAATTAAGCTTGAGCGATAACAATCACTTTAACGCTAGTATCAACATCGTTGTGCAAGTGAATAGCGATTTCGAATTCGCCAGTTTCACGGATTGCACCTAATGGTAAACGTACTTCAGCTTTTGTAACTTCAACGCCAGCTTCTGTGATCGCATCAGCGATATCACGAGTACCGATTGAACCGAATAACTTACCTTCTTCACCTGCTTTAGATGCGATAGTTACTTCAGCCAATTCACCAAGTTTAACTGCACGAGCTTCAGCAGTTGCTAAAACTTCAGCTAACTTAGCTTCTAATTCAGCACGACGTGCTTCAAAGTGCTCGATGTTAGCATCTGATGCGAATACTGCTTTACCTTGAGGTAATAAGTAGTTACGTGCATAACCTGATTTAACAGATACCTTGTCACCAAGGCCGCCTAATTTGGCGATTTTGTCTAGAAGAATTACTTCCATAATAAACCCCTTATTAGCTTACTTGTGTAAGTCAGTGTATGGTAACAATGACAAGTAACGAGCACGTTTGATAGCGCGAGTTAGTTGACGTTGGTATTTAGCAGCAGTACCAGTGATACGGCTAGGAACAATTTTACCACTTTCAGTGATATAGTTTTTTAACGTTGCAATATCTTTATAATCTACAGATGTTGCGCCTTCCGCTGTGAAGCGACAAAACTTACGACGTCTAAAAAAACGAGACATAATATTCTCCGAATTGGTTTTATTTGAACATTAACTGTAAAAACAAAACACTAATTAATCATTTCTATATGCTGAGAATGTAATACAAGCAACGGGTTACCGTTTCTTGACTCATGACGGTTAATAAACCCCGTCACTCTTACATTATCCCCAGCAACTAATTCACGAGTTAAGTGTGATAATTCACCCGTAGCTACAACTTGTATTCTGACAAAAGCTTGTCGGTTCATACCCGCTTCATTTTGAATAGACTTGTGGTCCATTGAAAACTGGCTATGAGTAATACCTGCTGGGCTTGTTGATTGCTTTGGAGCTTTCACTACAGAGCCTGTCAACACTAGGCTATTCTCTTGCGAGAGCATCACAAATTACTTATTCTTCGCTAGCAGTTTCTTCTGTAGAAACTTCAGCTGGTGCAGATGCTTCTTCTGTAGAAGCTTCAGTACCTTCAGCTGGCGCAGAAAAATCTTTCTTAACTTCGCGACGGTCTTCTTTAGCAGCAGCCATTGGCGATGCTTCAGTTACCGCGTCTTTAGTACGCATAATCATGTTACGAATAACAACATCGTTATAACGGAAAGCAGTTTCTAGTTCATCAATAACAGATTGTGGCGCTTCAATGTTCATAAGAACATAGTGTGCTTTATGCAATTTATTGATTGGGTATGCTAATTGGCGACGGCCCCAGTCTTCTAGACGGTTGACTTTGCCTTCAGCAGCGTTGATCAAGTCTGTGTAGCGCTGGATCATACCAGGCACTTGTTCACTCTGATCAGGGTGAACCATAAATACGATTTCGTAATGACGCATTACGAGCTCCTTATGGGTTGTAGCCTCATTCTCTGGCTCAGCCAAACACCAGTTGAGGCAAGGAACAAAAAGTTCAGGCTGAATTAAGGATGCGTAGTGTAGAGAAAACAAGCATTTAAAGCAAGTAAAAATACGACTTAATCTCTCTACTTAACATCCTAACGACATTTCAACAGAAGCTATTGATTCCTATAGTTTTTAAGGCGCTCAACCAACATATAGTTCACCGGTATTAATAATAATGTGATAAAAGTAGCGAATAAAATACCAAAACCTAATGAAACCGCCATTGGAATTAAAAATTGTGCTTGTGTTGATTTCTCAAAAAGCAGCGGCATCAAACCTATGAAAGTCGTTAAACTGGTTAGCATTACCGGTCTAAAACGTGATGCACCAGCCATTAAAACTGCACTCATTAAATCATTTGTTTCTTCGCGCTTTTTATTAATGAAATCTACCAATACTAATGAGTCATTAACAACAACACCAACTAAAGCGAGTAAGCCTAATAAGCTCATAATGCTTAGATCCATGCCCATAATCCAATGCCCTACTACCGCACCAATCATGCCAAATGGGATAATACTCATGACAATTAAAGGCTGTAAATAGGATTTAAATGGAATAGCCAACAACACATAAATAATGAAAAACACAAAAACAAGTGCCCACCCTAAAGAGCTAAAAGATTCTCGCTGCTCTTTTGCTTCACCTTCTAATGAATGCTTAACACCTGGGTATTGGCTAATAAGCTCATCTAAATAAGTTTTTAAATCGGCTTGCAGCACAGTCATATTGGTGTTTGTTTTTTCAACATCAGCCGTAACATTAACGGTTCGATATAAGTCAATACGGTTAATTGTTGACGGACTTTGTCCGGGAATTAAGGTCGCAACATGCGATAATGGTACATTGCCCCCCTGCGGAGTCTTGATTAATATATTTTCTAAGTTTACAATTGTGCTACGTTCTTCTGCTGGTAAACGCACCATAACTCGAACATCGTCACGACCACGCTGTATACGTTGCACTTCTGCGCCAAAAAAGGCGCTACGCACTTGCTGTGAAATAGCAACACGCGTTAGACCAACCGCTTTTCCTTGCTTCGTTAGCTCTATACGTAACTCTTCTTTACCGTCAGACAAACTATCTTCAATTTCAAACACGGTAGGGTAAGTGCCTAAACGAGTTTTAACTTTATCGGCAACTTCTTGCAATGTTACTAGTGAACTTCCCGTTAATTGTACATCGATTGGACTAGATGAACGACCGGTTTCCGCTCTAAAAGTAAGACTTTCTGCCCCCGGAATTACCCCAATAAGTTCTCGCCACTCTTTAACCAATTCACTCGAGGTGATATCGGAATCTCTTTCTTCTGGAGGTGTAATTTCAAAACGCACACTTCCTGCATTAGAGACACTTCCACGGCCTCCGGTTGTCGCTAATATATTGAGAATAACACTTTTACCAGTTTCTTCGTCGCGGTACTTATCTTGTAAGTCTTCAGCTTTATCAGCAATATCAATAACAAACTTATTGGTCACATCAAAAGGAGTTCCAACCGGAAGCGTTAAATTCATACGAACAGTTTCACTTGGAATGCGTGGAAAAAATATAAATTTAGTCCAGCCACTCATAACCAAAGCAAGAATAATAAAAAACACACCTACAAATAAGCTTAATGTGGTTAACTTATACCTTAATGCAACGGCTAATATTGGTTGATAATAACGTAATATAACCCGCTCAAAACCATCAGCAAAACCACGCTGAAAACGTTCAAATCTACCTGGTTCAGCTTGCTCATGACGTAATTTGATTCCCTTTAAATGTGAAGGTAAAACAAACTTTGATTCAATTAATGAAAAAATTAGTACTGGAATAACCACCACTGGAATTTGAGCAAAGATAGGCCCTCGATTCCCTTCAATAAAAGCAAGAGGTAGAAAGGCAGCAACCGTTGTTAATATACCAAAAGTAACCGGTGTGGCGACCTCTTGTGTTCCGCGAATAGCTGCTTCAGTTCCTGATGAGGAGGTTTGCAGGTGGGTATAGATATTCTCCCCTGTCACAATGGCATCATCTACCACAATCCCCAATACTAAAATAAAGGCAAACAAGCTCATAATATTTAGGGTTATTCCCATAAACGGCATAACAATAAAGGCGCCCATAAAGGACACTGGAATACCCACACATACCCAAATAGCAATAGAAGGTCGTAAAAATAACGACAACAACGCAAAAACTAAAATTAACCCCTGCATTGCGTTTGTTGTTAACGTTGAAATACGTGCTTTTACAATTTCAGAATTATCATCCCAATAACTTAATTCATATCCATAAGGGAGGTTTTCTTGACGACTTTCTATGTAATTTTTAATTTTATCAGCAACATCTGTCGCGCTTTGTTGACCAATACGGTACACATCAATAAAAGCGGCACGTTTACCATTAAAACGTGTTCTGACAGGCGTTTCTTCAAAATCATCTTTAATGGTAGCAATATCATTAAGTGTTAACATTGAGCCGTCACTGTTCGTTTTAATGACTATACGAGCATATTCATCTTTTCGGTAGGCTTGCCCTTTAGAGCGAATAAGAATATCACCACCTTTAGTTTTTATATTTCCTGCAGATATATCGCTACTTGAGTTACTAACAGCCGAAGAAACGTCACTTAAACTCAAATTGTATTGACGTAACTTGTCTTGTGCTATCTCTATTGCTATTTCGTAATCTCTAACACCACTCAACTCAAGTTGAGTAACGCCAGAAATTTGTAATAAATCATCACGGATTTTCTCAGCAAATTCTTTTATTTCTTTCTCACCATAAATACTAGCAATAGTGACAGAAATAACTTCTCTTTTTCGCTCAGCTAAGGAAACTATCGGTTTTTCAGCATCTACAGGAAAAGTATTAATTGCATCAACCCGTGCTTTAATATCTGCTAGCATCTCTCTTGCGTCATAGGCTGAGTCAATTTCAACGGTGACAGATGACGAACCTTCGGAAGAACGACTAGTAATTCGCTCAATACCTTCTAAATCTTGTACAGCTTCTTCAATACGAATCGCAACACCTTGCTCGGCATCTTCAGGGGTTGAGCCACGAAGCGAAACACTAATTGAAATTTGATCCATTGCAAAAGTAGGAAAGACTTCAAGGGGTATTTTGGCTGACAAACTAAATAAACCAAGAAATAAAATGGTTACCATTAATAAATTAGCGGCAACGTGGTTACGAGCAAACCAAGCTATCATTGTTTGCCCTCCTTATTTCTGTTCTTTTTATCACGAGGTTTTCTGTCTTCAGTACCTCGGTTAGCATTTCTCTTTTGTTTATTTACCCCCTTTCTCTTTGGTGGTGTTGCGCCAGCAATTTCAACAGGAGTTCCAGAGCTAACCTGTCCAAGCGGTGTTAACACCAGCACATCTCCCGCAGACAAACCTGATTCAATAATTGCATCTTCATCATTTTGCCAACGAATGGTAATTTCTTTTCTTTGTAATACTGTTTTATCATTTATATTTTCGGCAATATAAACATAACTGCCTTGGTAAATTGAGCTATTAGGAATAACTAACGCTTGCTCTATTGTTTTACCAGCAATCTCGGCATTAACATACTGGCCAATTTTGATAGGCGCTACTTCACTTTTATTATCAACGCCATATGGATCGTCAATTTGTGCGACAATATAAAGCTGCTGAGAGTTGTCATCAATAGCACCTTCGGTGCGAACAATTTCTCCTTGCCAATACTGCTTCCCAATTAAGTCTGACGTAATGCTAACACTAGGCCCTTGTTGTTTATTATTAGAAGAGCGATATTCTTCAGGCAAATCAATAAAACTGAGATCTTTGTTATTAATAGGCAATCTTATTTCTACATAATCAATAGCATAAATATCTGCTAGCTCAGTATTGCTAGTAACAACACGCCCTAAATCAACCTGTTTTTTTAATACGCGTCCTGCAAATGGAGCCACTATTTTAGTACGCTCTAATAATAGTTCTGCTTTTTCTAAATTAGCTTGAGCCGATAATACTTCAGCTTGTGCAGCAGCTAATTGTGGCTCACGTAAAACTAGCGTGTTCGGTTGTGCGCCGTTACCTAAACGTTCCCAGTCAATCAACGCTTGTTTTGCTCTCGCCTCTTCTTCTAGTAACGCTTGTTTTGCTGACAATAGGCTTGATTGGGTGATTTTTACTTCCGCACGGTGATCTCTATCATCAAGCTGTACGAGCACATCTCCTTTTTCAAAAAAACCACCATCCCTAAACTGTTGACTAATTTCATTTATTTCACCCGAGACCTGAGCGACGAGTACACTGCTCGTTCTGGGCTGTACTGTACCAAAACTATTAACAACAACAGAGTATTGTTGTGGCTTTAACGCTATTGTTTCAACGCTAATTTTAGCGACAGGACCACCTTTACCTCGATTAGTTTCTGGCGGATTATCCATAATCATTTGATAAAGGAAATAGGTAGCTACAATAATCACTACAGGAATAATTATTTTTTTAATTGTTGATTGCTTATTTTGCTTATTCATTGATTGACTTGTTGATTCGTTACTTAGTTTAGTCATGCTTATTTTTCCTGCTCTTGTGCTTCTGTCGAAGGTGCTTGCGCAAAATTACCACCAAGGGCAACATGAAGATTTATTCGATTAGCAATTAATTGATTTTTAAGTTGAATTACCGCACTTTGGGCATCGTAAGATCGACTCTGTGCATCAAGCACAGTAATATATTCCACTAAACCACTTTGATACTGTTCAAAAGATAATCGCTGTGCTGCAATCGCATTTTCTTGTGCTTTAATCATCATTTGGTAGCGTTCTTTTAAGCTCGCCTCATAGGTTATTGCATTTTCAACATCTGCAAACGCATCATATAAAGTTGATAAATATTCTTGCTCTGTTTGCTTTAAATCTAAACGGGTTTTCTCTTCATTAGCTTCCAACCTGCCAGCATTAAACAATGGCATAGCTAAGTTACCAAGCAATGACCATCCCAAAGAAGAGGTGGATAACAAATCAGAAATATTCGTTTGATTATCAGATAATGAGGCTGTAAGGCTAATACTTGGAAAGCGTTGTTTGTGCGCATAAGCTAACGCAGAATCTTTAGCAAGTAACTGGTACCAGCTAGCGACTAATTCTGGCTTTCTTGAGACTAAATCACTTGGTAAACCAACAGGAACATCTGAATCAAGCGAAGGTAATTCAGCATCAACAAACAATGCACCTTCAGGATACTGCCCTAACAACTGTTCTAATTTACGTATAGCGAGTGTTTGTTGAGTTCGCTGCTCTGATGTTCTAGAGAGTTCACTATTCACCTCATTTCGCGTTAAATAAACGTCTAATGCGCTGTTTAGTCCTTGTTGATAACCAGATTCAATAATCAATAGATTCTGCTGAATATCCTGACTACGTTGCTGATAAAGTGCTAATAATTTATTGGCTTCTATTACCGAAAACCATGCAGTAATAACATCGGCAACCAGCTGTTGTTTAGCTTGTTCAAATATTGCCTTTTGAGCCATTAATTCTAAATTAGCTTGTCGATTAGCTGCGGATAGTTTTCCCCAAAGATCAAGTTCATACTGTAAATCCAGATCTAAAGAGGCACTTGTATTATAAGTGCTTGTACTATCATCTGATACAGACTTACTGCGACTATTTTTTAATGACAAATCTAATGAGGGCCAAAGTTCACTGCCCGCTATAATCAAATCTTGCTCAAGAATAGCGATGGCCAATGCCTGCTGCTTTAATTGAAAGTTGTTATTTATTGCAATATCAACAAGCTGATGTACTTGCTCATTTTGTAATTGTTCAAACCAATTATCTGCTACGTCGGTTGTTAATAAATTAGCCGACCATTGCGCAGGAGCATTGGATTGACGAAGCTCTTCATCTACATGGTAAGTAGCGCTACACGAAAATAGCATCATACTCACTATTGAGATGTATAGAGGTTTTAGACGGTAACCCATAAACAAAAATCTTAATATTATTAATTATTTTTCTATTCTAATTCAATTATGCTATGAGTTTCTATCTACTTTACATAACATTACACAACGTTGTTATCTTAGTTATACCTCTACAACCTATTGCACCAAATTGGCATTGGAGTGAATTATTCCAGTTAAATTAATGAATAACGCTAAAGTTTGCCATAAAAAAACCATTACCGCTTAATGCTAGTAATGGTTTTAGAGAAAGCTATTGAGCACAGCGAGTAATAATAAGCTTAGCTATATTAGGATAACTTGATGAACGTTAGCTAAGGTTGATTGACTAACTTTTCATATAGCCATGATTACATAGGAATAACTCTATCGTTAATTTTTAAACTCCCTTGTGCAAAGTTGACAATAAAACTCAGCTCATCTTCTTTTAACACAACGTAGCCTTCTTCTATATACAAATCAACCATAGGAGCAACCCCTAGCTCATCAAAAAATGGCATAGGCGCTTTACCTTTAGCATCGACTTTTATCGCTGGTATAATCGACATGATATTTGTAGTATCAAACAAATTTTCATCGATACTAATGTGCATAGACGATGCAATATCACCTTGTTGAGTTTTCACACTAAAATCTTCAACTTCAATAACAGGTTTATCAACTAATAATTTGTCAATTAATGTCGTCAGCCTTTGCATGACATCAGGAGTAAACATGCCAGCACCATCAACAGATATTTCAGCCAAAATAGTGTTAATTTCTTGCATAGCAATAATATTTAAATCGCTAACAAGTAAGGTTAAATTTGCATCTTCTAATTTTTGACCTTCAAATTCTACTTTACCAGCCCTATATTTCATGGTTACTGTCATTAAATCATCGTTTAATGCTGATACCGCGTTAATAAGTATGTCATCAAGTGAAAACACCGCATTATTATCGGTATCTTTCGCAGCAATTGAGTCCAATGAAAAGTCGAATTTACCAGTAGAAATCGCTGTACCTTGGAAATAATCACCTGCAATCAGTGTTTGATCGAGTGAAAATTGAAGCTTACCTAAGGTAAAGCTTTCGTCACTGGTTTTTGCTGTTAAGCCTGACCAGTTAAAATCACCATAAAGTCGTTTACTATCTTCTAAAGTAAAATGTCCAAACGCTTTGGCTGAGGTCACTTTATTACCATCAATTTCTTTGGATACTTCATCAACAACAATGTTAGCAACGACATCTTTAGAAAACGTTAATAAACCACTAAAATGAATTTTATCATTGATAAACGTTTCAATTTCTTCGTCTATTAATAACTCTTTAAAATTAATGCTTGCTTGTGAATAACTTAACGCAAACTCGACTCCTTCATCAGTAAAAATTACTGGGCCAAATGCTAAGTTTTCTTCAACAATAAAACTGATATTTTCTAAGCCTTCATCTTGCAAAGAAATTGTTATTTCAGTTTCAGCTTTTCCAGTAAACCATGATCGGGTAATGCTTGTTGAATTAACAGTAATAGCCTGATTGTCGTTGAGCTTATTAACTACTGATTGATGCTCAGATTCTACGACACTACCAATAAATTTTGGCGAAATTAAGCCAGCAATGATCAGTAATAAAATAATAATAAAGAGTTTTTTCATATAATTAATCCTTGGAGCTATTCCGTTAGATTCAATAAATTGAGTTAAATTTCAAAAAGAGATAATTTTTAAGATGAACGTTGTCTAACCATTTCAAATAAACAAATACCTGTAGCAACAGATACATTTAAACTTGAAACACTACCAGCCATTGGCAGCTTGACTAACTGGTCGCAGTTCTCGCGCGTTAATCTACGCATACCTTTACCTTCAGCGCCCATAACAAGTGCCATAGGACCCGATAATTTCACATCATAAAGACAAGTGTCAGTTTCACCAGCGGTACCAACTATCCATATCCCCATTTGCTGTAAATGTTTCATCGTGCGAGATAAGTTTGTGACTTGAATTAAAGGCACGGTCTCTGCTGCGCCTACAGCAACTTTACGTACTGTAGAGGTTATTTTAGCGGCGTTATCTTTAGGAACAACAATTGCTTGCACACCTGCAGCATCAGCATTTCGTAAACAAGCGCCTAAGTTATGAGGATCAGTTACACCATCTAAAATGAGTAAAAATGGTGGTATCTCACGCTTTTCTGTGGCGCTAATAATATCATCTAAATCATTTTCAGTGAGTACTTTACCCGGTTTTACACGAGCAATAACACCTTGATGTTGTTCACCAACGCTTTTCTCGTCTAGCACACGCCTTTGAACCAATTGCGTGGCAATACCATATTTACGTGCTAAATTGGTGATAGGCAGCAGACGCTCATCATCACGCCCTTTTAATAACCACATTTCAATAAAGCGCTCTGGTGCATGCTTTAACAATGCATTCACTGCATGAATACCAAATACTATTTCTTCATTCTTTGCCATTTCTTTACCTTAATTTCATTTAGCTGTCGCTTAATAGACAGCTTAATGGTATTTATTTCTTTACTGCGTTCTTACGAGCATTTTTACCTGGACGTTTTTTACGCTCGCTGCGCTTTTTAGCTTTGGACTTAACTTTCGATTTATCTTTCGTGTCAGTTGAAGGTTTTTTGGTGCTTTTAGCACTAGGTTTACGCTTACCTTTAGCTTTTAGCGCACCTTTTTTTACTGCGCTACTACCTTCCATAGCAAGATCGATTTTCTTTTCATCTAAATTTACTGCTGCCACTTGTACTGTAACTACATCACCAACACGGTATTTAACACCTGATTTTTCACCAGTTAAGCACATGCGTACATCATCATAATGATAGTAGTCTTGACCTAAAGAGGTGATATGAACTAAACCTTCAATATGTAATTCATGTAAACGAACAAACATACCAAAATTAGTTACCGTGCTAATTACACCATTAAAACTATCACCAACATGATCTTGCATAAACTCACATTTAAGCCAATCACTTACGTCACGTGTTGCTTCATCAGCTCTACGTTCAGTCATAGAGCAATGTTCACCTAGCTCAATAACTTCTGCAAGCTTATAATCATAAGCGCCTGCATTAGCTTCTTTTGTTGCTTGATCTTGTGCTTCTTTAAGTAAAATGCTTTTAATTACTCTGTGCACAACTAAGTCAGGGTAACGCCTAATAGGTGAAGTAAAATGACTATAAGACGCTAAAGCTAAACCAAAATGACCTAAATTATCACTCTGATAAACTGCTTGTCTCATTGAGCGAAGTAACATGGTTTGAATGAGCTCTTGATCAGGTCGTTCTGCAACTTTAGTCAAAATATCACAATAGTCTCTTGGTTCAGGTTGATCTCTTTTAGGTATAGTAATGCCGAGTTCAGATAAATAACTGACAAAATTATTATATTTCTCTTCACTCGGTTTATCATGTACTCGAAATAAGCCCGGTTTATTATGTTTTTCAATAAATTTAGCCGTAGAAACATTGGCTAAAATCATACATTCTTCAATAATTTTATGCGCGTCGTTGCGAATAAGTGGTACAACACTTTCAATTTTTTTATCTTTATTAAACAGAAATAATGACTCTTCTGTTTCAAAAGCAATGGCACCACGTTTAGTGCGCGCATCACTTAATGCTAAGTACATACTTTTTAAATTTTCTAAATCCGGTACCAATGCAGAATACTGTTCTCGAAGGTTTCGGCCTTCCATAGCTTCTACATCGTCATTATCTTTGGCATCAAGTATTGCGGCAACTTTACTGTAAGTAAAACGTGCATGTGAACGCATGACTGCAGGATAAAATTGGCTATCTGAAAGCTCACCATCACTACTTACGGTCATTTCACAGACCATGCAAAGTCGATCAACGTCTGGGTTTAAAGAACACAAACCATTTGATAATTTTTCCGGTAGCATAGGAATAACTTGGCTAGGAAAGTATACTGAATTACCACGCGAAATAGCTTCATCATCTAACGCACTGCCATGGCGAACATAATAACTAACATCAGCTATAGCAACCCATAAACGCCAACCACCAGATTTTTCAGGTTGACAATAAACAGCATCATCGAAATCTCGTGCATCTTCACCATCGATAGTAACCAGTGGTAATTCTCGTAAATCTTTACGCGGTAATTTCGCTGACTCTTCAACTTCATCAGCAATGGTAGCGACTTCAGCTTCTACTGTATGAGAAAATTGATGGGGTAAATCATGGGCGCGTAACGCTATTTCTATTTCCATACCAGGTGCCATATGGTCACCTAAAACTTCAATAACATTACCAATCGCTTTTGAGCGTTTTGTCGGTCTTTGTGCTAATTCAACTACTACCATTTGACCATGACGAGCCCCTAACCGGGCTTTTGGATCAATTAATATTTCTTGCTTTATCTTGCTATCTTCAGGCACAACACTGCAAATATGCTGCTGAACATTAAAACGACCTACAATTGGTGCTTTTCTAGGTTCAATAACATCTAGAATTTTAACTTCTTTCTTACCTTTTCTATCAGTACGGTCAACCAATATAGCTTGAACAATATCACCGTGAAATACTCGTTGCATTTCATAAGACGAAATATAAAAGTCTTTGCCACGCTTGTCTGGTGACGTTGATTTTAGATCTGCATCATCGACGACAAGGAAACCGAAACCATCACGATGGCTTAACACCTGCCCTGTTAACAAGCTATTTTTTGCCGGAATAGCGTACTGTTTAAACTTATTAAAAATTAACTGTCCGCTATTTTCCATTGCTCGAAGTCGTCGCTTCAAACCTACCAGCAGATGATCTTCTTGGTAATTTAATGTTTTAGCTAAGGTATTAAAGGTAGGTGGCGGTGAGCATTTTTCAATGATAGATAATAGCAGCTCACGTGAAGCCACTGGCTTTTCGTATTTTTTTGCTTCACGTTTAGCATGGGGATCGTTTAGGGTCACAATAATGGATTACTTGTTATAAATAGAATAGAAATTAATTGTAGGTGAGTATACCATAAACTTTACAATCACAAGATAGAAAGTAAAAAGTTGATGTAACTAGGTGTTTTTAATTTTTTAAGTTCACCTAAAATATTATTGCTAATTTGTGTAGTCAGCTTTTTTAGCAGCATTAACTACCTTATCAGGCATTTTCGTCGCTAATTGTTTTTTTAGTTGGGTTATTTTCTTATAAACAGCTTTATCGTCAGTAATTGCATGGTGAAGTTGAGAATATAATTCAGGGTAATCTAATGGGCTACCATAACCTTGATTGTAGATACCAGCTAAACGCATTTGAGCAGCAAGATTATTCATAGAAGCGGCTGCTTTTAGAAAACTAATTGCTTGATCGATATCCTTCTGCATAAATCTTCCGATATGATAATAGCGCCCCATTTGTTCAAGACCTTCAATTAAACCTTGATTTGCAGCTAAGCGCATAAAATGTAGACCTAACTCAATATCTTTTTTTACGCATACACCATAAGCTAGCATATCCCCCCACAAAAACTGATAAGAAGGCATTTTAGATATTACCGCTCTTGCTTCAATGTCTTGCACTAATTGACACTCATCTAAAACCACTTGCCCTAAATGTTTATTTTCTTTAATAAGATCTAACAGTTGATCATCAGTATAAATTTGTACAGCTGTTAAATTTTCTCCGTGTGCCAGCGGTGTTAAAAAGCACATAAAAATAAAAAGAAGAAGTACACGCATATTATAATCCTAAAATAGTAGGCAAGAAACACTCACCTTAAAGTTATCGGCAAGAGACGACAAAACTAAATAGTTATTTGCATAAGAATTAACAATTAAAATAGCAGATAACGTTCATTAATTTAACCTTTAACACGTTTGGGTATTAATTTATAACAACATATGAATTGTGAAATAGTAAAAAACTAGCTAGTATCAGAAAAAGAATAAAAAACCTTCTTTAGTGTAATGAATTGGCTTAGAACTAAATGATTATAGAAATACAACTTAGTGAGTTAAATGTTGGTCACTTTGTCACGGATATTGCCAAGCAAAATGGAACATTTACATTAAGCGCGCCTGGACATATAAAAAGCATTAATGTAATTAATAATTTAAGAAGTAAACAGGTTATATCTGTATTTATCGATGATAGCAAAACCCTGCCTCCTCCCAGCAAAACTAGGGCTGAAATCAGCGCAGAAGCAAAACAAGCTGTCGAAATATTTAATGAGTCGAAAGACATTCAAAAAAAACTATTTGCTGCGGCCTTAAATGGTACAACAGTTGATTTACAATCAGTTGTTGATGTTACTAATAAGTCGGTCGATGCCATTTTCAATAGTCCAGACTCTTTAGCCTGCATGGTAAATATTCGCGAAAAAGACGAATACTTACTAGAGCACTCTGTTGCCGTCTCGGTTTACATGACTATTTTTGCTCACCACTTAAAAATGAATAAAAAAGTTGTCCATCATCTTAGCATTGGCGCTTTTTTACATGATATTGGTAAAATAAAAATTCCTGACGAAATATTAAATAAGCCAGGTAAGTTAACTGATGAAGAGTTTACTATCATGAAAACACATGCCAACCACTCTATTGACATCATCAAGAAAACCCCAGGCATTAGTAAACTAAGTTTAGACGTTGCAGCGTTACACCATGAGAAATTAAATGGTGAAGGTTACCCATTTCAAGTTGAGGGCAAAAATATTCACAAATATGGCCGCATGATTGCAATTTGCGACATCTTTGATGCATTAACCGCAAACCGTTGCTATAAAGATGGTTTCTCCCACATCAAATCATTCAATATTTTGCGTGAACTGGCTAAAAACAATCATCTTGATGGTGAGTTAGTCGAACAATTTATTCGATGTATTGGTGTGTTCCCTACGGGAACACTTGTACAATTAGAATCTAAAAAGCTTGCTGTAGTCGAGCAACGTAATTGCAATGATTTAACAAAACCTAAAGTAAAATCTTTCTATAGTGTAAAGTTAAATCAATACCTGAATACCCAAGATATTGACTTAGCAAAAACGGATGATTTCATTGTTAAAGGCGTCAGGGCTGAGGACTTTGATCTTGATATGAACACTATAATTACCATGCTATTAATGGAAGGTTGATTTTTATAGTCTATCAAGCTTAAAATCAATACGCTTAACTGAAAAGTTAAACGTAATTAAAAAGTTAATATGCAAGTTCATTGATGATCGCATCCTTAACTTCATCATTTGTACTAACAGGTATTACGGATATGTCTGACACAAAAATAGCATTAGAGCGCAAATTAGCGAGTCTAATTGAAAATTCACGTATTAATGCAGATATAGCCCAAAAACTTTTTGAAATTGAAGCGCAAATATTACGTTGCAAAACAAGCCAAGAGCTTTTATTTGAGCTGTTAGCGTCGATAAAAGATAAGTTTGACTTAAGTGGTATTTGCTTGTTATTGGCCGAACCAACACCAATCAGCTATTTACTTAGCGGTAATATGCAATCAAGTTGGCATAAAGAAAACAGCAAAAATATTGCGATTGATTTATTGCAACAATTACACCCTAAACGAAAACCACTGCTGACTAATGATCTACTTCTTATAAAAAAAATACTCCCTATAAACCTGGCTGAACAAACAAAATCGATCGCTTTAGTGCCTTTAATCATTGAAGATAAGTTATTTGGCAGTTTAGTTTTTACTGACAATGAAAAAACACGCTTTCGACCGAACTTAGGCACTTTGCATTTAGAACAACTCGCAGTAAAAGTAAGTTTATGTTTATCTAATGCATTGATTAGAGAGCAGCTAGAATATATGGCTCATTACGATAGACTAACGGGGCTTGCCAACCGTCGGCTTATGGAAGATTCAATCAATGAAGAGTTAACACGTCAACGTCGATATAATGTTCCTTTCTCAATATTGTTTATCGATTGTAATAAATTCAAAGAAATCAATGATACTTATGGACATGATTGTGGTGATAAAGTACTCACTTATGTCGCGACACAATTAAAAGAATTAATACGTGAAAATGATAAATGCTTTAGATATGCAGGAGATGAGTTTGTGATTACTTTAGCAAGCCAGCCATACAAGGAAGCATTATTAGCATGTAAGCGGTTAACTGAATTTTTCCAAAATAACCCGATGCCTTATCAAGGTTTGCATTTACCTATTACCATTAGCTGTGGAGCTGCCGCTAGTGATGGAATAAAAACAATGGAAGAGTTACTAAAACAAGCTGATGAGCAATTATATATGCATAAGAAAACAGGGGTAATTCTTTGATAAGTCTATAAGCATAGACTTATCGCTATAATGTAGATTGGCTTAAATAGAGAAAGACGAACCACAGCCACAGGTAGTTGATGCATTTGGGTTATTCACAACAAAACGGCTACCTTCTAAACTTTCTAGGTAATCAACTTCACCATCAACCAAGTATTGTAAACTCATTGGATCAATAACCATAGTGACACCTTGTTTTTCTATAGTCATATCACCTTCGTTTATTTTTTCATCGAAGGTAAAGCCGTATTGAAAACCAGAACAACCACCACCAGTAACATAAACTCTTAGCTTAAGTTCTGGGTTTTCTTCTTCTGTAATTAACGATAGTACTTTACTCGCTGCCGAATCGGTAAATTTAATAGGTAATTCTGGTGTTGAGATAGGATCAGACATGAAACTCTACTTTTATTTTAAAAGGGGACTGTAAACCAAGGTAATAATACTAAGTCTATTATGCTACTTTCTCACTCTCTTGCAAGAAAGTTTATAGTGTATCTATTATCTTAAGCTTGACTAATTTAGTCAAGTATTATTGCTTTATTATTGTATGCGCCAAGAGAGTGTTTTATCAAGCTTATGATATTTTTGCCACTTGGCTTTTGCTAACATGGCAAACAGTTGTATTTTCTCAGGAATAAATTTTTATGGCAATGCAAACATTCCTTCGATAACGTGAAAATATTTAAAACTAAATAATATTTTTCCTTATTTTCGTGGAAATACCTGCAAATGTTAACTTATCTAGGTTTATTATTTGCTGTTATTTTTACCTTATCAATAATTACGCTATCGGTTTTATTGTGACACCATCACTTGTTGATAACATACTAATGGCTTAACGGCCAGTTCAGCCTCTAAAATATTAGCAGCTTCAATTTGGCTTACTGCTTGTTGATATAACTCTGCTAGGTGAGATTTTTTCTAATATTCTCGCTTGAAAATCAGGATATAAATGCCGATTTAACAGGCCTTCTCTACTTAGTGGCAATGGTTAGATTTATTTTTGCTAAGCAATTCATTTGTAACGTACAATAACCTTAAAGAATTAAACTTATTGGTAATTTATTTACTAAAACGATATCGATAAATGCTATCTACAAAACAAAGAAGCCCACTTTTTAACCATGAGCTATATTAGCACAATTAGAAAAAACTTAGCGTTACCCAAGACTTCATGGCAAATTTGTATACTTGCCATTGTCGGAGGTTTTGCATCAGCACTCTTAGTGATTTTATTTACCTTAACCACAGAGCAAATCCAACAGCTCTATTTGGTTAAGCGCGATAATTATATCACCTTAGATGGGGTAAGTCGTTTTGACTTACCCATTATAGGTGCAATTATCATTCTACTTTTTGGTTGGCTAACGGGGTATAAATACTTAAGAACAGGTATCCCATTTGTGCTACATCGACTAAAGGTTGCCCATGGTGTTATTCCTTTTAAAAATACACTGAATCAATTTTTTGGCAGCGCTGTAGCGCTTGCATCAGGTTTTTCTGTTGGACGTGAAGGACCCGCTGTACATCTAGGCGCTGCGGCCAGTAGTTATGTAGGAAGTGTATTGAAGCTACCTTATAACAGTATTCGTATTTTATGTGCTTGTGGTATTGCTGCGGGTATTTCAGCAACATTTAACACCCCTATTGCCGCAGTACTCTTTGTAATGGAAGTCATTATGAGGGAGTATAAAGTTCATATATTTATCCCTGTGATGTTGGCGTCTTTAGTCGGTTCATTAGTAACTCGAAGTGTTTTTGATGTATCTCAAGACTTTGAATATTTTCATAAAATAGAGTTAATACCACAACATTATATTCCTTTGATCATTCTAGGTGTTTTACTAGGAACACTAGCAGCCGCCTTTAACAAAACCTTAATTGGCGTAATAAAACATAGTAATAAATATCATATTGTACCAAGACTGCTTTTAGCTGCGGTAATCACTGGCGCTTTAGGTTATTTTGTCCCTGGTGCTATGGGTGTTGGTATTGGCGCTATTGATATTTCATTTACCAATGACTGGCAAGTAGGGTTATTAATCAGTCTTTTATTAGCTAAATTCTTAATGACTACATTTGCATTAGGTTTAGGCATTCCTGGTGGCGTTATTGGACCAATTATTAGCATTGGCGCGATTACAGGAGCATTAGGTGGTGCGCTAGTAACACAATTTTTACCTGGCGAACATATCGGTAATGACTTTATTTTAATGGGAATGGCGGGATTTATGGCAGCCAGCTTAAATGCGCCGATAGCTGCATTACTAGCAGTAGTTGAATTATCTGGTCAATTAGAAATAATTTTACCTGCCATGATAGTTATTACTATCTCTAGTATTATTTCTGGCCAATTATTTAAAAATCGCTCAGTATTTACTATGCAGCTTGATATTCAAGGTTTACTTTATCGTAAACCGCCTATTGAAAAAACCTTACAAAAAATTGGCGTGCTCGGTTTGATGATAAAAAAAATAGAATATACCCAGCAAGCTTCTATCAAGGCTATCGCCGGCATTATGTTAACTGTTGATAATAAAACGCCTGTAGTTAATAAAACCGTTAAAAAGGTAATGAAGAACAAACAAGTGATTGACGAAGTTAATTATCATTGGGCTGAGTTTAACGAGGATATACCATTAGTGACCATCCCGTTACATGACGATGCGCAATCAGAACACCATACGTCTGAATATCAAGTATCAGAGAAAATGACATTACATCAACTGATTCCTTTATCGCATCAAGCAACCTTAGCTGAAGCTTATTTACTACTGGTTAAAAAGCGCTGTGGTGGCGTCTATATTTACCAAGAAAATATAAATAATATGATTGGTATGGTAACCTTTGAACAAATTAGACAATACCTAGTTCACGGCAAATTAATTGCTGGGGTATTACCACCATATGTTGATGAAAAAGAATCAGTATTTGAAAGGAAGAATGATTCATGAATGAATTTTTAGCGAGCAATATTCTCTGGTTTAAAGCCTTACATGTTTTTTTTATGGTCGCTTGGTTTTCCGGTATATTTTACTTACCTCGACTATTTGTAAATCATGCAGAAACAACCACTGAGTCAGTATCACAACAACTAAAAGGAATGGAGAAACGTTTACTTTACTTTGTCACGCCTTTTGCCATATTAACGATAGTGCTTGGCTTAATATTAATTTATACCTACGGCGCTCATTGGTTTGCTGCTGCCAAGTGGCTGCATATAAAACTTACTTTCGTTATTCTTCTGGTGATTTATCACGGTTATTGCTTTAAATTGGTAAATACCTTCCAGCAAGATAAAAATACGCGACCAGGCAAGTTTTATCGAATATTTAACGAGATACCTGTATTCATGTTGCTAGCTGTCATCATTTTGGCGTATGTTAAACCGTTTTATGGGTAGTATTATCTAAAACAATTAAAGCGAAATAGCTTGATATAACATTCTAAGTTTTGTCAATTTATGCTATATTTCTGCAAATTTTTCGTGATTCATTAATTAACGGCTAGACTTCTCAAAATGATGAAATTCCAAGGTAATCACATACTTTCAGTATCCCAATTTGATCGTGACGCAATTGCAAAGATACTCGACGTATCAGCACAAATGGCACCTTATGCTGCGCGCCAAAAGCGTTGCACTGTGCTTGATGGCGCTATTTTAAGCAATCTTTTTTTTGAAGCAAGCACCCGAACACGTGTTAGCTTTGGTACGGCTTTTAACTTACTAGGCGGCTTTGTTCGTGAAACTGTCGGCCAAGAAAATTCATCATTAAGTAAAGGTGAATCATTGCTTGATACCGCTCAAGTTATAAGTGGTTATAGCGATGTTATTGCCATGCGCCACCCACAAATGCATTCTGTTGAGCAGTTTGCACAAGGTAGTACTGTTCCGGTAATTAATGGTGGTGATGGGGCTAATGAGCACCCAACACAAGCATTATTGGACTTATTCACCATACAGTCTGAAATGATGCATTATCAAAAAGGGTTAGATAACCTTGATATAGTATTGATGGGTGACTTAAAACACGGTCGCACAGTACATTCTTTATCGAAACTACTCAGTCTTTACAATAACGTTAAAGTCACTATGGTATCTCCAACTGCACTACAAATGCCGGACAGTGTTGTTTCTGCTTTAGAAAATGCAGGTCATCAAGTCGTGATTACGGATACCATGGCAGGCAATTTATCTTGCGACGTTATTTACCAAACTCGTATTCAACAAGAGCGCTTTGCCAGTAAAGATGAAGCCGATTTATATCGTGGACATTTCAGTTTAAACAAAAGCGTTTATCAAAAGTATTGCCGTGAAAATACGGTTATTATGCACCCTCTACCAAGAGATTCTCGCCCCGAGGCCAATGAACTCGACATTGATTTAAATGATTTAGACAGCCTAGCGATTTTTAGACAAGCACAAAATGGTGTTTTAGTAAGAATGGCACTATTTGCGTTAACTTTAGGTGTTGAGGATCAACTAACGCAATATGAAAAAAGCGTAAACTGGCACACAAATAAACGCTAATTAACAAATTTTATGAATGGCACCTTGTCCATGCAAGGCCATCCATTAACCAACAAACCAAAAAGGGTTTTTACTATGAGTGGAACAACAAACCTTTCAACAAGTAATTCTGAGCAATTATTTGCTAAAGCCAAAAGTGTTATTCCAGGTGGAGTTAATTCACCAGTACGTGCATTCAGCAGCGTTGGTGGCACACCTTCGTTTATAAAACGTGCAGAAGGCGCTTATATTTATGATGCTGACGATAACGCTTACATTGATTATGTTGGCTCTTGGGGACCTATGATTTTAGGTCACAACCACCCAGCTATTTTAGATGCTGTTATTACTACCGCCCAAAATGGTTTAAGTTTTGGTGCGCCAACAGAATTAGAAATCACCATGGCAGAAAAAGTACGTGAGTTAGTTCCTTCGATGGAGTCTTTACGTATGGTTAGCTCAGGTACTGAAGCAACGATGAGCGCTATTCGCTTAGCTCGAGGTTTTACTGGCCGTGATAAAATATTAAAGTTTGAAGGTTGTTATCATGGCCATGCCGATTCATTATTAGTAAAGGCAGGCTCTGGTGCTTTAACATTAGGTGTACCTAACTCTCCAGGTATTCCTGAAGACTTTGCTAAACACACCTTAACGGTTAGCTATAATAACTTATCAGAAGTTAAGGAAATATTTGCTAAATATCCGGATCAAATTGCTTGTATTATTGTTGAGCCTGTTGCGGGCAACATGAACTGTATCCCTCCTGTACAAGGTTTTTTAGAAGGCTTACGTGCGGTTTGTGATCAGTATAATTCTGTCCTTATTTTTGATGAAGTAATGACCGGATTCCGTGTTGCTTTAGGTGGTGCGCAAGCACATTACAACATTAAGCCTGACCTAACTACATTAGGTAAGGTTATTGGTGGTGGTATGCCTGTTGGTGCTTTTGGTGGTAAAAAAGAAATAATGGATTACATTGCCCCCACTGGCCCAGTATATCAAGCAGGTACTCTCTCTGGTAACCCAATCGCTATGGCGGCAGGTTTAGCTGCATTAACAGAATTATCACAAGGTAATAAGCATCAGCAATTAAGCGATGCTACCGAGAAATTAGCAATGGGCTTAAAAGCTGCTGCAGACAGAAATGGCATTGATTTAAATATTAACTATGTTGGTGCGATGTTTGGTTTCTTTTTTACCAGTGATGAAACCCCTATCACTTGCTTTGAGCAAGTCATGGCATGTGACCAGGCTAAATTTAACCGTTTCTTCCATTTGATGCTTGAACATGGTGTTTATTTAGCACCATCAGCTTTTGAAGCTGGTTTTTTATCAATGGCACATACCGATGATATTATTGAAAAAACCTTAGAAGCTGCCGCTAAGTGTTTTGCTCAACTGTAATAACTTAGCTATTTGGTAATACCTATAAAGCTACAAAAGAGTTATCAACTAATCATTGATAACTCTTTTGTTAACCAATCAAAACCATCTTGCCAACCTAAGTTTATACCTGAGAAATTTTTTAAATTCCAACGATCTACAGCTCTTAGATCGTTCATTTTTTGGGTTAAGGCTTCACTTTCATCGCTATAGTTAATAACCGCTATAACTTTTAAATTTTCATGGGATGCAATGCTTAATTTTGCTTCAAAGGAGTAATCATAATGATTAATTTTATTAATAAGCAAACCAAAATTACTCGAAAAGTGTGTTGATAAAAACTCATCATATTCCTCTACCATTTCTATCGATATTTCAACGGATTTATTCACAATGACTTCCGCTATATTTTCATTAAGAATATTTATTGAACAAAAACTAAGTTCATATTTCATTTCTATTTCCCCATGCACACACAATAATAATGATCACTAAACCTTAATAACTAGGTTTTTATATTTTCTCTACATAACAAACTATAGGGCATTGTACGTAATTGATTTACGTTATAAATTGGTCAAATAACTGTACCGTTACTACTTCTCCCGCCTTAACTTTGCCCTGCTCAGCGGGTAACACGATAAAACAATTTGCCTGTACTAAACTTGATAAAATACCGGAGCCTTGTGAACCAGTTGATTCAACAACATTATCGCCTTGGTCATTAACACTAAGCACACCTCGCTGAAAATCCATACGACCAGGTGATTTTTTCAAATCCTTAACACATTTCACCTTTAAATAAGTACGCTTTAGCGGTTCTGCATTTTGCATTTTAGTTAAACCAAGCATTGCTAATTGATGAAAAGTAACTAACGCTGAGACTGGATTTCCTGGTAAACCAAAAAAAATACTGTTGGGTAACTTGCCAAAAGCAAACGGTTTCCCCGGTTTCATGGCAATTTTCCAAAAACCAATTTCCCCCAAATCATCAAGCACCGTTTTAGTATAGTCTGCTTCTCCTACGGAAACACCACCAGATGAAATAACCGCATCTGCCTGCTTATCGGCACTAACAAAAGCTGCCTTGATTAAATCGAAATCATCTTCAATAATGCCAAAGTCAATCACTTCAATATGTAATTTTTCTAACATGCCACGTAAAACGAAGCTATTACTCTCGTAAATATCACCTGACGCTAATATTTGCCCAGGGAGCTTCAGCTCATCTCCGGTCGAAATTAGCGCAACCTTTACTCGGCGGTAAACCTGAACTTCACTAATACCCAATGAAGACAAAATACCAATATCTATGGCCGATAGTTTATGCCCTGGGCTAAAAACAGGCTGACCTAATTTAATATCCTCACCAGCCTTACGCACATGAGAGCCAAATGATTTTTCATTAAGAAAGGTAATATTGTTGTCATCCACTTGCACATTTTCTTGCATTTCAACACTATCACAACTCTCAGGCATTTTTGCGCCAGTCATAATACGAATGCACTCCCCTAATTTACATTCACCTTCAAAAGGCGATCCTGCCATAGAGCGCCCTATTAAGGTTAATACTTTACTGGTTTGAAAACTCTCAATAGCAAAAGCATAACCATCCATTGCTGAATTATCATGATTAGGAACATTTAGTGGACTAGCAATTTCTTGAGCTAAAACATAATTAAGTGCCTGTGAAATTGGTAAAGTTAACGTTTCGGTCACCGGCGTTATTTGTGACAATAAATTTTCTAACGCATCCTCAAATGGTAATAAACCAGGAGCTGAACAACAATCAGACATGACAATCTCACTTAATTTTTTATTTTTTGAATACCTTGAAACATCTTTTAATTATTTATCAATAATTAAAAGAGCATATTGCCACTATTATTACCTAATTAGTGACAAAAGTAATTGGGCTTTTTATTGTCTATAGACAGATTAAGACAGGAAGTCAAAAAGTGCTATTATGCAGGCTATTAAATGGTATACTTTTTCTTGAGTCATAAGACTATATAATTATTTTACACCGAGCTTAAATAGCTAACACCGTACTTTATAAAAGTAGGCTATGTTATTTAAAGCCGTAGTAATTGTTTTCATTAGATAATTTATTGATAGCAATTTACTGCCAGGGTTAACAAGGAAACGCGTTAGCCTCCCTACATTTGGAAAGGTGATATGTTAAAAGACAATTTTGGCCGTAGGTTTTATTACCTACGCCTATCGATTACGGACGTTTGTAATTTCAAATGTACTTACTGCCTGCCTGACGGTTATCAGTGTGATCAACCACGTGACTTTCTCTCGCTTTCAGAAATAAAACGTCTCACGTCTGCGTTTGCTAGCTTAGGTACGGAGAAAATTAGGATCACTGGTGGTGAACCAGCACTTCGTAAAGATCTTCCTGAGATCATCCATGCTTGTAAGCAAACTCAAGGTATTAAAAAAGTTGCTATCACTAGCAATGGTTTTAAATTGCCTGACCATTTACCACATTGGTTAGATGCAGGAATTGATGCCATCAACATCAGTATCGATAGCTTAGATCCGCGTAAGTTCCATGCCATTACGGGGCATGACAAACTCGATACTATTTTAAAAGGTATCGATTTGGCCTTAGCTGATGGACGCCCAACGGTTAAGGTGAACACAGTATTAATGCGCGAATACAGTGGCTACGATATTCAAAGCTATTTAGATTGGCTAAAAGATACTCCGGTCACCCTACGTTTCATAGAGTTAATGCAAACGGGCGATAATAAAGCCTTTTTTGATGCACAGCATGTGCAAGGCTCTCGTATAAAACAAAACTTAATTCTTGATGGCTGGTTACCCGTACTACAAGACAGGTCTGCGGGGCCTGCACAAGAGTTTTATCATCCTGACTATCAAGGCCGTATTGGGCTAATTATGCCCTACTCCAAAGATTTTTGTAGCAGTTGTAATCGCTTACGAGTGAGTTCATCAGGAAAATTACATTTGTGCCTATTCAGCGAAAACGGTTTATCTTTACGCGAACAATTACAATGTGATGATATTGAACCATTACAAGCACAAATATTGTCTTTATTAGGTGATAAAAAGGCAACTCACTTCCTACATGATAAACTTACTGGCGGCACAAAACATTTAGCCATGTTAGGTGGTTAGTATGAATAACATTGTAAACACAGCACCGATAGACACGACACTATTAAATCATGAATGCTTAGGAGTCGTACTTGCTGGTGGTTTATCTACTCGTATGGGCAATGATAAAGCCAAGTTAGTTAGAGGAAATAATTCACCGCAGTCTATGCTTGCCTTTTCTAAGCAAACACTGACTAATTCAGGTATTAATAACATTGTTGTTAGTGGTGATCATTATGATATCCCCGATCAAATAAAGCGGTGTGGACCTGTTGGAGGAATTTTCAGTGTCTTGGCCAAGTACCCAAATGCGAAGTCATTATTAATACTGCCTGTTGATTTACCTTTTATGACCGCAAAAGCCTTAACTGACTTACGTGTTAAAGGTGAATTAAGCCAAAAAGCAACATACTTCGAAGGTCATAACATCCCTCTCTACTTACCGAACAGCGCTTATGTTGAATTATTTTTATCACACACGTTTGCAGATAACTTAACAAATGAACATATACAGCTTAATAACGGAGAGGCGAAAAAAGGCCCTTCAATCAAAGCTTTGTTAAAAAACATTCCACATCAAGCAATACCGATTAATGATAAAGCTGTTTTATTTAATACAAATACGCCCGAACAATGGCAACAAGCAAAGCAGCAGCTTAACTTTTAACCAATTAATTTAAACAGATAGCGTAAAAGGATAACTTATGTCAGCACATGGCGGCACAACTTTCATTCCCTTAAATATTGCAGTATTAACTGTTTCAGATACTCGCACAGAAGACAATGATACTTCTGGTCAAGCATTAGTCGAACGACTCACAACTGCAGGCCATACACTAGTAGATAAAGCGATTGTTATTGATGATATATACCAACTGCGAGCTCAAGTTTCTAAATGGATTGCTGATGATAGTATTAACGTCATTATTTCTACAGGTGGTACTGGATTTACCGATCGAGATAATACACCTGAAGCATTAATGCCATTATTTGATAAAAATATTGAAGGTTTTGGTGAAGTATTTCGCCATGTTTCATTAGGTGAAATAGGTACATCAACAATTCAATCGCGCGCTTTAGGTGGTATGGCAAATAAAACTGTCATTTTATGTGTACCAGGTTCAACTAACGCATGTAAAACTGCCTGGGATAAGGTAATCAAAGAACAATTAGATGCTAGCCATAAGCCGTGTAACTTTGTGCCTCATTTAAATATTAGCGCTGACCAATGCGAGACACGTAACTAATGAGTAGTTCAACAACATCATCATCGCCAACACTTAGCCATCTCAATCAACAAGGTGAAGCTAATATGGTTGATGTGACCGAAAAAGCGATGACCTCACGTACCGCTACAGCGCAAGGTGTTATAAGTATGAATCGCGCGACTTTTGAATTAATTACCACCGGTAAACATAAAAAAGGCGATGTGTTTGCCGTTGCTCGTATTGCCGGTATTCAAGCAGCCAAAAAGTGTAGTGATTTAATTCCTTTATGTCATCCATTGATGCTAAGTAAAGTACAAGTTGATTTCAGTTTAGATGAAGAAAATTCACAAGTGCAGGTTACAAGCCTTTGTCGTTTAACGGGGCAAACCGGTGTTGAAATGGAAGCATTAACGGCGGTATCAGTTGCTTGTTTAACTTTATTTGATATGTGTAAAGCAGCTGATCCTGCAATGGAAATTGGCAATATTAAAGTATTAACTAAAGAAGGTGGTAAGTCAGGACATTGGCAGGCTTTATAGAAAAAATTATTCAAAGTAGCTTTTAAAATGAGATCTTATTCGTAAGTGATCATTTACTTACTTTTATAAAAAGAGAGAACATCATGATAAAAATCGTTTTTTTTGCCGCTTTACGTGAGCAGCTTAATTGCAGTGAGTTATCAATAAATAGCCAAGGATTAACTACGGTCGCCGATGTAAAAAAACAACTGGCGAGTACAGATGAGCAATGGCAACAAGTTTTTACTAACGATTCATTACTGTCTGCCGTGAATCACGACATGGTTAATGATGAACACATAGTTAACACTGGCGATGAAGTGGCTTTTTTCCCACCTGTTACCGGTGGATAACTCAACCATTTATCAATAATGACCTTATTTAGTTATATAGCAGAGCAAGTTATAAGATGACAGCAACTAATTACTCCGAAATATCAATACAAACCGAAGATTTTAGCCTAGCAGATGAAGTTGCCTTACTTGAAAAAAATAATGCGACTGATGGCGCTGTGGTGACTTTTACTGGTCGTGTCCGTAATCAAAACGAAGGTAAAAGTGTTACTAGTTTAACCCTAGAGCATTATCCAGTGATGACTGAAAAATCATTATTAGCCATTATTCATCAAGCAAAAGAGCGCTGGGACATTGGACGTGTAAAAGTAATTCATCGTATTGGAGAGCTATTTATTGGTGAGCAAATTGTGTTTGTTGGAGTAACTAGCCAACATCGCAAAGATGCATTCGCTGCCAATGAATTTATTATGGATTACTTAAAAGTACAGGCACCTTTTTGGAAAAAAGAAGCTAATAAAGATGGTGTTAAGTGGTTAGACGCTAAATCAAGTGATCAAAGTAAAGCAGCCGTTTGGTAAAGGATAACTAATCAATGAAACTGTATTCATTTACTCAATCGCTTACTAATAAAATAGTCCTAGTTATACTCAGCATTAGCATCATCCTGAGTAACCAAGCCCTGAGTGCGAATAAAGCAGAGCAAACCAATACTAATAATCACCCTCTCCGCATTGCCGTTGCTTCCAACTTTACTACCCCATTAAAAGAACTTTTAATAGATTTTCATCAACAAACCGGTATCAAGACTCAAATTATTAGTGGTGCAACTGGTGCTATGTTTATACAAATTCAGCATGGTGCGCCTTTTGATATTTTTCTCGCTGCTGATAGCATTAGACCGGCAAAACTTGAACAGCAAAATTTGATCATTGCAAAGAGCCGAAAAACATATGCATTAGGTCAATTAGCGCTATTCTCAATGAATTCAACAGTAAGTTTAGAAGATTTGCAGTATTTATCTCAAAAAGAAAACCAACGCTTTGCTATTGCAAACCCAGATACCGCTCCTTATGGCAAAGCTGCTAAAGAGACTTTAGCGCACTTAGGGCTATGGCAACCATACCAAAACAAGCTTGTTGTTGGCATCAATATCAACCAAACTTTTGCACAGATTCGTACACAAGCAGTAAGCAACGGTTTAATAGCCAATAGCCAACTGGTATTAAATAACTTAGCTGGCGCTGTTATCCCTTCAGATTATCATCAGCCAATAGAGCAGCAACTTGTCATCCTAAAAAACAGTAAAAATGTCGATAACGCAAAAAAATTAAGTGAATACCTACTGTCACCCAGTGTGCAAAAAAAGATTGTTAATTTTGGCTATGCGGCGATAGAGCAACCGTAACATGATAAATTCTGATGTACTGGCCTTATTAACCACGTTGAAAATGGCGGCCTTAACAACCTTAATTTTACTAATTCTTGGTACCCCTCTAGCCTGGTATTTAGCTAAAATGCGCAGTCGTTTTAAAGTTATTATTGAAGCAATTGTCGCCTTACCTTTAGTGTTACCGCCAACGGTGCTCGGCTTTTATTTACTTATTGCATTTTCACCACAACATTTACCTGGGCAGCTTTGGCAACAAGCAACAGGACAACAACTCGCCTTTAGTTTTTCAGCTATTGTTATTGGCTCTGTGCTCTACTCTATGCCTTTTGTAGTGCAGCCCCTACAAAAAGCGTTTGAGCAACTAGGCGACCCTTTGCTAGAAGCTGGAGCAATGCTAGGCGCTGGCCCTATGGATAGATTTTTTAATATTGTGTTACCTATAACCAAGGCAAGTTTTATTACTGCTGCCAGTTTAGGCTTTGCTCATACCGTAGGTGAGTTTGGTGTAATACTCATGATTGGTGGTAACATTCCTGGTGAAACCAGAGTATTGTCTATTGCCCTTTTTGATCATGTTGAAGCCTTTGATTATGCTAGAGCTCATGTGCTAGCAATTAGTTTATTAATTGGCTCTATGGTGTTGTTAGCCTCAATTTATCTATTGAATAACCCAAGAAAAAAAACAATGAATAAGGCGAAGAGATGACCGATGCTTTATTAAAAACGACATACCCTTTATTTCTCGATATTCAACTTGGCTTTGAACAACATGGTTTTGAACCATTCCAACTAACGGTTCAGCAGGGACTATCACTGGAAGGTATTACCGGTATTTTTGGCCATTCTGGCTCAGGAAAATCAACTCTTTTGCGTGCTATTGCTGGTTTAGAAAAAAAAATTACCGGTTCAATTACTTTGAATAATATCGACTTAATTAATAGTGACAGCAACATATTCATCAAAGCAGAACAACGGAATATTGGCTTAGTCTTTCAGGACTCACGTTTGTTTCCACATTTAAATGTGGTCGATAATTTAAAGTTTGCAACTAAGCGTTGTAAGAATAATCGATTGAACTTTGATGAAATCATTAAGTTAACAGCGTTAGATAACCTTCGCCATAAATCTATTCATGAACTTTCTGGTGGGCAAAAACAACGAGTAGCACTTGCTCGTGCTATTCTAGCTGAACCAATATTATTATTACTTGATGAGCCACTTAGCGCTCTTGATAGAAAAGCAAAAGCGAGTTTATTAAGCTTAATGCTTAAAGTTCAAGATGAGCTTCAGTTACCCATGTTTTATGTCAGTCACTCACTTGATGAACTTCAACAAGTGTGTGATAAATTACTGGTGTTATCGCAAGGAAAGGTAATTGGTTATGATGCGATTCATACCATGATCCATCAATTAAACTATTCAGATGTAACCAGCGATGCCGATGACATTATTCATCAACAAACCAGTTTATCTTTACCAATAACAACCTTGGACAATGGTCAAGGTCTCGCAATATTAGCATTAAATGATGTTGAAAATATCTATTTACCTGCACTTGATGAGAGCTTTACCAAAGAAACACTGCGTTGCTTTATTTTAGCCAGCGATATTAGTATTTCATTAACCGAGCCCATTAATTCATCCATCGTGAACCACCTTTTTGTCAAAATATCCTCAATTGATATCATGAAAAACAAAGTGTTAATTACTGCAATATCAGTAAAAGGTAAAATAGAACAAGAGTTCTTTATTAATATCAGTACTTTTTCACAACAAAGGTTGGCACTTAATATTAATCAACAAGTATATTTACAATTTAAAGCCAGTGCTGTGCGCACTTACCTTTATTGACGTTACAATATCAAAACATAAACAAATAAATTATTCGCTTTCACTTAAAAATTTAAAGGTAACACAGTGTTAACAAGGCAAGAGCAACTTAAGTATTCACGACAAATAATGATGGATAAAATTGGTGAGCAAGGGCAAGTAGCACTGCGAAATGCCAAAGTACTCATTGTTGGTGTAGGCGGATTAGGTAATCCTGTTAGCCTCTATTTAGCTGCTGCTGGTGTTGGTACCTTATATCTTGCTGATGGTGATAATATAGAGCTGAGCAACTTACCACGCCAAATACAGTTCGACGAACAAGATATTAATCAAAACAAAGCAGATGTTGCCGCAGAGAAACTTAGTACACAATTTCCGGATAGTAATATTGAAGCCATTGATGAAATGTTAGACCAAGAATTGTGCGATTATTATGTTCCACAAGTCGATTTAGTTTTAGATTGCTCGGATAACATTCAAACACGTTATTTAATTAATCAAGCTTGTGTCACACATACTGTGCCTTTAGTAATAGGTGCCGCAACAGGGTTTGACGGTCAACAACTACTTGTTGACCCTCGAAATAAAGACAGCGCTTGCTATCATTGCTTATTTCCAGCATCAATAAAAGCACCAACGAATAATTGCCAAACACTTGGTATATTAGGCCCAGTACTTGCCATTATTGGTGGTATGCAAGCCTTACAAGCAATAAAGATATTAACAGCTGACGGCAATGAAAATAACACTCAAATTAATCAGTTAAACTTATATGATGGTTTAACAAATCAGTGGCAACAATTTAATATGAAAAAACAACAAAGCTGCAATGTGTGTGGAAATAGGTAGGTATTAAGCTATAGGTAGTATCAATATACATGTTGATGTAAATATTGACGTTAATGATTGATATCAACACGTGATGATATCAACACGTGATGATATCAATCATTGTACAAAGTATATTCAGCATCTTAAGCATAATTAAGGCTGTTTACCTAGACTTAAGTAGAGCTATTGGCGTCAACTATCATCTGAATAAGCCCATATTTCTATCAGTTACTGCTTCACGCCATCCTCCTAGCCACTCAGATTTAGCATCAATACATTGATAAGGGCAATGCTCCTTTGACTTACCACTTAAACCCGCTTGGTAACCATTTGAATGCGCTCTTCCTAACCGATCTCTTTTCTGTCTTTTCATTATTTAACACCTCGTAAAAAGTATCTTTTAAATTGTCACTGAAAAAGCAGTGATGACAAGTCGAGTTTACTACTCATTGTTACTATCTATCATAAACAAGGTTTCATCTATCATGATATTCATCAATAATGCTTAGTTAGCTCATTAATAAAAACCTTATTTAAAGTGCTCGATAAATAACCAATCGACAATTAATTTAAAAGGATTTTTAGAATGCTTGCAAGTATGAAAAACATAAAAAATGTAAATAGAAATGACATAAAAGATCATGAAAATAAATAATCTTTCAATCACGTTACTTCTATCAACTAAAACAATTCTTTAGCGCATTAGTTTACTTTTTACATAGAAGCAGGTGATATAAGAATAAACTGTTTATATGAATTTAGTTTAAAAAAAAGGGGCAATAATGCCCCTAAAATAATACCTAACTTTTTTGGATTAGTTAACTAACTTCAGTTCAAATGCCTGAGTTAACATCAACTAACAACCAACATGATATTAATACTTCGCAGCTTCACCTTCTGCTGGTAATGTTTGCTGAATAAATTGACGAACATCTTGGTTTGATTGCTTTAAATCTTCATGACGAAGGTACATCATGTGACCACTTCTATAACCTTTAAACGATAAACGATCACGCATTTGTCCGCTAGGATCTAATTGCCACATAGTATACTTTGCATCGAAGTAATTAGTTGCGCCATCAAAGTAACCTGATTGAATCATCACATTTAAATACGGGTTTTGTGCCATGGCTAAACGTAAATTTTCACCCGTATTGTTATTACTACGATCCCATGGATGTACATTACCAAACATATTATATTTAACATCTGTTTTGTAATTTAGCTCTTCACGTAAATAATAATTAATCGCTGGCGTAAAGCTATGCAACCACGATGTTAACTCTGCGTTATAATCTGGACGAGAGCCGGCAACTTTTTTATCAATTCCTAAATAACGTGAATCTAAACGACCAATCGTTTGCTTTCTATCGCGCAATAACTCTTTCCAAAAAAAGTTATTATTTACATCTAAATTATTTGCTATTATCGCATCAACAGACAAACCTGAGTACATAGACACCCATTTTGCGATCTTGCGTTTTTCATCACTTGAAATAAAACCACCCTTTGCTAATGCTGGCATATATTCATTTATCGTAAATTGCTCTACTTCAGGTAATAATTCATCTAAGTCTTTGGCTTGATATTGTGCTGGTAAAGCATTGTGATACCAAGCTGCAGCTGCAAAATAAGGTAAACGATTAGCTGATTTCACCGGGCCTTCACGTTTAATACCAATATCTGTTGGTGAGACTAAAATAACACCATTCACATACATCCATTGCTGTTGTTGAAGTGCTAAAGCCAAACCAGAAACTCTCGTCGTACCATAGCTTTCGCCAATTAAATATTTTGGAGAACGCCAGCGATTATTACGAGTAACAAAAGTATTAACCCACTCAGCTAAATATTTAACATCAGCATTAACGCCAAAAAACATGGCTTTTTGTTCTTCTTTACTCGGCATTTTACCGTCTTTATCAGGTAGAACTCTTGAATAACCAGTATTCACTGGGTTGACAAAAACAATATCAGCTACATCTAAAATAGAATAAGGATTAGTTTTAACGCCATAAGGTTGCAGTGGGTAACCTTCATCATCGACATTCAGTACTTTGGGACCAGTATAAGCAACATGCATCCACACGGAAGCTGAACCTGGGCCACCATTAAATGAGATTAATAACGGACGTTTGCTATTATTTTTAATATCGGTGCGTTGATAGTAAGTATAAAAAAGGCTTGCAGTAGGATTACCCTCTTCATCCCATACTGGTTGAGTACCAGTAGTTGCACTATATTTGATTTTTTGACCATTTATCTTAGTGCTATGTTGCGTTATTTGGTGTTCATCAATAACTAGCTTTCGGTCGTTATTTGCAAAAGTTGTTGGTGAAAGTGATACACCAACTAAGAAAACGATAGAAGTAAGTGTTGTGAATAATTTCATTTCATATCTCAGTAATAAATTTGTTAATAAACTACCATAAAGCTCATTACCTATCAGTTAATTAAGTTAAACCTACACAATAATGAGATTAAATTCTTAATATTAAACAATAAGATTGATACGAATAATTAATATTAAAAGCAATTATGACATTTTAAACGTATCGATAGAACTTTCTAATTTTTCAGCTAATTCAGCAACTTGGTTACCATAAGTTAAGGTTGACATTGACTTATCACTACTTTGTCGGCTTAAGCCCAACACTTCTTGAATACTATGGCTTATGTTATTACTTAACGCATTTTGTTGAGTCGCTGATTGGGAAATATCCCCACTCATTTCATGTATGTTCTTTATTGCCTCGGTAATTAATAACAATGTTTGTAATAGCTCATTAGTATAACTTTGACAGTTATTCGCCTCATCTTTGCCTTGGCTAATGTCTGATGCTGCTTTTTCAGTTTGATGTTGTAAGGATTCAATCATACTTTGAATTTCTGTAGCTGATGCTTGAGTTCTACTTGCAAGTAAGCGCACTTCGTCGGCAACAACGGCAAAACCTCGACCTGCGTTTCCTGCTCTAGCCGCTTCAATAGCAGCATTTAATGCTAATAAGTTTGTTTGATCAGAAATGCTATGAATAGTATCTAAAATACTACTAATATTAGCGGACTCTTGTTGTAAGACCGACATAACATCAGTAGTGCGATCCAACATAAGTGCTAAATTTTGCATTCGTTCATTGGTTGTCTTTGCGGTTTTCTCTAACGCATTACTCTGTTGCAATGCATTGGTCATATCTTCTTCTGCATTATTTGCTTTTGATAAGATGTGATCTGCACTTTGCCCTAACTCAGATGTTTGTACTGCGACCTGCTCTATCGTTTGCTTTTGAATGGCTAAAGAGTCTGTTACTTCCTCTATGCGTTGGTTCGATTGTTCTGCCGCATCATTTAATACATGAGTATTTTCGGAAATATTACCAATGAGTTTGCGCAAATCGGCAACGACAATATTCACATTTTTAGACAGTTCACCAAATTCATCATCAGAAGCAACGGTTAATTCTCTAGATAAGTCTCCTTTAGCAATTTGAGACAACACGATATTGATTTTCTTTAACGGTGAAATCATCGATCTAATAGTTGTCACAGCAACAACAATACCTGCAATAAATAACACCACAAAAATGGTGATAGTTTCGAGGTTTCCTTGATCAACATTATCCACAATCCCCATTTGTAACTGTGTTAAGTTTTTATCTACAGTTTGTAAGAATATATCTATCGCATTAATAGAATTATTAATATGTAATTCTGAATTATTAAAAGCATGATTTAACGCATTTTTTTCTTGCAGTTGTATTCTTTTTAACTCAAATAGATTGTCTTTACCTTTAAGCATTTTTTTAGATTTTTCAAACTCGTCAATAAAGGTTTCAATAACACCATTGGTATTATATGTTTTACCTAAGTCTATTAAGAATTTGGAATATTGTTCAATATTACTTATCGCAAAATCAATTGCCTCTTGAGACTCCTCAACTTCTTCGAGCGTATTAATTGCTAAAATAGTTTTAGTTGCATCGGTTAGGTTAAAAACAAAGCCCTCAACCTGGCTGGCTGAGCCAGAAATTCTATCGATTTTTTCTTGGTTATCAGGGTCATCTAAGTAAGTTAAATCGCCCAATACAGCGCCAGCTTCATAAAGAACATCATCAAGTTTTTTTTGCTGCTCAATAAAGTACTCCGTTTGCTGTATAACAGATAATTTATGGGTAAACATTGCAGAAACAGCATTAGAGTACTGCTCATAAGCGCTATTAAAGCGATCTAATCGATCGATATTAGGAAACATATAAAGCATTTCTTCAATTGCTTTTTTCTGCTCAATAAGCAAAAGCCCCTGTTCTGCAAATGCTTTTTTTAATTGCTCTATTTTATTAATAGTCGTTAAGGTTGGAATAAAAGAGGACGATTTTGCTTGCTTTAATAACTGCTTTTGTACTGTATTAGCAGACTTCTGTATAGGTAAAGCAAAGTCATCTACCTTGGCTGATGCTTGTTTAATATCACTTAAAATACCAATAGAACTAATACTAGAAAAAAACAATAACAATAGTATTACAACAAAACCAATAACAACTTTATGGGCGATTTTTAAACTGTTCAATTTAAAATACATACTTATTAACTCCATTATAAGTCATAAAAGAAACATCCGACCAGTTACTATACGCGTAAATATTGTACTATCAAATAAAATATGGTGAAAATAAACACAATAAATAATTTCAGCCATCACTCCACGTAAAATATAATAAAAAGTAGCTAACTAAAGCTTCATTCGTCATTAATACATAAGTATAGACAAAGCTTTGTTAAAACATAAAACCGGATAAATGGATGAGTATTTATCCTAGCGACAACACATATTTGATAAAACGATTAAAAGACTAACGACTGAATAGATCTTAACGATTAAACGTATTTGCCATAATAGAGCTATACTTTCTACATGTAGGTAAAAATACGTATATATAGCAGCTAAGTAATACAGTGTTATGAATTTATATTCCTTTGAAATATCGTGAATATAAAGGAGAAAACTATCAAATTAATTAACCCAATAAAGTTATTTACTTTCCTATTATTTTGCTTTACCCCAATTGTCGTGGCAGTTGATACTATAAAATTGCTCAAGCCATTATTAGTAGATGATAAAAGATCCAAGCATAAAAACGAGGTGATTATTCGCGCTCTTCAAATAACAGCTGAAGAATTTGGCCCTTTTATATTTGAGCCGATTGAAATGAGTATGACGCCTAAAAGAGCCTTTATATCGCTTAAAAGAAACCAAAATATTAATGCTTATATAGGACCAAGTGATGAAGCATGGGGTAACGAAGTAATCACGATTAAAATTCCTATTAGGCAAGGCCTACTTAACTACCGATTATTACTCGTTCATCAGTCACAGCTTGCTCTTTTTAGCAAAGTTAAGAACCTCGACGACTTAAGTCAACTTAATGCTGGGCTTCAGCACCATTGGGCAACAACAAAGGTATTTGAAAGTCATGGATTAAAAGTAACAACAACACATAATTTTGAAGGTTTATTTCAAATGTTAAAACGCTCTCGATTTGATTATATTCCTAGAGCGATCTACGAAGCTTATGATGAACTTGAAAGCCGCCAGCCCGATTTAAAGAATATTGTTGTAGAGCCAACTCTAGCGCTATACCTCCCAATGGCCACTCATATTTATATATCACCACAAGAGCCTCGTATTGCTCGACGCCTAGAAATAGGATTACGTAAGTTAATAGCTAATGGAGAAATTAAAACAATATTAGATAAATATTACGCCGAAGATATTAGTCGCGCTAATTTGAAAAATCGCAGAATTATTAAAATAAGTAATCCAACCTACCGCGGTAACAATATTGAAAATAATCAATAGCATAGTGTTAGCGTATATTCATTGCTGTATTGTTCTAAAGGTTAAATTAATTCTTGGTTCGTGCACTTTTTTAGTTGGTGGTAACCGGTGTAACCAATGCTTTTGAGTTTCATCTTTCATTACTAATAAACTAGCTGGCTTTAACTGTAATGAGACGACTTCTTTATTATGTTTATGCTTAAAAGAAAACTTCCGTTCGGCACCAAAACTTAACGAAGCAATTGCGCCATTATCTTTAAGATCTTGCTCTCCATCACTATGCCAAGCCATTCCTTCAGCACCGCTATGATATAAATTAAGTAAACAAGTATTATAAGTTTCATTTGTTTTTTGCTCGACAACTCCTTTTAGGTAATAAAGGTTATCTGTCCAAGGTAACGAATATTTAGTTGTATTTGAGTAGGTATAACTAAAAGGCTCTTTTTGACCTGAATTACCGTACCAAGCCACTTTTCGCTTAGTTTCGATTAATTTTCCAAGAATAATAGCTTGATCGCAGCGCCAGTCGACTTCACTCAATAAGTGTTCAAAATAAAAGTCAGCCTCTGCTTGCGTCATTATTTCGCCGTAGAAATTAACCACACCATCTTGAGGCAGAATATTGATAGGCTCTGCTAAAAATGATTCAAATAAATTCATAATACCCTGACAACTTAACTGTATTAATATACAGTACCATGATATTTGCGTATCATCAAAATTTTTTATTACTAGCCAATGAAATAAATACAGTAGTAACAAGTTAAATTATCAATCACTAGACTCTGCTAGATATTAATATATAAATTAATGAGGAGTCATTTAAATAAAATAATAAGATAACTTCCTTCAATAAACCTTCGCCAAGTTAAAGATTTCTCCATGACTCTTTTTTTCGTTGATAATATCTTTATAATGAATTGGATAAAACAGAATCCCCTTCAAACCTAATAACAATAACAGCAAACAATGGCATAAAATAATGGCAATTGAATACAAAACTCGTACCCAACTCGTTGTAGAAGTTTTACGCGAAAAAATACTTAGTGGGGAAATAATTGCTGGCCAACCACTGCGTCAAGCCGCTTTAGCAGACGAATTAAACGTTAGCCGCATCCCTGTTAGAGAAGCATTATTACAGCTTGAAGCTGAAGGTTTAGTCTCATTTGAGCCTCATAAAGGTGCAAGTGCTACTAGCTTGAACCTTGATCAAGTCGATGAATTATTCGAATTAAGAGCAATGATTGAAGGCGACTTACTTGCTGCCTCTTTAGTGGATATCACGGATGAAGCTTTAATAGAGGCCAATGAGTTATTAATTAAATTGGATAGCGCTTTAGGTAAAGAAAATGCTGCAAATACCTGGAGTGAATTAAATTCAAGTTTTCATAATTGTTTGTATTCCGGCGCTAAACGACCGCAAACTTCTGATTTAGTTAACATTCTAAATAAAAATGCAGATCGATATATACGCATGCACTTGCTGTGGGCTGGTGGTATATCTAAAGCAGGTCCTGAACACGCTGAATTATTAGCTTTTTGTCAGGCACGCGATATAGACAAGGCTGTCGCAAAATTAAAACAACATATCCTAAGCTCTAGAGATGAAATTAAAGCATTTTTAGTGCAACGAGAGTCTGGAAAGTTTTAGTGAGTTTAATAAAGCAAGTAAGCCTTCGCTAAAGCTGAAGGTTTACTTGTTGAATATTAGTGCTCATTGTTCTTTGCTAAGAAAAGTTATTTAAAATAATAGTAATTAGATATTATTTTCAACCATAGTTTTTATTTTATGCGCCTTCTCAAAGTGATCTAACTGATGTGTTTGAATCCACCAAGTTGCCGCTTCCATTAAAAGTGCTGGATTATCATTTTTATTAGCAAAAAAAGCATAAAATGATAACCCAACATTATCACCTTTACTGGCGATTTTTTTATCGCAAATATCTATTATTTTTTTTCTTAATACTGCTCTCATCATTTATTATTCTTTGTTAGAATGGATTTAGCATTATAAATAGAATAAGACAATGCGAGCAACAAACAAATACTGGCGGGAACAATAAGCGCATAAAAGTGGAAAAAACTAAAAAGATAAGCGCCACAACAGCCACCAACAATAAATCCAAGAATGATTAATAAAAACAATAACCCCTTTCTCTTATCAAAATATTCTCCTCTTAACTTAGAGCCGATCATGATGCCTAAATCGGTAAATATACCAGTAACATGGGTTGTTCTGATCACAGCACCACTATAGGTCGTTGCTAACGCATTCTGTAATCCACAAGCTGCAGAAGCTAAATAGTGACCGAGAGAGTAATTGTCTGATAAAAAATAAATAGAGCTAAACAAAAAAGTAGATTCTAACAGCAGCAAGCCACTGTAATTACGCCCCAACTTTAACGAGCCGCTGCGTATAAAGTATCCGGAAATAACAGAGCCTAAAAGAAAGCTCAGTAATACTAACGCTAAATGGCTAACATCAGCGAAATCTGAATTAATCATGCCAGTACCAAAAAGTGTCGCGGTACCTGACAAATGAGAAACTGATTGGTGCTTAAAGCCTAACAACCCAATTGAGTTAACAAGCCCTGCAACCAGTGCAAGTATAAATGAACCATATTCTACCCAACGAGGTAATTTCGAAATCACGTTAATCCTTTTGGCTGTTAGTCCTGTCAATAAAGTAGTAAGTTACAATGGGAAGGTGGTCTTGCCAGATCGTTATCAATAGTAAGAGTTTATACAAATTAGGTTATCAACGATTTTGCAAATTTAGCGCAACATCCTTTTTACACCTATCAACTATTGCTAATTTTTCCTCGTCAGATTTCCTCATCCAATTTGTAATTTCCAACTTGGATCTACAACAACCTATGCACATATCATTTTCATCTAAGCCACATTGGCCTACACAAGGGGATATAATATTTGTCTTATTTTCCATAATCATATTGATAATACTTAACGATTAAAAAGCCGCGGATAGTACCAATCTAACTTTCTTAGTCACCATAAGCATTAGACTTTACCATTAAGTGTCAGGCACCTGTATTTATTTGGTGTATGGTAACATTTCGCTTAATTTATTTTTGGCTAAAATTTTAATACACCAACACTATTTAGCCAATTATATGCTTGTTCCATATTGTCACAAAATTTTGTTTCAACATTAGTTAATACCGTATGGCTCTCTTCCATCAACATTTGTTGAAGAGACATACTACAAATAACCGCTTCATATTTTTGATTATTAATATTTCCCCATTCATTTAATTTATTAATTTCATCCCACATATCTGGCGTAGACAACTCCCATTGACTTAAGTCAACTAAACACGCCCAAGGTTTGTCTTTTATGCCTTCAACATGTTCTTTGTATTCTCGACAAAGCCTTATCACTGTTTCAACATTCCAAGCATCAAAGCATTTAATAATTAATGTTTGATCAATTACTTCTATTTTAAAAGAACCATGTTCTTGCATTAGTACTCCTTAATACGCATAAGTCCCCATTTAATAAACTACAGATTGAAAAACTAACTACCTGTCAATTTTCTGTATTTGCTTATTTATACTTCTTTTATACTTATCTAAGAACTAAACATTGTTGTGCTGTAATACGATTAACTTCGGAAAATGGATGTTAATAACAATTATGTAAATATTATCAAGTACATAATATTTACATAATTAGAGGTTTTACTCAAACTTGGATTCAAATAATAAGTGCATCACTTGAATAGGCCGAAAAATTGGTCAGCTGAGTATATGCTAATCGCTTTTTCTCCGGCAAGAAATGCACCAATGAAAACATATAAATAAATAACTGACCGATGAAGAACGATGCCAGATTTATGCCTTAAATAAAGGTGTTATAAGTCAAAATCAAATTGCAGCGCTACTCAGTGTTAGTCAATCAACGATTAATAGCGAGCTATCTCGAAATACCGGACTACACGGTCACCATACTAAACAAACCCTCAAGATAGCGATATACAATACAATTGATTCATCGTAAAAAAAACCAAAACACACCCCTCAAGAAAATCACTATATTAAGCAAACCTAAAAGCTAGTGTAACAGCGTAGAATTGATGCATCGAAGTACTCAAGATGACACCCCAAGTAATTGAATTTATCAATCTAAAACTCCAGATCAATTAATGACTAAGTACATGGTAGCTATAGCTGCTTAATCGTTATACACTTCGAGATTGAATCTGCCAAACCCAAAAAAATAATCTTTAGTTAACTATTTTTAAACCTTGTTTATAATACCGATGCTAATGAAAAAATCTAAAAATTAGCAACTGAATATATGCAGCAATAACTAAAGGCAATTATTAATGTTATCCACTTTTTTTAAAACAAAACCCGTTATTGATGAAACAAGCAAAGCATGGATTTTTGATACCTTTGCTTGGTGTATTACTGAACTCGATGGTGAGTTTTTTACAAATGACAGTAAATTAGTATTGCCGAACAATACCTTCTATCCCGGTAGTTCAAGCAGCGTAGAAGAAATGGCTAATACGATTTTTTCAAATACGATGAAGTATGCTGGAATGACCGCTTGGCCAATAAAACTGGTGTCTGCTGAGCGCTTTATTCAAAAACCCATGCCACAACTATTATTTGCTTCAAGACTTCGTGGTGAAAACTGTCACATTAGCTGTAAAGTAAGCAGCATAAATGACACAACACCAACTATCGACATTGCTTTTCATGCTAGTCAACTTAATCAACCTCAAGATTTAATTGCTTATTTAGTACAAATACAAGCAAGTATTTTGGTGCATCAACATAATGCTACTCATTATGACGCTAACAACTCAACAAACACCTATGCCCCTGGCGGTAAAGAAGTATTGCCACAAACCATTGACTTAGTGGCTTGTTTTATGGGGTTTGGTGTTATTTTTGCTAATACAGCTTATCAGTTTAAAGGGGGTTGCGGCTCATGTAACAACCGTAACCTAAACCGACAATCAGCACTACCCGAGTTAGAAACCGTTTACGCATTAGCGCTATTTTGTGTAATAAAGGGCATTGAAGTTAAGCAGGTAAAAAAAGAACTAAAATCTCACCTATATAAACATTTTCGACAAGCTCACAAAGAAGTATCACTGTATTTACAACAAACAGATAATGCTGAACATAAGCAGCTACTGCTAGCCCACGATAAAAGATAAATACGTATTAATGAAAGTTTTTACTACTCATTATCGCTTCCACAATACGTTGATTAATGCTCCTACCATGATTAATCCCCCACCAACAATGGTGGTCGTCATAGGTATTTCACTAAAGTACGCCCAACCTATAAATACTGAAAACAGTACTTGTACGTAAGAATAAGCTGTTGCTTTATTAGCATCAGCACAGTGTAATGCTTTTGTTAGTCCTACTTGACCTACTTGGGTGAATATTCCCACTAAAATCAATAATATTGTTGCTGTTAAGCTAGGTATCACAAAATCACTACCCAGCATAAGCATCGACACAGGAAAAGCGACGAGAGGAAAGTAGAATATGATTACTGAACTATCCTCAGTTACCGTTAATTTCTTAACCAAAATATAAGCAACGGCACTCCCAAAAGCCCCCAAAACACCGGCACTAATGCTTAACCATGAGTATTGTATGCGAGGGTTTAAGAGTAAGTTAGGTTGCGCTAAACTTTCCTGAACTAAACTTTCCTGAACTAAACTTTCCTGAACTAAACTTTCCTGAGCTAAGTTGGGATAAATGATGATCAACAAACCAAGTAAGCTGATTAAAATACAAGCGACAGTTGAGCGTTGTATCGTTTCTTTTAAAAACCATAACGCCAAAATAGCGGTAAAGACAGGATGTAAGTATTGTAATAACGTTGCTTCGGCTAACGGTAAAGTAGTTACCGCATAATACACAAACATCAAAGCGAAAGTACCAACGGTACCTCGAGCAATTAACAACGGCTTATTATTACCCCACAGCGGAATATTTTTTCGTTTAACATCAACATAGCTAATCACTGCTGAAACAGCTGCCCTTGCAGCGACAATTTCAAAAACAGGAATACCTAAAGTGCTAACCTCTTTGACACAAGCTGCCATTAAGGAAAAACCTAATGCTGATAGCAACATAAACCAAACACTCATTGGCACTGAATTTTTTAGGGTGATAAACATTAATTGTTGTACTCAGGTAAATAAAATAGAAAGATAACCAACTGTTCATTTTTCTAAACAACATATAGCTTAGAAAGCTCCCAATTGTGATAATTTATCTCGTATTGCTTGATAACGTTGTTGCTCACAAGAAGCAAAACCTGATAACTGTCTAACTTTATTACGTCCAAAAATAGGTACACTCATACCGGCAAAAAAGCGACAGTAACTTTCTAACGTTAATGGCACCGTAATTTTGTTTGCTAAATGACTTTTCAATGCCACAGCATCTGCCATTAACACTTCATCACTTGGCCATTGCGCCTGTACTGAATGTTCAAGTTGAGCGACATTTCCTGCACATACGCTGCAATGCCCACAGCTTACGGGTGCTTTTTTATCATCAAAATAACAACTTAAATTATAGCTTAAGCACTTATCAAGTTGAAAAAATCGTACAAGAGCAGCAATACGCTGAATTTCTTTTTGCTCTTTATCGAGAAAATAATTATACAGGTTTGTTGCTAACTTAGGATCATTAAGTTCATGACTATTAACCTTAAAAACCTCTGTCATTCGTGAGGTTTCTAATACAATTAATTGTTGCTCTTGTAAGTACTCTAACGCCGCAACAACACGATTTCGATCAATTGATTGGTCTTGCAATAAGGTATGAAAGTTTAAACTGCCCCACACTTTTTTAAACGCTGTGGCTTTAAATACTGTTGATAAAAAATGACGTCTTTGTTCATTAAAACCCGATAATATCTGCTCTAGGGGCTGTAAAAGCTTAATTTTGAAATCTGCAAAATAGGCATACATAGGCTCAATGACACCAGCAATTTCCAACTGAACCAATAACGTTTTTAACGGTAATTGTTTAATATTACTGGTATTAGACAGTGGTAGTAATTGTAATTCCCACTTACTTTCATATTGGGTACTTTGAGTCTCAACTTTAATATTATCAATAATAGACTCGATACCACCAAGCTCAGGCGTATCACCATAAACAAAATTTTCTACAGTATTTAAACCATCTAAATTTGCCAAAGTCACACAGTGTGACAGCTCACCATCACGCCCTGCTCGACCTATTTCTTGAGAGTAATTCTCAATTGATTTAGGTAAATCGTAATGAAAGACAAAACGAATATCACTTTTATCAATTCCCATACCAAAGGCAATAGTCGCAACAATAACCTGTAGATTTCCCGCCATAAAATCAGCTTGTATTTGGCTACGATTTTCGCTGTCAAACCCCGCATGATAAGCGCAAGCGTTAATACCTGATTGCTGTAAATAAGCCGCAACCTGTTCAGCAGAGTGTTGTAACGTAACGTACACAATACCGCTATTTTGACCACCATTAGAGTATTGTTGTATTTGCTCCACTAAGACTTTATTTTTATTAGCGCTACTAACCGGCAATACCACTAAATTGAGGTTATGACGATAAAAACCAGTTTGTACAATATGATGCTCATTAATGGCAAATTTATCAGCCATATCTAACTTTACTTTTTTTGTCGCTGTTGCGGTTAACAATAATGTTAATGGAATATTCAATTCTTTACGGTAACTAGGTAATTTTAAATAATCTGGTCTAAAGTTATGACCCCACTCTGAAATACAATGCGCTTCATCTACCACTAACATTGAAACCGGTACCGATTGAATAAACTTCCTAAAACGCTCATTCTTAAAACGCTCGACTGACACCATTAATATTTTAATTTCACCATTACGCACCGCAGCCATAACGTCTTGTGTTTGACTACCTTTTAACGTTGAATCAATACTTGCTGCCGTAATACCTTTACTCGCTAAAAAGGCTAACTGGTCTTTCATCAAGGCTAACAATGGCGACACAACAAGCGTTAAATTAGGCAGGTGCAATGCAGTTAATTGATAACACAAACTTTTACCTGAGCCGGTAGGAAATATTGATAACGTTGACTGCCCAGCTAACAATTGTTCAATTGTTTGCTTTTGACCTAAACGAAACTGCTCAAAACCAAATATTGTTTTAAGTGTTTCTAGCGATGAATTTTGATTAATTCCGTTCATGATTAACATTCCAATATAAATAATTTACTAAAAAAATTATAGCCCTATCATTATTTTTAACGTTAAAAACATAAAGCACTAAGTATTTAACCAGTATGACATAAAGCGTACTTTGACTGTATTACTTTAACAAGCGCCTTTACCAACCAGCAGTGCTAAAATAATTGATCTCTCGCCAAATTAATTTGATTAAATTTAACAAACCCCCTTACTGTTTAATCGTAAATATAAGCCAATCTATCGATAATTCATTGCATTCATCATTAAAACATAGGCAAACTGATTAAAATAATTTCTAATAAAAGAGCCATCAAATGCTATTAAAAAAATCTTTGCTCGTTATTGCTATATCGAGTGCCTTATTAAGTGCTTGTTCACAACCACTAACAAATAACGCAAGCACTTCAGTTGAACAAAACAGTGCTAATGTAGTCATATCCGAATCAGAAAAAGCCAACCAACTATTTGATAGTATTTTCAAGGCAAGCATTGACCGTAACCCAGTTATGCAGACATATCTTGGTATTAAAAAAGATTACGATAAATGGAATGACCTATCTGAAGAAAACAGCGCAATCGAGTTAGCTTTTGATAAAGCAGACTTAGAAAAAATTAAAACGATTGATACCGATAAATTAGATCCTCAAACGTTGATCAGCTATCACCTTTACGTTCAGAAATTAGAAAACAGCATCAATGATTACCAATGGCGCTTTCATGATTATCCTGTTAATCAAATGTTTGGCACTCACTCACAAATTCCTGCGTTTTTAATTAACCAACATTCAATTAGTAATGTAAAAGAAGCACAAGATTATATAGCCCGTGTAAAAGGCGCTAAAAAGTTAATAATACAGCTTGTTACCCAACTTAAATTAAGAGAAGACAAAGGAATAATTGCCCCTAAATTTGTTTTTGAACACGTCATTCGTGATGCTAATAATATATTAATAGGTGCACCATTTTCTGACGGTAAAGACAGTACGCTTTTAGCCGATTTCACTAGCAAAATTAACAAACTAGCAATTACTGATACAGAAAAAAACTCATTATTAACTGACATTAAATCCGCATTGAACAACGAATTAAAATATGGCTATGAACAATTAATTAGTTACTTAACGGAATTAGAAAAGAAAGCCGATGATCGTGACGGTGCTTGGAAGTTTCCAAATGGTGAAGATTTTTATAATAATGCTTTAAAACGCACAACTACTACAGATCTCACTTCTGAAGAAATTCATCAAATAGGGCTAAATGAGGTGGATCGAATCCATAATGAAATGCGTTTGATTATGGAAAAGGTTGGCTTTGAAGGTGATTTGGCCGAATTTTTTGATTTTATGAGAAACAGCAAGCAATTTTATTACGCTGGAGACGAAGCAGGACGTCAGCAATATTTAGATGAGGCAGTTGCTTTAATTGACGATATGAAAGGCCGCCTAGACAGCTTGTTTTTAAGTAAACCTAAAGCGGAATTAAAAGTTAAAGCCGTTGAAGCCTTTAGAGAAAAGTCTGCGGGTAAAGCATTTTATCAACAACCCGCACCTGATGGATCTCGCCCAGGTGTTTATTATGCAAACCTTTACGACATGGAAGCTATGCCAACCTATCAAATGGCGGCTTTAGCGTACCATGAAGGTATTCCTGGACATCATATGCAAATCGCGATCAAACAAGAATTAACTGGCATTCCTATGTTCAGAAAGTTTGGACGCTATACTGCTCATACCGAAGGCTGGGGATTATATTCAGAAATGATCCCTAAAGAAATTGGCTTATACCAAGACCCATACTCTGACTTTGGTCGTTTAGCTATGGAACTATGGCGTGCATGTAGATTAGTGGTTGATACGGGTATTCACACAAAGAAATGGACCAGAGATGAAGGCATTGCATACTATGTAACTAATACGCCTAACGCTAAATCTGACGCAGTTAAAATGGTTGAACGACATGTTGTTATGCCATCCCAAGCAACAGCTTATAAAATTGGTATGTTAAAGATATTAACCTTACGTGAAGGTGCTAAAAAAGCCTTAGGCGACAAATTTGATATAAGAGAATATCACGAGGTAATTTTACGTAATGGGCCAGTACCATTAAACGTACTTACTCAACTCGTTAATGAATATATTGAAGAGAAAAAGGCTTAATCTCGACTGACTTGATAAGTCACTAAACAGAACCATCTAAAACCGCATTTTTAAATGCGGTTTTTTATTGTCTTTTTAGCTATTAAATTTCTACAATATAGAAAGAAAAGTTTTTATATTTCAGCAGCGACCACTGAAATTTCCACCAATAAAGCGTCACGAGCCATTTTAGCCGCAACACATGCACGCGCTGGTGCATAACCTTCTGGAACCCAAGCATCCCAAACAGCATTCATCTCAGCAAAGTAGCTCATATCTTTAACATAAATAGTGGCTGATAAAATGTGCTTTCTATCACTGCCTGCTTGCAATAACAATTCATCAACCTTAGCCAACATGGTTTGCGTTTGTTCAGTAATATCCTTACTGGCATCAGCAGCAACTTGGCCACATAAATAAATCGTACCGTTATGTTTAACAATACGACTCATACGCTGTTTTGTTTCTAACCTTTCAATTGACAAAATTACTCCTCCAACATATCAATAAATTTTTGCGATTGTTCTATCGCAGCATTCATATCTTTAATTAGCACAGCAACATCTTTTTGAATTGACACTATTTCACCTTGTAATGCACCAACTGCTTTTGCATTTAAATTATGTTTTAAAAATAGGCTATTGTCCTTTAAGGCAGACAAAACTGGTGCCATTTTACTTTCTGCTTTATGCATCGATTTAATCAATGTTTTATAACGTCTTTGTGTATCCTTTAGTTTTGATGCACTTTGTCTTTTAAGGTTAGCACTTGAAATTTCTTCTATTTCATCTTGCCACTCTTCAAATAAGGCTTCAGAAACATCTTCTATTTTAGCAATACGTAAGCTAACAAGATCAGCAGCCTCTTTCGAATCTTCATACTGTTCTTGAATTTCGTTGTATTGCTCTTCAAGATCGCCACCATCAAAATTAATTAGCGCCGTCATTTCAGCCAATGCTGACTTAAACTGTTCTTGTGCTTCTTGTTGTGATTCTTTGGCTTCTCCAACACGATCAACCATGATATCACGCTTGTGAATACCAACTTTTTCCATGGCAGAGTAATAAGCAGTTGAACACGATGCTAATGCCAATACACTAACAATAATGCATAACTTTTGACTAAACTTAATCATAAATTTCCCTAAAGTGATTTTGACCACTTAATCTGAGCGAATATTATGTTAATGGTATATTGATTAGCGTATTCGAGCAAAATAAATATTCAACATTACCTCTAAATTTTTACAAATTATTAACAAAAAACATCTTGCCTTGTCGTCAATCTTAATTGGCTAGCTATCGATAAATAACAAAGAGAGTCATAAATAAAGACGAGCATAACTTAATCCCCTAAACCTCAAAATAAAGTAATAAAACTACAAAATATAATAATACGATCATTAAAATGATAAAAACTTGCATTAAAACACTAAATGACGTAATAATATTACATAACGTTAAATAAAGAGAGATTATGATAATGAAAAATCAAAACACTTTACAAGATACACAATCAGTAGAAGCAACAACTTTTGATTATGATAATAGCGATTTACCTCGTGATTTTGACATAAGAATTGAAGTAGCCGAACAACGTGAAGTTTTAGAAAACCTATAATATTGACGACTTACATTCTAATATTTATGTGAAAATGCCATAAATATTAGAATGGTGTCACTGATATAAAAATAAAGGTGCTGTGTAATATAAGTACCTAATCAAGTATACACTGATATTATAAAATGGCAGTAGGTCATGTTTACTAATACCTTATTGCAGATATAGTTAACAGTAAAAGTCTCTACATAATACGCCTGAAGTAAATCGACTTTGATACACTTATGACTTATGAACAGCAAGCATAACGAAACTAGTTTTTAAAATAATCCCAAGCTATTTTACTAATATCTGCAATTATTTTTTTATTAACCTCGCTTGTTTCTGTCGAGTTACTGACTAAAATCCCGATATAAAAATGTCGACCATCAGGCAAAAAAACTATGCCAATATCATTATCGGCCCCCGTTAATCCCAATTTATTGCTACCAGAGCTACCGGTTTTATGCGCAACAATCGTACCTTTAGGTAATGAACCTTTAATTTTATCTTTACCGGTAGCTGAGCTTTTCATGGTATCCCATAAGAATTGATGACTGCCTTGAGAAAGTAAATTATCTTTATTCTCATAAAATAACTTTAATAAAGTAATAGCTGCATTAGCCGTTGTCCAATTCTCATACATTCGGTTCCAAACTAATTGCTGTGTTATTTCATCATATTCAATAGCAACATCCATTATGCCTTGCTGATGTATATACGCTTCCACAACCTTCGTACCACCAACCATATTAAATAATATATCGCAGCCTACGTTGTCACTATAAGCGACTGTATATTTTAATACTTCAGCTAAGGATAAATTAGTACCATTGGGATATTTTTTACGAATCGGGCTCCATAAATTATTATCTAAATCTTTTTGGCTAATACTTACTCTATCCGATAGGCTTAAGTTTTTTTTATCCACTTGATCTAACACTGCTAAAGCAAGGTGATATTTGAAAACACTCTGCATTGGTAGCTTCTTATTACCATTTATTGAAATATATTCACTGCCATCCCCTGCCAAAATCGACACACCAACTGTTGCATTTTTAGCTGCTAGTAATGAATTTATTTGATGTTTCAAAGACTCACTTTGTTTGCTATATGAGTGAAACGAACATAAAAAAACGATAATGAGTAATAGTAGTTTATAATTCATAGGTTATCTTACGTGCTAATATTTATGTTTAAAGAATGCGTGAACAGCTATCGTTATGCAAATATTTTACATGATTTATTCTATTTTTAGCGCTAACACCATTAATTGGGCATCATCACCGTAACTTGGACAAATAATCTTACTAGGGGTATAAACAAAACCAAATTTTCCCCAGAACATATTCGAGTTTTGCACTGAAACAAGTGATATTTTTGAAAAATGTTGACATTTGGCATAAACAATTAAGTTTTCAATTAATTGTTTAGCGATCTTTTTTCCTTGTGCCGCATTCGCCAAAGCCAAGTCATGGAGAAATAAAGTTGAACTATTAATTACTTGCGTTTTTTCATATAACTTAGGTGGCACTTCGCTCTCCCATGGGTGAGCAAGTAAATAGCCTAATATTTTATCTTCATCATCTACATAGACTGCACATGTTTCAGGCGAAGCCAGCCACTTACTTTTTAGGATACTTGCGTCTTCAGGCAAAATATCTGTGTATGCCTCCGCCTGAATTTTCATAATTGCATCCCACGAATTTTCGGTTATTGCACTAATAGGCATTCTCACCACTTCCTTGCCACATACGTCCCAATAGAGACTAATAAACTGTTTGCTACTATGAGTAGCACAGAGAAATTGAGTAAACTATTTTAGCTGTTTAACCTATTAAGTTTACCTCGCACCACTAATTTAATGGCCTTATATCATAAAAGTCTACGCATAAGTGACATAGAAAAAATATACCGTAATCACAGCGCTCATAAATATCACGAACCACCTAACATACTGCTGATTTAACTTCATCGAAATATGAGCCGAATAATATCCGCCTAATAAAGTACCAACGAGAACAATACAGCCTTCTAACCACGCAATAGAGTCGCTCAAAACAAACAATAATATGGCAGCAATCGATACAGCAGAAGAAACAACTAACTTTAAACCATTCATTACATTAATGTTTTTATGACCAGATAAAGTCAAATAACTTAAGACAACAATACCTAATCCGGCATTAAAGAATCCGCCATAGACACAAACACTGAGTAATGATAAAGAAAGAAAAATAGATTTAAACTGTAATGCATATTTATTTTTTTCTGAGTAAGACTGCAATAATGTATTAGCTCTCCCACCAAATATAAATAACAAGGTTGCAAATAAAAGTAACCAAGGAATAACCTTTTCAAATGATGCTTCAGGGGTTTTTAACAATAAAAATGCACCAAGAGATCCCCCTAATAGGCTAAATAAAATCGTGAGCAACATTTCTTTTTTGTGCTCTTTTAATTTGTGCCTAAAAGCATAAGCTCCACTAAAATATCCGGCACACGAAGAAAAGGTATTAGTAGCATTAGCCATAAGTGGTGGCACGCCAACAAAAACGAGAGCAGGAAAAGTAATAAAACTTCCCCCTCCCGCAATAGAGTTTAAAACCCCACCAATTAGCCCTGCTATAAAAAGAAAAATAACATCAATCAACAAAATAGTACTCCAGGCTAATTTAAAACCTAACACCTCATTAAAAGGGTAATAATAGTGAATTAAATATATAACAAAGTGAAACCTAGCCCACTGTTTGAGCTTGATTTCAAGTAAGTGAAAACAATAAAGCTATTGTACTCTACAATAGAAACTTTAATGCAAAGTAATACGAGTAAATTAAAATCTCTCTCGTATAGTCATATCACGCTTTAACTGTAGCGTTAAGCAAATCTGACAAGCGTTATTTACAACGCCTACTATAACCACGGTAAGTTCCACGCTGCTCCCTTCATTACCTTAACCAAGAAATATAAATGTACGACTTAGCAGCTGATGAATTAGCGTAAATCAATTACACCCTTTTAATTAACCGTATTAATTTAGGCCTCGCTTTAGGTCTTGGAGTATCGTCATGAAAATTTTATCTGCCCCTGTTATTGTGACTGCTATTGCCATTGTCTGCATTGGTTTAGCTGTTGCTTATAACGGAGAAAAGATTGATCAACTACAAGCAGATCGGAAACCTACGACAATTAAGGCAAGCATCCCCACAGTATCGGTTATTCAAGCACTAACCAATACTTATCAGGCCTATGTAAGTAGTCATGGTGAAACGAAAGCCCATTGGGATCTAACATTAAAATCAGAAGTTGAAGGTGAAGTAACCACTATTAATGCCCCTTTTAAAACAGGTAGTATGGTCACGAAAGGCAGTGTTTTAGCTAATATAGATAACACTGACTATTTTAGGCATAAATTAAGCTCGGTTATATGCCATTATTCTCCTCACTGACTAAGCTCTATCAGATATCTGCAGACTCAATTATTTATCTATTTATTCCATTTGTTGTTGTTTTGTAAAAAAACTTCAAGGTATAATATTAATGACAACCATTATCATTAACATTAACACCGTATTTGGAGTTCACCTTTTATGACCACTCGTTTTTTAAAAGCGCGATTAGCTTGTGCTGTTACCTTTGCTATTTCAGGCGTTGCAATGAACGCCAGTGCTAACGATACAGAAAGTTCAAGTAATACGCGTCAAATAGAGAAAATCATTGTAAAAGGTCAAAAAATAGATAGAACTCTACAAGAAACCCCTACTAGTGTTGCTGTTATTACTGGTCAAACAATTGAACAAGAAAACCTAAACGACTTCTACGATGTTATCGCACGCACTCCTAATGCTTCTGGTACTGATGGCACTGGCTTTAACATTCGTGGTATTGATGCTTTTGGTGTAACTGATGGTGGCACTGGTGGACTTGCTAGTGTATATGTTGATGGTGCTCCTTTGCCTTATCGCGTAATGCAACAAGGCGGCTTTTCAACTTGGGATATTAGCCAAGTTGAAATATTTCGCGGACCACAGTCTACTTTACAAGGTCGTAATTCACTCGCTGGTGCTGTTGTGATGAAAACCCGTGATGCAGTACAAGAGTATGACTTTAAGGCTCGTATTGGTGTAGGTGAATATGGTACACAAGAAGCGGCAGTGGCTTTTGGAGGCGGTATAATTGAAGACGAATTAGCATTTCGTGTTAGTGCAGAAAAACGTGATTTTGACGGTTATAACACTAACGTAGCCACAGGTGAGGAATCAGATTTTGATAACAACAAGTCTTACCGAGTAAAGTTGCGCTTTACACCATCTGCTTTTCCTGATTTTGAGGCTCAGCTAAGTTTTCTTCACACTGAAAACGAAAAAGGTGCTGATTGGGTTATGGTTGAAAGTGGTGATGATCAATACCCTATTAATAATATTTATGATGATCGTTATGTTTATTTAGATTCACCAACCTTTGAATATATCGACTCTGATTTATATGTTTTAAACTTGAATTATGATATTTCTGATGAATGGTTTTTCACCTCTATATCGACCTATTCTGATGCTGAATATGGTTACGAATGGGATGGCGATGCTAGTATACAGCAACCTCAATCTATACTGACTGATACCCGTACGGATGAAACTACAACACAAGAATTTCGCTTAATTTACGAAGGTGACAAGCTATCAGGGTTGATTGGTTTTTATTATTCAGATTTAGATGTTTTTGATAGTAGTGGTGGTGAGCGCGGCTTAACATTTGAACAACTTGGTGTACGTAGCTTACTTACCGCGCCTGCTGAATATGGTGGCTTGGCTTTACCTGATACTTTAGCTGATCAAGTACTACAATTTTATAGCGCCGCTGATCCTGTTTATATTGGTCAATTCTCTGACTTCACACAAAAAGTTGAAACTAAAGCACTTTTCGCTGATTTCACCTATAGAATAAACGAATCTTGGAATATATTCGCAGGTTTTCGTTATGATAAAGAAGAGCAAAAAAATGGTACTGCTGCTGATATCTATATTACCGAAAGAACACAAAATGCCTTACCTCAACCTGATGACTTTGCGGCAGATCCGGTACTTGCTCAGTTAATAACAGGTATAAACCAACAGCTTTATGCTATGGCTGATGGGGCCTCTGGTGATGAACCTATTGAAGATGCAAGCTTTGATGCATGGTTACCCAAACTAGGTGCGACATATCGTTTCAACCAAGATATTTCAACCAGCCTTACTGTTCAAAAAGGCTACCGCTCTGGCGGTGTAGGTACAAACATCGCCCAAGCAACTGTTTTTACTTATGATCCTGAATATACATGGAACTACGAATTAGCGTTTCGCTCGGTGTGGCTTGATAACAAGTTAGTGATTAATGCCAATATTTTTTACCTTGATTGGACAGATCAACAAGTCTCTGTATTTTTATCGGGTAATCAATATGACCGTGAAATACATAATGTCGGTGAGTCACATGTGCAAGGTTTCGAAACAGAGATCAGTTATCAGCTAACTTCTTCTGTTAATCTTTATGGTGGCATCGGATATTCTAAAACAGAGTTTGATGAGTTTAGCGCTAGCTTCAACGGTGAAGAACAAGATTACAGTGGCTTTTCTTTTGAAGGTGCTCCTGAATGGACAGCCTTATTTGGTGTCGATTACTCAAATCAAAAAGGTTTTATTGCGAATATTAATGCTAGCTATACCGGTACATCACAACGACTAGCGACAAGTTTAGAACCACGTAATGACGCTCACTTATTAGTAAACACACGTATTGGCTACCAGTGGCAAAACTATGGTGTATATGCCTTAGTTGATAATTTGCTAGACGCCGAATATGTGGCTCTTGCGCCTGCCGGTTTTGACAATCAAACCCTAAGTTCACCACGCACATTAAGCGTACGTTTTGAAGCTGAGTTCTAACTTACCGCCAGTGTGGCTAACTAACGTTAGTCACACATTGAGAGCAAATAAAAAATGAAGACAAAAAGAACATTCTCGGCGACTAAACGCCGGCATTTAATGGCTTGTATATTAGCGCTTATTACCGCCATAGTTATGATTCCGGGTATGACGACTTATCTGCCATTTGCGATGGAAGAAAGGATACTTATACCTATTATGCTATTTCCTCTTATTTGGGCAGGCTTATTTATTTATGCCTATATGGCTGAAAAAGCATGGCACCCTTTTGTTGTCATGTTAGTGATTTTATTTAGTCATGCAGGTTTGAGTTATATGGCATTATCAGGGGCACAAACATGAAATCAGTTACATTAAAAAAGCTATTTTTATTGCATAGTTGGGTTGGTATTGTTACTGCTATCTTGTTGTTTATTGTTTGCTTTACCGGCGCTTTAGCTGTGCTAAGCCGACCAGAATTAAAAATTTGGGCTAACCCTGAATTACATCAACTCAGTACAATCCCAAGTGAAAAAGTTACTGAGCTTATTAACAAATATCATCAAAAAGTACCTGAAGCTTTTGGTGAAAATATTCATGTATATTTGCCCACAGGACATAACACTCACTTACTCACGTTATTATTTGAATCGCATGACGGGGATGAAAACTATACTGAGGAAGCAGCATATGCCTATCAATTTGATCCTCGAAATTTTGAACTAGTAAAAGAATATTATGGTACAGCAGCCTATTTTTACGAACATCGTAAAACAGACGCACCTTCATTTATTGGCCACTTTCATGCCGATTTACATCTAGGTCGCCCTATCGGGCTAATACTAACAGGCTTTTTAGGCTTAACATTATTAGTCTCCACCATAACCGGCTTATTTATTCATCGCCAGTTAATTAAAGAGTTATTTACTTTCCGGCGTAAAAAGGAACTCAATGTTGTTGTCAGCGACGCACACAAAATTATGGGCATTTGGGGTAGCTTATTTCACGGCATTATAGGACTTAGTGGTGCCTTTTTAGGATTAGCGACAATTATATTGTTACCTGCCGCTGCTTTTGTAAGTTTTGGTGGTGATCAAGCTAAATTGGTTGAGCGATTTACAGCTATGCCAGAGCCCATTATCTCTCATAATTATCAAGCAACAGATATCAATGCTATTTTAATTGACGCACAAACTCGCTACCCAAAGGCCAAAATTGTTGATTTAACGGTTATGGCGCATAACGATACGAATGCAGAAGTTTATCTACGTTTACTTGGCGGTGATGCTGTAGCGTCACAATTGTTGCAATATCATGGTAATGGTGAATTTAGTAAATCGATGAGTAGTTTAGGCGATATTCCTGGCCCTGCTATCAAGGTGCTCACCTTATTATTTCCACTACATTTTGGTAATTTCGCTGGCATTTTTGTTAAATGTATTTGGGCTTTACTTGGCTTAACAACCGCACTATTGCCATTGTCAGGCATGATGATGTGGTTAGCAAAGCGTAGCCGAGGTAGTAATCCAACATTATCTGAACTCGCTTATCAACGCTGGAATAGGGCTATTATTGGTAGTTGTGGTGGTTTAGTATTAGCAAGCGCTATTCTATTTCCTGCTCAAGTTTTACTTAACAACTTAGTTGCGGTAGAGCTACATAACCAGTATTTTGGCCCACTTTTCTTCTATTCCTGGCTAGCTTGGTTTTTATTAGCTATATTTCCGCTTAATTATCATCGTTACTTACAAGTGACTCTGTTAGTGACAGGGGTTTCATGTATGGCAGTTTTACCATTAAATGTTGTACTGTCATCAAGTCATGCTTTTATGGCAAATAATTTATTAGTAACTGTGGTTGATATAAGCTTTTTCGTGATAGGTCTATTTGGTGTTTATGCAACTAAACGCATAAATGTTAAGCGCTTGGCCTTAGTAGAACCAGCTGTGCATCAAGAGGTGAGCGTATGATATTTATTTACCTAACCTTAGCTTGCATACTATTAATTATAAGTAGTTTATTACTAAGAAAAGCAAGCACGACAAGTTGTTGGTTAAGCTTGGCAATATTTATAGCGGCTTCAATATGCTTTATTGCTGTTTATGGCAGTATTGGTGGGGTTTTTGTCGCTATCTCTGGCGGCTTGTTAACTAATTTATTTGTTGCTTTTATATTTGGTAAAACAATAAATAAATAATATAACGACAACCGTTAATTTGCATTGAGCATATAACTTTTACGGTTATACCCGCTTTTCTCGTTATTGGTTCTCACTGCTGACTTTGCTTTATTAGATAATTAGGGGATGTATTACCTCCCCTTTCATTCTACTTTTTAACTTACATTCCTGTTGTTAACATATTATACCAATCTCACTAACTATGTGATCATTCCTACTTGCTAAAATCACCAACGACATCGTTATTTATTTAATAATTAGAACAACGAGTTATTGAAATAAATACCTTGTATTTGGCCATTTTTTCTACGTATAAA
>NZ_JAHKQD010000037.1 GCF_018860915.1 Colwellia sp. C2M11
TAACGATTGTGGTGACACCTGCTGATAATATTCCACCTGTAGCAGAAGATGATGGCTTTAGTATTTATCAAGGGGAAAGCGTTAGCGGTAACCTTATCACACATGTCGATGGTAATGATGGTATTGCCGATCATGATGGTGGTGATGGGGCAGTGCTCACTATAACGCAAGTTAATGGTGTTGATTTGGTTTTTGGGGCTGATGGTTTTGCGACTGTGAATGTTGATGGTGGAGCAGTAACCATTAATGCAGCAGGTGATTTTACTTATAATAATAGTGATGGTTACATTTTAGATAGTGAGTCCCCAAGTTTTTTGTACACCTTAAGTGATGGAACTGACACAGATACAGCGAAGGTGACAATTGATATTGATGATACTGCACCTAATCCTGTTGATGATACTAACTATATAACATATAACGATAATGAAGGATTAAGTGTTGGAAAATTTATTTCAGGTAACATCCTAAAAGGAGGAAGTTCAGGGGATAGAGGAGATAGTAGTCCCGGTGAGACTGTTATCTTAACGAAGGTTGAATATGGATCACAAGTTTATCAGTTTGATGATACTACTACCTCACATATAATAACGACTGATTTTGGCAAATTTACTCTTAATGATGCCGGAGTGTATTATTTTTTCCTTGATGAAGGTGTCGATATCACTACGATCCCACCTTCTCTTGAATTTGACTATACTATTCGAGATGATGATAAAAATGAAATGGGTGAGACTAAAAACCCTGAAACAGGTGAGGCAACATTAACAATTTACTTAACGCATGTTGACGTTAGCGCCAAGGCAGCGAACACTTCTTCTGAAGATGAGCTGATTGATTTATCTTTTGCTGCTGAAGCCAGTATTGTAAATGCAAACGACGAAAATAATAAGTCGAGTACTAATACAGACTTAAGTGATCTTTTAACGTCAGATGATAATAATCTCGATGACTACTTAAGTTTCAATGAGCTTTCGAATGATGAAGTAGCAGATAATTTTGAAGGAGAACTCGGATTAGATGCTGAAGTTGAAAGTGTAGTTAAAGAAAGTGAGGCTGAAACAATAGTGACAAATAGCCTATTAAAAGAAGGGGCTACATTGATCAGTGATGCGTCTCCAGAGAATGTTCCACAACAAATTGAACTTGACTCCAACGACCATATATAATTAATCTGATAATATTAGTAAATGATATTAAAAATGATCTAATGGTGTAATATGTATTTATAACATCATTAGGTCATTAGCCAAGTTCAGGTTAGTTAGACAGTGAATTTATTTTAAGGGATCAAATACTTCGTGCAATCAACAGTGCAACCGTCATCTGAGTGGTCAATCAATGCTTCACAAAAGTTAAGTTCAGATCCCTTATTAGATAGCTTAGTGCTCCTCACTGAGCATTTTGGCAATCCCTGCTCTGCTGATGCTCTTTCAGCAGGTTTACCACTGACAGAAACAAATTTAACGCCTGAACTTTTACCTCAAGCAGCTTCTCGGGCAGGGCTAAGTGCCAAGCTAGTACGTAAAGGCTTGAATGAACTGCCTTCAATGTTGCTACCTTGTATTTTGATGCTCAAAGATAAAAAAGCAATAGTCTTACAAGAGCTTGATATTGAAAATAATAAAGCAATAGTCTCCTTGCCTGAAACTGGTGGAGAAGAGCTATTAACTATTGAAGAGCTCGAATCAAATTTTGTCGGCTACTTGTTTTTAGTAAAGCAACAATATCGTGGCGATAGAAATTTTGATGTTCAGCACGATAGTTCGAAAGAGCATTGGCTATGGAAAAGAATTAAAAACACTTCCACTATCTACCGTGATGTGATTATAGCTTCTATCATGGTAAATATTTTTGCGTTAGTTTCGCCTCTTTTTGTTATGAATGTTTATGATAAAGTCGTTCCTAATCTTGCATTTGAATCACTTTGGGTACTTGCTGTCGGTGCCGGAATTGCTTATATATTTGATTTGATTTTAAAGCAACTACGTGGTTATTTAATTGATGTCGCGGGTAAAAAAATTGATATAGAAGTTTCCTCGAAGCTTTTCGCAAAAGTCATAGGTATGCCCCTTGAAAAACGATCTCCAAGTGTTGGTGGAATGGCTAAGCAAATAGGTGAATTTGATAATGTGAGAGAGTTCTTATCATCTGCAACTATCAGTGCAGTTGTCGATTTACCTTTCGCACTGCTCTTTATGTTTTGTATTTGGCTTGTTGCTGGAGACTTAGTGATGTTTCCTATTATTGCCTCTATCTTGATTATTGGTTATACCTTGTTGAATCAAGCAAAGCTCAAGCAAGCGATTGAAGAAACGAATAAGTATTCCAGCTTACGACACGGCCATCTAATTGAGTGTTTAAGCACTTTAGAGTCGATCAAAGCCAATGGAGCCGAAGGTGTTGTTCAAAATGCCTGGCAACAAATGATAGGGCACACCTCTACTTGGTTGCTTAAATCAAAAATCATTACGAATTCAGTGTTAAATTTTGCCAGTTTTATTGTGCAAATATCAGTTGTTGCTGTAGTGGTTTTAGGGGTTTATCGAGTCTCGGATAACTTAATTTCAATGGGCGGAATTATCGCGGCAGTAATGTTAACAGGCAGAGCTATTTCACCTGTTGCCAAACTTGCAGGTTTAATGACGCGCTCTAATCAAACCATTAGTGCGTTAAAGCAACTTGATCTTTTAATGGAACAAGAAGGTGAATTTGAAGATAAAGCACATTTAGTCAGTAGAAATAAGCTTGCGGGTAATATTAATGCTGATAATGTGAGTTTTAAATACCCAAATGCGGATATCCCGTCTTTAAAACCGATGTCTGTGAATATTCGTCAAGGCGAAAGAGTTGCGATTGTTGGACATAACGGCTCAGGTAAAACCACGTTAGCAAAATTATTGCTTGGACTTTATCAACCTAGTCAAGGCTCTATACAATTTGATGGTTTGAATTACCAACAAATACACCCCAGTGATTTACGTAAGAATATTGGTTACTTACCACAAGATATCGTGTTATTTCACGGTACTATCAGAGATAATATACTCTTTGGTACTAGACAAGTTACAGAATATCAACTGATTAGAGCTGTGCAACTTTCTGGGGTCAGTATTTTTACTGATCAGAATAGTCAAGGACTTGATCAACAAGTGGGCGAGAGTGGTAATGCCCTGTCTCGTGGGCAAAGGCAGTCTATTGCGTTAGCAAGAGCAATATTAAATTCGCCTCAAATATTATTATTAGACGAACCAACTGCTAGCCTTGATGCTCGCGCTGAAAAGCAGTTTATTAAATCAATACATGCGACGGCTAAAGATCGTACTATGTTATTAATTACACATAAAATGGATTTGTTAAAATTGGTTGATAGAATTCTGGTGTTAGACAAAGGTAAATTAATAATAGATGGTCCAAAAGATGAAGTATTAGCAAAGCTAAAAGGTAATCAATTAAATCAAGAGACAAGCGCATGAAGGTGAGTCAACAAGATTTAGAAATGGCTGACGATGTCTACGGCGCAATGCTAACTGAAGTGCCAAGTTTACATCGCTTAACTATTTGGGCTATGGCTAGCTTACTTTTGTGTTTTCTTGTGTGGTCTTATTTTGCAGCACTACAGCAAGTTACTTCTGGCATAGGTAAAATTATCCCTTCAACACAAGTGCAGATTGTTCAAAGTTTAGATGGTGGTGTATTACAAGAGTTATTTGTACAAGAAGGTATGCAGGTTGTGAAGGGGCAACCTATAGCAAGAATTGATGACACCCGTTTCAGATCAGATTTTGCTGAACAAAAACAAGAAGTTAATAGTTTACGAGCAAATGTGATTCGTCTTAGAGCCGAACTTTCAAGTATCTTAATTGGCCATAATGAACAGTGGCAACGTCAAATAGAAATTAATAAAAATATACCTGTTTACCCTGATGATCTCCTGCAAAATGCCAAATTTATGGTTGAAAGACAAAAAGAAGAATATTCTGGAAGGTTAGATAATTTAATAAATCAATTAGCTATTCAAGAACAACAAATTCAGCAGAGAGAGCAAGAAGTTGCTGAGTTAGATTCTAAAATTAACACTCTGCAAATAAGTTACCAAATAGCGAGTAAAGAACTTGATCTTACGCGGCCTCTCGCTGAAAAAAATATAGTTTCTAAAATAGAATTATATAAATTAGAGCGTAGTGTTAATGAGCTGAAAGGCGAGTTAAGTGCAGTACGGCTACTATCGCCTAAGTTAAAGTCCTCATTACAAGAATCAATATTAAATCGTCGAGAAACAGCCCTTGCTTATAGATCAGAAGCTAGGGCAACACTTAATGATATGCAAAATAAATTATCTCGTATTAATGAATCACAAGTTGGTGCTCAAGATAAAGTTACTAAAGCCTTAATATTATCTCCTGTTGTTGGTACGATTAAAACAATTCATATCAACACATTAGGTGGTGTAGTAAAACCTGGGGAAACAATTGCAGAAATAGTGCCTACAGAAGATAAATTGATGGTTGAAGCTAAAATAAAACCAAGAGATATTGCTTTTATTTATCCGGGGTTACCTGCTGTTGTAAAAATTACAGCGTATGATTTTACTCGCTATGGTGGATTGAAGGGCAAAGTTGAACATATAAGTGCAGACACGACCCAAGATGAGGAAGGAAATAGCTTTTACCTGATTAGAGTACGTACGGATGCTTCAAGCATAACAAACAAAAAAGGTGAAGCAATGCCAATTATTCCAGGAATGTTAACGGAAGTTGATGTTATCACTGGTAAACGAACTATTTTGGAATATATTTTAAACCCAATATTACGGGCGAATGAAGCTGCACTTAGGGAACGATAGCGCTTAACTAAAAAATTAAGAATAAAAAATAATACAAACAGGGAATATTTATGAATAATGTTGTTTTTACCTTGAATAAAATAGCAATACTTGGTGTGCTAGGTTTATCGACATTGTGGTCGGTTAGTAGTAATGCCCAAAGTTTAGAGCAGGCTGTTGCGGAAGCACTTAATACGCATCCTGATATTCGCCAGTCTTTTGCTCGATTTAAATCGAAAGAAGAAGATGTTAATCGTGCATCAGCAGGTTACCTTCCTACCGTTGATTTAACTGCTGGGTATGGTTATGAGTTTACAGATACGCCAAGTAATAGAAGGACCGAACTCAATAATAGTAACGGTCAAACTGAGTTGGCGCGTGGTGAGTTTGGTATTAGTATTAAACAGATACTTTTTGATGGTATGTTTACTAGCCATGAAGTAGATAGAACTAAATTTGAAGCAAGTGCAGAGCAATGGACTTTAATTTCAAATGCTGAAGATCTCGCTTTGAAAGTTGCGCAAGCATATTTGAATTATATTAAAACAGAGCAACTTATTGAGTTAGCACAAAAAAATATTGAATCACACGAAATAATTTATCAACAAATAAAAGAGCGTACTGATTCTGGATTAGGTAATATTGCTGATTTATCACAAGTGACAGGGCGATTAGCTAGAGCACAGTCAAATATGATAGCCGCGCGAAATAACCACCTTGATGCAAGAACACAGTTTATTCGTTTAACAAACACACTGCCTGAAAACTTAGTGATTCCAGTCCCCGATGCTGACATGCTACCTAAAGATAAAGAAAGTGGCCTAGATCTAGCAATTAAACGTCACCCGGTTATTAAATCAGCTCAACAAGATGTAAGAGCTGCACGTTCATTTAAAAGTGCTGTAAAATCAAATTACTACCCTACATTATCGTTAGAGTTAGCTGCTAATTCAGATAATGATATTGGAGGCGAGAGTGGATTAAATCAGTTTGGTGCTGATGTGGGGGGTCACCGTAATGATGCCTCAGCAATGTTACGTTTGCGCTATAATTTTTATTCTGGTGGAAAAGATATTGCCAGTGAAAGAAGTGCAGCCTATAAAGTATCAGAAGCACAAGACATTAATGCAAGTGCTCATAGGCAAGTAACAGAAAGTTTTGGTCTGGCTTGGAATGCTTTTCAAATGTTAGCCTTACAAAAAAAATATATAAAGCAACATGTTATAACCTCTAAAGACACTCAAGTAGCCTACAAACAACAATTTGATATTGGTCAACGTAATTTACTTGATTTACTTGATACTGAAAATGAGTTGTTTCAAGCCCGTCAAGATTATTTAGATGCAGACTTTAATGAGTTAAGTGCTAAATATCGTATATTAAACTCAACAGGACAGTTATTAGACTCGCTAAGGGTGACTAGATCTGCCGCTTGGAAGGGAGAGCACGAATATGAGGAAGGAGCATACAATGAATAAAGTATTACGCAATCCCAATAAGTATATTTCACTGTATTTGGCAATGATAGTGTCTGCTTTACTGCTTACGGCATGTGCTGATACACGGGTTGTTGTCCTAGAGGATTCTGTTGAACAGCAATTTAATTTAGCTGATGATGATAGTGATGGTGTGATAAAAGCACGAGAAAAATGTGATGGAACTACCATTGGAGCTTCTGTCGATAATTATGGCTGTGGCATAAAGATATCTACTATCGAACCTTTTCAAATAGATATTAAATTTGAACGTAATTCATCTGAAATACCTGCTGCAGCTTATGCTGAAATTAGTAAATTAGCAGACATTTTGGAGAAAAATTCTGCAATTAATGTATTGGTTGAAGGCCATACCAGTAAAGTTGGTACTGCTGCGTTGAATAAAGCGCTTTCTAATGCTCGCGCCGAAGCTGTAGCTACAGTATTAGAAAATGACTTTGCAATTGATAAAAGCAGAATTGCTACTATTGGTTATGGGTTTGAGCGCTTAGAAGCTATGGGGGACACGGAGCAAGATCATGCAGTAAATCGTCGTATAATGGCCGAGATTTCAAATATAGAGAATATTGATGAACTCAAATGGACCATTTATACGGTAGACCAAGTTAATTAATTATAATGAGTAGTATTAAGAGCAATATTCTTTTTGTAAGTATTGGAATGAAATTTGTTCAAGTACTACTTATTCTGTTGCTATCACCAGCTATTTTTGCTCGATCTATCTTGCCACTTGATGAAGAAAAAATTATATCATCGCTAACGCAAAGTTATGGTGAAAGGGCGGGTAAACGAGGTAAGACTTGGTTTAATTTAATGCAACAGAAGTCAGATATCTCTGAACTTGAAAAATTAAAGGAAGTGAATAATTTTTTTAATCTTTTTAGGTTTATAGACGATAAAATACTTTGGGGTGTAAGTAACTATTGGGCAACACCTGTTGAATTTATTGGTGTTAATGGCGGAGATTGTGAAGACTATTCAATAGCGAAATACTTTACATTATTAGAGCTTGGTATTGCGGATGAAAAAATGAGGATCACCATGGTAAAAGCAGTAAAACTGAATCAATATCATATGGTGCTTGCTTATTATGATACCCCGAATGCCATGCCGTTAATATTAGACAATATTGATGGTGTTATTAAGCCCGCAAGTCAGCGAAATGATTTAATCCCAATATATAGTTTTAATGCCAGTCAATTATGGCTAAACAAAGAGAAGGGGCGTGGTGTGATTAGTGGAAAATCATCAAAACTGAAACTTTGGCGTGAGCTACGAGAACGTATCACTACTTCAAAACTTAAACAACCCAAGCTAAAAATGGAGTTTTAAGATCATGACCTTATTTAGAGAAATAAACTCATTACTATTCGGACTGTTCTTATTAGTTATGACAAGTTTGGTTTATTTTCAGTTTACCCAAACGCGTGACTTTATGAGTCAGCAAATGGAATCAGATTTAAATAATACCATTACTTCATTAGGATTAATGCTAAAGCCTCATCTTGAAACAGGAGATGTTGTTACCGCCGAAACCTTGGTAAATGTGATTTTTGAAGGAGGATTCTATCGTAAAGTTACATTGAAGTGGTTAGCGAATGATAAAGTACAAGTTTGGGAAAATCCTATTCTTATCGAAGGGGTACCTCAATGGTTTATTAATTTAGATTTGTTTAAATCTCAGAAAAAAGAAACCTTAATAACTTCTGGGTGGATGCAGTTAGCAACTCTTGAAATAGAAGGACACCCAGCGTTTGGGTATAAAGAACTATGGCGAGTAATGAATAATACTGTGATGGTTTTATTTTTATTATTTATACTTTCAATTATTGTACTGAGATTTAAGCTTAATCGTATTTTAAAACCATTAAACAATATTGCGATTCAAGCAAAGCAAATTTCAGAGCGTAAATTTAGCCATGATATTGAGATACCAAAAACTACAGAATTAAAAGATGTAGTGGAGGCGATAAACTCGATGTCTGGACAATTAAAGCAAATATTTTCTACTTTAGATAAAGAAGTTAATGAACTCAAAGAAGATAAATTAATTGACCATGTGTCACAACTACCTAATCGTCAATACTTGTCAGCACAAATTAATAATTGGTTAAATGAACCTGGTTTTGGTGGCCTTATATTAGCTAAGTTTGACTGGCTAGAAGATATTTATACCAAGTATGGTTTTCAAGGGCGAGATGAGATTATTAAGGTGGTCTCACAACGAATGCAGGCGGAGTTACCTGAAATTGCGGAAAGTGTGATTGCTCGTATTGCTAACACTGAGTTTGCATTTTTAATTACTAAAGCAGAGAAAAGTACGATTGAATTGTATTTACAATCGTTAATTAGAATTATTAATCAAGAAATTAGTAAAGCTGGTTGTACAGCTAATACGCGTTTTGCGCTAGGTATTAGCCAACGTATTGAAAATATGAATGCTTCTGATTTATTGGCACAGTCAGATAATGCTCTGCAACAGGCACAACAAACTAATAAAATAAGCTATTGGATAGACGCTGAACAGCCACAAAAATATAGTCGAGAGCAATGGCGTAGTAAATTAGTCGATTCGATTAATAACAACTTTTTTATATTTCAGTGGCAACCTATTGTCAGCATAGCAACACAAGAAATAATTCACCGGGAAATATATTGTCGATTAACCATTGATGACAAAATAGTAACAGCATCAGAATTTATGCCTTTTATCGAGTTGTTGTCATTAGGTGCCCAACTTGATCAATGCTTATTAGAGTCAATTGAACAACAAAATATTTTAGCGAAAGCAGATAATAGTATCGCAATTAACCTTACTCATGATAGTTTACAAAATGATGAATTTATTCAATGGTTAAGTGGGTTTCTTAAACGAACAGTTCATGCGGAACGCATTTCATTTGAAATCCCGGAATCGGCAGCCATTCATTTATTTGAGCAGTGTGTTAATTTAGCTGAAATTACCCGAGCAGCGGGTGCTAAAATAGGGATAGATCAATGCGGACGTCAAATTGGATCTTTAGACTACTTACATAAATTACAACCTGACTATATTAAATTAGATTTATCATTTGCCTATTATGATAAATTAAATCAGAACAAAGAACTTTGTCGGGCACTTGTTAATGTAGCTAAAGGGTTACAAATCGATGTCATTATTACCGGTATTGAAGATAAAGAACAACTAACACATTTTAATGCATTAAAAGTACAAGGGTATCAAGGATATATTTCACCAGTTGAAGATATTTGAAAAGATATTGGCAGTTACTAATTTATCACAATATGAACTCAGTACTACCATATTGATGAGTGTATTTTATCTGATTGAATGATGATTTTTGCTATTTTTTTAACGAAAAAAATATTTTTTTGCAATTTATACAAAACAAGCAACACAAATTGGTAATACTGAGGTATCATTGTTCGATCTGTTATTCTAAAGTAATAACACGCTCTAATTAACTCGCATTTTCACAGGACATTTCGAGCTTATGTTTAAAAAATTACGCGGTATGTTTTCTAACGATTTATCAATTGACTTAGGTACAGCCAACACCCTTATTTATGTTAAAGATCAAGGTATCGTATTAGACGAGCCTTCAGTGGTTGCTATCCGTCAAGATCGTACTGGTGGCTCAAAAAGTGTTGCTGCCGTCGGTACGGCCGCAAAATTAATGCTAGGGCGTACTCCTGGTAATATTGAAGCGATACGCCCAATGAAAGATGGCGTTATAGCTAACTTTTTTGTTACTGAAAAAATGTTACAGCACTTCATTAAACAAGTGCATAGCAATAATTTTTTACGCCCTAGCCCTAGAGTTTTGGTTTGTGTTCCATGTGGTTCTACGCAAGTAGAGCGACGTGCTATTCGTGAGTCAGCTATGGGGGCAGGTTCTCGAGAAGTTCATTTAATTGATGAACCTATGGCGGCAGCAATAGGTGCAGGTATGCCTGTATCAGAAGCAACTGGCTCTATGGTTGTTGATATAGGTGGCGGTACTACAGAGGTCGGAATTATTTCTCTAAATGGCATCGTTTATTCATCTTCAGTGCGTATTGGTGGTGACAAATTTGATGAAGCCATTATCAATTATGTGCGTCGTAACTTTGGCAGTCTAATCGGCGAAGCGACAGCAGAACGTATTAAACATGAAATTGGCTCAGCTTATCCTGGTGATGAGTTAGCTGAAATTGAAGTTCGTGGTCGTAATCTAGCTGAAGGTGTGCCACGTAGTTTTACTTTAAATAGCAATGAAATACTTGAAGCTTTACAGGAACCACTAACCGGTATTGTTAGTGCCATTATGGTTGCTTTAGAGCAGTCACCACCTGAATTAGCTTCAGATATTTCAGAGCGTGGCATGGTGCTAACTGGTGGTGGTGCATTATTAAAAGATATAGATCGTTTATTGATGGAAGAAACAGGTATTCCTGTTGTTGTGGCAGAAGACCCGTTAACTTGTGTGGCAAGAGGTGGTGGTAAGGCACTAGAAATGATCGATATGCATGGTGGTGACCTTTTCTCCTATGAATAAATTTGGTTAGTTCTTATTGCGTTTTAATTCAATTACAGTGTCAAAAGTATGCAATAATTATTGTTAATTTTATGCTTTTGCTGTGTACTCGAATTAAAGTATGTAAAAAACAACTAGGTTGATTATTTTTTATATGGTTTAAAAGTCATAAGTATTAATTTGCAATTAGAAGTGTGCAATTCATAACTGGTTTTCTATGAACCCAATTTTTAAACATGGTCCATCCCCACAGCACCGACTTGTCTTGGTGCTGTTTTGTTCTGCTCTATTGGTTTTCTTCGATCATAAAATGGCCAGTTTTGAGTCGTTACGTGGTTATTTACAGTCAATGATTAGTCCTTTGCAATATATCGCTAATACACCTAAGGTTGCCATGACATGGATCTCAACTAATGTCACCACTCGCCAACAATTGATGAATGAGAATCGATATTTTAGATTGAATGAATTAGTATTTCATGAGCAAGCGATGCAACTTGATATTCTAAAGCAAGAAAATGAACGTTTGCGTACGTTACTTGCTTCACCATTGCGTAGTGAGTTAAAGAAAATGGTGGCTGAAATCCTCTCTGTAGATAGTGACCCATACAGTCACCAATTAGTGATCAATCGTGGCGCAAGAGATGGTGTTTATGAAGGGCAACCTGTACTTGATGCCTTAGGTATTGTTGGACAGATATTACATGTTGGTCAAACAACTTCTCGCATTATTCTCATTACCGACACTTCTCATGCAGTACCTGTTAGAGTTAAGCGTAATGGTTTAAGGTTACTTGCCTCGGGCAGCGGACAAATAGACCGATTAAACCTTAATTTTGTGCCACAAAGTGCTGATGTTCAAGTAGGTGATGTATTAGTTACTTCGGGGTTAGGAGGGAAGTACCCTGAAGGCTACCCTGTTGCAACGATTTCGTATATAAGTAACGATGAATCTAGAGAGTTTTTAAGGGTATATAGCACACCTATCGCGCAAATTGATCGTTTACGTTATTTATTATTATTATCAGATGAAGATCCTATTAATATTTTTGCACCAAAAACAGAAACTGAGGCTGTGAAGTAATGCTTGCTCATAACGGTATCATTATATTACTAACACTCTTGATTGCTATAATTGCCAGCATTATGCCGCTACCATTAAGTGTTGATGCTTTTCGACCAGATTGGGTGCTTATTGTACTTATTTATTGGTGTATGGCTTTACCTGATAGAGTAAACATTATTACTGCTTGGGTTATGGGGTTTTTACTTGATGTTATTCTAGGATCGGTTTTAGGTGTTCATGCTGCGGCTATGGCAATTGCAGTTTATATTGTTGCAGAAAACTTTCAAAAGATACGCAATTTCTCCATTTGGCAACAAGCACTTATTACCGGTGTTTTAGCAGCGTTATATCACTTAGTAGTTTTTTGGTTACAACATTTTTTAATTAATGTTGCTTTTCTTACAAGCTATTTATATCCGGTGATAACTACTATTGTGCTGTGGCCATGGGTTTTTTATCTGTTACGAAAAGTACGTAGACATTTTTCTATTAAATAGCAATTTTTACTTGAGTATGTATGAAACAACTTATTTTGGCGTCTCAATCGCCTAGAAGAAAAACACTTTTAGCGCAATTAGGTTACCAATTTAATACCCAACCTGCGAATATAGATGAATCGGTTTATTGTAATGAGAAGCCTGAAGACTATGTGATACGTTTAGCAAAAGAAAAAGCGTTAACAGTTTTTCTTGCTTTACCTGAAGAAAATAAAGCCCAGACAATTGTTTTAGGCTCAGATACAAGTGTCGTTATTAATGGTGAAATCTTGGGGAAACCAATCGATGAAGCTGAATGTATAACTACCTTAATGCGTCTTGAAAATAAACAACATCAAGTATTAACTGCAATAGCGATAATCACTCAAGACTCAAAAAATTCACCACAAAATTATCATGCAATAACAGCCCTTGTAGAAACGCAAGTTCATTTTAAACCGTTAACTGTTGACGAAATTAAACGTTATTGGAATACGGGGGAGCCATGTGATAAAGCAGGTTCTTATGCTATCCAGGGTATTGGCGGGCAATTTGTAACTATGATTAATGGTAGTTACTCCGCTGTCGTTGGATTACCTCTATATGAAACAACACAATTGTTGGCTCAAGCAGGTTTGCCGTCAAGTATCAATGAAGGATTAATATAAAATGAGCAGTGAATTATTAATCAATGTGACACCGAGCGAAACGCGAGTAGCGTTAATTGAGCATGGTTCTTTGCAGGAAGTACATATTGAGCGAGAAGCTAAACGTGGCATTGTTTCCAATATATATTTAGGTAAAGTTATTCGTGTTTTACCTGGTATGCAAGCGGCTTTTATTGATATAGGTTTAGATAAGGCGGCCTTCTTACATGCATCAGACATTAACTCTAAGCTTATTTTAAATGAAGAGACTGAGCAGGTACCTGATATTCGAGCTTTGGTTCATGAAGGTCAACTGTTAATGGTGCAAGTAGTAAAAGATCCACTTGGCTCAAAAGGTGCTCGTTTAACTACTGATATTACGATTGCTTCTCGCTATTTAGTGTTAATGCCGCACTCGAGTCACGCTGGTATATCTCAACGCATTGAAGATATAGGTGAACGTAAGCGCTTGAAAAGTATTGTAAGCCCTTATTGCGATGAAGAACAAGGCTTTATAGTACGCACCGCAGGAGAGGGCGCGGGAGAGGAAGAATTAAAACATGATGCTGAATTTTTGCGAAGAGTGTGGACAAAAGTTAAAGAACGGAAAAAACGGAAACAGGTCGATCTTCCCCTCTACCAAGATCTGTCTTTATCGTTACGAGTATTAAGGGACTTTGTCGGTGTTAAATTTGAACGAATTCGTGTTGATTCTAAATTGACCTATGAACAACTTATCAATTTTACCGAAGAGTTTATACCCGAGCTCACAGAGGTCATGGAGTACTATCCAGGTGAAAGGCCTATTTTTGATTTATTCTCTGTTGAAGTTGAAATACAACGTGCTTTACATCGTAAAATTGAATTAAAGTCAGGTGGGCATTTAGTTATTGATCAAACAGAAGCCATGACAACCATTGATATTAATACAGGGGCTTTTGTCGGACACAGAAATCTTGAAGATACTATTTTTAGTACAAACATTGAAGCGACACAAGCGATTGCACGTCAATTAAGGTTGAGAAACCTTGGCGGGATAATTATTGTTGATTTCATTGATATGCATAATGAAGATCATAAGCGTAGAGTGTTGAATAGTTTAGAAATGGCGATGGCAAAAGATAACGTTAAATTTAGTGTTCATGGTTTTTCTTCTTTAGGGTTAGTGGAAATGACACGTAAGCGTACTCGGGAAAGTTTAGAGCATGTTTTATGTGGAGAGTGTCCTGTTTGTACTGGACGTGGCAATCTAAAAACGGTTGAAACGGTATGTTTTGAAATTTTACGTGAAATAGTGCGAGTAAATCGTGCTCATGATGCAGATAAATTTATTGTTTATGCTTCTTCGGCTGTTAGTGATTTTCTTGTGAATGATGAATTCCATATTTTGGCAGAAGTTGAAGTTTTTATTGGGAAATCGATCAAAGTTCAAACTGAAGCTATGTATTCTCAAGAACAATTTGATGTTGTAATGATGTAGTGACTAGTACTGTCAATATCAAACAATAGAGCTGATTAAAGGAAAAACCATTAATGTCGATTGCAAGCGTTTCTAACCGTTGGCTTAACCGTCTTTACAAAATACTAGCTATTATGCTGGTATTGCTAGCGGTATTGATTAGCGCGTTTCGCTTGTTCCTTCCTTATGTTGAAAACTATAAGCAAGATTTTCAAAATTATATAAATACAAAAAATAAAACCAACATTGTTATTGGTGGCTTAGGAATGAGCTGGCAGCTATCTGGACCAACATTAATCGCCAATAATGTTACTTTAGTGGAAACTAACGGTGCTTATGTTTATGTGGACCACTTAGAAGTTGAAATTGATTTTTGGGCAACGTTAACGAGACGCAATTTAATATCAAATAATTTAATACTTGATGGTGCGGTTGTTACATTACAAAAAAATATTTGGCGCACACAAGCAAAGGATGTTGGTGGTGCTCAACAGCTTGATGGTTTTGAAAGAATTACTGATATTTTTTTAAATCAGATTAATCGTTTTTCTCTAAAAAATAGTAATATTGCAATAGAAAATGAATCACTGACACAGCAGTTTAGAGTAAATAATTTAGATTGGTTAAACCTTGACGATCGTCATCAAGCGCAAGGTAATATCATTGTTGATGAATTAAGTTCAAACAATTTAAGCCTAAAAATAGATATTCATGGGCATTCAATTGATGAGTTGGAAGGGATTATTTATGTTGATGCTAATCACCTAGATATTACGCCTTGGCTTGATAATATTTTAACCATTGATAATGATAAAATTAAAACTGATATTAGTTTTTCAGCTTGGCTACAAGTGCATAATGGAGGTGTTGAACGTTTACAATTATCGTTAAATGATAATTTTATTAGTTGGCAGGAAAACACTCAAAATGATGATGAAATAGAGCAAAAATCTCATTTACTGAAGTTAAGTGCTGGTCAGTTATTACTCGTTGAAGGCAAAGAGCCTGAAAGTTTTAAGCTGTATAGTACACCTATGCTATTGCAATTAGATACAGATGCAGTAGAAAAATATACAGTACAAATGACTAAAACAGCTCAAGAATATTATATTTATCTCTCATATTTAGATCTATCTTTAATTAGTCACCTTTCACCCTTATTTATCGAGTCGCCAAGTAAACAAGCATTGATGTCTAACTTAAATATTAGCGGTCAAGCAAGGGATGCTTTTTTAAAAAAAACAGCACTCGATATTCAAGCTGTCGCTAATTTTAGCGATGTTTCGACTCATTACAGTCAAGGAATTCCGGGTGTTGATAATGTGTCAGGCTCGCTAAGTTATAATCAACAACACTTAACTGTAGAGCTTGCTGCAGATCAGGGAGCCTTAGATTTTAATAAACATCTTGTAGCACCTGTCCCTTATGATTCATTGAAAGCGATAGTTGACTTATCCATTATGGATACAGGTTGGCGATTAAAGGTTAATGATGTTGAGCTTTCTTCCAGTGAATTAGTATTAGCTGCAGATTTAACCATAGATTCTCCAGTCAATAGTGCAATGACAATGGCGTTATTAGCGAATATCACTGATGGAGATGCTAGTAAAACAGGGCATTATTATCCACTAACAGCAATGAGTGATAATCTGGTTACTTATTTAAATAGCGCCTTAATTGATGGCAAAATTCATCAAGCTCAAGTGCTAATAAATGGAGAGTTAGGTAAATTTCCTTTTATTGATAATTCAGGCACATTCATCGTTGATGCTGAGTTAGAAGAAGCAAAATTTAAATTTAATGAGCGTTGGCCAACGATAGCGGATTTATCCGCAAATTTGAATTTTACTAATAATAGTATGTTAATTACTGGGCGTTCAGGTAGCTTGGCTGGGCTTAATGTAGCAGGCGTACAAGTTGCTATAGATGATTTAACTCATGATCCAGTGTTAACTGTAGATACCTTAATTGAAGATTCCGCTGCAACGAGTATTGCTAATTTAATGACGCAAAGCTCTCTTAAAAATAGCGTAGGTAGTGTTTTACAGCAATTAAACATTGGAGGAAAAGTTAACGGTGAGTTTCATTTAGCTTTACCAATTGGTGCACCTGACGGGGTAGTAGCTAGTGGTATTGTTAATTTTGCTAATAATACAGTTTCTTTACAAGCCCCTAGAATGGATTTTAAAAAAGTAAATGGGCAGTTAACGTTTGAAAATGATTTAATTACAACAAGTAATTTGTCACTAACTTGGCTTGGTTTACCGTTAGAAATAGCGGTAAATGGCATTGATAAAGCAGATTATTATGATACCAATATAGCACTTAAAGCTGATTGGCATCACGATGCATGGTTACAGCATATATCTCCACATTTACAAAAATATTTTGATGGTCAACTACAGTTGCAAGGTGATTTATCTTTATATCAACACCATGGTGGAGGCTTTTCTTATCAATTAAATATTGATTCAAACCTTGAACCGTTAGAAATTAAGATTCCTGAGCCATATAACAAATTAGCTAAGATAAAGACACCTCTACAAATAGAGGTAAAGGGGCAATTAGAAGAGTCAGTTTTTAATGCAACCTATGGAGATAAACTCAGCTTTTTTGGTGTTTTAGATCATCGAACTAACCACTTTTCCAGAGCGCACATTGTTTTAGGCAATGAAAAAATGCTTTTACCAATGAATGGTTTTCATATTACTAGTGACTTAGAGGATGTGGTTGCAAGTGAATGGCAGCCTTTTATTGCTGATATTATTAATAGTACTTCGCAAGTGAAAAAGACGTTGAATGCTGACGGTACAATTGAGTCAACCACGGGTTTATTTTCTAACCCAGAGCGTATCCGAGGAACGATAGATAATTTAGCTGTGTTAGGGCAAAATTTACATAATGTATCTTTTAACTTATTAGATAAAACGCATTGGTGGTTATTGGAGCTTAATGCTAAAGAAACGCGTAGTCAGATTAAAATTTATCCTAATTGGCTAGAGCAAGGCCTTGATGTTAATGCCGATTTTCTTCACCTAACAAGTAAGACTGTAAGCTCTTTAAGTGAGGAGGTAACGCAAGAAGACGATAATAGCGTGGTAACTGAATTAACGAGTGAGAAGGTTTTTGCTAATATACCTAAAATGAATTTTGTCTGTGAGCGTTGTTTAATCGGTGACTTAAATTTAGGCAGTGTTAAATTCGATTTGTTACGAGCAGATAATAAGGTGATTAAAATTGAAAACTTCCAAGCTAAGCGTGAGCAAGCTGAGTTTAACTTATCAGGTGAATGGCAAAAGATAGGTGATATTTCAAAAACTACTGTTTCTGGAAGCTTGTCGTTAAAAAATATCGAATATGAATTAGAACAATTAGGGTATGCCTCTATTATACGTGATAGTGGTGGTAAACTTGATTTTAATTTGAATTGGCAAGGGGGTCCTCAGCATTTTGAATTAAGCCAACTTAATGGCGATCTTAAAGCGGATATAGACGATGGTTACTTAGCTGATGTAAGCGACAAAGCACGTATTTTTTCGGTATTAAGTTTACAGTCTATTGTTCGAAAGTTAACCTTAGATTTTAGAGATATCTTTAGCGATGGTATGTTTTATAAAGATATTGAGGGTGATTATCATATAAAAGAAGGTGTTTTATATACTGATAATACTCGCATGAATGGCTCTGCAGGAAATTTATATATTAAAGGTAATACTAGCTTTGTAAATAATACGCTTGATTATAAAATGTCCTATAAGCCTAATTTGACTTCTAGCTTGCCGGTACTTGCATGGATAGCAACATTAAACCCAGTTGTATTTTTAGCGGGCGTTGCAATAGATCAAGTTATTACTTCACAAGTTGTTTCTGAGTTTAACTTTGAGCTAACAGGTGATGTGAGTGATCCTAATTTTAAAGAAGTAAACCGTAAGAGCAGAGATGTCAGTGTTGGCCGTTCCACTCCCCCTGAGTTTGTTGATAATGTCGATAAGATAATAGTATCTCCAGAAGACAAAATAAATACTAAATCTTTTAAAGAACATCAGTCTCCTAGTTTGCTTGAACAAGAATATAAACAAGACCCATATAATGATAATAAACCATTAGAGGAGCTAAATGATGATTAAACTGAGTGCTATTCAGCTTAACTCTAAAGCTGATGTTAAGCACAACTTACAAGTTATAGAACAAAAACTTGTCAAGTTAACTAGCCAAAACACGCTAGCTACTTATGAGCAACATATTGTTGTTTTACCTGAATGTTGTTTATTTTTTGGTGCAAGAGATAATGCTCAGTTGTCGTTAGCCAAAGAGTCATCTGCTAATAATGACCTGCAAGTTGCATTAGGCGCTTTGGCAAAAAAGTATAAGGTCACCCTGATTGCCGGCTCCATTCCTCTGTTAACAGCTGAAGGAAACAAATTTACAAACAGTAGCTGTGCTTTTAATTCAAACGGAACATTAATAGGCCGTTATGATAAAATACATTTATTTGATGTAAGTGTTGCAGATAGTGAGAAAACTTATTGTGAATCACGATTTACTCATGCAGGTAGCACCCCTTACATAGTAAAAACACCTACTGTAAATATAGGTTTAACGATATGTTTTGATTTACGTTTTCCAATGCTATTTCAAAGGCTAACAGCAATGGGAGCTGACATCATTACCGTGCCAAGTGCTTTTACGCGAGTTACAGGTAAAGCTCATTGGCAAACTTTATTGCAAGCAAGAGCGATAGAAAATCAAGTTTATATTATTGCTGCAGGACAAGAAGGCGTACACGAGAATGGAAGAGAAACTTGGGGGCATTCAATGATTATTAGCCCTTGGGGGGAAATTTTAGCTTCTATTGAAGAGGGAGAGGGAATTATTAGTAGTGATTTCCTCCCACAAGAAATTAAACGAATACGAGCAAGTATGCCATTAATGCATACTGCTAAAACCTAATGTTAAGTTGAGTGATAAATGAATAATGTTGAACAAGTTTTACTAGCTGATAGCCATATTGATGATGATATTTTATCTAAAACATTAAATAGTATGATGGGACGTCAAGTTGATTTTGCTGATCTTTATTTCCAATCTAGTCAGCATGAATCATGGATGTTAGAAGATGGCATAGTAAAAGAAGGCTCTTATAATATCGAGCGAGGCGTAGGTGTACGTGCTATATCAGGTGAGAAAACAGGTTTTGCTTATTCTGATGATATATCACCGTTAGCTTTACAAAAAGCGGCAGATGCAGCTAAAGGTATTGCTGATGCAGGGCAGGGCGGAAAAGTTCAAGCGTTTAAACGTCAGTCTCCAATTAAGGTTTATCAGTCAGTAGAGCCATTAGGTAGTTTAACGCAAGAACAAAAAATTGATTTATTACATCAGGTTGAAGCACATGCTAGGCAAATTGATAGTCGAGTAAGTCAGGTAATAGTGAGCCTTTCAGGGGTTTACGAAAAAGTGTTAGTAGCAGCAAGTGATGGTACTTATGGTACTGATATTCGACCTTTAGTACGTTTGAATTGCTCTGTGTTAGTCGAAGATAACGGTAAACGTGAACGAGCAAGCTCTGGTGGTGGTGCTAGAACTGATTATAGTTACTTTTTTGAATCAGTATCAACGAATACAACGCAAGGAAAGCCTCGTTATTTAACTTACGCAGAAGAAGCAGTACGTCAAGCATTGGTTAATTTGGTTGCTGTTGATGCACCTGCAGGCACTTTTCCTGTAGTACTTGGTGCAGGCTGGCCGGGTGTATTATTACATGAAGCGGTAGGTCATGGCTTAGAGGGGGATTTTAATCGTAAAGGCTCTTCAACTTTTTCAGGTAAAGTCGGTAGCAAGGTGTGCTCAGAGCTTTGTACTATTGTTGATGATGGTACTATGGCAAACCGTCGTGGCTCAGTGAATATAGACGATGAAGGTACCCCAGGACAATATAATGTGTTAATTGAAAAAGGAATTTTAAAGGGGTACATGCAAGATAAGCATAATGCTTCATTAATGGGCGTAAAACCAACTGGTAATGGCCGACGTGAATCATATGCTCACTTACCTATGCCGCGTATGACTAATACTTATATGTTAGCAGGAGAGTCTGCTCCTGAAGATATTATTAAATCAGTCAAAAAAGGAATTTATGCGCCTAATTTTGCTGGTGGACAAGTAGATATTACCTCAGGGAAGTTTGTCTTCACTAGCTCTGAAGCGTATTTAATCGAAAATGGAGAAATCACGACCCCTATCAAAGGAGCTACTTTAATAGGTAGTGGACCGGAAGCAATGAAAAATGTTTCTATGGTGGGTAATGATCTTCAACTTGATGCTGGCGTTGGGGTGTGTGGTAAAGATGGTCAGAGTTTACCTGTTGGTGTTGGGCAACCAACTTTGAGAGTAGATGGTATCACCATTGGTGGCACACAATAAATAAACAGTGATTAGTTACGAATTTAAAAACGAAATATTTACCATATTTTGTTTTTTAAATTCGATGCTAATATGTTGCTTATAATGCTTTTATTTAGTGATTTTCGAAGGGGTAATTCACCATTGTTAACTTATTTGTATTCAGCTTTACGTCACTAACTCATCTCTTTTAGGTAATCAAATAAGTTTCTGTAATGCTTACCCAATTTTTCGGCTTTTTTCTCTTTAGCGGCATTACGCACCAACTGCTTGAGTTTTTGACGATCCATTAGTGTAAATTCTGCTAATAAACTTTCAACAGCGTCGTTACCTTCTTCTATTAATTCATCTCTTAAATTTTCTAAACGGACAAACTTAGCAGTTGCTTGTTGATGCTTATTTGCCATAACGTCGATGGCTTGATGAATAGGCTCAAGATCAGTTTCGAGTAATATTTTTGCAATATGTCGAATATGACGACGAAGTGCTTCATGCTTGTTTCTAATTTTATCAGCTACAACCATTGCATCTTTTAAGTCGTCACTTAATGGAATTAAGCTACGTTGATGTTTGGACATTTCTACCAAAGATTGAGCGAAATCTTGTAATTGATGCATTTCCCTCTTTATTTCTGTTTTACTTTTTAATTCTTCGTCCATTTCTGGTGTTAAGTCGTCGATATCGTTGGCTGACTGGGGCATAATGGTTACTAATGTAATTTATATAAATATTACCTTTATTATAGCTTGAATTTAAATGCGCAAAAACTAATAAAGTAATATTTTGAATCTAAACCTTAGCTTAAATCTAATTTTAAACTCAAAACGCAGCAAATAAGTAGATAAAAACATTATGACGAAAGTAAACCAACCTGTGGATCCATTAATCGAACAACTTGGCCAAGTAAAAAATCGAGTGGCTAAAGTTCTTGAACTTGCTAAATCTTTAGGCGCAGATGGTGCTGAGGTAGCGATGAGTCGTCAACAAGGATTAAGTGTTGGCACTCGTCTTGGTGAAGTTGAAAATGTAGAGTTTACGAACGATGGTGCTTTAGGCATAACTGTTTATCAACAAGGCCGTAAGGGGAGCGCATCAACGGCTGATTTATCAGAAAAGGCACTGACTCAAGCGGTTGAAGCTGCTGTTAATATCGCTAAATATACATCTGTTGATGATTGCTCGGGTTTAGCTGATAAAGAATTGCTTGCAATGAAACCACTAGACTTAGATTTATATTACCCTAAAGATCTAAGCACTGAACAAGCGATAGAAATAGCAAAAGAATGCGAACGTAGTGCCTTAGATAGTGATAAACGTATAACCAATTCAGATGGCGCAAATTTAGATTGTTTTTCAGGTTTTAAAGTTTATGGTAATAGTCACGGGCAATTAGTTGATTATCCTAGTTCAAGACATAGTATAAGCTGTGTGGTGATTGCAGGGAATGGTGATGACATGCAGCGTGACTACGCTTATGACGTTAATCGTGACTTTTCATTATTAGATAGCGGTGTAGATATTGGGACCAAAGCGGCGAGCGAAGTTATATCACGCTTAAATCCACAAAAGTTATCGACTATGAAAGTTCCAGTATTGTTCCGCTCTGATATTGCGAATACAGTATGGGGACATTTTATTTCTGCAATTAGTGGTGGTAATTTATATCGTAAATCATCATTTTTACTAGATGCTATAGGTAAAGATGTTTTCCCTAACTTCTTGTCTATTCATGAGCGACCTCATATACCTAAAGCATTGGCAAGTAGTGCTTTTGATAGTGAAGGTGTGTTAACTAAAGACAGAGATATCATTACTAATGGTTCGCTACAAAGCTATCTTTTAACGAGTTATTCTGCTCGTAAATTAGGTTTAACGACTACCGGGCATGCTGGTGGAATTCATAATTGGTTAGTAAAAGATAAGAATGTTGCATCTAAAGGAAGTAAAGCTGCAGATTTTGATGCCATGTTAAAAACCTTAGGCACAGGCTTATTAGTTACTGAATTAATGGGACAAGGAGTAAACGTTGTGAATGGCGATTATTCTCGTGGGGCTGCAGGTTTCTGGGTCGAAAATGGAGAGATTGCTTATCCTGTAAGTGAAATTACTATTGCTGGTAATTTAGAACAAATGTTTAAAGGGATTATTGCCGTTGGCTCTGACCTTGATAAGCACGGTAGTATTAGTACTGGCTCAATACTCATTGATGAGATGCAAATAGCTGGTCAATAACTGAGCTTAATACGTTGTAATCAGAGCCCCTTTAACTGTAAACCGTATGCGTAGGATTTAGTCTGCACATACGGTTAATTGAATATAAAAGTAAAAGCTTAGGTTAAAAGTATTGTTGCGGTACCTAAAAAGGCAAAAATACCGACAACATCAGTAACCGTGGTAATAATAACGCTGCCAGCAAGTGCCGGGTCAATATTCAAACGCTTAAGTAATAATGGAATTGCGACCCCCGCTAAACCTGCGGCGGTCATATTCATCAACATAGCAAAAGCTATGACAACGCCTAGCATTAAATCTTGTTTCCAAATAGCAACAACTGAAGCTATTAATAAAGCCCAAATTATGCCGTTGAGGAAGCCAATCGCGACTTCTTTATGTAATAGCGCGCGCGCATTACTATTACCAACATGGCCTAATGCCATACCACGTATAACTAAGGTTAAGGTTTGATTACCGGCTACGCCACCCATACTTGGCACTAACGAGTTAAGTACTGCTAGTATTGCTAATTGCTGAAATAACCCTTCGAACATACTTGTAACGGCTACTGCAAATAAGGCGGTAATTAAGTTTACCCCTAGCCATAAAGAGCGTTGTTTAGTACTTTTTAATACAGGAGCAAATGTATCGGCTTCATCATCTAAACCTGCCATACTCATCATAGAATGCTCTGCATCTTCACGAATTATATCAATAACATCATCAATGGTGATACGACCAAGTAAGTGGCCTTTTTTATCAATGACAGGAGCAGAAAACCAGTCATGCTTTTCAAACAATTGCGCAACATCATGTTCACTCATATTAGCTTGTACAGCTTCTATTTCTGCATCAATCAACTTGGAAATGATAACCTCAGGTTTAGCGGTTATAATAGCGGCTAGTGACACAGCACCAATGAAGTGATTACTTCGGTCGACGACATAAAATGAGTCTGTTGCTTCAGGTAGTTGACCTTTTAAGCGTAAATAGCGTAATACTACGTCAACACTTACCTCAGGTTGTAGCGTAATGGTATCAGTGTTCATGATACCACCTGCGGTCTCTTTGTCATAAGATAGCGCAGTTTCTACCCGTGCTCTATCCTGAGAGTCCATAGAATCGAGAACTTTTCTATAAACAGTATCAGGTAAGGTACGTAACACTTCTGCTAGATCATCAACATCCATACCTTCAGCAACGGCAGCCAGTTTTTCAGGCTGCATGCTTTGTAAAATGCCTTTACGTACTTCTTCATTTAATTCTTCAAGTACTTCACCATGGTGTTCAGCATCAATAAGTTGCCATAACAATGCGCGACTCTTAGCTGGAGAAGACTCAAGGAATAGCGCGAGATCATAGGCAGACATGTCTTGTAATAATTTGCGTACATAGACAAACATACCACCATCAAGTGCTTCATTAATTTGGTGTAGTCTTTCTTGAATATATTCTTGTTCTATTAGATCCGGCATAGATATCTTACTTGAGCGTAGGGAATGATAAATACCAACGCTATTAAACACTTGAGAGTGGGTGTGTAATAGACTTAATATTTTTTATTATGGTTAAGTTTATCGTAACTTAGCGTTTCTTTCAGCTTTTTTACTTATTTAACTTGAACTTGGTTTAAGATATTTTTAATTAATTGAAAATATTAAGAATCTTACTTTTACTATACTCATGCTTGATAGTTTTCTACTTTTGACCTGCAAGCAGTAGGGAAAATCGAGCGTCAATAGCTAGTCTATCGCACGTAAATTTAATGATGAACGCAGGTAAATAGCTGTTTGAGGAATATTTATTAAGCCGATCTTGGGCTATTTATTCATCTTCATCAAACTTAGCTTCAATCAGCTGGCTTATAGCTTCTAATGCAGCGGGTGCATCGGTTCCTTGAGCGGTGACTGTTACATTTTTTCCTTGTCCACCAGCTAAGAGCATTATGGCCATTATGCTATTGGCGTCAGCTTCTTTTTCTTCTAATGATAGGGTTATTTGGGCGGAGAATTTCTGACAAAGTAAGGCTAATTTACTTGCAGCTCGGGCATGTAAGCCAAGTTTGTTAATTATAGTTAATTCTTTACTGACGATGATATCATCATGGTTCTTGTTATGCTTTTGAATAGACATAATGAGTTTTACTCTTTAATTTTCTTAATGTCTCGATGATGAGTTTGAACATGTTGTTGTTCTTTACTAAAGTTCTTTGCTAATAAATCAGCAATATAAACAGAGCGGTGTTTCCCACCCGTACAACCAATTGCAATAGTAACATAACTACGGTTATTGCGTTCTAGATGGGGTAACCAAGTCATCATAAAACTATTAATTTGCCAAATAAACTTTGTCACAATTGGCTGACTAGAAAGGAAGTCTTTTACTGGTTGCTCTAAACCTGTAAAAGGTTTTAGTTCAGTTTCCCAATGAGGATTAGGAAGAAAGCGTGCATCGAATACATAATCAGCATCAGCAGGAATACCGTGTTTAAAGCCAAAAGACTCGAAGACTAAAACCATTTTACCGGTTTTCTTTCCAAGAATTCTTTCTCGTACCAAGTCAGCTAATTGGTGCGGAGTTAGCTGGCTGGTATTGATATATAAGTCGGCATTGGTAGAAATAGGTGCTAATAGTTTCTTTTCGAGTGATATCGCTTGGTCTAGCGCAATATTCTCTTTAATTAGAGGATGTAAGCGCCTTGTTTCACTAAAACGACGAATAAGGTCATTGTCATCTGCATCTAAAAATAATGTCGTTACATCAACTGCATCAGGTAAATATTCAATGATCTCTACAATATCCTTAGGATTGTTAGGTAAGTTACGAACATCTAGGCTTACTGCAACATTGTCATAATCATTAATCACGGTATGGGTTAATGCAGGTAGTAAATTAACAGGAATATTATCAACACAATAATATCCTAAATCTTCTAATACTCTTAATGCAACTGATTTCCCTGAGCCAGAGCGGCCACTAACAATGATAAGTTTCATATTTTTAAGTTCCGCATGAATTAGCTATGCATTAGGTTTTATTGTGTAGAAATATATTTCAACTTATTGATTAAGCGGTTTGTTGAATAAGATCAAACATCTCTTGTTGGCTGGTGCATTTACGAACTTTTTTAGCTGTTTTGCGATCACTAAATAATTTGGCAATACTTTGCAACGTTTCTAAATGCGCTTGCGTATTGTCTTCAGGTACAAATAGGCAAATAAATATATCAACAGGTCTATTATCAATTGCATCGAAGTCAATTGCGTTTTCAGTAGTTAAAAACACGGCAATAGCTTTGTCTGTATTGTTTAGTCTGCCGTGAGGGATAGCGATACCGTTGCCGATACCAGTACTCCCCATTTTCTCTCTATTCATTAAGCTATCTAATAGATCTGTTGGGTTAGAGTCAATTAGTTCATTGGCGGCAAGTTGGCAAATTAGTTCAAGTAAACGCTTTTTGCTTTGAACTGGAACTGCACAACGTGTGCAGTTCAGTGTTAATATATTTTGTAGTGTCATAATTATAATGGATAAAACTAATGTTGTGTTATTTTGCCTTTGTATTTGAGTACTTGGCGATCTAGTTTATCCACCAAAGTATCTATCGAGGTATACATATCAGCACTTACTGCTGAAGCATGAATTTCACTGCCTTTTAAATGTATAGTTGCTTCAGCTATCTGTTCTAACTTTTCAACAGTCAAGACTACATGAACATTATTGATATGATCAAAATGTCGCTCTAATTTAGCTAATTTTGTTTCAACACAATCGCGTAATGATGACGTTACTTCTACATGGTGACCGGTAAGGTTAATTTGCATAAGTATGTTCCTTCTCTAGTTAATTCAGAAAATAAAGTCACAGGCTATAATAAACTCTTACGTTGGTTGGACGGTGGTATAGATAAGGATTCACGATACTTAGCTATAGTACGTCTAGCAACATTAATTCCTTGTTGCGCTAGTAAGTCTGCCATTTTGCTATCACTGAGCGGTTTAGCGGGTGTTTCTGCTAAAATGAGTTTTTTAATTAATGAACGTATGGCAGTTGATGAACATTCACCTCCATTTTCGGTACTAACATGACTTGAAAAAAAGTATTTTAATTCAAAAATACCTCTAGGCGTGTGCATATATTTTTGCGTAGTTACGCGAGATATAGTTGACTCATGCATATCCACGGCTTCAGCAATATCATTTAATACCATAGGTCGCATCGCTTCAGCGCCATGTTCTAAAAAGCCTTGTTGACGTTGTACAATGCAGTTAGATACTTTAAGTAAAGTATCATTACGTGACTCTAAACTTTTAATAAACCATTTAGCTTCTTGTAAGTTTGTTCGAATAAACTGTCCGTCATTACTAGAAGATTTTGTTGTTTTTGTCATGGCAGCATATTGTTGATTTACTGATAGCTTAGGAGCAGTATCAGGGTTTAATTCGACAACCCAACGACCATTTTTCTTTTCTACGGAAACATCAGGAATAACATATTGATCATCGCTTTTCACTACTGCATCACCAGGACGAGGATTTAAGCTCTGTATCAAACGCATTACTTCACGTAACTGTTCTTCTTTGAGGCGAGTTTTACGCATTAATTGTCGATAGTCACGATTACCGAGTAAGTCGATATGCTCGCCGATAATTAATTTACTTTCTTTTAAGTAAGGGGTTTCAGGATCAAACTGATTTAATTGAATAATTAAACAATCAGCGATAGAACGGGCTGCAACACCAACAGGATCAAAGACATTAATACGTTTTAATACCGCTTCGACTTCATCAAGTTCCAGTCCTTCTATACCAACACTTTCTAATATTTCTTCACTCGATATCGTAAGATAACCTGCTTCATCAACAGCCTCTATAATAGCGATAGCAACCGTGCGATCAGTTTCTGAAAATGGCGTTAATTCCATTTGCCATAAAAGGTGATCTTGTATTGAATCGATCGTTTCACCTTGATAGGTGTAATCTTCACTTGGGCTACTAATTGCCCCTGTATTTGACGTACCAGCACTGTAACTTTCTTCCCAAGTTGTATCAATGTTCAACTCTTCTGGTATGTCATTTTTCTCCATTGCTTCTGTTGTACTTATCTCATCAATAGAGGCTGATGAATCTTCACTTCCATCACTGGTAGATCGTTCTGTGATGGTGGCTGAAAAAGCTTCTTCAAGTTTATCTCTACTATCCTCTGAATTATTATCTGAGGTTTCTTGATCATTAATTTCAAGCAGAGGATTACTTTCAAGTACTTCTTGAATTTCTTGTTGAAGCTCTAACGTCGATAACTGCAAAAGCTTTATAGCTTGTTGCAGTTGTGGCGTCATGGTTAGTTGTTGTCCTATCCGGAGTTGCAGAGTTGGGCGCATCTACGTTGTCTTAATTCCTGTTATTATTGTTTATAGTTACTAACTTAGAGCAAGTATAGTCTACGAATTTATTATATATGTTAACTATAGCGTGAATTGCTCGCCTAGGTATACATCTCTTACCTTTTGATTAGCAAGAATTTGATTAGAATCTCCTTCTGCTATTATTTCACCGTGACTAACAATGTAAGCATGCTCACATACATCAAGTGTTTCACGAACATTGTGGTCAGTTATTAAGATACCAAGACCACGGTTTTTAAGATGAATAATTATTTTTTTTATGTCGCCGACAGAAATAGGGTCAACACCTGCAAAAGGTTCATCAAGTAATATAAATTCAGGATCTGCTGCTAAAGCACGGGCTATTTCTACGCGTCTCCTTTCCCCTCCTGATAAACTCATACCTAAATTATCTTTAATATGGCTGATATTAAATTCTTCTAAGAGGTGCTCTAATTTTGTTTGCCTTTCATTTTCATTAAGGCCTTTTCGAATTTGTAATATTGCCATAATATTTTCAGTAACGGTTAGTTTTCTAAAAATAGAGGCTTCTTGAGGTAAATACCCAATACCTCGACGTGCGCGTTCATGCATAGGCGATAGTGTTACATCTTCGTCATTCAGCATTATTTGGCCATTATCATTGGGTACTAAGCCAACAATCATGTAAAAAGAAGTCGTTTTTCCTGCTCCATTAGGCCCCAGTAAGCCAACAATTTGTCCTGAGCTTACCGCTAAACTAACGTTTTTAACAACTTTTTTGTTTTTGTAAGCTTTTGATAGGTTTTTAGCTATCAAAGTCGAATTATTAGCTTCGCCGTTATTATTATTGCTTGTTACTGTCATTACTTTTCTTATCTTGTTGAGCTTTTATTTGAGCTGGCTGCAAAACAGTGGTTACTGAATCATTATCACTACTGATAGCTTCCAATTTCTCATTTAGCGTATTGTAAGTGATTATTTCTCCTGTCACTTTACTACCTGCTTGTTGTACTTGCGCATTACCTGAGATGGTAATGATATTTTGATCTGGTTGATAGGTTATCTCATTAGCTTGCAAGCTGATTAAACTACCATCTTCTAATTGTTGTTTGAAAACAGCAGGTTCACCTTTGGCAAGGTAAGTGTCTTGTTTTTGTTGAGTTTTATCATCAACTTTACTGTAAACTTGAACAATATCAGCACTAATCGAAATAGAGCCTTGGTTTATACTAACGTCATCTAAATAACTCGCTATTTTATTTTTTAAATCAGCTGATTGACGTTTCGATTTTATCGTGATTTCTTGTGTGAGATCTTTCTTAGCCGCGCATACTGGAAGTGCTAACGAGAGCAGTAATGAGCTTAATAAGAAACCTTTGCTAATTTTTTTAATTGTCATTTAGAGGGTAACCATTATTTTTTTTGTAAATAGTACGTACATGTTCGGTTAATGTCATCTGTTTAGTGTTTAAGTCAATTATTAAACCTGAGCCATACATAGTGAAGTCTTTTCCTTGCACCATTACCGTTTGATCTGAGCTAATGATATTAGTATTTAAATCAAGCTCTAAATATTTGCAATGAATTTCTTGTATTAAACTATTTTTATCAGTTGCACTTAAGTGTACTCGATGATTTAAAATAACCCTATTATTTTTATATAGCGTTGCTTCTTTAGCGCTAAGCTTCCATGGTGCATTTTTTGTTAGTTTGTTACTCGAGCTATTTTCATTTGCTAAATCGGAGCCGTCAATATTATCTTTCGATGATGCTTGGGGATACAATGTGTACTTAGGTAGCTCGAAGTGTGTTAGTTCAAGTTTGGCATAATGCTCCATTCTCTTAGCAATAATAGCATGTGAAAGTACGCCTGAATCGGTGTAAATATCAGTTTTAAGTGCTTCCGCTATAAAGTCAGGTGTGAGTTCACTGTCGATGACTTCACCTGGTATTATTTTTGACTGTCGCCATTCGATTATTCCATAAACCGTAGCGGCTAATAGCAAGATTAAAAAGGCTAAAAAATTTATCCGTGTCATACACTCGCGCCTGTAGCATTATCAATAGTGTCTTGACATTGCATTATCAAGTCGCAAACTTCTCGTACTGCGCCGAAACCACCATTAATAAAGCTTGTATAATTAGCTTTTGCTGATACAGCTGGATGTGCATCAGACACAGCAATACCTAAACCAACGTGTAAAATACATGCTAAGTCTGGAATATCGTCTCCTATGTAAGCTACTTCATCAGGGGTTAAATTAAGTTTTTGAATTAAAGTCATCAGTGCAGGCAATTTATCTTCTTGCCCTTGTATAATGTGTTTAACATTTAAAGCTGACATCCGGTTAGCTACAATAGCTGAACGTCTACCAGTGATTATTGCAACCTCTACACCACTATTACCAAGTGCTTTTATTCCAAAGCCATCTTTAGTATGGAATGCTTTAAGTTCTTCGCCATCATTACCTAAATAAATACGACCATCTGAAAAAACACCATCAACATCACAAACAAGTAATTTAATTTTTTTGGCTCGTTCTAATACGTTTAGTGATACATCACCATAAAGTGTATTAGAATTTTGAATAGTATTAGTGATATTTTCCATTTAAAGAACTCCTGATCTTAGTAAGTCATGCATATTCATTGCACCAATAGGTATTTGTTTTTCATCAACGATAATCAAACCATTGATTTTTTTATCTTCCATTATATTTAGCGCTTGCGCTGCTAACATGTCTGCTTGTGCTAAAGTTGGGAATTTAGTCATAACGGTTGTTATATTGTCCCGATGAATATCAATTTGTAAATCAAGAATTCTCCGTAAATCACCATCAGTAAATAAACCAACAAGTTGCTTATGTTTATTAACAACGGCGGTCATGCCTAAGCCTTTAAGTGACATTTCCACTAATGCGTCTTTTATCAATGCATCTTCTGAAATAATAGGAATACGATCGCCTTGATGCATAATATCACTCAAGCGAAGTAATAAACGTTTACCTAAACTACCACCAGGGTGAGATAAAGCAAAGTCATCTGCGGTAAACCCACGAGCATTAAGTAGAGCAACGGCAATAGCATCGCCCATTACTAATGTTGCAGTAGTACTGGACGTTGGAGCTAATCCTAATGGGCAAGCTTCAGCCGAAACCTTGATACAAATATGTGTATCAGCTAATTTGGCTAATGTAGAGTTGATATTGCCCGTCATAGCGATGAGTGTTGCCCCAATGCGTTTTATCACAGGCGTAATCGCGAGAACTTCGCCTGTTTCACCTGAATTAGAAATTGTTAGTACAACATCGTCTTTGGTGATCATACCCAGATCACCATGACTGGCTTCACTTGGGTGAACAAAAAAAGCAGGGGTGCCCGTACTTGCTAATGTGGCTGCTATTTTACCGCCAATATGTCCCGACTTCCCCATACCAATAACAATAACACGGCCTTGGCAGTTAAACATTAATTGACAGGCGTATTCAAAGTTATGGTCAATATATTGTAATAACTCTTTAATTGCTTGTTGTTCAATGTTAATTACATTTTTAGCAAGTTTTTTAAAGTTTTTCATGGCTCAGCTTAAACTAATATTTTGTGCTAGTTAATGGTTGTTTGGCTATAAAGTAATGCTTGATAACCACAAAAACACATTAATAATAATGCACCTTTTATGCGGGTAAGTCTAAAGCAGCCCGCTTTACGGCTAAAACACAGTAAAAATAGTAACCCTGTGATTGCGAGCATAATAGGAATGTCGCGAATCGATGCTTCAGGATTTATTGGGCCTGGTGCGATAATACCTGCAAAAGGCAATACTGCTAGTATGTTAAAGAGGTTAGAGCCGACAATATTCCCCATCGCTAAGTCATCTTCTTTCTTTAAGATGCTCGCAATACTTGCTGCTAATTCAGGCAAGCTTGTGCCAATAGCAATAATAGTTAAACCAATAACAAGATCACTAATACCATAGGCTTTTGCAATAAATATTGAAGAATCAACAAGGAAGTGAGCGCTTAATACTAATAAAACAATACCAGCGATTAACCAAAAAATAGATTTGGATGTACTTGTTGCTTCTGGTATATCTTGTTCAGCTTCAATAATTAAAGGGTCATCAATTTTGTTGGCTTTTCGTTGTCGCATGGCCTTGATTAATAAAATTGATATAAAACCGAAAAAACTCACCATTAAAATAATACCTTCAGTCAAACTAAAGAAATTATCAGAAATCATCCAGTAAGCTACTAAAGAAAATAGCAATAAAAGTGGCAATTCTTGTTTAATGGTTGAAGAGGATACCATTAGGGGTTTTATTAAGACGCTAAGACCTAACACTAGTGCTATATTGGTAATATTTGAACCAACCGCGTTACCAATGGCTGTATCAGGGCTTCCTTGCAAAGATGCTGCCGCAGCTACCATCATTTCGGGAGCTGATGAGCCCATGGCAACTATCGTTAAACCAATGATCATTGGTGAAACGCCTATATTTCTTGCTAATGATGATGCACCTAAAACAAATTTATCCGCACTCCACACGAGTACAGTAAGGGCAATTAATAATATTCCAACGTGTTCTAACATTTATGACTCCAGTTTTGAGGTGCAAATTGTCGCTGTTTGTAGCAGAAAAAAAAAGGAATTAATTCGATTAAAAGAAAATAAGCGATATAAAAAGCTAAAAACATCCCTTTTTACATTTTCTAACACTTAATGATGCTTATTATTCACTAAATTGTGAATTTTTAGTGAAGAATTTGAGGTGGTCAGGTAAAATCGTTTTTAATCAATAAGGCATAATTAATAATATGATCGAAAACGATAAGCATGAGAATTTAGTTGATATACATAATCTAACCTTTAAACGAGGTGAGCGGGTTATTTATAATGATATAAGTTTGTCTATACCTACAGGTAAAGTTACCGCCATTATGGGGCCAAGTGGTATTGGCAAAACTACTTTATTACGTTTAATTGGCGGGCAGATTAAACCTGAATCTGGAAAAATCTTATTTGCAGGTAATGATATTCCACAGCTTTCTCGAAAAAATCTATATGAAACGCGTAAACGTATGAGCATGCTTTTTCAAAGTGGCGCGCTTTTTACAGATATGAATGTTTATGACAATATTGCTTTTCCTATTCGTGAACATAGTCAGTTACCTGAAGCTATAATTGAAAAAATAGTATTGATGAAACTTGAAGCCGTAGGATTACGCGGTGCACGAGATTTACATCCTAATGAACTCTCTGGTGGTATGGCTCGACGTGTTGCTTTAGCACGTGCAATAGCACTTGATCCTGAATTAATTTTATACGATGAACCTTTTGCGGGACAAGATCCGATATCTATGGGGGTAATTGTTCGTTTAATTCGTTCGTTAAGCGATGCTTTAGGTTTAACATCTGTTGTTGTGTCTCATGATGTACCAGAAGTAATGAGTATTGCTGACTACATTTACATTATTGCGGAACAAAAAATTATTGGTCAAGGAACTCCTGATCAAATTAGAAATCATAACTCTTCATTGGTTAAACAGTTTGTGCATGGCGAGGCTGATGGCCCAGTGCCTTTTCACTTTGAAGCGCCTAATTATCAAAATGAATTAATTAAAGGTTCAAACGCGTTAAGCGAAAGAGGGAAGCGTTGATGAATCAATTACAGCTATTAGGTAGAAATACTTTAGCGTTAATTAGTGGGTTAGGGCGGGCAGTTATTGTTTTACTCTCGGCATTACTTCATATCCCTAACATTCGCAAAGGAACGCCACTGTTAATAAACCAATTGTACAGTATTGGTGTGATGTCATTAGTTATTACGGTTGTTTCTGGTGGCTTTATCGGTATGGTGCTAGCGTTACAAGGCTATACCATCTTGGTGAGTTATGGTGCAGAAGCAAGTCTTGGACCTATGGTTGCCTTATCCTTGCTGCGTGAATTAGGTCCTGTCGTTGCTGCGTTATTGTTTGCTGGCCGTGCTGGTTCAGCACTGACAGCTGAAATAGGCTTGATGAAAGCAACTGAACAATTATCAAGTTTAGAAATGATGGCAGTAGACCCTTTACGCCGTGTGATTGCTCCACGGTTTTGGGCTGGATTTATTAGCTTACCGCTATTAGCCGCTATATTCTCTATGGTGGGGATATTAGGAGCCCATTTAGTTGGTGTTGACTGGTTAGGAGTTGATTCAGGTACTTTTTGGTCTGTTATGCAGGCGCAGGTAGATTTTAATAAAGATATTTTAAATGGTATTATCAAAAGTGTAGTTTTTGCTTTTGTTGTTACTTGGATTGCTGTTTATAAAGGGTTTGATTGTGAACCTACCTCTGAAGGTATTTCAAGAGCCACAACTTCAACTGTGGTACAATCATCGTTATTAGTCTTAGCACTCGATTTTGTTTTAACGGCATTGATGTTTGCAAGGTAATATTGATTGTGAATACCTGCTTTGTTTGGGTGTTAAGTAAATTTAAAAGGCGTTTGGTGAAAACATGTTGTCAAAAAAAGTAGAGTTATTGGTAGGTTTTTTTGTTGCTTTAGGTATTGCTGCATTACTTGTGTTGGCACTTAAAGTTGCTAATACGGGGATGTCGGGGGGAGGTGAGCATTACAACCTTTTCGCCAAGTTTGATAATATTGGTGGATTAAAAGTTCGTTCTCCTATTAAAGTAGGTGGCGTTGTTGTAGGTCGTGTTAGTGATATCTCTCTTGATGAAACAGATTATACGCCTGTGGTTACATTAGAGATTTACAGTAAATATAATCAATTTTCAGAAGCAACGTCAGTCGCTATTTTAACTGCTGGATTATTAGGTGAACAATATATAGGCCTTCAACCTGGCTTTATGATTGAATCGTTAGATATTCTTCAACCCAATGACTTTATTGAAGATACCAAACCTGCTTTAGTTTTAGAAGAATTAATAGGGCAGTTTTTATTTAGCCAAGGAAGTGGTGATTAGTAATGAAAGAGGAAAAAGTCCATAAAATGATAAATTTAAAAACCACATTATTTCTTGTTGTTATTTTATCTTGTTTATCAATACAAAGCAGCTTTGTATTTGCAGCTCAACAAGCAACGAATAATATAGAAGATGAAGAAACAGAAGACTTTGTTGATGCGTCTCGTATTTATGTCGATAAAAAAGACCCATATTTAATGATCAAGGAAGTTGCCGGTAATACCTTTAAGCGCTTTGCTGATGAACAACAAGCAATAAAAGCTGACCCAAATATTATTAAGAATATTGTTCGTGAAGAATTAATGCCTTACATTAATTATCAATATTCAGCATTTAAAGTTATTGGTAAGCATTTAAAGAATACTACCGAGCAAGAACGAAAAGAGTTTGTGCCGGTTTTTAGAGAGTACTTAATTACTTCTTATGCACAAGTTTTTACCTTATATGATAATCAAGTTGTGGAATTCTCTCCAGCTAAGGACTTTGCTGATAATAAAATTGTTGCAGTAGATACTCGTATTATTATGCCAGATAGAGAAAATATTGATGTTTCATTTAAAGTAAGAAAAAATAGAAAAACAGATGAATGGAAAGCCTTTGATATGATAGCAGAAGGTGTTAGTTTACTCGACAGTAAACAGGCTGAATTAGGCGGAGTTATTCGTCAAAAAGGCTTGCCCCATGTTACCGAGCTATTAAGAGAGAAAAGTGAGCGAGATATTGTTTTTAAAGACTAATTTGTCACGATAAAACATTAAGATAACCTCAGTAAATGGCGAAAAATTTGTGGATAAAATTACGTTAAATGTAACTGAAGATAATGGCGTGTTAGTTGGTGAATTAACACGACAAACAGTGATGCAAATATCTAAAAAAAGTATTAAGCAGATCATTACCCAGCAATCTTTAGTGATAGATTTACAACAAGTTACTCGAATTGATACGGCAGGGCTTGCTTGGCTTTTCTATTTATTAGAACAAGCGAATAGCAGTCGTTGTCAATTATCTTTTAGTAACATCCCAACAAAACTAAAAAATTTAATTAGCTTAAGTGGTGTAGAGGGTTTTCTACCTCTCGCTAACAAAAGCTAAGAATACCAGATTAAGGAATACCCTTTGGAAGTAATAGAAATAGAAAAATTGATAAATGACGCGCTAGAGCTTGATGAACTATTGGTTAAATTTGATGGTTCACAATGTAGTGTTATTGCCGTTGCTGATATGTTTGGAGAATTATCTCGCGTTAAACGACAACAAGTTGTTTTTGCAGCTCTAGCTGATGCGATTAAAGATGGCAGTATACATGCAGTAACAGTAAAAACTTTTACTACTGCGCAATGGCAACGTGATAAATTATTCAATATGTAAGAGTTGTGCCTAATACGATTAATCCTAGTTGGTATTCAAACGTAATTCAAAACAATTTAGTACTCTAGAAACCTACAATGGTTGTGAGACAAATTGTTTAATAAGTAAAGGCATGCAATACTAGTTAAGTATTTATCCATTCATTTTTTAAGTAAGAAGTAAGCATTTTGGACGCATTTAAAGTTATTGGTGGCAAGCCACTACATGGTGAAGTTACTATCTCTGGGGCTAAGAACGCCGCACTCCCTATTTTAATGTCAGCACTGTTATCAAAAACGCCTATTGTTTTTAGTAATGTACCTAAGTTAAATGATATTTTAACAACAGTAAAATTATTAGGTCAATTAGGTGCTAAGACACAATGGTTAGCTGAAGATAAATTAGAAATAGATGCGAGTAATATCACTCAGTGTTGTGCTCCTTATGATCTTGTTAAAACGATGAGAGCCTCTATCTTAGTGCTTGGTCCATTGCTTGCCCGTATGGGGCATGCTGAAGTTTCATTACCTGGAGGATGTGCTATTGGTGCCCGCCCTGTGAATTTACATATTCAAGGTTTAAAAGCGATGGCTGCCGATATAGATGTAGAAAATGGCTATATTGTTGCGAATAAAGAAGGTCGTTTAACTGGCGCTAATATCTTTATGGATGTGGTCAGTGTTACCGGCACTGAAAACCTAATGATGGCTGCAGCATTAGCTGATGGCGTTACTATTATTGAAAATGCGGCGCAAGAGCCTGAAATTGTAGATTTAGCTAACTGCTTAATTAGTATGGGAGCAAAAATTTCGGGTGCTGGCACTAATACACTAACCATTGAAGGAGTTAGTGAATTATGTGGTAGTGAATATAGTGTTATGCCTGATCGAATTGAAACCGGTACTTTTTTGGTTGCTGCAGCGGTTACTCAAGGAAAAGTAAGGTGTTTAAATACTGACTCGAGTGGCTTAGAAGCTGTATTGTCTAAACTCACTGAAGCTGGTGCTGTTATTAGTATTGGTGAAAATAGCGAAGGTGAAGAATGGATTGAGTTAGCAATGACTCAAAAACCAAAAGCAGTTAGTGTTAAAACTGCGCCACACCCTGCATTTCCAACAGATATGCAAGCGCAATTTATGACTTTGAATGTATTAGCACAAGGTACAGCAACGGTAATCGAAACTATTTTTGAAAATAGATTTATGCATGTACCTGAGTTACAAAGAATGGGAGCAGACATTACCCTTGAAGGTAATACTGCCATTGTAAAAGGTGTTAATTCATTAAACGGTGCACAAGTGATGGCAACAGATTTACGTGCTTCTGCAAGTTTAGTTATTGCCGGTTTAGTAGCAGAAACTCCCACTCAAGTTGACCGTATTTACCATATCGATCGCGGTTACTTAAAAATAGAAGATAAATTACAAGCTTTAGGTGCAGATATTACTCGTATTAATATTGATTAATAAGAGTGGCATTACCGTAAAATCCTATTGATTTTATTGTAATAAAGCTGAATAACATACAAAAGCCAGAATTTACGTGGAATATTCTACTGTAAATTCTGGCTTTTTCAGTATTATAAATGGCGTAATTTCGAAAATAACCAACACCTTCTGTTGTTTTACCATTAGAATGCGCCTCGAAATTTGTTTACTATAATCAAGACAGAAATATTCTGTTTGCTTTGTTGAGGTTCGCCAATGCTATTTACTGGTTCATTTAATACGGATTGTCCAATTCGTCAGAAAATTCGTGAGTTTTACCGCATAGATGAAAATGCTGCTGTTGACCATATTTTACCATTTGCAGAAGTAAATGTGAGTGCACGAAGCCGTGCTTGGGAACGTGCCCGTAAAATGGTGTTGCAGATTCGTCGAGACCAAGAAGGTAATGGTGCCATTGATGCACTATTAAATGAATACTCATTGTCTTCGGATGAAGGTGTTGTACTGATGTGTTTGGCAGAAGCGCTTTTACGTGTGCCTGATAAGCATACTCAAGACGCTTTGATACGTGATAAAATATCACAAGGTCAATGGAGTACCCATTTAGGTACAAGTGACTCTATTTTTGTTAATGCCTCTTCTTGGGGGTTATTAATCACTGGCTCTATGGTTGATTACGCAGATAAACGTAAACAAGATAAATTTGGTTTATTGAAAAAAACTATTGGCCGTTTAGGCGAGCCTGTAATTCGTAAATCAATGAATTATGCTATGAAAATTATGGGTAAGCAGTTCGTAATGGGAGAAACCATTAAAGAAGCGACTGTACGTGCTGCTACTAAAGAGCAGCAAGGTTATGTTTACTCTTATGACATGTTAGGCGAAGGTGCTCGTTCAATGGCTGATGCTGAGCGATATTTGAAGTCATATCAAGATGCTATTGAAGAAATTGGCAAAGTTGCACTTGCTTCAGGTAAAAATGATCCGCGCCGTGTTCCTGGTATTTCAGTAAAATTATCTGCTATTCACCCTCGTTATGAGTTTACTCATCAAGCGCGAGTAATGGATGAAATTGTACCTAAATTAAAGGCCTTATGCTTACAAGCGAAACACTATAATATTGGCTTAACTGTTGATGCCGAAGAGTCTGAGCGTTTAGATATATCACTTGATATTATCGAAGCGGTTTTTACAGATACAGATCTTGGTGATTGGCAAGGATTTGGTATTGCATTACAAGCTTATCAAAAACGTGCAATGTTTGTTGTTGATTGGTTAAGAGATCTTACACTTAAAACCAATCGTCGTATGATGGTTCGTTTAGTTAAAGGTGCTTATTGGGATACCGAGATTAAAAACGCTCAAAAAGATGGTATGGTTGATTTTCCTGTATTTACGCGTAAGTCTTCAACTGATGTTTCTTATCATGCTTGTGCGAATAAATTACTTGATTACCGCGATAGTATTTACCCGCAATTTGCCACACATAATGCTTACACAGCGGCAACTATTGTCGAGCTTGCTGGTGAAGATAAAAATGGTTTTGAATTCCAATGTTTACATGGCATGGGGGATTCTTTATATGATCAAATAGTATCTCAAGAAAGCATTCAATGCCGGATTTATGCACCTGTAGGGCATCATGAAGACTTATTGGCTTATTTAGTACGCCGTTTATTAGAAAATGGTGCTAACTCTTCTTTTGTGAATGCAATTGTTGATGAATCACAACCGGTAGAGTCTTTACTTGAAGATCCAGTTGAAAAAACACAACGCTTAAAAGATAGATACAACGGGCAAATCATGATGCCTATTGACCTTTATCGTAATGAAAATAAGAAAAAATTAAGCATTACAATTGACAGTCGCGATAATTCAAAAGGTCTTGATTTAACTGATATCCCGACTATTACTGATTTGAAATCAGCATTAGATAATTGGCTGGTTGATAATCTATTAAATAAGAATGATGTACCTGAAGGCGCCGAACCTGTTAGAAATCCAGCTAATCATAGTGAAATAATTGGCTTTCATTATCTTCATACCAAAGATGATATGTTAGCAATGATAGACCAGGCTGATCGTGCTTTTGTTACTTGGTCGAAAACACCGGTCAAAGAACGTGCCGACTTATTATGTCGTATCGCTGATATTTTAGAGCGACATATGGACGAATTGATTGCCTTATGTATCAAAGAAGCAGGTAAAGTTACACAAGATGGTATTGATGAAGTGCGTGAAGCCGTTGATTTTTGTCGATACTATGCTGCCCGTGCAATAGAACAAAGTGTTGATGAAAGGCTTGAACCTCGTGGTGTTGTATTATGTATTAGTCCTTGGAACTTTCCTCTCGCAATATTTTTAGGACAAGTTGCTGCAGCAATAGTGACGGGTAACACTGTATTGGCGAAGTCTGCAGAACAAACAAGTCTTATTGCTTTACGAACTATTGAATTAATGCAATCAGTGGGATTACCTCAAGATGTTGTACAGGTTGTTTTAGCTCGAGGTAGTGATGTAGGCAGTATAATCGTGCCTGATGAAAGAGTTGCTGCCATTATGTTTACAGGCTCGACTGAAACAGGAACGCGAATTTCTCAAACATTAGCAGAACGAGGAGGCGACCAAGTTCCATTGATTGCTGAAACAGGTGGACAAAATTGCATGATAGTTGATTCTACTGCTTTACCAGAGCAAGTAGTTGATGACGTCATTTCATCTGGTTTTCAATCAGCAGGTCAACGTTGTTCAGCTTTAAGAGTACTATTTCTACAAGAAGATATTGCGGATGGTGTTATTACCATGCTTAAAGGTGCTCTAGCTGAACTGCATATTGGTAATCCAGCAAGGTTAAGCACGGATGTAGGCCCAGTTATTGATCAAAAAGCACTTGATGCACTTAATGCTCATAGTGATTACATGGAAAGTAATGGTACGCTTTTATATCAGTGTGAACTATTTGGTGGCGAGAACGGGCAAGATACTCAGCCTGAAGATGGTCATTTTTTCTTTGCTCCACGTTTGTATGAAATTAATGACATTAATGTTTTAACCAAAGAAGTTTTTGGTCCTTGTGTTCATATTATTCGCTTTAAAGGCGAAGAAATAGAAGACGTTATTGAAAAAATCAATAGTACAGGCTTTGGTTTAACTATGGGAATTCATACGCGTATAGAGCATAGAGCGATTGAGTTAGCCAAATTATCACGAGCAGGTAATGTTTATATTAACCGTAATATCATTGGTGCGATTGTAGGCGTACAACCTTTTGGTGGACGAGGTCTGTCAGGCACAGGTCCTAAAGCAGGTGGGCCTAATTACCTTTCGCGTTTAGTAGTTGAAAAAGCAACACCAGATGAAGAGAAAGTTCATTTATTACCTGCACAAGCACTGGCTTTAACTGGTGATAAAAAAGAGCAAAGCCAAGCTGATGATTATATGGGTATAGCTGATGATGCACAAAAGAAATGGCGCTTAACAGATTTAAATACACGTATTTCGCATGTTAGACAATTACTGGCAAAAATTGCCCATGTTGAAATTGTGGATGACTTAGCTGAGAACTTAAATCGCACCTTAGCAGCAGCGCGTGATCAGTTAATCAATATTGAAAAACGTATGAAAAAACCCCAAGAGTTACCAGGGCCTACAGGTGAATCTAATATCATTTACTTAGAAAACCGTGGAAATCTTATTTGTTTTGCAGACGATAATGTAAGTTTTCATTTTTGGGTTATGTCTGTTGTAACAGCATTAGCAACCGGTAATACGGTAATATCAGTGGTGTCTGATTTGTATTATGAAGAAGCATTAGCTTTTAGAGATAAATTTATTTCTACTGGGGCAGATGTTGGTATTTTACAAGTTGCCAAATTGCATCATCTAGAAGCTATGCTAGCTCATGATGCGCTTGCTGGTGTTGTAGTCGACAGTAGTTGTGACTTAAAACATTACATGAGTGAAAAGCTTTCTCAACGCAAAGGAGCAATTTTACCTGTGATTACTTCAGAGTATTTTGATAACTTAATTCAACGTTTATTAACTGAAAAAACCATTAGTATAGATACTACCGCGTCAGGGGGTAATACATCATTAATGACTTTAGTTGAAGAAGATGACTAACAACAGCTAAAATATTGATATTTTAAGAGGCGAAACTCAATGGTTTCGCCTTTTTTATTTCTTATCCATTGAATATATGGCATTATTTATTTTACTCACTAGAAATTGTGGTACTTTGGATAATGACCAAAATAAAGCCCCTAGATCGTGTCGATATAGCAATCCTAAAAACACTTCAGATAGATGGTCGAATTACTAATGTTGAGTTAGCTAAAAAAGTTAATTTAAGTGCTAGTCCGTGTTTAGATCGTGTTAAACGCCTAGAAGACGGTGGCTATATAAAACGTTATGGCGCATTTCTAAGTGCTCAAAAACTTGGTTATGGTATGACAGCTTTTATACAAGTGACCTTAGATAGAACAACTGCAGATGTTTTTAAGCTGTTCAAAAAAGAAGTGGTCAAAATTGAAGAAATTGTTGAATGTCATTTAGTTGCGGGTGGCTATGATTACTTATTGAAGACACGATTTTCTGACATGGAAAGTTATCGTTTGATTTTAGAAAAAGTTGCGGGTTTACCGTCAATATCACAAACGCATACCTATATGGTTACAGAACATATTAAAGAGGATAGTGGTGTACCATTTAAGTAACTCACTATCAAGATTGATTTAAAAAAGGGTTACTATGAACGCATATGAATATGCACTTCAAGCAAATGGTTCTTTTGCTTTGCCTGATGCCTGTTTTAAAGTAAAAGCATTGATGGAAGATGAAAATTCAGTTATCACTGATTTTGCAGATATTATCAGTATTGATCCATCGATGACCTCTAGATTATTACAATTAGCTAATAGTGCTATTTATAATTTTCCTGGAGAAATCAGTACAATTTCACGGGCGATTACGATTATTGGTACACAAGCCGTATATAATATGATGTTGGTAGACTTAGCCGGCTCTGCTTTTAAACATTTCGAAAACCAAGCCATTAATTTAAAACGGTTTTGGCGTATGAGTATTTATTGTGGTTTGGTTACCAGAGGCTTAGCAATTAAGGCTGGTGTAAAAGATATTGAGCGTTTATTTGTTGCTGGCCTTTTACAGAATTTTGGTGAATTATTAGTTGCTAAAATTACCCCTGAAGTCGCACAAGACTGTGAGCAATATAATCGTGACAATTTACCTTGGGTATTACAAGAAGAAGCACTTGGTTATACTTATACTGATATTTCAGCTGTATTACTTAAAATTTGGCAGTTACCAGAAAAAATTATTATTCCCATTCGTCACTTTCATCAAGCACAAAGTAATCAAATTAATAATGATGTTAAAATTTTAAATTTGGCATCAAGACTCGCTTTATTTGATAGTCATAGTGATCTATTTGAAATTGATGAATTGATCGATCAGTCTTTATGTGAAAGCTTAAAACTCACTAGAGCTGATATTGAACAAGTGGTTGAAATAGCGTCAAAAGATGCGGAGAGTATTTTAATAGTAATGAACCCTAAGCTGTTTTCTAGGTAAGGTGACAAAGGTTGTTTGCATAGAATAGTGGATAAATTACTATACACTTATTGATATTGTATGCTGAGCTTAAAAGAGACAAAGGCAAGAAAGCTTGCTAGCATCGAATGGTTTTAAAAATTAAAATAAGAATATAAAAAGTATAAAAATAAGTGAAGGACGTTTATGAGTACATCTAGAGAACATTTTAGTTCCCGTATTGGCTTTATTCTTGCTGCGGCAGGTTCTGCTGTAGGTATTGGGAATTTAGTTGGCTTTCCTGTGAATGCAGCTAAAAATGGCGGAGGAGCATTTTTAATTTTGTATGCGCTATTCGTTTTTTTAATTTGTTTGCCTGTCATGATTGCCGAAATGGCTGTCGGTAGAAAAACAGCAAAAGAGCCTGTAGGTGCATATAAGTCTTTAAGTAATAATAGTAGTCTTTGGGGAGCTGCAGGCTTTCTAGGTGTTCTAACACCTTTTATGATTGCCGTATTTTATATGGTGATTACAGTATGGATATTTGGCTATATTGTGATGACAATATCAGGTAATTTAGATTACTTAGCAAGTGGTAATGGGTTTGGTGAGTTTATTAATAGCCCATACTTATTTGCTGCTATGGCTGCAGTGGTGGCTATTGTAAACTTTATTTTGGTAGCAGGTGTTAAGGATGGTATTGAAAGAGCGGCTAAAATATTAATGCCTACCTTGTTCTTTATGCTCATCATGATGGTTATTTTTGTCTTAACATTAGATAATGCAATAGCTGGTATCAAATTCTTCTTGATTCCTGATATTAGTAAAATTACTCCTAGTGTTGTGAATGGTGCCTTATCACAAGCATTTTTTTCGCTATCATTAGGCATGGGTATTTTAATTACTTATGGTTCGTATATTGATAATAAAACCAACATTCCTAACTCAGCAAAGTTAGTGGCAATTACTGACACTGGGGTAGCCTTCGTCGCTGGCTTAATGATTTTACCAGCAGTTTTTTCGTTTAATCCTAATGTAAACCCTAGCGAACTAAGTGACAGTTCTGTTTCTTTAATATTTACCTTCTTACCTAAAATATTTTTAGCATTACAAACCTCAATTGGTTATGTTGGGGCAAGCTCTGTTGCGGCATTCTTTTTTCTATTAGTTTTCTTTGCCGCCATTACTTCATTAGTGTCTATTATCGAAGTTCCGGTTTCTTATTTAGTGACAGAAAAAAACAATAGTCGTAAAAAAGCCTTGTCTATTTTATTAATGACAGCAGGAGTATTAACTGTTTTTGCTACGGTATCATTTGGTATGGTTACTTTCTTTACCGAATTTACTTCTTATGCAGGGGGCACTAAGTCATTCTTTGATATTGTGTATGATGTTTTTTATGACACAATATTACCGCTTAATGGCTTCTTACTGTGTGTATTTGTTAGCTACCGCTGGAAGGCAAAGAATTTATCTGAGCATTTAAGTATTGGTAACGATACATATATTGGTTCTTGGGTGGAAAAATATATCAACTTTTCATTAGGAACCTTTATCCCTGCTATTGTCTTGATTATATTTATTAACACCGTAGCACAGAAGTTTTTTAGTGTAAGCCTATTTGGTTTTTAACTTAACGCTTCTACTTAAAATCTTTACAAAGTAACACATCATTAATCTTTGAGCCGAGCAGTGGCATTATTGCTCGGCTTTATTCTTTAAAAAACACTCTAAATTTATTAAGCTATTTCATATGATTGAACACATAAATCCAATTGACTTTACTGATTGTCAGCGCCTTTTTCATGGTCGTGGGCATGCTTACGAAAACTTGTCGCATGTAAATGTTGATTGGTTATCTCCTGTTATGCTGATAACACTATATGAGCCTGTTGATGAGTTGTGGCTACTAACACAAGCCAAAGCATTACAAGCATTAACGGATAAGTGTCGAAGTGTGCAAGTACAGCGTCGATATGAAAAATTTGCGCCAACACAGCTCTTATTAGGTGAAACGGTTGATAGGACTATTGTTACTGAAAATGGTCTTTCTTATCACATTGAACTTGGCAAAGCACAAAATAGTGGTTTGTTTTTAGATATGGCTAATGGTCGTTCTTGGGTTTACCAACAAGCTGCAGGTAAAAATGTGCTCAACTTATTTGCATATACTTGTGCTTTTTCTGTAGCAGCAACCGCAGGTGGTGCAAGTAAAGTTGTCAATATTGATTTAAGTAAGTCGTCATTAAGTAAGGGACGAGAAAATCATCAACTAAATAAGCTGGCAAAAAAAGAGGGTAAACAAGTTGTTTTTGAAGGTGTTGATATTTTTAAATCAAATAGTCGCATCAAAAAGTATGGAAAATATGACCTATTAATTTGTGATCCACCATCATTTCAAAAAGGTAGTGTTAATATTGAGCGTGATTATGCAAAGATTATTCGTAGAATTCCACAATGGATGAATGAAGGTGCTCAGTTATTATTATGTTTAAATTCTCCCAATCTGGATGAAGACTTTTTAAAAAAAGAGGTGGCAGAGGCATGTCCTGAATGTATCTTCGAACAGCGTATAATGAATCCTACTGTTTTTAAAGAAGCTCATGCAGGTAAAGGGCTCAAGGTACTATTATTTTCATATCAGCCATAAGCGGTCGATAAATAATATCGGTATGAAGTGCTGATTTAATTTGTTGATTATTTCTACACAGAGAATTATTTGACAGGTTTAATGTTAATTTGTTGTAAACAAGTGTTGCAAGATATTTCGAATGACGTTATGTTTACTTCTTTATATATAAATTAAATGTGGATATTCAAATGAAAAAAGTTATCGGTTTATTATCAGTTGTTTTCTTACTTAGTGCTTGTTCTCCTAAAGTAGGAAGTGAAGATTGGTGTGCAGACATGAAAGAAAAAGATAAAGGCAGCTGGACAGCAACAGAAACTAAAGATTTTGCAAAACACTGTATCTTTTAAAGTCATTCAGTATATTATTGAAAATAATTAGCTGCAATTTAGCAGCTAATTATTTTTTCTCCATTAATTCCTCTTCTACTTCTGTATTTCTTATACGAAAATATCTCGCAAATCTTGGTATTCCTGCTTGAGTTTTACCATTATATTTATAGGTGATTGTACTGCCTATTTCAGGCGGATTAGCCCGCTCATCATCGCTAAATCCAGAGCCAATATTAAATGTTATACCCGTCGTTGTTTGTACTGTTATGGCACCTAACATTCCTTGATATTTACCTTTACCACCAATATAAGCTATAACTCTTGCTTCAGCATGCTGATCTTTTTTAAGTTTCATTATGTTATTTGTTCTACCAACATGATAATAAGCATTGTCCTTATGCAACATCAAGCCTTCTCCTTGGTTAGATATAATATTATTGAGGGTCTTATCAAGTTGCTGATTACTAGATAGTTTGAATTGTTTAATCATCTCTAAGTGTGCTGATGATGTCGTATTTGTTATGGTTTTCATCGCTTTTATACGTTCAGTAAATGTACCTGTATGTTTTGGAAGATCAAAAATCATAAAACGCACATTATGCCAACAAGCTTCATCAATCTTAATCTTTCTCACACAGGATACAGTTGTTTGAAATTTATCTCTACCCAACCATAACTCACCATCCATAGGTGTTATGGGCCAGTTTTTAGTAAACCATGTTGGGCTATGTATAATATTACCTTGGCGTGTGAGTAACTGTTGTCCATCCCAGTAACCTCGCATACCATCTAATTTTTCAGAAACCCAATATTGGTTGATATCTTCTACTACTTTGTAGCGGGTTGCATGTTGAATTTCAGGCTTGAAATGTTTGGATTGGTAAGCATAAGCAGGGATAAATAATAGTAAATTGAAAAATAAGTATATTAAAAATTTTGTGATTGTCAGCTGTAGCATTGTGAACGTCCATGTTTTCTTATTTATGTTATTTATTTAATCATAGTCTAAAATATAGACTATGATTAAATAAATAACTACTCGACAATATTCAAGGAATGAATGTTTATGTGTCAATTTAAGTTTGTATTAATAGTTAGTCTTATTTGGAGTTTTTCACCTAATTTATTAGCAAAAAAGCATTGTGCTCCCTTATTAGAAAAGCTTCATCATGTGCAATCGTTACAACGTAATGGCTATTCAGTTCAAGAAGGAATAAGGTTACGAAAGCGTGAAGATGCAGCTAGAGAGCGTTGGTGGCAATGTGAAAAAGGTAGTCGTAAGAAAAAAACTAAGAAAATAAAGAAACCAACGAAGCACAAAAATAGTAATTTGAGTAAGGCGTTAAATAATGTCAATGGAGTGAAAAATAAAGACGTTAACGTAGTAACACCTTTTCAAAGTAGCGGGGCAATAGTGATAAAATCAAAATATCAAGGAGATAAACAGCAAGCATGGCTTAAATACTACCAGCAGCCAGAAGGCTGTATAAAGCCTACAAATTTATCTGTTTTTGCGGCCTGTATTGAAGATAAACAAGCGCAACGGGGGAATTTTGAGCAGCACTATAAAACTCAATAACTTGATAAAAATATAATTACCACTCATCGGGAAGCTTGTTATTGTCGTCCGAATTTAATTTCGTGGTATATTCGGGGATAGAGTAAGCGAAAAAAAACCAAGTAAGCAGAACAAAGCCAAACGAGTTCAGAGCATTATAAACAAAATGATTACAGTCGTATCGGCTTTGGATTGTTGGTAACTAATCGTGACTATTAACTTTTATAGCAGTAGCTTTTTTTATTCTCGGTGTATTGAGCAACCATTTCATCAATACTTGTTTGACAATATTCACGTAAGCCACTTAGTAACATATGTTTTTTACCATGACCAACTACTTCACCTTCGCTGATCAAATCAAACTCTAACCAAGCATCGCCACGTTTTGCTTCAATAGTTAAACTGGTTTGAGCAAGCTGTAACGAAAGGCTAGTAATATCGAGTCGGTTCAGGCTTATTTTCATGCATTGATACATAACCATTGGACGAGCGGGGTTAATCATGACATTTTTTTCTGCCATTAATTTTACTAAAATATCAGGAAAAGTATCACCGGAAAAATCAACATAGGCTTTTGTTAATGCATTAATAAGTGATGGACAGTGAGTTACCTCGCCACTAGCCTCAACCGTTAAATAGGTTTTACCTTGGTTATCAACGACATCAAAAAAATTATTTATTTCGTTAGGGAAAGTTAGTGCAATATTGTCATTTACCATTCCTGAAAAATTAAAGCTCATTTCTTTATGTAACCCTGCTTTCGCAATGATCACTGAAAATAATAAATCACCAGGAACGCAAAAACGTTTCGCATCAATATTATGCAGCGGATTAAAATCATCAGCTACTTGCTTAGCAAAGTCACTCGCTTGTTGGCGAGTAAAACTAATAATTTCATTATCAATAGGACAGTATTCTTCAATAAACATAGCTTTTTTCGGTAGTTCTTTTTTAGACATGGTAATCACTTGATTTACAAAAAACGAGGCATTCTAACAGTAATTAATAAGTTTTATCGAAAAAAAAGAAGGAATAATAACTAAGCAGACCTCTGTGATTCATTTGATTGTATCAAGGTAAGTGCTAACTAATCGTTCCTTTTGGTCCTTGGTTAGCTTTTTAAGTTGATATTCTCGCTTACTTGCCGAGCTTTTATTTTCCGATTTTTCAATAAATACAAGTGTTACAGGACGTTTTGCCCTAGTATATTTAGCACCAAGCTTGGTATAATTATGTTCATGCAGACGACGCTCTATATCAGTCGTGATACCTGCATATAAGCTATTATCATTACAACGCAAGAAATATACAAACCAAGTTTGTGCTGTGCTCATGAAAATTAATTATAAAATTGATATAAACCTATGGTAAATAAAAGTGTTAGAGATATCAAATAATGTAAGTTTAGCCGATTGGGAAATAGAATTAAGTGCTATTCGTTCAATGGGCAATGGTGGGCAACGAGTAAATAAAGTTGCTACTGCTATTCACTTACGTTTTGATATTAATAGGTCATCATTACCTGCTGTTTATAAAGAACGGTTATTAGCGAGTAAAGATAGTCGTATTTCTAAAGATGGCGTGATTATTATTAAAGCTCAATCTTTCCGCACACAAGAAATGAATAAAGAAGATGCGTTTAAGCGTTTAAAGGAATTAGTTACTGGTGCGATGATAGTACAAAAAAAACGACGCCCAACTAAACCCACAAAAGGCTCTGTTCAACGAAGGTTGACGACTAAAGCCAATAAAAAAACAGTTAAACAGACACGTCAAAAAGTTAAATTTTGAAGTCTCTTACTATAAGAGCACTTTGATAAAAGTCCTGTATAAAAAATAATATAAGAGAGTAAAAATGCCCATTTCAGCAATAGGTGCAGTGGAAAAGATGACTGCAAAACTTGATAGTAATAATATTGTTCAATATAAGCTTCCTTTGGCAGCTATCGATGAGAATGGAGAGCAACAAAGTATTGCCTTGAATCCGCTTATTGGCAGAAAATTAACGTTAGTTTTTCATAGTACAATAGCTTGTAAAAATTGTGGTACAACAACTAAAAAAAGTTACTCACAAGGTTTTTGTTATCCTTGTATGACCAAGCTTGCTCAATGTGATATGTGTATTATGAAACCTGAAACTTGTCATTACCATTTAGGGACTTGTCGAGAGCCAGAGTGGGCAGAGCAGCATTGTATGGTCGATCATTATGTTTATTTATCAAATACCTCAGGTTTAAAAGTAGGTATTACACGTCATACACAAATACCAACGCGGTGGATTGATCAGGGGGCAACACAAGCATTACCTCTGTTTAAAGTGAGAACACGTTTACAGTCAGGGCTTATTGAAACGGCATTATCTGAATTAGTCAGTGATAAAACTAATTGGCGTGCTATGCTCAAAGGTAGTAATGAACCGATTGACTTGAAAGCTCAGGCTAAAGTGTTAATACCACAGATAGCTGATCGCTTGTCTGAAATCAAACTTAAATATGGTGAAGATGCTGTACAGTTATTAAATGAAGAGGTGGTAGATATTGTGTTCCCTGTTAGCCAGTACTTAACGAAAATTAGTTCTTTTAATTTTGACAAAACCTCAACGGTATCAGGGATATTATTAGGTATTAAAGGGCAGTATCTAATCTTTGAAGAAGGCGTGATCAATATGCGTAAGTTTTCATCGTATCAAATAAGTGCTGAATATTGATTTATTACTGATTTTTTGCAATATGTGTTAAATTCTAACTTAGACTTTATTTATAAAAAATAAATAAAACCATACAAATAAATTTGACTGGAAAAGCTTTTATGACAGTTACTGAATATGTTAATCAAATGGATAAAATTTTTGTTTTGTCTGATTCATTTATTCGTATCAAAGAGTTAATTGATGATGAGTCTTCAACTATAGATGATATCAGTGATGTGATTATTATTGATCCTGCATTAACAGGAACAATTTTAAAACTTGCTAACAGTGCACTTTTTAATTATCCAGGAAAAATAGATACTATATCTAAAGCGGTGTTAGTTTTAGGGATAACTGAAGTTTATAATCTCGTGATAACACATTTTACAACAAAAGCATGTCAGTCTATGAGTAACGATGCCGCTTATTTAGATAACTTTTGGGAAGAAAGTATTGATTGTGCTTTACTCATTAAATTTCTAGGATGTAGTTTAAATATTCCTAATGGCGAACGATTATTTATATTAGGTATGTTACATAATTTGGGAGAGTTGATTGTTAAGCGAATTTCCCCTGATAAAGTGCTGCAGTGCGAAAGTATTGATAGTGGTAAGTTACCATGGGATAACCAACGTGACATTTTAGGCTTTACTTATGGAGAGTGCGGGGCCGAACTGTTAAAACAGTGGCAGCTACCTTATAATATTGTTTCGCCTATTCGTAATCAAGACCAGGCAGACTTTAATCTGATTAATACTGAGACCCAATTACTTTATATTTCGAAACGAATTATGGTTCATCAAAAGTTATTGAAATTACATAACCAAAATGAAATTGTTAATGAATTAGACTTACCATCATTTGGTATCGATGATGATATGCTATGTATGGCACTTGGTTATTGTGATTTAGAACGTTTGAGTATTTTATCGGTGTTAAGCCCATCTTCAGTGACTATTTATTAAAGGTAGTTGATAGGTTATATTACCCCGACGAAGTGCATGAACTTGTTGTATGTAGGAAAATAAATCAGAGTAAAGCTAATCTTTGCCATTAAAATATAGTTTATACAAACTTTAGGCATAAAAAAAGCGAGTTATCTTTGAGATACTCGCTTTTTTTGTGACTTTAATTTAAAAAATTAAAGTGCAACAATGTTCTCAGCTTGAGGGCCTTTTTGACCATCAGTAACTGTGAATTCAACTTTTTGACCTTCAGCTAAAGTTTTGAAACCTTCGCCAACGATTGCGTTGAAGTGAGCGAAAACGTCAGGACCATTTTCTTGCTCGATGAAACCGAAACCTTTAGCTTCGTTAAACCATTTTACTGTACCAGTAGTTGTAGACATAAGGATATCCTATTTGTTTATTTATGAGTAATTGAGCCTAATCAGCATGTATTATACAAAACTGAAAAAGCGGGTTTGCTAAAAAGTGTTGCTATTACTTATAAAACAGGACGAGAAATATCTATCAAGCAGAAATTTACAGCGAAATGGTGTACAAAAATATAAAACTAACTTCAAGCGACCTTAATTATAAAGCCGTAGCGATTCTTGTCAATACTTATGTTGCAATACAGGGATAAGTATTGATCATTAATTGCCTGTTTAATGATGATTTAATGTATACAGTGTAACAAAAGTGTTAATTTTCTGTGTTTTTATATATCATTTTTGTATATGTATGGTGACTTTTATTGCTTTTTAGTTTTAAAAAAATAACAATAATCAATTAGTGTACTTTGCTCTTTTATTTGTAATGTATTGTTTTTTATATTCATTGTTGCTCTATTAACGTGCGTTGTTTTACTAGGGATAGAGAAGGTGATAGTAGATTTTATAATGGATTAATTTTCATACCTTGTAAGTATTGAAACACTACATTATAAATAGGTAGTGATTAGTATTATTTGTACTGATTCATGCGGCACATGAAAAATTCAATGCGCTATACTATAAAAAAAATATAAAAAATATAAAAAATATAAAAAATATAAGAATTAGTACTCTACTTTTGAGTTTAAAAGTAAGTAACTAATTTAAAAATAATAATTTTAGAAGGAAGTATCATGTCAACAAAATTTAGAGCCACTACATTAGCTTTAGCTGTAGGTGTAGCATTAGGCACAGCACCCTCGTATGCAGCGGAAGAAGCTGAGTCAGTAAAAGAAGAAAAAGTAGAGCGTATTGCTGTTGTTGGTTCACGTGGCGCACCGCGATCTGTAAATGATTCACCCGTACCTATTGATATTATCGGTGGTGATGAATTAGCGAAAGGTGGTAATACAGATATGCTTGAATTATTGAAAGGAAGTGTTCCTTCTTTAAATGTTCATAGCAACCCTATCTCAGATGCAGCAAGTTTAGTAAAACCAGCTAACCTGCGCGGATTATCTTCAGACAGCACCTTAATTTTAGTCAATGGTAAGCGTCGTCATCGTGCTTCTGTTATCGCTTTACTTGGTGGTGGCATAAATGATGGTGCCCAGGGGCCTGATATTTCAGTTATTCCTAGCTCTGCATTAAAGCAAGTGGAAGTTTTACGTGACGGTGCTGCGGCTCAATATGGTAGTGATGCTATCGCCGGCGTAATGAACTTTGTTTTAAAGGATGACTCAGACGGTGGAAATTTAACGGTAAGAGCCGGCTCTTATTATGAAGGTGATGGTGATACGCTTGAAGTATCAGGTAACATTGGTATGGAGCTGACCAAAGATGGCTTCATTAATGCTAGTTTCCAATATAAAAATTCTGATGCTACAAGCCGAAGTGTGCAGCGTACAGATGCTGCTGCTTTTGATGCTGTTGGTGTTGAAGGTATAGAAGATCCTGCTCAGATTTGGGGATCGCCGAAAATTGAAGATGACTACACTATTTTTATCAATTCAGGTTTAGATTTAGGTGATAATAAAGAAGCTTACATGTTTGGTAACTTCTCTGAGCGTGATGTACGTGGCGGTTTTTACTATCGTAATCCTCATACTCGCGGTGGCGTCTATAGTAATGGCGACACTGATGAGGACGGAAATCCAAATTTATTAATTGCTGACTTGGATGGTATCGGTGTTGGTGGAAGCTGTAGCCCTGTCAACATAACGACAGATAATGTATTAACTCAAGATGACTACATTAATAATGTAGTCAATGATGATAACTGTTTTAGTTTCAATGAAATGCTGCCGGGTGGTTTCACTCCAAACTTTGGCGGTAACATTGTTGACACCTCATTAACTATGGGGACACGTGGTGAATTAGACAATGGCGTTATGTATGATGTGAGTGGCTCTGTTGGTATGAATGAGTCCAGCTATGTCATTTATGATACGTTAAATGCTTCTTTGGGTCCTGAAACGGGGAGAGATTTTAGTCCGGGTAAGCATAGGCAATTAGAAAAAACATTTAATCTTGATTTTAATAAAGAGCTAGAACTTGATTCCATCAACTATTTAATGGTTGCGGCTGGGTATGAGTGGCATGCGGAATCTTTTGAAGTAACCGCTGGAGACGTAGATTCATATATTGCAGGGCCATATACAGATCAAGGCTTCGGTATTGGTTCTAATGGTTTTCCTGGTTTTAAGCCGGAGTCTGCAGGTGTTTTTTCACGTCAAAACTATGCATTTTATGTTGATGTTGAAGCAGAAATCACAGAAGATTTATTGTTAGGTGCAGCACTTCGTTATGAGGATTATAGTAGTTTTGGTGATGATACAAATTATAAGATCACCGCTCAATATAACGTAACTGAAGATTTTTCATTACGTGGCTCAATAAGTACGGGCTTCCGTGCCCCAACGGTTGGCCAAGCAAACTATTCAAATGTACAAACATCGTTAGATGGCGGGGTATTATCGGATTCTGCATTACTACCTGCTACTAACCCTGTTGCACAACAATTAGGTGCTACTGAGTTAACACCAGAAGAATCTGAAAGTTATACTTTAGGTGCTGTTTGGAATATTGGAGAGGTATTTATTACACTTGACTATTACAACATTCAAGTTGAAGATCGTATATCTCAGTCGGATAAATATAGTCTAACGGAAGATGATAAAGCAGCATTAAAATTAGCGGGTGTAGCAAATGTAGATTCAATTCAACAAGTAAGTTTCTTTACTAATGATTTTGATACTACTACGCAAGGTATTGATTTAATAGCAAACTACTCGACAGCATTATTTGAGGGTGATTCAGTGTTTAGTTTCGCCTATAACTATAATGAAACGGAAGTTGATAGTTATAGCGAAGTTACCGGAGACTTTAAAGTATCTCGTTTAGAAAATGATTTACCTAACCATAGAGCTACATTGACCTGGTCACAAAGCTATGATGACTTTAGCTTCTTTGTACGTGGTAATTACTACGGTGAATATCAAGGTGTTCATGTAGATTACGATGCGACAATTGGTGATGGTGATGCGGCTTTATTATTTGATGCTGAAGCAAGCTATTTTATAAATGACGCGTTTACTGTTTCTGTTGGTGCGCAAAACATCTTTGATGAACAAGCAACTAAAATCAACCGTCAAGATGGTGGTGATGATAGAGCATGGGGTGGTGTTTATTATGAAACATCTCCTTTTGGATTCAATGGTGGTTACTATTATGTAAAAGCGACATATAACTTCTAATGTCTTTACATTAAATGTTATCTGCCAAAGCCCCAGCAATTGCTGGGGTTTTTATTAGCCTTAAGTTAATAAAGAGAATAAAGCACAAACTATGAGTTTAATTGTTCAAGCTAATTTGCTATTGAAACAGAATAAAATCAAACAAGCTGAGTCCTTATATCGGCAGTTACTAACACAAAACCCTAATAATATTGATGCATTATGGGGATTGGGTAAAGTTGCCTTAGCGCTCGATAGTTATCAGCCTAGTTATGATATTTTCAAACGATGTGTGCAGTTAGTGGCTAATGCCTCACCTTTGTGGCTATCATTAGCTCAATCTTGTCAAAAACTGCAGCGTTTTGAAGAGGCGGAACAAGCATTATTAACAGCTTATGAGATTAAAAAAGATAGTATAACGACGTTATTATCCTTAGCTATTTTTTATTGTCAGTCGAATCAGTTGGTTAAAGCGAAAAAATATCTCGATGTACTCTTTTCTATAGCACCTAATAATATTCGAGCATTTTGTTTAAAAGTTCGAATAAATGTACAAGTTATACTTGATGACCATGCACAAAATTTTTTAGATAAATTGGCAGATAAAACCAATGATTTAACCCAGAAAGAGCAGGTGTTACTTCATTATGCCTTTGCACAGTTATATCAACAATCGTCTAATTATAAACAAGCGTTTTACCATTTTACTCAAGCCAATAAATTACAAGCGTTACAAGTATCATTCTCGGTTGACGATATGGAAAACTACTTCTCGCAATTAATGAAGGTTTTTTCATCTACTTTTATAAATAAAATAAAACAAGAACAAGCGGTGAATTTATCACAAATAAAGAAACCTCTATTAACGCCAATTTTTATTGTTGGTCAGCCACGTTCAGGATCTACTCTGTTAGAGCAAATGTTAATTAGTCATACTGATATTAACTCTGCCGGTGAATTACCTTTTTTAGCTGGAGATATTGCTCAGGGAGTTTGGCAACTAACTAAACAAGAGTTTCCTCATGGGTGTGCACGTTTAACTGTGAAGCAGCGTGAGTCATTAGCTCACCATTATTTAACTAATATGCAAGCCTTGGCACCCAAAGCTAAATTTATTATTGATAAAATGCCTGCAAACTATCAATCTATCGGGTTGATTAAAATGCTTTTTCCATATGCGAAAGTTATTCATATTTCTCGTGCAGTGAAAGATGTTAGTTGGTCCATATTCACTAATCATTTTGATGCACCCGAGCCTTATTTCTGTTCATTGTCTGAAATAGTTCTGTACCATAAAAACTATCAGCAAGTGATGTCTCATTGGCAGCAGGTGTTGCCAGAGTTTATTTATAATATAAGTTATGAAAGTCTTGTCGCATCTCCTAAAGAATCGCTGACCAAGCTTTTGGGCTTTTGCTCATTAAGTTATCAAGAGGAGTGCTTAAGCTTTGAACACAAATCGCGTCATATTGATACGCTGAGTGATATACAATTACGTAATGGTTTAAAGAATAATATAGCTAAGGCGTGGTTACCTTACCAAAAATACCTTCCTGCTTGTTTTAATGAATTGTGTTAATTTCTGAGTGCCATTGGCGAAGAAGATGAGCATTGATATGTTAGTTGAGCACGTTTGTGCAGCATTTTAAAATAAAAAAGCCTGCATTATTTCCACAATGCAGGCTTTTTACTAATAAGCTTTGTTTATAATTTAAATTCTTGTACTGATTGTTGTAATTCTTCCGAAAGACGTGCAACTTCACTACTTGAGGCGGCTGTTTGTTGTGAGCCTGCAGTCGTTTGTTCAGCAATAGCAACGATTGACTCAAGGTTTTCACTGATTTCATGTGCAACAACATTTTGCTCTTCTGCAGCTGTCGCTATTTGTGAACTACGATCATAAGCCTCATGTACCGCATGCGTAATTGTTTCTAGTGCTCGATCCGCTTCTTTAGATTGCGTTACACAATCACTCGCTTTAGCTTTACCTGTATCCATAACAGATACTGCTTTTTCTGCACCTGACTGCAAAGATTCAATCATAGTGTGAATTTCTGCAGTAGACTCTTGTGTTCTACTCGCAAGCGTTCTAACTTCATCAGCAACAACAGCAAAGCCTCGACCATGCTCACCGGCACGTGCAGCTTCAATAGCCGCATTTAAAGCAAGTAAGTTAGTTTGGTCGGCAATGGCACGAATTACATCTAATATACCGCCAATAGAAGCGCTATCTTGTTGTAATTGGTTAATTACATGCGCAGCAGAGTCAACTTCTGTCGCCAGTTGTTCAATGGTTTCACGATTACGACCAGAAATTGTTTTGACTCGCTCTGCTTCATCATCGGCATGCTTAATTTCGTTAAGGGCATCATTAGCGCTAGATAAAACACTTTTAGCGGTGCTGCTCATTTCTGTGGTTGCTGTTGCGGCTTGTTCTACTTGGTTACGTTGCTCTTCTATTGCAACGGTACTTTCTGCTGTTACTGTTGATGTTTCTTCAGCTGCGGCAGCAAGTTGTGCTGAGCGGTTTACAATACCTTCGATAAGACTACGTAAACTATCAATAAGTACATTACAGTTTTTTGCTAAGAGCGCAAATTCGTCTTTACCTGTTTCATCTAGTTTTCGTGAAAGATCACCAGAAGATACTATATTTAGCATGTCATTTACACGACTTAGTGGGCGAGTAATACTTAGTAAGGTAAAACGTGCGATAACAAAAGCAATGATTATTGACACTATTGCAATAATAATAGTTTGTTTATTACCACTCTCTACCGAGCTTTTAACTAATTTCCCTGAGGCTAGGGTTGCTTGATTTGCTAGTTCTACTTGCGTATCTAAAATCTTATTTGCGTGAATCGTGTCTTGCTCTAAAGCTGCTAACATGGCTTTGGCTTCGTGATTTGCAGTTAACTGAGATTTTTTATGAAATATAGTGCCTGCATCGGAGGAGAGTAATTCTTCTAGCTCACTAAAAGCATCTGATAACTCTTCTGCAATACTCTCCATATTGTTCATTGTTAACTCAGCTATAATTTCGTTTACTGAAGATTGAGCCCCTTCTAAACTAAACGAAATTTCACTTTCTATTAGGTCAGCAGTACTGTCTGAATTAATATCTCGATACTCTAAAGATGAAGATACAATAGCATTGAATTGATTTTCTAATTGTTCGCTTAAACTAATAGCGCGTTGTAATTTAGTTTCAGCTAACCGATGGTCAGCTAAGTCAAGTAATAATGTGACAGCATCATCAGCTTTGTCTTCTAAGTCACTGACTTTTTCTTTTAATAACATGCTTTGTTCAATAGAAATTTTACGATTGCTGAAAACTGAAAGAGCATTTTTTTCAAGACTGCTAAATACCTGGGATACTTGATTTAAATTTCCCATTAACTCATTTTCATTTTGCACTAATGCTTCTAATTGTTTAAATTCTGGCATGAATTGCGCATTTATCGCTCTATAGCGATTTAAGTTCTCTGCTAATAAATCAAGATCTGTTTGATAAAAACCTCTTAGTGTAGAGCTTTCCATTTTTTCTAATGCTAAAGCAAGTTTATTACTTCCTTTTAAGGTAGGAATAGCTAATTGGTTTTGTTGTTGAGTAGAGTCGCTAATCGTATTCAAGTTAAGTAAGGAAATTACGCTGGTTAAAATCAGTAGAATTGAAATGATGGTAAAACCACCAATTATTTTCATTGCTACAGTTAAATTCATATATACCACCAATTAGTTTGAATAAAATCATTAGTTAAAGATTAGGAAGCTCTCTATCTAACAATGATTATGTTGTATTATTTCACTTCATTATTTTGAGTTAATGTTAAATTAGTACGGCTTCGGCATAAACTTTTAAGCAGAGCATTTTGTTTATAGAGACCGTAATTCTTGCTCATTTTTAAAAGGCATATTGATAATAAGCATCATCAATTAATTCAGTATATCAAGGTATTAAACTTTTTCACCCCTAAAATGAGTTTTATTTAGCTGATTTTAGGTGAGATTGCTCTATAAAGGTTTTTTTATCGTGCCAACGTAGCATTGTTAAATGTTTTCCCCAAACACAACCCGTATCTAATGCATAAACATTAGGTACTGAGCAGTTGCCCATAAGTGCAGCCCAATGGCCAAAAACCCAAGTGCTTTTTTTTATTGTTGGTGATATTTCGTACCAAGGTAATAAAGTTTCTTGTTTTTTTTCAGTCGAGTCAAGTTTTGAAGTGAGTGTTGCGGGTGCCGATTTATTATAAAATTCTAATCGCTTATCGGGATAGCAGTACCGCATTCGGGTAAATGAATTTATAGTATAGCGAAATTTTTCTTCTGCTGTTTTTGCCTGTTGCCAATCATCAGGCTGCTCACCATACATAGCAGACAGCCAGTAATTTCTTGTGACAGCACTAAGTTTCATTTGAGCGAAATTTGCTTGTGTTATTGCTTGCTGTAAGCTCCACTGAGGAGAAATCCCAGCGTGGCTCATATAAGCATTATCATTACCAATTTGTTGTAGCAGTGGTTGTTGGGCTAGCCAGTTCATTAAATCATCAACATCATCAGCAGCGAGTAATGAAGTAAGTTTATCTTGTTCTTTTACTTTCTTAATACCAGCATATACGGCAAGCAGGTGTAGATCATGGTTACCCAGTACTACTTTTGCAGAATGTTTAAGTGACTTGACAAAACGAAGGGTTGCTAAAGAATCTGGGCCTCTAGCAACAAGGTCACCCGCTAAATAGAGTTGGTCAACTTCTTGATTAAAAGCAACTTTCTTTAATAGTGCCTTAAGTTCACTATAACATCCTTGAATGTCGCCAACTAAGTAAATTGCCATTTAACGGTTCTCTTTAATAATTAAACTTGTTGATTCTCTCTATTTATTGCACGCCTAGACTGTTTTTTATTAGTTTTTTCAATCTCTTTCTCGGGAGGATTGTCCACAATGAAGTTAGCAAGCATAATAAAGTCATCTAGTGTTAAATTCTCAGGACGAAGATTAGCGTCAATATTAAGGCTATCTAACTGTTCAACGCTAATTAATTTTTTAAAGCCGTTACGTATGGTTTTTCTACGCTGGTTAAAGGCTGCTAAACATACAGTGTTAAGTGCCGTGATGTCTTTAACAGGATTTTTTATGGTTTTGTGTGGTATTAAACGCACAATAGCAGAGTCCACTTTAGGTGCAGGCTTAAAAGCCTCAGGACCTATTTCCATCACAGGAATAACTTGGCATTGATATTGTGTCATAATTGATAAACGGCCATACGCCTTACTATGAGGCTCTGCCGCCATACGCTCGACCACTTCTTTTTGTAGCATGAAGTGCATATCTTTAACCTTATCTTTAAAGGTTAAAAGATGAAAGATTAATGGCGTAGAGATATTGTAGGGCAGGTTACCAAAAATCCGTAATGGGTTTTCTATTCCACTTTTACTTTGTGCTAACTGTGCAAAATCAAAATTTAATGCATCAGTTTCATATATGGTTAAATGCGGTGCTAAGAAAGGATGATGGCGTAATCGATGCGCAAGATCTCTATCTAATTCTACTACAGATAATTTTTTGGCTCGCTCAACTACAGGCTCTGTTAGTGCGCCAAGCCCTGGACCAATTTCAATTAAATTCTCACCCGGCTCAGGGTTAATTGCATCAATTATGTCGCTGATTACGGCGTCGTTATGAAGAAAATTTTGACCAAAGCGCTTTTTAGCTTGATGACCTAAGTGGGTTTTACTGTTCATAAATATTCTCTAGTTGTCAGGCTATCCAGCACGGCTTGCTACTTCGACTAAATGAATAGCCGTTTTCATTGCTTCCATCATACTACCGGCATCAGCATCGCCTATACCTGCAAGCTCAAGTGCGGTACCGTGATCAACAGAAGTACGAATAAAAGGTAAACCTAACGTTATATTCACCGATGAGCCAAAACCTTTGTACTTTAATACAGGTAAGCCTTGATCATGGTACATGGTTAAAATGGCATCAGCATCATTTAGGTATTTTTCATGGAAAATAGTATCAGCGGGTAAAGGCCCAATAATATTCATACCTTCCTCTCTAAGCTCAGCAAAAGCAGGCTCCATTACGTCAATTTCTTCACGCCCTAAATGTCCGTCTTCACCTGCATGAGGGTTTATACCACAGGCATAGATTTTTGGTGATGCGATACCAAATTTACTTTTTAAATCTTGATGAAGAATACGAGTTACTTTCTGCAAACGTTCAAATGTGATTGCTTTAGATACATAGGCCAAAGGAATATGTGTTGTTACTAAAGCGACACGTAGACCCTCAGTTGCCAGCATCATTACCACGTCAGTACAATTAGCTTGGTTGGCAAAGTACTCTGTGTGGCCACTAAAAGGTACGCCAGCTTTATTAATCAAGCCTTTGTGGACAGGGCCGGTAACAATAGCATCAAATTCACCTGATATGTTTTTCTCGCTTGCTATCCTTAAAGTCTCGACAACATAAGCACCATTTTCTGTATCAAGAGTACCTGCAATTGCAGGAGCTCCTAAGGGGATATCTACAATAGTTAAGGTACTTTTAGCTTGAGGTGCTGCTTTTGCGTTAGCATCATAATCAATCAGTGTAATAGGTAAATTAAGCTGTTTAGCACGTTGTTCCATTAATGCTTTCGACGCAATAACAACAACTTGTGTAGGCCAAGGTTGCTGAGCAATTTTAAGCACTAAATCAGGACCAATACCAGCAGGTTCACCGGGTGTAATAGCAATGCGTTTAGTCATGCTTATTTATCCTGTTCAAAAATTTCAATGTAAGCTTCATCGCGAGTTTCTTTCATCCAACGCGCTTCTTCAAGGGCAAATTTACGACTATGAAGAATTTGATAGGCTCGGTTTTGATTCATTTGTGAAGTAGCATCAACCATACGACGATCATTTAATTGAATAATATGCCAACCAAATGAAGAGCGAAATGGTTTGTGGTATTCACCAGGTTGCATAGTAGCGAGTGCTTCTTTAAATGCAGGGTCATAGCTTTTTGGATCAGCCCAACCTAGATCACCGCCACGAACTGAGGTTGGCCCCTCAGAAAATTCTTTAGCTGCTTCAGCAAAGGTTTGTTCACCCGCTTTAATTTTATCTAGTATTGCTTGAAGTTGTGCTTCTGCTTTTTCTTCACTTAAAATAATAGATGGTTTTATTAATATATGGCTAGCTTTAACTTCTTCAACTTCTACTATTTGACGACCACGAATATCAAGTATTTTAACAATACTAAAACCTAAACCTGTACGAATAGGGCCCACAACAGTGCCTTTATCTTTTCCTGCGATTAATTCAGAAAAAAGTGTTGGCATTTCATTAATGTTTTTCCAACCTAAATCACCACCGGCGAGGGCATTAGCACCACCTGATGAAGCAATAGCAATTTTTTTGAAATCAGAGCCATTGTTTAGTAATTCAATTACTTTATCGGCACGTTCTTTATTTGAATTCAACTCTGCCTGAGTTGGATCAGAAGGGAATTCTATTAATATATGTCCAAGATTATATTCAACATCATTGGTGGTTTGCTCTTTCATTAATTCTAATAAGTTAGCAACTTCTTGCGGAGCTATATGAATACGACGTTGCACACTATTACGACGGACTTCACCAGAAATTAATTCAGTACGAACGCTTTCACGATATTTTTCATAGTCAGTACCATCATTAATAAGCGATTGACGAAATTGAGATAAGGTAAGTTTATTTTCCATCGCCATATTTGTGATTGTTTGATCTAATTGAGCATCACTGACTTGTACGCCCATACGTTCACCAATTTGTAAGGTTAAGCTATCATTGATTAGCTTATCCATCACTTGTGTGCGTAACGCATTGTTTGATGGGAGTGCTTGATTATTTTTTATTGCTTGCTGTTTAATATTCTCTAATAAACTTTGTACTTCAGATTCAAGTACAACACTACTGTTAACAATAGCAGCAACTTTGTCTAGTTGTTTTTCTTCGGCTTGTGCTATTGGTAAACTAGAATGAAGAACAGTGGTTAATATTAACGTTTTAAGTAAAAAAGTAGCTAAATTTTTCATGAATTATTACATCTTGGTTATGGTGCATTATAAATTGTAATTATGTTTAGTTTTGTAAATAGTAAGGACGTTTATAGCCAAAAATACTTGAATTAAACATATCTTGTGTGCCAATGGTATCTTGCTTACCATCTAGCCCTTTTATGATGAACTGTAGCTCTAAACCACTATTAAATTCATCTCGATTTTCATTAGAAAATCCATCGTTTAAGTTTGAGTTTATATGCCTATGGTACGCTATACGTACAGCCCAGCAACAACTTTCATATTGTATGCCTGTATAGCTTTCTATACTACGCTGCTCTTTTAAATCTTGTGTAACACGTCCGACAAAAGCCCAATCTCGATTAATTGCAACGTTTGCCAGTAATGACATTTGCTCTAAACTACTACCTGAGACATTACGAGTGTACCTATGGTTCAATTGAACTGAATTATATTTATCAATTTGATAATTTACAGCCGCTTGACTCTTATTCGTGAAGTTATCAATCGTATTGTATTGTATATCACTACTCATTTGCCACTTATGATTTAATCGATAAAATAAATTTGCAGCAACAGAAGATTGTTGCACACTTGGATCATTATCGCTATTAACGAGTATCTCATCGAAAGAATCACTCGTATTAATAGAGCTCAGATAGTCTAAAGAGTTAAGAGAATTAATAAAGTTAGCAGAGTTTTTACTTGATAAATATTGAATGCGACCAAGACTTAAACGAAAGACTTCTAAGTTTGACTCATTCAGAATTCGTGTAGTAATACCCCAAGTATATTGGTTCGCACTAGCGACTCGATCTAAACCACTATAACTTCTATCTCGGAACAAGCCATTAAAGTCGTCTTGTAAATTCGAGGTATCATATAACCCAATATCTGATTGATCTTTTTCTGGAATATACAAATACTGGATTTGAGGCTCTATTGTTTGAGTATAACTGCTGTTAAACAGTGATAATGTTCTATCAAAGTTCACACCGCCGTGGAAGCGTATTTTCGGCAATGTTCGGCTAACTGTTTCGCTTAACTCACTTCCCGCTTGAATATTATCTTGCTGGTAATAAGTATGCATTAACTTAAATTCTGAATTTAGGAACCAAGCAGGTGTCGAGTAAGGAAAACTAACTCCGGCTTCAACATGATAGCGGTTTGCGTTTACTTGGTCATTGGTATCACTTTCAAAACTGGTTAACTCTGAGTATAACTCTAGTTGGCCAGATAAGCCTTGTTCAGAAAATAAAGTAAAGGGGTCTTGGGCTGAAATTTCAATATGTGGTAACGTTTTATAACTTGCTTGGTGATTACCTAATACTTCAAAATCTTGTAATTTCATTGTGGTTTGCCATTGCTCACCAAAATAAGATAATTCACCTATTTGATATAAGTAGGCATCATTTGAATTGTATTGATTAGAGCCAATATCAATTAAATAATTTTCATCACTGATAGTGGTATAATCTACGTAAGCACGGAAATTATTAGAAAATGTTCCCACATGTTGGAATCTGGCAAGGTAGCGGGCAGAATTATCTGATTTAAGCTCGTTATCTCGGTGAAGATATTCTATATCAATATTGCCACTTTGCAGCCCTGATAAATAACGGAACTCTGTTTTTAATTGCGTACCACGCTTTGACATATAGCGAGGGGTAATAGTGGCATCCATATTAGGAGCAATATTCCAATAATATGGAGTTTCAATCTCTATTCCAGAGTTAGTTGTACTGCCAATTCTCGGGTATAAAAGGCCACTTTTTCGCTGGTCAGATACTGGAAATGTGAAATAAGGTAAGTATAAAACGGGTGTATCAAACAGTCTTACTTGCGCATGATAAGCTTGACCTTCATTACCATCAGCAGATATTTTTATTTCTGAGGCTTTTATTTGCCAAGCAGGGCTATCCCCTATACAGGTTGTATAAGTTGAGCCAGCTAAACTTAGCCCTTCTTTTGAGCTTATTTGTAATTCGTTAGCACTACCATGACCAGGATTACCATAAAGTTGATACGCAGCATCAAGCATTGTACTTTTTTGTTCTTTCTTGCTGGCATAAAGTTCACTTGCATGAATATCGATATTTTGATTTTGGTAGTGTATGTTGCCGGTGGCATTAAATGTCATTAATAAACGATCAAAGTTAAGTTGATCTGCTTGTATCATTTGATTCTTATCAACAAGCGTAACGCCACCGCTGAAATTGGCAATTTGATCTTTCTCAATACTGGCATAGCTAGATGTAATATTAATACTATCGTCAGTTATCTTTGGTCCATTGGTAACCATAGGAATATAAATTGGAATAGGACACTGGAGCTGAAATAACTCATCTGTTTCGGAATCTACTTCACTATTTTTTTCAATAGTTGTTTCAGCTAACGTAGACATAGAAAATGTCATAGAAACAGAAGCAATAAAAATAAGGGATAATTGGAGAAAATGCATTTATTTGTAAATGTTATCTTAAATATGCGCAATGAAACGTATATGATATAGGAAATATACGTTTCTAGCTACGAGAAGCAAGCAAATAGCACATAAAGTGTAGGAGAATGATTAAAAAATGCGTATTTGGGGCAAAGTTTTAGGGTTTTTGTTTGGCTTTATGTTAAGTAAAAACTTATTTGGTGCGTTATTAGGTGTCTGGCTAGGGCATATGTTTGACCGTGGACGCGGATTTGATTTTGATGGTGTTACAGGTGGAAAAGAAGATGACGTTGCTCGGCAAGCTGCTTTTTTTTACACAACATTTTCGGTTATGGGGCATGTTGCGAAGGCAAAAGGTAAGGTAACCAATCATGAAATAGCTTTTGCAAGTGCTTACATGGATAAACTTAATTTAACCAGTGAGTTACGTCAACAAGCACAAGATGCGTTTCGAGAAGGGAAAACCACAGGGTTTCCATTAGAAGATCGCCTAAGAAAGTTTAAGCGTATTTGTGGTAATCGTCATGATTTACGCTTGATGTTTTTAGAGATCCAAATTCAAGTCGCTTTCTCTGATGGTGATTTAGACGCCAAAGAACGTGAAGTTTTACATACTACCGCTAAATTTTTAGGTTACTCAGCTCGTCAATTAGATAATTTACTTGAGATGATTATCGCCAGTGCCGCTTTTAATCAGCAATCAGGGCAAAGTTATCAGCAATTTAATGGTGAAAATGCACCAACTAGCGCAGGACAGTTAGATAATGCTTATAAAATTTTAGGAGTAAGTAAAGACGATTCCAAAGGTGATATTAAAAAAGCTTATCGTAAGCTTATGTCTCAACATCACCCAGATAAGTTAATTGCTAAAGGATTGCCACCTGCAATGATGGAGGCAGCAAAAGAGAAGACGCAAGATATTCAAGCTGCGTACGATTTGATTTCAAAGCAGGCATAGTGAATTACTTATAGAACGCTTAGTCATCTGAACTCGATTTAAGCTATTTATGCAGCGGTCAGCTGTTTCTTGAGCAAATAAAGAAGTGCTCTCTGTTGGTCGTTTGAAGGAGAGTATTCTTTAGTTAACCCTACCATCCAATGGATCTTAACCAACTATTCACTTGAGTAAGTAGCTCTGTTTCAGGGTAATATCCCATGGCACTATTGTTTAATTGGCGCTGACGATAGTAGGCTTTCATCTCTTGCTTAGACAATAACAAACGTTCTTTAGCTTTATATAGCGCAATGTGATTATCTTTTTTTAGGTATAAGTCTAGAACAGGGTATTCACTAGCCGCTAACCTTTTTGCAAAACGAGTGTTAGCCTCATCAATTAATGGCTGGTTTGTTAACATATAACTACTTAATAATATAAGTGCGTTAGGTGCTTGGCTTATACTGGGCTGCCCATTTTTTTGACTCAACAGATCTACCAGTAGTGCACCATTATTACCTTGAGCTATAATCATGAGAATGCCAGGGTAATTTTTTGCTTTGTCGAGCACAGCATTGAGCATTATGGCGAGTTTTATTTTATAGTCATCAATAATGCGTTGATTTTCTTCTTGTTGAGTATCAATTCTTATCGCGCTAGAAGGATAGCTTTTGGGTTTGTCCATTGGCTGAATACTAATGGTAGTCCAGCCATGTTGAGGTAATTGGTTTCGTAAAAAATTGATAGCTTTGGGGTTAGTCGCACCTTGCTGCCAATCAGGTAATAAAATTGCAACACCTTTATCATTTACAGTGGTGTTTTCAGTTATTAAAGTAATGTAATCGTCAGCACCAGCTAATAATGGCTTTACATTTTTGTTAGGTAAATAGTGTGTTAGATCGTCTTTGTATTGTTGTGCAATAGAAATTGGTGGTGGTATGGGAATAATTTCAGGCGCTGGCGCCTGAGTATCTTTTGCTGCAGTGGCATCTGCATTTGCTTCTTTCGCTGCTATATCCTCTGACATTTGTTTGGCATTATCATTTGTTGCAGTTGCAGCGTCTTGCTGTGCGACAGCATTAATATTTAACCAGGGTAGTAATAAAAAAAATATAATTAGCTTGGGTAACGTTAATGATGCTCGCACAGTGTTCCTTAATTTTAAGCCGTATCGAATAATGATTGAAATATTAGTTTAAAAGTTAGTTTACCTAATGATCAATAAATATATATCGGCCTATAAGTTAAAAGTATTAACTCAATGTATTAAGTAAATGGACAAGGGGCAACAAAATTGAGTAATTCTCCTGTTACAGGATGCGCTAAGCTTAAGTTTCTTGCATGTAATGTTAACCGTGAACTCGCGGCTAAAGCTTGCTTATGCGCATACAATCTATCACCTAAAATAGGGTGCCCTAACGCTAGCATATGCACTCTTAATTGATGAGAACGCCCTGTAACAGGCGTTAATTCAACTAAACTACTTTCTTCACCAGAACTTAAGTCGTTGTAGCTTAGTACTTGATAGTGCGTTAATGATTGTTTGCCATTTTCATGATCCACTTTTTGCTTTGGCCTATTTGGCCAATCACATATTAATGGTAAATCTACACTACCTGCTTGATCTTTTACCTGACCATAGACACGAGCAATATAGCTTTTTTTAGTTTTTCGTTGTTCAAACTGTCGACTAATAGAAACATGGGCAGGTTTATTTAGCGCCATAATCATAATACCAGAAGTTGCCATATCTAAACGGTGCACCACAGTTGCTGTGGGTAGTACGCGTTGCACTCTATTTTGTAAGCAATCTTGATGTTCAGGTAAGCGCCCTGGAACACTTAATAGTCCGCTACTTTTATTTAGTACAACAATGTCCTCATCCTGAAAAATAATATCAAGATAAGGTGTCATTGGTGGTGTATAAATAAAGTCTGGATTAGCAGCCATTAATGGGTCACTACTATCATACGTACGGCTTCAAAAGTGAGCTGGGCTTTATCAATATAATGCGTTAATTGACTTTGTTGGTGAGCAATAAAGTCAATTTCGGCTTGTCGAACACTTGGGTTAACCGCTTTTAATGCCGTTAATCTTTGCTGCTCTTGTTCAAGCTTAGTTTGCATATTTTCTAATGCCTTTGTTTGAATAGCTTTAATTTGTTGCTTACCATGACTTTCAGCTTTAGTGACTAGCGGTCCAATTTGAGATTTTAACGCTTTAATTAATTGTAAAGCTATTTGTTTTTTAACTGGTGCTAATTGGTTATCTAAAACAGATTCACTTACTTTATCAGCAAGATTATTACCTGTTTTATCGACTAAAATTCGAATCGGTGTGGTTGGTAAATAACGGCCTAATTGTAAGTGCGCTGGTGCCGTTGCTTCGACAGTGAATAAACATTCTAAAAAGAAAGTACCTACAGGTAAGGCTTCATTTTTTAATAGCCCTATACTTGCATTACCAATTTCGTCGCTAAGTACTAAATCTAGTACACCTCTAACCATTGGATGATCCCAAGTTAGTAATTGGTAGTTTTCGTTAATTAAGGCGGTATTACGATCAAAAGTAACAGTCGTTCCGTCTTCTGGTAAGCATGGAAAATTACTATTAAGCATGTGTTCGCTTTGATTTAATGCGATTGAATTGTCTGCTTTATCATCTTGCTGCACACCAAACACGTCTAACGCTTGAAACATAAATTGCGGTAAATGAATTTGTTTGTCATTCTTCTCTATTTTTTCAACTAACTCATAAGCACGGCCTTGGCCTGATGAGTTTAATTCGAGTAACTTATCACGGCCAGACTCTAATTCTGCTTTTAACTGGCAGTGCTTTTTCCAACTATCACTAACGAGTAGCTCGGCTTGACTAGAAACTTGTTGGTCACTTAATGCTAAAGCCAATAACTGTTCACCATATGTTTCATAAACTACGCGGCCAGTAATACAGGTATGTTCAAAGGCTTGCATTCCTTGCTGATACCAGTCAAGTAATAAGTGTTGTGCCGAGTCTTGAAAATAAGGAATATGCAAACGAATAATTTCGGTTTGCCCTATGCGGTCAAGGCGACCAATACGTTGTTCTAATAAGTCAGGATTACTTGGTAAATCAAATAATACTAAGTGATGCGCAAATTGAAAATTGCGTCCTTCGCTGCCTATTTCTGAGCAAAGCAATAATTGTGCACTGTCTTCATCTTGGGCAAAATATGCGGCAGCTTTGTCGCGTTCAAATATCGATAGACCTTCATGAAATACTGCTGAGCGAATACCTTCTTTAATACGAAGAGCGGCTTCTAGGTCAATCGCTGTTTGTGCATGTGCACAAATCACTAATACCTTTTCTTTTTTTAATGATTGTAGTAAATCAATTAAATAATCAACACGTGGATCAAAGTCGGTCCATACTTCGTTTTGATGATCTAAGCTGTATAGCATTTCAGGTGTGAAAACGAACTTAGCTTGTTTTGAGTTAGCCAATGTTTCAGGGCAACCGCTTAGCATAAATTCATTCAATGACTCTTGATATTGCTCAGGCATAATTAACGGTGCTGGGTGTGCTTCACGCGCAGGGAAACCTTTAATTGTATTACGCGAGTTTCTAAATAAAATACGACCGGTGCCGTGCCTATCAAGTAATTGAGATAGTAATTGCTTACGAACTTTTTGTTGGACATCAGCATTGCTATCATTTAGCTGCGTTAGCTGTTGACTAATATTTGATTCTTTTAGTAATGCTGATAAGGTCTTTTCTTGATCAGACGAAAGTTTTTCGCCTTCAACTAAAGCATTGGCTGCGTCTGCTATTTCGCTATAACGAGACTCTTCTTCTATAAACTTGTCGTAATCAAAAAACCTATCAGGATCAAGTAACCGTAAGCGAGCAAAATGACTTTCATGGCCTAATTGATCGGGGGTTGCGGTAAGTAATAATACACCTGGAATTACTCGTGCTAATTGTTCAATGCATTGATATTCAATACTTGGATTTTCTTTGTGATAATTTAAATGATGGGCTTCATCTACCACCATTAAATCCCAGTCTTCACTAATTAGTTCTTCGTACCATTTAGGATTTTTAGTAACAAAACCTAAGTTAACTAGCACTAATTGTTCACTGCTAAATGGGTTTACATTATCTTCACCAGCGACTTCATCACAACGGTCTTCATCAAAAATACTGAAGCTTAAATTGAAGCGACGTAGCATTTCTACTAACCATTGATGCATTAGTGACTCAGGGACTATGATCAAAATACGTTTTGCGCGCCCACTAACAAGCTGTTGATGTATTATCAAACCTGCTTCGATGGTTTTACCTAAACCTACTTCATCGGCAAGTAAAACACGAGGAGCAAAGCGATTACCCACTTCGTCAGCAATATAAAGTTGATGAGGAATAAGGCTAACGCGGGCACCAGTTAGGCCCATTAATTCAGATTGTTGTTGCTCATACTGATGGCGTAAACAGTCTTTACGCAAGCGAAACCAGTCGAGTCTATCAACTTGGCTGTTAAGTAAGCGATCGTGCGGTTTATTAAATTTTATAAAGTGATCTATCATCACTTCTTTTAACGAAATTTCTTCGTTTAGATCATTACCTTGTTTTATGCCGTGGTAAGTAATAATACCGTGTTCTTCAGAGCTTGATGTTACTTTTAATGTCCAGCCTTCGTGGCTTGGAATTATGTCACCCTGATTAAAAATAACACGTGTTAAAGGAGCATTCGCTTTGGCATATTGACGTGATTCACCAGTGGCAGTAAAGACGATTGTAACGAACCTGTGCTCTATATTTGTAACTGTCCCTAACCCTTGATCTGACTCACTGTCACTTATCCAACGCTGACCTACCTGAAATGGCATAAAAAAGAACTCCAAAAACTATAAATTTAACAAAAATTACGATGCTGCATGAACAGCATTAAAAAAAGGCGCTATAGTACCTTTTCGCTATTCATAATCATAGTTAGCTTTAATAAAGTTTAGTGTTTTTTTCTCGTTATTTGTTAAATCAATGCTCATTATCGATGTGTAAATACTTATATTATTAATAGAAAAATAATATATATTCTTGATACTAAATAATATTCTGGAGGGAACAGTCTTGTTTATTTAAAAAACATATCCTTGTGTCTAAGGTTATCTAGTCATATTGTGTTTTATTTCCTTTTTGGCGGCTAGCACTATCTGTATGAAAGCATTTACTGTTGCGTTATTATCGATTTTTTTATACTGAATGTGCAGTGGAATTTGCGTATTTACATTATTTAACTCAATAAAACTACAGCCTTCACTGTATAACTTACGAATACAGTATGGGGCAATCGCAACACCTAACCCTGCAGCTACTTCAGTTACTAAGGTTTGCATGTGCCTTGGTTGGCTGATTATGTTAGGTGAGAACCCTGCTTCTTTACAATGTATTATTGTTTCATCAAATAATCCAAGTGCTTCATCACGATTAAAAAGTATAAATTGTTCGTCTTTTAACTGCGCTAAATTGATACTTTTATTATTTGCCAAGGCATGGTTTTGATTAACGATAGCAATCAATTTATCAATGTAAATACAGTGGCTAATAAATTCGTCATTAATTGAACTAGGTAGAGGCCTTGAAAATGCAATATCTATTTTTTCATTTTTTAAGGCCTCAATTTGTTCAGTTGCGGTCATTTCAAATAAGGTGACATGTACATATGGAAATTGAGAGCGATAAGCCCGCACTAAGGTCGCCATGAAGGATAAACATGCAGAGCCTAAATAGGCAATATTCAGCGAGCCTACTTGACCATTGTGTGCAAGTTTTACTTGTGCTGTCGCTTGATCAGTTAAGGATAAAATGGCCGTAGCATCCTTTAGTAACTGTTCACCGGCTACAGTAATTGCTACATCTCGGGAGTTACGATTAAATAAAGTTACTCCAAGCTGAGCTTCTAAGGCAGAAATATGACGACTAATAGCGGGCTGAACTGTATTTAACTCGCGAGCGGCGTCTGAGAAGCTTTTGTGCTTAGCGACGGCAATAAAGCTTTTTAGTATTTTTAATTCCATAGCTGATTCAATTTGTAGTTTCGCCTTATATTTCTGCCGTGGGCATTAAAACTTTGTCTATACAGTTTTTATATAGATTCAATAAAATACTATCATTTTTGTTATCTCTTAATAAGGCCTATTATCTATCCATAAATTATTTATTTACCTACGCAAGAAAAACATGACGAATCCTGAAGAAAATCAGTCGTTGAGCCGGTTTATATTATTATTGATGACTACTGCTATTGCTGCAACAGCGGCAAATCTGTACTACAGCCAGCCGATTTTACCGCTTATTGCTGATGAGTATAAATTAACTTATTCACAATTAGGCAGCATTCCTGCATTTACCCAATTTGGTTATGCTTTTGCGTTACTATTTATTTCCCCGTTAGGTGACTCTATTGCCCGTCGGCGTTTAATCAGTATTTTGTCGTGCATTTTAGTTGTTGCTTGTGCAGTTGCGGTAATTGCACCAAGTTTACCTATATTATTGAGTGCAGTTTTTCTTATTGGTGTTAGTGCCAATATTACTCAGCAGTTAATACCATTCGCAGCTTCTATGGTATCAACCAATAATAAAGGCGTGACCTTGGGCACGCTAATGATGGGATTAACGCTTGGCATTCTACTTTCAAGAACGATAAGTGGCTTTGTTGGTGAGCAGTTTGGCTGGCGTAGTGTCTTTATTATGTCAGCAGTTTTAGCTGCAATATTTGGTATTTTGTTACAGCTATTTTTACCAAGCAATAAACCGCAAAGTAATTTACCTTATTTAGCACTTATTAAAAGCACCGTCAGTTTATTTGTTCAGCATAAGCTATTACAAATTTATACTTTATCCGGCGCTTTCTGGTTCGCTGCTTTTAATGTACTTTGGGCAACACTAGCGATTTATGTAAGTGATATGCCCTTTAATTACAACGCACAAGAAGCTGGCTTATTTGGTGTTATTGCATTAGCGGGTGTTATCGGTGCAAAATCATCAGGTAAATGGGTTAATACCTTAGGCTCTAAAAAATTAATCATGATGGTGCTGATACTTGCGGCAATAGGTTTTGCTATCACGGGTGTCTTTACAGGAAATTTAATTGCTTTAATTATCGGTATTGTTTTAATCGATTTTGCCATTTTTAGTGCTCAAGTCGCCAACCAAGTGCGTGTATTTAGTATCGACCCAAGTGCACAAAGCCGAATTAATGGTATTTATATGTTAGGTTATTATCTTGGTGGCGCGCTTGGCTCTATTGCGGGCGTTAAAGCATTTTCGCTTTATCAATGGCCTGGTGTTGTGATAGTTAGTGTTATATTTATTGCTATTAGTGCTACGTTTAACTCATTAGCAAAAAAATAACGCATTGATGTTTAAGTTTTGTTAGTTGTTAGCATGAATAGGCTAAATGTTGCATGTATTAGACTTACCTCACTTAGTAATAACAGTAAAATTCATAAATGAAGAGATGATTATGACAAATTCAGTAAAAATAACAGCTGGTAATATTTTCCCTACTATTGAAGCAACATTGCTTAACGGTACTATTGTCGACATGAGCAAAGCACATAGCGGTGCTGATTGGCAAATGATTATTGTATATAGAGGTAAGCATTGTCCACTATGTGTTCGATACTTAAATTTATTAGAAGAACATCAAGAAGCATTAAAGGCCATAGGGGTGAGCATATCAGCTATTTCAGCTGATTCAAAAGCTCAGCTTGCAGGCACTATGGAGCAATTATCAATAACTTATCCAATTGCTTACGGTTTAACTGAGCAGCAAATGCAGCAATTAGGGCTTTATATTTCAGCTCCGCGCTCAGAGCAAGAAACTGATCATAACTTTGCTGAACCCGGACTGTTTATTGTTAATGATGAAGGCATAACTCAAGCAGTAAATATTTCTAACACACCATTTCTACGTCCAGAATTAGATGTTGTGGTAAGAGGTTTAACTTTTGTTCGTAACCAAGAAGGATATCCAATTCGTGGCACAGTGACTTATTAATATTTCGTTAATTTGACTTGTATACTACTAGCCTTAAAGCACACACAAATATTTTATTGATAGTGTTGTTTTGCTTGTTATGTTGTTACATCTTTTTACAATGTTGTAGCGGCAAATATGCTTTAATAGCCTATACCCAGTAACAATAGGATAGAGTGATGAAAATATTAACCACAATATTATTTAGTTTGTTTATTACACTATCATCTTCTGGTTTTGCTTATGCGGCGACATCAGAGGTGACTTGGACCAATTATGAAAAATATCGTGATATTCGACCAAGTAATGGTAGTCGAAAACATTTTCGTGAAAGTACCTTTTATAATTTAGAAAAACACATTGCTAAACTTGCTGAGAAACTTCCAGAAGGGCAAGTTTTAAAAATTGATGTCACTGATGTTGACTTAGCCGGCGATACAATGGCTGGAGGCATAGATCAAATTAGAATTGTTAAAGATATTTATTTCCCTAGAATTAATTTTTCTTATCAATTAGTGAGTACCGATGGTAATGTAATTGAGTCTGCTGAAGTGATTCTCAAAGATATGAGTTTTTTGATGGGAAGTCGTTTAAGATATAGAAATGAGTCATTAGGTTATGAGAAGAACATGCTTGATGAGTGGTTTTTGGAAACCTTTGACAACCATATTACTAAGCAAGTCAACTAATTATCTTCGTTTGAAGAAAAGTATGAAAGGCGCTTACAAGAGGGTCATGGCAGTAATGCTCTGATTCTATAATGGATAATTGACGATTTAAATTAAGGGGCGTTTCTAGCCTCTTAAATATTCCAAGTGTTAGTTCTTCTTGTATCGACAATAATGATAATACTCCTAAACCTAAATTCGCTTTAACGGTTTGCTTAATAGCCTCTTGTCTCGCTAAGTCCATGCTGTGGTTAATTGTACCGCCTAGTTGTTGCATAGCATTAATAAACACTGCACGTGTGCCTGAACCGTGTTCTCGTAGTATCCAACGTTGTTGTGACATTTCTGTTAATGTTAATTTTTTTTGTTTGGCCAACACATTATCTTTGGCACAGAAAACAACGAGTTGATCATTACGCCAAGCTGATAAATTTAATGATTTATGTGAAAGTGGTGCCTCAATTAAACCTATATGGGCTTGTCCAGCTAATAATTTCTCGGTGACTTGCTCTGAATTGCTTATGAAGAGTTTTGGCTCTACTTGAGGATGTATTGCTATAAACTCGGCTAGCAGTTGTGGCATAACATATGAACCAATAGTAACACTGGCAGCTACTTTTAATTCTCCTTGTAACTCGGTTGTAGTGGGTTGCTGAATTTGTTCTTGCAATACTAACATCTGTGTTGCTTTACTTAATAGCATTTGCCCATGTGCGTTAATCACTAGCTTACGGCCATGGCGAGTAAATAACGGGTAGCCTAATATATTTTCTAATTCTTTTAATGATTGGCTAGCAGCAGACTGTGTCATAGATAACTCTTGCGCAGCTTTTGTTATACCACTCAGCCTTGCGGTGGTGGTAAATACGGTTAATTGTTTTAATGTTATATTCATCTGCTATTTCACAATTTACTAGGTCATCATATATTAATATTTTTAATATAATACATTAAAAACATCTGTTTTTTTTATTTAAGTTCTCCCTATATATTATGCTTAACATGAATGATGAGAGAGAATGCAATGCCGTTTTCCAAAGATAATCGAGTAAATACACTTAATGGAATTTTGTTTGTCGCGCTATTAGCAATAGCAGCGACTTATTTAGCCGAACTCTCCTTTTTTAAAGAGTTAGCTATTAGCCCGTTAATTATAGGCATTGTGGTTGGTATATTTTACGGTAATAGCTTACGTGACAAGTTTCCTAATACTTGGCACGGAGGACTTGTCTTTTCGACTAAAACCTTATTACGTGCCGGTATTGTTTTTTATGGTTTTCGTTTAGTTTTTCAAGATATTGTACAAGTTGGTTTTGCAGGCGTTTTATTGAGTATTTTTATTGTAATAAGTACTTTTATTTTTGGCTATTGGTTTGGCACAAAAATATTAAAGTTAGATCGCGATACCAGTATTTTAATTAGTGCTGGTAGTTCAATCTGTGGTGCCGCAGCTGTATTGGCAACTGAGCCAGTAATTAAAGCAGAGGCTTATAAAACCAGTATTGCAGTGGTAACGGTAGTGATTTTTGGCACTATTGCTATGTTTATTTATCCGATCTTGTATCAACAGGACTTTTTAGGGCTAAGTTTAAGGTTAACAGAACAAGCGATGGGAGCTTACGTTGGAGCTACATTACATGAAGTAGCTCATGTGGTTGGTGCCGGTGCTTCAATGAGTGATGATATTGCTAACACAGCTGTTATTGTAAAAATGTTACGCGTTATGCTGCTAGCCCCATTCTTACTAGTATTAGGTGTTTGGCTGGCAAGTTTAGCTAAGCAAGGTAATAAAGCACAATATGTTATTAACGATAACTGGCAGCAGAAAGGGGGAGTTACGATCCCTTGGTTTGCTGTAGGCTTTATTGCCATGGTTGGCTTTAATTCACTGAATATTTTACCAATAACTTGGGTGGATAATATCAATCAGCTGGATAATTTTGCCCTAACAATGGCCATGACAGCATTAGGTATAGAGACACGCTTAAATAAATTTAAAGGTGTAGGTTTTAAGCCTATTTATCTTGCGAGTGTTTTATTTTTATACCTAATGACGTCTGGATATGCCTTATCTTATTACCTTATTCGTTAGCCGAAATACGGCTTATTAAGCGCTATGAGTTTTTTCAAAGCCAGCCAATACAGTGAATAATTGTTCAATTTTTTTAACTAAAGGAATGAGTAATTTCGAATTCTCTTTGTTTGCTTGCCATTGTAATAAATCATCAGCTATCTCTTCGACATAAGGTTGAAAAGTATCAGCTGAGCATGTGAAACCAGCATCTTTTTTAAAAATAGCTTCAAACCCTGCTTTTTTATGTTCACGCAAGTCTGCCAATGTTGCATCAGCGGTTAATGATCTTTTTAGAATCAACGAAATATTTTCAATTAATTGTTGTTCAATCGCTTTAGTAGTCATATTTTTTCTTTATTTGTCTAGTCGAGAGTAACTGCTAATATCAAAAGTTGCTATTAGCAGTCGTTATTAATAGTAATTATGTCAGATTTATTGGTGTTTTGTTAGTTTGACCTGCAATTTCACGTACCAATTTAGGCATTAAAAAGCCGGGTAAACTCGCAAGCATTTCGTTAACTATTTTAACCGCCTTTTTCTCTGTTACATCGAAGTGGGCAGCGCCTTGTACAGGATCAAAAAGGTGAAGATAATAAGGTATGATACCAATATCGAACATTTTTTCACTTAATGCGATTAGCGTATCGCTTTTATCATTGACACCATTGAGTAATACACTTTGATTAAATAAGGGAATGCGAGCTTCACGCAATGGCTCTAGTGCTTGTGCAAAATTATCATCTATTTCATTAGCATGGTTTATATGTAAAACCATAGTTGCTTTTAAGCGGGTACGGATTAATAAATCGACTAAACCCTTAGTAATACGGCTAGGGATAACGACAGGTAATCTTGTATGAATACGCAGACGTTTTACATGCGTTATGGCTTCAATTTGCTCAACTAGCCAAGTTAAGTGAGAATCGTTGGCCATTAAAGGATCGCCACCACTAAAAATGACTTCTGAAATTTCTGAGTGTTCGGCAATATAGATTAATGCTTGCTGCCATCGTTGTTTGTTAGGACTATTTTCTTGATAGGGAAAATGACGGCGAAAGCAATAACGGCAGTTAATGGCGCAACCTGCTCTAACAATCATCAATACCCGATTTTTATACTTATGTAGTAAGCCTTCAGCAACCGTATCGTGTTCTTCTAAAGGATCTGTGCTAAAGCCATCAGACATAATAAACTCATTAGATAACGGCATAACTTGCTTGAGTAAAGGGTCATTAAAATCGCTTTTTTTCATACGACTGATAAAAGGCAAAGGTACTCGAACAGGAAATAATTGTTTGGCGTTGAAATGTTGTAAATACTCAGCACTATTTATATCAAGCAATGTTAAGAGCTTTTCAGGGTCAGTAATGACTTGGCGAAGGTCTTTTTGCCATGAATTTTCATCACAAAGATGCAATTTAGGGTCAATTTGGGTTATTATCTGCGACAATTCTTATTTCAACTTATGATCTTTACCTTAGATGCTGTGTAGTATATTGGGTATGAAGGTAATGGACAATTAATTAAAGAGCACACTTATGGCTAATTTCAGTACTAACCAGTTTAAAGCTGGACTTAAAATCATGCTTGATGGCGAACCATGTAATATTCTTGAAAACGAATTGGTTAAGCCGGGTAAAGGTCAAGCATTCAATCGTGTAAAAATTCGCAAACTAGTATCAGATAAAGTATTAGAGAAAACATTTAAATCAGGTGAGTCGGTTGAAGGCGCTGATGTAATGGATGTTGAACTTGCTTATTTATATGCTGATGGTGAATTTTGGCACTTTATGAATAACGAGACATTCGAACAAATTGCGGCGGATGAAAAAGCTGTATCTGATACAACTAAATGGTTAGTTGAAGGTGATATTTGTACTATTACACTATGGAATAATTCACCTATTTCAGTAACACCTCAAAACTTTGTTGAAATAGACATTACTGAAACTGATCCTGGCTTAAAGGGCGATACTGCAGGCACTGGCGGAAAACCAGCAACGTTATCAACAGGTGCAGTAGTTCGTGTTCCTTTATTTGTACAAATTGGTGAAAAAGTAAGAATAGATACACGTTCAGGAGAATATGTATCACGAGCAACAGCTAAATAATTTAACTAATATAAATGAGTTATCGGCTTCGGCTTGCAGCTGCGTTATTTAAGTAACGAGCACAATATAAATATGAAAAAGTCCAAATAATATTATTTGGACTTTTTTGCTTAGAATTTTTACTAATACTCGGTAGTGATTGGCAGGATTAACGTTTTATCTTTGAAGTAATAATGCTGCAGCACCAAGTAAACCTGGCTGTGGTTCAGTAATAATATAGGTAGGTGTTTGCTTCGGTATATTCGATAAACGTCCTTTTGCTTCAAAACGAGTTCTAAAATCACTGTTTTTAATGAAGTCAATAAAACGTGGTGCAATCCCCCCTGCAATATATACTCCTCCTTGGCAATTTAATGTTAAGGCTAAGTTACCCGCGAAGCTGCCTAAGACTTTACAAAACTGCGTTAATGCTTGTTCACACACCGAACATTTACCAGATACTGCTTGTTGGCTAATTTCAGCAGCGGAAAGGTGCACCTTATCTTGACCGTTAATTGCAATAATTGCTTGATGAATTTGCTCTAAGCCGTAACCAGACAATAACTGTTCATAAGAAACTCGTGCTAAGTTCTTTTTTAAATGTTGTAAAATTTGTATCTCAAGTTCATCAACGGCGGCAAAATCTACATGACCACCTTCACCGCTGAAACAATGCCATTGACTCTTTCCATTTGAGGATATTGGTACTATGTGCGCAACACCTAAACCTGTACCAGGTCCGCATACCGCAATAGGCATTTGAGCTACTGTTGCACCACCGCCAATTTTAACTTTTTGATTATCATTTAATAGCGGAATTGCCATGGCAATAGCTGTATAGTCATTTATCATGGTTAAACTATTTAGGTTAAGCGCTGCTATTAGCTCTTTTTGTGAAAATTCCCACGGTAAATTTGTCATTGAAATAATGTCTTTATCTGTGGGACAAGCAATTGCTAAACAAGCATTTATACAGGTGCCAGCAATATTTTTGTTTTTAATATATAGTGCAATAACATCGATTAAACTCGCAAATTTAGCGCATTGATACGTTTCTATATCTGTATATTGAGATTCACTTTGTGCATTAGCTTGTGCTAAACGAATATTAGTGCCGCCAATATCGGCAATTAAATTAACTATTTTTTTATCATTATTATTCATGTCTACTTTTGCCTAATTATCTATGATTAACGTTAACGGTTGATATATTAATTACCATTAGTGTTTTTCAATGTTTATCGAATAATACCCATTTTAATAAATTTATTTCCTATAAAAGTTTTATTACTGAGTTTAGTACAGGAAATTATAAGACATTTTGCTAACTTTAACGTGTCTAACAAATGAGAATACTATGTTATTGTTTGCGTGACCATGCCTATTTTTGCTGGTATTAGCGTGTAATGTTCCTGATAAAAAATGTACTCATGCTTGGAAGTTTTCGTTGATATATCCATATAGTTGTTGAAGTAAATTATACTATTTTATAATTGTTGCAACGAATGTATTATTACTGTTAACTTAGGTTAACAGTGTGTTAATCTAAGTTAACTATATTATCAAGTTTATCCAAGGAATTTTTAATTATGAAAGCAAGTATCATTTTATTATCTGTAGCACTAAGTAGCTTAGCCATGCCTGCTTCAGCTATTAAATTACCTGATTCGTTAACAAGTAAGTTATCGGAAAGTAATTCAGCAACTGATATCGCTAAGAATGCTGCTACAGATATGGCAAAAAATGCGTTAACAACTTATGCCGCAACTGAGCTTGGTATGTCTGAAGCAATGGTTAGTGGTGGTTTAGCGTCTATTTTTAAAGTTGCACAAGATAACTTAACAACAGAAAACTTTTCAGAGTTAAGTACAGCGATACCGGATATAAGTAGCTATATCGACCAAGCACCATCATTTTCAACCTCAGCGATTACTTCGTTATTAGGTGATAGTAAAGCGTCTAAAACAGCACAAAGTGCGAGCTATTTAGATTCAGCTTTTGAAAGTTTAGGTATTCCAAAAGAAAGCCTTCCGCTTATGATCAGTACAGTTACTAGTTATTTAGATAGTAACGGTTATGGTAATGCTGCAGGAATATTGAAACAAGGGTTAAACTTTTTATAAGCCTTGTTAATCTTTTTAGTCTACTATTTTAAAATAAAAAACCGATATTTTTGTTAAAGAATATCGGTTTTTTTATATTTTCGTGTTGCTAGTTAGCTACTTTGATTCAACTTGATGAATATGTACATCACGTTGCGGGAATGGAATGTTGATATTCGCGTCATCTAATGCGGAATATATACTCGCATAAGCTTTATATTTTGACTCGTAAAGGTTGATGGTTGGTGTCCATAAACGAATACCTAATGTAATCGCGCTGTCAGAAAATTCATCAATACCTACTTGTAGTTTGTTGCTATCGCCAATGATATCAAGTGACATCATGGTTTTTTTCAGTAATTCTGCAACTTCTAACGGGTTATGCTCATATGAAATTCCAACTTTTAATTCAAGTAATGAGTCATTTTTGGAGTTATGTAGTATTTCGCCAACAATATGTTTATTCGGTACGGTAATGATCACATCATCTTCATTTTTTAATACAGTATAAGCTAAGAGTACTTCTTCAACGACCCCTGTAACACCGTGCACGGTTATGGTATCACCGACCACAAAAGGTCTAATAATAATAATATTAAAGCCAGCCGCGTAGTTAGCTAGTAAACCTTGTAAAGCTAAGCCAGCACCTAAAGAAACAGCACCAATAGCAGCTACAAATGGCGTCACACTAATACCAAGTTTACTTAAGGCTACAATGGTTATCATTACCACAATTATCATTTTTGAGGTATTAGATAAAAATTGGCTTAGGGTTATATCTAATTTATTTTTAAGACAGAGTTTTAATACCCATTTAGATATTTTACCCGCAAGGATATAACCAATAATAAAAACAATTAGTGCGCCAATAAGTTGAAAACTGTAATTGGTAAAGAACTCAATAATAATGTTGTATATATTCGCGACTTGATTTATTTCATCTTTTAATAAATTAGTGGGGTTAAGCGCGGTAGTGACTTTTTCTGTCGTGTCGGCAAGTTGAGTGGTAAACACAAATATTCCTTAATATATGATAGAGCAGCAATTTATCTGCATAGTATAAACAGAATAATAACGTATTTTTATATTAAGCTAAAAGAAAAGAACATAAAATTAATTATTTGGAGTAATTAAATAAGCGTAACTTAAGTCATTATTTTGTTAGGGAAGTGCTTGACCATTTCTCGCCTCGAGTAAACGATACCAGTCTATATGACTGTAATCTAATTCCTGTGATTTTTGTGCAACAATGATACGTTCAGCTGTGGTGGAGCCTATAATAGGATAAATACTAGCAGGATGTTTTAATAGCCAAGCTAAAATAAGTTGCCATGGTTGGCAGTTATATTTTAAAGCTTGTTGTGATAATTCAGCTTTGATTCGTTGCTCGTCAGCAGTTGAAAATGTATTTCCCCATGCAGGATAAGCAACACCTCCAAGAGGGCACCATGCAATAGGTGTTATACCTAATTGTTGGCATTGATCTAAGGTGCCATCTGAAAAACTGCTAATATTATGAATATTGATTTCTATTTGATTCACTAATAAAGGGTCATCTAACGCTGATTGTAATAAAGCTACTTGCGAAGGCGAGAAGTTACTAACACCAAAATGCTTTACTTTACCGCTAGATTTTAATTGGATAAACGTTTCAGCTACATCTTGAGCGTTAAACAAATAATCAGGACGATGTAGTAGAAAGAGATCTAAATAGTCAGTATTAAGGCGTTTTAACGAGTTTTCTACACTGTTCGTAAGATAGTTTGACGAGAAGTCATAACGTTGAGGGTTTCGTCTAATACCTGCCTTTGAAGTGATTATTATATTATTACGTAAGTTTGGCGATTCTTTTAATACCTCGCCAAATAAACTTTCGCATTCACCATCACCATATATATCGGCATGGTCAAAGTGATTGTAGTTATTGTCAATGGCGGTATGAATAGCTAATTTACCTTTTGCACGATCATTAGCTGAGTTGTCACCGGCAATACGCATGCAACCGTAAATAAGACGAGAAGAGCCCGTTGTTGATAATTTTGATATTTGTTGAATTTTCATCTTTATTAGTGGTGAACGTTTGGTGTTAAGTGTAAAAAATATCCCTTACCAGCAAAAGTCAGTTGATAAGTGCTTTCATCGTTTACCAATTGTTTTTCTAATAATCCTTTTTCTACCAATAAGGCAAACATAGTTTTTGAAAGTTCAGTTAATTTGGCCTTAGTATTAATTTCCATTTCAGTCGCTACGCCTTTAAGTGAGTATAATGCTCGAATAATAGCAATTTCAGATTCAGAAATTAGCGGCAGTTGCCCGCTATATGGCGGGTACTGATCTTTAATAAACTTTCCATGGATACTTTTATAGGATGCTTGTATTGCTTGAATATCATCATCTTTATTATCGGTTAATTGAAAAGTATGAAAAACACCCGTCTCTTTAGTTTGATAATCTACTTTAGCGAGAAAAATAGGTAAATTACAGCCTTGAGCAACATGATAAAAACCTGTTTTCCATTTAGTTACCGTGCCACGAGTACCTTCTGGTGTGAAAAGAAAAAATACTCTATTGCCTTTTTGAGAATCAATAAATGCTTTTATTTGATCAACTTGCCCTTGACCTTGTGACGTTCTATTTATTGGCATCGCACCTAACCACATTAATAAGGTGCCTAAAATAGGTGTTTTACATAAACTGTCTTTTATTGAAAAGTAGATTTTTACATCTTGTAATATAGCGGCCCCAAGCGCATAAACAAAATCCCAATTTGACGTGTGCGGTGCAGCTATTGCTACCCCCGCACCTTCTGGCGCTACTTTACATATTTTCCAACCCGCTAATGTAAACCATAATTTAAATAAATATTTTAAAAAGTATTTAGTAAATATGCCGTCAAAAATAGTTTTTTTGCGAATTGATAGAGCTTTGTTAGTCATGGAGTCACATCAGAAGGATGTATGAAAATAGTGAATATTATTATAGCATTGATTTTTTATTTTCTAATAGATTTATGCCACGGTTGAATTTACGATTATTAACACCATATTTAGTGTCTTTATCTATTTACGTTTCATCATTAATCCTTAAGGTATTACCATGACCAATGCAGTAGAAACTAATGCTTTGCAAATAAGCTCCCTTGTAAAAACCTATAAAGGCGGTTTTCAAGCGTTAAAAGGGATTGATTTAACGGTTAAACAAGGCGATTTTTTTGCACTACTTGGCCCTAATGGTGCTGGTAAATCTACCACCATAGGTGTGATCACTTCTTTGGTGAATAAAACTCAAGGCCAAGTAAAAGTATATGGGTATGATATAGATACCGACCTAGAAAAAGCAAAGTCATTTATTGGCTTAGTACCGCAAGAATTTAATTTTAACCAGTTTGAGCCACTTATTAATATTTTAGTTAACCAAGCAGGTTATTATGGTGTTGATAAAAAAACGGCTTTAGTTCGTGCTGAAAAATATTTGAAGCAATTAGAATTATGGGATAAACGTAACTCTGCTGGGCGTGAGTTATCTGGCGGTATGAAACGACGATTGATGATTGTTCGTGCTTTAATGCATGAGCCACAAATGCTGATCTTAGATGAGCCAACCGCTGGTGTAGATATAGAAATTCGTCGAGGCATGTGGGATTTCTTGCAGCAACTTAATGAGCAAGGCATTACGATTATTTTAACGACTCATTATTTGGAAGAAGCCGAAAGTTTGTGCCGTAATATCGCGATTATTGATGGTGGAAAAATTGTTGAAAATACCAGTATGAAAAGCTTGTTAGCACAATTAGATGGTGAAACCTTTGTGTTAGATTTACTCCCCTTTAAAAGTGAGATTGCCCTTAACGGTATTAGCTCTCGCAGGATTGATGATAGTACGTTAGAAATTGATTTACAGAAAAAACAAACGTTGAATTCAGTTTTTGAGCAATTATCTGCTCAAAATGTGGAAGTATTAAGTATGCGCAATAAGAGTAATCGATTAGAAGCTTTATTTGTTAACTTAATTACGAATAATAGCACCAAGAAAGAGGCTAAATAACATGAACAACTCTATTGCCTTAAAAAGCATTTTGAATAAAGAAACTCAACGCTTTATGCGTATTTGGGTACAAACTTTAGTACCACCAGCAATCACCATTAGCCTTTATTTTATTATTTTTGGTTCGCTTATAGGATCTCGTATAGGTGATATGGGCGGCGTTGATTATATGTCATTTATTGTACCAGGCTTGATTATGATGAGTGTCATTACAAACTCATATTCGAATGTAGCATCATCTTTTTTTAGTGCTAAATGGCAGCGTAATGTTGAAGAAATGTTAGTCGCTCCTGTACCTAATTGGGTTATTGTTGCTGGATATGTTGGCGGCGGCATGGCTCGTGGCATTTTGGTTGGCTTAATTGTTACCTTAGTATCATTATTATTTGTTGATATACAAATTCACAATGTGTGGGTAATTGTTGCAACGGTTACGCTAACATCGGCAACCTTTGCTTTAGGCGGCTTAATTAATGCTATTTTTGCTAGAACGTTTGATGATATTTCGATTATTCCAACTTTTATTTTAACGCCGTTGACATATCTTGGCGGTGTGTTTTATTCCATTAGTTTACTGCCTGAATTTTGGCAAGGTGTTTCTCAAGTTAACCCCATTGTTTATATGGTAAATGCTTTTAGATATGGATTTTTAGGTGTTACTGATGTGAGCATAGGTACCGCTTTTATGGTCATCGGTTTTTTTATCGTTACTTTATTTGCTATTGCAATGACGTTAATTAATAAAGGTATAGGCTTAAGAAGTTAAAGAGCATAGTTATTATTATGAAAGAAAATACAAAAATAGATGAGCTTGCTGGTGACTCTAAAGCGATTACCACTAATCAAAGTGGTATACATGAAAAGCTTGATGAAGTGGTGCAAAGGCATTTGACTCATCCTTTTCAAAAACCGTATCAAGTTCATACTCAAAAAGCCTTTGATGATATTAATGAACGAGTTAAAGCTTATATTGAAGGTAATCCTGATGGCAAAGTGATTCTTGATTCTTGTTGTGGTGTTGGACAAAGTACGCGTCTACTTGCATCATTAAATCCTGATGCATTAGTGATTGGCGTCGATAAGTCATCGAGTCGTATAGAGCGTAATGTTAAGGGGTTTGATGCTATAAATGGCTATCAAGCAGAGAACTTTCAGTTGGTAAGAGCTGATTTAAATGATTTCTATCGTTTGGTGAAAGTGGCTAATTGGCCTATCAGTAAACATTATATTTTGTATCCTAATCCTTGGCCAAAATCAAAGCATTTGCAACGCCGTTGGCATGGTAGTGCGGTATTTCCAACCTTGATTAGCCTTGGTAAAGAAATTATTTTACGTAGTAATTGGCGATTATATTTAGAAGAGTTCCAACAAGCAGCTAATCATGTGGACTTAATTGGAGATATTTCTGCTTTGGAAATAGATGAGCAACCATTGACTCCATTTGAAGCTAAATATCAAGCAAGTGGTCAAATTTGCTGGCAATTATCTTTTACTCGTTAAGTATTAAAATAACTATTTTATGGCTTTTTTCACTATTATTTTATGTAGTAGATAATCATAATATCCATAATTCTTTTTAAATCAATCACTTATTTTTATGGCATAACAATTGATTGCTCTTATGAATATAAAGGCATTTTAAGGAAGTGATGATGAAAGCGATGAAAAATAAAATCTTAATGATAATAACGATGTTAGTTATGTTGGTACAGGTTGGATTAATTTATGTGAGTACATTAATTAGTTAACTGGTAATCGCTACTGCTGCTTTGCATTATTCAGAAAAAAGAAGACATTTAGCCATTTTTTTATTAAAGTTCACCACTTAAATATCTATACTTTTGAATGAACTCGTATGACTACGACGCCCAAGCGTACCGCCCAAGCTACACCAGCAGCCTTACATCGGATTTTTACCCTTGCGGAGAAACCCGATTCTACTTTAGGGCGCATTGAGCAAGAAATATCTCAAAACCTGCTCGGCTTTTTGAATAACCATATAGTGGCGAGTAAAAATGCGTTAACGGATATTGAGCAAGATTTTGTCTGCCCGCTTATTCCTGAGCAGCCAGAGTTCGTTTCTGATCATATGCACCACTTATTAGATAAGTTAGTGTCACAATCAGTTCATACTGCTAGTCCGACTTTTATCGGTCATATGACTTCAGCTTTACCTTCTTTTATTTTACCTTTATCTAAGTTGATGGTGGGTCTTAATCAGAACTTAGTAAAAGTAGAAACATCTAAAGCCTTCACGCCGTTAGAGCGACAAGTCGTCGGTATGATGCACAATTTAGTGTACAAAGAAAGTGAAAGCTTTTATCAAGCTTGGATGCATAGCGCAGAACATTCGCTAGGCGCTTTTTGCTCTGGTGGTACTGTTGCTAATATTACAGCACTCTGGGTCGCTCGTAATAAGTTACTTAAGGCTGAGGGTAGTTTTAAAGGAATTACTCGTTCAGGCTTATTTGCAGGCCTACAACATTATGGCTATCAAGGTTTAGTTATTCTTGTCTCAGAACGTGGTCATTATTCTTTGAAAAAGTCGGCCGATATACTCGGTATTGGGCAAGATAGCGTTATTGCCATTGAAACTGATGAAAATAATAAAATAAATTGTCAAAAACTAGCAGAAAAATGCGAAGAACTACAGAAGCTGAATATTAAAGTACTAGCCATCGTTGGTATTGCGGGCACAACTGAAACTGGTAATGTAGATCCTTTAAATGAAATGGCTGCAATTGCTAAACAACACGGATGCTATTTTCATGTGGATGCCGCGTGGGGTGGCGCAACCTTATTATCGAATAAACATCGACATATCCTTGCTGGTATTGAACATGCTGATTCAGTTACGATTGATGCGCATAAGCAAATGTATGTACCTATGGGAGTAGGGATGGTGTTATTTAAAGATCCTTCATCTGTTGAAGAAATCGAACATCATGCGGAGTATATTTTACGAAAAGGTTCAAAAGATTTAGGTAGTCACACCTTAGAAGGCTCTCGGGCAGGAATGGCGATGCTTGTTTATTCAAGCTTACATATTATTAGTCGACCAGGCTATGAAATGTTGATCAATCAGGCCATTGAAAAAGCAGAATATTTTGCTGAGATTATTCATCAGCATGATGACTTCGAATTGATTACAAAACCAGAATTATGTTTATTAACTTATCGTTATGTACCTAAATCAGTACAGCTTTTGCTATCTCAAGTTGATGAAACTAAGCAGAAAGAAATTAATGTTATTTTAGGTGAGCTGACACAGTTTATTCAAAAACGTCAACGTGAAGATGGTCACTCCTTTGTGTCGAGAACGCGTATTCAAGTCGCTCGTTATGGCGGCGAAAAAGTGATTGTTTTCCGTGTTGTCCTAGCTAACCCATTAACAAGAAAAAGCAATTTACGTGATATTCTTGCAGAGCAATGCAAATTGGCGCAAGAAAGTGAAATATTATTACCTAAATTATTTGATTTAGTAAAAGACAACTAATCTCTGGCTTGATATTGATGAGCTGATATCGGTTGTCTTGTTACTGTAAATGATTGTAGTTTTTTTATGATAGTTTAACCGGTAAATTATCAATTAGTCTTGCTTTACCTAAATAGGCCGCAGCTAAAATAACAATATTTTTATCGTTTGGTGAGGCTGGTGCTAATGTTTGTGCATGACATAAATTAATATAGTCAGTTTTTAAGCCAGCTTTATCAAGTTTTTCACTTGCTTGCATTAGCAATACGGCATAGTCTCTAGCTTGATGTCCGGCTTGTAATGCTTCGCTTAACCATAATAAGGTTTTGTATAATACCGGTGCTATTATGAGCTCTTCTGGTGTTAGGTAACCATTGCGTGAACTCATTGCTAGACCAGACTTCTCACGAATTATTTCCACAGGAATAATGTCAACTGGCATAGATAAATCTTCAACCATTGTTTGAATCACTTGCAGTTGTTGATAATCTTTAGAGCCAAAACAGGCAACATCAGGTTGGACTAAATTAAACAGCTTACAAACAACGGTGGCTACGCCACGGAAATGTCCTGGACGGCTGGCACCACAATATAAATCTGAGATATTAGGGACTTCTACATAGCTATTTTCACCAAAACCTTTAGGATAAATAACATCAGCTGTAGGTGTGAACAATAAGTCAGTGTTTACTTTGAGTAAGCTTTCTTTATCTTGTGCCAAAGTTCTAGGATAATTATCAATATCCTCACTTAAACCAAACTGCATAGGATTAACAAAAATACTAACAATGACTTTGTCAGCATGTTTATGAGCGGCTTTTACTAAAGCTAGGTGGCCGTCATGCAAATTCCCCATTGTTGGTACAAATGCTATCGTTAAACCTTGCATGCGCCACGCTTTGACTTGTTCTCTTAAATCTTTAATATTTTCAACAGTGTTCATGGTATTCTCTTAAATATCAGTATGGAAATTTTGAATTACGCCAACATTTGGATTGTAATTCTTTCGCTTTGATACCTGTCTATATCGACTAGTTATTTAAAAATATGTTCTTCACCTGGAAAATTTCCATTAGATACTTCGCTGATATAAAGCTCAATCGCTTTTTTAATATCGCCAGTTTCTTTGATGAAATTTCGAGAGAATTTAGGCATATAACTACAAGAAATACCTAAAGCATCATGCATAACTAATATTTGTCCATCGGTATCTTTACCTGCTCCAATACCAATAGTGGGAATTGATACAGCTGCAGAAATGGCTTTGCCAAGTGGGGCAGGGATGCATTCTAGTACTAATAATTGTGCACCCGCGGCTTCAAGCGCCAAAGCGTCTTCAATCATTATCTTTGCGTGTTCATCACTACGACCTTGTACTTTAAAGCCACCAAAAACATTGACAGATTGTGGTGTTAAGCCTAAATGAGCACAAACAGGAATACCACGTTCAACTAAAGCTTTTATAGTGCTGGCTAACCAAGTGCCACCTTCCATTTTTACCATACTAGCGCCAGCTTGCATTAACTTTGTTGCATTGGTTAATGCTTGCTCTGTGGTGGCGTAGGTCATAAAAGGCATATCACCAATAATAAGTGTATTTTCTGCACCTCGTTTAACACATTCAGTATGGTAAACCATGTGGTCAATAGTGACAGGCAGAGTATCATCTCGTCCTTGAAGGACCATGCCCAATGAATCGCCAATTAAGATAGCGTGAATACCTGCTTGATCGAAAAGCTGAGCAAAACTTGCATCATAAGCGGTGATAGTTGAAATTTTTTCGCCTTGTTGTTTCATTTTTAACAAGGTAGATGTGGTTATTTTAGCCATATAGTTCTCAATTCATCTGTTGAGTTAATTGGTTTGGGTTGTTAGTTAAGCTGAGCCTTGACTCAATCGCGCTACTTTCGCACAAATATTTTTCAACTGCAATGATCCGCTAGTATTCGCTTAGTTTTATCATTGAATTGACAGAAATGTTTTGACTTAGAGAAGATATGTTTTGGCCATTAGGTAATTGTAATAAAGGGGAAATTTCAGCTAATGGTATTAAAACAAATTCACGTTCGGTCATACCATAGTGAGGTATGACTAAGCGTTCAGAATTGATAACTTGATTGCCAAATAACAGGATGTCTAGATCTAAAATGCGGGCACCCCAACGGTTTTCTTTACGTACTCTGCCAAATTCATTTTCAATAGCTTGTAAAGCGTCTAATAATTCAATAGGCGATAGTGACGTTTCAAGGCTTAAAACAGCATTAATATAGTTATCTTGATCTTGAGGGCCCATCGGTTTACTAAGGTATAAAGAAGAAACCGAAAGAATACTGCTTTGTGTTATTTTTCTAATTGCTTTAATTGCATTTTTAACTTGTTCTATTGGCTCAGATAAATTACTACCTAAGCCAATATAAGCAATAGTTGATGTCGTTGTCATGAGTATTATTAGTCAACAGTAGCTTGGTTAGTCGGTTTACGTCGTTTTCTTGGCGTACGTCTTTTCGCTCCTGGTGAGCTTTTGATTCCTTTAACCATTTGTTCTTGAGCTTCATGACTAACATTTTGAAAGTCAGTCCACCATTTTGATAACTCGGTTAGGTGCCCATTGTCTTTTTCAACTTCAGCACGTAACAAGAGAAAGTCGTATCCTGCTCTAAACTTAGGGTGTTCAAAAGTTTTGAATGCTTTTTTACCTTCTCGACGTTCTAATTTCTCTTGTAAAATCCAGATGTCTTTCATGACACTTTGAAAACGCTTAGGAATAGCGATGCTTTGCTGCTGCTCAGGCATTATTTCGCTTAAAGCAGCAAAAAATGCATCTTGAGGTGATAATTGGCGATTAGCATTTATCTGACGAATATAGTTCTGTAATGAATACCAAAGCATGGCTGCAAATAAAAATGCAGGTGTTACACGTTGATCATTATTAATACGGTTATCTGTATTTGTCATTGCTTGAATAATGAAGCGTTCTAGTTGCTCGCTATTGCCTTCTGAGTGATTATCTAATGCTAGATTAACTGCAGGAAAGAAAAAACCAAATAATTGGTATTTACGTAATTGTTTATAGTTAGCAACGGCTTTGCCCGAAATAAACATTTTTAAAAACTCTTCAAACATTCTAGCAGCAGGAATATTTGCCATTAATGGTGCCAGCTCTGTAATTGGTTGCTGAGTTTCTTTAGCTATTTTCATATCTAGCTTAGTGGCAAAACGGATAGCACGAAGCATGCGTACTGGATCTTCTCTGTAACGAGTTTCTGGATCGCCAATTAAACGGATAACTTTGTCTTCTACATCTTTTACACCATTCGCGAAATCTAAGACTTTAAAATCTTTAGATGAGTAATAAAGTGCGTTGATGGTGAAATCTCTACGTTCAGCATCTTCATCAATGGTGCCGTAAATATTGTCACGTAATAACATACCATCATCGTTTTGTTTCGAGGTTTTGGTACTGTCCTTTCCTTTTTGACCTTCACTGTCGTGGTGCCCTCGAAAGGTGGCGACCTCAATGATTTCTCGACCAAAAACAATATGCGCTAGTCGAAACCGGCGACCTATTAAACGACAGTTTCTAAATAAGCCTTTAATTTCGTCAGGCGTAGCATTGGTTGCAATATCAAAGTCTTTAGGTTTTTGACCCAATAAAATATCGCGAACACCACCACCAACAAGATAAGCATCAAAACCGCCTTTGTTTAGCCGATATAATACTTTAAGCGCATTTGGGCTAATTAATTGGCGAGATACTGGATGTTGATCACGTGTAAGTACAATGGGTTGTTCGAGTGTTGTGACGTGATTGTTAACGATAGCTTTTTTACTGGTATTTTTAGTAAAAACCTTTTTACATAAATTAATGACGCGTTTGATAATCGCAAACCTTTTATTAAGAGTAGGAAGTATATGAAAAATTATCTTGTTAGATACATGTAATGATATAACAAACTTGTAACAAAGAGAATGAAAAAGCAGCTGTTTTTTATTTACAACTGCTTTAACTATCATATCAATGCTACCTTAAGTGATAATATTAATGCCAAAGGCATAGGTAATAAGGTAGCACTTAGATATTTATTATCGCTATATCAATTACTACATTAATATTATTTGGGTCTACTAATCTCAAAAGGATTATTAATCGTTGCGTATTCAGCACCACCAAGACGAGCTAATGGCTGAACTTTATCGGCATGTACTTTGATTCGTTGCTTTTCATCAACATCAACGACGTTATCATTAATATAGACTTGCTTAACTTCAACAAAAATTAAGCTTTGTGGTACATCACCTAACGGTTTTATTTCATATAACTCACAACCGTAAGCAATGTCGCATTGTGCAATTCTTGGTAGGGAAAAATTAGCAAACTCAGTAGTTTTTATTCCTGCATCAGTAAGCTCCGATTCACCATGCGCTAATGTTTGTGCGGTTTGTGTAACTAAGCTAGCATGTTGTTCTGAAGCAATGTGAATCACGACTTTTTTATTTTTAATAATGTTAGTTAAAGTATCTTTATCATCGCCATTAGGTTTTTTACCTACTGATAACATTAAAATAGGAGGTGCACTAGATACTGCAGTAAAGTAAGAAAATGGCGCTAGATTAAATGAACCATTACCTGAATCAGTTAAGGCCCACGCAATCGGGCGAGGAATGATGGTTTGTGTCATTAAATGATAGCGTTGGTTTGCGCTGAAAGCTGAAAAGTCAAAATTCATATATGAGTCCATGTTTTTATTAAGGTAAATATTCGTTGTATCAGTTGATAATTATTCGTCATTGTCGCTAAGGTCAATGTTTATTGCTTTGACCTTAGCTACTTTTTCTCTATTCCAGTGTTTAATTGCCCAATTGATAATGTTAGGGACTTGTTCATGAGTTAAATCCGGATCAGGAATTTGTCCTAAAAAATTTAGTGCAGCGATTAATGCTGGTTGAGGATTATTATTATCAATAGCTGTGGCTTTATTTTGCTTGCTAAGTTTAAAGCCTTGCTTAGTTATAGCCAGTGGTATATGCCCGTATTGAGGCGGTTTTTTATTAAGTGTGGCATACAAGGTTAGTTGCCTCGCTGTCGGCTCAAGTAAATCACAGCCTCGAATAACATGACTTATATTTTGGTAAATATCATCGTGAACAACTGCAAGTTGGTAAGCAAATAGATTATCTTTTCGGTGTATTATGAAGTCTTCTTCAGCCAATCTTTTATCACAAGATATATTACCCTGAAAAATATCTTTAAATTGATACAAACCATATTGATTAATAAGGCGAGTAGCACTATTTTCTTTTGCATTGTTTAGGGGACGACAATGTCCTTGATATATACCACCAAGCTTTTTAATTTCATTTCGTGTGCATTGACAATAATAACTTAGGTGTTGTTGCTGTAGTTCATTTAAAATATGCTTATATCGGTCAGTTTGTTGGCTTTGGTAGAGAATATCTTCATCCCAATGTAAGCCAAATGCTTCTAGCGTTTTTAAAATCGCGGTACTAGCGCCAACTTTTTCTCGGGGAGGATCGATGTCTTCTATTCGAACTAACCATTTACCTGGATTACCGTTTGAGTCAACGGATGCTTTAGCATCTAAAAAACTTGCTAATGCGGCGATCAATGAACCAAAGTGTAATAAGCCAGAAGGTGAAGGAGCAAAACGACCACGATAACTATCTTGCGATAATAACGATGGTCGCTTTATATCTTGAGGGTTTTTCTGTAAAGCTTGCAAAACGAATGGCTTAGCCAGCCATTTGACGTTCTTTTATTTCTGCTAGAGTTTTACATTCTATGCAAAGATCAGCAGTAGGTCTTGCTTCTAAACGGCGAATACCGATATCAATACCACAAGACTTACAGAAGCCAAACTCATCTTCTTCTATTAACTGTAACGTTTTCTCAATTTTCTTAATGAGTTTACGTTCACGATCTCGAGTACGTAATTCTAGACTAAACTCTTCTTCTTGTGCTGCTCTATCAACCGGATCAGGGAAGTTTGCGGCTTCATCTTGCATGTGAGTTACGGTACGGTCTACTTCTTCACGTAATTGTACACGCCACGCATCTAAAATCTTTTTAAAATGTACTTTTTGGGGCTCACCCATATATTCTTCATTAGCTTTTTCTTGGTATGGCTCTACGCCTGCTAATGCTAAAATACCTAATGCTTTATTTTTACCTGTTGGCATGCTGAATCTCCTAATACTACAAAGACCAAGGTTGTTTGGCTGTAACACCATTTAACATTTATTCTTGGTTGTAATTGCCAATATCAATGATGTAACTTATTTAATATAGACTTAAAATATCAGGTCTATATTGTATCACACATGATGAAAATCAATGTTTTCGATTAATAAAAGCAAAAATAAAATTATTAACCTTATTTATCAATATGTTGTTTATCAAAAAAGTTTGAATTTAACTTTATGAAAAGCGTCGAACTTAATGTGTTATATATAGTACTTCTTTTTTGCGCAAGCATTATTAGCAAGTTTTACAGGTGTTCGTCAATAACTATTACAGCTTAATAAACATAATTTTTTATTTAATAACCTATAAATTCAGGGCAAATAAATAAACTATAATAATATTGTTCATTTTTTAGTTAATTAAACTATCACTTTGTAATTAGCGGTGGTATAATCTCGCGCCCATTAACTTTGAGTGTTTGACTTCTGTCAGTGCTTTAATGTGTTTGGGAAGTCTTTTTAGGCAGTGACGGGTCAAATTTCTGGCCTTGAATTTTAATTTATCTTAATGATTTATATTTATTTTTCTATATATTGGGAAGTAAGTGGGTTAAAAGATAACAGCGGAGCAAAAATCAATGATCCAAATGCAATCACAGCTTAATGTTGCTGATAACAGTGGCGCTAAGCGTGTTCAATGTATAAAGGTTCTTGGTGGCTCGCACCGTCGCTATGCACGCATTGGTGATATCATCAAAGTTGCCGTAAAGGAAGCAAGTCCTCGCGGTAAAGTAAAAAAAGGTGATGTTCACACTGCGGTAGTGGTGCGCACTAAGAAAGGTGTTCGTCGTACAGATGGTTCTGCTATCCGTTTCGATGAAAACGCGGCTGTAATGCTTAATGCAAGCTTACAACCAATTGGTACTCGTATTTTTGGGCCAGTGACACGTGAACTTCGTAATGAAAAATTTATGAAGATCGTATCATTAGCACCAGAAGTACTATAAGGAGTCACGATAATGGCATCTAAGATTCGTCGTGATGATGAAGTAGTTATACTTGCAGGTAAAGACAAGGGCAAAACTGGTAAAGTTACTAAAGTTCTTGTTGAAAGCGGCAAAGTATTCGTAGAAGGCGTAAACTTAATCAAAAAACACACTAAGCCTGTACCTCAGTTACAGCAGCCTGGTGGGATTATTGAAAAAGAAGCACCTTTACAAGTATCTAACGTAGCTATCCTTAACCCTAAATCGGGCAAGGCTGACCGCGTTGGTTTTAGATTTGAAGACGGCAAAAAAGTACGTTTCTTTAAATCTGATAACGAATTAATTTAATTGGAGTAAACGATGGCGAAACTGCATGATTTTTATAAAGATACAGTTGTAGCTGACCTTCAAGCGAAGTTCGGTTATAAAAGTGTCATGCAAGTCCCTCGGATTGAAAAGATCACCCTTAACATGGGTGTTGGTGAGGCAATTTCTGATAAGAAAGTGCTAGAACACGCCACGAATGATCTTACTGCAATCTCAGGTCAAAAGCCGGTCACGACAGTAGCACGCAAATCAGTTGCGGGCTTCAAAATTCGTGAAGGCTATCCTATAGGCACAAAAGTAACTCTACGCGGCGAGCGTATGTGGGAATTTTTAGAGCGTTTAATCTCTATTTCTATTCCTCGTATCCGTGACTTCCGTGGCTTAAACCCTAAGTCATTTGATGGTCGTGGTAATTACAGCATGGGCGTTCGTGAGCAAATCATCTTCCCTGAAATCAATTATGATAAAATTGATAAAATTCGCGGATTAGATATCACTATTACTACTAGCGCGAAAGATAACGAAGAAGGACATGCATTATTGTCTGCCTTCAACTTCCCGTTCAAGAAGAAGGTGTAGAGTTATGGCTAAATCGTCAATGAAAGCTCGTGAAGATAAAAGAACTAAGTTAGTAGCACAATACGCTGAAAAGCGTGCTGCGTTAAAAGCAATCATCTCTGGTGTTAATTCTTCTGAAGAAGAACGCTGGGATGCTGTATTGAAACTTCAAAGTTTACCTCGTGATTCATCAAGTAGCCGTCAACGTAATCGTTGTAATGTTACTGGACGTCCACATGGTTACTTACGCAAATTTGGTTTAAGCCGTATTAAATTACGCGAAACTATGATGCGTGGTGAAGTTCCAGGTCTTAAGAAAGCTAGTTGGTAATTCACGGGAGTAAATGGTTATGATGACTGATCCTATCGCGGACATGTTTACACGCATCCGCAACGGTCAATCTGCAGCAAAAGTTGCAGTAAAAATGCCATCTTCAAAAGTTAAAGTTGCAATTGCTAACTTACTTAAAGAAGAAGGCTATATTTCAGATTATTCAGTTACTGGTGATGTTAAACCAGAATTAGCTGTAACGTTGAAGTATTTTGAAGGTAAAGAAGTAATTGAAGTGATCAAACGTGTTTCACGTCCTGGTCTTCGTGTATACAAAAACTGTAATGAACTTCCTAAAGTTCTTGCAGGAATGGGTATTGCGATAATTTCGACTTCTAAAGGTTTGATGACGGATCGTGCTGCTCGCTCTGCGGGTATTGGCGGTGAAGTTCTTGGTTTCGTAGAGTAAGGAGAATAATATGTCTCGTGTTGCAAAAGCACCTGTCGATGTTCCTGCTGGCGTTACCGTTACGTTATCAGGTCAAAATATCACAGTTAAAGGTCCAGTAGGTGAATTATCACGTACGATTCATAGTTTTGTTGCGGTTTCTCAAGAAGAGAACCAAATCATTACTAACATCGCATGTGATGAAAGAAATGCATGGGCACAAGCCGGTACTGCTCGCGCTTTAATCAATAATATGGTTGAAGGTGTTAGTAAAGGTTTTGAAAAGAAATTGGTTTTACAGGGTGTTGGTTACCGTGCAAAAGCCGCTGGTAAATCTGTAGATTTATCATTAGGTTTTTCACACCCAATCAATCACGCAATTCCTGATGGAATTACTGTTGAAACTCCTAGCCAAACTGAAATCATACTGAAAGGTTGTGATAAGCATTTAGTTGGTCAAACCGCAGCGAACATTCGTGCATACCGTAAGCCAGAGCCTTATAAAGGTAAAGGTGTACGTTATTCTGATGAACACGTTCGTCGTAAAGAAGCTAAGAAGAAGTAGGGTAATACTATGGATAAGAAAACATCTCGTTTGCGCCGCGCTAAACGCGCACGCGCAAAAATTAGCGAGTTGGGTGCGAATCGTTTAGTTATATTCCGTACTCCTCGTCACATTTACGCTCAATTGATCGCGCCAACTGGCTCTGAGGTTATCGCATCTGCGTCAACTTTAGACAAAGAAGTTAGTGCACAAGTTGAAAACACAGGTAATGTTGCAGCAGCAACTGCAGTAGGTAAAGCAATCGCTGAACGTGCTGTAGCAAAAGGTATCTCTAAGATAGCTTTTGATCGCTCTGGTTTCCTTTATCATGGTCGCGTTAAAGCATTAGCAGAAGCAGCTCGCGAAGCTGGTCTTCAGTTCTAGGGGTTGATAATGGCTAATCATAATCAAGAAAACTCACAACAAAGTGATATGGCTGAAAAGCTAATCGCAGTTAACCGCGTATCTAAAGTGGTTAAAGGTGGTCGTATTTTCAGTTTCACTGCACTAACAGTAGTTGGTGACGGTAATGGTCGTGTTGGTTTTGGCTACGGTAAAGCACGTGAAGTGCCTGCTGCAATCCAAAAAGCAATGGAAAAAGCACACCGTAACATAGTAAACGTTGACCTGAAGGGTACTACTCTTCAGCATGTCATTATTGGCAAGCACTCTGGCTCTAAAGTTTACATGCAACCAGCTTCTGAAGGTACAGGTATCATCGCCGGTGGCGCGATGCGTGCAGTACTTGAAGTTGCAGGCGTTCAGAACGTATTGTCAAAAGCATACGGCTCTACTAACCCAATCAACGTAGTTCGTGCTACTGTTTCTGCTTTGACGAATATGCATTCGCCAGAAAGCATGGCAGCTAAACGCGGCAAAAGCGTTGCAGACATTTTGGGGTAATTGAACATGGCTAAAACAGTTAAAGTAACTCAAATAAAAAGTTCTATCGGTCGTTTACCGAAGCATAGAGCTACATTAAAAGGCCTTGGTCTACGTCGTATCAATCATACAGTTGAGTTAGAAGATACTCCATCTGTACGTGGTATGATTAACAAGGTTATTTACATGATTAAGGTGGAGGATTAATAATGCATTTAAATACTTTATCCCCTGCACCGGGATCTAATAAAACTAAAAAGCGCTGTGGTCGTGGTATTGGTTCAGGTATCGGAAAAACTGGTGGTCGTGGTCACAAAGGTCAGAAGTCACGTTCTGGCGGTAGTGTACGTCCTGGTTTCGAAGGTGGACAAATGCCATTGAAACAACGTTTACCTAAATTTGGTTTTACTTCACGTAAATCTTTAGTTCGCGCTGAAGTTCGTTTACATGAATTAAACCTTATCAAAGGTGATGTTGTTGATATTCACGCGTTAAAAGATGCTGGTCTAATCAACCGTAACATTGAAACAGCAAAAATTATGCTGTCTGGCGAGATTACTCGTAAGATCACTGTTCGCGGTTTAGGCGTAACTAAAGGTGCTCGTGTAGCTATTGAAGCTGCCGGTGGTAACATCGAGGAATAATACAGATTATGGCTACACCAGGAATGGACGCTTCTCAAAAGGGAAGCAAAGGCGCAGGCGGTTTGTCTGAGCTTAAACAAAGATTATGGTTCGTATTCATTGCATTAGTAGTGCTACGCTTAGGATCATTTGTACCAATCCCTGGTATTGACGCCGCTGTATTAGCTCAGTTCTTTGAACAACAAAAGGGCACCATTGTAGAAATGTTTAACATGTTCTCTGGTGGTGCACTTGAGCGAGCCTCGGTATTGGCATTAGGTATTATGCCGTACATCTCGGCTTCAATTATTATGCAACTGTTAACTGTGGTTAGTCCAAAGTTTGCAGAGCTTAAGAAAGAAGGTGAAGCTGGACGTCGTAAAATCAGCCAATACACACGCTACGGCACATTAGTTCTAGCAACAGTACAGTCGATAGCGATTGCAAGAAGTTTACCGGATATGATGCAAGGACTAGTAATTAATGCTGGTTTTAGTTTCTATTTTACTGCAGTAGTTAGTTTGGTTACTGGTACCATGTTTTTAATGTGGTTAGGTGAGCAAATTACTGAACGTGGTATTGGTAATGGTATTTCAATCATTATATTTGCAGGTATTGTTGCTGGCATGCCATCGGCTGTTGGTCAAACAGCTGAGATGGCGCGTCAAGGTGAATTGCACTTATTAGTATTATTGCTTATTGGCGCTGTGGTATTTGCAGTGACTTTCTTAGTAGTGTTTGTAGAGCGTGGTCAACGACGTATTGTTGTTAACTATGCTAAACGTCAGCAGGGCCGTAAGGTTTTTGCGGCGCAAAGCACGCATTTACCATTGAAAGTGAATATGGCGGGTGTAATCCCACCAATTTTCGCCTCTAGCCTTATTTTGTTCCCTGGCACGCTTGCGAGCTGGTTTGGACAAGGTGAAGGCCCTGTAGCTGATTTCTTACAAGGTGTATCTCAGGCGATGTCGCCAGGGCAACCTTTGTATGTATTAATGTTAGCAGCAGCAATTATATTTTTCTGTTTCTTTTACACGGCATTGGTTTTCAATCCGCGTGAAACAGCAGATAACTTGAAAAAGTCAGGTGCGTTCATACCAGGGATTCGTCCGGGTGAACAAACGTCCAAATATATAGATAAAGTAATGACTCGTTTAACCCTAGCGGGCGCGTTGTATATTACCTTTGTCTGTTTGGTTCCACAGTTTATGATCATAGCATGGGACGTTCAGTTCTATTTTGGCGGTACATCATTATTGATTATCGTGGTTGTGATTATGGACTTTATGGCACAAGTACAAACACATATGATGTCTCATCAATATGACAATGTACTTAAAAAAGCAAACTTGAAAGGTCACGGTCGTTAGGCCGGGCTATTTTAGTTAACGGAGTATAAAATGAAAGTACGTGCATCCGTAAAAAAGATTTGTCGTAATTGTAAAGTGGTTAAGCGTAAAGGCGTTATACGCGTTCTTTGTTCTGAACCAAAGCACAAACAAAGACAAGGTTAGTCTGTTTATTGACCAGGATTCGTCAAATTTACTTTGTCTAATTCTCAATAATAACTAGTGAAATCTTTTAGCAGTGGCATTGTGCAGATAATTCTGTATAATGCCGCTTCGATTTGCGAAAAACGAGAATGGTTGGGTATCCTAACGGGCTTTCCAACCAATGTAATTTTAATTATTTAAAGGAGATGTGTTAGTGGCCCGTATCGCTGGCATTAACATCCCTGATCGTAAGCATGCAGTAATCGCCATTACTGCGATTTACGGTATCGGCGCTACCCGTGCAAAAGCTATTTGTGCGGCAGCAGGTATCGAAGAATCAACGAAGATCAGTGAATTAGACGAAGCAAAAATTGATTTGCTACGCGCTGAAGTGGATAAATTTACCGTAGAAGGTGATTTACGCCGTGAAGTTTCAATGAACATTAAACGTCTTATGGATTTAGGTTGTTTCCGTGGCATTCGCCACCGTCGCAGTCTTCCTCTACGTGGTCAACGCACTAAAACAAATGCGCGTACCCGTAAAGGTCCTCGTAAGCCAATTAAGAAGTAAGAGGGACTAGACAATGGCTAAAACACCCGTACGTACGCGTAAACGCGTAAAAAAACAAGTTGCTGATGGCATGGCTCATATTCATGCTTCTTTCAACAACACAATCGTGACTCTTACAGATCGTCAAGGTAATGCTTTATCTTGGGCGACTGCAGGTGGTTCAGGTTTCCGTGGTTCACGTAAATCTACCCCTTTTGCTGCGCAAGTAGCTGCAGATCGCGCAGGCGCTACTGCAAAAGAGTTTGGCTTGAAGAATATTGAAGTGTTCGTTAAAGGTCCAGGTCCAGGTCGTGAATCTGCTATCCGTGCCTTAAATGCTGCTGGTTTTAAAATCACCAACATTACTGACGTTACACCTATTCCTCATAATGGTTGTCGTCCTCCTAAGAAACGTCGCGTTTAATCGTTTTTTTAGGATAGTTGGAGAAAGAAAATGGCTAGATATTTAGGTCCTAAGTTAAAACTTAGTCGCCGCGAAGGTACAGATTTGTTCCTTAAAAGCGGTGTTAGAGCAATTGACACTAAATGTAAAATCGAAACAATACCAGGTCAACATGGCGCCCGTCGCGGTCGTTTGTCAGACTACGGTGTTCAACTTCGTGAAAAACAAAAGGTTCGTCGTATTTTTGGCGTACTTGAAAAACAATTCAGTAATTACTACAAAGAAGCAGCACGTTTAAAAGGTAATACAGGTGAAAACTTGTTACAACTTTTAGAAACACGCTTAGATAACGTAGTTTACCGTATGGGCTATGCAAGCACTCGTGCTGAAGCTCGTCAATTAGTTAGCCATAAGGCTATCGTGGTAAACGGCGTAGTAGTAAATATTCCATCTTTCACTGTTAAAGCTGAAGATGTGGTTTCTGTTCGTGAGAAATCTAAAACTCAAGCGCGTATTATTGCCGCTTTAGATTTAGCCGACCAACGTGAAAAACCACTTTGGGTTGAAGTTGATAACAAAAAACTTGAAGGTACGTTCAAACGTGTTCCTGATAGAGCTGACTTATCTGCTGAAATTAATGAACAGTTGATTGTTGAACTTTACTCTAAGTAGTAAAGTTACACTTTAAGAGAGGACATATATGCAGGGTTCTGTAACCGAATTCCTTAGACCACGCATGGTTGGTATTGAAAATATTAGCCCTCGTCGTGCTAAGGTAACTTTAGAGCCATTAGAACGTGGTTTTGGTCACACTTTAGGTAATGCGTTACGCCGCATTCTATTATCTTCAATGCCAGGTTGTGCTGTAACTGAAGTAGAAATTGATGGTGTATTACATGAGTACAGTAGTAAAGAAGGTGTTCAAGAGGACATCATCGAAATATTGTTAAACCTTAAAGGGCTTGCTGTTTTATTAGAAGGCAAAAATGAAGCCGTTCTGACTTTAACTAAGTCTGGTGAAGGCCCTGTAACGGCAGCTGATATACAACATGATGGCGATGTTACTATTGTAAATCAAGACCATGTTATCTGTAATTTAACAGGTGAAGGTTCTATCAGCATGCGCATCAAAATTGAAATGGGTCGTGGTTACGTACCTGCTTCAGCGCGCCGTGATGCCGAGGAAGAAGATCGAGCTATTGGTCGTTTGTTGGTTGATGCCTCATTCAGTCCTGTAGTTAGAATTGCTTATGATGTTGATTCTGCACGTGTTGAACAACGTACAGATTTAGACAAATTAGTTTTAGATATGGAAACCAATGGTACATTGGATCCGGAAGAAGCTATCCGTCGTGCTTCAACTATTCTTGCTGAACAGCTTGATGCGTTTGTTGAACTTCGCGATATTAAAGAAGTTGAACAAGTGGAAGAAAAACCATTGTTTGACCCAATTTTGCTTCGTCCTGTTGATGATTTAGAATTAACTGTTCGTTCAGCTAACTGTTTAAAAGCAGAAGCAATTCAATATATTGGTGATTTAGTACAACGTGCTGAAGTTGAGCTTCTTAAAACGCCTAATTTAGGTAAGAAGTCATTAACTGAAATTAAAGACGTGTTAGCATCTCGTGGTTTGTCTCTAGGTATGCGCCTAGAAAACTGGCCGCCAGAAAGCATTGTTGACAACGACTAGTTCGATCATCGTTTTTTTAATAGTTTTTTAAGAAGGATTAACACATGCGTCATCGTCAAAGTGGTCGCCAGTTAAACCGTAATAGCAGTCATCGCCAAGCGATGTTCCGCAATATGGCAAGCTCTCTAGTTAAGCACGGCGTTATCAAAACGACTGTAGCTAAAGCTAAAGAACTACGTCGCGTTGTAGAGCCTTTGATTACATTGGCTAAAACCGACAGTGTTGCAAATCGTCGTTTAGCATTTGCTCGTACACAAGACAAAGAAGTAGTAGGTATTTTATTTAACGAACTTGGTGCTCGTTACCAAGAACGTCCAGGTGGTTACACTCGCATTTTAAAATGTGGTTTCCGTACTGGTGATAAAGCTCCTATGGCTTATGTTGAATTAGTAGACCGCCCAGCAGTTGAAGACGCTGTTGAAGAAGTTGAAGAATCAGCAGAAGCTTAAGCATTAGTTTAAGTTTCATTCTTTTATAAGAATTAAAAAACCGAGCCTTGGCTCGGTTTTTTGTTTCTTGACGTTCGCTATTTTTCCCCGTATAAAATACCCTACTTTTTAGCTTATACTAATTGAAATGATTAATAGCATCATTTAGTACTAATATGTGAGTCAGTATAAATGTCATCACGAAATCCAATTATTGCTGTAACTGGCTCATCTGGTGCGGGAACTTCCACAACTACCGCTGCTTTTGAGCATATGTTTAGAACCTTAGGGATCAACTCTGTTAATGTTGAAGGCGATAGCTTTCATCGTTTTTCGCGTCCTGAAATGGATCTAGAAAAGCGTAAAGCGAAAGAAACGCATTCTAATATCAGTTACTTTGGTGATTTGGCTAATGATTTTGGTGCATTAGAAAAGTTATTTAGTAATTATGGTGAAACTGGACGTGGAATGACACGTCGCTATCTCCATACATTCGACGAGGCGGTGCCTTACAATCAAATGCCTGGTACTTTTACTCCATGGGAAGAGATAGGTGAGGGAACAGATTTACTCTTTTATGAAGGGCTTCATGGCGGTGTAGTGACTCCTGAGAACGATGTTGCAAAACATGTCGATTTACTTATTGGCATGGTACCTATTGTCAATCTGGAATGGATCCAAAAAATTGTGCGTGATACGAAAAAGCGAGGGCATACTCGAGAAGCTGTTACAGCAAGTATAGTGCGGAGTATGGAAGATTATATATCCTTTATTACCCCCCAATTTTCCCGTACACATATTAACTTTCAGCGGGTTCCTACGGTTGATACGTCAAATCCATTTAGTGCAAAGGGCATTCCAAGCTTAGATGAAAGCTTTGTTGTTATACGTTTTCGAGAAATGAAAAATGTCGACTTCCAATATTATTTACGCATGATTGATGGATCTTTTATGTCAAGAGTGAGCACATTAGTAGTACCTGGGGGGAAAATGGGATTAGCGATGGAGTTAATCTTAACGCCATTAATTCGAGATTTAATGGAAAGAAAAACACAGGCAAATAAACAACTCGATTGGATGAGTGATCTATAATGTAGTTGCAGTAACTAGATTTTAATATACTAGGTAATGCTATCTTCACTAAGCTGTATTATTAATGATCGTTCAATTAAGTAAATGACACTGGCATCTATTTTATTTTTAGGCGAGCAATTTATTAATTTCTGTATCAAATAAATTTTTGATTAACATTGCAAACTCTTTAATAAATCGAGCTTGTTGTCCCGTAACTGGATTGTTGACCACACCAGAAAAGACTTCTTCTAGATCATATACAATAGCATCAACTTCACGAATAATAGCATTGCGTTGATTGAAAGATAGCGCACTGTTTTGACTACATACCGCTATTATTTGTTCGCTTAATTCAAGCTCTATTACTTCCATAATAGTCTCAGTATTACTATCTTCATTAAGCCTGCTTTCAAATAAGCTTAGGTGCTCTGTTAAATACTCAATTAAATGGATGTAACCTTCATTGTCTGTAACCATGATAATGTTATTAACCTTTATTGTGATAGCTTTAACTCTACAATTTTATTATTAAAACATAAATAGTAACTTAATGAAAATAAGGTTAATTTATATTTAAAGCTTAGTCATCTTTTAGGGGAAGTTAGCACTAAGTGATTATGAACTTAGTGCTAATAATTGAGTAACTGTGCTTAAGAGGCGTTAGTACTTTCAAAGATTTTATCTGCAGAGGCTGCAACAAAGCCTGTATAAAGTTCGCCATCAGCTTTTGGGTAGCGTTTAGCAAACTCATAGAAACAGCTCGGGATTTCCATAGTGGTATCGCTAAAGTTAACTAAAGCTTTATCTGCTAATGTTGATGATTGCTCTAACATAACTGTTGGATCACCTTTAATTTCACCACCAGTGGTGTTTAATTTATATCCTGCTGCTTTTAACGTGTCATTAACAGCCATAATACAATCATAACCTTTGAGGTGATTGATGCTAACGGTAAAGTGATTAGCACGGTATCCCCATGCTGCTAACCAAGCAGCATACTCACTTTCAGCTAATAAAGTTTGATAGTCTGTTGAATTGATTTTCCATGGGCGACCAGAATATAAAAAGTTTTCTTGCTCGCTGATGTCATCTGGTAATTGATCAACTAATGAGTGGATGATCGCTTGTATAGCCTCTGGGAATTCTTTAACGCGTAGCTCACTGATAAATACTTTAGGCATAGTGCTATCACTATGTTCATAATGTTTAGCGGTTAATTTTTTTGCTGCAAAATCGTATTGACCACATTCTGTATAACCAATAGCTAATAAATGATTAGCAAGTTTTTTTAAGTTCACTTTTTCTATATCAAAAGTACGGTAAGCAACATGATCGTTGATTACATCTTTTCCATCACCTAACAGTTGGTGAATTTTATCTGCAGAAGGTGTTACCGCGATATATTGTTGCCAAATATTGTCAAAGAGTTTAGTTACTGTAGCTGTCATCATTTTTCCTTTTTTATCATGGTAGTAGATATAAATTAAACAAAAAGGTAGTCGTAACAGTTAAGATTTTCATAAGAAAATCAGGTGATAACTGACGCTACCACCTAAATTTATAGTTGATCGATACTTTTAAAGAAGCAGGGACGTACCCCATCTTCTCTTTTATTAGCGAAAATATAAGTATCTTTAATTTGCATAGTTAAGTTACGTCGTTATAGTTTAATACCAGGGCTTAACGTTGCCGGTAAACTTACTTTTTCTGCTTCAACAGAGGCAACGGGGTATGCACAGTAATCAGCAGCGTAGAAAGCACTTGCTCTATGATTACCACTTGCGCCAATACCACCAAAAGGAGCGGCACTGCTTGCACCAGTAATTGGCTTGTTCCAATTAACAATACCTGCTCTGATACGAGTAAAGAAGTGGTTGTATAATGCTTCACTATCACTCAATAAGCCTGCAGATAAACCAAAACCAGTATTATTGCCTTCGTTGATTGCTTCATCAAAATCGGTATAGCGATATACTTTTAGTAAAGGACCAAAGTATTCTTCATCTGGTACTTCAGCAACTATATCTGTTACATCAATGATGCCTGGAGAAATAAAACCAGTATTAGCTTCTAAATGCTTCAATTCAAGTAATGAGGTTGCACCTAAATCAACTAATTTTTGTTGAGCAGCAACTAAACCTAACGCAGCTTTTTCAGAAATCATAGAACCAATGAAAGGTTGCTCATTATCATCATAATAACCAATCGTTAATGCTTTAGTCGCTTCAATTAGCTTAGCCATAATCGCATCGCCTTGTTCGCCTTGTTCAATGAATAAACGACGAGCACAAGTACAACGTTGACCTGTAGTAACAAAAGCAGACTGAATTATATCGTGCACAACGGCGGTTATATCACTAACATCTTTAACAATTAACGGGTTATTTCCACCCATCTCTAACGCTAATATTTTGCCCGGTTGACCACCAAATTGCTCATGTAATAAATGACCTGTAGTGGAGCTGCCTGTAAAGAACAAGCCATCAATCATTTTATTACTTGCTAATGCTTTACCTGTTTCCACTTCACCTTGCACAAGGTTAATAACACCAGCAGGAAGGCCTGCTGCTTGCCATAGCTTTATTACTTCTTCAGCAACTTTAGGTGTTAATTCACTTGGTTTAAATACCACAGTATTGCCTGCAATAAGCGCAGGAACAATATGACCATTTGGAAGATGGCCAGGGAAATTATAAGGACCAAACACAGCAACAACACCATGAGGTTTATGGCGAATAAAGGCTTTAGCACCAGGCATAGGGTTTTCAACAGTCCCTGTGCGTTCATTATATGCATTAAGTGAGATATTTATTTTACCTACCATAGCACCAACTTCACCTAGCGTTTCCCAGCGAGGTTTGCCTGTTTCTAGTGCTATGGTGTTAGCTAATTGTTCTTTATTTTCCGTTAGCAGTTCAGCAAATTTAGTGATGATAGCGACACGCTCATCAAAGCTGAGTATAGACCAGCTTTCAAAGGCAACACGTGCACTACTAATTGCTTGTTCAACTTGTGCCGGTGATGCAGTTTTACCTTGCCAGATAACTTCGTTTCTAGCTGGGTTTAGTGAGGTGACATCATGACCTAAGCCAGGTTGCCATTGACCATTAATAAATTGAACGTTTGACATATTTATTCCTATTTTAAATTAGGGTACTAATTAGGTAAAAGACGAACCCAGTCATCTTTCTGTACTTGTAACGCTTGAGCGACTTTATTGGTGATTACTACTTGGTTAGCGGTTTCACGCAGTGTCAAATTAACTTGTGTCGCTCTAAAGTTTTCAACTTGAGTGTTGCAAACAATGTATTTTTGGTTACTTTCTTCTCCGCAATTGTCATCAATTAGTACTTGGTATTTATTACTTTCTCGAATAGCTCTTATTTGACTTCGCTCTGCTTCAACTGTTGGACCGGCATCAAAAATGTCAATATAGCCACGACGAGAAAACCCCTCTGCCTCAAGTAAACGTAAGGCTGGTATTGTATTATCGTGTACTTTGTTAATAACTTTTTGCGCTTCTTTACTGAGTAAGTTGACATACACAGGGTATTTAGGCATTAATTCAGCGATAAAACCTTTATTACCTATTCCTGTTAAGTAATCAGCTTTGGTGAACTCAATAGATAAAAAATGTTCTTCAAGCCAACTATAAAATGGCGATTGGCCATTCTCGTCACTAACTCCTCGCATTTCGGCAATAATACAATCGGAAAATCGCTCTTTATGTTCGGCAATGAATAAGAATCGACAGCGAGATAAGAATCGACCATTACTGTTTTTTCTATGACTTTCTTGTAAGAACAGAGTACAAATTTCAGTTGCACCAGAGTAGTCGTTACAAAGTGCAAGTGTTTCAACAGTATTGTGGATATTTAATTCACGTGAACTATGGACTACTTTGCCTAAATGATAATGATAAAAAGCATTATCTAAGCCGACAGCGGCTTCAATTCCTGTCGTACCTACAACTTGCCCAGTTTCAAGATCTTCCATCACAAATAAGTAGCCTTGATTACCAGGTTGGTTCACTTGAGTTTTAAAAGACTCTTCTGAGTGACTAATACGCTTTTTAAGTATCTCTTCGTTAACAGGTAATGAGGTAAAGCCATGGCCAGACTCAATAGCTATACGATGTAAGTCGTCATAATCAGTCATTTTAATAGGACGGATGATAATCATAAGTAATTCTCGATGATTAAAAGAAGTGCTTGCTAGCGTTAAATAAGCTAGCAAGCGTATTGAATAGCAATGTGGATTATGCCGTTATTTTGGCGATAGCTTTTTCAAAACGGGCTAAACCTTCAGTGATATCTTCATCAGGGATAATGAGTGAAGGGGCAAAACGGACAATACTAGCACCGGCAACTAAGGTCATAACACCTTCACTCATAGCAGCAACTAAAAAGTCTTTTGCTTTACCTTGATATTCATCATTTAATACCGCACCAATTAATAAGCCTTTACCACGTATTTCTTTAAATACGTTGTATTTAGTATTAATTGCTTGTAAACCATCAGCGAAAATTTTTGCTTTCGCTTTTACACCATTAAGTACTTCTGGTGTATTAATTACATCAATAACCGCTTCACTTACAGCACAAGCTAATGGGTTACCACCATAAGTGCTACCATGAGTTCCTATTTTCAAATGCTTAGCAATGTCAGTTGTTGTTAACATAGCGCCGATAGGGAAACCGCCACCTAAACCTTTGGCTGTGGTTAAAATATCAGGTGTTACGCCAAGATCCATATAGGCATAAAGTGAGCCTAAACGACCAGCACCAGTTTGCACTTCATCAAATATTAATAAAGCATTGTGCTCATCACATAGTTGACGAACGCCTTTAATAAATTCATCAGTTGGAGAAACAATACCACCTTCGCCTTGTAATGGTTCAATCATAATAGCGCAAGTTTTATCTGAAATAAGCGCTTTAACGCTGTCTAAATTATTATATTCAGCGTGTACAATATCACCAGGTTTTGGTCCAAAACCATCAGAATACGCTGCTTGCCCGCCTACCGTTACGGTAAAAAAAGTCCGTCCGTGGAAACCTTGGTTAAAAGCTATAATTTGCGTTTTATCGCTACCGTGAACATCAATAGCCCAACGACGAGCTAATTTTAAAGCTGCTTCATTTGACTCAGCACCTGAATTGGCAAAGTATACTTTTTCCGCAAAGGTATTATCGACTAGCTTTTTTGCTAAACGTAATGCTGGTTCATTAGTCATTACATTGGATAAATGCCAAATTTTCTCGCTTTGTTCTTGTATTGCGCCAACAAGTGCTGGGTGACAATGACCTAAACAATTTACTGCGATACCACCTGCAAGATCAACATACTCTTTGTCTTGTTGATCCCATACTCGAGAGCCTTGACCGCGTACTGGTATAACAGCTGAAGGTGCGTAGTTAGGCACCATGACATCATCAAATAACTCGCGATTAACAGAAAACTGTTCTGACATTTTTAACTCCTCAAAATTGGATGGATAACTTGTTTGTTTAGCACTCATTTTAGTATATAAGTAAACTGATTTTTTGTGCTAATAATATTGTTCGGTGTTTCAAAAACAGAAGGTTATTATGACAGGAAAAATTAACGCTGTCTTGCTAGTGAATGCCGCAAGCCATTAAAAACAAAGGCCTACCGTGTTTTATTCAAATATAATGAATATTTATTGCATGAAATAAAACGATTAAAAGATAGCTTTGTATAAGACAGGGAGTTGACTTACTGAAAAAGGATTCTTAATGTTTTTAATAAATAATCAAAAATAAATTAATAAAAAAGAGAGAGAACTAGTTAAATTTTAACTTTATATGGTCAATATCACTTTTTTTAAGCAAGATAAGTTCAGCTTTATTGAGTTTTGCAGACTCAAAAAGCGCTAACGCTTCCTTCGTATTGATTAAATTATCTTTGGCGAGATTACGGTAACAAACATACGCTTTAGCTTTAGTCACTATTTGTGCTATTGGGCACATTTTGTCAATAGCGTCAGCATAAGCTAAGTCAAACATTGGCTCTGTTATTGGCAAGCGATCAAAGTTCATAAATTCAATTAATTCAGCTGAAAGTTGGCTACTACGTAAAGTTAATTGTTCGAGTAACAGCTCGGGTGGATTTTCAATTTTAACCAGGATGTCATGCAAAGGTTTATCTTTGGCATCAAAAGCATCTCGTAACTCTTGTTTATACATCCGGTTGTAAGTACTTAAAAAGCATCGAGTTACGGCAAGTTGTCCCAGGTTCGATAACATGCCAGTTGTAAAGGCAACATAGGCATTAGCACCAACTTGTTCAGCAAGGAAGCTCGAAGCTAAGGCAATAGATAAACTATCATTCCACAGTTTGCGTTTCATTAAGTTAAAAGGAGCTGAGCTTTTAGGTAGCCAATGCTTAAGTATAAATGTTGGCATTACCAGTTTTAAATTATCTAAGCCTATGTAACTCAGTGCAAGTTTAGCATCGTTGACTTGAACATCGGCTCGTTTCCGATATTGAGGTTTATTAACTAAACTGATTAGATCTGTGGCAAGCCAGGGTAATGAAGTGGCTAGAGGTTTAATTTTATTAATAGAAGTGGCTCGCAAAGAGAGTAACTCTAAAATTATAGGGGCTTCTTCTTCAATATTAAGTACACTGGCATATAAATAAGCTTTGTTATCAAATTCTGCATTTACTTGCTTGTTTACTTGCGCAAAAAATGTCGCCATGACTTGCTGGCGAAAATGTTCTTTGCCATGATCGGCAACCATTTTTTCTTGTCGTGCAGTTTCTTCAACAGATAATAGTTGTCTACGGCGATTTTTTTGTTCACTCCCTTGAAAATCTACAAGATTAACTTTCCCCCTGCGTTGCTCAGCAAAGCTCTTACTAATAGATAAGCTAATGGCTTGCTGATATATAGAATAAATTATGTCATTGTTTTCAAAGAAGTGCATAGCGTTTAGTTCATGTGTAACAAGTTACTCTTTTACTTTAAAAGAGTATAACGTAAGCGTTGATTCTAAGGTGATTAGTTTGTGTTATCAAAGTATTAATGTGATAAAAGGCAGTTTCTTTAATTTCTAGAATTAATACTGTGTAGCGTACATAGTTAAAAAGTTACTCAACAAGGCTTGGCCTTGTTGAGTTAATACTGATTCAGGATGAAATTGAACACTGCATAAGGCGAGTTCTTTATGCTGTAATGCCATAATCTCATCTTTATTTCCTTGTTCATCAAGACTCCATGCAGTCACAACGAGTTCACTAGGTAAGGATGCTTGTTCAACTATCAGTGAATGATATCGTGTAACTTGTAAAGAGGGGGTAAGCTGTTTAAATAAACCCGCTGCATTATGACTAATAATACTTGTTTTACCATGCATCAACTTCTTTGCTTTTATTATTTTAGCGCCATAGTGTTGGGCAATGCATTGATGCCCTAAACAAACACCGAGTAAAGGAATTTTACCGGCAAAGTTTTCGACTACCGCTAACGATATGCCAGCATTGTCTGGATCACAGGGACCAGGGGAGATGACTAAATAATCAGGTTTGAGACGAGTAATTTCCTCGATACTAATTTCATCATGGCGAAAAACTTTTACTTCTTGCCCTAGTGCTTGAAAGTAATGCACTAAATTAAAAGTAAATGAGTCGTAATTATCTATCATTAATAACAAAATGGATGAGCCTAACCATGGAAACCGCGGCTATTCTAATATTTTTAACTTAAAGTTGGAAGTGAGAAAGTTACCTAGCACTACCTTTATCTATTGTTTGTGAATAAGGCTTTGATGCTATTAAAAAAACCTTATTGTTGTTACTTTTAAATAAACTAGCGAAGCTAGAGTGTCAATATCATCTATCGAAGGTTAGGTATGATCAATAACCACATCACTCATGGCAACTGATATACAGCATAATATATAGCCTTCTTGCTGTTCTAAAGCCGTTAAGCCGCCGTTATCATCCATTGATGTTGGTCTTACTTCTCCGCTGATAAGTTTTGCTCGACAACGGCCACACATACCTGCACGGCATGAGTAAGGTAAAATTAGTCCAGCATCTTCACCATGTTCTAGTAGTGTTTTTGCTTGCTCGTTGGTTTCTTGGTCTAAAGCCGATACTTTGATGCTTTTATTCCATTTTTCAAAAGCGATGGTCAATTTTTTATTTACAGAGGGAACAACAATATCGTTAATGGCATCAGCCTTTGGTAAATCATCTATCGGCAAATTATCTACCTCCTGTGTAGCTTGAGGGCTAATGAATGTTGGCGGTTTTTGTGTATTTAAAACGGTTAAGGTATCACCTTGGCTTATGGTCCCTTTATTCAGAGCTATTAAATTTTGACCAAATAACACTTCACCATTATGATCTTGCCGAAATGATTTTAACATTTTTAGTGGTTGTTGCTGTGGGTGTTTCTCGCCATTGCTTGGATTAACTGTAGTAAATATACAGCGTTCACATGGCTTACTTACTTTGAACTCTACTTCACCAATACGAATATGTTGCCAACTATCTTCAGCAAAAGGAAGGCAGTCATCGACGACAATATTTGGTCGAAATTGTGCCATTGAAATATCTTGTGGTGAATTATTAGATGAATTAGCGAGTAAACGTTTATTAAGATCGTTTAATGATGCTTTTGAAATAAGTAATATAGGGTAGCCATCAGCGAATGCAATTTTTCTTGCATTATCCGTATTAGGTTTTCTTTCTCGATGAGAATTTTTTCCGAAGTAGAGTAATTCACAAGGTCGTTGTAAGTAATCACTAAACCAGTTATTCGCTTTTTGCGAGCAAAATTGTCCATTAACCTCATCACCCCAAACCATCACTTTATGATACTGGTCGGTAAATTCTTGATACGATAATGTTAACATTTCCATATTAGGTGCTGACAATGCTACCCCTTGCTCGGTCATTGTTGTTTGTACCAAGCATAACTTTGGCTCTGTTCTCGCTGTGATAAATTGTCCTGAAGGATCGCAAACAATAAAGCGTCTATCAAAGGCTAACCCAAGCTCTTCAACCTTTGAATTAGGTAAACTTATACCTGCTGTCGACTTAATAGGGTAAATATGAATACTGCTAACTTTTGTCATTTCTGTATATTGTCCGATATTTTTTTACTTGTCATAAGTGGATACGTTATATTAACCCTCATAATCTTTCATCTACTTTCAGTACTTTTTTTTGCTCATGACAAATAAAATTCAACATATACACATTCTTGGCATCTGCGGCACCTTTATGGGGGGCATTGCAGCATTAGCGAAAGAGCTGGGTTTTCGCGTAACAGGATGCGATGCTCAGGTTTATCCACCAATGAGCACACAATTAGAAGAACTTGGCATTGAGTTAATGCAAGGCTATAAAACAGAGCATTTTGATGATGAGCCAGATTTAGTTATTGTTGGTAACGCTATGTCTCGTGGCAATGTGATGGTGGAGTACATACTTGATCGAAATATTCCCTATATTTCAGGTCCTCAATGGTTATTAGAAAATGTTTTGAAAAATTGTTGGGTGCTTGCTGTCTCTGGTACGCATGGTAAAACAACAACAAGTAGCATGCTTACTTGGATTTTAGAATACGCACAGTTATCGCCAGGTTTTCTTATTGGAGGTGTCCCGCAAAACTTTAATTGTTCAGCACGATTAGGTAACACTCCTTTTTTTGTTATTGAAGCAGATGAATACGATACCGCCTTTTTTGATAAACGATCTAAATTTGTCCATTATCGTCCAAGAACATTAGTTATCAATAATTTAGAATTTGATCATGGTGATATCTTTAATAATTTATCTGATATTCAACGCCAATTTCATCACCTTATCCGAATGGTGCCTAGCAATGGTTTAATTTTATCACCAAAGAATGAATTCGCGATTAACGAAACATTAGCAATGGGCTGTTGGACCCCAACAGAGCAAAGCGACAGTGATAAAGGTTGGCAAGCTAATAAAGTTGTTGCAGACGGGAGTGAATTTATTGTTACTTTTAACGGTAAAGAGCAGGGCACTGTTAAGTGGGGACTCATTGGCGACTTTAATATTGATAATGCATTAATGGCAATTGCTGCAGCTAGACATGCTGGAGTACCAAGTCATATTGCTATTGAAGCTTTAGCCGAGTTTATTAATACTAAACGACGTTTAGAATTACGAGGCACAGTAAATCAAATTAAAGTTTATGATGATTTTGCTCACCATCCAACAGCGATTGCTAAAACCCTTGCCGGCGTTAGAGCGCAAGTTGATGGTAATAATAGTCCAGGCCGTGTTATTGCAGTATTAGAGCCTCGTTCTAATACGATGAAATCTGGTGTACATAAGGACACCTTGCCTGGTTCATTAGCTCAAGCGGATCAAGTGTTTTTATTTCAAGGTGAACAAGTAAAGTGGTCAGTCAGCGATTTAATTAATAATTGCCAGCAGCCTTGTATTGTTGAAGATGATATTAATCAGTTAGTGAATAAAATTACAGATTATGCACAAGCTGGCGATAGTATTGTCGTGATGAGTAATGGTTCATTCTCTTCTATTCACGAAAAATTACTTCAACGTCTTGACTTGAAATAGGTCACGTTACTCCCTTTGCTAAGCAAGAGACTTGTTTGGTGATTATCATTTAAAGTTAAGATTGATTGTATTATATTGTATGCAATCAAGCTTGACTTGAAACTATTCCACTATGAACTAAAACGATATTATTAATATGGTTTTAGCACATAAAACAATCGAATAAAGGACTGTAATATGTCGAAATACCTTCAGAAAATTATCACTGTCGGAATGATGCTAACCATGTCAGTATCGATAGTGAGCGTTAATGCCCAGGCGAAAGAATTAAAAGAAGAAAAACCTACTTGGTCGGTTAATTCGCCACAAGGCGTGTTTAAAAATGCGAGTATAGACGTGACCTCTGGTACATGGATGAATGTTGATGTTAGTCCAGATGGTACAACGTTGCTTTTTGATTTGCTCGGTGATATTTACACTATGCCAATCACAGGTGGTGAAGCTACTCCGCTAATGACGGATATTGCATGGCAAATGCAGCCGAAATTTAGTCCGGACGGCAAGTATATAGCATTTACTTCCGATGAAGATGGTGGCGATAATTTATGGATTATGAATCGAGATGGCAGTAATCGAAAAGCCGTTTCAACAGAGCCATTTCGTTTATTAAATAGCCCCGCATGGTCTCCTGATGGTAACTATTTAATTGGCAGGAAACACTACTCTAGTACACGTTCTTTGGGGGCTGGTGAGGTTTGGCTTTACCATAAAACTGGTGGTAGCGGTGTTATGTTAACTAAAAGGCCTAATGAACAAAAAGATTTAGGTGAGCCTGCTTATTCTGCTGATGGCAAGTATGTTTATTTTTCTCAAGATGCAACACCAGGGAAAACCTTTCATTATTCAAAAGATTCAGTGAAAGGTATTTACAAAATAAAACGCTTGGAGTTAGCAACAGGCGAAATTGACACCATTATTAGCGGTAAAGGTGGTGCTATTCGTCCAACACCGTCACCCGACGGAAAATACCTTGCTTTTATTAGCCGTGATGACTTTTCTTCAAACCTCTATTTATACGATTTAACCAGCGGTAAAGAAACAAAAATCTATGAAAATTTAGAACGTGACTTGCAAGAAACATGGGCGATTCATGGGGTGTATCCTAATATTGCTTGGACACCTAAGAGCGATAGTTTAGTTTTTTGGAATGGTGGAAAAATTAATCGTTTAGATATTGCTTCTAAAAAATCATCAATCATTGATTTTCATGTAAAAACTGTGAAAAGAATTCAACAAGCATTGCGATTTAAGCAAGACTTACCACAAGATAAATTTAATGTAAAAATGCTTCGTGATGTTGAGATATCGCCAGATGGCAATAAAGTTGTGTTTGAGTCTATGGGGCACATATACACACGTAATATTAAGAACGGTAAAGCACAAGGAAAGGCGAAACGATTAACTAAACAACAAAGCCATTATGAATTAAACCCAAGCTTTTCTCGTGATGGTAAAAACATTGTTTATGCTACATGGAATGACGATAAACAAGGTCAGATTCGTATTGTTTCAAGTAGAGGAGGTAAAGGCAAAGCATTATTAAATGAGCCAGGGAAATACATTGAGCCAACTTTTTCTCCTGATGGAAAAACAGTGGTATATCGTAAAATATCTGGTGGTTATATTACTCAACCGACTTGGGATCTTAATACAGGGATCTATGCGATATCTGCTAAAGGTGAACGTCAAGGTCGTAAACCTATTTTCATCACGAAAGATGGCAGACAGCCTCATTTTGGCAGCAGCAGTGATAATATTTATGTCATGCGCAATGGTGACAAGCCACAATTAGCATATGTGAGTCTTGATGGGAAAGAAGACCGAGTATTATATCAAGGAGAATTTGCTACTGAGTATAACGTATCACCTAACGGTAAATATTTAGCTTTTGCAGAACGTTTTAAAGTATTTGTAACTCCTTTTGTTGAACGTGGTGATGTTATTACTATTGGCCCTAAAGGAGGTAACTTTCCTGTTAAACAATTATCAATGCGTGCCGGTGAAGGGATTAATTGGAATAGTGATTCAAATGAACTGTACTGGAGCTTAGGTGCTAATTTATTTCAAGCCAATATTACTGATATTTTTGCAATAACTGATGCTGTAGATAAGAAAGAAAATATTGATAACACCTCTAAAGAGGCATCAGCAACAGAAGTAACTAAAACTTACCTTGGTTATACTAGTGCTGTTGACAAGCCTTCAGGCATTATCGCTTTTGTGGGCGGTAAAGTGGTTACTATGGAAGGTGATAAAGTTATCGATAATGGTACTGTTTTGGTTGAAGGTAATATAATCAAAGCAATAGGTAGTAAGTTAGATGTTACTATTCCTTCTTCAGCTATTGTTATCGATATAACTGGCAAGAGTATTATGCCAGGGCTCATTGATGCGCATGCACATGGTCCACAAGGCAATAATCAAATAATTCCTCAACAGAACTGGAAAAACTATGCCGGTTTAGCTTTGGGAGTTACCAGTATTCATGATCCATCGAATGACACTAACGAATTTTTTGCGGCGAGTGAAATGCAAAAAGCAGGAAAAATTGTTGCGGCACGTTTATTTTCAACAGGAAAAATCCTTTATGGTGCAAATGCTGCTGGATATACGGCACATGTGGATAGTTTAGCTGATGCTAAGTTTCATGTTGAGCGTTTAAAAGAAGCGGGCGCTTTTAGTGTAAAAAGCTACAATCAACCACGTAGAAATCAACGTCAGCAATTTATTCAAGCGGCACGAGAGTTAAATATGCTGGTAGTTCCTGAAGGTGGCTCTTTATTACAGCATAACTTAACCATGTTAGTTGATGGTCATACAACTTTAGAGCATTCAATTCCTGTCGCTAATATTTACGACGACGTGAAGCAGTTATGGTCGCAATCTGAAATGGCATATACACCTACGCTTGTCGTTGCCTATGGTGGAATTTGGGGGGAGAACTACTGGTATGATAAAACTGATGTTTGGTTACATCCTCGTTTAAGTAAGTATGTACCAAGTGAGTTTTTACAACCTAGAGCGATGCGTAGACCAAAAGCGCCATTGCATCACTATAATCATTTTAGCGTTGCTAAGGTGGCTAAAGAGTTACAAGATTTAGGTATTAAAGTTAATTCAGGTGGTCATGGACAGCGTGAAGGATTGGCGATGCACTGGGAAATGTGGATGATGGCGCAAGGTGGGATGACACCATTACAAGCATTAAAAACTGCGACTATTGCTTCAGCACAAACGTTAGGCTTAGACGAACAACTTGGTTCAATTAAAACAGGTAAATTAGCCGATCTAATTGTGGTTGATGGCGATGTCAGCCAAGATATACGACAAAGTGATAAGGTTATTTATACTATGATTAATGGTCGTTTATACAATGCTGAAACTATGGATGAAGTAGGGCATTATGATAATAAACGCGCTAAGTTCTATTTTGAAAATTAGCAATAGAGCTTACTACATGTAATAAAAAGACTGTCTTTTTATTACATGTTATATGTTTGTTTAGGAAGTAAATATATACCTACCAAATAGGCATAATAAGTTCATTTTATTAGGTTAGATTAGATTCGTTTAAATTTAAATGGTTAACTTTTATAATTATACCAATCTCACTAGCTATGTGATCATTTCTACTTGCTAAAATCACCAACTACATCGTTATTTATTTAATAATTAGAACAACTAGTTATTGCAATAAATGCCTTGTATTTGGCAATTTTTTC
>NZ_JAHKQD010000033.1 GCF_018860915.1 Colwellia sp. C2M11
ATGTTGTGATGGTGATAATGCATCCCCCCAAGGATGTATTATCGAATTCATAATTGCTCTTAGAGCAAAGATGTCTTATCAAGTAACTCATCTTATATCTTCGGATATATTGAGTACGTGAAAATGTCAGACTTTACAATTACTGTGGTTTAGTCACCACGGTGTACTTCGTAATTGATTCTTTTAAGAAAAGACTACTTAGGGTTGTATGGTTAAGTGACTAAGCGTATGTGGTGGATGCCTTGGCAGTTAGAGGCGATGAAGGACGTGTTAATCTGCGAAAAGCTTTGGTGAGGTGATAAAAACCGTTATAGCCAAAGATGTCCGAATGGGGAAACCCACTTATCATAAGATAGGTATCGTTAACTGAATACATAGGTTAACGAGGCGAACCGGGAGAACTGAAACATCTAAGTACCCCGAGGAAAAGAAATCAACCGAGATTTCGTTAGTAGCGGCGAGCGAACGCGAATCAGCCCTTAAGCTTATTGGGCGCTAGTGGAACTTACTGGAAAGTAAGACGATACAGGGTGATAGTCCCGTACACTAAAGCAACCTTTAAGTGAAATCGAGTAGGACGGAGCACGTGAAACTTTGTCTGAATATGGGGGGACCATCCTCCAAGGCTAAATACTACTAACTGACCGATAGTGAACCAGTACCGTGAGGGAAAGGCGAAAAGAACCCCTGTGAGGGGAGTGAAATAGAACCTGAAACCGCATACGTACAAGCAGTGGGAGCCAGATTTAGTCTGGTGACTGCGTACCTTTTGTATAATGGGTCAGCGACTTATATTCTGTAGCAAGGTTAACCGATTAGGGGAGCCGTAGCGAAAGCGAGTGTTAACTGCGCGTTTAGTTGCAGGGTATAGACCCGAAACCCGGCGATCTACCCATGGGCAGGTTGAAGGTTGAGTAACATCAACTGGAGGACCGAACACACGTATGTTGAAAAATGCGGTGATGACTTGTGGGTCGGAGTGAAAGGCTAATCAAGCCGGGAGATAGCTGGTTCTCCCCGAAATCTATTTAGGTAGAGCCTCGCACGAACACCATTGGGGGTAGAGCACTGTTAAGGCTAGGGGGTCATCCCGACTTACCAACCCTTTGCAAACTCCGAATACCAATGAGTGATATGCGGGAGACACACTGCGGGTGCTAACGTCCGTTGTGAAGAGGGAAACAACCCAGACCGCCAGCTAAGGTCCCAAAGTACTAGTTAAGTGGGAAACGATGTGGAAAGGCATAGACAGCTAGGAGGTTGGCTTAGAAGCAGCCATCCTTTAAAGAAAGCGTAATAGCTCACTAGTCGAGTCGGTCTGCGCGGAAGATGTAACGGGGCTAAACTAGTCACCGAAGCTGCGGATTCATAATTTATTATGAGTGGTAGGGGAGCGTTGTGTAAGCCGTTGAAGGTGAATTGAGAAGTTTGCTGGAGGTATCACAAGTGCGAATGCTGACATGAGTAACGATAAGGGGAGTGAAAAACTCCCCCGCCGAAAGACCAAGGTTTCCTGTCCCATGTTAATCAGGGCAGGGTAAGTCGGCCCCTAAGGCGAGGCGGAAACGCGTAGTCGATGGGAAACAGATTAATATTTCTGTACTTCTATATATTGCGAAGGAGGGACGGAGTAGGCTAGATGAGCACGGCGTTGGTAGTCCGTGTGAAAGAATGTAGGTGGGTGACTTAGGTAAATCCGGGTTGCTGTTAACACTGAGACTCGAGACGAGTGTCTACGGACATGAAGTCATTGATGCCATGCTTCCAGGAAAAGCTTCTAAGCTTCAGATATATAGGAACCGTACCCCAAACCGACACAGGTGGTTAGGTAGAGAATACTAAGGCGCTTGAGAGAACTCGGGTGAAGGAACTAGGCAAAATAGTACCGTAACTTCGGGAGAAGGTACGCTCTCTAGTGTGAAGGACTTGCTCCGTAAGCACATGAGAGTCGAAGTAACCAGGTGGCTGGAACTGTTTATTAAAAACACAGCACTGTGCAAAATCGAAAGATGACGTATACGGTGTGACGCCTGCCCGGTGCCGGAAGGTTAATTGATTCGGTTAGTTTTCGGACGAAGCTGATGATCGAAGCCCCGGTAAACGGCGGCCGTAACTATAACGGTCCTAAGGTAGCGAAATTCCTTGTCGGGTAAGTTCCGACCTGCACGAATGGCGTAATCATGGCCACACTGTCTCCACCCGAGACTCAGTGAAATTGAATTTGCGGTTAAGATGCCGTATACCCGCGGCTAGACGGAAAGACCCCGTGAACCTTTACTATAGCTTGACAGTGAACATTGCTCCTACATGTGTAGGATAGGTGGGAGGCGTTGAAACAGAGTCGCTAGATTCTGTGGAGCCAATCTTGAAATACCACCCTTGTATGCGTGATGTTCTAACCTAGGGCCCTAATCGGGCTTGGGGACACTGTCTGGTGGGTAGTTTGACTGGGGCGGTCTCCTCCCAAAGAGTAACGGAGGAGCACGAAGGTTGGCTAAGTATGGTCGGACATCATACGGTTAGTGCAATGGCATAAGCCAGCTTAACTGCGAGACAGACACGTCGAGCAGGTACGAAAGTAGGTCATAGTGATCCGGTGGTTCTGTATGGAAGGGCCATCGCTCAACGGATAAAAGGTACTCCGGGGATAACAGGCTGATACCGCCCAAGAGTTCATATCGACGGCGGTGTTTGGCACCTCGATGTCGGCTCATCACATCCTGGGGCTGAAGTCGGTCCCAAGGGTATGGCTGTTCGCCATTTAAAGTGGTACGCGAGCTGGGTTTAGAACGTCGTGAGACAGTTCGGTCCCTATCTGCCGTGGGCGTTTGAGAATTGAAGAGGGCTGCTCCTAGTACGAGAGGACCGGAGTGGACGAACCGCTGGTGTTCGGGTTGTTATGCCAATAGCATTGCCCGGTAGCTACGTTCGGAACTGATAACCGCTGAAAGCATCTAAGCGGGAAGCAGGCTTTGAGATGAGTTCTCACTGGAGCTTTAAGCTCCCTAAAGGGTCGTTGGAGACTACAACGTTGATAGGTCAGGTGTGTAAGGGCTGTGAGGTCTTGAGCTAACTGATACTAATTGCCCGTGAGGCTTAACCATACAACACCCAAGTAGTTTTTTAGAGCTATGAAGTGGATTGTATGAAGACTGACATGAATAGAAACGTCGATGAAAACGTTCATCCATGAAC
>NZ_JAHKQD010000043.1:0-67812 GCF_018860915.1 Colwellia sp. C2M11
AACAACCTGCATTAAGGGTTAAAAGCCCAACTCCACATCATACAAATCGTTATAACACTGAATTATCAGACGTTAATCCACTATTTCGTTAAGTTAACGATGTAAAAATAAAATCGTCAAAAACGTAAACGTTTTTGATTGTTAAAAGAAAACAATCCGGTTAGAGTATTTTGATTAATAAATAATATAAAAACGAGTTATTCTACAGGCTCGTTATACGATTCACGGAAGGACACATTTGTGCGCGCATTCTTACTCTTTATTGGTTGGTCTTCAGTTATTGGAAGCTTCGGAGATGGCGGGCTAGGTATATACGCTTTATGGCTGGCTATGTCCTCAGACCTCGTCTCTATTGGTATATCTTTAGATGAATTTCTAAAAAGCTATGTAGAGGTTATATATTGGGTAAAAAGCGTCGCATTCGTGGTTATGCCTAAAGACTTTGCATCTTGGTTGTTTTCTGTGCCTGCTTTAGCATACTTCCCTACGAGGATTGTAATGAGTGCAGTCATAGGTTGGTGGGCATTAAAAAAAGCTTCAGAAATAAAGGCACGCGACAGAAATCGTATAACAATCGCATAAACTCGCTCGCAGGCTCGCTGGGACAATAACACGTAGGCTCAGTCGCTTCGCTCCAATTTTAGCCTACGTGTTATTGCCCGTTATGCGGGTGTTATATTTTAAGGAAACACTGTGGAAGTATCACTTCGCCAAGTAACAAAAGAAAATTATGAAGAGGTTTGTGAACTCGATGTCACAAAAGAACAAGAAGACTTTATAGCTTGTAATATGTGGTAAATAGTTGAATCAAAGTACAATGAAGGGTATGAAACCAGAGTTATTTATATGAAAGAAGAGCCTGTAGGCTTTTTTATGTGGGTAAAAGAATCTGAGATTAAAGTTTCTATTTGGCGATTTATGGTTGATAAAAATCATCAACAAAAATCAATAGGACGTGCTGCGCTTAACCTAGCTTTAGCGGAAATAAAAAAAGTATCGGGTTTAAAAGAAATCGAAATTTGTTATAACCCTAAAAACCCTGTTGCTAAAGAGTTTTATTCTAGTTTTGGCTTTTCTGAAGTCGGTATGGATGAAGACAATGAAGATATGTTGGCTGTTATTAAACTTTAAAATATAAGCTGTTCAAGCGGGACAAAGAAGAGAGAATTGGACTCCCTCACTCCCTAAAGAGTGAGGTAATCCAATTTATGTATTCATATATTGGATATCTATAAATTATTGAATGGTGCTGGCCTAATATTTTTAGATGTTAATATTAGGCTAGCATTTATACAGTTAACTAAAGAAAAGTACTATAAACCCAATACTTTTTTACCTTGTTTAAAGACAATGTCAACTGGGATTTTAGCGCTTTCTAAGCGAGCTAAATCTGCCGCTAACGTTTCACTAATAACACCTTTAGTCGCAACTAACTGCTCAACACCTTGATAATCGCCAGTGCCTTGCAAAGTTAAAATAAGCTTAGATAAAGAGTTGATCGCATCGCTCATTTTATCTATGTTCACGCTATACAAACCTTGTTCATTACGGCTGAAAGCGCCTTGCTCTTGGAAGTAGTTAAAGCGAACCATATTTGCCTTGCCGTGTGCTGAACTTGCGCCAAAGCGCACTGAGCGAAATATGCCAGCCATAAAGGTTGTGTAGTACTCTTCAAGCTTACCTTCAGTAATAACGCCTTTATCTAACAGTTGGCGTATCATGTATAAGCCTAAAATATCTGCTTTACCTTCTTCTAATGCACTAGCATGTTCTTTTAATGATTGGCGTACAGTACCTTTGTCGTTTATGGTGTTTTTGATACCTAAACCATGAGCAACTTCATGAAACATGGTGTTAGCAAAGAAGCCTGTGAAAGTAACGTTTTTACGTTGTTCAGGTACAATTAAGGTGTCAGCGATAGGGAGCATGATAGTATCAAACTTAGCACGCATTGCATTTTTAAGCTGTAAGCGGCGTGTGCCTTTCTTTAATTGAACTTCCTCATCATTAGGTAAGTTAATTGCGATGGTTTTGCTGCCTGCGTTTGAATGGCCAGCATAATATATTACATCGTAAGCATTTAAATCAGCATCAGAGCCAGGTACTTCGGCTTTAAACTCATTTGATACGGGTAACTCTTTTTGTAGTTCAGGTAAATATTGTGCATATTTAGCGAGCTTTTCGCTCCATGTTAAATCTTTAATTAATACATATGATTCAAATGCCGCACGGTAACCGTATAATTGGTCTTCGTAAGTTTCGATTGGCCCAATAACAACATCTATCGGATTATTTTTCATATCCATCCAAGCAAAGTCTGAAGCCTGATATTCATCAGTTCTTAGTGCCTCAGCTCGCATCGTCAGATAATTTGCAAATTCTTTATCATCAGCTAAAGTCGCCGCTTTTTCTAAAATGGCTGCTGCGCGACTAATCTCATCGCTATACATTTCAGAGTAGGCTATGGTTGTCAGTTTCCCTTCATTATCGCGATCAATAATGGAATATAAACCATCTTTTTTAGCTAAGGTTGTTTTTTCAAATTCAGCTTTGGTCATACTTTTTGGGTAAAACTCTGCGCCTTCAGCTTTAGTATCGTTTTGTGTTAAAAAAACTTTATCTCCATCTAATCGGTCCCAAGGACCGTAATTTATTTCCGCGAAACGGCGAACTTTTTCATTCTTAATAGAAGCAAGGAAGGTACTTTTATCTTGTGAAAAAGCTTGTTGCCAGAATAGGTCATCCATAATTTTAGAGGCATCAATCAATAAAGCTAACATTTTTCTTTGGTTATCAGATAAGTGACTTAAATCAGCAGAAAGAGTGACTTCTTTGTAAATATCTAAACGATCTTCAAATTCAGGTAATAATTGAGGAGCTCTTTCATTTACAATCGTGTTTGATGTATTCGATTCACTATTACAAGCGCTTAGTGATGTAAGAGTCACTATCACTATCGCAGCAATTTTGGTGAATTTTGTTGTTAAGTGTGATTTTTTTAGCAAAGTCATTATCGTTCTCAATGGTGAGTTAGCATCTTAGTTGGCAAAGAGACTAAAAAAAATAAACTCAAAGTGCAAGAGAACAGCGAAATTAAATACATTTAGCGTGTAAAGTTAGGGAATACATGAATTTTAGGCATAAAAAAACCGACAAAAAGTCGGTTTTTTACGTTTACCTTATAAATGATCTATTAAATCAATTCTAAGGTAATAATTTTTTCATAAAATAATGCGCATTACTTATAAAATAAAAATATTATAAAGCTTTAACAGCAGCATTTAAACGGCTCTTACTACGAGCTGCTTTGTTTTTATGAATAAGACCTTTAGATGCATAACGATCTAAAATTGGTGTTGCAGCAGCTAGTTCTTTCGTTGCTACTTCTTTGTCACCAGATTCAATAGCTGTGTTTACTTTTTTAAGTAAAGTACGCATCATTGAACGACGACTTGCATTATTTTGACGGCGCTTTTCAGATTGTACTGCGCGCTTCTTAGCTTGCTTTGAGTTAGCCAAGGTGACTCCTAAAGTATGTAATATATAAGCTTAAATTTAAGGCGACGAAATATGCCTGTTTTTTAGCTGATTGTCAAATGTTTAATTGCCTACTTAATAAAATAATCAATTATTTTTTTAAAAAATAGTAAAAGTGCAATTACAAAGAATATTGTTGGTTTTGTTACCCGTTAAAAATTAAACAAGCAGTTAACCAAATATGTTGTGAACAATGCTAAGTATACATTGTTTAAATGGGTAAAATCATCACATAATAGCAATTATTTTTAGTTACTTATTTTGTTGTTTAGGTTGCACGTTATTTTTACTGCTTAACCGAACAATAAAAGTGGGCGTTTGTTATGTATTATAAGGGTTTTGTTTTTGAGTAAAAAGTTAATTAAATCAGGGGCTATTGTCAGTTTTATGACCTTGGTTTCACGTGTTCTAGGTCTAGTTCGAGATGTTGTTATTGCTAACTTAATGGGAGCAGGAGCGATGGCGGATGTTTTTTTATTCGCCAATAAAATACCTAACTTTTTTAGGCGCCTTTTTGCAGAAGGTGCTTTTGCACAAGCTTTTGTTCCTGTCTTAAGTGAATATCACTCTCAAGATGAAAAAAATTCACTGCGACAGAATAGCAATAACACGCTGATGAATGCTGAGGTTTCTCTTGATGAAACACGACGCTTAATAGCACAAGTTTCGGGTACTTTAGGCGTGATAATTACCTTAGTGACCTTGTTCGGTATGTTAGCTTCTCCTTTATTTGTTGTTTTATTTGGTGGCGGTTGGTTTATTGAATGGTTAAATAGTGGACCAGAGAGTGTCGGCGGTGAGAAATTTGAATTAGCAGCCAGTTTATTAAAAGTAACATTCCCTTATTTATGGTTTATTAGTTTTACTGCACTTGCTGGCGCTGTTTTAAATACTATGGGTAAGTTTGCTGTTGCAGCATTTACACCGGTTTTACTCAATATTGTTATTATTTTAATGGCAATATATGGTGCTGAATATACAGACAGTCCCGCTTATGCACTAGCTTGGGGAGTATTTATTGGAGGCTTAATTCAATTTTTATTTCAAATTCCTTTTTTGTATAAAGCAGGCGTTTTAGTAAAGCCTTGTTGGTCATGGCATAGCAAAGGTGTTACTAAAATTAGAAAGCTGATTGTTCCGGCATTATTTGGCGTTTCTGTTACGCAAATTAATTTATTACTTGATACGTTAATTGCTAGTTTTTTGATAACCGGCTCTATTAGTTGGTTATATTATGCTGATAGATTATTAGAATTTCCATTAGGTTTGTTTGGCATTGGTATTGCCACGGTTGTATTGCCAAGCTTATCAAAACTTCATAGCAATAATGACCCTAAGCAGTTTAGTGCTACGTTAGACTGGGGGATTAAGGTAATAAGCTTTTTTGGCTGGCCTGCTTTGGCTGGTTTAATGGTATTGGCACAACCGATAATTATGGTGCTTTTCATGCGAGGCGAATTTAGTCAAGCAGATGTTTTACAAGTTTCTATGGCTTTATTTGCCTACCTTTCTGGTTTATTGAGTTTTATGTTTATTAAAGTATTAGCGCCAGGATATTATGCTAGGCAAGATACTAAAACACCGGTAAAAATAGGAATAAAAGCGATGGTAGCCAATATGGCTTTTAACCTGATGCTAGCGCCATTTTTTGGTTTTGTTGGTTTGGCTATCGCAACAACCTTGTCTGCAACACTCAATGCTTGGATGTTGTACCGAGGTTTGAAGCAAGCTAAAATTTATCATTTAGCAAAAAGCACTAAAATATTTATGGGGAAATTAATTTTCGCAGCAAGTGTTATGACGTTAGTTGTTCATCAGTTATCAAATGATTTTGAGGTGTGGCTTAATATGACCTTTTTTGAACAAGTTACACAACTAGTGCTTTGTATCAGTGTTGGTTGTTTAAGCTACTTTATTATGATTTTTGTGTTAGGGGTTCGTTTTAAAGACTTTAAAGTAGAAAGTTAAGTTGAAGTTAAATTATACGTAACATAAAAGTGTAAAAATAAAGCAGGCTAGCTACTGATTATTATCACACTTTAATATATAATTCGGCGATTTATTTTTATAAACAGTCGATATAAAGGTTTTTATTTAAGACTTCAGGCCTGTTATTACATTCTATGTTTTATCATGCCTATAACGGAGCATTGCTTTGTGTTTTAATCTTTATATAGGTATTAATTGGTACTGTTTTTTTTTGTTCCTTAAAGGTGAAGTCAAGAATAATGCAGTTAGTTCGCGGTATACATAATATTCAACCAAGTGATCATGGTTGTGTATTAACTATAGGTAATTTTGATGGTGTTCATAAAGGTCACCAACGCGTTATTTCAGCATTAGTTGCTAGAGCTAAAGCCCTTAACTGTGTTGCGGCTGTTTTGGTATTTGAACCACAGCCTCAAGAAGTGTTTGCTCAAGATAAAGCGCCAGCAAGGTTGTGCCGATTAAGAGATAAATATTCATTATTATCAAAATTAGGTGTACAACGCCTTATTTGTGTTAACTTTACTATGAAATTTGCTAACCAAAGTGCAGAGCAGTTTATTGAGCATTTATTGGTTGAAAAATTAGGCATAAAGCATTTAATTGTCGGTGATGACTTCCACTTTGGTAAAGATCGTATTGGCGACTTTACTATGTTGACACAGGCGGGGGAAAAATTTGGTTTTGAAGTCACAGATACCGCTAGTTGTAAAATGGAAAACTGTCGAGTTAGCAGTACAGCGATTAGAGCTGCATTAGATAAAGATGATCTTGCTAACGTTGAAAATATGCTGGGGAGACCATATTCAATTATAGGTAAAGTCTTTCACGGGGATAAACGTGGCAGACAATTAGGTTTTCCTACCGCAAATGTTTTACTGAAAAGGCATAATTCGCCTTTAAGCGGTGTTTTTGCGGTAAAGATCAAAACTCTTGGTGGTCTTTTTAATGGCGTCGCTAATATTGGTGCTAGACCGACTGTTAATGGTATTCGAGAACAGTTAGAAGTACATATTTTTGATTTTAGTGATGACATTTATGGTCAGTGTATTGAAGTAATAATTATAAAAAAACTTCGTCAAGTGATGAAGTTTGAAAACTTAGCAGCGTTAACAGCGCAAATTAAGTTAGATAGTGAACAAGCGAAAGATGTGTTTGAAAAATAAATAATGTAGGTTAGACATATGTGTCTGACAATTTAAAAAATTAATAATCGGATAATGATTTAAATGAGTGATTACAAACAAACCTTGAATTTGCCTGCAACGACTTTTGCAATGAAAGGCAATATGGCAAACCGTGAACCTAATATGCTCAAAGAGTGGGCTGAGAAAGACTTGTACGGAAAAATTCGTGCAGCAAAAAAAGGTAAGAAATCATTCATTTTGCATGATGGCCCTCCGTATGCCAATGGTGATATTCATATTGGTCACTCCGTAAACAAAATTCTTAAAGATATTATTGTTAAATCAAAAACATTATCTGATTTCAATGCACCCTATGTGCCTGGTTGGGATTGTCATGGTTTACCAATTGAACTGATGGTTGAGAAAAAAGTAGGTAAACCTGGTCATAAAGTTTCTGCTAGTGTCTTTCGTGAAAAATGTCGTGAATATGCAGCCAAACAAGTGAGTGCTCAACGTGAAGACTTTAAACGCTTAGGTGTGTTTGCTGATTGGGATAACCCTTATCGTACAATGGACTTTGATACCGAAGCGAATATCATTCGTTCATTAGGAAAAATTGCCGAAAATGGCCATTTGCATCAAGGCTTTAAACCTGTACATTGGTGCACGGATTGTGGATCATCTCTGGCTGAAGCTGAAGTAGAATACAAAGATAAGCAATCTCCAGCAATTGATGTGAAATTTACCGCGGTAGATAAAAGTATCGCTGATAAATTCACTCCTGCGGATTCTTCGCAAGAAAAAAGCGCAAGTGAAGGACCTATTTCTGCTGTAATTTGGACAACAACGCCTTGGACACTTCCTGCTAACCGAGCGGTTGCCGTTCATGCCGAAGTTGAATACACGTTAGTACAATGTGAAACAGAGCAGGGGAAAGAGTGTTTCATTTTAGCTTCTGATTTAGTGACATCATGTATGAGCCGATATGGTATAGATAAATACCAAATATTAGGTTTTTGTAAAGGTGCTGAACTAGAGTTAGTGCAACTTAAACACCCGTTTTATGACTTTGCTGTACCTGTGGTTTTAGGTGAACATGTTACTACTGATTCTGGTACTGGTTGTGTACATACAGCGCCAGGCCATGGTGTAGAAGATTTTGTGGTTGGTAAGTTATATAATTTAGAAGTAGCAAATCCTGTAGGTGCAAATGGTGTTTATCTTGAAGATACGCCTTTATTTGCTGGTCAACATGTATTTAAAGCCAATGCGAATGTTGTTGAAACGTTAAAAGAACATGGCAGCTTAGTTCATCATCAACCATTAGAGCATTCTTACCCACATTGCTGGCGTCATAAAACACCATTGATTTTCCGTGCAACACCGCAATGGTTTATCAGTATGGATAAGAAAGGCTTGCGCCAAGATTCATTAAAAGAAATTGAAAAAACACAGTGGATCCCTGATTGGGGTCAACGTCGTATTGAATCAATGGTTGAAGGTCGTCCTGATTGGTGTATTTCACGTCAACGTACGTGGGGCGTGCCAATGGCATTATTTATTCATCAAGATACCGGCGCGTTACACCCTCGTAGCATCGAATTAATTGAGTCAGTAGCAAAACGTGTTGAAGAGAAAGGTATTCAAGCATGGTTTGACTTAGAAGCTGAAGAGCTGATTGGTGATGATGCTAAAGAATATATTAAAGTACCTGATACCTTAGATGTGTGGTTTGATTCAGGCACTACTCATTTCTCTGTCGTTAATGCTCGTGAAGAGTTTGACGGTATTGCTGATTTATACCTTGAAGGCTCTGACCAACATCGTGGTTGGTTTATGTCATCAATGATTTCTTCAGTAGCAATGAATGGAAAGGCTCCGTATAAACAAGTACTTACACACGGGTTTGTAGTTGATGCTAACGGTCATAAAATGTCTAAGTCGTTAGGAAATGTCATTACACCAAAAGAGATTACTAATACATTAGGTGCAGATATTTTACGTTTATGGACAGCATCAGTAAATTACACGCAAGAAATTACTGCGGGCGATGAAATATTCAAACGTCAAGCGGACGCATATCGTCGTATTCGTAATACATCACGTTTTCTATTGTCTAACTTAAATGGTTTTGAACCAGCACAGCATTCTGTGGCTTTTGAAGATATGGTTGCTTTAGATCGCTGGGTTGTAGATAAAGCTGCTCATTTACAGACAGAAATTATTAATGCATACAATGAATATGAATTTCATATAGTTGCGCACAAAATTATGAACTTTTGTACTAATGAGTTGGGCGGGTTCTACTTAGACATCATCAAAGATAGACAATATACAGCTAAAGCTGATTCAAATGCACGTCGCTCATGTCAAACAGCAATGTATTTAATTGCTGAAGCTATGACAGCTTGGATGGCACCTATTTTATCGTTTACCGCACAAGAAATTTGGCAAGCACTACCAACGCCAGTTAGTGGTAAACGTGATGAATTCGTTTTTACAGGTGTTTGGTTTGACGGTTTAGAAACTATGCCAACAGATATGGCGTTAGGAAACGATTTTTGGAGTGAATTATTACTTGTTCGTTCAGAAGTTAATCGCGCATTAGAGCTGGCCCGTAAAGAGAAAATTGTAGGTAAAGCATTAGAAGCACAAGTAACGTTATATGCGACGGCTGATTTAGCTGAAAAGCTTACTAAGCTTGGTGAAGAGTTACGTTTTGTGTTAATTACCTCAAAAGTTAATGTTGATGTCGTCACCGATGCTAGTCAGGTACCTGAAGGCGCTAATTCAACTGACGTTGAAGGTTTATGGTTATCGGTAGCAGCAGCTGAAGGCAGTAAATGTGATCGTTGTTGGCATGTTACTGAAGATGTTGGTGTAAATGATGCTCATCCTGAACTTTGTCAGCGTTGTGTGACTAATGTTGATGGCGCAGGTGAAGTTAGAAAATATGCATAATATTATTTCCGCTTTCAACAATTCAGGTTTGCGTTGGCTTTGGCTAACGCTACTTTGTTTAGTATTAGATCAAGTGTCTAAACAATTAGTAGTAGGCTCATTTAATCTTTATGAATCAGTAAATATATTACCATTTTTCAACCTGACCTATGTTCACAACCCTGGTGCAGCTTTTAGCTTTTTGGCAAATCAGGGCGGTTGGCAACGGTGGTTTTTTACGGTTATTGCCGCTATTGCTAGTTTAGTATTTATAATCTGGCTTGCTAAAACGCCTAAATCACACACTATTTTAAGTATTGCTTTCGCGTTAATGTTAAGTGGTGCTGTAGGAAACCTTATCGATAGAGCTCTGTTTGGTTATGTTATCGACTTTTTAGATTTTCATTGGTCAGGGTATCATTTTCCCGCTTTTAACTTTGCCGATTCTATGATATTTATTGGCGCAGCGTTAATGATTCTTGACTCATTTTTTACAAAAAATGAAGATTCAGCATAGCTTGAAATATTCTCCGACAAAGACTTAATAGAAGATAAATAATGACAATTGAAAAAATAATTCAAGCTGACTCTAGTATTTTAGTACATATCACTATGAAATTGAGTGATGGTTCAGCTGCTGATAGCACAAAAGTAAACAATAAGCCGGCTAAAATTATTATGGGAGACCAGAGTATTTCTGCGGCTTTTGAAGCACAATTATTAGGCATGTCAGTAGGCAGTAGTAAAGAATTTACGCTTGAAGCTGTTGATGCTTTTGGTGAAACGAATCCTGATAATATTCATTATATGGATATTGATAAGTTTTCTGCTGAAGTACCTGCGAAAGTTGGTAATATCATTACTTTTTCTCAGCCCGGTGGTGAATTACCAGGCATGATTAAAGAAGTTAATGGCAGCTCAGTTACTATTGATTTTAATCATCCATTAGCTGGTCAGCCAGTCACCTTTGTTATTGATTTGGTTGAAATACTATAATAAGTTGGTATTCCAACGGACAGAGAATTGTATGAAAATTATTTTAGCAAATCCCCGTGGCTTTTGTGCCGGCGTAGACCGTGCTATTAGCATTGTTGATCGAGCGTTAGATTTATTTGGTGCACCTATTTATGTTCGCCACGAGGTTGTACATAATAAATTTGTCGTTGATGGTCTTAAAAATCGAGGGGCTATTTTTATTGATGAAATTCATGAAGTCCCTGATGATAACACTGTTATTTTTAGTGCTCACGGTGTTTCAAAGGCTGTTCGTAAAGAGGCTAAATCACGTGACTTAAAAGTGTTTGATGCCACTTGTCCATTAGTCACTAAAGTGCATATGGAAGTATCACGTGTAAGTAGAAAAAATATTGAGTGTGTACTGATTGGTCATCAAGGTCACCCTGAAGTTGAGGGGACTATGGGACAATATGATAGCGAAACTGCAGGCATATACCTTGTTGAATCGACAGAAGATGTATTAAAACTCGAAGTAAAAAATCCTGAAAAGTTATACTACTGTAGCCAAACCACTTTATCAGTAGATGATACTTCAGCTGTAATTGATGCATTAAGAGAAAGATTTCCACTGATTGAAGGGCCGCGTAAGGATGATATTTGTTATGCAACACAAAACCGCCAAGATGCGGTGCGTGCTATTGCAGATCAAGTTGACTTATTATTAGTCGTGGGTGCTAAAAACAGCTCTAACTCCAATCGTTTAAGAGAAGTTTCTGAGAAAATGGGAACGACGTCTTATTTAATCGATACTGCGGATGATATTGCAACATCATGGCTCGATGGCGTTAATTCTATCGGTGTTACTGCCGGCGCTTCTGCACCAGCTATACTCGTTACACAAGTTATTGATGCACTAAAAAGCTTGGGTGGTCATGAAGTTAAAGAATTTCCTGGGCGTAAAGAGAATATTGTATTTGCAGTACCTGTAGAATTACGTTAATCTTGGTTTGATTATAATTTAACCATTGTAATGCGGTTGCTATATTTAAGTTAATTTGAATATAGCAACCACTATAATATACAAGATATATTATTTATGTATTGTTAATAAACTTATATAAATAATAAAAGTATAAGGGTTAGTGTTGTTCATAGTAAAAATTTTTTAACAAAATTGAATATCTAAATCCCCTTTAGCTATTAAAAACTAAGATTAACTGTTTTTATCTTAAAAAATTGTATAACCTTAGAGTTAAGTACTGTCTTTTAAAAGTAATTACTTTAATAATACTTCTATAAAATAGAAGGTTAACAAAGTTAAAAATATATTTTACTAAAAGAACTTTTTCACATCCCCCCAACTGAAAAGCACTTTTTTCAAATCTGTTTTATTACAGTTTTGCTGTCATATACTTTTTATACCCGACAATATGAAGCTAACATATAAAGAGAAAGTCGATGCCACAACGAATCAATGATAAATATCATTATAGTAAAAAAAGTAAGAATAAAGGTATGACTTTTATCGAAGTTTTAGTTGCCTTAGTTATTATGGTTACCGGTATTCTCGGGGCCGTTGCTATGCAAGCGACAGCTAAGAAATCAAGCTTTGATGCTATGCAGCGTTCATTAGCCTCTAGCTTAGCACAAGATATTATTGAAAGAATTAGAGGCAATAATAGTAGTGCTTTATCGTTATATGCCGCCAATAGCCCTTACGGCTCTGGTAAAATCACCTCTCCACCAACGTGTAATTCGCCTGCCTCGTTATGCAGTCCAGCGGAAATGGTTACTCATGATCTTTTTGGTTGGGAGCAAGCATTAATGGGGGCTAATGCGCTCAAGGCTACGAATAAGGTTGGTGGATTAGTTGGAGGAATTGGTTGCATCACTGTGGTAGGAAACTCCGTTAAAGTTGTGATCACATGGCAAGGTAAAATTGAAACTATAGATTCTGCCAATGCTGAAGCGTGTGGTAGTGCAAATGATAGTGCTCGTCGTCAAGTCGTGGTAGATGCTTTTATCATATAGCTAGCTATAATAATTGTTAATAACAAATAAGTTTAAAGTTGAGACACTAGTAAATGAAAATCAAAAAAAACAAACAAGGTCTTAGCGTAAATCAAATGGCTAAACTAGGAAGGAAATATCAGTCTGGTTTTAGTTTGGTTGAAGTGTTTGTTGCTTTAATTATTGGTTTAGTTATTTTTGCGGGCGTTTTAAGTGTATTTGTTGGAATGAGAACCACAACGAGTGAAACATCAAGTTATGGTGAGTTACAAGAAAATGGCCGCTTTGCAATTAGTGTGTTAACTGATGATTTATTGAGGCAAGATTTTTGGGGGGATTATATCGGCTCTGTTGATCTTTCTCGTATTAGCTCTACGTTAGCGGCTCCCGTAGGAGAGTGTGTAGGAGGAGGTATAAATAATGGTACATTTCCTTTAGCTGTCGGGCACTTTAGAACGCTTTGGGGAGAAACGGCAACGAGTGCAAAAATATTATCGGGATGCCGAGAGGATGCCAAAATAGGCTCTGATATATTACAGCTTAAACGTGTTGTATCGACACCATTAGCGTTAACTGCTGGGGATGTAGCACCTGCTGGTAATTATTATTTTGTAAGTAATATGAATACTGGTGTTATCTTTTCGGCTGGTATTGTTCCTAATATAGAAGGCTCTCAAGTTTGGGAATATCAACATCATATTTATTATGTTAGAGAAGAAACCCACGGTAGTAATACTGTACCTGTGTTAATGCAAGGGAGATTAGCAAATACTCTGTCTTTTGCTCCTATTATTGATGGTATTGAACTAGTTCGCTTTGAATATGGAGTCGATATGGAAACCGATCCGACAGATCCAGGATATGGTATTGTTAATGCTTACATTCCAGCAACGAGTATGACGGACGAACTATGGAATAATGCCACAAGTCGCATAATATCAGTTAAAGTATATGTTTTGGCACGTAGTATTCTAGAAGATAAAAAATATACTAATACAAATACTTATAAATTAGGTAACCTTACTTATACCGTTAATGATAATTATCGTCGCTTGCTTTTTAGCTCAACAGTAACTTTGTATAACGCTGGTATGGATATATGGTAATTTTCCACAACTGAATTAACCTATAGTGACAACAAAAATAATTTAAGTAGGTCATTTATATGCATAATATAGATAGAATAAATAAATATGGTAACGCGAGAAAGCAACAAGGTGTGGTGTTAATTGTCTCTTTAGTTTTTCTTGTTGCATTAACAGCAGTCGCTGCTGCCTTAATGCAAAATACGACAACTGATATGAAAATGTCAGGAGCTAGTGAAGAAAAAGTTGTTGCTGTTCAGGAAGCAATCAGCGCGATAGATGAAATTATTTTTAATCAAGTATCGCCGGGGTCAACAAATGAATTTGCCGCGTCTCTTGCTACCTTTAAAGATGAAGATGACAATGTACAAAAAGTAAAACAGATAGAAGCAGAAATGCCAACATTATGGGATTCAGAAAAGTTTGATCCTCCAGAGCTTGATATTACCAATAACAAATATATGCTTGAAGCTGATTGTCCTAACTCTAAATTAGCTTCTTCAACGCAAGTGTTTACTTGTAACATGCTAAAGGTTCAAGTAAATAGGAAATATGGCCGTAATAATACTAGTGTAGTTAACGTTAACTCAGGCATAGCGCAACAGCTTTTAAGATAGATGCAGTTACCGTTTTAAAGATGGTGTATTTCTTATTGCTTAAGGAAGAAAGATGAAAAAATTTATAGTGGCAGTACTCTTACTTTTAATTACTAATTTTTCTTTTAGTGAAGATATAGAGCTTTATATAAGTGATAGCGTCAAAGAAACGAAAAAACGACCTCAAGTTCTAATTATTTTTGATAATTCAGGCAGTATGAGCACGCGTGAATTGGTAAAAAACTCGTACGATCCGAATATAAATTACCCTGCTGTTAGTGGTTATACAAAAATAACAGGTAGTTACATTTACTATAGTAAAGGTCAAACTGATATTGACGATATGCCAATAGCAGATGATAGTAATGAAAAACGAAAATTTCCTCTGAGCATTAGTAATTGTAAAGTGGCGCAAGATATTATTGATGAATATGGTTATTATACTGGCCACGTTAGAGAGTATCAGTTTCAAGGGAACTCAGGTCGTTGGAGTGAGCTAAATGAGACTGATGGTACTGGCATTGTTATTACTGATTGTGAAGATGATGTAGAAGCGATAAATAATAACAATAAGAATTACTTAAGAGGTAGTGCGACAACAGCATTACCGTCAGGTTTTCCTATTGATGGTGAAGGTGATTCAACTAATCCTATTTTTTATACAGCAAATGTTGGTGATAGCAATATTGAATGGTCTGGCTCGCTAGTAACCTTGTATAGCGATAATTATTTACGCTGGTACCATAGTGATGAGATAGCAACAAGTAGAAAAGAGCGTATTGCAATAGCGCAAGAAAGTGTTACCAACTTGATTAACTCTTCTCCGAATGTTGATTTTGGCTTACAAGTTTTTAATCATAATGCAACAAGAGAAAACTCCCGAGATGGTGGACGTATAGTTTTCGGCATCCAAACTTCTACTGTTTCAAGTCGAACAACTTTACTCGATATCATCAACAATCAACTTGACCCAGAAAATAATACGCCTTTGTGTGAGACTTTATATGAAGCATCACGTTATTTTGGCGGTAAAAGTGTTTATTATGGTGATAACGATAGTAATCGTTCTTCTTATACTGCGAACACCCCCCCTCGGGATACTACTATAGAAACAAGCAGTAAAATTTATAAATCTCCTTTTACTTCTTGTAGTGATAAAGCCTACGTTATTCTTATTACCGATGGAGCACCAACACTTGATACTGCAGCAAATGATGAAGTGAAAGCACTAGGTACTGCTTATAGTTATCCCATGTCGGACTTTGATGGTAATTATCTAGCTGCTCTTGCAGGTTGGATGAATAATAATGATGTCAATGCAACTGTTGATGGTAAACAAACTGTAACCACATACACCATAGGTTTTAGCCAAGGCGCGGAAGCGGCTGAACCTCTTTTAAGAGAAACAGCCAATCTCGGTGGGGGAAAATATTTTCCGGCACAGGATACTGCGAGTTTAACTGCTGCATTAACTAATGTATTAGCTAATTTAGAGCCGAGCAATAACAGCTTAACATCAGCTTCAGTTGCCGCGAATAACTTTGATCGTACCGAAACACTAGACTCCGTTTATTATGCGATGTTTCAACCTGATAGAGGGCCAAGATGGCAAGGAAATCTGAAAAAATATAAGGTTGAAGGGGGAATACAAGTAGGTAAAAGTGGCAATGTAGCTATTGACGACTCGACAGGGCACTTTTCTTCTAACGTGACAAGTTATTGGTCAGACAGTAGAGATGGAGCTCAAGTAGATGAGGGGGGCGTAGCAGAGATGTTACGTAATAAAACTGATCGATTAGTCTATAGTGATATTGGTGTTTCCAATGCGCTAGTGGAACTAACCGCTACCAATAAGTTAAGCCATTTTGGCACAGAGCAGGATTATGCAGATTTTCTTGGTGTTGATGTTTTAGAGTCTGATGATTATTTCAATTGGAATTTAGGTATCGATGTTGATGATGAGGACAAAGATGGCGATAAAACCGATATGCGTAGTGATGTTTTTGGTGATCCGCTTCATTCGAATCCTTTAGTTATCAACTACGGTAACAAAATACATATACTTATTGGGACTAACTCAGGTGCTTTGCACATGTTTGAGGATACTGGCGATAACGTCGATGAAACATGGGCCTTTATGCCCAAAGAGTTTTTTCCTAATATTAAAACCTTGCGCAATAATTCAACTAGTGATGATAAAGTTTACGGTGTCGATGGGAAGATTACTTCCTATATTGACGATAAAGACGGTGATGGGATTATTGAATCGGGAGATAGAGTATGGATCTTCTTTGGCTTACGCCGAGGAGGTTCTTCTTATTACGCTATTGATATAAGTAATCCTAGTTCACCTCGGTTAATGTGGCGTATCGAAGGTGGCACAACCGGTTTTACAGAGTTAGGGCAAACATGGTCGCAAGCTAAGTTAGGCTACTCTAAGTTAAACCTTAGTGGTGATACCGCTAAACCAGTGCTGTTTTTTGGTGGTGGCTATGACCCATCAAAAGATAATAGCGGGGTGGGCAGCGAAGATAATGTTGGGCGTGCAGTTTATATGGTAGATGCTGAAACAGGTAACTTGAAATGGAGCATGGCTGAAGATAATGCAACCACAGAATTTACTGGTGAAGATAGCATTCCTTCCAGTATTGCTACGTTAGATAGTGATGGTGATGGTTTGGTTGATAGATTGTATGTAGGTGATACCGGAGGCAGTGTTTGGCGAGTTGATATGCCAAGTAATAGCGTAACTGATATTTCGGTGTTTGAATTAGCCACCTTAGGTGGTGATACTAACTCAACGGATAGGCGATTTTTTAATGAACCAGCCATAGTTCGTACTTTCATTACTGAAACAATAGAATCAGAGGTTAAAGCTGAAGATCAAAGTACTTCTACCGTTACTGTTCATCAAGAAATACCTTACGATGCTATTTTACTTGGTAGCGGTGACAAATCTAATCCATTAGGAACTGATACCAGTGATGTTTTCTTTATGATTAAAGATAAAAACATTATCACTCAGAACTTTGGTGATAGTGGGACATCAATACCTGATGTAATAGCCATAGATGACCTTTATGACTTTACTGATAACCCTTTTGAGACTGTTAGTGATACTGGTAGACAAGCATTATCGGTAGCCGTAAGTAATAAGTCAGGTTGGTACTTTGATTTAGAACTCTCTGGTGAAAAAAGTACAGCAAGTGCAATTGTAATCAATAATACCGTTTATTTTACAACGTTCTCTCCACCTAATTTAGCCGATGAACAAATAGATTGTGAGCTTCCTAGTGGTCAAGGTTGGTTGTATGGGGTAGATCTTGCTTTGGGGATTTCAAAGTTCAAGTGGGCTGAGAAAGATTCTAAAAATAGAGAAGATAGAATAAGTTTTATTAGTGAACAGTTTTTGGGGGCTCCGACATTAATTGTAATTCCTAATGACCCTGATGATGCAACCGCGGGAACAACAGGAAATTTAATTGTTGGAAGACGAATTGTTGATATAGGTTTCAATTTACAAACAATGCGAACTTATCTTTATATTACAGAGGATCAATAAACATGGTACAGCCAAGCCTAAAGAATATGCAGAAAAAAATGAGTACTAAGACATTAGGCTTTACCTTAATTGAGCTACTGATTACCGTGGCTATTATTGGAATCCTAGCGAGTGTTGCTTACCCTTCTTATACTGATTTTGTGCTTCGCTCTAATCGGTCTGAAGGGCAACGTGAGCTAATGCGCTTAGCCAATTTACAAGAACAAGTCTTTGTTGATACTAGATCTTATGCCAGCAATATGAAAGGTTTAGGAATGAGTACTGATGAATATACAACGGAGTCGGGCAACTATTTAATTAGTGTTGTTGCTGGCGCAACAGCGACTACTTTCACCTTACAGGCTGTTGCAAAAAAGAGCCAAGTAAAAGATACCGATTGTACAACATTGAAAGTTGACTATTTAGGTGCCAAAACGCCTAAAGAGTGTTGGGAGTAACAAGATGAAAGCTTCAAAGTTAATCGTCTTCGTTTTGGTCAGTGGCATTGTTAGTTTAGTTAATGTGATGAGTGCACAAGCTGAAGAGCAAGAAGCCACTGCTATGCGGGTAGAAGTGAAATGTTATGTAGAGCTTGCTGGGGGCTCTGAAACGATTAGCCTTTGGAAAATAGAACCATCATCATTAGCTGCTCTACCGGACGTTATTATTGGTCATAAAGCTAATATTATCGGTGGTCAGTCGAGTAAGAAAAAAGGAACTATTTACAGAGTTAAACAGTGTATTTTAGCGAAAGATGAGTTTAGTAGTCCAATTGCTAGAGCAATGGATAACAATATGCTTAGATGAATGTGAATAGTATAAATATATTCTTTCAATACTGACATTGATTGACTAGGATTCAGTGTTAGCTATAGGCATTAGCTTTGAGACATTAGTGCTGCGTCCTTAGAGGCTAAGTACAAACAATATCATTACCTGAGCTGTCTTCATCTTTGCCGTCGTTGTCAGTATCTGAACTTTTATAGCTTCGACCTGACAATGAGACACTAATCCCTCTAGATAGATCTGCTTTATCTTTTGGGCAATATTTAAAATTAGTTGAGCTTGTTAATAATCGGCCATCAGGTGTATAAATAATACTATTTTCAGTATATTGAAGTTTATCACCAGCCTTAATTTCGCTTTTAACTTTTATTAGTTCATCAGGCGCAGCAAAGTTATTATTTGTTGCTAAACTGTTATCATCATTTGTGAAAATACTGATTTCACTCCCCCAGTTATTAGTACAAGCACCAGAGGTTAGGGGGCATATTGTGGTATTTTTTCCTGTATTTATTGCCATATTTCTAGCAGTGAGTAATAGTCGTTGTACTTCACTTATTTCATTGTCAACACGCATTTTTACCAAAAAGTCACCCATACTAGGTAAAGCTACCGTTGATAATATTGCAACAATCGCAATCGAAATCATTAGTTCAATTAAGGTGAACCCTTTTTTATGGCGGCGGGTAGAAGTGGGAATTGATAAGGTGCTTTTAATGTTATGCATGGTATTTCACTAACGACTATTTGAGCTTGATAACATTTATACCATTTTATTACTTAACTCGCTAGTAAACGCCTTTTAGGGAATAAAGAGTTATTCACAGCTAATTTCTGTGTTGCCTCTATTCTCATCAACACCATCATTATCAAGATCGCTTGATTGATAAACTCTACCTGAACGAGCTACAATAATACCTCTTGAATGTTCTTTATAATCCTTAGGACAATATCGAAACGTACCATTTGCAAGACCACTAAGTTGCCCCGTTGATTTAAATGTGATCATTGTTCTACCTATGCCATAAACAAGCTGATCTCCTACTGTAATCCCTTCTTTTATTTGTAGTATTTTTTCATCAGGATCAAATGTTTTATTATTATTGCTGTCAATAAAAATGCTGAGCTCATTACCCCAGAGTTCGCTACATTGAGAAGTTGTATTTAATGGGCAAAGTATTGTATTTTGTCCACTGTTAATCGCTGTATTTCTTGCCATAATCAGCATGCGATGGAGTTTAGAAATTTCATTGTCAACACGCATTTTAACAATGAAATCATTGAAGTTTGGAATAACTATGATCGCCAGAATTGCCGTAATAGACACGGAGATGATTAATTCTAGTAGCGTAACTCCTTTCATATATAAATTGAGGTTAATAAAAGGCTTATGATTGAGCATAAAAAAAATCCATTTTTAATAACTTCCCTATAATATAGGTATAGTTATAAAAAATGGATTTTTCCAGTGACAAGTACTAGCTATAAATGGTTGGGATAGGTTGGCGCTTATGTTGTGTTTTTTTATAAATATTAATAATGTGTTCTTGTATATCTGATGATACATTCTTGCCCTCAAGAAAGTCATCAAGTTCATCATAGCTGATACCTAAAGCATCTTCATCGGTTTTTCCTGGATCTAAATCTTCTAAATCTGCTGTCGGAGCCTTTTCAACTAAAATATCAGGTGCACCTAAATGCTTGGCTATTATTCTTACTTGGCGTTTTGAAAGGCCAAATAAAGGAGCTAAATCGCAAGCACCATCGCCCCACTTAGTAAAAAATCCCGTAATATTTTCGGCACTATGGTCGGTGCCTAATACTAATGCACCTAAAATTCCAGCGATATGGTATTGAGATACCATGCGGATTCGTGCCTTTACATTACCTTTTGAGAAGTCTACCTGATTTTCTGACGCAGTTAATAGCTGTGCATTATTCAGAGCAGAAACAACTTCTTGATGTATTCCATTAACACCATCAAATACATTGGTGGTTAAGCAATGACTAGGTTGGATAAAGTTCAATGCTGTTTGTGCATCATCTTCATCTGCTTGTACATTATAAGGGAGTCTTACAGCAATAAATTGAAACTGATCAGCGATATCTTTATTCTGTTCTGCGTTTAATTCAGAAACGGCAAGTTGCGCCAAACGACCACAGGTAGAAGAGTCTACTCCGCCACTAATACCCAGTACTAATGTTTTTAAACCTGAATTTTTTAAGGTAGATTTTATAAAATCAATACGTCGACGAACTTCAAAGTGAGCGTCTATTTTAGGTAAAACTTTCATTTCATCTATTATGGTTTGCTGATCCATGGACTATCCTGCTTTAAGTAAGAGTATTAGCTTGATTATACTAATTCTATTTAATTTATTATCCTTGATTGATGAATAACTTAGTAGAGTTAGTGTTAAATAACAGTTTAGCAAAATAAAAGCGTGATTTGCTAATAAACGCGTTGTAATATTACAGAAAGTCATATGGAAATCCATTATACAGAGAGAAATAATGAAAAAAATTGAAGCAATCATTAAGCCATTCAAGTTAGACGATGTAAGAGAAGCGCTAGGTGAGATAGGTATTACCGGTATGACAGTCTCTGAAGTGAAAGGTTTTGGTAGGCAAAAAGGGCATACGGAGCTTTATCGCGGTGCAGAGTATATGGTTGATTTTTTACCTAAAGTAAAATTAGAAATAGTGATTGCAAAAGAAGATCTTGAACGCTGCGTAAATGTTATTTTAGAAACAGCGCAAACAGGAAAAATTGGTGATGGTAAAATATTCATTACCGATGTAACGCGTGTTATCCGTATTAGAACGGGTGAAGAAAACCAAGAAGCTATTTAGTTATTAGCCTTGTAATCGTTAATTCTAATAGTTTTATTTAATTGTTTACTAGTTACGAGTATCGAACTCATCAGCTTTAGTGCCGATAGTGTTTGATACTCGTATTTTTTTGATAATTAGTAGCGTTTATCTAATCATTGAGTTATTAGGATAATTAGCGGCTAATACTTGTAATGCATTAGTTTTCAAATCATCTAGACCTAACTTATCGTAACATTCAATCATTATCTCTAATGCAGGCTCTAACTCAGGACTTGGTGAAAAGTACTCAACAATATAGCGACCTCTGTTTGCTGCTGAAGCATAAGCTTCTCGTTCTAAGTAAAATCTAGCAATCGCAAGTTCATATTTAGCTAACCTTGATTTAATTTCAATCATTCTTTTTTGAGAATCAGCGGCATATTTACTATCAGGATAATGAGTAATTATACGTTTGAAGTCGTCAAAAGCTTCACGAGCTGCTGTCGGATCTCTATCTGAACGATCTATGCCTGCCAAATCTTGAAACAAATTATCTTCTGTTGATAAGTTTATTAATGCACGCATGTAATAAACATAATCTGTATTCGGGTTGTCTGGATTTAGGCGTAAAAATCGATCAGTAAGTGCAATACCTTGAGCAGCGTCGCCTACTTTATAGTAAGCATAAATTAAATCTAATTGAACTTGATGTGATATTGGTCCAAAAGGAAAGCGAGAGTCAATTGCACTAAGGATTTGGATTGATTTTTGATACAAACCATTATCCAGTGCTGTTCGAGCATCGACAAATAAAGCTTGCGCTGATTTGTCTGGCACTTTATCAATGTCATTTTCGATACCAGAAGATGAGCAACCTGCTAAAGCGAGTGCTAGCGTGATAAATACTATTTTTTTGGTCAATTTTTCCATGGAATTTGCAATTACGCCTTTGTTTAAAATTAAATAAGTATGAAACCTTTGACAGCCATGTAGCATGGTTATCATAAAAAGGGTAAAATGAAACTATTATACCTAGTGCATACTTGCGTATTAACATTCTAACCTAGCAATCATAAGTTGCACAACGTTAAAAATTTAAAGAGAGTTTAATGTCTGAAATAATTCAACATCAAGATACCGTTCCTGATTCGTGTTTAGGTAAACGATTAGACCAAACTTTGGCCATAATGTTTCCTGATTATTCACGTTCAAGGCTAAAAGATTGGATTTTAGCCGGTAAAGTGATGGTTAATGGTGAAGTATTACCCCGAGCGCGAGAAAAAATGTATGGTGGCGAGAGTATTGCTATCAATGCAGAAGTAGAAGCTGAGCAACGTTTCGCTGCACAAAAAATTGATCTTGATATTGTTTATGAAGATGACGACATTTTAGTGATTAATAAACCTGCAGGTTTAGTGGTTCATCCAGGTGCTGGTAATCCTGATGGCACTGTCTTAAATGCTTTGTTACATCATTTTCCAGCTATTGAAGTTGTACCACGTGCTGGTATTGTTCATCGTTTGGATAAAGATACCACTGGTTTGATGGTGGTTGCGAAAACAATAGCGGCACAAACGAACCTAGTTGAAGCATTACAATTACGAGAAATTACACGTGAATATGAAGCTGTTGCTAATGGTTTAATGACTGCTGGCGGCCTTGTTGATGAGCCAATAGGCCGTCATGCAACTAAACGCACGCATATGGCCGTTACATTTTCTGGCCGTCCGTCAGTTACGCATTATCGTGTAATGGAAAAATATCGTTTGCATACACGCTTACGTTTACGTCTTGAAACAGGGCGAACGCATCAAATTCGTGTTCATATGTCACATATAACGCATCCATTGGTTGGTGATCCAACCTACGGAGGTCGACCGCGTCCACCTAAAAATGCAACACCTGAATTATTAGCAAAGTTACGTACTTTTAAACGTCAAGCATTACATGCAGCTATGCTTTCATTATATCATCCTATAACGGGTGAATTAATGACTTGGCATGCTGATTTACCTGACGATTTTGTTGAGTTAGTTGAATTACTACAAGAAGACACTAAACTTAATGCCGTCGACGATTACTTATAAAGCAAATAATATTAGAACAAGTTCAGCTATTGAGCTTGTTCAATGGCCAATACCCTCATCGAACGATGAAAGTATTGGCCAAGCAGCTTTAATTGATAACGTTTTTTCAGTACAGACAACACGGCTTTTACCTAGTAATACGCTTAAAGGTTCATCACTGCCTTATCAAGCTTTTAATCTTGGTTTACATGTTGGAGATTGTCCTGAACGGGTAAAAGATAATCGTCGTTACCTACAATCTTTGTTACCTGTAAACACTCAAATTCAATGGCTTAATCAAGTTCATGGTAATGAGGTTGTCGAAATATCGACAATATCTGCAGAGTCACTTACCGCTGATGCTGCTATTACTCAAGAAAAGAATGTTTGTTTAGCAATTATGACTGCAGATTGCCTTCCTATTTTATTAGCATCTAAGTCAGGCAATGAAATTGCCGCCATTCATGGTGGTTGGCGTCCTTTGTCTGCGAATATCATTCAAAACACAATTACCAAAATGAACACACCAACCGAAGATATTTATGCATGGCTTGGGCCTTGTATTTCGAAAAATGCTTTTGAAGTGGGTAGTGAAGTAAAAGCTCAATTTGTTGAGCAATGTGATTCTTTTAACTGTGCCTTTATTGCAACCTCAACAGGTAAATATTTAGCAGATTTACATAAAATTGCCGAAATACAATTAAATGCCCTAGGTATTAACGCCATAAGTACACTACCAGAATGTACTTATACAAATACGGATAAATATTACTCTTATCGTAAAGATAGCGTAACTGGAAGAATGGCAACATTGATTTGCCTATTATAAATACCTCGCTTCACTACTCATGGTGTTTATACTATTAGTCGTTAATGCCAAGCCGTTTTATTTAGATTATGTCTGAGCAATTATTTGTTCTAGATCAAACTAATGCTTATCCTCTATTGAAAAAGACCACACTAGACCTAATGTTATAAGTAATTACATCAGGTTTAATTAATTCATAAGTCCAGTAATATGGCAGGAGAATATTTATGCGTTTAGATCGTTTTACACAATCATTCCAAGAATCTATTGCGGATGCACAGTCGCTTGCATTAGGTCGAGATCATCAATTCATTGAACCCATTCATTTAATGATGGCGTTGTTAAATCAAAATGGTAACTCTGTTATTCCGCTATTAAAAAGTGCGGGAATAGATGTTCATACGCTAAGAAATAAAATAGAACAAGCACTGCAATCTTTAGCACAAATAGAAGGCTCTGATGGCGATGTTCAGCTTTCTTCTGCATCAGGTAAGGTGTTAAATTTATGCGATAAATATGCGCAGAAAATGTCAGATAAATATATATCTTCTGAAATGTTTTTACTTGCAGCACTTGAAGATAAAAGCACATTAGGTTCTATTTTAAAAGAGCTAGGCGCTAATGAACAACGTATTAAAGCGGCGATTGAACACGTACGAGGCGGTCAAAAAGTTGATGATCAAAATGCTGAAGATGTTCGTCAAGCATTACAAAAATATACGGTTGATTTAACTGAACGTGCTGAGCAAGGAAAATTAGATCCTGTTATTGGCCGTGATGATGAAATCCGTCGTACTTTGCAAGTATTACAGCGTAGAACTAAAAATAACCCTGTTTTAATTGGCCAACCAGGTGTGGGTAAAACTGCTATTGTTGAAGGTTTAGCACAACGTATTGTTGATCATGAAGTACCTGAAGGATTAAAAAATAAACGTGTTCTTTCTTTAGATATGGGCGCTTTGATTGCTGGCGCTAAATATCGTGGTGAATTTGAAGAACGTTTAAAAGCTGTATTAAATGAGTTGTCTCAAGAAGAAGGTAAGATCATCTTATTTATTGATGAATTACATACCATGGTCGGCGCTGGGAAAACAGATGGGGCGATGGATGCCGGCAATATGTTAAAACCTGCGCTTGCTCGAGGTGATTTACATTGTGTTGGGGCAACAACGTTAGATGAATACCGTAAATATATTGAAAAAGATGCGGCATTAGAACGTCGTTTTCAAAAAGTGTTGGTAGAAGAGCCTACTGTTGAAGATACTATTGCTATTCTACGCGGCTTAAAAGAGCGATATGAACTTCATCATAGCGTTAATATTACCGATCCTGCTATTGTTGCGGCGGCTACATTATCTCATCGTTATATTAGTGATAGACAGTTACCCGATAAAGCGATTGATTTAATTGATGAAGCAGCTTCAAGTATTCGTTTGCAAATGGATTCTAAGCCTGAAGATTTAGATCGACTTGAGCGCAAGTTAATTCAACTTAAGTTAGAGCAAAAAGCATTAGAAAAAGATTCTGATGATGCAACCGTGAAGCGTTTAGCGGATATCTCGGAACAAATAAATGAAAAACAGACAGAATACGATGAACTAGACGAGGTTTGGACGACAGAAAAAGCAGCGTTGTATGGTACACAAACGATCAAAGAAGATTTAGAGCAAGCTCGTATTGAGCTAGAAGCGGCAAGGCGGGCAGGTGATCTTAATCGTATGTCTGAATTACAATATGGCAAGTTACCTGAGCTCGAGAAGCAACTTGATTTAGCTAGCCAAGCTGAAATGCAAGAAATGAGCTTATTAGCTAATAAGGTGACTGAAGTTGAAATTGCTGAAGTACTTAGCCGTGCTACGGGCATTCCTATTGCTAAAATGTTAGAGCAAGAGCGTGATAAATTACTCAACATGGAAGAAGAATTACACCAACGCGTTATTGGACAAGGTGAAGCGGTAGCTTCAGTATCGAATGCGATCAGACGTTCGCGTGCTGGCTTAGCCGATCCAAATCAACCAATAGGATCCTTTTTATTCTTGGGGCCTACAGGTGTAGGTAAAACAGAGTTAACAAAAGCACTCGCTTACTTTTTATTTGATACTGAAGAGTCACTTATTCGTATTGATATGTCAGAGTTTATGGAGAAACATTCAGTTGCGCGATTAGTTGGCGCACCTCCAGGATATGTTGGTTATGAAGAGGGGGGTTATTTAACAGAAGCTGTTCGCCGTAAACCTTATTCGGTTATTCTATTAGATGAAGTTGAGAAAGCGCATCCTGATGTTTTTAATATATTATTACAAGTGCTTGATGATGGTCGCTTAACTGATGGTCAAGGTCGAACTGTTGATTTTAAAAATACCGTTATCATTATGACCTCAAATATCGGCTCAGACATAATTCAAACATTTGATAATGACAATCAATATCAGCAAATGAAAGCGCAAGTAATGAATGAAGTTAGCCACCATTTTAAACCTGAATTTATTAATCGAATTGATGAATCGGTTGTGTTCCACACCTTAGGAGCAAGCCAAATAGAGAAAATTGCTGGTATTCAAATTCAATCATTATCAGATCGACTAGCAGAACAAGAATTAAGCTTATCTGTTAGTAGTGAAGCATTAGCTTTAATTGCTGAAGTTGGCTTTGATCCCATTTTTGGTGCTAGACCATTAAAGCGTGCTATTCAGCAGGGGATTGAAAACCCGTTAGCGCAGCGCTTATTAGCAGGAGACTTTGCGCACGGTTCAACAATAAATGTTACGGTGGAAGAAGGAGAGTTAGCTTTTTCTTAAAGCCTAGTCTTTATCTTAAGAGCTAGTATAGAGCACTCTTAGTTAAATATTGTTTATTAGAAATAATTAGGAGCGCTTAATTTCACTAAAGTATTGAGCCTGTAATCTCTTTGGTTACAGGCTCAATGTGTTTTTAACCAGGGAAGATTTAACGCTTACGCATTTTACCCTAGTTAAGGCTACCTATTCTTGTATGCTATCGGGCTTACAGTACAAGCTTATATTTTCTTTACTTAGTGCAAGTTGTGCTTTCTTGTCTTTATCAGACAACGTTTTATTTTTGCCATTAGTGTCGACTATCATTACTGTGCCTAGTGAAGTGAGCATCTTTTCATTGAGCCGTGCTGATTGGCAATTTTGCTCGGCTATTTTCTTGTTGTTAGCCAAGACTTCTTCTTTCTTTTTTTCAAATTGGCTTAATTGCTCATTCATTGTGGCGTTTTGCTGATTATGCTTTGGTGCTATTTCTTTTGCTTGATAAGAGGAGTTTGTCGTTAGTTCAGTGTAATTATCATCTTTAGGTTGGCTTTGGCTAAAATGAACAACATTGTTTTCATCAACCCAACGATAGATAGGAATATCTTTTGCTAGCACATTGGTACTAAAAAACGTAATAAAACTCAATATGATAAAAATTAGATTAATAAAAGGCATAGTATTCCTTTGATATAAATAAGTCATAGAATAGCTATAAGAGTATTACAGCGCTATATTCAAAGCAATCGAGGCTATAAACTATTTAAGGTGTCTTATTTAATGTATAGGTTATAATCATAAATACGAGTCTCTTTATTGCTTTAGAATAATTATGAAATGCCTTCCTCGATTACTTGTATTTTTATTGTTTTATAGCGCCTGGGCGTTAGCAGATAAAAAAGAAATCAAAATAGCAACTGTGCAAGGGCTTCCTTTTTCAGAAGTTGTTGATAATGAATTTGTTGGTACAAGTATAGAAATATCGACTCTATTGGCCGAGTCGATTAACTTGAAACCGACTTTTATTCATTGTCCTTTTGCTCGTTGTTTGAGTATGGTTCAGCAAGGAGAAGCTGATATGATTTTATCTGTTAAGAAGCTACCCGAGCGAGAGGTCGACTTAATTTTCCTTCATCCAGCTTATATGACGCAACGTGAACCGCTGCGTTTTTTCACCTTAGCTTCTAGAGAGATTAGCATAACAAGTTTTGATGATCTCAATAAATTAATTGTCGGTACCCTTAGAGGCGCTCGTTATTTTGATGCTTTCGATAAAAGTAACTCGATAACCAAAGTTGAATTAACCTCTCATAAGCAGTTAATTCAAATGCTCTTACATGGAAGGATTGATGCGTTTATTGACCGCGAGAATTCTATTTTAGCATTTTCATTTTTAGCAGATATTCAAGAAAAGTTTGCGCTAGCAGATTATCAATATGATGTCGCGCTAAACGCTTATATTGCTATCTCCAAACATTCAAAGATTAAAGACTATGAAGAGCCTTTATCAAAAGAATTACAAAAATTAATTGCCAATGGCACAATAAATAATATTCTAATGAAAACAGCAAGCCAACGAAAAAAATAGAGTGAATTATGATTGTATTGCAAAGTGCTATGGAAAAAAGCCAACTGTATAAAGTGGACGAGTTTGGTATTAAAAATTATAACTATGGAGTAATAGGCTCTCTTTCCTTTATTGTTTTCTGTCTGTTAAATATTAGCTTGGGATATGTTGCATTTTTAGCTGAAACAAGTGTTGTTGGCTCGCCAGTAAAAACCTATGCTGATGCATTTTGGTTGATGTTAATGTCTTCTACCACGATTGGCTTTGGGGATGTGTATCCAATAACTTTTATTGGACGAGCCGCAGTTTTCATTATGTTTGTTTTAGGTGTGGGTATATTGGGGGGAGTAGGTGCTATCTTTGCTAACAAACTACTTGGCTTTGCCGATACGAGTATTAAAAACAGAGAATTAAGAAAACAAAATGCAGATATATATGTACAAAATCTTGCTATTTACAAAAAACTAGAAGAACTTGAAAAGAAGTTAGAGTCATTATCCAAGTAAGGTTTTTTTGAATATTTAGAAGAGGAGAGCTATTCAAACTAAAAGCCTCAAAGGATGAGGCTAGATTCTTCTATTACTGATGAGCGTATGTCTTATTTTATTTCTTAGATTGTGCTTGTTTTTTATTTGCTTTTGCTTGACGACGCTCTTCAATTATAGCTTGTATATCACCACCGATATGGCTTTCACCACGGGCTTCGGCTAATGATATTTGACGTTGACGTTCCGCATAACGATTGCGTTGTTCGTCCGTTACTTTATCATAACAACGGTGACAGCTTACACCCTTTACATAATGCTTACTTTGTTTTTCATCTTCTGTTAACGGAAAACGACAGGCAAAACATTGATCATATTGGCCTTGCTCTAAATCATGATTAACAGCAACACGACCGTCAAATACAAAACACTCACCTTCCCACATTGTTTCAGTGCTAGGTACTTCTTCAAGGTACTTTAAAATACCGCCTTCAAGATGATAAACCTCTTCAAAGCCTTGTTCTTTTAAATAAGCTGTCGACTTTTCACAACGAATACCACCAGTACAGTACATGGCTACTTTCTTATGCTTATTTTTATCAAGGTTTTTTTCGACGTATTCAGGAAATTCCCGGAAGGTTTCAGTGTTTGGGTTAACTGCGCCTTTAAACGTGCCAATTTCTACTTCGTAATCATTACGGGTATCTACCAATAAAACTTCTGGATCAGAAATTAATGCATTCCAATCTTTTGGTTTAACGTAAGTACCTACTACTTGGTTTGGGTCTATTCCTTCAACCCCCATAGTGACAATTTCTTTTTTCAACTTTACTTTTGTACGATGAAAAGGGTTTTCCTCACTGTAAGATTCTTTATGAGAGATATTATCTAAACCTGGCTGTTCACCAAGGAAAGCTAATACTGTATCAATACCAGCTTGTGGTCCTGCAATTGTGCCATTAATGCCTTCTGCGGCTAATAACAAGGTGCCTTTAACATCAACACTGGTCATTTTTTGTGATAATGGTTCGCGTAACGCTTCAAATGCGTCTAAACGAACGAATTTGTATAATGCACAAATAGTAATTGTGGATGAGGTTTTTTTTACGGTAACAGGGCTCGAAAACGCTTTATCTGATGAACTCATATGTACTCCATTGAACTAGCTGGAACGTAAATCCAGTGCTATAGATTGAAAGATTGACCCAAAATATTATGTCGCTGATATTTGGGTGGCATATTCTAACAGGAGGTGAATAGACAAGTCTATTTTCTCTTGTGTTTGGTGTTAGTTTAACTGTAAGTTTGGTTTATTGCAGTTGCACGCTGCTTAAAGTGAAATGATAGCAAAGGGAATTAGTAGGATTAAGGTGATATAACTTAAAACGCCCATTGAGGTGAGTGACCAATGGGCGCTTACTTTTAATAGTACAATTGCAATTGCTAATTAAGCGTCAACTTTTAATATAACGGTATCGGCTTTCTTGGTATATTGCTCCATTTTATGGAAGTTTAAATAACGATAAGTGTCTGCAGCCGTTGCGTCAATTTGTAAGGCATACTCCATATACTCAGCTGGCGTAGGTAATTTACCTAAAATAGCACCAACTCCGGCTAATTCAGCAGAGGTTAAATACACCTTTGCACCATTACCTAGACGATTAGGGAAATTACGCGTAGAGGTAGACAATACTGTTGATTTCTCTTTAACACGGGCTTGGTTACCCATACACAATGAACAACCTGGCGTTTCTATTCGTGCCCCCGATCTACCATAAATATTATAGTAACCTTCTGCTGTTAATTGATCTCTATCCATCTTCGTTGGAGGAGCAACCCATAAGCGTGTTGGTAGTGTACCGTTAAATTTATCAATTAGCTTGCCGGCAGCTCGAAAGTGACCAATGTTAGTCATACACGAACCGATAAATACTTCATCGATATGTGTTCCTTGAACGTCTGACAATAATTTTGCATCATCAGGATCGTTAGGGCAACAAACAATAGGCTCTTTAATCTCAGTTAGATCGATTTCAAGAATATGAGCATACTCAGCGTCTGCATCCGCTTCCATCAGTGAAGGGGTTGCTAACCATTCTTCCATCGCTGTTATTCGACGAGTGATGGTACGAACATCACCATAGCCTTCACTGATCATCCATTTAAGCATAACAATATTGGATTTCAAATATTCAGCAACAGCATCTTCTTCAACTTTGATGGCACAGCCTGCAGCTGATCGCTCCGCAGAAGCGTCAGATAATTCAAACATTTGCTCAATAGTTAAACCTTTCAATCCTTCAATTTCTAATATGCGTCCAGAAAATTCATTAACTTTGCCTGCTTTTTCAACCGTTAATAAACCATTTTTAATGCCGTAGTAAGGGATCGCATGTACCAAATCACGTAAGGTAATTCCAGGCTGCATTTCACCAGTAAAGCGTACTAAGACTGATTCTGGCATATCAAGTGGCATAACGCCGGTTGCGGCGGCAAAAGCAACCAATCCAGAGCCAGCAGGGAAGGAAATTCCTAACGGGAATCGTGTATGTGAATCACCGCCAGTACCAACGGTGTCAGGTAATAACATTCTATTTAACCATGAATGAATAATTCCATCGCCTGGGCGAAGTGATACGCCGCCACGGTTCATCATAAAGTCGGGTAATGTATGATGAGTCATCACATCTACAGGTTTAGGATAAGCTGAGGTGTGACAAAAAGATTGCATTGTTAAATCAGCCGAAAAGCCTAAACAAGCTAAGTCTTTTAGTTCATCACGTGTCATGGGCCCAGTGGTATCTTGCGAGCCAACAGTGGTCATTTTCGGCTCACAGTATTGGCCTGCGCGAACACCTGCTACATTACAAGCTTTACCAACCATTTTTTGGGCTAGGGTAAAACCCTTAGCTGACGCTTCTGGTGCAATAGGCGTAGCAAATAAGTTTGTTGCTTCAAGGCCCAATGCTTCTCGAGCACGGCCCGTTAAGCCACGACCTATTATTAATGGAATACGACCACCAGCACGAACTTCGTCAAATAATACTGGACTCAGTTCGAATTCTGAAATAACTTCCCCAGCAGCATTTTTTACAACCCCTTCATATGGATAAATATCAATAATATCTCCCATATTCATTCTTTGAACATCTAATTCAATAGGTAAAGCGCCTGAGTCTTCCATGGTATTATAAAAAATAGGGGCTATTTTACCGCCTAGGCATACACCACCACTACGTTTATTGGGAATATAGGGGATATCATCTCCCATAAACCATAATACAGAGTTTGTTGCTGATTTACGTGAAGAGCCTGTACCAACAACATCACCAACATAGGCTAATGGAATACCGTCTTGTTGTAGTGCTTCCAGTTGAGTAATTGGGCCAATAACACCCTCTTCATCAGGTGTTATTCCTTCACGCGCAATTTTAAGCATGGCTTTTGCGTGTAGTGGGATATCAGGGCGAGACCAAGCATCCGGTGCCGGCGACAAGTCGTCGGTATTTGTTTCACCGGTAACCTTGAATACTTTCACTGTAATTTTTTTAGCCACAGCTTTTTTGGAAGTAAACCACTCTGCATTTGCCCAAGATTCCATCACTTGCTTAGCAGCAGTATTACCTGCAGCGGCTTTTTCTTGTACATCATGAAAAGCATCAAACATTAATAAAGTATGTGATAAGCCGTTTGCTGCCAAAGCTGATAAGGTTTCTGATTCTAATAAATCAATCATTGGTTGAATATTATAACCGCCTAACATGGTGCCTAATAATTCTGTAGCTTTTTCAGGTGTTAAAATAGGTGAATTTACTTCTCCTTTAGTTATTGCGGCTAAAAATCCTGCTTTAATATAAGCTGCATCATCTACTCCCGCTGGGACACGATTCGTTAATAAATTAATTAACAAGTCTTCTTCACCCGCTGGTGGGCTTTTAATTAACTCAATTAATGCCGCTGTTTGTTTAGCGTTTAAGGCTTTAGGCACTAAACCTTCAGCAGCACGTTCTGCTACATGATTACGATATTCTTGAAGCATGATATCCACCTTCTTATTGGAGACACTACTCACTTTAGGGATGACTTAGTTGCTTTAAAGCCAATTTAGGACAAGTTGTTAAGTATCTAAGATTAAAATTCGTGTTAATAATACAATATTGTCGACACTTTTTCTTTTTTATGAATAGTCAGTGACGTTATTATAGAAATTCATTTTGCTTATAGTCCTTAAGTATCAATGATTTATGTTGTATTTCTTTTTTTGTTATACGACTATAATACTAGTGTATTGTTTTTTATTTTTAATATTGTCGGAAATCTTCTGTTCAGTAGAAGAAAGTATTACGCATAATATTGATACCTAGTTTGATAAGTTTTCTAGGGTTATATTGAAATAACTAGCTTAAGTAGATGATTTACATAGACGATGGGGTACTTTAGTATTTATGATATCCTTATAAAGGTGTATTGCCGTGTAGTAGGTAATACAATAGAACTACTATAACTAATACTTCTAACTCCTATAACTTACATGAATAATCCTTATTTAACCAAGTGATTAGTAGTGAGTCAGAAACATGCTAAAATAGTCAAAATATTTATCTTGCTGATAACAATGTTATTAGCGTCCCATAGCTAGAGAGTGTATCAAATGAGCCTGTACTTAGAATATATAGCAGAAATTGAAAGTCGTAAAAAGGAACTAGGATTAGCGCCTAAACCAATTGATGGTGCTGAGTTATTAGCTGAAATTATTGAACAAATTAAAGATGAAGGAAATGAGTACCGCGCTGACTCTCTTAACTTCTTCATCTATAACACGTTACCTGGCACAACAAGTGCTGCAGGTGAAAAAGCTGCATTTTTGAAAAAAATTATCTTAGGTGAAGAAATCGTACCAGAAATTACACCTGAATTTGCTTACGAATTATTATCACACATGAAAGGTGGCGCATCTATTGGTGTACTACTTGACCTAGCATTAAGTGATGATGTTGCATTATCAACGCCAGCTACAGAAGTATTAAAAACACAAGTATTCTTATACGATGCTGATACAGCTCGTCTTGAAGCTGCATATAAAGCAGGCAACACAGTTGCTAAAGATATTCTAGAAAGTTACGCTAACGCTGAATTCTTTACAAAATTACCTGATATCGCAGAAAAAATTGAAGTAGTAACATATATTGCTGGTGAAGGTGATATCTCAACTGACTTACTTTCTCCTGGTAACCAAGCACATTCACGTGCAGACCGTGAGTTACACGGTAAATGTATGATCACGCCAGAAGCTCAAGAAGAAATTCAAGCTTTACAAGCTAAGCATCCTAATGCCAAAGTAATGCTTATTGCTGAGAAAGGTACTATGGGTGTTGGTTCTTCACGTATGTCTGGTGTGAATAACGTTGCACTTTGGGCTGGTGAACAAGCAAGTCCATATGTGCCATTTATTAACATTGCCCCTGTAGTTGCTGGAACAAATGGTATTTCTCCAATTTTCTTAACTACCGTTGATGTTACTGGTGGTATTGGTCTTGATCTTAAAAACTGGGTTAAGAAAGTAGATGCAAATGGTAATACGGTTGTTGACGAAAATGGCGATGCTGTTTTAGAAGAAGCATACTCGGTTGCTACAGGTACTGTATTAACAATTGATACTAAAGCCAAGAAATTATTAAACGGTGATAAAGAGTTAGTAGATATCTCTTCAGCTTTCACACCACAAAAAGTGGAATTCATGAAAGCAGGTGGTTCTTACGCTGTTGTATTTGGTAAGAAATTACAAACTTTTGCATCTGAAGCTTTAGGCATACCAACTAAACTTGTTTATGCTGCTTCTAAAGAAATTTCACATGAAGGCCAAGGCCTTACTGCCGTAGAAAAAATATTCAACAGAAATGCTGTTGGTGTTCTTTCTAAAACAGATCTTCACGCCGGTTCAGATGTTCGCGTTAGAGTAAACATTGTCGGTTCGCAAGATACTACTGGTCCTATGACATGCCAAGAGCTAGAAGCGATGGCTGCTTCTACTATTTCTCCGTTAGTTGACGGTGCTTATCAGTCTGGTTGTCATACTGCCTCAGTATGGGACAGCAAAGCTAAAGCAAACATTCCTAAACTAATGAGCTTTATGAACAAGTTTGGTCTAATTACCGCGCGTGACCCTAAAGGTGTTTACCACGCAATGACTGACGTAATTCATAAAGTATTGAATGATATTACCGTTGATGATCGCGCTATCATCATTGGTGGTGACTCTCATACGCGTATGTCTAAAGGCGTAGCATTTGGTGCCGACTCAGGTACTGTTGCTGTTGCTCTTGCTACCGGTGAATCGGCGATGCCAATTCCAGAGTCAGTAAAAGTAACATTTAAAGGCGCTATGCAAGGTCACATGGACTTCCGTGATGTTGTACATGCAACGCAAGCACAAATGCTTAAACAATTTGGTGGTGAGAACGTATTCCAAGGTCGCATAATCGAAGTACATATTGGTACTTTATTAGCTGACCAAGCATTCACATTTACCGATTGGTCTGCAGAAATGAAAGCGAAGGCTTCAATCTGTATTTCAAACGATGAAACGTTAATCCAGTCAATTGAGCTTGCTAAGAGCCGTATCCAAATCATGATTGATAAAGGTATGGAAAACGAAGCTGGTACATTGAAAGGCTTAATCGCATTAGCTGACAAACGTATTGAAGAAGTTAAATCAGGTACCAGCCCAGCATTAGCACCTGATGACAATGCTAAATACTACGCAGAAGTTGTTATTGATTTAGATGTTATCGATCAACCAATGGTTGCTGACCCTGATGTAAACAACGAAGATGCGTCTAAGCGTTATACTCATGATGTTATTCGTCCGGTTTCATACTACAACGGTAAGCCTGTTGACTTAGCATTTGTTGGTTCTTGTATGGTTCACAAAGGCGATATGCAAATCATCGCACAAATGTTGCGTAACATTGAGAAGCAAAATGGCAAAGTAGAGTTTAAAGCACCATTAGTTGTAGCTCCACCAACTTACAATATTGTTGATGAACTTAAAGCCGAAGGCGATTGGGATATTTTACGTAAGTACTCTGGTTTCGAATTTGATGATGCAAACCCTAAAGGTGCTGCACGTACTAAGTACGAAAACATCATGTATCTTGAACGTCCAGGTTGTAACTTATGTATGGGTAACCAAGAGAAAGCTGAACCAGGTGATACAGTTTTAGCAACATCAACTCGCTTATTCCAAGGTCGTGTTGTAGCTGATACTGCAGAGAAGAAAGGTGAATCATTACTTGGTTCAACACCTTTAGTTGTTCTTTCATCTGTATTGGGTCGCTTCCCTACAATCGAAGAATATAAAGCAGCTGTTGAAGGTATCGATTTAACTCGCTTTGCTCCTCCTACGCAAGAAATGAGCACTAAATACGTACCAGCGGTACCAGTTCAAGTGGTTGACCCTAGCTAGGCTAGTTTTATATTTCATAAAAAAGTGAAATGAATTATGAAGGCTATTTAACTTATATAGGTTAAATAGCCTTTTTTTGTTTTCAATTTATATAGCTTTAAATAATTTTATAGCGTTTATTATCAAGGTAGATTAAGTATCAAACTTGTATCGTCTACAGCGCTTATATCGCTCCACTGAGTTAGATAATATTTACTAAATAACTGTAGAATTGCTTAATAGATGTTTCTCTAGTTGCCACTTTCCGGGCTTCATTCTTAAATTTACTTGTAATAGGATCGCGATTGACACGAGTTTTCCTTGCCTTTTGATGAGCTAAAATAGAATAATTATCAAGCTAGCGTACAGTAAAAATAATATTCAGATAGGTAAGGCTAATGAGTTGAGAGTGGACACTCAAGTGTTGCAATTAAATTTGATCTAATTAAATTAGGTGAAGCTCGTTTATGGTCAAAGCTTTCAATCCCTTTAATAATGGTCAACGTATAGTCATATCGACCACAGATTAAATAACTTTTCCGTAATAAAAGTGCAGATAGTTGTTGAAACTTTACTTTATTATTTTGAATTATCTCAAGTTGGTAACGATTTACGGCTAATTCAGTTTGTATAAATTGAACTTGATGATCAAAGTCCCATTGAGGAGCATTTTGATATGCCTCGCTTGTTAAACTGGTGCAGGCAATAATACTATTAAAAATAAGCATGTAGAGTATTATCGACGTCGTTTTTTTCATGAATATATACTCCGGACAACTTATAAAATAGGGACTAATAGAGTAAACAAGCTAAATGTTCACTCTATTAGTATAGCGCGTTAACGTAATCTTGGGTTAACGCGCAATGCATTAATACACAATTGGCTTAAAGCTTTATGGCATCTTTTATCATTAAACAACGTTTATCTTCTTGCTGTTTAATCAATAAACTTCTTTTAGTGCCTGAAGACAGGTTGGTTAATTCAGTTACCGCTTTATTTAAACGAGCAACGCTAGCTTCGCTACACGTTGTGGGAATTAACTGATTATAACTACGCATGAAAACAGGGCCATTCTTTTCATCTATATTACGTAATGATCCAATACGTTGTTCTGCAGTTTGTTCGTTAAAGCTATTTTGTTCACTAGGATAAAGTGCTGACATAGCAGTGCGTAATTTAGAAAAAGCAATTTTACTATCTTCTTGTTGAATCTTAGTTAGCCAGTCAGTTTTAACTTGACTATTTGGCGCAATAACACGTGCATACAAAGCAGATTTTTCACCAGTATCTGAGCTATCTAATGTTAACTCATTAGCAATCAACTGATCAGCTTTACTATATTGATAACGGCTTAATTGCGCAATAATGTTCCAACGGATATCTTGATTGATGGTTAAGTTTTCTAGTGAGTATTGCCCCGTTAATAATTTATATAAATTATCTAATGCATTTTTCGAGTGAGCAAAATTTATATAGCTGCTAAACCAACGACGTTGCATGTTTTTATCGTCGCTGTTAGCTAATGTACTTTGCCAAGTGATATCTTCTAGTTCTAACGCGATATTTTTTACATAATCGTGTTGACTGCCTAAGCCTTTATTTAGGTAAGCTTTCGCTGCGGATATTTGCCCTAATACTTGCCCTAGCGTGGTGTAATCTTGTTCAAATGGTGCATTGGTCAGTGCAACTGTTAGATAGTCATTCAATGGTAATTTACCATCACGAACACTATCCCATAAACTTTGCCATAGCATTGAACGCAACAGAGGATCTATAATTTGAGCTAAATAAAGCTTAGTTGTTTCAAATGAGCGTTTATCTAAATTAACTTTTACAAATGCCCAGTCTTGATAATTAGGATAAATTAGATCGGGGCATGAAACACCAATTAATTCATTTACATGAGTTGTTTTACCTTGATAAATCACCGATATTTTTTTCGTTAAACTAAAACCCGGGTTCGTTGTTTTAAAGAGCGCTAACTGAACCTTTTGTTCGCGTAATGTTGGCTGACTTTTATCTGCTGTTTGTATTAATTCAAAAGAAGATATTTTACCTTGTTCACACTGGTATTTTGCTTCAATGGTATTTACGCCAGCTTGGTATAGCCAGTCCTGCTGCCATTGAGTTAAGTTTTTACCACTTGCTTTGGCTAAACTATCGAGAAAATCCTCTAATACAGCATTTTGATAAGCGTTATCTTTTAAATAATTATGAATACCTTGTTGAAATGTTTTTTCTCCTAGCAAATAACGTAATTGATTTAATACCGAAGCACCTTTTGAGTAGGTAATAGCATCAATATTGTCAAAAGCATTGGCAGTCGACGGTACTGGCACTTCAATAGGGTGAGTAGTTACTTGTTGATCAGCGCGATAAGCACTTTGTTTACCTCCAGCGTAGAAAGTACGCCAAGCATTGTCAAACTCGGTTGCTTCGCTTGTCGCAAGTGTTGCCATAAACGCAGCAAAACTTTCATTTAACCATAAGCCATTCCACCACTTCATCGTGGCTAAATTACCAAACCATTGATGTGCCATTTCATGCATTATCACGTTAGCTAGTCGCTCTCGGCGGCTTTGGCTCATTTCACCATTGGTTAAAAACGATTTTTCAGCAAAGGTTACTGCTGCTGAATTTTCCATTGCACCGTATAAAAAATCAGGCACTAGTACTTGATCGTACTTTTTGAAGGGATAGTTGATCCCAAAATAGTTATCGAAGAAGTCGAAACCTTGTTTGGTGTAGGTAAACCAATGCTTTGGTGTTATTTGTTTAGCAACAGACTGGCGAGCAAATAAACGTAGTGGGTATTTACCACTATTATCTTGCCACATGGTATACGGACCAGCGTGCATTGAAAAATTATAAGGACTTAACGTTAGGCTCTTCGGGAAATGCCAAAGGGTAATGTCGCCTTGTTGTGTTGTTGTCGCTTCTCTTGTCGCTGAAAAAACAGTCCAATCGTTTGGAGCAGAAACGGTTAATTCAAAAGTCGCCTTCAAATCAGGCTGATCAAATAAGGCAAACATTTGTTGAGCGGCCGCAGGCTCAAAATGAGAATAAAGGTAAACCTTACCGTCTACTGGATCTTTAAAGCGGTGTAAGCCTTCACCATTGGTACTGTGTTTACGTGTAAATTCGACCGTAACTGTATTTTGTCCTTTCTTTAGGGTTTTAGCTGGCAAGGTAATAAACCAATTGTTATAGCTCTCGAGTAATTTTTCACTCGACATTGCTTTACCGTTAATGACTAAATTGCTAATTTTTGCTTCATTTAAATCGACAGTTAGTGGGGTGCTATTGTTCGATAAATCAAAATTAATGGTCGAACTAGCAGAGAAGCTTTCTTCACCCGTTAGGTTAAAGTTAAGTTTGTAGTTAACATTAGAAACACGTTCTGAACGTTTGAATGCTTGTGCTTGGCTTAGGTATTGATCTTCTGCTCTAGGAGCAAAACTTACCGTTTTACTTGCGCTTTCATTTAAAGTAGATGTAGTGTTCTTTGCTGGTTCAGTAAGAGCACAAGCATTTAGTAATAATGTTGCTGTCAATGCTGAGGTAGTTAAAATTGATTTGTTCAAGGTAATAAATTTCAAGAGGATTCTCATTGTGTTTGGGAGTCATTACATTATAAAACAGAACGATAATAGTAAAAAGAGTCTCGCTAGTTTAGTGAATATATAGCAAGGAAATTTGTAAAGCAGGGCAAACAGCGGCTTTTAAAAAAACTATGACCTTAGGATAATTAACACTGAGAGTGAGCTCCTAGATGTTTAACGAGAGAAAATTATGCTTGAATTATAGTTGAGAAAACTGCCTGTGAAGCAATTAGCAATAAAGCCATTATATCCATGTGAATTAATGGCTACTTGTTTATTGTTTGTGAACTTATTACTTTTTAATAAAACTATTTACATCTGTTTCTAAAGGGTAATAATAATCAGCATCTTTAATCATAGTTAACTTATCTTTCAGCCACTTTTTATTAATGCTTTTACTGTAGTTTAAATAAAGTTTATTTTCATAAATATGAAAAGCCTCAGGATCAATTCTAGCTGTACTTCCTTCATCAGCCATAGCGTAAGCACACCAGCCACCGTATTGTGGAGCATATTTCTCTGGTTCAGATTCAAATAATGCTTTGTTTTCTTTACTGTTAAAATACCAGTAAGCATTACGCCATTTTACTTTAAAGGCTTTATCACCTTCTACAGCTTTATTTTGTGTAAAATAAGCAACGGTATCGTAACCATCAATAGCAATACTATTAAAGCGTCCAGTATTAACCGCATCATCAACGGCGAAAGCTGAAAAACTGAAAAAAATGATCATCATCATAACCGCTTGAATAGATCGTTTAACTAAATACATCTTTATCTTCCTTACAAATGAATAACTACTTATAAGATAGGTGATTAACGGTATTAATTTCGTACTATTTTTACTTGAATTTTAGAAATCAGCGTTGTGGTTCACCTAACTTAACGATAATATTTTTCAATAACTTTTGATAAGACTAAAGTTTATTGTTTTTTTCAATTCTTTGTTTTATTAGGTTGTTAACATTAGTTTTTATTGGATAAAAATGATCAGCTTTGTTAATAAAGTTGATTTTATCTTCAAGCCAAAAACCTTGGACGGTTTTATCATAGTTTAAATACAACTTACCTTCATAAATGTCAAACGCTTCTGGATCTATCGGTGACGTATTGCCTTCATCTGACATAGCTACAGCACACCAGCCGCCATATTGTGGGGCGTATTTATCTGGATCTGCTTCAAACAGTTCCTTATTCTCTTGACTTGAAAAATGCCAATACGCATCATGCCATTTTACTCGAAAACTTTTATCACCTTTAACTGCCTTGTTTTGAGTAAAATAGGCAACAGTGTCATACCCTTTAATAGCAATACTATTAAAATGCCCTGTATTTACAGCATCACCTGATGCAAAAACCGAAATACTAAAAAATAACAAAATAAAAGTAATTAGTGGAACAGACTTTTTAACTAGAAACATTTTAACCTTCCTTAAAAATAAATAACTAATCATAAGATAGGTTTTGGAGGAGTTTTCTTTCACCAGATGATAAATTTATTAGATATTTAATGAAATATTGTTCTTGATATTAAATAAAAACAGCTTTAGAGGCGCTTTAAAATAAAGAGCTTTATTTTAAAGTTATTTTTTGTAAGCGCTTTAAGTTTATATAAATTGTGCCTCCTTTTAACTGTAAAGACATCATAGCTCACTACTGTATCTTTAAATACTTTTGTATCAACTGCTATACCAAGGGAAGCGCCGAAAAATCAAAGATTATAATAGCAGTGACCATTTTAGTATTGTGGTAAGCGATGGTAAATTATCAGACGAGATTGTTGTGAATGTTGTTGGTGTACCTTTAGCGCCTCTATTTCTGATGGAAATGATTCTGGAGATGGTAGTGTTTGGTGGGGGGGGTGGATGTTATTACTTAGCTTCGTCATTAGAATTTATATACCTACAAGTTATAAAATATGATTGCGACCTTGGGTGAATAGGCGCTGTTATCAGTAACAGAGCGTAGACTTTATATGAACTCACTATTACCTTTTGGTAATAGTGATTTTTTTAGCGTATTATCCTCAACGTACTCTTTGTATCTTGAAGGTACTCCTATCATCTTGGGCTTGATTCAGAATCTCCGTTTATTTGTTATTAATTCGTTGGAATTTCGTATTTAGTGAGTTACAGGGTTACGGCTATGCTGACGTATCAAAAGTTATGTCAGAAAACAGGGAAATAAAGTATATGTTTTTTCTGAGTTATAAAGTAAAAAACCAGCATAATTGCTGGTTTTTAAATTGAAAAGTCTACTTTTTATAGATTAATTACTTTTTCTTTTTAACAGCTTTAGCATTTGGTAAATCAGTGATTGAACCTTCAAAGATTTCAGCAGCTAAGCCAATAGATTCATTTAACGTTGGGTGAGCATGAATTGTTAAACCAACATCTTCTGCATCAGCGCCCATTTCTACGGCTAAACAAATTTCACCAAGCATTTCGCCTGCATTGATACCAACTATAGCACCACCTAAAACACGACCAGTTTCTTTTTCGAAAATCATCTTAGTTTTACCTTCAGTACGTGCTGAAGCGATAGCACGACCAGAAGCGGCCCATGGGAAGTTGGCAACTTCAATATTTAAACCTTGCTCTTTTGCTTCACGTTCAGTAACACCAACCCATGCCATTTCAGGATCAGTATAAGCAATTGAAGGAATACAACGAGGATCAAACTCATGTTTTTTACCTGATATTACTTCAGCAGCACAATGCGCTTCATGTACGGCTTTATGAGCAAGCATAGGTTGTCCTACAACATCACCAATAGCAAAGATATGTGGAACATTTGTACGAAGTTCTTTAGAAACATTGATAAAACCACGCTCATCAACATTTACACCTGCTTTATCTGCGCCAACTAGTTGACCATTTGGTTTACGACCTACAGCAACTAAGATCTTATCGTAACGAACTTGGCCTTCAGGAGCATTCTTACCTTCAAAAGTTACGTATAAGCCATCGTCTTTAGCTTCAACTGCAACAACTTTAGTAGACAACATGATGTTGAACTTGTTTTTGTTGTAGTTAGTGTAAATTTTAACAATGTCTTTATCAGCGGCAGGTACTAATTGATCAGCAAACTCAACCACACTTACATTAGAGCCAAGCGCTGAATACACAGTGCCCATTTCTAAGCCAATAATACCACCACCTAGTACTAACATCTCACCAGGAACATCTTCAAGTTCAAGAGCACCAGTAGAGTCAATAACACGTGGGTCATCATTAGGAATAAACGGTAAATCGATAACTGAAGAGCCACAAGCGATAATAGCATTATCGAAAGTAATGGTCGTTTTACCGTCAGCACCTTCAACTTCAATTGTTTTATCTGATGTGAATTTACCAAAACCTGTAACAGTATTAACTTTACGTGCTTTTGACATTCCGCCTAAACCACCCGTAAGTTGGCCGATAACATCTTCTTTCCAGCTACGAATTTTGTCTAAGTTAATTTCTGGCTTACCAAATGTTACACCATGAGAAGCCATTGCAGCAGCATCATCAATAACTTTAGCAACATGTAATAATGCTTTAGAAGGAATACAGCCTACATTCAAACATACGCCACCTAACGTTGAGCGGCTCTCAACTAATACAACATCTAAACCTAAATCTGCAGCGCGAAAAGCAGCAGAATAACCACCGGGGCCACCACCTAAAATAACAACCTGAGTTTTTATCTCGTTACTCATACAATCCTCAATAAACTATGAAAGTTTTAATTTGTGTAAATATATTATACCAAGTTAATAATATTGGCATTAATAGCGAAATTCTACGCTTATCTGGTGAATTTCGCCAATATTAATTAAGAAAATTCTGACTAAAGTATTAATTTACGAATGTCAGACATCACACTAGCTAAATGTACGGTAAATCGAGCGGCAAGTGCACCATCAATTACACGATGATCATAAGACATCGATAATGGTAACATCAGCTTAGGTTCAAACTCTTTACCATTCCATTTCGGTTTCATTTCTGATTTTGATACACCTAAAATAGCAACTTCAGGCGCATTAACGATTGGTGTAAATGCAGTACCACCAATACCACCGAGACTAGAAATAGTAAAACAACCACCTTGCATATCAGCCGCTTTGAGTTTGCCTTCGCGTGCTTTAACACTAATTTCTAAAAGCTCACGAGACAATTCGTAAATACCTTTCTTATCAACATCTCGTACAACGGGAACTACTAGTCCGTTTGGTGTATCTACAGCGACACCAATGTGGATGTACTTCTTAAGGATTAAGCTTTCACCATCTTCACTTAAGCTTGAGTTAAATGTTGGATAGGCACGTAAAGCGTCTGCTGCCGCTTTTAAAATAAACACAAGAGGTGTAATTTTAAAGCCAAGCTTTTGTTTTTCACAAACAACGTTTTGCTCCTTACGGAAAGCTTCAACATTGGTAATATCAGCTTCATCAAACTGAGTAACATGAGGAATAGTAACCCAGTTACGATGTAAGAATGGTCCAGATATTTTTTGAATACGTGTTAATGCTTTCGTTTCAATCTCACCAAATTTTGAGAAATCAATAGCCTTAGCACTAACAACTTGTAGTCCACCTTCACCCGCTGCTACAGAACTACCTGCATTTGCTTTTGGACGAGAAAGTTCATATTTTACATAAGACTGAACATCTTCTTTTAATATACGGCCTTTATTACCTGTGCCTTTAACCAAGGTTAAATCGACACCAAATTCACGGGCAATACGTCGAATAGAAGGTGAGGTATAAATCGTTCCTTTATTTACTACGCCTGACTGTGGGTGATGCGGTACAGGTGAGCTAGCTGGAGCCGTTGTTGGCGAAACTTTCGCTGGTGCTTCTTTAGGAGCACTAACTTCAGCAACAGGTGCTTCAGCTACAGGTGCTTCAACTGATGAGCCACCAGCAGTTTCAAGTTTAATAACAAGTGAACCTTGTTTAACTTTATCACCATTTGAAATGTAAACTTCTTTAACTGTACCTGCATGAGTAGAAGGTACATCCATCGTTGCTTTGTCAGTTTCAACAGTGATTAAGCCGTCTTCCGCTTCAACAACATCACCTACACTAACTAGTACATCGATGACATCAACTTCGCCATCTTCACCTATATCAGGTACAGCGATATCAATAATCTCTGATGCAGCTGATGAAGTGGCAGCTGCTACAGGGGCTTCTTCAGCAGCTGGATCTTGAGCCGGCGCTTCAGGAGCTGATGCTTCTTCAGCAGCAGGAGCAGGTTCACTTTCAGCTTCAGTGCCTTCTGATTCAGCACTTTCCATTTCGGCAATGATATCGCCTTCTTTAATTTTGTCACCAACGTTTACAGTTAAGCTAACAAGCTTACCTGCAAATGGAGCTGGGATATCCATAGAAGCTTTATCAGTTTCAACGGTAATAATACCTTCATCAGCTTCAATTTTGTCGCCAACAGCAAAACAAATTTCGATAATTTCAACTTCATCGCCACCTACATCAGGGACTAGAATTTTTTCAATAGACATTATATTTTCCTCTCTAGTCACTAATTATGCGTAAAGTGGGTTAAGTTTTTCAGTGTTTATATCAAAGCGTTTAATCGCCTCTGAAACAACTGAGCTTTCAATATCACCACGGTTTGCTAATTCAAATAATGAAGCAACAACAACATATGCAGCACTTACTTCAAAATGCGTACGTAAATTTGCACGACTATCACTACGACCAAAACCATCAGTACCTAAACAACGGTATTCTGTATCAATGTATGCACGTACTTGGTCTGAATAGTTTTTAATATAATCAGTTGCAGAAATTGCTGGACCAGCTTCTTTGGTAATTACTTGGGTAATGTATGGCACACGTGGCTTGCTTTCAGGGTGAAGCATATTCCAGCGTGTTACGTCTTGACCATCTCGGCCTAATTCATTAAATGAAGTTACTGAGTAAACATCGCTTGATATGTTGTAATCATTAGCAAGAATTTGCGCAGCTTCACGTACTTTTTCTAAAATAGTACCTGAACCTAATAATTGAACATTAGCAATGGCTTTACCTTTAGCAGGAGCAACTTGTTCTAGTTGATAAATACCTTTAATGATTTCTTCTTCAACAGTTTTACTTTCAGGCATTGCTGGGTGTTGATAGTTTTCATTCATTAATGTTAAGTAGAAGAAGATATTTTCATTTTCTTCATACATACGACGTAAACCTTCACGCACGATAACTGCAATTTCATAACCGTATGTTGGATCGTAAGTTACACAGTTAGGAATTAAACCTGCTTGCACGTGTGAATGACCATCTTGATGTTGAAGACCTTCACCGTTAAGTGTTGTTCTACCAGCCGTTGCACCTAATAAGAAACCACGTGCTTGGCTATCACCAGCGGCCCATGCTAAATCACCAACACGTTGGAAACCAAACATCGAATAGTAAATGTAGAATGGAATAGTGGTCGCATTACATGTTGAGTAAGATGTACCTGAAGCAACCCAAGAAGCCATAGCACCTAATTCGTTAATACCTTCTTGTAGTACTTGACCTTTTTTATCTTCACGGTAGTAAGCTACTTGATCAGCATCTTGAGGGACATATTTTTGACCTTCACTTGCATAAATACCTACTTGACGGAATAAACCTTCCATACCGAAAGTACGTGCTTCATCAGGAATAATTGGTACAACACGTTTACCTATCTTCTTATCTTTTAATAAGCTGTTAAGTACACGTACAAATGTCATTGTTGATGACACTTGACGATCGCCTGAGCCTTTTAATATTGGTTCAAATATTTTAAGTGCCGGGATTTCAAGTTGCTCTTCCGCTTGTTCACGACGTGCTGGTAATGAACCACCTAGTGCTTCACGGCGCGCTTTCATGTACTTATATTCTTCGCTGTCTTCAGGGAATCGGTAGAAAGGTAAATCAGCGATTTCGTCATCACTTACCGGAATGTTAAAACGATCACGGTAATGCTTAATTGATTCAACATCCATTTTCTTAACGTTATGGGCAATGTTTAACGCTTCGCCTGAAGCACCTAAACCAAAACCTTTAACTGTTTTCGCTAAGATAACGGTTGGACGGCCTTTAGTGTTCATTGCTTTTTCATAAGCGGCATAAACTTTAACTGGATCATGACCACCACGGTTTAAACGCCAAATGTCTTTATCAGACATGTTAGCAACCATCGCTTCTGTTTCTGGGTATTTGTTAAAGAATTTTTCGCGCGTATATTTACCGCCTTTCGCTTTACAGTTCTGATATTCACCATCAACAGTTTCATTCATTAATTGTAATAACTTACCTGATGTATCACGTGCAAGTAACGGATCCCAGTAGCTACCCCAAATAACTTTAACTACTTCCCAGCCAGCGCCACGGAATGTACCTTCAAGTTCTTGAATGATTTTTCCATTACCACGTACAGGACCATCTAAGCGCTGTAAGTTACAGTTAATAACAAATGTTAAGTTATCTAAACCTTCACGAGAAGCTAAACCAATAGCACCTAATGATTCTGGCTCATCTGTTTCACCATCACCTAAGAAACAGTATACACGTTGACCAGAACAATCTTTAATACCACGATCGGTTAGATATTTTAAGAAGCGTGCAGTGTAAATCGCTTGTAATGGACCTAAACCCATAGAAACTGTTGGGAACTGCCAAAAATCTTTCATTAAATGAGGATGAGGGTATGAAGATAAACCTTCGCCATCACATTCTTGACGGAAGTTGTTCATTTGCTCTTCAGTTAAACGGCCTTCCATAAAAGCACGAGAGTAGATACCTGGAGAAATATGACCCTGAGCAAAAATAAAGTCGCCACCATCTTTTTCTGAAGCAGCTTTGAAGAAGTGGTTAAAACCAACATCATAAAGTGTAGAAGAAGAAGCAAAACTACCAATATGGCCACCAAGCTCTAAATCTTTTTTAGAGGCACGTAATACTAATACTAACGCATTCCAACGAATGGCAGCACGAATACGCGACTCTATCGTTTGATCCGCAGGCATATGAGGCTCTTGTCCTGGCGGGATAGTATTTACATAAGCAGTTGTTGCTTCAAAAGGTAAATGTGTACCACCGCGACGGGCGCGCTCAATTAAGGCTTCAAGTAAAAAGTGTGCGCGCTCTGGCCCTTCATTTTCTAATACTGATTCCATCGATTCTAACCACTCTTGGGTTTCTAATGAATCGATATCAATGTTTGGTAGATCTGACATATTGTATTGTCTCCAATATTATTGGTTTATTTAATAATTTTTTACATGTTTGGCATAGGTTATCTACGCATTTATATACATTAGCTTTTAAATCAGTTTTTACATTCGTCTCATGGAACGTTCCATACGACTGTGTTCGTGCGTTAGCTTTAACAGTACTTCTTCAATAAAAGCAAGGTGACGATGACTTGCACCCCAAGCTTTTTTGGGCTGTCCACTCGTAATAGCGTCAAGCAAATTTCTTCTATAATCTGTTATCTTGCTAAAGATATCAGGACGTTTTGCTAACATTGTTAAATTTCGTTCTATGTTATCTATCAATAGTGCTGACATACTTCTAGCAGTATGTAATATCACAGCATTATGTGACGCAGTACATATAGCAACATAAAATTCATAAACGGCATTAGCTTCTATACTATAGTCGTTCTCTAATTGACAATTGCCTATATTGTCATGTTTGGCTTGTATATTCTCAAAATCGGCACTTGTTCCACGCATTGCAGCATAATAAGAAGCCATGCCTTCGATACCATGGCGAAATTCTAATAAATCAAATTGTGATTCATTGTTTTCTGCCATCAAATCAAATAATGGGTCAGAAAAAGACTTCATAATCGCTTTCGATACGAAAGTGCCGCCGCCTTGTTTACGTGTAACTAATCCTTTAGCTTCTAACTTTTGTACTGCCTCACGAAGTGAGGGGCGAGAAACATCAAATTTTTTAGCTAGCTCACGTTCAGGTAATAGTTTCTCGCCTGGCAGTAAACCACCTTCTAAAATCATGTTCTCTAATTGCACTAAAATAATGTCAGATAGCTTTTTTTGTTTTAATGGCTGTTGCATTAAGTGTTAAATCCTAATAAATATCCCTTGGTAAATTGGTATTACCATTTGTTTTTATGTTAGTAAAATAACAAAGATGCTCGTAGTTAGCAATGTAATTTAGTTGAGTTTTGCTTGTAAAGCAAGAAAGATCACGATGAAATGAAGAATAAAAAATAGAGTAAAAACTTAAAACAATTGTTTTATTTTAGCTCTGAAATTATTGGTAATACCAATTTAAAGGCGTAAAAAAGTAGCGATTAACAAGAGGTGTAGTAAAGTAATTTCAGAGAATAATATTTTAAAAAAATATTTTCTCTGAAACTGAGTTTGCTTAAATTATTGTTATTACAGTAGTAACTAATTAACAATTCCTATTAATGTGAGTACGGCAATAAGTGCTAACATTAACAAAAGGTTTCTTTTTGCTAGGCGAACTAGTAAGCAAGGCTCTGCTGTGCAGTCTCCATCTTCAAGCATAATATCTTCCGATTTTTGTGCTACATCAATAAGAACTTCATGAGTAAGTTTTTTTGTATCAAATAAACTTTCTAACCACATTGGAAACGCTTTAGAAAAATGTCCAACGAACATATAACCGAATGAGGTAATGCGTACCGGTAACCAATCAATGTAGAACAAAATTTTGTGATAATTATTACAGCTTAATGTCGTTTTATCGTTAATGCTCTCATCGTGAGAACTTTCAAGTGATGAATCTATAGTTTCTTCAACAAGTGTTTGTTCGCTATCCTTAACTTCAGCTGTTTCATTTTCACTGGTTTTATTTAAGGTACAACCATTTTCTTGCTCTATTACTGTCGTTAATAAACGATAAAACACCGCTCCTGCCGCCCCAAAAACAATGAAAAAAAGCATAATGGCAATATAGTAACGGTAATTTAACCAAATAAGTGCTTGTCCAAAGCCAACGGCAGGTAGGTTTTTATCTTCCAGTAACTGCTGATGGTGTAAACTCGAAGTGGTATCGTCACCTTTAAAGGCAGCAAGTAAATATTGTTTGTAACTGTTTCTTGTCTTAGAGCAACCTAAGGTGACAATAAGCACTAGGGTTGAAATAATTAAATGTAATAACCCATTATCTACTATGGCTAAAATGCCATAAATTATAGCGACAGGCACTAGCAAAAATAGAGTGTAACGAATATTTGTTGCTTTGATGTTTGATAAAACACCGTTAGTTTGGAAAAAACTGATATATTTTTGATAGTAAAAATCGAAGCGCCATATGGATGAAGAAAGGGTTTTTTCAGCCATTAAGGCGATTAGTAAACTTAGTAAACTCATGTGTAACCTTATTTATTAATAAATAGAATCCATTTGTCATAAGGATCAATTAATTGTATGTATTGATTAATGCCAATACGGTACTTTTCCTTTTAATAAAACTCTATAATTTAAAGCATAGTTGTATTTTTTGTCGCGATAAATTAAAAGAATTATTCGTTAACTTTGTTGCTTTGTAAACACTGATGAAAATAGGGCCAATTAAATGCTGGCCCAGGATCTGTTTTTCTACCTTTAGCAATATCACAATGTCCAGTAATATTTTCATTACTAACAAGCGGATAATTTTTTTGTATCATTGCTGTTAGTGCCGCTAATGCTTGGTATTGTGCTTCTTCATAAGGAATATCATCTGTACCTTCAAGTTCAATACCGATAGAAAAGTCATTACACTTTTCTATGCCATTAAAATTAGATACGCCCGCATGCCATGCTTTATCATTAAAAGATACATACTGAATAATACTGCCATCACGCTTAATTAAGCAATGGGCAGATACTTGTAATTCAGCTATGTCAGCAAAGCTCGGATGGGCATTGGCATCTATTCTTCCAAGAAAGAGATCTGTTATATAATTATTACCAAATTCACCCGCAGGTAATGAGATATTGTGAACAACTAATAAAGAAACAGGCACACTTTGGCATCTAGGCGTGAAAAAAGGCGATCTTTGTTGAGACTGCTCTGATAACCAACCATTTTCTATGGTGTAGTTCGGTTGCAAATTATTACGCTTTATCACTTTTTTCTGCTTGCTTAACGACATACAATAACTTTTATTTTAACGCTTATGTGAGAATTTCTTTATTATGACTGAAGATGACTCAACAAACAAAATCGCTAAGTTATTTGTTTGGCTTGCATGGATTATTGCGATTGCATTATTAATGTATTTTTTTCAAGGTGTGCTTGATAAACAATATAATCCAAATAGTCAGCCACAAGTTAGCTTAAATAGTTCAGGGCAGGCAGAAGTTGTTTTACAGCAAAATAAGCAAGGACACTATGTTACATTGGGGAGTATTAATGAATCCCCGGTAACTTTTTTACTTGATACTGGGGCAACGCAAGTGTCAATTCCTGCCCATATTGCTGATGAATTACAGCTAGAAAGCTTTGGTAGTTACCCTGTTAGAACCGCAAATGGTACGGTAACTGTTTATAAAACCCAAATAGATCAACTTAGCATTGGTAATATTTTCCTATATAATGTTGCCGCGCATATCAACCCTGCAATGAAAAGTGATGCCATTTTGCTGGGCATGAGTGCTTTAAAAGAAGTAGAGTTTAGCCAAAAAGGCAAACAACTCACTTTACGTGAATACCGCTAACAGGAATAAAAAATGCATACTTCTGAACAACTTACTACAGCCCTTTCTGCTGAGATAAGCAAATTAAAACAAGATATCACCGCAACTGTTAGTTGGGCACTGAAAGAAGATTTAGGTGTTGTTGATGGACAACACCCTAAAGTAGAACAAGATATTACCGCGATGTTAATTCCTGCAAATGAACAAGCAGTAGCAACTGTTATTACTCGTGAAGACTGTATTGTTTGTGGTATTTCTTGGGTTAATGAAGTATTTTCACAATTAGATAAGTCACAGCCCGAGTTAGCAAAAACTAAAATTACTTGGTTTGTTAGTGACGGAGAAAAAGTTAAAGCAAACACAACCTTATTTCAACTTGAAGGTAATGCTCGTACTTTGTTAACGGGAGAGCGTACAGCACTTAACTTTCTGCAAACCTTATCAGGTACAGCAACCTTAACAAGCCAATATGTGCAAGAATTAGCAGGCTCAAATACTAAACTTTTAGATACTCGTAAAACATTACCTGGTTTACGCAGCGCACAAAAATACGCTGTACTATCTGGTGGCGGTGTAAATCACCGAATAGGCTTGTTCGATGCTTTTCTAATTAAAGAAAATCACATTGCTGCTTGCGGTGGTATTGCACAAGCTGTTGCTACAGCAAAACAAAATCACAGTGATAAAACCGTTGAAGTGGAAGTAGAGTCAATGGATGAACTTCAACAAGCACTAAGGGCAGGGGCTGATATTATTATGTTAGATAATTTTACCCCTACCATGATTGAAGAAGCGGTTAGTGCGACACGTGGTAAAGCTAAATTAGAAGTATCGGGTAATATGACGATAGAAATTTTACAAGAATACACTAAAGCTGGTGTTGATTTTATTTCTAGTGGCGCACTAACTAAGCACGTACAAGCTGTCGATTTATCAATGCGCTTTCAGTAATTATTCAGTCGCACTTTGCAGTAACTATTTTAGTTTTTGGGCTTAAGGACAGTATTTAAATAAAGCTAACTAGCATAACAGCGCAAGTGTTTTTCGCTTTAAGAGATTAAGAGAGCGGGTTGGTAAAATAATGGAACGAGTGATATTCAAAGGTGTTTGAATAGTTCATTATTTGATATGGCAACTAGAAGCTTACTTGTCAAAAGCAGCTAAATAGGTGCGGCTACCTACTGGGCTTTATCAGCAGAGCCAAAAGAAGTATTTTATGCTCGTTATGGGGATTTAGAGCGGCTAAATACTTCTTTAAGCCAAAGTGTTTATAAACTTTATATTTTTAGCTATTTTAATTTACTAACAAATGTTTGCCTAAATTTTGCTAATTTAGGTGATACTACTGCTTGGCAATATTGATTCTCAGGATTATTGTTAACGTAATCTTGATGATACTCTTCACCAGAATAAAATACTTCTGTAGCACACACTTGTGTGACAATGTCTTGCTCAAACATTGTTGCTTCTGTCATTTCTTTAATGATTGTTTCAGCTATTTTTTTCTGAGAGTCATCATGATAAAAAATCGCCGAACGGTATTGAGTCCCTATATCGTTACCTTGTCGATTTAATTGTGTCGGATCATGTAAGGTAAAAAATATTTCCAGTATTTCTTGGTAAGTAATTACAGCAGGATCAAAACTAAGTTGTACTACTTCAGCATGCCCAGTTTCACCTGTACATATTTCTTCATAGGTTGGTGAAACTGTTTGCCCACCCATGTACCCTGATGTGGCTGAAAATATACCTTTAACTTGCGTGAAAGCCCCTTCAATACACCAAAAGCATCCTCCTGCTAGGGTAGCAAGTTGGTTGGTGTTATCACTTTGAGTGTTATTAACATCAGTTGTTGTCATTTTTGTCATAGGGTTTCTATTCACTATTATTTGCGAATTAATCTTTCAATTAATTTACCGTTTAAATTAGAGGTTAATTGAAATATTAATATATTCATTTAGTCGCACATATTACAACAATAAATTGTGTAGTTAAACTGTCATTAGCGTAAGACCTTTTAAGGTATAACAACATCCCCGATGAAATATATCTGTAATACTTAAGTAACATTACCGTCATACTGTCTTGTTATTCTGCAATTAATTATAGTCTACTCTTTTAATGTCAAACTCTTAAATGAAAAAACTAAGTCGCGTTAGCAGTAAACTTATTATTTTATCTTTGGTGCCTTTACTTATATTTAGCATTATTATATTTGCTTGTATTAAGGTATCAACAGATCGTCATCTACAAGCTCAACAAATACTTGAAGAACGATTAAGCCAAACTCAACGACTTAATTTAATTATTAGAACCTTTACTTCTAATATTATTGATACTACTCATAAGTCTCGAAGCGGGATGGAGTTATGGCAAGATGCCAAAACAAAAGTCGCCGCAGGGAAAGCTATTATTGTTCAGCAGTGGCAAGCGTATAAAAATGGTAATTTATCGAGTAAAGAAAGTGAACTAATTCCAGAGATTCAGCCACTTTATGATAAAAGCCTGAATGCAATAGCCATTATAGCTGAGTTAATTGAGGAGGGCTCTTCGTATGGCATGGGGAATTATGTCGATTTAAAACTCTATAGTTCCTTAGAGCCCTTCTTAACAAAATTAGATCAATTAGTTTTATTACAAAAACAATTAGCTCATGAAGACAGTTTAGTGAGTAGTAAGTTAACCACACAAACGAACCAGATAATTTTGCTCACCGTAAGTATCGTTTCTGTTTTAATTTTATTAATGGGCTGGTCAATTTTCCACTCGATTAGAACTCCTCTCAAACACTTACACCGCACGATAATTAATGTTGAAAAAGAGTCTAATTTATCCTTAAGAGTCGATTTAAATAACCAAGATGAGTTAGGTGAAATAGGGCAGAGCTTTAACCTTATGATGGATAGAATTGTTGGTTTTGTCGGTACTTTAGCGAATATAGGTACAACATTAGATGCAGCAACTGAAAAAACTATTATTGCTTGTCAGGCAGCACAGGGGCAAGTGACAAGTACACAGAATGAGTTATCTAATGCTAACGCTGCTATTACCCAAATGACCAAAGCTGTTGAAATTACTCAGGGGCATACCGAGAATACAATTACTGTTAGTAAAGATGCCGATAAACATGCTGCAGATAATTTTAAAGTTGTTGTGCAATCGTCACAGCAAATCAAACAACTTGCAGAAGCTATTGGCCACTCTACTCAACAGATGAATGATTTAAGGGAGCATGGGCAGCAAATAAACTCTGTATTAACGGTGATAAAAGCTGTTGCTGATCAAACTAACTTATTAGCGCTAAATGCGGCTATTGAAGCTGCTCGTGCTGGAGAGCAAGGGCGAGGTTTTGCCGTTGTTGCTGATGAAGTTCGCTCGCTTGCATTACGTACTCAAGAATCAACAGGGGAAATAGAAAGCGTTATTGCGAATATCAGAAAAGCCACTGATGATGCAGCTGAGCAAATGAGAAAAAATGAAGACTTTGCTAATCAAGGTGCGCAAACGATCAAAAACACAGAATCTAATCTACAAATTATTACACATTCATTTAGTGAAATAATTAGTAAAAATGAAATTATTGCTCAAAACCAAAGTGAACAATTACAAGTGGTTGCAGAGGTGAAAAATAGAATGGATCGCGTTTTTTCTTTATCAGATAAGAGCCGTTCAAATACTAATAATGTCTTAGATAATGCCAAGTTAGCTGAAAATTTAAGTTTAGAATTAAAACAAGCATTAACCCAATTTCATTATTAATCAATAACCTTAACCTTAACCTTTTTAATATTATTAATACTGATGTCTAAGGATAGGCTTTTGTCACCAATTATGAGATAAATCCATGCAAGCAACCATTCAATCCATTGTATCTAATAAGCTTATTACGACTGTTTTTCAGCCAATATTTGATGTTGAAAATGAAATAATTGTTGGTTATGAGGCGTTATCGCGTGGACCTAAAAATACTGATTTTTATTCACCTGAGGCATTATTCTTACAGGCACAAGAAGATAACTTATTGTCTGAACTTGAACTGCTATGTCGAGCAAGTGCAATTACACGTTTTGTTGAGCTGAAGTTAGCAGGTAAGTTGTTTATTAATATTTGTTTGAATGTCATGCTTAATAAAGATCACCCTCACGGTGAAACGATCAAATTGGTTGAGCAGGCTGGATTATCACCACAGCAAGTGGTTATCGAAATCAGTGAAAAGTCACCGTTTCCCAATAATGATATTTTGCTTAAGGCACTGAATAAATATAGAAAATTCGGTTTTGATATTGCTATAGATGATGTCGGTGTCGGGTATTCAGGTTTAAAGCAGTGGAGTTACTTACGCCCTGACATTGTTAAAATAGATCGATACTTTATTGATCGTTGTGATCAAGACGTGATGAAGCGAGAGTTTTTAAAAACGTTATTTGAATTAGGGCGAATATCTAACGCTCATATAATTGCTGAAGGTATTGAAACTAAAGAAGAGTTTGAGTTACTGCGTGAGCTTGGTATGGTTTATAGTCAAGGCTTTTTCTTAGCTAAACCGAGCGAAAATCCAATAAGGTGTTTTCCAGTCCTTGATATTAGCTCTTCTGTCGAGTTGCAATCGAATGTTGAGACTATTGCCTCGCTTGTTACAGCAACCACAACGGTTGATTATAACCAAAATGTTAATTATGTTTATGAGCTGTTCACTCAAAACCTTAATGTTCATGCTATCCCTGTTTTACATGATGATAAACCGTTAGGAATGATTTTTCGTAATCAATTGATGGAATCATACTCTGATATTTATGGCAGAGCGCTGTTTTCTAAAAAGTCTGCTCGTGACATTATGTCTAATACGCCAATGATTATTGAGCATTCTATGCCTTTAGAACAAGTTAGTGCGTTATTAACCGCCAGAGCAAACTCAGAATTTACCCAACCCTCTATTATTACTGAACATGGAAAGTATATTGGTGTTGTTTCACCGCGAGATTTATTAAGAAGTATCACTGAATCAAAGTTAGAACAAGCGAGATACGCGAATCCATTAACCGGTTTACCTGGTAATGTGGTAATAGAAAAAGAAATAGATTACATGCTAAATAAGAAAAAACCGTTTAATTTAGCCTATTTGGATTTAAATCATTTTAAGCCGTTTAATGATATTTATGGCTATGCTAAAGGGGATTTATTACTGAAAACATTGGCGAATTGCATAATGATTAACACAAACAATAAACATTGTTTTGTTGGTCATATCGGTGGCGATGATTTTATTATTATGTTTAAAAGTAATGATGTTGAATGGGTGTGTCAAAAAATATTAGCTGACTTTGCTAAACAAAGTTTGTCATTTATTACCAAAGAACATCAAGATCAACAGGGGTATAATGCTTTAGATCGTAGAGGGAATAATATCTTTCATCCTTTAGTGAGCTTAGCTATTGGCGTAATCCAACCTGATCCTACTTGTTACAACTCTTACCACCAAATAGCTGATTTAGCCTCTAAAGCTAAATCAGAAGCTAAAAAGCAAACCGGTAATAGTTTATTTATTTGCAGAAGACAAAAACTAGACGAGTTTAAGGGAACTGACAATAATCTCCCTCAAGAGCGAGTTAATATCAGTTAGGCTGATTAATCAGGTTATTTGGTGTTGTCTATCACTGTCCTCACTCTCTGTTAACTGCCACTTAAATTAGATTTAAATTTAAGTGGCAGTGGGCTCATCTGCTATTTTAAATGATTTTAAAACAGATAACTTATTACCAAATTATTGTACTGTTTTTTGATTTTACTCATTACATAACTCAAAAATAAAGATAATATGATATACATATTTATTTACAGAGTGAGCTTAGCGAAGGCTTATTAAGCTAAGTGCCGCTTTGCTAACCTAATATTGTTAGTCATTTATGTTTCCATTTTTTAAAATCGCTAGTTTTTCAACAACCTTAAAGTCAGGCAACCCTATGCAAATGGTACTTGCTTTACGTAGTGTCGCCATTGTTATTCAATTATTGTTAATACTTTTTGTTAACCTAGTTTTAAATTATCAACTGCCATGGGCTCCTTTATTTGGCGTTATTGCACTAGAATTAATTTATACTTTTATTAGTTTTGTGTTTTATCAAAAAAAATTGCAAGTTAGTCAACTGGCTTTATTAATACAAATTTGCTCTGACATCGTATTTATGTCGCTGTTATTATTTTTTAGCGGTGGTGCAACGAATGCTTTTGTGTCGTTATTATTAATACCCATTGCCATTGCTGCTGTGACACTACCACCCACCTTACTCGCTTTAGTTGCCTTTTTGGCTATTGGCTCTTATAGCATTTTATTATGGTTTTTACCGATGAGTGTTATGCATGGCAATATGGAAGGGCACTTTATTGCGATGGGGATAAACTTTTTGTTTTCTACATTAGTGGTTGCACTTGTGGTCGGAAAAATGGCACGTAGCATTAACCAGCGAGAATTAGCGATTGCCGCTTATCGAGAAGACTTATTAAAGCAAGAGCAAGTAACTTCTCTTGGGGTTGCTTCAGCCCAAGTAACTCACCAATTAGCAACGCCTATTGCAACCATACAATTATTGGTAGATGAACTTGAGGAAGACTTTACTGATAATAGTATTATTGTCGATATGCAAAGTCAGTTAAAACGTTGTAGTGTTAGTTTAGATGCATTCCGTTCGATGGTACTTTCTATTAAAGAGCAAACGAGGACGGTGAGTACCGTCGATAATTTACTCAATGAGATATTAGAAAATTTACGCGTAAATTACCCTGATATTGATGTTAGGCTACTAAAAGAACATCAAGTCGATGTTACTATTATGGCTGATGCAACACTATTACCAGCAATACTTAATTTAATTAATAATGCAATACAAGCAACTAAAGCAAATTCTAACCAAGAAATAACCTTAACGAGTCAAGTAAAAAAGGGCTGTTGGCAATTTATTATTAGGGATAATGGGCCTGGATTTACATTGGAAAAATTAGAAGAATTAGGTATGAAGCCGGTAAGCAGTGAACAAGGTTTGGGGATGGCCGTTTTTTTAAGTCATGCTACGCTTGAGCGACTTGGTGGTAAGTTGTTATTAACCAATCACCATCAAGGAGGCGCTTTAGTTACCTTGACTTTACCGGTGCAATAATTAGCTAAAGCTTTTACGGAACTTAAAATAAGTGTTATTTATTGGGCATCATACAAATTAATACAGACTAGACAGAGAAATGGATTAACATGACTAAAGAATTGCTACTGGTAGAAGATGATACTATATTTGCTAACACGGTTATGCGGCGATTAACCAAACATGGTTTTAATTGCTCACATGTAGACAGTAACTCTGAGGCCCTACTCGCATGCCGTCGACATGCGCCAGATTATATATTACTTGATATGAAATTAGCGCAAGAAACCACATTAGGCATTATTGCGCCATTAAGAAAGGTTAGGCCTCAAAGCCGTATTATCTTACTTACCGGTTTTGCCAGCATTGCTACTGCTGTTGATGCGATCAAGTTAGGGGCAGATGACTATTTATCTAAGCCTTTAGACACACAAACTTTATTAGCGGCTCTAAATGAAAGTAAAGCACCAAGTATTTCAATAGATATTGAATTAGAAGGTGAAACACTATCAGCAGAGCAAGCACAGTGGCAATATATTCAACAAGTATTAAAAGCAAATAACGGTAATATTTCAGCCACCGCTCGTCAGCTATCTATGCATAGACGTACTTTACAGCGTAAACTTCAAAAAAAACCTCAGGGTGATATTGTAAAAAGTTAATAAGGTAAGGTTAAATTTTAGTGTAAAATTAAAAATTATAAGCGATATGTTGATGAAACCTGATAACAACTTCATCTTTATTTGGCTCCATCTTTAATCCTGTAGCCATCAGTTTTAACGCTTTTTCTATTTGATTTAAAAAGCGGGCAAAACCATGTTCAGTTTTGTTTTTATCTGTGGCAACAAAGATCAGTTGCACATTGTCAACCAGTTCACTCGCATCCCACTTACTTACTATTCCACAAGGATTTTGCTCAGGATTGTAACCTAACATCTGTAACTCCCCAATGCGAGAGACAATATCATGAATACTGTAACGTACAATAGGTACTAAGCCATTGGCAATTAAAGCGCCATTATTTAAATTAAATTGCATTGAAGCTTGTGTAAAGGTATCTGTTAAATAAGTATATAAAGGGTTGTATGGGTCACTTGATGTCGGATCAATGTCAACCATATTGAGTAATCTATTAGAAATTGGAATGTTAACAATAGCATATGTCATTGCTGAGTGATATTTAGGTAATTCAACATCTTGACCTGCATAACGCTGACTAATAGGGCGCAGTTTGTGTGCTCGTGTTGTTAATGAATTATCTATATTATTTGGCTTACTTTGTGCAAATAAGTCATAAGTTATATGTTGATGATCACGTAAGCGAATCTCACTTTCATCTAAAGAAATTTCGTTGGCATACGCGCGAACTAATTGAGATATTTTTGTATGGAAAAGTGCTGAATTCTCTCTAATTTTTGTACCTGAAGTGAGAAACAGTAATGATATTTTTTTAGCACGCTTATTCGCATCAAAAAAAGTTTTTTGTAAATGATGATTTTCAGGATTATAGTAAAATAGAATTTGTTGATTTGTTTGCCATTGATGCATTTCTTGGCCAAACCTAACGCGTGCTATTTTATCATTAGCAATAAATTGACAGTTTTCTACTTCAAACAAATCAGACAAATCAAATAATATTTTCGCTAATGCTTGGTAAAAGGAATAAAAGTTTTCTTGCTGAACACTAGCTTGATAAGGCGATTTTGAAAATTGTTGAATTAGTTCATCTGTGATTGTGAATTCAGCTAATATGTATTGGTTATCACGTGCATTATTAGGAATATAGCTTTTATGATCAGCATTTCGTTTTCTCATAATAGACATCGAATTTCCTTCTTTAACCTGCGCTCAAGTTATTTAGATAGTTAAGTTATTGCGCTAAGTGTAGATTTATTTAATGACATTTTTATGTCACCTAGATGGCAAATTGAAGACAATGTGAACATAACTATTTTGATAGAAGAGGGAGTAATGGTATAAACGATTAGGAGATTAGTTGAATTAATTTTATCTTTCGTACTTAATCCAGAGTATTAAACATAATTGGCGTCCATTTTTTTCTAATAGCAGGCAATATTCCTTCTTGCTCTAACTTTTGCATTATTTTTTTTAGCTCAGCTACAACATGTTGCTCTGTCGTTATACTACAGGCAAAATGAAAATCTAAAGTAAAATCTTGCACACTATAAACGCTTTTATATTTTGATGCGGCTTCCGTGCTTTTTACCCGATGTAAGATAAGATCATCATTAAGGACAACTAAATCAATATTACGGCTAGGCTTCTCAAGTAACTGTAATAAAGAATCATAGTTATCCATCACATACAGGTTTTTATTTTCAATAAAGCCTTTTGATAAAAGAAAGTGGTGCGTTACATCATCTCGTATCACGGCTGTTTTATATTTTTTGGCATCATTTAAGGTCGATATTTTGATCGTACTTGAGGCAAGTGAATACATCGACACTGTACTGCTAATTATTTGTCCTACCCAGTTAAATAAAAGCTCACGTTCAGGAATACGGCCTATTGAATAAATACAAGTATCCTCTTCATGCAGCGCTCTATTGTAAGAAAGCGACCAAGGATAAGCTTCAATATTGTAATCAAAGGATGAATTTTTTAATGTCGCTTCTACTATTTCTGTTGATATTCCGCTGATTTCGTTTTTATCAACTATTTGAAAAGGAGCTAAATGTTCAGTAAGAATAGTTAATTCTTTTGCTTGGATATTGGCACTAAAGATCATTACACATATAATCAGGTTATTAATCAAATCTCTATTGATGTGCATATTTGAACCCCTTTCTTTATATGATCTTTATATTATTTTGGTGATTTATAGTACACTTTTTTAGAAATACTTCTATTAGTATTATTTGGACGTTGCCAATTTAGTGAAAAACGATGCGTTTAACTAACGAACCAATTGTTGTCACGGTTAAAATAACATGTCTTTTGATAAGTATGCTGCTAGAAAGTTATTCGGTTAAACTTATCAGCATAAAATGTAAGTGAAGCTTAATATATTATTAACACCTATCAAGTCACAACAATTCATTTATAAGTGGTTTTTATATGTTAAAAATAATAACCTTTATATTATGACTTAAATGCTAATGTATAATGAAATCGCTAGGTTATAAATAGTTGTATTAACTAAAAGGAATAAGTTGTAGATGTTTTCATTTAAAAAATCTAATAAAATTATAGAACTACATAGTAATAATGTTTTTCTATTAAAAGAGAATCAATTAAACACGTTACCTGAATATATGGTTTCTGGCCAATTGTACCCTTTAGTTATTGCATATTTACCTCCAAACATCTCTAGCTCACAAAATATAGCATCACAAATACAAAATGTTCTTTCTAGGTATTCCAGTAATATTATTACGGTAATGACAGCGGGTTGTTTAAGTAATAAAAAGCAAGAAAAAGGTGTTTATCATACTGCGGAAGATCCAGATATCGTTTTTCATATTTTTAGTGATCAAATTATCGACGAAATTTCGGTTCAAACTATTGATATACCAGCACATACTGACCATAAAAGCCTTATACAACACACTAATACGATGACAAAGAGTATTAATGCAATGAAACCTAGTTTTCAAATAGAACACAGTAATACCTTTGCATTAACGTGGTTTGCAGGTTTAGCTGCAATGGAAAATCAATTTTTGGAAGCTTTATATTCATCCAGTAATCAGCTTGCATGTGACTTTATCGGTGGATCGAGCGGTGGCAAGTTAGATTTTAAAAGTGCCGCCATTGGCTACAATGGAAAAATGAGTGAAAAACAAGCTGTTATCGCTTTTGTTAAATTGAAACCACAATATCGTCATGCAATTTTTAAATCCCATAATTTTGATTTAACTGATGTTTCTTTTTCTGTTGCTGAATCAAACAATGCAACTCGTACACTAAGTACTGTTATTAATGAGCGAGGCGATATTGAAACTGTTGTTGAATTTCTCTGTCGAAGGTTAAATGTTTCACCAGCTAATTTAGAGCAACGTTTAGTTGAAAATGCTTTTGCCGTGCAAATGAATGATGAGTTAATTATTCGTTCTGTAAGTGGCATTGATTTAAGGTCAAACACGATTAGTTTTTTCTCAGATATGAGTTTTGGTGAAACGATACACTTAGTTAAAGTTAAAGACATTTCTCGCCATACAAACACTCAATTCAAACAATTACTTGATGAAATTGGTGGTAAAGCGGAAACGATGATCATCACAGACTGTATTCTTCGGAGAATACAAAACTCATCAGAACAATTAAATATGATTGATTATTCAGCTGTCAACAATGTTGCTGGTTACAGTAGTTTCGGAGAAACGTTAGGACAACACCAAAATAACACAGCAGTAATATTACTTATATATAAAAGCGATAAAGATGCGCCTTTACATGGTTCTATAAGCTCATTTCCACTTAGAATGGCAAATTATCGAGCATATTATCTTGAAACACAGTTACAACAAGAACGATTTTTTAATAGTATTCAGGCTGAGCTAATCGTTTCATTAGAAAAGTATCAACCTATCGTAGAATCATCAATGAATAGTCTGACTTCATTAGCTGAAAAATCACAACAGAGTCATGCAGAACAAGAGCGCATTGCTAAAGCACTTAATGAGCTTATTGAGGAAACGAATAGTCAGCAAGGAAAGCGTGATGAATTAGTTGCTAAAGTCGCAACATTAAATGCTTCAACCGTTGAAATTGTTAATGTGATTAGTGCCATTAGCGGTATTGCAGATCAAACAAATTTACTTGCGCTTAACGCGGCTATTGAAGCGGCTAGAGCTGGTGAGTCAGGTAGAGGTTTTTCTGTTGTTGCCGATGAGGTACGTAAACTTGCAACCCATACAACTACTAATGTAAAGCAGACCTCTGGAGCGGTAAAATCGGTAGAAGAAGCGGTTGATGCTATTTCAGAAAGTATTGATTTCTTTAATCATCAAACGAATATACAACAAGAAAAAACCAGCAATATGTCGGCTATTATGTCTCAACTTGTTTCTTCTTCAGAAAGCTCAATGCTTGAAGCGACTAAAGGGGTAAATTTAGTAGAAAATCAAAGTGTAGAAATGGATAGTATTCAAAGTAATACCGAAAAACTAAATATTTTAAGAGCATTAAAAGGCTAAATAAATTTCAGCAGTTATTTAGTTTATCTTATTAAAAACGTGCCCATTATTATTTTAAAAGACCAATTTAGCGAAAAACGATGAGTTTAACTAACGAACAAATTATTGCCACGGTGAATATGAAAATGCCTTTTGGTAAATATGCCGGTAGAAAATTATTACATTTACCTGAACCCTACTTAGTTTGGTTTCACTCAAAAGGTTTTCCTGAAGGCAAAATTGGCGAACAATTAGCTTTTATTTATGAAATAAAGCTAAATGGCTTAGAAAGTATTTTCGAACCCATGATTGAGTAATTAATCTAGTGAATATTTATTTTTTACTGCTTTTATTGCGGTTAAGCGAGCGTTTGCCATTGCTTCTTTTATTGCAATCCCCTTTAATCCTTGCTCAACAAAGGTTTTCGCATTGACCTGTAGTGCCGATAACATAGTCTCTTTTAAATATTCTGCTTGCGGGTAGGAGCGATCTTCAAAGTTAAGGCGTCCTAAAAAGTCGCTTTTACAAGCAATTATAAAATCATCAAACTCTTTGGGTTTTCGCCAAACATCTAGTTGATCAAATATTTTTAATAAGGTGCTGGCTTTCAACTGAAAAGCTTTATGGCAATGCAAATGATGCTCACATACTTTCAAAGCTAGTTGTTTGTAATAGGTGGGGACTCTAAGTTTATTGGCGATATCTTCTACTAAAGGAAGTCCTGACTTTTCATGGCCTTTATGACTTGGCCACAGCTCGCTAACGGTGACCCCTTTACCTAAATCATGGCATAAAGCAGCAAAACGAATAGCCGTTTTATTCTCATTGTTTTTTGTTAGTAAAACCGCTTGCTGTAATACCATCATGGTATGAATACCACTGCAAATTTCAGGGTGCCATTTAGCCGGATTAGGTATTCCCCATAGTTTATCAAGATCAGGCCATAATACGCTGAGTGCTTTACAGTCACGTAAAACATTAAAAAATACTTCGGGGTGATCTTCGGCCAAGCTACGCTGCATCTCTTGCCAAACGCGTTCAGCAGGTAAGCTTGTTAGCTCACCACTTTCGCTGATTTTCTGCATCAAACGCATTGTTTCGTCTGCAACGGTAAAATCAAACTCATGATATCGAGCAGCAAAACGAGCGACACGAAGTACTCTTAAAGGATCTTCAATAAAGGCTTCGCTAACATGGCGTAATATTCTATTTTTCAGATCCTGTTGTCCGTTATAAGGATCAACAATATCACCACAAGCATTTCTCGCCATGGCATTGACGGTTAAATCTCGGCGTAATAAATCTTGTTCTATTGTGACGTCAGGCTCAGCATAACAAGCAAAGCCGGTATAACCTTGCCCTTGTTTACGTTCGGTACGTGCCAGAGCGTATTCTTCTTTAGTTTTTGGGTGTAAAAATACCGGGAAGTCTTTACCCACTTGATGAAAACCAAGTGATAACATTTGTTCTACCGTAGCACCAACGACTAAATAGTCGTAATCTTTAATGGGCCTGTTTAACAATTGATCGCGAACTGCACCACCCACAAGATAAATATCAAGCTCTGGTATATTTGGAATAGTGTTGTTATGCGTGGTCAAAGAATACCTCCTATAGATGATAAATAAAGTTTACCATAATATTCGTAGACATCACCCCGTTAAAAGAGTAATTTTGCTAGTATATTAAGCTTTGTCATTACATTCGGGCTTTATCAGTAGATTCTGTTTTAGTAGTATAATAAGCTTTAGTAGTATACTTAACCTGAGCTTAGGTTATTAAACTTTCGCTATCACCTTTAATCATTACCTTCTTAAGTAGCAGCAACGTTTTATGTACAGAAACTTCTTTTCATTAAGTGAATTACCTTTTTCTATTGCACCAAACCCTAAATACTTATTTATGAGTGATAGGCATCGTGAGGCGCTGACACATTTAAGTCATGGTTTAGGTGGCGTAGGAGCAAGCGATAACGGCGGTTTTGTGTTACTTACAGGAGAGGTTGGTACTGGAAAAACTACAGTAAGTCGTTGTTTGATGGATGATTTACCTAAAGATACGCAGTTAGCTTTTATTTTAAATCCGACCTTATCAAGCCAAGAACTATTAGCAACGATTTGTGACCAGCTGAAAATTCGTTACCGTAAAACGGGCGCTACTTTAAAAACGTTAACAGATAAAATTTCTGAAAAGTTAGTAAAAAACCACGATGCTAATATTAATACTATATTGATTATTGATGAAGCTCAGCATCTTGAGGCGCAAGTATTAGAACAACTTCGTCTGTTAACCAACTTAGAAACAAATACTAAAAAGTTATTACAGGTTATCTTAATTGGTCAGCCTGAATTACAGCAGTTATTAAAGCGCCGAGACTTACGTCAATTAGCGCAACGTATTACCGCTAGATATCATTTATTACCCCTAAACACTCAAGAATTAGCGGCTTATATTAAGCATAGATTATCGGTAGCTGATTGTCATAGAGCACTTTTTGATAAAGGAGCTATTGCGACAATTCATAAATTATCTCAAGGAATACCAAGACTTATTAACTTGCTTTGCCATAGTTCATTAATGGAAGCTTATAACAGTAATAATGCTGTTGTTAATAAAAAAATTGTTTTAAAAGCGGCTAGTCATGCACTAGGTGATGACTTTGAACAAACACCGTGGTGGCAGAATAAAAACATTCAAATAGCATCAGCGGCTAGTGCATTAATTTTAGTATTAGTTGCTGGCTTTTGGTTAGGGCAATCACAAAATACTATCACTACATCGACTGATGTACCGGTATTACTTCAAGAAGAGTCTTCACAACAATTAAGTAATAACGCTTTACCTAAAGCAGTGGAGTCTTTGGAAGAAGCCGTAGAAGGGACAACCAAAACTGTCACTGAAAAGGCCGAGCCAGCTCAAGATAATGAAGTTGAACAGATTATTGTTAGTGGCGATGTTCCTAGAAAAGCGTCCGCACAAAAAACAGTACAACAAAATCAAGTTGAGCACGTTATAGAGCCACAAAAAACAACAGAAAAAGAAGCGGTTATTACAACAAAAACAGCTAGTCAGTCAATTAATGAGCCAGTTGCAAAAAGCGCTCTAAAACCTGCATCAAAGCCACCAGCATTAAAGCCTACAACAAAAGCTGAAGCAGAAGAAAATAACTATCAAATAGAAGCGGTTGATGGTGTGTCAGATGATCTATTAGCTCGTTTTCAAGCGGCGATAGAGGAAACGGAAAGTAATACTGATGAAGACCCAGCAACTGCATTAGCGAAAAAGCAAGAGCAACCTACTAACAGTGAAATAAAGTCATTAACAGAAATGCCTGCATGGGTACAAGAAGGCGTGCCAAGCTTACGTTTTGAACAACATATTTATGCGTCTGATGGGGAAGGTTGGGTTAACGTTAATGGTCGAGATCGCTATGAAGGTGACAACATTGCTAATGGCGTTATTATTGATAAAATTTTACCTCAACAAGTTATTCTAACTTATCGTGGTGAAAAGTTTAGTTTACCCGCGCTGACTAATTGGTAAAATTAAGTTTTATCCATCGTTATTAAGATCATCAATCAAGTTCAGGATAACAACTTTGAAGCTCAATATGACAAATAATGCGTCATTCCGTAAATGGCTTAATACGGAATCCTATGAAGTTTATTTACCGTTATTGAAAAGAAAGTTGTCGATGCTAATTATACCAATCTCACTAACTATGTGATCATTTTTACTTGCTAAAATCACCAACTACATC
>NZ_JAHKQD010000043.1:67914-102815 GCF_018860915.1 Colwellia sp. C2M11
TTAATGAAACTGGTATTAGTTATTGATGTAGGCAGTAACTAAGCAGCATCTAAATTACTGCCTACTAATTTGAAGCTTACTGCCAAGCCGGCATTTTATCTTCAAACGCTTTAATGGCATCTAATTTATTTAATGTCCAACCAACGCTATCAACACCATTTTCTAAACTGTATTGTTGAAATTCACTTAAGCTGAATTTAAAGACTAAATCACCGCAAGTAACCGTGTTGTTCGGTAAGTCTACAGTAATCGTTAATACTGACTCTGTAGATAGCTTAAATAGCTGCTCCACCTCTTCTTCTGTTAGTTGTATCGGTAAAATCCCAATATTAATACAATTACCATAAAAAATATCAGCAAAACTTGATGAAATAAGCACTTTAAATCCAAACTCTTGTAGAGCCCAAGGCGCGTGTTCACGACTTGAACCACAACCAAAGTTTTCACCGGCTAATAAAATGCTAGCGCCTTTATATTCTGGTTTGTTAATTACAAAGTCAGGATTCTCTTGTGTACCAGCATGATCAAGATAGCGGCTATCGTGAAATAAGTGCACACCAAAACCGATACGTTCAGTTTTTTGTAAAAATTGCTTTGGTATAATTTGGTCTGTATCTACATTGGCAACATCTAGTGGTGCAACCAAGCCTGTGTGTGTGTTAAATTTTTCCATTTTCTAATCCTCAATAAGCTTGTTGGCAGTTACGCATTTAAATCAACAAAGTGACCAGTGATGGCTGCAGCAGCTGCCATTTCAGGGCTCACTAAGTGAGTACGGCTACCACGGCCTTGACGACCTTCAAAATTACGGTTACTTGTTGACGCACAACGATCACCCGCTTCTAATACATCGTCATTCATGCCTAAACACATTGAACAACCAGGTAAACGCCACTCAAAACCAGCGTCGATAAATATTTTGTCTAAACCTTCTTGCTCAGCAAGCTCTTTTACGCGGTATGAGCCAGGCACAATAATCGCATCAACACTATCAACCACTTGTTGTCCTTCATAGCGCTGTACAATGTCTGCTGCTGCACGTAAATCTTCAATACGTGAATTCGTACAAGAGCCAATAAATACTTTATTTACTTGAATATCTACCATCTTAGTGCCAGCAGTTAAGTTCATGTACTTAAGGGCATTGATGCAAGACTCTTTTTCAACAGGATCACTGAAATCATCAGGTGAAGGCACTGCACCATCAACACTAACCACTTGTCCTGGGTTTGTGCCCCAAGTTACTTGTGCTTTAATATCTTTTGCATCTAATGTTACTACCGCGTCAAACTCAGCACCTTCATCAGACTTCAAATTGGTCCAATCAATAACCGCTTGCTCAAATACTTCACCTTTAGGGGCGTATTCCTTACCCTTCACATAATCAAATGTTGTTTGATCGGGAGCAATTAAACCTGCTTTTGCGCCAAATTCTATACTCATGTTACACACTGTCATACGCTCTTCCATACTAAGCGCTTCAATTGCTTCACCACAGTATTCAACAACATAACCAGTTGCTCCAGCACTACCTGTTTTACCAATAATGGCTAAGATAATATCTTTTGCACTGATACCAGCACCAACATTACCTTTAACTTCAACTTTCATGGTTTTTGCTTTATTTTGACGCAATGTTTGAGTCGCAAAAACGTGCTCTACTTCAGAAGTACCAATACCAAAAGCAAGTGCACCAAAAGCACCATGTGTTGCCGTATGAGAGTCACCACAAACAATGATAGTACCAGGTAAGGTTAATCCTAATTCCGGTCCCATAACATGGGCGATACCTTGATTTTTATGGCCCATACCGAACAATTCAATACCAAATTCTTTACAGTTTTTTTCTAATGCACGTAATTGATTCGCCGCGCCTTCACCCGCCGCATCAATTTTAATAGAACGTGTTGAAATATTGTGATCCATGGTCGCAATAGTACGTTCAGGATGACGTACTGGGCGGTTATGAAAACGCAAGTTTGCAAAGGCTTGTGGAGACGTTACTTCATGAATTAAATGACGATCAACATAAAGTAATGGTGTCTCACCCTTAGTTTCTTGAACTAAGTGGCTTTGCCATAATTTTTCATACATAGTTTTCGGGGTAGACGTAGTCATTTTAAGCGCTCTCTTCTTCTTAAATAGATTTTTGGGCAATAATTTGTTGGCAAATATAATCACCCACTTCACTGGTCGATTTTGCTTTTTCTCGTTTCTCTGCAGGTAATAAGTCGGCAGTAAGTATGCCGTTATCTAACGCACTGCCTACAGCATCTTCAATGGCTTTTGCTGCTTTTTCTTCATTTAAGCTATAACGTAGCATTAAGGCTGCTGATAAAATTTGTGCAATAGGGTTAGCGATACCCATACCTGCAATATCGGGTGCGCTGCCGCCAGCTGGCTCATACATACCAAAGCTTTTTTCATTTAAGCTTGCAGAAGGTAATAAGCCCATAGAGCCAGTAATCATCGCGCATATATCAGATAAAATATCACCAAATAAATTAGGACAAAGCATTACGTCAAATTGGTTTGGATCACGTACTAACTGCATTGCGGCGTTATCGACATAAAGATGCTCTAATTCAACTTCTGGGTATTCTACAGCAACTTCTTCAACGACTTGACGCCATAATTGGCTCGTGGCAAGTACATTGGCTTTATCTACCGACGTTACTTTATTATTGCGTTTTTTTGCAGCCTGAAAAGCAAGATGAGCAATACGTTTTATTTCACGACGCGAATAAAACATCGAATCAAAACCTGTTTCATCTTCTCCTTCACCTTTGCGTCCTTTTGGCTCACCAAAATAAATATCACCCGTTAATTCACGAATAATTAATACATCAAAACCTTGAGAAGAAATATCGCTACGTAAAGTAGATAGTGCCGATAAAGCTGGCTGTAAAGTTGCTGGGCGCATATTACAAAATAAATCGAAATGACCACGAAGCCCTAATAGAGCACAACGCTCTGGTTGTTCAGTTGGCGGCAAGTTTGCCCATTTAGGGCCACCAACACTACCAAACAATATAGCATCGCTAGCTTCACAACCTTTCATTGTTGAATCGGGGAGGGCATTACCGTGATTATCAATGGCTGCACCGCCAATATCATAATCTTTAGTATTTATTTCTAAATCAAATTTCTTTGCGATGGTCGTTAAGACTTTCTTAGCTTCAACCATGACTTCTGGGCCGATACCGTCACCGGCTAAAATTGCTATATTAGACATTTGTATTTCTCTTTAAATTTTTGAATTACGGTTTAAAATTGCGCTTAGATGATGCATATTTAATAAAAACAGCTTAAATAGTAAATGTATTCTGAAATTTTATGCATCTGGCAGACGCTAAAGTACTTTAACGCCTGCGACAGTGTTTTTGTGTTTACTTTTTAGCTGACTTTAAATCAGCAATTGTTATAGCACGGTGAATACTATTTAGTGCATGAATCAATGCTTGGCCTGAAGCTTCAATAACATCAGTTTCTAAACCATAGCCATGAAAGTTTCGCCCTTGCCAAGTAATCACTAAATCTGCTTGTCCTAAGCCATCTTCACCTGAGCCTTTATTTGAAATTGTGTAATCACTCACTTCAAATTCAATATCAACACTTTGTTTAATTGCTTGATAAAGCGCATCTACCGGCCCGTTACCTGTAGCGGCGTGTACTTTACTGTTATTTGCTTCACCTTCAACAGACGCTTCACCTGAGATTAGTTTAATGCTGGCGGTCGCAAAATCACCATCGCCACATTGTACATTGATTCGTTCTAGCCTGAAAAAGTCTTTCAAATCTTTTTGTTGTAATTTAAATACTAACGCTTCTAAATCGTCATCGAAAACTTGGCCTTTTTTATCCGCTAACGCTAAGAAATCTGCATAAAGCTCTTCAATTTCATAGTCCGATTCTTTATAACCTAAACTTTCCATGCGGTGCTTAATAACATGACGACCGCTACGCGAGGTTAAGTTTAATTTTGTTTTTGCAATACCGACACTTTCAGGCGTCATTATTTCATAGGTATTGCTGGCTTTTAACATTCCATCTTGGTGAATACCTGACGAATGACTGAAGGCGTTGCCGCCAACAATTGCTTTGTTTAATTGCACCGGCATATTACAAACAGTGCTTACTAATTTTGAAGTACGAGCAATTTCTTGATGGTTAATATTAGTATGTACGCCTAACAAGGCTTGGCGTGTTTGCATGATCATCGCCACTTCTTCTAAAGAACAGTTACCTGCACGTTCCCCAATACCATTAATAGTACATTCAATTTGACGAGCTCCTGCTTGCACTGCTGCCATTGAATTAGCCACCGCTAAACCTAAATCGTTATGGCAATGCACTGAAATAATTGCTTTATCAATATTTGGTACGCGGTTAAATAGGTTGGTAATAATCCCTTGAAACTCAAAAGGTAGCGTGTAGCCGACAGTATCAGGAATATTTACTGTTGTCGCACCTGCGGTAATTGCGGCTTCGACCATACGGCATAAATTATCAATAGGTGTACGGCCAGCATCCTCACAAGAAAACTCAACATCATCAGTAAATTTACGTGCATATTTCACTGCATGTACTGCCATAGCTTGAACGTCAGCAAACTCTTTCTTCAATTTTTGTTGTACATGAACATCTGATGTAGAAATAAATGTATGGATACGGAATTGTTCTGCTACTTTTAATGATTGTGCGCACGCGTCGATATCGGCTTCTACTGCACGGGCTAATCCACAAACACGGGCATTTTTAATTGTACGTGCTATTTGTTGAACTGATTCAAAGTCGCCAGGAGAAGAAACAGGAAAACCTACTTCCATAATATCTACGCCTAAACGTTCAAGCGATAATGCAATTTGTAATTTTTCATGCACAGACAAACTGGCATTTAGTGCTTGTTCACCATCACGTAACGTGGTGTCAAAAATAATCACATTATCTGTTGAGGACGAATTATTTGTAGCTGAACCTGGTGAGGTTGATGTGATATTGCTCATGTTTGTATCCTTGTATGCCTAATATTGTTACTAATACTGTTTGCTAATATTATTAAAAAACTAACCAACGCATAGACGTAAAAAAACCCGCGTTAGTTAGCGCGGGTTTTAATTATTTATTATCTGTTTTTATTTTTAGAGTAACCTCTTATTGAGTAATCTCTGAAAATGTTAATTAATAAGCAATAAAACCTAGCCGCGCACTTTGAGTGCGAGGAGGAGGAGGTTAATTGTATTGTGCTTAATTAATTTAATCATTTCTTTTTCGTTATTAGCATTCATTATTGGTATTTGTTTAAAAATGTAAAAAAAGCTAATAAGTATTCTCTTTTAAGTAAAAACTATTCAATATGCTATTAATAACGCATTTACCTAATTAGTGTCAATGATTTAATTGTATAGCGCTATAACAAAGCGCTATAACAAAGGATATAAGTGAGCTTTAATGACACTTTAGTACAGATGAATTTACTGTATTATTGGCTTGTTTACGATTAGCACCATAAAACGAGTTTGCTTAAATTTATGCAGTTAGCCCAAGCGTTGTAAGGCTTGAACAACACGTTCAACATCTTCAGGAACATCAATAGCCATAGAGCCACTATCAACTTTTATCATTTGTACGCTGTAGTTAGATTCTAGAAACCTTAATATTTCAATATCTTCAACTAACTCTAATGGTGTTTTTTTCTGATTGGCTAAAAAGAATTTAAGATGCGCCTTAGAGAAAGCGTAAATGCACACTTGTTTATGCGCAAATTTGAATTCACCATTTTTTGTCAATGGAATACCTGCACGGCTCATATACAAAAGTTTGCCTGATTGATCGCAAACTACTTTAGGTACAGTGGTAGAATTAAATTCACGTTCATCAGTAATTTCGCACATAGCATTAACAACAGCACCATCACCGGCTAAATAAGCACTAACTACGGTATTAATATCGTCAGGACTTATTAACGGCTCATCTCCTTGTACATTGATAATAAAATCACAATCAAGGGTTTGGTTTGCTTCGGCAAGTCTGTCCGTGCCAGTTAAACAATTACTGCTTGTTCTTATTACCGCGCCGCCAAAGCGTGTAACAACATTTTCAATATTATCACTATCGGTTGCAACATAGACTTTTTCGGTGCCTACTGCTTCACAACAAAGCTCCCAAACATGCTGAATCATAGGTTTTCCACAAAGATCGATTAATGGTTTTCCTGGAAAGCGAGAAGATTGAAATCTTGCTGGAATAACAACGGCAAAGTTTTGTGTATTCATAGTTCTTTTAAAACCTCTTCAAAGGAGTTAATTATTCGATAATTATATTTTAAGCATAAAGCGCGCATTTTCTCTTCAACGTTTGATAATGGGCTGTAAAATATAAAATCGATATTATTATCTTTTGCTGCTTCAAGGTCAGATACTGCATCGCCTATCATTACTGCTGTTGATGTTGGGTGATTAGCTAAAACCTGAGTAACATGATTAACCTTTTTTTCAGGCGAACCGAGTATTTCTATAAAGTGATGATCTAATGCCCGTTGTTGAAAAACATCTCTTAGCTCTTGTTGCTCTGAGCCACTTGCAACATATTTTATTGCGCTGCTTTTAACAAAGATGTCATTGATGAATGGGGTGCTGTCAGCCAGTAAATATAAGCTTTTACACTTTCTTGAATAAGAGGCTAATAAATCAGCTTTAAATTGCTCAGCCATTGAAGCACTGATATTGAGTAGTTCTTTTACAAAATAATCAACATGATAGAACCTAGACTTACCAAAGTTTTCGGCAAAAAATAGCGCGCAGCGGTTTACTTCATCTGTAGTGATATCAAATTCAGTTAACGCACTTCTCATCGCGTCAATTTTTAAAGTATTCGAATCAAGTATTACCCCATCACAATCAAAGATAAGTAGATCGTAATCACTAAACAGGCGCATAAATTGATCCTTGAGTAATAGGGTAAGTTGTTGGTGTTAGTGCTAATAAATGATGACTAATTTGGAAGTTTTGCATTAAATTGAGCGTTTCAAGCATTTCTAATTGACGTGTATCATTACTATCATAACCATTAAAACCAACGAGTGTTACGTTATTGGCTTTCATGTTTTCAGCAACCGAGAAGGCATAAGCAACGGTTATATCAAAAGGAATCACACAGCTTGTTTCTTCTGTATAAAACTCACCTGTTTGTACTGCTAGGCCATAATCCATTAATGGGCAACTTGGTGAAAACAGTGCTAGCTCTTCATTACTAAATCTATGTTTTGGTAAAATTACCGGCTTTACTAGCGTATTATAGCTTGCTGACTCAGAAAGAAATTTGTTGTTGTGAGATAAACAATAATAATCAACAAAATCACTTAATTCAGTAATGACGTTAATCGCGATTACAATAGGATTTTTCTTCTGAATATAAGCAATGACATCAGGTAAATATTTATGTAAACCAGGGCCATTGGCAATAATTAATACTTCTCTGTTGGCCGCTATATTACATAAAACGGATGTACCACTGACTGGCTTTTTCTCGCCAGAGAAAGATAGAGCAGAGCGATAGACATCACTCACATAAGAAGATTTATTTTCTTGTTGGCTTAAATACTCAATCGCGCCAATAACTTCATCAGTACCAAAGTGGCTATCAGACAATAGGTTTTGAATATAAGTTGGGTGTAAGTTATTTTGAGCACCTAAAAAGTACAATAAATTACTGCCCCAGCCACATTTTTTTTGCATTTTTTCAAAATGACGAATGGCTAACTCATAAACGGGGGCAGCAACATAATTATTTTCTTCTTGGGAAACTACGGCTAATAAGTTTTCTGTTTGTGCATTACCAGCACCACGACCCATACCTGTAATGGTACTGTCTAACCACTTAACACCAACACTACGTGCAGTTAAGCAGTTATCAAGCGCTTTTGCCATATTATTATGGGTATGAATACCTAGCTCACCTTGCCAATGTTCTCTTAAGGCTGATACGATACGTTTAACTTCGTTGCCATCCATATTACCTAGTGAGTCGGCAAAATATAAAACATCTAAACCCGCCCAGCTTTGTGCTATTTTTGCTTTTTCAGCGATTAATGAAGAAGGCTTACCACCCGCTTGCATTAAGTTATAGCCAACAATATAGCCTTTATTTTTAAGCGCTTTAACAATAGGCTCTGAGTGTTCTACTTCATGAAAATGTGCAGCAATACGAACTAAGTCCACTTTACTTTTAGCACGATCAACAAATAAGGCATCAACAGCATCTTCAACTGATAGGTTAGCATTTAAAATAGTTTTAGCGTCTATCATTACGCCATAAGTTGGGCCTTCAGGTAAATCTAAACGATTAAGGAAATCCTCAGAGGTATAAGCAAAAGCGCCAAGGAAACCCGGTTGGGCAAAGTTTCTTAAACCTAACTCAACATAATCGATTTTGGCTGCGACCATCGCAAGAATATAAGCTTGTACAACATCAGGTGAAAAATCCCAATGATTATAGTATCCGCCATCACGTAAGGTACAATCTAAAATTTTAAACATTTACTAATTCCTTTGGAATTTTTAGTGAAAACTTTTTAGTAAAAGCTTCTTTAATAAAAAAGCGTTAAACAGGCTCAAGCGACAGAAACGTTATACCCAAACTATGAAATAGATTTTTCAGTTGTTTTGACATATCACTATTTACTTCAAATGCTTGTACCGTTACCTTGGGCTTAAGCCATTTTGCGGTTAACAGTGCTGTTGATACATCACCAATAATCGATGTGTCGTTAGACAGCTTAGGTAAAAGAAGTTCCATTCCTAAGGTATTTGGTAGCGCAATGCTCTCTGGAAACATCTGTGTTAATAACGCCATATCTTTACTTTTAGGATGTGCTTTTATAGCAATATTCTGAGGCTGAAAATGTTTAAGAATAGTGTTTTTGATTTGCTGTAAAAATTGCGGGTTTTTTAAATAAAAAGATTCGTTGGGTAAACATAAAACCGCTTTTACATTACTAAAATTGATAGTATTTAAGGTGTCGTATTTTTGAATTAAAAACGCATTAACATCAAGGAAAGCCTGGCTTGAAAAAATCTCTTGATCAAGTGCAATAAGTTCTTTCGTTTTTAATAACGGGTGAGCTTCTTCAGGTACGGCCAAATAAGCTTTTGAAATCCAACTTGAACTACCTGTGGTTAAGGGGTTTTTCCACCATAAACCATAAATGAGTTTTTTTAGTGTTGGATCTATATATTGATGTACTATGCTATTGATAGATTTATGCCCAAGGTAGCTTACCGTACCATCATCAATATAAATGCCTTCCACCTCAGCATTTACCTTGCTTGCTTGATGCATAGCAAATTGAAACTCCATTCTTCTATCGCTACCAGTAAATATCCGATCAGGTATTGTTGACGAGATTAACGCTTTTAACTGAGCAAAGCGTACTTTTCTTTTAGAAAACTTAGCTTGCTCATCGTCAACAGATAGTTCATAGGTTTGTTGGAAAATGTCAGTGCAATGTCGAGTCGCTTTTGAATACTGCTGTGCGGTTTCTTCATTTTTACTAATGAAGATAGCAATATTGTTATCACCTTGATGCGAAATCGCTAAATTAGTCGCAATGAAAAAATGTAAAGGTGATGATATAAAAAAATAATTAGTCATAACGATTATTGAAACTCTCAATTGCTCTTTGTCTAAGCTTAACTATCTCTTAGCTTAGGTGTATGTCTATCGTAAGCAAAGTTACGTAGGTTTACTCTTGTATACGTCTAATTTTACTTCTCAGTTTTGAGCGAAAAGTATTTTCTTTGTATCTACCTTTATAAACATGTCTTATTTGATAAACGCCATCTACCTCAAGCGGAACACCTTCTGAGCCAAGTAACCAGCGAAACTCTCTATCTTCATAACATTTACACCAATGCTCAGAAAGGGTTTGATAAATTGATAAACCGTCACAATAACCAATAGCACGCGCTACATCGCCATGTACTATTTGGAAAGCGCCTTTTGCTTTATCACGTGAGTGTAAGCTAAAACCTGCGGTATCAATATTTACTAGCTGCGGCTCACTGTCTTTACGTAACATAGGATCATCCTGTGCAAGCATTTCAGTAGTACATTCCTGTCTTGGGTAGTACAAGGCTTCTTTCTTACCTTGTAGTTGTTCAGCTAACGAATCTAAACAATTTTCATGAAAAATAATATCGCAGTCAGTGAACCATAACCAATCAGCATCAGTAGAGCGCGCGACCATGTTTCGGCCGATGGCACGTCTAAACAACTTCTCTTTGGGCAGCGCTTGAAAATTCCATGTGACGTTTTCCACCTTTTTTTGGCTAAAAAAGTCTAACACCGCTTGGCATTTAGTATCTTCTTTAGCATAAAAAACAGTTACGGTTAGCGCACATTTTTTGGGCGGATAGTTAATAAAAGAACTTAGCTGATAAGCAAGCATATTAGAATAGCCCCAACAATGGCTCACTATTTCTAATTTGAAAAAACCATCAACGGCGTTACGCTCATTGACTTTAGGTAAAGCCGAGCGAAACCAAGAAGCGGGTAATATATGCTTCAGTATTAAGCGGAAAAAATGTATGGCATAAGTGTTATACCAGTTCGGTGCGAAAGTCTTGGTTGTTTTCATTAACGAGTTCGATTCTTAATAGGTGATCATTATCCAGTAACAGAGCAGTCTCTGTTATCAGTAATATTATGAGTAATGGTTACTTTTATACAGATCTAGCCTTTATCGCATAAATTTTAGCGGCTAGATCTATATAAATAAGGTGTTAACCCCAGTTATCCATTGAAGCTCTGCGACGCGTAAATAGTTTAGGTAAAATAAGTCCTAAAATTAAGCCTAAGCCTAAAACAATAGCCCCATTAAAAAACCATTCTTTTTTAATGGCTGTGTCTTGACCTTTTAATTTATTTTGCGTTTGTTCTAGTGCTTGCTTTACCTGCTTAAGCTCTGTTTGTAACTGGTTTTTCTCTTCGTTAATTAAATTAATATTACTCTTTAATTCATTAACTTCACCGTCAAGTTGAGCAGTATAGTCATTACCATTTGCTAGCTTTTCTTTTATATCTGCAACAACAAAGCTTAACCCAGGTTGGCGAGTAATATACTTAGTTTCAACCCAAGTCACTCTATCTTTGTTATCAATTATTTCACTATAATCGTTCGAAGTATTACCGGTTGTTTTTAGTTCAGCCCCTGCATTTATTGAACCTAAAATACGATAATTAGTACCAGGGCCTGCATGCATAAAAATGCTTAAGTCATCAATAATATAACCTTGCTGATTTTCTGCATGAGCAGAGAAAGCAGCAAAAAAAAGCACGATAAAACCAAGGGTGTTGTGCTTAATTAGTTTTTTTAAATGTAATATAGGAGAATTCATGGATCAGCCAATTAGTAAAAGTAAATCATTGAAAAGGAGATATTATGTGTTTGGCGTATTTATATCAAGTTAAGATTAAGAATCCTTTGGCCTCTTGATAAACAAAGTGTACTCTATAATGGAATGGGCAAAATAAAAGTTTGAGAAAATGACAACAGAAATAGAATTAAAATATCAACTATCAAGTAAGTATAACGATAATAGCGAAATTGTTACTGCTATAACCACTATGCTAAATACTAAAAACATTACTTTTGAAAAAAATCAAAACCAACTTATCAATGACTACTTTGATAATGATAATTTAGACTTGAGAAAAATGGACTTTGGTTTGAGAATTCGAACTAGAGGCGACAAACATGAACAAACTATTAAAACGGCAGGCATAGTTAAAGATGGCCTGCATCAACGACCAGAGTATAACGTTGATATAGAAAGTAGAATAGTAAATTTAGCATTGTTTCCATCTCATATTTGGCCTGAAAATGTCGATGTAATGGCATTACAACAGAGTTTACAGGTATTATTTTCCACTAATTTCTCACGACATACTTGGCTTATTTATCAAGGTGATAATATTATTGAATTAGCGTTAGACAGTGGCGATATTTCTACCACGCCGGCACAGCCAAGTGTCGTAATTAACGAGATTGAAATTGAATTAGTGAAAGGTGATAAAGAAGCGTTATTTACCTTAGCAAAACAATTGTTAAATATTGTGTCAATGCACCCTTCTGATGTAAGCAAGGCTGCACGTGGTTACGCTTTATACTATGATAAAATAAAGAAACCTAAGTAATATTAGGTTTTACCTTCATAAACACTATCTCTATCAAAAATAATTGATGTCAGTCAAAGCATAGATCGTCCTTTTGAACACAGGTCATGACCCCGAGTGTCGTCTGCTCTTATTATTAGGCGAATAAATTCGCCCCTACGGTAATGTCGGTCACCTTCGCCTAACAATGTTCTTTGTTAAGGCATATGTAGGGTGAATGTAGAGGCGTATGTAGGGGCGACTTCAGTCGCCTGTTCTTATTATTAGGCGAATAAATTCGCCCCTACGGTGATGTCGATCACCTTCGTCTAACAATGTTTTTTGTTAGGACGTATGTAGAGTGAATGTAGGGCGTATGTAGGGGCGACTTCAGTCGCCTGCTCTTATTATTAGGCGAATAAATTCGCCCCTACGGTAATGTTGATCACCTTCATCTAACAATGTTTTTTGTTAGGACGTATGTAGAGTGAATGTAGAGGCGTATGTAGGGGCGACTTCAGTCGCCTATTTTTATTAGGCGAATAAATTCGCCCCTACGGTAATGTCGGTCACCTTCGTCTAACAATGTTTTTTGTTAGGACGTATGTAGGGTGAATGTAGGGCGTCTGTAGGGGCGACTTCAGTCGCCTGTTCTTATTATTAGGCGAATAAATTCGCCCCTACGGTAATGTTGACAACCTTCGTCTAACAATGTTCTTTGTTAGGACGTATGTAGGGTGAACTTATTGATTATCACTTAACTTTACGTGTTGAATCAGTTCATCCATCAACTTTCTTTTTATCTCTAGTTGTTGCTCAGCTTTTAGGTTGTATTTCTCAGCTAATACTTGATAATCTTCAGGCGCTAAACTAACCGTAAGGCGAGGGCGCTTAGGGCGTTTATTAATAGAAAGTCCTAAAATATCACGAATTTGATCAGACGGGCTTAAACCAGCATCAAGCGCTTGTTTCCTAATGGACAATTGTATTTTCTCATCCATGTCAAAAGCGACTTGAACTGCTTTTATTGCCTTTATTGATGATTGCCATTTTTCCGGCATTTTATTTGTCATAAGAGTCTCTACTTACATCAATTACTATCGTATTAACTGGCAGGGTACATATCTATAATGTCAGTTAAAGGGCGATAAATAGTGAGAAAAACATCAGTATCACCATCTTGCCAAACTTCAACATCAACACCTTTACTTTGGTCTTCATTGTAAAGCGCATAAAACTCAAATTGCTCACCGCTATCTTTACCTTCATATTCACTAATGTTTTCGCTGCGATGATCTTTACGATGAAAATAACCAACTTTGGCGAAGGTACTTTGTTGGTACTGCTCGCTGCTCCAGTTGCTTGTTAAACTATTATCTGCTTTTTTCGTTAAAAAAGCTTCACCTGGCTCATCAAAAATTTCAGAAAATTCGTCTAAATCAAATAATGTTTCAACATCTTCAGGTAAAATCTTAAGGGCGAACTTTAATTCAGTCGCATCATCAACATCTAAAGATAGAAACAATAGTAGCTCATCGTTGCCTTGTAAGGTCCATTCTGTTTGAATATTATTTTCATATTCGTAACTGTTTACGGCTGTTACTTGTAGTTGTTGATTACGTAAGGTTTCGGGTAACGCAAAACTATCCGTTAAAACAATAATATCACCAACTAATAATTGATCTACGTGAGTCAGTTTACGTTGTACGGGTTTGTCTTTATTGAATATTTTTTTTAAAAAACTCATCAAATATTACCTTCTCAATTATTACTTTTAAAGAACTACTTTTTAAATCATTACTTGTTAAATAATGACCTTAACAATTTACTCAAATTGTTTTTAGTATTTATAGCCACAATAACAAAACAGCGAGTAACGCATTCAATCGTTACTCGCTGTTATAAACGTATTGTTTATTACTATTTTTGCTTCGCTTTAATACGATCTAATACTGAATTAGCACTGCTATTTTGTGAACCAATACCTGCAGCTTTAAGTTGTGCAGCTAATGATGTGTCAGAATCTTCTGATTCAAGTACTTCAGCAGCTTTCATTTTATCATCAAATTTCTGCTGTTTAGCTTTAATACGCTCTAAAGAATCTTTAGCACTTAACAGTTTAGAATTACTTGACGAAAAGTTATCAGTAATGGCAGACGTTGCTTTTTGCACGCTTTCTGTGGTTTTTACCATAGACAATTGACGTTTGTGCTCACTTACTTGACGTTCACTTTTCTTCACTAATTCTTTTAATCTTTCAGCATTACCCGCAAAGCTATCATGTGCTTGTTGTTGTGCAGTTAAATCGCTCTCTAAGGTTGAGATTTTTTCAGCAACAGCTAATGCTAATGTTTCATCACCTTTTTCTAGTGCTTGAGCAACATAACCTTCATGCTCGGTAATTTCTTTTTCTAAACGCGTTACTTCACGTTGTGCTGCCATTTGTTCAGCCATAACGCCAGTTAAATCACGTTTTGCTTTGGTTAAATGATTTTCAGCATCACGAATTTCTTGTTCAAAAATACGGGTTGCATTCGCATCAATAATTGCTTCACCAGCTTCAGAAGCGCCACCACGAATTGCGGTCATAATTTTTTTAAATATACTCATTTTTTCTCTCCTAAATAAGGTAACTCTACAATGTTAATATCAACGTCATTAGTTGATTAAAGTAAGTAGTCACTCATATCATCAATAACTTCAACAGCGTTATTACTTAATACCGCCAATTCGTGTTCTATATCGTTAAAACTTGAGCCGATAGAAAGCGCGCCAAAAACCACATATTTATCACCAATTTTTGAAAAAGATGACAATGGCATAGGAATGTTCATTTCTAACATACTCTCATGCATTGCTGGAATGCTATCAGGTTTTACTTCATCAACGCCCCAAAGGTAGCTAATGCATAATACTTGATCATCAGTTACAGAAACAAAAATAGGTAACTCTTCTCTACCTAAAATAGTAATTTGTAGTACATCGACTTCACCTGAAATTGGCTGACAATCAAAGTTCATTCCAGTTTCTGAGTTGTCGCCTAAACCATTTAAATGATCGGCTATAGTATGAATATTCATGTATTTCCTATCCTCAATTTATTTTCTTGCGGCTGACATATTATGTCAACGAGGTTTAATTTATCACTTTGACATATTATGTCAAGTTGTTTTGTTTACTATTTATATCTTTTTACCATTATTATTTGGTAAAGGCTGTACAAAAACTTAACACAGCATTGAACTAAGCACTTACCTAGCGATTGTTCATAACACTATAAACACCGCCTATCATTGAACACCTTGTTGATTTGTCCAAGCTTTTTGATGAAGTTGATATAAGGTGTGGCTACCTAAAGTGTTTATAGCAATATTTTCTTCGTTTTTATAGAAGTCATTAGGAAAAACAAAGGCGGCTTTTAATATATCTAAATTAAGCCAAGTATGTTCAACCGGTAGCTTATCTAACTTATTTAGTCGTGCTAAAGGACTTGCCCCCATTTTAGTTGCAATAGTCCAGCCCCATTCGCCAAAACTTGGCACATTATCATGGTATTGTTGTACATGATTATAATCGGCGGCTTTTAAGGTTTTACCTATAGAAATAAAAGACTCTTTAGCATGGTAGGGACTTGTCGACTGGATGGCGATTATTCCATCTCCGGAAAGTAATTGTTTTAATCGAGCATAAAAATTAACTGTATACAGCTTATTTAAATCTGGGTGGCTAGGATCAGGTAAATCCACAATAATCGCATCAAATATTTGGCCAGATTTAAGTAAGGTATTAATAGTCAGAAAGGCATCACTGCGTAAAACAGTCACGCGCTCATCTTGCAAACTATTTTCATTCAAATGAGCTATTTTCCGTGCTAAGTTTGCATTTAAGTGATCTTTGGGATTCTGAAAAATATCAATTAGTTCACTATCTAAATCAATCAAGGTGACATTTTTAGGTGAATACTTCAGCACATCGCGTAGCGCCAAACCATCACCACCACCAATAATTAAAATATTATCATGACGTGCTGATCCCGCTAAAACAGGCGCAACTAAATAGTCGTGGTATATATGCTCATCAATAGAAGAAAACTGCAAACGACCATTAATATAAAAATTAATAATACTACTTTGTGTATTACCTAACGCTGAATCGGTAGTGTTTAACCCCATTTCTCGTTCAGTAAAAGTAAGCTGCTGGTAATTGGTTTTTTGAACATGCACTACTTTATCTAAATAGAGCAAACTATTCATTTGGTTGAGCCATTGATTGCCATAATTAAACATAACGACAATAAGCACAGCTAAACAAATATGGCCTACAACAAACATTTTTGGCCAATGTAAGTGTCGCCAATAGCGCATAATAAAGAATGCACCTGCAATTAAGTTTAAGCTAGCAGTTAAAGCAGCAGCTTTACTTATATCAATACTCAAGAGAAATAGAACCCAAATAGCAGCACCTAAACCAGCACCTATATAATCAGCGCCATAAATAGTACCTAGATTATTAGCAAGGTGTTGACCATGAATTTGTTCGCGTATACGGGCAATTAATGGAATTTCCATGCCAATAAAAAAACCAACAACAACCCCAAAAAAATAAGGGCTCTTAATAGCAAGAAAGCTTAATGTGTTAAAAAGCCCACCTTGGGGCAACATATCTGGTGGCAGGGCGAACATATCAGCAATAATATGCGGTAATGTTTGGGTAATAGCGATTAATCCGCCAATAAATAAAATAGCGCTTGAGCCAAGTAAGGCAATAATTAATTCTAAATATACAAAACCATTAAAGGCGCAACGCACTTTACGAGCAGCAAAGGCGCCTAACCCCATCGACACTATCATTAAGCCAATCATGGTATAAATAGTACTTTCCATAACACCAAGCACTCTGCCAGCGTAGTGAGAAAGAAGGTACTCATAAATTAAGCCACAACCAGCAAGAATAGCCATGGTTAAAATTAATAGTATATCGTCAAGCAGGCGTGAGTCTTTTGAAAGCATATAATCAAATTCAGTAAAAATAGAAAAGGTGGTTTACAACGAAAAAGTAGCGAGTATTTGTGATTTTAATACTCGCTACTTAACGTGTTAACTAACTAATTGTTGAACGTTTTTTAGCATTCATAAGTTAGTAGATATAACGCATTAAGCCATTAACGCCGTTAATATTAACGCAATAGAAATACTGGTCGCCATTTCAATACTAGCAACACCAATATTATGTTGTTGATCCACTTCTTCTACTAAATTAATACCCCACAAGACAATGCGTTTTGCGAGCGAAGTTAACAAAGATACTAGTACCGTCATAATAAGCCCGAATACTAACCAGCCAAGTAGGTTTACCACTAAGGTATCTGGGCTATAAATAAGAAAATGGCTTGCAGCTGTTACCGCAAGTGCCGTACTAATTACTTGGCCACTGTAGCGTATCGCAAGTGCTAATTGACCTTCACTTAACGCTTCTTGTAAGCAATCTTCTTGATTGTTTTTAGCATACTTACCTTCACGAATACGCGTTACTAATACCAGCACCGCTTGTGCAACAATAAAACCACTAGTAATAGCAATAAAAGTGGCTAGGCTTAAACCGTCAACCCACAACAACACCGAGCGAATAATAATTGCGGTAGCAATAGCACCTGCCGCATCAATAATACCTATGCTAAGGTTTTGCTCTTTTATCAACTCAGTTTTATTTAAATGCTGTAAGGCAATTTTGTCTTGCACAATACGGCCTACTTTAATTAATACCAAACCGTATGTACCGTAGGCGAGCATACCGACTATTTCCATTAAATAACTAGGAGCATTTTCGCCAGTAATTGCGCCAGTTAACACAATACCTAGGGCTAAAATACTACCAGCGACACTCACACCAAAAGCAAAGTTATCTTTATGGGCTAATTCTTCAGTTGTATTAACCTGGCTGGTTAATCCTAATAAAAAGCGCATAGCACCTAAAAGCGCAATGGCAATGGTAATATCGATAGCTAAATAAATGAGGAGTTCTTGATTTACACCAACAAGCTCAATTAATGTATTCATAATATATTTCGTTCCTATTACTGGTTACTTACCACGTCGAAAACTGCGTGAAGTGTTGGTCTTTGAATTTCTAAAACTTGAGCTTTTGCTTTTATTTGAATAGCTACTTTTACTGGCAAAGCTGCTTTTTTTAGCAGTATTACTGCGAAAGCGATTAGCGCTAGTTTGTGCGGTTTTACTTTTACTTGATAAGCTCGAAGAGCCGGTACGGTTTTTACTATACGGACTCGTAAATTTTTGTCCTCTACTCGCAAATGATTTTTTAGTACGCTCATCAAGTTTGGTTTGATTATTTAACTGGCTAGGTGAGCTATAACGCGTTCTTCCATAATCATTGTAATAGCTGTAATTACGGCTTCTACCCCAATCATTATAATAAGTACGACGACCAAGTAAGTCGCCCATCATCGAGTACATACCATACCATGCCCAAAACGACATACCATTACTGCCCGTTTGCCAGCTACCATAACTTGGGTTACCAATAAGTTGCTCACCGGTACCAAAATCTTGTGCATTATTGGCGCTTTGACTTTGTGCTTTTGATAACGAATTAACACGTGGTAATTGTCCATCAGACATATCAGCTAACACATTGAGCGGATCACTTAATGCTTCAGAAAATAATGTTGGGTCGGCCGCTTGATAAATATTAAGTAATTCATCATAAAGTGCTTGGCTTGACGCAAACATTTGCGGGGTGTTTTTTGCGGTATTTATCCGATCAAGCAAGGATAAGTACATTGGCCCTTGTACCGTGGCATCTTTTTTAAATTCATTAATTAATGCCGATAAGTTTGGTTTTATCGCCAATACTTTTTCTGCATATTGTTGAATTAAAACAGCATTACGTACCTGGCCATTTTTTAGGGCATCACCCAATTGCGCCACACGTTGCTCGGTAATCGGCAATTGTTGTAAAGCTTGTTCTTTAATTGGATCTCCACAAGCAGACAAGAATAAAATAGTGACTATAAATATAGTTTTAGTACACATATTTTTAAAAAACTGCTGAGGAAAAGAGTATTTTAGCTTTTGCATTACTGCCATCATCTCCATAAAGTGCTATGTTATTCTTAAGTTAATGTCGTATTAATAGCACTAACGACATATTATGTCTATTGTCTTAATGTTTATCTTGTATCAACTTGGTATTAGCAAAATAAAAAGGAACGCTTTTGTCACTTCTCACATTGTCTCAACTTAATGATAATAAGTTACTTGAACAGCAGCAACATAAAAGTTGGCAGCAGTTTAGCCAGCAGCACGCTGAAAGTTATCAAATACTAACACAGCAGCAGCTTGAACACTTTAAAATCGCAATTACTTTAAGTGATTTTGTATTAGCAAGTGCATTGCAAGCACCTGAATTAGTATTAGACTTATTTGTAAGTAAAAGTGTTTATCTTACTTCCACTCCAGCGTACGAAACTTTATTACAAGATTTACTAATTGACTGTAAAAGTGAAGAGCAACTACATAAAATTTTAAGAAACTTTCGTTTGGAGCACATGGTTAATATTGCCATTGCAGACTTGGTATTGAACATTGATCTTGAAAAATCGTTAGAAAGATTGTCGTTACTGGCAGATGCCCTTATTCAAACAAGTTTGCATTGGTTAACTGAGTTTTGTCAGGAAAAGTGGGGTGTACCAACCAGTAATGACGGTCAGCCACAACCGCTACTTGTTTATGGTATGGGTAAACTGGGTGGGAAAGAGCTGAACTTCTCGTCTGACATCGACTTAATATTTGTTTACCCTTATAGCGGTGAAACCAAAGGCTGCCGCCGTAGCTTAGACAATCAACAGTTTTTTACTCGTTTAGCGCAAAAACTTATCACTTCACTTCATCAACAAACGGCAGACGGTTTCGTCTATCGAGTTGATATGCGATTAAGACCTTTTGGCGATAGTGGTCCACTGGTATTAACATTCAATGCCATGGAAGATTACTATCAAGAGCAAGGCCGAGACTGGGAACGTTATGCCATGTTAAAGGCAAGGGTTATTCCTAATTTAGCAAGCTCAACAATGCCAGAAGAAGATTATCATCAGCAATTAACGGCTATGTTAAAGCCTTTTGTTTATCGTCGTTATATCGATTTTAGTGTTATTGACAGTTTGCGCAAAATGAAAAGTATGATCTCGCAAGAGGTACGTCGCAAGCAATTAGTAAATAATATTAAACTCGGTGCGGGCGGTATTCGAGAAATTGAATTTATCGTTCAAGTATTTCAATTAATCCGAGGGGGCAGAGTTGAAGAATTACAGCAACGCAATTTACTAACCGTTTTACCTCAACTGGTTATTGCTGGTGAGCTAGAAGAAGACAATAAAAGAGTATTACAAAATGCCTATTGCTTTTTACGTCGCGTAGAAAATATTTTACAAGCTTTAGCCGACAAACAAACACAAACGCTACCTGAGAATGACTTAGACAAACAACGACTACTTATTGTTCTTAAAATCGACACTTGGGAAGACTTTATGCATGTGCTGCAAGGGCATATGAATGATGTACACGAAACCTTTGAGCAATTAATTGGTGTTGAAAGTCCGAATCATCAAGCAGAAGATCAACATTGGAGTGTACTTTGGAATAGTCGTTGGAGTGATGAAGAATCTATCGCTTGGGTTGAACAAGAGCAAACCACACAAGATAGCGTAATATGGAATAGTGAAGCAATTTGGCGTTTATTATCAGACTTTAGAGATGATGTCAGTAAGCGCAGCATTGGCAGCCGAGGCCGACAAGTATTAGACAAACTTATTCCTTTATTGATATGCCACATTAAACAAGCCAAGCAAGCTGAATTTGTACTTGAACGAGTGTTGCACGTATTTAAAAGAATAGTAACTCGCACTGCCTATTTAGAATTGTTATTTGAAAATGAAGGCGCTCTAAAACAATTAATACACTTATGCCAAGCAAGTAGTTGGGTAACTGACTATATTGCTAAATACCCTATTTTATTAGATGAGTTGATTGACCCAACGTTACTACATAATCCGCCGCAGTTATCGACTTACGGCGTTGAGTTAAGAGAAAGTATGTTGCGTATTCCTGAAGAAGATCTTGAAGCGCAAATGGACGGCCTACGTCTTTTCAAGCAAGCACAACAATTACGTATTGCCGCCGCTGATATTGCCGGTGTTTTAGATGTGATCACTGTCAGCGATCATCTAACCGCTTTAGCTGAAGCCATTATTAATGAAGTTATAAATATTGCTTGGCAGCAAGTGGCGAACCGTTTTGGTGTACCAACCTCAACCATTGATAGTGAAAATAAAGGCTTTGGTGTTATCGCTTACGGCAAAACAGGTGGTAAAGAGTTAAGTTATGGCTCAGATCTAGATTTAGTCTTTGTGCATAACAGCCCTCAAGGTGAAGAAACCACAGGGCTTGCAGGCGGTAGTAAAGTCGTTTCATCAAGTCAGTTTTATGTCAAATTTGCTCAGCGTATTATGCATATTTTTAACACCCGCATGAACAGCGGTATCCTATATGAATTAGATATGCGCTTACGTCCGTCGGGTAATGCGGGCATATTAGTCATTCATATCAATAATTTTGGTCAATATCAGCAAGAAGAAGCATGGACCTGGGAGCACCAAGCACTGGTGCGAGCTCGTATTGTTTATGGTAATAAAGCGATTATTGATACCTTTAAAACAATACGTGAAGAGGTACTAAATAAAAGCAGAGATAAGGTTAAGTTAAAAGAAGAGGTCAAAATGATGCGCGAAAAAATGCGTAATCACCTTGATAAATCGACCGATACTCACCTTGATATTAAGCAAGGTGCAGGCGGTTTAGTCGACATTGAATTTATCGCACAATATCTAGTTTTAGCACACAGCTGTGAACATAAAAGTCTAACAGAGCGTTGCGACAATTTAGGTATTTTTAAGTTACTAGCAAAACTGGATATATTAACCAGTGGTGAGCAAGATATCTTAACCAGTAATTATCAACAGCTCAGACACCTAGGTCATGTCGCCACGCTACGCAATGAAAACTTACTTATTGATAACTCCTTATTACCAGAAAAAGAACAAGTGAGCGCGCTATGGCATAAGTTTATTGAATAATTTATTCGCCTAATAATAAGAGCAGGCGACTGAAGTCGCCCCTACATTCACCCTACATATGCCTTAACAAAGAACATTGTTAGGCGAAGGTGAACAACATCACCGTAGGGGCGAATTTATTCGCCTAATAATAAGAGCAGGCGACTGAAGTCGCCCCTACATAAGCCTCTACATTCACCTTAACAAAAAACATTGTTAGGCGAAGGTGAACAACATCACTGTAGGGGCGAATTTATTCGCCTAATAATAAGAGCAGGCGACATTTGTCGTCACTACTTCACCCTACATACGCCCTACATAAGCCTCTACATTCACCCTATATACGCCTTAACAAAAAACATTGTTAGGCGAAGGTGAACAACATCACCGTAGGGGCGAATTTATTCGCCTAATAATAAAAACAGGCGACCGTTATTCAGAATGACAACCGTCCAAGACGGTAAATATGCTAAAGATCAGCTATACTCGAAAAACATAAGCAAAGGATTATTTATGAACATTCAACATCACGGTGCGGTAAATGGTGTAACTGGCTCATGTCACCAACTGCATATCAATAAACAAAACTCACTCCTTATTGACTGTGGCTTATTTCAAGGTACAGAAAAAGATGCGGACTTTAGCCTTGAATCCAATAGCGAGGTGAACAATGCCGCACAGCTCACTATCGACTTTGACATAAGCACAGTACGGGCACTCATTGTTACCCATTGCCATATTGATCACGTTGGTCGAATACCTTATTTACTCGCGGCAGGTTTTCGTGGGCCAATATATGCCACTAAAGCGACTGCTCAATTATTACCTATGGTCATTGAAGATGCTTTAAAAGTTGGTGTTACTCGCAATAAATCAATTATTGATGCCTGCTTAAGGTTGTTAAAAACACAACTTATCCCCGTAGGTTATAAACAATGGCAAACGATAGACTTAACTAATAAAGCTGTCGCGAGTAAATTAGGCACAACCGCTAAAGTTAAATTTCAAATGGCAGGACACATTTTAGGCTCTGCTTATATAGAAGTAGAAATAGCAACACCAACAATAACCGCGACTAACCATAAACATCGCATTGTATTCTCTGGTGATTTAGGTGCGCCATATGCACCTTTATTACCAGCACCTAAAAGTCCTTACCGCGCAGACACCTTAATTATAGAATCAACCTACGGTGATAAAAACCATCAAGGTAGAAAAGCGCGTAGCCAACAATTACAACATATTATAGAAAAAGCCGTGGCCGACAATGGTGTGGTACTTATTCCAGCCTTTAGCATTGGTAGAACACAAGAGTTATTGTACGAACTTGAAGGAATCATCTTTGAGCAACAACGCTCCCAGCAACAAAAATCTCAACAAAAAACAAAGCCAGCAGCTCAAGCTCATCAGCTGGCAACAATGTGGCAAAACATCGATATTATTGTCGATTCACCTATGGCGGCAAAATTTACTGAACAGTATCGAAACTTTAAAACCTTATGGGACAAGGAAGCGAAACGTAAACTTAAGGCTGGTCGTCATCCTTTAAACTTTGAACAGCTTTATACCGTTAATAGTCATCAAGAGCACCTTGACACTATCGCTTATCTAGCCAAAGGGCGAAATTTCACTAACGCCAAACCCGCTATTGTTATAGCCGCGAGTGGTATGTGTAGTGGTGGCAGAATAGTCAATTACCTTAAGCAGTTTTTAACTGACAGCACTACCGATGTGCTTTTTGTAGGCTATCAAGCACAAGGAACCTTGGGGCGCAGTATTCAACAATACGGGCCAACACTCGCACAGCCCAATAAACAAGGTTATGTTTATATTGATGGTAACCGGGTAACAATTAATGCCATGGTGCATACTATTAGTGGATACTCCGCCCATGCCGATCAAAATGGCCTCGTTAATTTTGTTAAGCGTATGCATCATAAACCACAGCATATAAAAATAGTGCATGGTGATGAAAATGCGAAACAAGCGTTAGCACAACAGTATCAACAATTATTACCAACGGCTAAAATAGAAATTCCAACGGGCTAATAAAGTATATGGGCACTTGTATGCGAAATTAAAGTAAGTCCTTTATTCCCTTTATTCATAACTAAAGAACAAGCACTAAAGAACAAGTGTTAAAGAATGTGCGTAGAAGATAAAAGCACACATAAAATATAAAGGGTCAACCTAAGCAAATTAATCACACCGTAGTTACAAAGTAATAGCAAAGCAATAACAGCGCAACAGTCCTGAATTTCATAATTTATTCGTTAAAATGGCTAATAACATGAATATAACCATTTTACCGGCTGTTTTTTCATCATAGTTAATTTCTCTTCAGGGGAATTAAGAAATTTTTCTAATTCACTTTACTATTATGAATCTCACTCAACATGCTCATAAAATACGTCACACTAAAGTAGGTATAGTTAAGCATTCCTATGTATCGTTAGGTGTAGCCAAGTACAGCCAAGCCCAATCATGCTTAATCAACCATAAATAAGGTACGTGAGTTCAAATAAACAGCGATAATGTTACACACAGTAAACAGTAAGGTAATAAAAGAACAAAGTTAAAGTTGAAGAATAAAGTCATAAAAAACCATGTAGAAACCAACAAAAATTTAACAAAAAAATAACATACGAAACAACAGGTAACATCTTAGGTGGAACTTTTTTCTCGTACACTGTTTGCAACACTATTACCGTGTGATTAGCTCGTTAGTTTGCAGTTAGTACAATCGATTTTATCTTAAGGTTTTTGGGGTGGATTACGTGCAGCTATTGATACTAAAGGCTTGTACAGTAGTTGCTCTAGTCAATATAGACGGTTGACAAATGCTGAAATAGCAAGCTCGCACAACAAGCAATAGCCAGATCTGATCACCAGATTACAACAAATTACAATTTATAATAAATTTGTCGCTTATATATAAGAAATAATTAACTTTATGTGTTGATTATTAAAAAATATAAAGTTACTATCTTTTTGAAACATGTAGGTTGTAGGTGATATTTTGTTTTACGTATTTTGTGATTTGTTGCGTAAAGTTCAGTTTGAAGCAGAATTCCAACATGATATTGTTTCAGGTTTAAAACTATAAACAACATGTTTCTACAACAAAAAATATTTGCCAATAAAAACATGATGGCAGATACTTTTTGTGCGTAAAGCATGATAATGTTGTAAACCGAAAACACGATTTAAATGTACTCATATGTTGGCATATGAAGTATTAAAGTAATATTTAAGTGATAGGAACACTATAATGGTTAATAAAACTCAATTTTATAAAACAAAAGTAGCACTCGCTGTTGTACTAAGTTTAGGCTTAGCAGCATGTGGCGATTCAGACGGCGATGCAAATACATCAACTTCAGAATCTGTAGTTGAAGACAATGGTGGTAATACAAGTGAGCAAGCACAAGGTACAGGTACTGTACAAGGTACTGTTCTAGATACTAACGGTTTACCAGTAATGGGCGCTACAGTGTCATTAGCTGGTAGCACAGTAACAACTGATGCGAGTGGTTACTACCACTTTACTAGTGTTCCATTATCTGGTGTAGATGGTTCTAATAATACTACAAGCAATGGTTCAGCTTACACAGTTACAATTACAGGCCCAGACGGCTATGCTAGCGGTACAGTAAGTGTAACTACTAATAATATCCAGATTGATTCTGGTAACAACGGTTCTAATACTGAAGATTCTACCAATAACGGTGAGCAAATCACTTGGTTTGACGGTTTCTTAGCACAAGCAGAAACAGCTAACTTACCAATGTTCTCAGCTCAAGTAACTGGTGTTTTACGTGACTGTAACACAGGTGCTGCTTTACCAGCTGGTGTTAAAGTTGCTTTAGACTTTACTGCAGTAACTAGTACAGGTACAAACGGTAATACTAGTGTAGACCTAGGTGTTCCAACATTTACTACAGTAACTGGCGAAAATGGTACTTTCTCTTTTGATGCATTACCTACTGACTCTGATTTAACTCTAGCAGTTGAAGGTTATGCTGCAGCAAATGGTAGTTCAGTAGAATTTGAAGCAACTGCAATTAGCACTATTTCTGAAGGTATCGTAAACAACCTTGGTGATATGGAAGTTTGTTTAATCACGTCTAACGACGATGTTGAACCATACATTGCAAGTGTAGCTGGTTCAATTGATACAATTGAAGCTGCTGATAATTATCAATATGTTGTATTAAGCAAAGGTATTGATGGTACTACAGGTATCACACTTAACTTTAACGAAGCTATGTCAGCTGCAAACTTCGACGCATCAGACGTTGTTGTTACAAAAGCAAGCGGTTCTACTTCTTCACAAATTGAATTAGATATTGCTCTTAATACTGATGGTACTCCAAATGTAACTTTAGCTGCTGACGGTATGTCGTTAACAGTTGTTCTTGCTGATGCATTAGACGATGGTCAACGTTTCTCAGTTTGGTTCCCACAATGGCAATACACTGATACTAGCGGTAACGTAATTGTTACTGGTGATGCAGACGTTGTAAATGCTGGAGCTGCAGCTGGAACTGCTGATACAACTGAAGATGATCTTGTTATCGATGATGGCGCTGACTTCGGTGGTAGTACTGAATTCGGTATCGCAAGTGATGTATTCTCTCAACAAACTGGTAAAATTGGTTACATCCGTACACGTCTATGTACTTATGTTGCACCATCTGAAACACCAACAGGTCTTACTGCTGAGCAAGAAGTTAAAACATTAGATTCTTCATTATTAGCTGTTAGCCCTCTTTGGGAAAACTCAGCGTCAGGTACTGACAATGTAACTAACTTAAACGGTCAAGAAAGTACTGTTGCTGGTAAAGATACTGGTGAACGTTTATTAGAACGTTTTGGTTCTGCTGACTTAACGTCTATCACTAACAACACAGCTGTTATTGTTGGTTCAGTACAAAATGCAACAAATGTTGTTGCTACAAGAATTAAAGGTTCTGGTAACAACGGTTCAGATACTCCTTCTTCTACAGGTGCATTTGAAATTGCTGTAACAGCAACTACTCACGGTTCTGAATACCTAATCACTCCAGAAGGTGCTTTCGGTGTTACTGGTGATACAATCACTGTAACAGTTGAAGATAAAGTTGCTCCTACAACTATCTTACAAGAAAACTATGAATTATGGGCTCTTGAAGGTGATTACTCAGCTACAACAGCTGACGCAGGAATTGGTGCTGCTGGTTCAGGTGGTGAAGTAACTGAAGGTAGCGTAAGTGGTGATGAGGGTGACCCAATCATCTACATCCAACCACGTCACTTATCACCAACTTCAGATACTAACCTTTCAGAACGTTATGAAGAATTTGACGCGTTTGCATTTGATGTAACTAATGGTTTCACAGATCCACAACTTGCTAACGATATTAATGAAAACCAATTATATTCTGGCCCAGGTTTTGCTGCTTGGACTGGCCGTGGTAATAGCTTAGGTGTAGCTTTCTCAGAAACTATCGCTGTAGGTGCTACTTCTCCAGTAGAATCAGCGTCAGTTGACCTTACACTTACGGGTGTATTAAATGGTTTAACTACAGATATCGATGGTAACTTAATCGTAGGTACTGTTGATACTGCTGGTAACACTGAGATTCCTAAATCAGGTCAAGATTTAGCACGTTTCACTGTTGCTGACATGATTGCTTTTGCTAACAACGACCACAATGAAGCGATTGACTTCACTAACGGTTCAATTGTTGATGCTCGTGGTAACTTAGCTAACGCTAACTCAGCAGCACGTGTTGTTATTAAAGATGCAATGCCAGCATTCGTAACTTCTGCTCGTTGGGATGGTTCTAACATCATCATTAACTTCAATGAAGCAGTTAGCCCGAAAAATGGCGACGTTTTAAGATTAAGTGACTTAACTGGTGTAACAGCTACTTACCCACTTACATTAAGCTCTACTGCAACTTCTCCTACTGAAGGCGCTTATAGCTTAAATGTTGCAGGTGATGAGTTAACTGTAGCAATTGATGCATCTAACATGTCTGGTCTGTTCCAAAACGGTACTAACGATGAGTTTGTATTCGATTCAGATGGTGATACAACTACTGAGAATCACTTAGCGTTAAACTGGGATGATATTGAAGATACTCGTGGTAACAGCTGGTCAACATTTGACCGTGATGAGAATTCTGCTCTTACAGTAGATTCAGATGCTGATTTAACTAATGATCGTTTTGGTCGTTACTTAGTTGATGCACCTCGTTTCATGCTTTACAACGATGTTGGTATCTTTACTATCACTAAGCAAACAATCGGTTACTCTGATGCTGCTGCTACACCTGCTGGTGATGATGATGGTGTTGTAACTGTACGCTTTAGTTTCAGTCATCCAATTGATTTAGCAGATGATAATGATTCTACTACTGCTGGTGATCAACGTTCTGATATTCGTCATGCATTAGATGACGCACAAGCAGGTGACTATAACGGTTCATTAACGTTATCAGCTGCTCAAGCGAACAACATCTTCCAATATGCTGCTGATGGTGTTGAAGCGAATAGAACTAACTTTGCTAACGGTGCTTCATTTGCTGCATCATTTAGCTCAGACTATAAAGTTATTTCTGTAACTATGCATGAAGCGGCAAATGGTGGTACTGCTACAGGTATCGTTGCTGGTACTTCACGTATTTACTTCTGGGAAACTGTAACTAACGATGCAGCCTTAGCTGTAGATAGTGCGATTACAGATGAAGTATTATCTGCTGAAGCATACACAGTAGTTAACTCTAACTAATATTGGTTAATACCAAATATTAATTAGTTACAAATATTGTGAATAAAAAGGAGCCTTAGGGCTCCTTTTTTATTTATAATATATCGTCTCAGTTTTCTTATAAAACTAGCTAACTTTCTCATTATATTAATTTATAAAATTTCAAAGAGGTACACGATGAAAAAATTATTACTTTCGGCTGTTGTCAGCACAGTATTACTTAGCGCCTGTAGTGAAAATAACGACAGCGCGTCTATGGACTCTGCTACGCAACAAGGCAATAGTGAAACAGTAGCTGCATTACAAAAGTCAGGCACAGGCATACAAGGCGCTTGGTCTTTTTGTCATGATAAGAAATTAGCAAAAGAAGACGTTGTTGAAAGTTGTAATTTATACGACAGCTATTTATGGCAATTTGATGACGGTGAAATCACGGTAGGCAAAGTAGCAAAACCGTTAGTCACTGAAAATTGTACAACGCAATGTTACGACGCAGCCTTAGCTGAGCTACAAGTCAAAAATTTAGCGAGTGGCAGCTATACTAAAGAAGACTATGCGGTAATTATTGACATTACTGACAGTAACGATGAAGTTAACTTTCCTAAATGCCAAGTTAGATGGAATATTATCGATCAAATTGATGATCAACATCAGCAATGGCAGTTAGAAAATGTCAATTGTACAACCCCTATTTTTGACTTCACCACTTGGGTTAAAAAAATTAACTAGATTTTAGAATGGATTAATATAGAGCGTTGCTATTAACCCATTTACAGAATGACGGACTCTATCCGTCATTCTGAACTTGATTCAGAACCCCAATCGTCATTCTGCATTTTTGTTTCGTCATCCTACGCACTATTCAACCACACGCATGAGATTCCGTATTAAGTGATCTACGGAATGACAAAGGAAGGGCAGCGGAGTGATGACTAATGTCGCCTGTTCTTATTATTAGGCGAATAAATTCGCCCTTACGTTGATGTCGCTCACCTTCGCCTAACAATGTTTTTTGTTACGGCGTATGTAGGGGCGACTTCAGTCGCCATTCTGAACTTGATTCAGAATCCCAATTTACAAGTGAGGGGATTTTAGCTAAAGTACCCACCCAATTACTTAATACTCTTATTAGCGGTATAAACACTATGCGTCAATTTATTATTCTATTGATTATCACGTTATCGATTACTACCATTTCCTTTTCATCAAATGTATTTTCACAAAACTTGGATCTAGATAAACTGACAGCTTTGGCGGAAAAAGGCATTCCGACACAACAATACAATCTAGGTTTCAGTTACTTTCATGGTCAAGGCGGAATACCACAGGATAAAGAAAAGGGCTTGTTCTGGTTGAATAAGGCTGCGGAAGGAGCTAGCGGAGCTGTTCTGTATAAGATTGGCCGTTTATATGAGATGGGGCAAATCTACCCGCAAAACGCTGAAAAAGCATTTGAATACTATTTACGATCTGCAAAAGCAGGTGATCCATACGGTACGACCAATTTGTCACTTATGTATATCGAGGGCCGCGGTGTAGAAAAAAATATTGAAGAAGGCATTAAATGGGCAGAAAAAGCGGCTAATAAAGGCTTTGTTAATGCGCAAGTCAACTTAGCAATATTGTACAGTACTAAGCACAATAACGATGCCGACAATGCTATTTATGATGAAGAAAAGGCAATGTATTGGTTTGGTGAAGCGGCACAAAAGGGGAATGTATTAGCGCATTATGAACTAGGTAAATATCACCTGAAAAATAAAGAATACGATAAAGCTTTTGGAAATTTCGATGAAGCAGTTGAAGGTGGAAATACAAACGCAATGATTATGTTGGCGATGATGTTTGAACAAGGTTTAGCAACTGAACAAAGTTCAGATAAAAGTTTAAAACTATTGACGCTGGCATATCAAAAAGGTAATAAAAAAGCAGGGCATTATTTGAAAGCGTTTAAAACACAAAATATTAAAAAATCGCAACCTGACTCAAATAAGTAGCTTTAAGTGTTGATTTAATAATATTGTAATTATCATGAGTATGGATTGACCATACTCATGAATCCCCGCTAAACAACCATTGTTACCCTGAACAACCGTCGTCATTCTGAACTTGATTCAGAATCCCATTCGTTATGCTCAATAGTTGATTAACTACTATGCAACCACACGCACAAGACTCCGTATTAAGCCACCTACAAAATGACGAAGCTAGAGGCGTATGTAGGGCGTATGTAGGGGCGACTTCAGTCGCCTGTTATTATTATTAGGCGAATAAATTCGCCCCTACGGTGATATCGTTCACCTTCGTATAACAATGTTTCGTTCGCCTAACAATGTTTTATTAAAGCGTATGCAGGGTGAATGTAGGGCGTATGTAGGGGCGACTTCAGTCGCCTGTTCTCATTAGGCGAATAAATTCGCCCCTACGGTGATATCGATCACTTTCGCCTTAACAATGTTTTTGGTTAGAGGTATGTAGGGGCGACTTCAGTCGCCTGTTCCTATCATTAGGCGAATAAATTCGCCTCTACGGTGATGTCGATCACCTTCGTCTAACAATGTTTTGTTAGGTCGTATGTAGGGCGTATGTAGGGTGAATGTAGGGGCGACTTCAGTCGCCTGTTCTCATTATTAGGCGAATAAATTCGCCCCTACGATGATGTCGAGCACCTTCGCCTAACAATGTTTTTTTAGGTCGTATGTAGGGGCGACTTCAGTCGCCTGTTCTTATTATTGGGCGAATAAATTCGCCCCTACGGTGATGATAATCAATTATTGATTGGGTGTTTTGTATGACTTATAAATAATTACCATCTTGATCAATTGCATCTAAGCGTAAACCATCAGGGTTATTATCATTCTCATCAAGAATCCATTGGCTCATACATTCTCTGTCTTCAACACAAGGATCCGTTAATGTTTCAATAAAGGCGACTAATTCAGCAACCTCAGTATCCGTGAGAGAGATATCTTCAATACTTGGTATACCTGCAGCGCGATTTTGAACGAGTTTATCAATAGCTCGTTGAGTGAAAATAACACTATCTGTGGCATGAATTGCAGGATTTAACTGTGACCAGTCGTATTCATCTAATGCTTGTTGCGGATTTAAATGGGTACGAATAGCATGGCTAAGAGTTTTTGATGCACCAGAATGCCCCCACGGACCTGTGGCAGTAACATTGAGTAATGAAGGCGTTCTAAATGCGAACATTTCATCTTCGTTAAGGCTTTCTCTATAGCGACCAAAATCTTCAGTACCAGACTCGCCATCGCCTTTACCGCGACCCAGTTGGATCATACCAATAACATGAAAGTCTTCGTCAGTGAAAAAGTCGCCGCTGTGACATGAACTACAGTTTGCACCACCATTTTCTTGGCTATTAAAAAAGAGTTTTGCACCACGTTTGGCTGTCTCACTAATTGCGTCGTTATCACCTTGCACATATTGCTTCCAAGGTGTTTCTACAAACACTTGTGATCTTTCATATTCAGCAATGGCTTGAGCAATGTTATTGTAGGTAATTAATTCTTCTGCCGTGCCATCAGGCGCATCAAAGCCTTGTTGAAATTCTACTAACCAGTCATTTACTGCTAACATGCCCCCTAATGGGTTACCGTAATTACCAATACGTTGAGCTAAATTATCGCGAACTTCTGCGTTAGTTGTACCTTCAAAGTTAGTGTAGTTTTTCATTTCTTCGTCTGAAGTGACAGGAAACCTTGCTTGTGCGGCAACTAAATTGATACCCGCTGAGCTATCACTGGTACCAAAAGCAACATCAGGGGTGCGAATACCTAAGCCATCGTTACCGTTCTTTTTTGGCGTTTTTCCTAAACTTTCTACACGACCATCATGAAACATGTAGTTATCCCAAAGGGCAATGTTGAACGTTGTTGGTGAGTTTCTCGGTACAGTTGCAGCACCACTGTAATAATGTTCACCTGTAACACTGTGAACACGACCGGGGCCTAATAAATCAGGTTGTTCGGCATCTACACCAACAGGTAAAGCAAGATCATCACCACCACCTAACATAGGATGATGGCAGCTAACACAAGCAGAATCTAAATCGCCACCTAAGCTTTTAGTATAAAATAATTTCATACCTAATTGAGCTTGTGGGTCGTCAATGCTAGGTAGTTCTCGGTCAGTACTTGGATCACCCGTTAATTTTTGCGCAGTAATGATTTCTCTAAGTTCAGTGTCTAAAGTGATAACAGGATCTACTGGAGTATTATCATCTGTATTTGAATTATTGTCGTTACAACCAGCTAAAAATAGTGACAAGGCCAACATGATTGAACTATTTCTTAGTATTGTTTTAAAGCCCTTTTTTGGCGAGTTCGATAAAGCTGAGCTGATAAAGTGTGAATTGTTTAGTGAAAGATTACTCATTTCAATCTTCCGTGATAGATTTCGGGACATGTTATTTTTCGCCATTTTATTTAAATTAATTCATTATTAATTTTAAAGTCGCTTAATTACCAATTTATGCTTATATAGCACTTAATTTACATGTAACTTTACTTATCAACTTTATTTATAAAGGAATGTAAACTTAAGTTTAATTGGTATAAATGCTACTTAAAATTTCAAGCAACAAAATATACGCATATTTGAAAATAACACAAGAATATTTTGTTACATTTAGCGTAGTAATGCGCCTAGGGGGCATACAATCACACGCACAAGATTCCGTATTAAGTGACCTACGGAATGACGAAGGAAGGGCGTATGTAGGGCGTATGTAGGGGCGACTTCAGTCGCCTGTTATTATTAGGCGAATAAATTCGCCTCTACGGTGATGTCGATCACCTTCGCCTAACAATGTTTTTTGTTAGGTCGTATGTAGGGGCGACTTCAGTCGCCTGTTCTAATTATTAGGCGAATAAATTCGCCCCTACGGTGATGTCGATCACCTTCGCCTAACAATGTTTTTTGTTAGGGCGTATGTAGGGGTGACTTCAGTCGCCTGTTATTATTAGGCGAATAAATTCGCCCCTACGGTGATGTCGATCACCTTCGCCTAACAATGTTTTTTGTTAAGGCATATGTAGGATGAATGTAGGGCGTATGTAGGGGCGACTTCAGTCGCCTGTTATTATTAGGCGAATAAATTCGCCCCTACGGTGATATCGGTCACCTTCGTCTAGCAATGTTCTTTTTTAAGGCGTATGTAGGGTAAATGTAGGGGCGACTTCAGTCGCCTGTTCTCATTATTAGGCGAATAAATTCGCCCCTACGGTGATGTCGAACACCTACGCCTCACAATGTTTTGTTAGGGCGTATGTAGGTCGAATGTAGGGCGTATGTAGGGTGATTAGCCAATTAAAAAACTAAACGATAACGACCACGGCTATCAGGTGTGCCTAAAAAAGGTAAGGCGTCGTTAAGGGCGCTTGGAAACTTAGGGCCGGGCTTTAAATAACCTTTGCCAGAGGCTTTACCATTTTGACCAACAGATGCGGTAAAGGTTAAGCCTAAATCATTTTTTGGCGACATAACCAAAGTTAATACGCCGTTCGCGCAGCTAATGTCTGCGTTGAGTTGACCTAATGGCACCGTTTTATCTAATGCGGTTATGCCGGCTTTCGACCATGCACCATTACCTGTTGCACTAATACATTGGTTGTTTTTAGTGAGGTCAATTTCTGCTGCAGATACCATTAATTCAACATCACCTTGCGCTAGCATAGGTAAAGGCAGTGGTAACTGCTGTGCTACTTCGTTAGCACTTACTAGCAAGTTAAGATTGGTTAGAGTGGCTTTTTCTGAGGAAAGCGCTAAGTCAAACTTGCCTTCAGGACCTGCTTTAAATGGGTCACCAAAAGTAATGGCGAGTTTAGGCGTTAAGCTTAA
>NZ_JAHKQD010000004.1 GCF_018860915.1 Colwellia sp. C2M11
TAATTACTGATAAAGCCATGATGAACTCCTGATTACATAATGTAATGATTTAGTTAGTTGTATTAACCAGAAGCTGTTAATTAACCCATAAGAAAGTTACAAACAAATTAACCAAAGCAGCTCTGTACTAAATATGTTAACGGCTGAGCTAAAATTAACTTGATGTTTTTTTTTATGAAAAAAATGATAAAAAAACAAATAAGGAATTAATACATTGTTAAATAAAGATAAATAATTTAATTTTTATTCGGAATGTATTATTTTATTAATTGTTATTATCAGATCCTGTATTAAGCCACCTAAGAATGACGGCGTTCTTTTCCGCCTAAACTCTCACTTGTCATTCTGAACTCGATTTAGAATCTTAATCGTTATACTACGTAGTCTTTTCGGTTCAATATTTCACAGATTATACGACCACACGCGTGGGATTCCGTATTAAGTAATCTACGGAATGATAGGCTTTACAACTACGGAACGACGAATATTAAAAAGGCTAAGTTTGTCAAACCTAGCCCTTCTACAATATTTTAATGCATCTCCCTATTTAACTTATCCACCTAGTAAACTAATCGCCGCTTGTGGTATCTGATTCGCTTGCGCTAAAATAGTGGTGCCTGCTTGTTGTAGTATTTGGTTTTTGGTCATTACAGCTGTTTCCTGTGCAAAGTCAGTATCTTGAATACGACTTCTAGACGCTGAAACGTTTTCTTGAACATTCGCTAGGTTACTAATAGTATGCGTGAAGCGATTTTGTACCGCACCTAAGCCCGCGCGGTTCGAGTCTATCTGTGCTAATGCAGCATCTATAACTTCAATAGCTGCCTGAGAGTTAACTGCAGTAACACCTGAAATATCTATATCTTCTACCGAATTTAAAGCACTTGCCCCACCACTAGCTGCAATATTGTTACCATCAAAACCCTGCCCAAGAATTTCATTAACAGTAGTACCTGAGATACCAATTTTTTCTGCTGATGATAAATGCAGTTCTGCAGAGTGGGATAAAGCGCCAGTTCCTGATGCTAGTAAAGCACCTGCCGGCCCCATTTCTACAGTACCCGTAGGAGAAGCGGTAATCTCAAAACCATCGATATCTGTTGCGATAACATCTATACCACCAGATCCAGAGTTTAAATCTTGATCAAATACAGCATTGTAACCAGCCGCTTGTAGATCTTCAGTAAGGCGCTCCATATCACCACCGTATGAAGCTAGCTCAAATGTATCTTCAATAGCACCTTCCTTATAAATGTTAAATGTGCCTGAATCGGAAGCGGATAAGCCCTGTATGCGAGTGGTTAACACAGCTTGAGCTGTCACACCTGTGGATTCATCATTAATATTTGCAGCGATAGTAGAAGCACCATCACCACCATTAAAAGATACATCTGTCCCATTAATATTCCAAGTATCTCCTGATGTTCCCATATTAGCTGCTAATAAAGACGCTTCAGCATCACCGATATTATTTGTTGCCGTAGCTGAGGTACCAGCCCCGTTAATTTGATGAGCACCAATAGCATCTGCAGCTGTATTACCTAAAGTAACATTGATAGTTTCATTCGCATTAGCACCTACTTGAAATTGCTTAGTGCCAAAGCTACCATCAAGCAAACTCGTTGTACCAAATTTTGTCGTCTCAGCGATACGTGTCAGCTCTTGTTGTAGAGCCCCTATTTCTTTTTGTAATGAATCTCTATCATCTGAAGAATTTGAACCATTCGCTGATTGCAAAGCTAAATCACGCATCCGTTGTAAAATAGCTGATGATTCTTGCATTGCACCTTCAGCAGTTTGCGCCATTGAAATACCATCGTTAGCATTACGTTGAGCTACCGCCAAACCATTTACTTGTGACGTTAATCGGTTAGCAATTTGCATACCAGCCGCATCATCTTTGGCGCTATTAATACGCATACCTGAAGATAAACGTTGCATAGATGTTGCTAAGCCATCACCTGATTTAGTTAGATTTCTTTGGGCGTTAAGTGATGAAATATTTGTGATTACTGATAAAGCCATAATAAACTCCTACTAATTATCGTTAGAAGCTTATTAATAGTAAAAGCCTCCTTACCTTTTTATTTACTGAACGTACTTACTTTTGTTCTTTATTTAAGTAATTCAAGAAGTAAGCCAACCTTAGCTCAGGTGACAAACAAAAAATAAAACACATAAAAAACAACAGTATGCGCAGGTATTATTAGAAAATAAAAGCATATTAGATTGGTATGTATGGAATACTCTTATCTGACGGTTATTAAAGTCAAATAATTGGCAAGTCATGAATAATTAAGTATATTTTGATTATTTTTTGCTATCAAATAAAGCAAAAAAAGGAAACCTTATAAGGTTTCCTTTCAATAAATAAATCAAATAAACTGCTAATTTATAGTTTTAAATACTCACAATTGTATAGGAATAACATCAATATTATCCGAGTAATGTCAAGGCAGCTTGAGGTATTTGGTTAGCTTGTGACAACATAGTTGTACCCGCTTGTTGCAGTATTTGATTCTTAGTCATGGTCGCTGTTTCTGCGGCAAAATCAGTATCTTCTATACGACTCCGTGATGCTGATACGTTTTCTGCAACGTTAGCTAAATTACTGATAGTATGAGAAAAACGGTTTTGCACCGCACCTAAAGCGGCTCGTGAACTATCAATTTGTGCTAAAGCAGCATCAATTACGGTTATTGCATCTTGTGCACCTGCAGAAGTCGTTCCTGATATATCAAGGTCCTCTACAGTTGTTAGAACGCCTGTTCCACCAGTAGCCGTTATAGTTGTCCCTTCTGCCATAATGTCATCAACATCAGTACCCGACATACCAATTTTTTGAGATGATGATAACGTTAACGTAGATGATATACTAATATCATTATTAGTTGCACCACCAGCTACAGCAGCACCACCAGTAGCATTATTTGCTAATGTTGCTGTACCTGCGGTACCCGACATTTGAATACCATCAACGTCTGTTGCTTTAACGACTAAAGTGTCACCTTCAACAATGGCATCATACCCATCCGCTAGCATCTCTTCAGCTAGACGATCTAAATCACCACCAAAGCTTGCTAATTCATAGGTATCTACAGCACTACCTGCTTTTTGAAAAGTTAAGGTACTATCATCAGCTGAAGTTAAGCCCGCAAGGGTTACATCTAATTTAGCAGTAGCTATTACGCCTGCAGATGCGTCATTAATCGTATCCGCTATGTCCGCAGCACCTTTACCTGTTACACCAGCATTAGGAATATCAGTACCATTAATGTTTAAATCTGCCGTAGCAACAGCGCCTGTAGTTGCCGATAATAGCCCTGTTGCAGTAGCCGCATTACCTAGCACAGTTGCAGAATCATTAACTTCATAAGCACCAATCGCATCAGCTGCCATATTTCCTAAAGAAACATTAATAGTTTCATTGGCATTGGCACCAACTTGAAATTGTTTCGTACCAAAGCTACCATCAAGTAAACTAGTAGCACCAAACTTAGTCGTTTCAGCTATACGAGTTAATTCTTGTTGTAGCGCACCTACTTCTTTTTGCAGGGCTGCTCTATCTTCAGCGCCATTCGAACCATTTGCTGATTGTAAGGCTAAATCACGCATACGCTGTAAAATAGCTGACGACTCTTGCATCGCACCTTCAGCGGTTTGCGCCATTGAAATACCGTCGTTAGCATTACGTTGTGCTACACCTAAACCATTTACTTGTGACGTTAAACGATTAGCAATTTGCATCCCCGCAGCATCATCTTTAGCGCTGTTAATACGCATACCTGAAGATAAACGCTGCATTGAAGTCGCAAGTCCATCGCCAGATTTAGTTAGGTTACGTTGTGCATTAATTGATGCTGTATTCGTGACTACTGATAAAGCCATAATAAACTCCTAATGTGTCAATTATTTATTAGAAGCTTGTACTGCAAGCCTCTTACTGGTACTTTCTATTATTGATTAAGAATGAAGCATAAATAATGCCAGTTTTAAAAAATTAATATATTTAATTAAATATAGTTAAATAAACTTAGACCTTGCACAGTGGTAAACGTTTGCTGAGAAGCTTGCAAGGCTATTTGTGATTGCTCAAATTCTGAGATAGCTTTTGCGTAATCTAAATCTTGCAATTGCCCTAAATTTGTCGTTGTGGCCAACTCAGTATCTAGATGCCTGTTTTCTTGAGTTTCAAGCACTTGCAAACGAACACCAGCATCTACCCGTCTAGAAGTCATATGACTTGTAGCTGAATTAACTTGAGTAAGTAATGTGCTGTAATCTACTTGATGTTGCTCCGGGTTTTGATCATCTGATACCACACCACGTTCCATCCACTCAATGGCACCGCTAATGGTTTCAAAAATACTAATCTCTTCTTCTTCGCTAATAACAAAACTATCACCCGGCAATGGATTGCCGCTTAACGTTACGTCAACGCCATCAAAGGTAATAGTTTGCCCCGCAGTATAAGGTGCAGCAGGAAAAACAATGCCGCCACTACTATCTGTTACCGTTAAATCATTGGTAACGGCATCAAAAGAGAAAGTATAATCATGTGGTGTAACCGCTGCGTTATATAGATTGCGATCAGCAACTTTGGCACTTTCAACAGCGACTCCTGAAGTATTCGTAGTATAATCAGCAGTAAAGTCACCAATAGCATTTGCAATGTTTAAAAAAGCTGCATCACCGGTTTGATTGGTTTCTATGGTAATATTTTTAGATATTTGCAATTCATTTATACCGGTGTCGCCACTATAAACAACCGAGCCGTCAGTATTTTGACTAAAAGGTTGTAAATTATTCTGGAAACCTGCAAATATATAGTCTCCATTTTCATTTTGTGTATTAGCGATATCAAGTAATTGATCAAAACTATCTTTTAATTGATTTGCTAACGTTTGTAAGTCTTCAGTAGACATACGACCATTATTAGCCAATAACAGATCTTCTGTTATTCGGTTTAACACGAGCTCGGCATCAGCAAAAACAACTTCTTGTAAGTTATTGTCACTTTCAGCCATAATAATATTACGTTTATATTTATCAATATTAGCTAAATCATCTTTCAAACCTGATAATGTGCCATAAGAAACCGCATCATCTTTCGCAGTATGTACACGTAAACCACTCGATATATGTGCCATTTGATCACTTACTTCCGATGTTTTTTGGCTCATCATCTGAGAGCTTTGAAAGTAAAATTGAGCTGTAGATACACGCATGAAAAACTCCTTACCTTACGGCAGCTAAAATGGTGTCAAAAATAGTATTTGCCGTAGTAATTATTTGTGATGCCGCTTGATAAGCCTGTTGAAATTTCAGAAGATTAGCGGCTTCTTCATCAAGGTTAACGCCTGATGTTGCTTGGTTTCTATTATAAGCTTGTGTGTATAATGCTTGCGCAGTATCTGCGACTAATTCTGCATTACTCGCTTTCGCCCCAACAACAGCAGTTGACGTAGCCAAACTTTGACTAAAAGTTTCTTCGCCTCCGTCAGTAACCCCTTCTTCTTGTGTTTTTGCCATAGCAAGAGCGTGTGTAGCATTACCAACACCAAATGCATCACCTATCGTAAAGGTTTCACGAGCATTAACACCTTCACCAGCAAGGTCTCCTGTAATTTCAATTTGAAAAACAGGTGAGCCTGACGGAATATCAACCGTTGCACTAGCACCAGCAACATAACTACCTGAAGCAATCGTAGGTGCAGGTGGTGGTGTGCTACTGTCATAAACACGATAGCTAAAAGTACCAGGTGTACTTTCATAAACATCAACGGTGACGTCGTAAGTTCTCGCAACTTCTGGGTCTATCACATTGGTTATTGCTATTGTGCCATCACTAACGTTATTAGTACTTGCTGTAACAGCAACGGCACTACTTGCAGCAATGCCTGTACCATCAGTTAGTGTTGTTTGCATTAATGCCGCACTATTTCTTGTTGGCTCGATAATGAACACATCTCCAGCAACCGGTGTACCAGTTTCCACAAATGAAAAACCATAATCTGGATTAGTCGGGGTATGTGTGCCTGCAGGGGTTCCCCCACCTGGAGGGCCTAAATTTTCGCTACCACCTGTAGTTAAATTGTGTATTGTAAAATCAGTACCATCAAAACGTACTTCAAACTCATCAGTTGTTACTAATGACACGTCATTAATAGTAACTTGTGCTGATGTTGTACCGGTATTAGAAGAAGGCGATAACACTCTACTTTGCTGTAGCTGAGTAGTATTGATGTCAGTGAACATGTTGGCACCTTGCAGACCATTTAAATCTAAACCACTGGCTTGCGTGTCATTCAATGTTGAAGAAATGGCCATAGCTAAACGATCAATTTCTACTCCTATCTCTCTTAAATCTTCATCTCTAAATTCAAAATTAGCCCCTAATGAGCCACCTAACTTTTGAGCATCAAGCGATACACTACTATCACCTCGCACCAAATTTATCTGTGTTTGCTTTACATCAGGATCACCTACGGTTACTTCTAAGGTGAAAGGAGTAATTCCTGCCACTAACGTTGTACCCTGGCCAATCATTACCGTTTGAACACCATATTGATCTTCAATAGTGCTCACGTTTGTATAACTACTTAGCTCTGTAATTAACTGATCGCGTTTATCAAGTAAGTCATTAGGTTGACCTGAGACACCTTGTGAATGCGCCATAGTTTCATTCAACTTAGCTAATTCATATGAAATCTCAGAGATTCTAGTCGCAACTTGTGCAATCTCACCATTTACTGCATCTGTCATTTTATCAAAAGTATTGCTCAGCTCATTAAAATCGTTACTTAAGATATTGGCTTGATTAAGTACTATGCTACGTAAACCAGCATCGCCAGGATTATCTGCAATACTATTAACTGCTTGATAAAAGTTTTCTAAAGAAGTAACAACAGCGCCACCGCCGGTATTCATAATTTGATCAAGCTGTGTTAAACGCCTATCAAATAAATCAGCGTTACTTAAATTACTTTGACTAAGCGTTTGTTCTTTGTACGAGAATTCATCGTATACTCGGGTAATGTCTTGAACATAAGTACCAGTACCAATGTAATTACCACCGGTGACTAACCCCATTGATGCATTTTGTTCAGCACGCTGTCGGTTATAGCCCTCAGTATTTACATTAGCAATGTTATTACTTGTAGTAGCCAACTGTTGTTGGGCTGCTGACAAGCCACTCACGCCGCTTTGATATAAACTTACTGACATAATGATAGTCTCAACATTTACCGTAGTAGCCTACGATTTATATTTATTTGGTGATTAAATTTGAGACTGTACGAAGCGTTGCCATTATTTTATTGGCGTATTGTGGATCGGTCGCATAGCCTGCCTGCTGTAAACCTTGCAAAAAGTGCTCCACATTGCCAGAATTTTGTAATGCACCTTGATATCTGTCGTTATTGGTCAGAAAATTAGCGTAATCATTAAAACTATCATTAAGCGATTCGTAAGCTCTAAATGGTGCTGATTTTTTTACCATGGCGCCTTGTTCAAATTCTAAAGTATCTTTTTGAATATGCTCGCCATCCCAGCGATTATCAGCCTTTATATTAAATAAATTATTTGAACTACTGCCTTGCTGATCTTTAATTATCTTTTGTCCCCAACCAGTTTCAAGTGCGGCTTGAGCAATAATAACTTGGAAAGGCACACCTATCTTTTCTTCTACTTTTTTTGCTGGCTCTATTAAAGCAGTAACAAAATCTTTGGGCTCGGCAAACGATGGCGTTGAAAAATTGACGCTTTTATCGTCACCTGATGGTCCCTCTGTCGTCATTTTTAATGGTCTAAATGGCGCTTGGCTCAAACTATCATTTGATGTTTGTGTCGCTAGATTTGAGGTTGATTTACTTCCAGCAGATTGATTATCTTCAGAGAATATTGCAAAAGGATTAGCATTGGGTAAATGAGTACTAGCAGGTTCACGCGTTAAATTTATATTTTCAAGATTAGCATCATTACGTAATACTGTCCTTGGGGTGAAATTATCATCTCCACCACCTAACTGTCTTACAATTAAATCGGTTAAACCTAATGAGCCATTTGAAGATAATTCAACCGCCATTTGTTGATCGCTCATATCACGATAAAACTTAGTTGACTCAGAATTAAAAGGGCTGTCAGACTCCAACACATCTTGTGCTTTACGCATGCTTTTCAGTAGCATTTGCATAAAAATTGCTTCAAACTGCTGTGCGGCTTCTTGTAAAGCTGCTTTTTTACTGTCACCATCAGTTTCTTTAGACTGTTGACGAATAGCATTCAAGCCATTCAGCTCTAAAAAGTTTCTCGATTGCTCAAAGTTAGAGGAGTTAATTAGATTATCAGCCATAAGTTTCTACCGTTAAATAACGATAAGCTGGCCACGAATAGCGCCCGCTTGATCTAACGCTTCTAAAATAGCCATAACATCGCCTGGCCCCGCACCAACTTCATTTATGGCTCTCACTAAGGTATCAAGCGATACGCCCGGATCAAAGACAAACATACGTGCATCTTCTTGTGTAACATTAACACTAGATTCGTTAGCAATTGCAGTTTCGCCTTCGGCAAAAGCCCCTGGTTGTACGACATTTTGCACTTCATTTATCGTAACCGTAATACCACCATGGGTAATAGCCGCAGCAAGTAATTGAACTTCAGAGCCAATAACAATAGTGCCTGTACGAGAATTAACGATAATTTTAGCGGCAGGTGATGCAGGTTCAAATTCTAAATTTTCTAATACCGACAAGAAACTAACTCTGTCAGCAATATCTCTTGGTGCTGTTACTTGTACCGACGTTGCATCAATTGCTTTTGCTGAGCCCGCAATAAGATCATTAATAGTATCAGACAGTCGTTTGGCCGTGGTAAAGTCTGATTTATGTAAATTAAAAGTGATATGATCCCCCATTGAAAAAGGTGATTTAATTTCACGTTCAACTGTCGCGCCATTGGCTATACGCCCTACAGTTGGTGTATTTACTAATATTTTTGAACCATCAAGACCACCAGCGCCTAAACCACTGACAACTAAACTGCCTTGTGCGACAGCGTAAGCATTACCATCAAGCCCCATCATCATGGTTTGTAATAATGTACCACCACGTAAACTCTCGGCACTCCCCATACTGGAAACAGTTACATCAATAGTTTGTCCTGCTTTGGCAAAAGCTGTTAATTCTGCATGAACAGCGACAGCAGCGACGTTTTTAATCTTTGGTTTAAGATCTTCAGGCATAGTAATTCCGAAATTACTTAACATTGTTTTGAAGCTTTGCTCGGTAAAAGGACTTTGCTCACCTGTCCCCGGTAACCCCACCACTAATCCATAACCAACAAGTTGATTAGATCGTACGCCTGCAACATCAGTTAAATCTTTAATACGCTGCGCATGACTGGAAAAGGCCATCAACATAATGATAATTGTAAATACTGCTTTCATAATATTACCTTTTTTAATTATAGGATTATCTACTGACAAATTTTTCATAGCTCAGCAGGATAGTTCACACCTATAATGGCCACCATGAACTATTAAAGAATTTAGTTAACCAACCTTGCTCGTTGGCATCGGCAAAACTACCAGTACCAGCATATTGAATGCGAGCATTAGCAACTTTGGTTGATAAAATAGTGTTGTTTGAATTGATATCTTTAGGACGAATAACACCTGTTAACCTGATGTATTCATCGCCATTATTTAACGTAAGCCATTTTTCTCCACGTATCATTAAGTTACCGTTAGGAAGAACTTTTAAAACATGTACCGAAATATCACCACTTAAGCTATTACCCTGATCAGCTTTTGAATCGCCTTTAAAGTTAGAGTTTTGATTCAAGCCAAATTCTAATGTATTACCATTAAGTGTAAATGGATTGCCACCTAAGCCCATAACAGTATCAAGCTCACTGCTGTTTTCTTTTTTCAGCTCTGTTTTCGCATTTTTATTTGCTTGAGTACTTTCACTTAAGATCACCGAAATGATATCGCCAGTACGGTGTGCTTTAGAATCAGAATAAATATTGTTAACGTAATTTGCTTTAAATAACGAACCTGTCGGAATAATTGCTGCTTCTTCTTCCTCAGGTAAAATAGGCGCAAAATCAGGATCATTAGGTAAGACTTTACTTAATTCCACAGTGTTACTACAAGCACTTAACAGCGCTATTAACATCATTACAATTAAATTAAAGCTACATTTGTATAGTTTGTTTTTCATTATTGCCTCCTACCTTATTTCCTACCTGTTTAAACTAAAAATAAATTACAGTTGTTGGTTGATATAACTTAACATTTCATCAACAGCAGAAATTACTTTCGAATTCATTTCGTAAACACGTTGAGACTCGATTAAGTTCACCAGCTCTTCGGTAGTATTTACGTTAGAGGTTTCTAAAGCGCCTTGCACTAGCATACCGTAGCCCTCTAGACCTGGAATACCTTCTTGTGGAGCACCACTTACAGCGGTTTCAGTAAATAAGTTTTGTCCTATTGGCTCAAGCCCTGTTGGGTTAACAAAATTAACCGTGTTAATTTGTCCAATTACCGCAGGCTCTGCCTGGCCTTGTTGTGTTACTGACACTTCACCGTCTTGTGAGATGACAATACTGATTGCGTCCTCAGGGATAGTAATCTGTGGCTGTAACGCATAACCAGCGCCTGGCGTAACCATATTACCTTCTTCATCCATGGTAAATTGACCATTACGGCTGTAAGCAGATGAACCGTCAGGTAACAAAATTTCAAAGAAGCCTTCACCTTGAATCATAAGATCTAACGAATTATCTGTTGTTAGCATATCGCCTTGCGTATGGATTTTTTGCGTAGCAACAACTTTAGTACCTGCACCTAGCATTAAACCTGAAGGTGCTTCACTATCATTAGCCGTTCGTCCACCTGGTTGGTTTATGTTTTGGTAAAGCAAATCTTCAAATACTGCTCTGCTCTTTTTAAAACCAACAGTGCTGGCATTCGCTAAGTTATTAGAAATAACTGCGATATCTTTGGTTTGAGCGTCTAAACCTGTTTTACTTATCCATAATGCTGGGTTCATACATCACCTCTAAAAATTTTATTGCTTTCATGCATTTCTTTAAGACTAGAATGCACGTAATAATGAAGAACTGCTTGAATCAATTTCTTCTGCTGTTTTCATTAATTTTAAGTGCATTTCAAATTGCCTTTGTAATGCGATCATGTCTGTCATTTCAGACAAAGGATTAACATTACTTGACTCAAGAGCACCGCCTTGGACTTGTACATTGACACTAGCCAGTTCTGCTTGACCATCTTTACGTCTAAATAGACCATCAGCGCCTTTTTCTAATAAACGAACATCAGGGTCAACTAATTTAATGCGGCCAATTTCTTCCTGTACACTACTTGGCGCCCCTTCAGGCTGAACCATAATAGTTCCATCAGATGAGATTTGAATATTGCTAACCGGTAAAGGAACGATAATAGGACCATTGTCTCCTAATACAACTTCACCACTGGTCGTTTCTAAGGTGCCATTTTCTGTTAAACGTAAATGTCCTTGCCTACTATAAGCTTCACTTTGTCCAAAAGGATCAGCGGCACTATTCATTACTTGCGGCGTCTGTACAGCAAACCAACCGTCGCCTTTGATTGCGATATCAAGCGGGCGTCCAGTCGTTAATAAAGAGCCAGAGTCAAAATTTTGGCTTGCGCGTTCAGTCATGGCAAAAACACGTGTTGGTTGACCTTCGCCAAACGCTTGCATGGTTCGCGCTTGTGCTAAATCAGCTTTAAAGCCTGTAGTTTTGGCATTTGCGAGGTTATTAGCATTAATTGCTAGCGCCTGCATATTTTGTTTGGCACCGCTCATGGCGACATAAAGCATCTTATCCATAATGGTTTCCAGAAAATAAAAATTGTTACATTAGTAAATGCAAGGACAATGCCAAAGATGTATTAAGAAGTTTATGCTATGTTTTTCTGCACTTTGAAAAGAAATATATAGAGGAAATAGATAAGAGAATAAAAGAAAAAGCTGCTGCCCCCAATAACATAGTCATCGAGAGCTAGCAGCTTAAAGATAATTTTGTTCAATAATACAACAGTTAAAATAAAATCACTGCTTAACTATCTAATTTGTAAAATAGTATTATTTAAATCATTATCCACTTCTAACGAACGAGAGTTAGCTTGGAAGTTTCGCTGTGCTGAAATTAAATCAATTAATTCTGTGGTTAAGTTCACATTAGATTGCTCTAATGCTGAAGAGTTAATTTCACCAAAAGTGCCTCCGCCAGCTTCACCCGCCACTGGCTCACCAGAAGTGATACTTTCCTTCCATGACGTGCCGCCTATCTGCGTTAAGCCCTGCTCATTCGCAAAATTAACTAATGCTATACGCGCTAGAGGCGTGGCGGTACCATTACTATAGGTAGCTTCTACTAAGCCATCAGTACCTATCTCAATACCGGTTAGTCGACCAACCGCTAAGCCATCTTGCTCTAATGACGTCACTTCAAAGTTAGAAGCAAATTGCGTTGGTTCATTAACATTAGGACCCGTTGTATCTAAATTAAAATCAATGACTACCGCTTGAGTTGGATCAGCACCGTTCGTTAATACTGCCGCCCCTAGTGCCGCAGTGGTAATGGTAGCTGGCACTTGACCAATAAAATCGCCATTTGAATCAAATTCTAAAGTAGCATTATTTATACCATCACCATCCAAATCGACACCACCAGGGAGATCCACTAACTGGTCATCTACAGCCACATGCATATCCCAATTATTTGCCGCCGTTTTAACAAAATAGTAGGTCATCACATGGCTATCACCTAGTGAATCATAAATGTTAACCGACGTGGCATTGTTATAAGTAAGTGAATCATCTTTATCGAAAGCAAAAGAAGGAACATCATCACCGGCAGGTAAATTCATTTTAATGTCTACTTCATTTGTTTTTGTTGGCGATCCGGATGAAGTAGGTATTTGTAATGGCGATGCAGTACTTAAGGCAACCGATGAAGAAGAGCCATCTGAGTTGACATCAAATGCTAATAAATATTCGCCGGCAGAGTTAACAACAAAGTTACTATCATTTAACTTGTATTCACCTGCACGAGTATAAGATGTTTCTAAACTATCAATACTTGGTACCGTAGCAAAAAAACCACTACCTGTTATTGCTAAATCAAGCGAGTTAGTCGTAAAAGCGATACTACCTTGTGAGAATTGTTGAGCAACTTCAGATGTTAAGACACCATCACCCACTTTTGTTTTACTTGATGACAATAAAGATGTTGCATATACATCTACAAATTCAGCACGCGATTCTTTAAAGCCCGTGGTATTAACGTTAGCTATATTGTTAGACGTAACATCTAAATCTTTTTGTGCTGCGTTTAACCCACTTAATGCTATATTAAATGACATAATTTAATCCTCTTAAAAATTCATTGCTTTATTAGGCTACATTTCATTCTAATGCTAACCTGTAAAATTTATCTTTTTGTTGAGTTTTACCCCAATCAATTAACCTTCTGCAACTTCAACTACATCTTCTAATTTCATCGCACTACCACCATTAAGATTAAGTACAATACCGTTTGAACCGGCAAGCGTAACACTATCTACCTTACGATAAGTCATTGCTTGCAATTCAGACGCTTGTCCTTCAACAAGACCAACAACTCTAAAACGATAAGCCCCAGTAGTTGCGGCTTCCCCTGCAGACGTTTGGCCATCCCAAGTAAAGGCGGCACCACCTGCAGCCATATCGCCAACAGGTACCGTTTGAACAATTTCACCTGCAACGTTTTCAACGTAAATAGTGATATTACTTGCCGCCTCAGTAGTAACTATTTTCCCTTGAACTGAATCGCCTTCGCTCATGCCAAAAACATTATCTTCAACTAAAACACTTCGACCTACCAAAGATGAGGCTTGTAAGGCTTGACTTGAAGTCATCGAGCTAGCAAAACCAGCAAAAGATTCATTCAACTGACTTACACCGTCTGTTGTAGAGAATGCGGTCATTTGAGAGATCATTTCATTGTTATCTGCAGGTTCGGTTGGATCTTGGTTTGCTAACTCTTGTGTTAACAACGCAAAAAAATCAGCCTGCGTGAGCATGCCATTGCCACCACTATCAGCAGTTTCATATTCTTCTTTTTGCCAATAAAGAGAGTCAAGGCCATTTGTACCACTAACAGTTTCCATTTCCTACTCCTTATGACTGACCAAGTTGCAGTGTTTTAGTTAACATGTTTTTTGCTGACTCTGCTAATTGCACATTAGTTTGATATGAACGAGACGCAGAAATCATATTGGTCATTTCTTCAATAACATTAACATTAGGTTTATAAATATAACCGTCTTTGTCTGACATAGGGTGTTCAGGTGCGTATTCAACATTTAGAGGTTTGTTACTTTCAACTATCCCTAATACTTGTACACCAACACTACTTTCTTGTCCCCCGGCAGCTTTTTGCATAGCAGCGGCAAAAACTGGATGCCTAGCACGATATGTTTCACTTACACTTGAACTAACACTGTCAGCATTAGCAATGTTACTTGCCGTGGTATTTAAACGCATTGACTGCGCACTCATACCACTACCTGTGATGTTAAATACGTTAAAAAGGCTCATTATTAAGCACCTCCTGAGATGACATTTTTCAGGGCTTTTATTTTTCCGTTAAGAAACTGAACCCCAGCTTGATACTCTAATGTGTTTTCTAGATACAAGTTTCGTTCCACTTGTACATCTACCGTGTTACCGTCTCCGGTATCGGGCTGATCTGGATTGCGAAAAGCAATGTTATTATTTATTTCAGTACGCACATCAAAGTGTTTAGCGTGAGTTTTACTCATGCCAATTTGTTGTTGACCAGCTTGTTGCATCGCTTTTTGAAAGTCCATGCCCTTTGCTTTATAACCAGGGGTATCAGCATTAGCAATATTGCTAGCGATCACTTCCGCTCGCTGAGATCGCAAAAGCATTCCCTTTGCGTGAAGTTCAAAACCTTTATCAAAGCTAATAGCCATAATAACTCACCATTAATTATATTTAACATTGAGTCATTCAATAATTATGCCAATAAAGATGATACAAATTAAAAAGAAAGTAAAATGCTGCCAACGACCTTACTAGTAGTAAATAAAAAATTATTAAGCAATGAAAGTATGTTGCAGGGATAAATAAGAGGGGAGTATGTGGTTTGTAAAGTTAATATCCAGTGAAATAGCAGGTTGTAGATTAAGTAAATACTAAGTTGTGAAGTTTATCTAACTTCTATTTATTGTAAATTTCACAACTATAGTGGTTACAGCACATTAATAATAAAAGGAGATTATTCCCTTTTTATTTTTTTTGATAAATAATACCTGGGTTACAACGCAGCATCTCAAAATCAGCATTTAATCCAGAAAGTGATTCCGAAGCACCTAAAAACAAATACCCTCTTTCATTCAAAGTGCCATGAATTTGACTTATTATTTGAGTTTTGATTTCTGTTGAAAAATAAATCAGCACATTTCGACAGAAAACAACATCAAAACGTCCCATCAAACTATAGCTATTAAGTAAATTAAGCGGGCGAAAACTTACCATTTTTTTCACTTCATCTTTTACCTTCAGCATGCCATTATCACCATTTTCAAAAAACTGTCTTTTTCTTTCTTCAGACAAACCACGTGCTAACGCAAGTGAATCATAATGTCCATATTTGCAGTGTTCCAGCATAGTACTTGAAATATCAGTACCAATAATTTGTATACCTCTTGAGAAGCTGCCAGGATTACTTTTTTGATACTCTAAAATTGACATCGCAATAGAGTATGCTTCTTGCCCAGACGAACTCGCTGCTGACCAAATTTTGACAGGCGTTTTACGTTGAGCTAATTCGGGCAATATTTTACTTTTTAATAGCTTAAAAGGGTAATCATCACGAAACCATAGTGTTTCATTAGTCGTCATGGCATCGATCACTGCAGCTCGTAGTTGTCGCTCTACGGGTGACAACGTTCGAGTCACTAATTCTCCAAGCGAATTAACACCAAACTTGCTCATTAACGGAGCTAAGCGGCTTTTAACTAGATATTGCTTACTTTCACCTAGTACAATGCCACACTGTTGCTCTAAAAAAACTCTAAATTGATGATAACTTTTATCGTCAAGTTGTCTTACTGACACTAGTACTACTTCCTAATTTATTTTATATGGTGACTATTTTTATAATGGATGGTTTAGCCACTTTTTAACCGCTGTTGCTAGTTCATCTGGATGAAATTTAGCAATAAAATCATCAGCACCAACTTTTTGAACCATGGCATTGTTAAACACACCGCTCAGTGATGTATGCAAAATAATTGGCATTTTAGCCATACGTTCATTACCTTTCACTTCAGCGGTTAGCGTATAGCCATCCATTTCTGGCATTTCGATATCAGAAACCATTAAAGCTACTTTCTCAGTAATGCTATGCTCACACGTTTCAGCAATAGCAATGAGTTGATCTAATGCCTCTTGCCCATTTTTTGCTAACGCCATTTTAATACCTAATGGCTCTAATGCTCTTTTTACTTGATTACGTGCCACGGTTGAATCATCCGCTATCATCACTATTCGTTCACCGAGATCTTCGCCCACGCTTTTATCAACAACACCATCACTTAAATCAGTTGAAACAGGGCTAATTTCATTCAATATTTTTTCTACATCTAAAATAGAAACCATTTGATTGTCAATTTCAGTAACAGCAGTTAAATAGCTAGACTTCCCTGTTCCTTCAGGAGGTGGCATCATGTCTTTCCAGCTTAACGTAACAATCCGCTCAACACCTGCCACTAGAAAGCCTTGAATACTACGATTATATTCAGCAATAATAATAAAAGAATCTTCAGTTTGCGTTATCGCTGGCCCACCAATAGCTTTACTCATATCAATAACTGAAATAGTTTGTCCACGAATATGAGCAACCCCTTTAATAAAAGAGTCTTGTTTAGGAATCATGGTTAATTTAGGACACTGTAATACTTCCCTTACTTTAAAAACGTTAATTCCAAAACGTTGGCGACCTACCAATTTAAAAAGTAGTAGTTCCAATCTATTTTGACCAACCAATTGTGTTCGCTGATTGACCGAGTCTAATATACCTGCCATAAAAACCTCATTTATAATCAAGAGCGCTATCATTAATCCTATATTGAATAGAACAAAAAGGCACAATTCTTGATTGTATTTACTGTATGTCAAAATAAGTGACAAAAAACTGATGCTTAGTATGTCACTATATTATAAGTAATGAATATAATTAATATACTCATAGTATAAACTTAATGTGCCAATAACTATGTTACCCTAGTTAAGAGCATAGTCGAGTATTTGAATTAACCTAAAAATATATGGCAAAAAATCATGCGTACAAGTATCGTTTATCTTTCTTTTATCTGCTTATTAATGCTTTTACCCTCCATCAGTTTAGCGACAACATGGGATAGAGCTTATATAGAGTCATTTGCAAAAAAATACCTAGAAGCCAATATACCTGCGCCAGCTGATGGACGAATATCCTTTAATGTTACCAATATAGATACAAGAATAATAATAAAACCTTGCCAAGTACCTATTAAAGCAAATATACCTGAAAATACCAATCGTAGGAATGTTAATGTTAATATAACTTGTGATGATGCAACTCCTTGGCAATTATACTTACCTGCTAAAATTGAAAGAACCTTTGCAGTTGTTGTTACAACGAGTACGATTGAGAAAGGTGAAGTGCTCACTAAAGAGAATATTGCAATAGATTACATTGCCACAAACAAAATACGTGGTGAAAGGATTACCGATATAAACTCAGTGTTGGGTAGTAAAGCAGAAAAAAGAATCGGCAATGAACGCACCATTACTAAATCAAACATATGTTTAGTTTGTAAAGGAGACGTTATTACTATTATTGCAAAAAATGATAACTTTTTAATTAAAACAAAAGGTACTGCACTAAGCTCAGGTAATTTACATGAACAGATTGAGGTTAAAAACTCACGTTCTGGTCGAATAATTAAGCCTCAAATTAGTGCTGTTAATCAGGTTACTATTAACCTATAATTTTTAAGATCTAATCTTTACCGTCGGAAATTATTTTACCCTAAAATTTTTAGTGTATTTTATTTAAGTTATCTTACTTTTTGCCGATATAAAGTTAATGAATAAACTTTAGAAGAACTTTTTACCGTAGGGTAATATTATGACTATAAATATCAATAACTTAAATAACCAAGCACAGATCAACCAAAATAAGCAGTCTCATGCTAAACAAGATGTGGCTCAAACTACAGCACATAGCCCACAAACTAAACATGTTGCTCGCGACTCTGTTTCCTTGACGCCACAAGCGCAACAGTTCAAAGAATTACAAAAAAAATCAGCTGATGCACCTGTGATTAATCAAGAGAAAATTGAAGAGCTGAAAAAAACAATTGCCTCTGGTGAGTATAAAATAGATCCGCAAAAGCTTGCTGCTAGCATGGCTAAGTTTGAATTTACGTTATAATTTGATATAACCGTGGGACTGGGTGATAATCACCCTTTGCTATAATAAAGGTGTACTTAATGTCAGCTTCCCCTCAATCAATAGAGTTAATTTCTCAACAATTTGCTCAATTACAAGAACTAGAGCAAATTATTAGTAGTGAAAAACTTATTTTACAGCAACATCAACCTGACGCATTACTAGAAATTAGTGAGCAAAAAAACTTATTGTTGGTTGCTATTCAAGATTTAGATAAAAAAATTAGTCTTAACCAAGCTTTCTCAATAGATAAAAAAGCCGGGGTTCTTGATGAAAAACTCACTGAAATTGAAGATCTATTACACCTTTGCCAACAAAAAAACAAAATAAATGGCCAAATAATAGCGCAATCTCAGCTAGCTGTTCAGCGTATGAAAACAACGTTATTAGAAAATAACAATAAATCATCAATGACTTATGATAGTAAAGGTAAGAAATCTGGTGGATTAAGCAGCATAGAGATGAAAGCTTAGATAAGTCATATACTTCAGTTATTCAAATTATTAGCTATTAGAATAACTGACTCAAAATAACCTCAAGTCAATATTTCATTAATACAAAACAAGCCTCTATAATGAAGCTTGGTTGAATCGAGTGTACCCTACGTTTAAAAGTATTCGACCTTCTTAATTTCTTTTCGCTGTAAATTTGCTTGATATATTTCATACACGTCTTTGAAATCAAGCTGTAATTCTGTTGTATAAGTATCCCCTACCGGATAACTTTTTACGACTTTAGCGCCTCTAATTAAGCCTTTTATAGATGAAACTAATTGTTGATTTTCAATTAACATATCAGCCATAGTTGTTGAACTACTAATTTGTTGCCCATAAACTTGCTCTGCTAACTCTGAATAAGCGGCAATTTTCGACGCTTTAATGGCCATTAGCATCCGTTGAGTTTTGTTATCAGATTTTTGTAAACTTATTGGTGCGTAACCAATACCGTGAATAATAGGAAATACTTGTGGTTCAACTACTTGCCATTGTACATGCTTATCGTACATGCTTGTGCAAGAAGCAATAAACAGTAAACTTACAACAGCAGTTATTATTTTAAAGCGTGCATTTATCATTATTTCACCTCTTAAATTACTGTTGAATAGCAACAGCGCGCTGCTCTTTAATTAATTTATGATTACTGCGAATCATCATACCGTCTTTCATTATGACATGTTCACCATGATTTTTTTCTGCACCTACAACCCATTTAGGAATAAAAGATTGTGCTGTAGCAACAACAACATGAGATTGAATGCCAATCATACGTGCATTAACGATAATCCCGTCTTCTTGCTCCATCATAGTTCCTGTGACTACATAGTCAATAATCTGACGTTCAGGAAGCTCTTCCCAATCACGACTAAAAACATAGTCGCCTGCTTTTGTAACACGAATATGACCTGTAGCCTTGTAGTCAATAATGACCAAACCATGACTCTGTAATTCATGCACAAAGCTTTCTGCTATTTGATTTCCTAGCCAATTAGTTGACTCAAGATCCTCTAAATTAACAAACGAAGCAACAGCCACCGGCGTTTTCGCGTTAACAAAACTACTATTTGCTAACATTTGATACGCTAAACCTTTTACTAAATCATTAATGGCATGCTTAGGTAAGTTATAACTATCTATCTCACTTTTATCTGTTTGCTTTATCTTATAAAAGTTATCTTCTTTTACTGTATTGCTACAAGATAAAAGAGTCGGCAGCAGTAATGGTATCAGCCACTTTATCATAGTGAACCCCTTAATAATTCAACATTTATGCTATATTTCGCTAGCTTAAGCAATGAACTTTTTATCTATTCGATTATTTATTGCTATAAAACAATGCACATTTCAAGCCAATTAAGCTTCAAGTACAAGGTTAGTTAAAATAAACAGGCACACATTGTGCATAAGCTCTATAGTAAAGTTCCTTGTAAATTGCACTATGCCTAAAACAGGCTTTTCATTTTCATGAGAGAGTATATGTATACTATATCTAAAAAAATCATTTTATCTATCAGCTTAATGGTAACTAGCGCTATTACTAATGCACAATGGTATGAGGCTCAAGGCTATGCATCAACAGCTAAAGACTCGGTTGAAGTAGCTCGAACTAAGGCAATGGAAAATGCGTTAAAAAAAGCATTACTTGTCGCTGGTGCTAGCGTTTCAAGTATTCAACAAGTAGTGAATGGGTTGCTCACTCAAGATCAAATAAGTATACGTGCTAGTGGCAGTGTGAATTCAATTGAATTAATAGAAGAGCTTCATAGTAACGATATGATTAGCGTTACTATACGTGCCGATATTTTTCCTCAAGAAAAAAAGTGTTTCTCGTTAGATTACAAAAAATCAATTTTGATCACCAAAAGCCACTTACTTCAAAGAGAACACGCAAACCTTGGCAAAATATATCAAATTGATTCCGCCATGATCAAACAGCTAAATAAAAAACTTAAAAATCAAAGTAGCTATAGCGGGGGTAAATTATTACTTAAAAGCTCAACAGAATTCTCGCGTTTAAATAATAGTTTCAATGAAGAAAAAATAAAACAACTCACAATCTCTCTAGCTGAAAATACCGACAGCCAATATGTTCTTTTTAGTGAAATTAACGATATGTCTTTGCAAGAGCAAAGAACAAATTCATTAAAAGTATGGCAACAACCGACCTACCCTAGGAATTTCGATTTTACCCTTTATTTATACAATGGTTTTAGTGGCGAACAAATATGGCAAGGTAATTACCAAGACTCTGCGGTTTGGGATTTCAATAAAAGAAGAAGTATTGATGTACACGCCACCACCTTTTGGCAGAGCGATTACGGTAATATGATTGATGCTTTACTTAGTCGAACAATAAATGATATTGACGAAAATGTTATGTGTGAGCCGAATGAAGGAAAAATAATACAAGTCCAAGGCAACCAAATTACAATAAATTTAGGTAAAAATCATGGCGTGAAAATTGGTGATGAGTTCACGTTACTCCATAGTAGCACTTTCGTTAGTCAACAAGGAAAAAGCTATACGGGTTACAATATTAGCCCTCATAAAGTTAAAGTAACCAAACTCACATCACAAAGTGCAACAGCAAAAACGTTGAATAATGATTTACTAGATAATATTCAAATAAATGATGTAGCAGTACGATATTAAAAAAAGTATATAAAGCAAAGGTAAAGCTTAACTTTATGCTCATAAAGCAATAGAATATGCACCATAAAGTTAGGTCATTAATTTACCGCTTCAAAACGCCTTTGTAGCTCAGTTGGATAGAGCAAGCGCCTCCTAAGCGCTAGGTCGGAAGTTCGAATCTTCTCAAAGGCGCCATAAAAATCAAAAATTTAAAAAACACACCTACGACGAAAAAACGAATAAACTATTTATTCTATAAAAGGGGTAGTATTTAACCACAACACTTTTTATATTTTTTGCCACTATCACACGAACATGGATCGTTACGGTTAGGTGTTTTCTCAAAGGTAGTCGTCTTTGGTGTATTTAATACTGCATCAAGCTCGCTAATATTCTCATCAACAGAGTCATCAACACTGATATCAGCATAAAATTTATTTTCCGTAACAATAGCCTCAACTTCTGTTTTTCTTATTTCACTACCAACAACTAGCGTTAATGGATTTTTTTCTGTCCCTAGCTTAGCATTGCGTTCATTTTTAAACCCTGTTTTTACATGGTTTTCTCTAGTGTGAATTCGACCTTTATAATATAAATTGTGCACAATATCTCCGCTATTTTAATTCTGTATTTAATACGTTCATTTTATCGCGGCAGTATAACGTAACGCGGTGAATAGTCGACTATTGAATTAATGATAAGTTTTATTATCAATTTTTTATATTTGAATTACAGCAAATATAACACTACAGTTAATAAACCATAGCATCAATAAATGCACCAAGGAGCCCTAATAATAATGGAGATAGAACACGGAGAAGTAACAATTACTGTTGATAAAAATATTATTATAGTAAAGCTAGAAGGCGCTTTTAACGAATTTGGTGCGAAAAAGTATACTGTTGGTGTAAAACAAATAATTGATACCTTTCAAGGAAAACCTTTTTCTATTTTAATCAATAATCTGGAAGTATTAGGTGGTACTCCAGAGGCATATGAAGAACTTGAAAAATATAATCAATGGCTAAACACGCAAAATTTAGTTGCCAAAGCAATGGTAATATCTTCTATTACGACTCTTGATATTATTAACTTGCTCTCCCCTTCTAGACAATCACAACAAAGTAAGAATTTTGATAATGAAGAAGATGCTATGCAATGGCTAGCAACACTAACTTAATCTTTTCAATTAGTATAATTTCTTATAAAAGTTAACGTAAACACAAAGCTATAATGATAATCAGGTTCATACTAAAGTATGAAATTTTCCCTGATACTACTTTTATTTATATATAGTTATTCGAAATAATTACCCGTAGTAACAAGGAATAAAACAATGAAGTTAAGTAAAGTATCTATTTTAATGGGTTTAGCAATGTCAGTAAGCGTTTCAAGTGCCCATGCTGATCTTTTTGGTAGTTTAAAAAACAAGCTAACCGGTGAAGCTAAAAAAGAAGTACAGAAAACGGCTAAATCAACCAGTGAAAGCGCTAGTGTTAGCAATGTTGCAGGCCCAAGTTTAGAAGGCGGACCAGATGCAAGCTTAACATCAATGACGACTTGTACTGATTTTAAACCTGAAAATATAATAATAGGTAACCTAGGTACATATACATTTCAGAAAGGGTTTTCTAAAGAGAAACGTACAGGTTTGTTAAATAGAAAGCCAGCCGAATTAACTAACGGTTGTATTTTACCTTCACTTGAATCACGTCAAGTAGCTTATATGGAAGTTGACACAAAAAAATATGAAGCATTAGGTAATTCAAATGATTGGTCTATGCAGTGTATTAGATCAGCTAACCCTGGTGCTGGTGCATTAGGCGAAACTGAACGAAAAGATGAATATTCATACAGCGTAGACTTTATCACAGGTAAAGCTATGTTACTTCATTGTGGTAACTCTGAAGGGATAGAAGAATGCGCCGAAGGAAGTAATAGTTCTCGAAGCGGTATATGGGATAAAAAACTTAAGGCTAAAGGAAAAACAATGTTAAGCGTTCACGCTAACACAAGTTCGTTAGCCCCTAAACAAGGTGAAAAACTATACTGCCAATACTATAATCAAACGTCTGGAAAAAGTTTATTTGCTTTTGAATACTTAAGATTAAATAACTAATATGCTTTTAATGTCTCTAGTTGCAACGTTCATGCAACTAGAGACAGTTAATTCACTATCCCCTCTCAGTGCGACTAAACCTTCGTAGAAAAAACTGATAGAAAAAGCTTAATAGAAAAGAAATGTCATCAAGTCACTATAGATCTTTCATTTTTCGTGTAATCACCACTCTCAATTTTGCCGGTTTAATCGGTTTATGTAACCAACTCACGCCTTCGGCTTCTATCGCTTTTATTACCTCTGGCGAGGTATCACCACTAATTAATATTGATTTAATCGGATAATTTAAGGTTAATTGAACCTGCTTTATAGCCGCAATGCCTGTCTTGTGATTGCGTAATCGATAATCTGATATGAGTAGATTAGGTGCCCAATCAGGTAAGACGTTAATTGCTCTACAAGCCTCCTCGGCTGATTCAAAGGCTCGTACTTTGCATCCCCAACTAATTAGCATATTACTTAAACTAAAGCGAATGCCTTCATGGTCATCTATAATGATGATATCAATAGCACTCAAGCTTTTATTCATATCAACAACATTAGCTACTTCAATCAACTTGCTATCGCCTTCAGGTACTTTAATACTAAAACAGCTACCAACGCCCAGTTCAGAGTTAAGTGATAATGACCAACCTTGTAATTCGCATAATCGTTTAACAATTGACAAACCTAACCCTAAACCTTTGTTTTGATCGCGTTCTGGGTTATGTAGTTGTTGAAATTCTTTAAATATTACATCTTGATCTGCTACGCTTATCCCCACGCCTGTATCTTGTATATTTAGCTGAATTTTACCTAAGTCATGACTTACAGAGACTTTAATTCCCCCTGAATTTGTATAACGAATGGCATTTGATAATAAATTATTTAACACTTGTTTAAGCAAAATAACATCAGCTACTGCGGTACAACTTCCAACCTCAATTTCGAAATAAAGCCCTTTATTTTTGGCTAGCGGTTCAAATTCCCCTTGTAACTTAAGCAGTAAGGTTTTTAAACATAAATGTTGAGGGTTAGGAACAATAATTTGAGCGTCTAATTTGGAAACATCAAGTAAGCTATTAAGTAATTCAGACATGCTATTAACACTGTCCTCCAAACGCTCAAATAGTACATCATCTTTAGGGTTAATGTTTCCTGACTTAAGCGTATTCACAATAAGATTAACCGCTTGCAGTGGTTGGCGAATATCATGACTTGCCGCCGCAATAAACTGCGACTTTTCGGCATTAAGTCGCTCAGCATTCGCACGTGCCTGTACATGTTCAAACTTTAGAACAATTGCGCTTATTAATGATTTATTAACACCATGGAAAAAGGCCATTAGACCTGTCCAAACCAAAATTAATGCGATATAAATATCGACCCCATGATCTACTTCCATCATATACAACTTAATGGCCAATGATAATAAAGGCAACATCGAAAAAACGACTACACGATAAAAATAATAAGCAAGGGCATGCGCTATCGTTCCCGTTAATGCAATAATCATGATAAACATGGTATACAAATAAATATCAGTTTCTGAATGTAATAGTAACCAAGGAGCAGAAGCTATATATGCACTAAAAATAAGCAGAGGAATATCGCTAAGGTTTACCCAAGCAGAAGGATTAAATTTAGCAGGATATTTATAAAACAGATAAAAAGTAACGAGCACACTTACCAATAATATGGCATCGAGGGTAAACCATATGTTGATAGAATTTTCTGATGTTTGCGCTTTAAAAATAAAGTAGTAAAGCGGTAAACCAACAATGATAGAGCCTATGTAAATCCTCAACATTTCTTTCATGTATAAAGAGAAACTTTCTTTTTGAATTAACTCTGTATTTATTTTTTGTTCAAGATCTAATGTAAGCAATGTTAATAGCCTTTATCAAAATGATATTTATTTTGTTCAATTTTCAGTATCAGTTTGGTTATACCAATTCCAATAAGTTTATCTAAGCGCTGGCAGTACTCTTAAATGTTCTGCTTTACGGATACAGTCCATTCTATTTTTAGCGCCTAATATTTTGAATATTCGCTGTAAATGTGACTTTACCGTTGCTTCACTGATATACAAAACAGCAGCAATACCTGCATTTGTTAACCCAGACTGTACCATTTTCAATATTTCTAATTGCCTTTCGCTAAGTGATGACTGAGTATTTTCTATGGAGTTTTTCGACATTATTGCTAAGGAGTTGGCAATATGATCAGGAATAACAATCTCACCATTGATGATTTTAGTTAATGCTTCACTTAATTGATTTACCGTCCATGTTTTAGGGAGAAAACCTAATGCGCCAAGACTTAAACACTCTGATAAGGTCACTAAATCTTCTTTTGCAGACATAATCACCACAGGGATATCAATTTTTCTGGAGATAAGTGATTTCATAAAAGAAACACCATCCATGTCTGGCATGGATAAGTCTAATATCAACAAATCAAAGTCGGTATTTTTTTTTAAAAGTGCTAGTGCTTCTTGTGCATTTAAGGCTGAGGTAATATCACATTCCTGCATATAGGCAGACAAAGACGCTTTCAACCCTTGGCTAAAGATAGGGTGATCATCCAAGCTCAATATTTTCATTATAAATTCTTAATGGGTAAGTTTGCTATAAAGGACATAAAGCTAGAATATATATTTTTATAGCAATTTAATATTAAAAATTCAAAAACCTATAATAAATTACGTTTGATTATCATTATTTAATGATAATCAAACGTTCAAGTTACCAATTTATTATTAATTGGGCAAAGGAGATAATACAACTGTGTTAACGCTCAGTATTCCAACTAAAAAAGTAAGCACCAAGAGACAAAAATATCGCACTCATCACTAATAAACTCGTAACATGATAACTAATGTCACCTAAAGTAGCGCCTTCAGTAATTATTTGCCTAGCACCAGCCACTAAGTGTGTTAAAGGTAAAAAGTCTGCTACGGTTTTTAACGCTGATGGTGCCCCTTCTAAGCTAAACCAGACACCTGAAAGCATCATCATAGGCCAAGAAGTTAGATTTAATAAGCCCCCAATAAGCTCTTCACTTTTACTTCTACTAGCAACTAATAAACCCAAACTGATTAAACAAAAAGCGCCTAACATGCCAATAATAATTAAATCGAAATAGCTACCGAGCATTAAAAAATCAAATAAAAAGTTACAGCCGCTATACACTACCGTAGATATAAATATCACGATAAATAAACGAGATAATAACTGCGCTGAGACAAACTCAAAAGCCGATAGAGGTGTTGCCTTTAAGCGTTTTAATACGGCATTTTTACGGTAGCGTACAATGACGTAACCAACACCAAATAAACAACTAAACATCATATTCATGCCTAAAATTCCGGGTAATACCCAGTCTATATAACGAATTTCTTTTCCTACCGTTTCTAAACGGATATAGTTTTTTAATGGGACATTAAGTATTTTTTCTACTAGATAGCTCTTAGATGATTCGTTATTAACCCAATATTGGCTTGTTGAAACATCAATCACTAAATCTATGGTGTGATGACTTAACTTTTTATTAGCAAGCTCTACAGTGTCGTAATTAATATAATCAATAAACCGAATATTTTTAAATGAATCTTGTACACTTTCTGCTTGAGCCTTGCCTTCGGTCACACTATTAATAATGCCAACTTTATATGCTGGACGCCCATCCCCTGAAAAAATAACCGAAAAACCGATAAGTAATAACACAGGAAATATTAAGTTCCAGCCTAGCGATGATCTATCACGAAAAAATTCAATGTTGCGGGCTTTGAACACCGCATAAAAACGCTTTATATTCATATTGCTCTATTCTCTTAAAGACTGGCCAGTTAAATGTAAAAATAAATCATCTAAATTAGCAGACTTTACATGAAGGCCTTCTAATGAAACCTGATTTTGTATCAGCATTAATAATGTTTGCTCGACATTACTTGTAGTAATTTCAACCCTATCTGACACTATTTTCCATTGATAAGTTTGAATTAGCGAGGCCGGAACTTGTTGTGCTGGTAAGTAAATAAATACTTCTTTAAAGTGTTTACTTAAGAGTTGTTGTGGTGAGCCGGATTCAATAACTTTCCCTTCAGCCATAATCACAATATCATCACAAAGCTGCTCAGCTTCATCCATATAATGTGTTGTCAGAATAATAGTTTTGTTTTGTGCTTTAACATTTTTTATTAATTGCCAAAAGTTTCGTCTTGCTTGTGGATCTAACCCCGTTGTTGGTTCATCTAAAAAAATAATTTCAGGGTCATTAATTAATGCTAAGGCAAGTAATAAACGTTGTCTTTGCCCGCCTGATAATAATCGATTATCTCGATCTAAAAAATCACCTAAATCGCAGAGCTCAATAATTTTTTGTTGCGATAATGTATGTTCATAAAAAGCAGAAAACAAATTCAATGTTTCTTTGACAGTTAAAAAGTCTTGTAAAGCGGTATGTTGAAACTGAATTCCTATTTGCTGGGAAATATAATTATCGACTTCTTTTGGTTGTTTCTCATGGTTTTTATAAACAACTGAGCCTGAACTAGCCGAAATAATTCCTTCCATAATTTCTATCGTCGTTGTCTTGCCGGCACCATTAGGCCCTAAAAGCCCAAAACAATGACCTTGTTTAACATTGAAGCTGATATTATTGACCGCAACAACATCTTTATACTTCTTAGTTAGTGCCTCAACACAAATTGCAACACTCATAGTTTATTGATCCTTATACTGCTCTTAACTTTATTGTACTGCACTTACTCAAAAAAACATTAGATTTCTCACAAATAGTAATAATTATCATTTGCATTTAATTTGTAGTTGGTTTATTTTAAGGATTAAGAAAATGTACATTAAAGGATGAAATATGACTTCTGAAATTTCTAGCGCCGACATTAATGACACGAAGGTTCAAGTTGAATTATCAAGTAATATGTTACATCAATTGCTTAAATCAGGAGTACTACACGGTGGCGATTGTAAATGCTTAAACGCAAGTGCCAAAAAAGTTCTGTGGCAAGCCTTATTAGCAGCCAGTACAGATGATGGAATAAATGTGGAGCAATATCTATGCGCTTAAAAACCTCTGGAGAATTTTTACAGCTTGAACGCTGGTTAACTATTTTAATTGAAACCTATAAAGACTACCCAACTTACGGATTAGCTAAAACAATCAATTATTACGTAGATCGCTTATTGCATCATGAAGATATTCACCTTTGCGACCAAAAGTCTGGGGAAAGCGGTAATGATAAACGCTGTGAGTATTTGAGTATGAAAAAGTTCTGGGAATGGCAGGCAAGAAGCTAATCAACTATTCTACTGATTAACAGCTAACGACTTAATAATAGTTTAACTTTTGCTCTCAAAAATTGTTCAAGCGCTTTTTTACCAGTAAAACCATAGGTGTTACAAACATCATTAATGCTATGTTTCTGGAAGATGCGACTGATAAATACTAGCAAGTCTTGATCTTCAGCATATTTCACATCAGAAAGAACCATTTTCAGCCATAAATGTAAACTAAAAACACAACTTGAATACTGACCATATCCCTTAGCAAAATCAACAATATTTGCTTGATCACGCTCGCTCAATTCAACACAAGTTAACTTAGGTGAGTTACACATGATTAATGCTACTAACTTGGCAGATAAATACTTATACTCATCTGTTAATAGGTATTCAAAACTGCGGTAGAACGTTGAATTTATATCCGTAAGTGCCACCGTAGCTTTTGAAGACAACGCTTTAAGTACTAAGGCTGATTGTTCACCGCTTGCTTTATCTTTTTGGAAACCTATACGCGCTAACTTAAAGTAGTTTACTAGCCAAAAAGAAAGTAACGGCTTAGTCGCACCAAAACTAGACGCTAAAAAATCAACATTTTGTAATGCGGCAAAATTTTCTATTTTATCTAAAAAATAACTGCCAACGCCTTGCTGCTGTAGTTGTGGGTGTACTGCAATTCGCATCACTCTGATGTAATGATAATCGAAGGCATATTCAATTCCGCATTGGGTTAATAGTGATTGCGGAACAAAATGATTTTTTAAACGCCTTTTAGATTGCTGAATCGCACTCACTAATTCACTATCGATAACAGTAGAATCTGAGGTGGCACTAGAATTAGAGCTAGAACTAGAACTAGAGCTACCTTCATTAATTAAGAGTGCAACTGCGACTACTTTTTGCTTCGTTAATTCTTTAGACAATAAACAGACAAGCTGCACTTGCTCATTATCTAGAATCATTTTTACATCACTTGGTTTAGTTTGATAATGCGCAGTAACTAACACCGAAAAAACTTGCTTAAACAGTGATTCATTATGCGCTAACTCAATAGCGCTAAATTGCTTAAAGACTAATGAAGACAAGCCATTTATTGATGGATCATCCGCTATACTTGGCAGTTCAGCATTCAACAAACAGGCTTCAAAAACTAATTGCTCAAGTGGGTCATTAACTCGCCATCGAATAGGCTCATTTATATGTAAGCTTTGCCAATGAGGATATTGAGCCGCTAGCGTGCCTTGAAATTTTAAGGTGAAGCCTCGCCCAGCCCCTTCGTAACCATGAATAGTGGTAGCAAACACCAAGCGCGAATTATTCGACAATAACTGTTCGAGCAAATAGATAGGAATAGCCGCTGCTTCATCAACTAGCAACAAACTAGCACTTACCGGTTGTTTAATTAATTGGTCAACAGCAATAAACTCAACTGAACCATGTAACATTGTAAACTTACGCTTTTGAAACTCGCCTTCAGGCAAGCAACGAATCAAGTGGTTGAAGAAAACGGTTAATGATTCTATATCTGCTGACGTAATAACTAACCGCAAGTGATATTCTTTAGTTGCCGATTTCAACAACTCGGCGCACGCAATTGCTAAAGCAGTAGACTTCCCTCTACCTCTATCAGCCGTTAATACTAAAGGTTTATTACGCTTACCCTTAAACACCTTTATAATTGAATCAACGGCAAGTATTTGTTCTTGAGTAACACAATTATAGGGTAATAAAGAGTCATTACGTTCAAATGTATTATCCGTTGTTTGCGTTGGTAGCAAAGTAGGTAATACAAATTGGTTTTTTTCAATAATCACATGTTCAGGAAAACTTTTTAATAAGTCAAAAAATCGCTGATAAAAAAGGCTCTCTGCTATCTGTGATCTATCGTTTATTAATAGAAAAAATATACCGCCTGCCACTAGTGTGCCTGACAAACAAGCAAAAGCATCAATAGATAAGTCTGGATCTTGAAAAATGACAAAATTGCTTTCGCTACCTAATTTATCGCGAAAACGCTGCTTAGCAATATTTGCTTCAATATTATCGCTATCACCGTAAATCAGCCACTTACTGTCACTACTATTTTTCTCATCAGCACTATCAATACTTTTTAATATAGAATTCGACCAAGCATTATCTCCCACCAATACAATTAGACGGCGCTCATTTAACATCAACGCTTGTTGTTGATAACAATTAAACCAAGAAGAAAAATCGAGACTTTGCATATAAGATAAGTTCATATCATTAATTCTATATAGCCCAATAGTTTATCAAGCAATTGCTAGCACACCAATAAAATAAAATAGAAAGTTCTTCCAAAAAAAGTTTGAAATAGTATCATTAGCCCCCTATGTTGATATTGAATACAAGATTTTTTTAAGAGCGAAGACAATGGTAGAAGATGACTTTTTAGATGACATAAATGACGACGATGAAACACTCAATAAAAATATTGATATTGAGTCAGTTGAACTCACCGAAAAAACAGCAGCAGAACAAGCACAAAGAAACTTGCTCGCTCGTAAACGTATCGATGAATTAATGGAGAAAAAAAGACTAAAAGAATTATTAGACGATGAAAATGATTGGTAATTGCACCAAAATAACTTTAGTTTATTAACAAGAAATATCATGTCTTTATATAAAAAATAAAGACGCTTTTATAACAATAATGCAACGAATAAATCCAGAGCATAATGCCCGGCCCCCCGCCAATATAGTATTTGATTATAATGAATATAGGTAATGTCACTAAAATGAGCATTATCAATTGAAAATTATCACTTTTTTTTACTGTAAATGCTGATAACATAGATTTTATTTCAAAGATAACTTATTAGCCTTATGACTTTATTTGAAAAACTTCGTTGCTTACTTACTTTTGGGCAAGGTGTAGCCTTGCCTTTACCTGAGATACCTACCAACTCAACTCCTTTCCCATTATTTAAGCAATGGTTTGAAGATGCCAATAAGTCAGGAATATTACTTCCTGAAGCTGTGTCGGTGAGTACTTGTGGCCACAATGGCCAACCCAGCTCTCGAATGGTGCTATTAAAAAAATTCGACGAGCAAGGTTTTGTATTTTTCACCAATTATGGCAGTAGAAAAAGTCAGGAATTGAATGAAAATGATAAAGTCGCCTTACTATTTCATTGGAATGTATTACAGCGACAAATACGCATTGAAGGAACTGTTGAAAAAGTTTCAACACAAGAGTCTGCAGACTATTTTCATAGCCGAGATCGAGGTAGTCAAGTAGGTGCTTGGGCGTCAAAGCAGAGCCAGAAATTAACTGATGACGACGAACTAAAAAAACGAATGGCTATTTTTAGTGATAAGTACGCGACAGGCGAAGTGCCACATCCAGAATTCTGGGGTGGTTGGCGAGTAAAACCAACATATATTGAATTTTGGCAAGGACGCTCAAACCGCTTACATGATCGTGTGTGTTTTGAAAAACAAAACAATGAATGGGTTAATTTTAAACTACACCCTTAACAAGCTTTTGACTAAACGTATTTAGTAATATGATTTTCAAACACAGAAGTATTATATGGATAAAGTAACCCCGGTAGATATCGACTCACTAAACATACCTAAAAATAGGTTAATTAAACTATTTTGGGCCGTTCAATCTGCTCTCGCAATAATTGCCATACAATACTTATTTACTGATAACCAGCAAATAATCTATGCCATTATATTCACTATTATTATCATCATGCCCGTTTATTTTTTAGCCCAAAGAAATAAACTTGAATTAGGCACAAATATACTTCTTTTACTTTTAACGGTTATATTACTTGCCTTTGTTTGGATATATAACGGTTTAAGAGACGAAATACTCTTTGCTTTCCCTGCGCTTATAATGATATCTCTACTAAAAGGTAGCCATCGTTTAGCTTTTTTTCTCTATATCTTAGTTGCTATTAACCTTTTATCTATCGGTTACCTAAACGAGATGGGATACATCCATAATGAGACTAAAGAAAGTGATATACATTCCGCTATTTTACTAATCATTATATTAAGCTTTATCAGCTATATTGCTTGGCTTATTGCTGTAGAAATAAAACAGACTAATCAAGCATTAATAGACAATAAGAATGAATTAGAAAACCGTGTTAAACAACGAACAATAGAACTAGAACAATCAATCAATAACCTCAAAAATACGCAAGAACAATTAATTCAAACAGAAAAAATGGCATCTCTTGGTCGCTTAGTAGCGGGGGTAGCACATGAAATTAATACGCCGATAGGAATTACCATTACAGCATCATCACACTTAGAAGATGCGACCAATGATTTTTATAAACTTTATCAAAATGACAATATTACCAAAAAAGCGCTCGTTAACTACGTTGAAACAGCTACTGCTAGCTCAAAATTATTACAATCAAACTTAAATAGAGCCGCTGATTTAATTCAAGGTTTTAAAGAAGTCGCTATAGATCAATCAAATGAAGAAATTAGAGAGTTCAAATTAAAAGCTTATATCAATGATGTGTTGTCAAGTTTACGTCCTAAAATAGCACGTAGTGGTATTCAAGTTAATCTGAATAGTCCTGATGATTTAGTTATCAAAACCTCTCCAGGCGCGATAGCACAAATTATTACCAATTTAGTGATAAACGCGATTACTCATGCCTTTGAACAAGAAAAAGGTGGCACAATCACCATTAATATAGAACAGAAAGATCAGCAAATAAACATGCAATTCAAAGATTCTGGGTGTGGCATACCAACGGAAAATCTAGGTAAAATCTTTGAACCATTCTTCACTACCAAACGTGGTCAAGGAGGTAGTGGTTTAGGTATGCATATCGTTTACAATTTAGTAACCCAATCACTCCATGGAAATATCACATGTTCTAGTAACCTAGGGAAAGGAACCTGCTTCCATATAAACTTCCCGAGACAATAAACAATACAATAAACAATACAATAAACCTTAGTGTTTAACTCTTGGGCTTTGGAATAACATTAGGTTTTACACATTTAGGTAGCGTATTAGCACTTTTTTTAGCTAAATAATAAGGCCTAGAAACGGTTAAGTGATCAGTGAGTTGTTTAATGCGCGTTTCATTTGATGGATGAGTCGACATAAACTCTGGTGACTCCGCACTATTCAACTTCGACATGTTTTTCCATAACTGAACACTAGCCTCGGGTGCAAAACCAGAACGAGCCATTAAATCTTGGCCAACAATATCAGCTTCACTTTCATGGGAGCGGCTATAAGGCATAATAACACCATATTGAACGCCGATCCCTAAACCTGCAACCCATAACCCTTTATTATCAATGTCGCTTGCCCCAAGCGCAATAGTGGCAACAGCTAAGCCAACATTCGAGAGCTGACTGGCAGATAAGCGCTCATTAGAGTGCCTTTCGAGCACATGCCCTACTTCGTGTCCCATAATTGCAGCGAGTTGATCTTGATCTTCTGTAACATTCAAAATACCAGTGTAAACACCTATTTTTCCACCAGGTAAAGCAAAAGCATTTACTTGTGCTGAATCAAATACAACCACTTCCCATTCACCAGGAAATACAGATTCTGGCACATTGCCAATAATAGCTTCAGCAACACATAAGACAAAGTCATTAGTTGCTCGGTCTGTACTAATAGGTATTTCTTGCTTCATTTGTTCAAATGAAGTTACCCCCATTTTATTTAACTCAGAATCAGAATAAAGCGCTACTTGATTACGGCCAGTTGAAGACGTAGAACAGCCTGACAAACTAACAAGTGCAAAACATATAATAAGAAAATATTTCATATGGGTTAGGTATCATTTGGATAAAAACTAATATTAGCATTTGCACATAAAAAAACCGAGACATGCTCGGTTTTTTTAATATAAATCAAGTTTATCTCTGCATAAGGAGACATAGCATTAGGGAAGCTTAACCTACAAGAGCAAGTAATATACCTGCGGCTACAGCTGAACCAAGTACCCCAGCCACATTTGGACCCATAGCATGCATAAGCAAGAAGTTATGAGGGTTAGCCTCTAAACCAACTTTATTAGCAACACGAGCCGCCATAGGAACAGCAGAAACACCAGCAGCACCAATTAATGGGTTAACTTTCTCTTTAGAAAACTTATTCATTAGTTTAGCCATTAGTACCCCAGAAGCAGTACCGATAGAAAAGGCTACTGCGCCAAGGCCTAAAATACCCAATGTTTGAACATTTAAGAAAGCTTCTGCACTTAACTTTGAACCAACACCTAAACCTAAAAATATAGTTGTAATGTTAATTAACTCATTTTGCGAAGTAGAGCTTAAACGGTCAACCACACCCGACTCACGCATCAAGTTACCTAAACAGAACATCCCGACTAAAGGCGTTGCTGATGGTAAAAAGAAAATAGTCATTAACAACACACCCAGTGGGAAAATAATTTTTTCTACTTTCGTTACTGGACGAAGTTGCGCCATTTCAATTTTACGTTCATCTTCTGTTGTTAAAGCTTTCATAATAGGCGGTTGAATAATAGGTACTAATGCCATGTATGAATATGCTGCAACCGCAATTGCGCCAAGTAATTCAGGTGCTAATTTTGAAGCCAAAAATATTGCTGTAGGTCCATCAGCACCACCAATAATAGCAATCGCTGAAGCATCTTTTAAACTAAACTCAATTCCTGGTATACCATTTAAAGCAATAGCACCAAATAACGTAGCAAAAATACCAAATTGCGCTGACGCTCCTAACAATAAAGTTTTAGGGTTCGCAATCAAGGCGCCAAAGTCGGTCATAGCACCGACTCCCATAAAGATTATTAATGGGAATATGCCTGTATCTATCCCTGCATAATAAATATAGTGTAGTAAGCCACCTACTTCAGAAAACCCAGCAACTGGAATATTCGTTAATATAGCCCCAAAGCCCATAGGAAGGAGTAATAACGGTTCGAAATTTCTTGCAATAGCAAGATACAACAAGCCACAGCCAACCAACATCATGATGACTTGCCCTAGCTCAAAGTTAGCTAAGCCTGTTGATAGCCATAATTTAGTTAATGAATCCATAAGATCCTCTACGAAAAGCTAAGTAAAGCATCACCAACAGCAACAGAGTCACCTTCTTTGGTATGCAAACTAGTAATAACACCGGCATGAACTGCACGAATTTCTGTTTCCATTTTCATGGCTTCCATAATGATGACAACATCACCGGCTTCAACAGAATCACCTTCATTAACAAGTACTTTAAATATATTACCTGAAAGTGGTGCATTCAGCGTTTCTTCAGCAGAAATAGAGGTTGACTGTTTAATCGCATCATCACCCGCTGGTAATGTAATCGAGTCGATAGAGCCACCTGGAGCGACAACAACATTATAAACTTTACCATCAACGCTAACATCGTAACTTTCTGGTGCTGTTGTATCTTTTGGCTCAGATGATTCAACTGTCTTAGCACTTGCTTTTGTTGGGATTGGTTCAAATGCTGACGGGTTATTTCTGTTCTCTAAAAACTTCAAACCTATTTGTGGAAATAAAGCATAAGTTAATACATCGTCAATAACGTCATTAGCTAAATCAATATTCTTCTCTTTAGCTAACAGCTGTAATTCTGTTGATAACTTATCTAACTCTGGATCAATTAAGTCAGCAGGACGACAAGTAATGACTTCATCACCATCTAACACACGTGCTTGTAATTCCGCATTAACAGGAGCAGCAGTTGCACCATACTCACCTTTAAGTACGCCTGCAGTTTCTTTTGTAATAGACTTGTAACGCTCACCTGTAAGTATATTAAGTACTGCTTGTGTACCAACAATCTGAGATGTTGGAGTAACGAGTGGAATATAACCTAAATCTTTACGTACTTTAGGAATCTCAGTTAACACTTCATCGAATTTATCTGCAGCACCTTGCTCTTTAAGTTGGTTTTCCATGTTAGTTAACATGCCACCAGGTACTTGCGCCGTCAATATTCTTGCATCTACCCCTTTCAAACTACCTTCAAATTCAGCATATTTTTCACGAACATCACGGAAATAAGCTGCAACTTCAGCCATTTTTTCAATGTTTAAACCAGTATCACGTGCGCTACCCTCAACAATAGAAGCAATTGTTTCTGTTGGTGAATGGCCGTAAGTCATACTCATAGAAGAAATAGAGGTATCGATTACATCAATATCACTGTCAATTGCTTTCATTTGAGTTGCTACACTTAACCCTGTTGTTGCATGACAGTGCAACGCAATAGGTAAAGCAACCGTTTCTTTAAGACGAGTAATTAATTCTGCGGCATTGTATGGTTTTAACAACCCTGACATATCTTTAATACATAAAGAGTGTGCACCCATATCTTCAAGTTGCTTAGCCATAGTTAACCAACCTTCAAGTGTATGTACAGGGCTTTCGGTATAACTTAATGTACCTTGAGCATGTGCACCAACTTTAACTGCAGCTTTAATAGATGTTTTAAGGTTACGAACATCATTCATCGCATCAAAAATACGGAAAACATCAACACCGTTAAGGTGAGCACGTTCAACAAACTTTTCTACAACATCGTCAGCATAATGACGGTAGCCTAAAATATTTTGACCACGAAATAACATTTGCTGTTTTGTATTTGGCATCGCCTTTTTTAAAGCACGAATACGTTCCCAAGGATCTTCACCTAAATAACGAATACAAGAATCAAATGTTGCACCACCCCATGACTCAATTGACCAATAGCCAACTTCATCTAATGTTGACGCTATTGGCAACATATCTGCTAAACGCAGACGGGTAGCAAGAATTGACTGATGACCATCTCTTAAGACAACTTCGGTAATACCTAATGGTTTGCTCATGATTGTACCCTTATCTCTTTGACTTATACTGTGTAGAATGTTTGTGACGATATTGGCTTATAGAGCCACTAATTGCAGCAACTATTGCAGGTGAAATTTCACCGCTTACTGCCTTTTTATTTTTTGTACTAGAATGACTTCTGCTAGGTGTAATAGCATCCGGAAACTTCACTGCTAATCTAGCTAACACGGTATTAATAAAAATAATTAATAAGCTTAAAAAAGCAAACACAAATACCATTCCAGCAAGCATAAGTGTACCTGCTTCTATAAATTGATGCTCCATACTGTTCATTTTTTGTTCTCACTCGTAAGTTAGTGAAATTAGAATAATCACTCCATTTATGAAAAACAAACATTATTTTGCAGTTTCAGAAAAATAACACTTCGTCAATAGGCAAAAGGATGGATATTCAGTCTTTTTTACTAAATATTCAGGTAAATTTGCATAATAAGATATTGTATACAATATGAAACACATAAATACCTGAGATATAGAGTGATTTTAATTTATAATATACAATATACATAAGTGGTAAAATTATTCATAATGAATGCATAATATGCATAGTGAATATAAAGCCATGACTATTATTTATTTAATCTAATAAAAGCAAAGTATTTTTCATTCGACTAATGGCATAAAAAGCGGCTTTTAATAAAAAAATTCTTACCGGTTAAAACATAACCTGTATAGCTTTTAACTTGTCCTTATCAATTTAATTAATTTTCATACTTAAGTGTTGATTAACCATTGCTTCAAGCCTTCCCGACCTGCCTATGTCAATAAGTGTGCTCGTTTACATTTATGAAAAACATAATTATTTATCAGCTAAAACATTTACAAATAAAAAACGATAACAACACTGAGCCGTCTAACGAGCACTTATGCGATGAATAAAGATTTAGCCAATGCTTTAGTTTTGATGTTTTATCGTATAAGAATACATAAATAGTGAGAACGTAACTCGCTTGTTACCTAAAAGCTACTTTGAAAGTCCACTCATTTTTCAAGTGTGCTTCTGAAAAAATATTAAACAATTAAAAATGTAAGCGACTCGTTCAATAACTTTATTAATAGTTGAGATAGCGCTAGCTAATTAACTTTACTTAATCTTATTATTTATAACGTAAGTATAAAAGAAAGCGTTTATCGTTTAACTTAAGCTTTAAACTGCTAGCTTACTACGTAGTAATTTATCAATATGAGCACACCAAGCCTTAGTATTTCGTTGGGGAATATTGGTATTACCGCGAATACCAAGTTTAAATTCAATGACAGACTTCCACTCATCAGATCCAAGATCAGGGCCATGTCCTTTACCATCACCTGTTGGAATGTTCTCATGAATAAAACGCTCCCATGAATCGGTGCACAGGTTTTCACTTTTTGAAATTGACTGACAGCTTATGGCAACCATAGCACTAACCAATGAGAAAAGTATAACTAACCACTTTTTCATAAAAGCCTCACAAGTTTAAAATCTTCAACAGGTAGAAATAAGACTTCGCCACAGACACATTCTCTTCTTTATATTTTTTGAAATTATGAATAGAACCAGGTCACAACAGAGAGCATGATTTTCAACGATAGCCTGAGCATATCAAGCACTAAACACTATCACCAGTTCAGAAAAAAAAAGCAGCACTAATTGTGCTGCCTTTCAATTAATAAAAATCATAAAGCTACTTTTTACGGGGTTTTATTCTAGTCATACACAGTAAAGCTAAACCAAACAAGGCTAACATGCTTGGCTCTGGAACAGCCGTTGCAGTACCCTCTATTTTTAAAGTAGCACTAAACAAATTAAAGTTATTAGCGCCAAAAGCTTCGTCACCAAGCCAAAAGCCAAATTCGTTCTTAGCTAAAATATCACTAAAAACAGAGGTGTTGCTCGCATTAAAAATAAAGTCTTGTGATGTTTTACCGTCCACGGAAGCGATATCTCTTTTATTAACCGTATCAGCATTATTACCGCCGGAAGCAGCCATAACTTTCCAATCTTCACGAATGGAGAAGAAGAGGAAGGGTAATACATCATTAGTAGCAGAAAAGGTTAATGATAGCGTAAAGCTATCAATTGAATCATAGTTCACAGTTTCTAAATCAAAGTAATCATAAAAACGATTACAACCATCAGAACTTTTTGTGTCTGTTATCTTAATTGAGTCCGACTGTAATGAATTACAGTTAGTCCCGCCAAAATGATTCAATCCACCAGCAGGTGTAACTAAAGAACTAATATTACCATAATTATTAGTAATTTCAGTTATTAAAGCTGCTTGTGAAGTGTTGGCAACAAAACAAAAAGCTAAAATAGAAATAAATCTATTTAATAAACAATTTTTCATACGACATCCTCATTAACAATTAATAACAACACAAATGAAAACACGACTATCCATCAGTGCAATTAACTCAACATTTCATATTATGGATAAAATTAAAGCATTTATTACGCCAACCTTTAAAGTGGTGCTGTACACAATTGTTTTTAATGTGAATATTTATTTTTTAGGTTTTAGTAATGTAAAACATTTATAAAAGTGTAAAATTTCATGACAAATACTATGTATAAAATAAAAATCATAAAGAGTCACTATCATTAATGTAATTGAGGGGTGGTAAGAATATTCATATTGAGCAGATATATATTTTATTGTTTATCAAATTACAGGCGAAAAAAAACAATCATAAGATTGGTTTTTTAGTTTCTCTTTAAGAGAGAAATGTGGCGATTGCTGCAGGAGTCGAACCCTTTACGTACATCAGCGCTTGGTTCGTCGCCAAGTCCCTTTGTACGCTGTCCAGCTCAGCTACGTGTCACTTCTTTCAACACTCATTCATTTGTTAAATTTTAGACGAAAAAAAACCAATCATAAGATTGGTTTTTAGTTTCTCTTTAAGAGAGAAATGTGGCGATTACTGCAGGAGTCGAACCCTTTACGTACATCAGCGCTTGGTTCGTCGCCAAGTCCCTTTGTACGCTGTCCAGCTGAGCTACGTGTCACTTCTTTCAACACTCATTCATTTGTTAAATTTTAGGCGAAAAAAAAACAATCATAAGATTGGTTTTTTAGTTTCTCTTTAAGAGAGAAATGTGGCGATTGCTACAGGAGTCGAACCCTTTACGTACATCAGCGCTTGGTTCGTCGCCAAGTCCCTTTGTACGCTGTCCAGCTGAGCTACGTGTCACTTCTTTCAACACTCATTCATTTGTTAAATTTTAGACGAAAAAAAACCAATCATAAGATTGGTTTTTTAGTTTCTCTTTAAGAGAGAAATGTGGCGGACGCGGCAGGAGTCGAACCTGCGACCGCCTGGTTCGTAGCCAGGTACTCTATCCAGCTGAGCTACGCGTCCGCAATTAAGATGTATTTAATATCGTGCTTATCCGATAAGTGAATACTAAAACAAGAGTATGATTAATAAATTATTCAACTAATGATAGTTACACTATCTAAAAATTTTTTATACAGCATTAATAGTTGCTGTTTCTAACATTATACCACTTTACTTTATCAAAAAAGAAAAGTGGCGGACGCGGCAGGAGTCGAACCTGCGACCGCCTGGTTCGTAGCCAGGTACTCTATCCAGCTGAGCTACGCGTCCGCAATTAAGATGTTTTTAATATCGTACTTAACCGATAAAACTTTCTTTTATATCTTAGTTTAAAGATTCACAACCATACATTACAAAAGGTAAATAATGGCGGAGAGGGAGGGATTCGAACCCTCGATCCGGGATAAACCAGATACTCCCTTAGCAGGGGAGCGCCTTCGGCCACTCGGCCACCTCTCCAATGGATGCGAATACTAATGGATCTTAAGAATAAGTCAAACATTTTTGTGAATTTATTTATGTTTTTTTACTGTTTGCTGAGAATTCAGCCAATAATGCTATTTTTCAGTCAATTTTTTAGAATAAAAAAATAATAACCACAAAAAAAGCACTATAAAAATAGTGCTTTTTCGAACGTTCATAATGTCCATAAAATTAAACGTTGCCGGTATTTTCTCCATCATCTTTTTCTGCTTGTATACGCATGTAAATTTCTTCACGGTGTACTGAGATTTCTTTTGGCGCATTAACACCTATTCTGACTTGATTACCTTTTACGCCTAATACTGTAACTGTGACTTCGTCACCAATCATAAGCGTCTCGCCAACTCGGCGTGTTAAAATTAACATTTATATATTCCTTTCATTAAAATTGAGAATCACTAAATAAATATATAAGCTAGTAATATATGTAAATAGTATATTTTTTCATAACACAATTAAGTAATAGACAATATTATGAAAAAATCCACTTTTAATAAGTATTAAACTCCTATGTTTATCACTTATTAAAACGTACGTCATTCTAACAAGCTTATATTTACTTTGAATATAGCTAAAAGCTATTTTTCAATGTATTTCAGTTTTTTTTTGCTAATATTAACACTTCTATAACATAATCGGTTGTGATGCAGTCAATATCCACAAATTTTAAACAGTATTGTAGGCTGAGAAATCATATAAACCTTCACATAATAATTCCCCGTGTTTAAATGAGCTGCTATGTATCTATATTAAGTAAATAAGCAATTAAAAGGAGAGAAAGAGGTTTATCTGTATATATGCTTACAGGCGCTAGCTAAGTAGTTCTAATATCTTTATTAAGGGGACTATATTCGTTAATCTGAAACTCGACTTAATAAATACTCCTCTAGCAGCCATTTTACTGACTTCATCATTATTTATTTCATAATTAGCACAACTAATTATTGAAATAAATATCTTGTATTAGGCAATTTTTGATATAAAAAAAGCCAATTCAATTACATGATTGGCTCTTTGGTACAAATTGACCGCCCTGAAGTGTGTAATCACATTGCAGGACGATACATTTATATATTAATTTAGCTAAGCTTTTCAACCAACCAAGGTTGAACTGATGCTAAAGCAGTGGTTATATTCTCAGGTTGACTACCACCGGCCTGTGCCATATCAGGACGTCCACCACCTTTACCGCCAACCTGTAAAGCAACCATATTAACTAACTCACCAGCCTTTACTTGGCCGATAAGATCTTTAGTAACACCTGCAATTAACCCAACCTTACCGTCATTGGCTGTTGCCAGCATGATAATACCCGATTGCATTTTATTTTTTAGTTCGTCAACCATACCGCGTAATGCTTTGGTTTCAACGCCATCAAGATCTGCAATTAATACCTTCACACCATTAATATCAATGGCACTGCTTACTAAATCTGAGCCTGCTTGCGCTGCTAACTCTTGTTTTAACTGACTCACTTCTTTTTCTAACGCTTTAGAGCGGTTAATTAATTGTTCAATCTTAGTATCTACACTTGCAACATCAGCTTTTACTAAACTTGCTACTTTAGCTAAACAAGCGCCTTGTTGATTAATAAATTCTAATGCTCCTGTGCCGGTAACAGCTTCTATACGTCGTACACCTGCCGCAATGCCAGATTCTGACACTATTTTTAATAAACCGATATCGCCGGTACGATCTACATGAACACCACCACACAGCTCGGTAGAGAAACCACCTAAAGTAACTACACGTACTTCATCGTCATATTTCTCACCAAAGAGTGCCATTGCACCTTTTTCTTTAGCTTCTTCAATGTCCATTAATTCTGTTTTTCTTTCGTGGTTACGACGTATTTCATCGTTAACCAGTAGCTCAACAGCTTGTAATTCTTGTGTCGTCATTCCTTCAAAATGAGAGAAATCAAAGCGAAGTTTTTCGCTATCGCACAATGAACCTTTTTGGGTAACATGATTACCTAGCACTTTGCGTAAAGCAGCATGTAACAGATGCGTAGCAGTATGATTTTTAATAATAGCAGCACGACGTTCACTATTGATTTCAGCTTTAACACGACGGTTCATACCAATATCAGTACGAGCAATACCTTTGTGAGCAAAAGCATCACCTAGCTTTATGGTATCTTCTACTTCAAAAACACCATCATCTAGATGTAATAAACCACTATCACCAACTTGTCCGCCTGATTCAGCATAAAACGGGGTATGATCTAAGATGACTAAGCCCTGCTCACCTGCATTCAATTGATTCACCGGCTCTTGCTCGCTCGAATTAAACAGTTCGACTACAGTGGCAGAAGATGTATGACTACTATAACCTTTAAAATTAGTTTTATGATCTGATTTTAATTGTTGGTTGTAATCAGTTCCAAATTGACTTGCTTGTTGTGCTCGCTCCCGTTGCAAACCCATCGCTATATCAAAACCATTATGATCAATATTGAGTTGGCGTTCACGAGCGATATCGGCAGTTAAGTCTGCTGGAAAACCATATGTATCGTAAAGTTTAAATACATCATCACCAGAAATTGTGTCGCCATCTAAATTGTCTAACATCTCTTCAAGCAAAACCATACCACGATCTAAAGTACGACCAAACTGCTCTTCTTCAATACGTAATAATTTTTCAATAATGGCTTGTTGTTGAACTAATTCAGGATAAGCGTCACCCATTTGTTCAATAAGTGATTTTACTAATTTATGGAAGAAGTGCTCTTTTGCTTCAAGTTTATGTCCGTGACGAATCGCACGACGAATAATGCGCCTTAATACGTAACCACGACCTTCATTCGATGGTACAACACCATCAACAATCAAAAAGCAGCATGAGCGGATATGATCGCTAATAACACGTAATGATTTATTATCTAAATCATTACACGACAATAAACTAGCAGTATCTTTAATTAAAGCTTGAAAAAGATCAATTTCATAGTTGCTGTGTACATCTTGCATAATCGCAGAAATACGTTCTAGCCCCATGCCAGTATCAATTGATGGGTTAGGTAGTTTATCCATATCGCCATTTGCTTGGCGATTAAACTGCATGAAAACTATATTCCAAATTTCAATAAAACGGTCACCGTCTTCTTCAGGCGATCCTGGAGGACCACCCCAAATATCAGCGCCATGATCATAAAATATTTCTGAACATGGGCCACATGGACCTGTATCACCCATTGACCAAAAATTATCTGATTCATACTTTTTACCAGCAGATTTATCACCAATACGAATAATTTTATCTTCAGGTATACCTATAACATCTTTCCAATATAAGAAAGCTTCTTCATCGGTTTCATAAATGGTAACTAGTAGCTTTTCTTTTGGTAAACCCAGAACACCTGTTAAGAATTCCCAAGCATAGCTTATTGCGTCTTCTTTAAAGTAATCACCAAAACTAAAGTTACCTAACATTTCAAAGAAAGTATGATGACGGGCTGTGTAGCCGACATTTTCTAAATCATTATGCTTACCACCAGCTCGAACACAGCGTTGTGCTGAAGTGGCTCGTGTGTAACTACGCTTTTCAGCACCTAAAAATACATCTTTAAAAGGTACCATACCTGCATTTGTAAAAAGTAATGTTGCATCATTACCTGGCACTAGTGAGCTACTTTTAACTATTTGATGTTGTTTTGTGGCAAAAAAATCCAAGAATGCTTGACGAACTTCGGCGGTACTTTTAATCATGGGGACCTTAATCAATCTGTGTGTTCAATTATCGTTAACTAGCGCAAAAATTTCATTAATAGAAAATCTGCGATATTGTAAAATCGTATTTTTTGGTTTGCTCTTCTTAAGTTAATAGAAGATCTACTCTCTTACTTTCACCAAAGCGTTTATTATACGCAAGCTCGGCTTGAAGATACCAATCAATTTCGCAATTATTCTGCAATTGTTGAATAATTGTTGAACAAACACCTTTTTGTTCTAACTCATTGACCATATGTAGCTAATCATAATCACTATTCAGAAAGCGCTATAAATAGGCTAGACAAGATTTAATAAATGTTTCTCTAGCCATTATTTTTCCTGACTTCATCGTTAAATTCAATTGTAATAGAGTAACTATTAACACGAAATTTATTTTCGAACTAAAGTAAAAGGTTATCAAGCTAGGCTATAGTAAAAATTAATATAATTAATTATTTCAATTGATTTAAAATATTTTAAATCGAGTTCAGATTAAGTATTCCCTTAAGATCGTATATTGATAACGACAATTTCCACTTACGTGTTTAATAGCCTTTTATAGAATATGGATATAACACTCGTTTAACTTATTTTAATTGAAATACTAAATGCGTTCGGCAAAGTAAGCTCAGTTCAGTAATCTAATATTATTTTTAGTTTTATTGGTTAAAGCAAAGATAATTGTTTACATTGAGTATTCTTTTCAATGCTTGGCTCAGCAAAACCTAAAGTTAAGCCGACAAGACGTATACCTCGTCCTTTTGAACGCTCATGTGCTTTAAGTAATAAACGATGAAAAGTATTTTCTTCTGCAGCTAAGCTTTGTTGCTCAACTGTAGTTTGATTAAAGTCATTGAACTTTAACTTAATACCTTGGCGCACAATTTGTCTGCCTTCAACTTTTGCTAATCGCTCTACTAATTTGGGGTATAGTTTTTCAATCACCCGTAAACATTCGGCTTCACTATAAACATCTGTCATTAAGGTTGTTTCTATTGCTAACGATTTTCGCTGCCGACTTACTTCTAATTCTCTGTTATCGATACCGTGCGATTTTTGATACAAGCTAGTTGCAAATTTACCGACTATAGTCGCGAGATGGTTGATAGAAGAAGCTCTAACGTCGGCACAAGTAGTAAAACCAAATGATTGTAATTTTTGAAAAGTTTTAGGCCCTATCCCTGGAATTTTTTTCAGAGATAATTGCTCAACAAATTGACTAACTTGATCAGGTGGAACAACGCACTGACCATTTGGCTTATTTTCATCGCTCGCTATTTTCGCGATAAACTTATTAGGCGCGACACCTGCTGAAGCTGTAAGGTTTAGCTCATTATATATATCACTGCGAATTTTTTCCGCAATAAGCGTTGCACTGCCATGACATTGTACTGAATCAGTTACATCGAGAAAGGCTTCATCAAGTGATAAGGGTTCAATCAGATGGGTATAACGAGAAAAAATCTCTCTTATATGAGCAGAAACTTCTTTATAAACAGACATGCGCCCATGCACAATAGTTAATTCAGGACAGAGTAATTTTGCTTTACTCGCTGGCATAGCAGAACGTACACCATATTTTCGTGCTTGATAATTACAAGTGCAAAGAACACTACGAGGCCCATCACCACCAACCGCTAATGGTATATCACGGTATTTGGGAAAGTCTCGCATTTCTACGGCTGCATAGAAACAGTCCATGTCTATATGAATTATTTTTCTCATACAGATATATTACTGAGTTTTTATACAGTGTCAATTATTCAGTTAGCTTTGAAGCATTAAGCTTCGGTGCTAAAATATTTACAATAGCTTGAATATGATCATCTCGATCATTTAGCGCTGCTATATAATGGTATTCCTCACCACCAGCCTCGATAAAAATGTCTCGATTTTCATGCTCAAGCTCTTCTAGTGTTTCTAAACAATCAGCGCTAAACGCAGGACTAATAATAGCAACATGTTTATGACCTGCTTGAGCTAAACTTTCGAGTGTTTCGTCGGTATATGGCTGTAACCATTGTGCTTTACCAAAACGTGATTGAAAAGTCATCACGAAAGAATCATCTGTTAAGTTTAACTTTTCGCTTAATAAGTTATTGTCTGAGCGACTTAATAATTCTTTCATTAGTAGGTCTGTTGTTATTTTACAAAAATCATAATAAGGGTCGCCCCATTGGTAAAATAACTCAGGCATACCGTGATAGGAAAGTACTAATTTATCGGGTGTACCATGTTCATTTAAGTGCTCTATTACCGTATTGGCTAGTGCATTAATATAAAATTTATTATTATGATAACTATTAATAAAGCTAATGTTAGGCACATAACGCCATTTTCTTAGCTCTTTACTAACCGCATCAAAAGTAGAAGCTGTCGTTGGTCCTGCATATTGTGGATAAAGCGGTAACACAACAATATTATCGACATCTGCCTGCTGAAATTTTTGTAATACACTGGGTATTGAAGGTTCGCCATAACGCATGGCAATATCGACAATAACATCCTGTCCGTACTTTTCTTGCAGTTGTATTGCTACTTTTTGTTGCTGAGCTCTACTAATAACAAGTAAAGGTGCGCCCTGCTCTGTCCATACAGTTTGATAGAGCTTTGCAGATTTTTTTGGGCGTATACGTAAGATAATACCATGCAGTATTATCAACCAAATAAGACGCGGAATTTCAACAACTCTGGGATCAGACAGAAATTCACGTAAATATTTACGCACTGCACCCGTAGTTGGTGCAGCTGGTGATCCTAAATTAGTTAGTAAAACTCCTGTTTTAAAAACCTTTTCACTCTTGTCATTATTGTTAGCAACGTTATTCTTATGAGCTGTAAAACGTGATTTCATTTTAATCTTATTTAATTTTGCTATTCAACAAGGCTATCAATAACAATATCGATAGTCTCCGTTTTATCAACCGGTATATTCTGAACTTCAGCTTTAAAGTCGCCTGGTTTAATACCTGCGCCACCATCTTTAGAAACGATAGCGTATATATTCACTGTGCTCACACTACTTAAATTGCTCTGTGGAGACATTGCAGTGCTATTATTTAATACTACGTTTTTAGGCAGGTCACTGGCCATTAATTTTATTGCCGCTAATGGCATACGTTGGCCATCAGTTGGGATCGCATAAACAAATACAACCTTATCTTCACCGTTTGCTAATTGCGCCATAATGTCGTCAGATAAACTCACACTAAGGTTAAGCTGTGGACCATCAATAGCTGCCGTTGATGGTGTTTGATTTACTTCGCTTCCAAGGCGTCTTTTCGCTTCGTTTACCGCTTCTTTTAAAGCTTCAATATTCACGCTTTGTCTATTGTCATCAATAATTCGTTGCCAGTATTCAATCGCTTTAGCATATTCTTGCGAAATAAAATTATGCATACCTAATAAAATGTTGGTTGACGGATCATTATTATCTAACGCTAAAGCTTTATCAATTAGGGTTTGTACTTGTCCATCTATTTGCTGGTTATTGCGATAATAGGTTGCCTGGGCAATTGCGCCAAATAAGTCGGCATGCTCACCTTCAATTCGAATGACTTCTTCAAATGCATGTATAGCAAGATCAAACTCACCGACACCAACGAAAGCTTGACCTAAATCATACCAAGCCTTGCTATCATCTGAATTAGTATCTATTTTTTGCTGTAAACCTTTTATGTAAGCCAACATTTCTTCTTGTTGTGCTTCTGAAGATTGTAGCCCTTCTTGATTAGTAGTTGATGCCATTGGAGTAGCAATAATCGTATCCAACGTGCCTTGCTTTAAATAGATAGCAACAGAAAAAGAAACAACAAATAAAGACAAAAAAATCGGCCATAAAACACTAAAATGATTAGTGTTTTTCACCTTGTTTTTTTCCTTTTCTGTCGTTGTTACATCTTGCAATAAACTATTATCTAATTCTGCTAACAAATATTGGTAGCTTTCTTCATCAATAGCACCATCGCTATAATCTTTTTCAATTTCAGTTTTATGTTCTTTATAAAGCACAACGTTAGTTTCATCACGTAAACCTTGCTTGCTTTGATTATTTTCTTTTGCCTTTTTAAAGAATGGCACCCAAACAATTAATAAAAGTAAGGCAATAAAGATAAAGGCTATTAATACTATTTCCATAACGGTTGACTACTCTTTCTCTTGTTTAGTTTCGTTTGGGCTAGCCTTATTAGAGGCTGCTACATTACTGTCGCGTTGTAATAATTGATTTAGCTTTTCTTGTTGTTTGTTATCTAATGCTAAACTTTCTTTTGTCGCTGGTTTTTTTCTAACAATAATAATAACAACGATAATACCTATTAAAATTAATAATGCAGGACCAAACCAAAGAATATAAGTAAGGCTTGTTACGCGAGGTCTATATAATACAAATTCTCCATAACTACTCACCATAATATTAACAATTTCAATATCCGCCTTGCCTTCAACAAGTAAATTATAAAGCTCTAATCGCATTGCCGAAGCAACAGTAGAGTTAGAATCAGCTAGGTTTTGATTTTGACATTTAGGGCAACGTAATTCTCGACTCAATGCCTGAAAACGAACTTTGGTTACTTCATCTTTAAATTGAAAGGTTTCTACTGGTGCAGCATGTACAGTACTAACCATAAAAGTACTAGTAGCTAACATTGCAAGAAAAAATAAAAATCTACTTAACATCATTATTTACCCGCTTGCTTTTCAGCAATAATTTGATTAATTAATGGCTCAAATTCTTTACGCCAGACGCGAAGATCTAAAGCACCGGCAAAACGTTTTCGAATAATGCCATGATGATCAATCACAAAGGTCTCTGGTGCGCCAAAAACACCTAGCTTTACACCAAGTAATCCATCTTTATCAAAAATAGAAAAAACATAAGGGTCTTCGTAATGCGTTAACCACTCATTAGCCGCTACCAATTCATCTTTATAATTTATGCCATAAAGCTTGAATTGCGGATCTTTAGACAGCTCAAATAAATAAGGGTGTTCATATTTACAGGTTGGACACCAAGTTGCCCACACATTTAATAAAACAATATCACCTTTTAAGTCTGCCTTAGTAACGGTGCCATTAGGGTTAGCCAAGGTCGGTAACGCAAAATTAGGCATGGGATTACCCACTAATGCTGATGGCATTTCAGCAGGGTTTAAGGATAAGCCTCGATAAAGTACGACACCCAATGCAATTACTAATATAAGTGGTAGAAAGCGGATAATTTTATTCATTTAAGCATTCTCCGATGCAGCTTTAATACTTGGCTTTACATCAGCCGCTGCATTTTTTGGGTTATCACGGCTATTATTCAAAGCATTTTTTCTTACCTGGCTTTTCACTCTGTAGCGTTTATCCATCATGGCTAAAATACCACCAATCGCCATAAATATCGCGCCTAGCCAAATCCAGCGAACAAATGGTTTATAATGAACTCGAATAGCCCATGCTCCAGCATCTAGAGGGTCACCTAAAGCGACATAAATATCTCTAAATAAACCACCATCAATACCAGCTTCTGTCATCCCCATTGTTTGTACTCGATAAGTTCGACGTTCAGGTTTCAATAAAGCAACAAAGTTATCACCATCATAAACATTAATTTGACCTTGCTCAGCAATATAATTTGGTCCTTCTACATGCTTAATACCATTAAATTCAATATGATAACCTGCTATCTCTACTTTTTCATGTAATTGCATTTTAACATTGGTTTCACTTTCATAACTCGATACTAACGTAACACCAACAATAGTTACCGCAATTCCTGCATGTGCTACTGTCATGCCCCATTGCCCTAAACTTAACTTTGCTCTAAGTTTATATTGATTGATTAAATCCTTAACTACCACAAGGAAAACCCATGCAGCTAATGTCATGCCCATAGCAACCAATGCATCAAATTCACCGCCATAAATAACAGGGAATAATAAACCAAATGCAATACTAAATACTGAAGGTTTAATTAGCTGCTTACGTAATTCTCCTTTTTTAGCCTTCTTCCATCGAATGAGGGGACCAATTCCCATAATGATAAATAATAAGCTCATAATTGGCACAAAAACCGCATTAAAATACGGAGGCCCTACCGAAATTTTTCCGTAACCCAAGGCATCAACTAGCAAAGGGTATAATGTACCTAATAATACCGTTGTGGCAGAAACAACTAAAATAACATTACATAACAATAATGCGGTTTCACGTGAGTAAAGTGCAAAACGACTAAAACTTGCAACATTGCTTGCACGGAATGCATATAAAGTTAATGAGCCACCAACAGCAATAGCTAATAGCACTAAAATAAACACACCACGAGATGGATCAGCAGCAAAAGAATGTACCGAAGTTATAACACCTGAACGTACTAAAAACGTTCCTAATAAACTTAAACTAAAAGTAAAAATTGCCAGCAAAATAGTCCAATTTCTGAAGGTACCTCGTTTTTCAGTTACTGCTAAGGAATGAATCAACGCCGTCCCCACTAACCATGGCATGAAAGAAGCATTTTCAACAGGATCCCAAAACCACCAACCTCCCCAGCCAAGCTCGTAATATGCCCACCAACTACCTAATGCAATACCTAATGTTAAGAATACCCAAGCACCAATAGTCCAAGGACGCGACCACCGAGCCCAAGCGGCATCCATTTTACCCGACATTAGTGCCGCGACGGCAAAAGCAAAAGCAACAGCAAATCCCACATAACCTAAATACAGCAAGGGTGGATGAACAATTAAACCAACATCTTGTAGTAATGGGTTTAAATCGCGACCTTCAAGTGGGACATTTGGCCAAAGACGTTCAAAAGGGTTAGAAGTTAGTAATGTGAATGCAATAAAACCGACGGAGACCATGCCCATTACAGAAAGTACACGGGCAATAAATTCTTGTTCAACATTTTTTGAAAATTGAGCTACTGCCATAGTCCATGCGGTTAAAGAAAAAACCCAAAGAAGTAATGAACCTTCATGTCCGCCCCACACTGCACTTATTTTAAAGTAATAGGGCAAATGCGTATTTGAGTGGTTTGCAATATATTTAATAGAAAAGTCATCAACAACAAAGCTATAAGCTAAAATCACAATACTAATTGCGGTAAAAATAAACATACCAAAGGTAAGTGGTTTAGCATAATTCATTAACTTATGTTGGGTACTGTAGACACCAATCAATGGAACAATACTTAAGCATAATGAAAAAGCAAAGGCTATAACCAAAGCGATATGACCTAATTCAGGTATCAGCTCAGGTAAAATTTGGGGATTCATTTATTTCTCCGTATACACATAATTATTATTATTTGGGCTCAAGCATAAATAATAAAAAAGTACTAACTCATAATAGTTGCGCAATTCTAGCACACTTTTATCAAGGAAAAGATCAAATGCTTTACCCAAAATGATTTGATAATTGTTTCTTAATGTTACAAATTATCAAGTAACTATGTTTGCTAATTCTAACTATTGCTATGGTATGATATATCCAATGGACATAATAATAATCTAATTCAAAATGAACTACGAAACAGCAATCATCAAGTAAACTTTGCAAGTAAATGAAGTAGTACTGTAAATTGCTAAACTAAGTTATTAAATTAATTTATTAAATAATAGAGAAACCTCACTTTGTCAGAACATCAAACTAACACCAGCAATACCTCTTTACTTAGCGCAATAAGTTTAACTTGTATTCGCGAAGATCGTTTGTTGTTTGATCAACTAAATATTAAAATAAACGCTGGTGACATAGTACAAGTTGAGGGGCCTAATGGCTCAGGAAAAACCAGCTTACTCCGTATTTTAGCTGGCTTATCCCAACCTTATGAAGGCGATATTTATTTTAAAAATAAATTAATAAATCACTCAAACGAAGAATTTCATCAAGCGTTACTTTACTTAGGCCATCTGCCAGGTGTGAAAGGTGAAATGAATGCACAAGAAAACTTAGCATTCAACCTTAACTTGCATGGTTTACACTGTGATGACACATCGATAAAGCAAACATTAGCTAAGGTAAACTTAACAGGTTTTGAAGATAGTTTAGCTGCTCATTTAAGTGCAGGACAACACAGAAGAATATCATTAGCTCGCTTATATCAATCAACCGCTCGCATTTGGATTTTAGATGAGCCTTTCACAGCGATAGATAAGCAAGGTGTGTACGATTTAGAACAATTATTTAAAGCTCATATTAATCAAGGTGGTTGTATTGTTTTGACGACACATCAGGATTTACTGACATTCGAGCCATCCTCAATAAAAAAAATAACCTTAGACTACATAGTTGAGTAATAATAAATGTACCGCACTCAAAGCCAAATAAATCAAGATAAAAATAGAGGACAGCATGGCTGCAGCTAATTTGTCATATCGTGCTGTTTTTTCGCTCGTACTTAAACGTGATCTAACTATTGCTATGCGCCATAAAGATGACATTATTAATCCACTTTTATTTTTTGTTATTGTCATCACCTTATTTCCATTAGGGATTGGGCCAGAAGCGCAAACTTTAAGTCGTATAGCGCCAGGCATTATTTGGGTAGCCGCGCTATTATCAACTTTATTATCACTCGATAGATTATTTAAATCGGATTATGAAGATGGTTCACTAGAGCAAATGTTATTGAGCCCTCAACCTATCTTTGTTTTAGTACTTGCAAAAATTGTAGCTCACTGGCTAATAACGGGGCTTCCATTGATTTTAATTGCACCTTTGCTTGCTATACTTTTACATTTAAATGAACAAAGTTATAGCGCGTTAATGCTAACGTTATTATTAGGAACACCGGTATTAAGTTTGCTTGGCGCAATAGGCGTAGCCTTAACTGTCGGCATTAAAAAAGGTGGCGTACTACTGAGTTTACTCGTACTGCCCTTGTATATTCCCGTTTTAATATTTGCAACAAGCGCTATTGATACCGCAGCGCTTGGCTTACCTTACAGCGGACAACTTGCTATAATTGCAGCATTATTTTTTGGCTCTCTAACACTGGCGCCTTTTGCTGTTAGCGCTGCATTAAAAGTAAGTACTAATTAACATAAAGCTCGATTGATTAAGTCCCTGATAAAAATTCAGGATAACGGTATTTGTCCTAATAACCGAATGCTTATTCATAAGAGTAAATAACTATAATAGTTTTAGTAAAAAGAGAAGAGCATACTTATGTGGAAATGGTTACATCCCTACGCTAACCCAGAAGTGAGTTATCACTTAACTGGAAGGATTATTCCTTGGTTTAGCGCATTAACAATCTTGTTTTTATCTATTGGTCTTATTTGGGCATTAGCTTTTGCGCCCGCTGATTATCAACAAGGTGACAGTTTTCGTATTTTTTATATACATGTACCTGCTGCTTCATTGTCAATGGGCATTTATTTAGGCATGGCAATAGCAGCTTTCACCTCTTTAGTATGGCAATTTAAATTAGCCGATGCATCGGCTGCGGCCATGGCTCCTGTTGGTGCTATATTCACGGCTATTGCGTTAATTACCGGCTCAGCTTGGGGGAAACCTATGTGGGGAACTTGGTGGATATGGGATGCTCGATTGACCTCTGAACTTATTTTGTTGTTTCTATATTTAGGTGTTATTGCGCTACATAATGCTTTTGAAGATAAAGCTTTAGCAGGAAAAGCGGCTGGTATTTTAACGCTTGTCGGTGTGATCAACTTACCTATCATAAAGTACTCAGTAGAATGGTGGAATACTTTACATCAAGGCTCAACAGTCAGCAATTTGGGCAAACCATCGATGTCTGTTGAAATGCTTTGGCCTTTTGTATTCTGCTTCCTAGGTTTCGCTTTACTAGTTGGGACAATTGTTTGTATACGTTTTCGTAGTGAAATTTTAATTCGTAATAGTATAAGGCCTTGGGTAAAAGCATTAGCTTTAGAAAAGAGCCTTTCCAATAACGCTTTGGAGAATAAATAATGCAATTTGACAGTTTTAGTGCTTTTTTAGATATGGGTGGCTATGGCTTTTATGTGTGGTTATCTTTTGGTATCTCAACGGCCCTCATCTTAGCACTTATTTTTAACTCCATTTACGCCCATAAACAAGTTATTAAAAATATTGCTATTCGCCAGCAAAGAGAAAATAAATTACGCGAATTACGTTCACAACGTAATAAAACTCAAACTAACACACCTAAAGAGGTTATATAATGCACCCCCGCCGTAAAAAACGTTTAACAATAGTTGCCTCAATATTAATCGGTATTTCCTTTGTCGCCGGACTGGTACTTTATGCTTTAAGTCAAAATATTGATTTATTTTATACACCATCAGAAATAACTCTGGGTAAAGACGGCTCTGGTGCTACTCCAGAAATTGGTCAGCGTATTCGTATTGGTGGTTTGGTTGTACCTGGTTCAGTTAAACGTGATCCAGATAACCTGAAAGTTACTTTTAAGCTTTCAGATATGAAAATGCCAATTACCTTTGATGAAAATGATTTAATGATCTCAGTTTATTACGAAGGAATTCTGCCAGACTTATTCCGTGAAGGGCAAGGAATTGTTGCCAATGGAACATTAGTATTAGGAAGCTCTGGAGAATTACATATTGAAGCAAGTGAAGTGCTAGCTAAGCATGATGAAAACTATATGCCGACAGAGCTTGCCGATGCTGCTGGTAAAGATTATAAAAAGCTAGAATATACCAATAAACAGTTAGAGAATAAAAATTAACCACTCTCAAGTAGCGAAGTCGATTAGGAGAACACACTATTTGTTGTTCTCCTTACCTCACAGCCACTGAATTAATACACTACCGTCCTTAAAATCACTTAAGTTAATTTAGTTTGAAGTAACGTAATTAACCGAAAGTATACGATCTCCAATCTTGTTGAGAATCTCAACTTCCCCGTCACAAACAGCAATAATAGATTTACCATCTTTAAATTCTTTTGGAATAATAACTCTTCCAGATAAGTTCTGATCAAATATTTCCACCGTATGATGCAGTTCTAAACCATTATCTTGATAATAAATAATGGTCACTTTACGTTGAAGCTCCGACATAGTATTGACAACTTTAATAATAAATATGGTGATAGATTATACACGAATAACTTATTAGTAAAGCTATTTACTTTGCGCATAAAAAAACCCTGAACCATAAAGGCCCAGGGTCGATCAAATGACCGTTTAACGCACCCTCAACTTTCAAAATAAATAATTGAAATTATTAATTTTGACCGCAGAGATTTTTTACAAATACTGGCTAGAAGGAAGTACCAATATTCGTAATTCTTTCGTTAGTCGTAATTATGTATCTAACTACTTCCAACTTTTCATTTTGCAGCCTTTTACGGCATAAAATAGAATAAATAAATAACAAGGTAACATCACAATATACCCGCCTTGTTGCCCCATAGAAGTGCCGCTTGCCAGTCCCCAAAATAAAGGACCAAATGCGCCACCTGAAATCCCCATAACTAATAGTGCTGAACCAATACTAGTTAGCTTACCCATGCCAGATAAAGCTAAAGGAAATACTGCTGGCCAAACAATCGCATTAGCTAGACCAAGAAATGCTATTAGGATCAGTGTATCTGGGAATTGTGCTTCACCTAAAATAAATGAAAGCCCATTAGCGATAACAAATGAATTATTATCACCAAAAACAACACCTAAGCTCAGTAATACACCAAGTAGCGCAGAAATAGTTAATGCTGTTTGTTGCGAAATAAAACGAGGTATTAAAATAATACCTAAAATGTAACCAACAACCATGCACCCCATAGTATATGACGTCATCACACTATAATTTTTAACACCTAACGATAACGCAAACGTTCCAATGGTATCACCTGCAATGACCTCAACAGCCACATAGAAAAATAATGCTAATACACCTAGCGCTAAGTTAGGATGAGACAACGCTTCTTTTAGCTGTCCTTTGTTATCACCTTCATCTACTTCTCTTTCTAGCTCAGGTAATGGCGATTTTTTAACAGCAAATCCTAATAAACCAATAAATAAAGCCATGCCCAAATACGGCGTGACTAGCGCATCAGCCATACCATCAATTTCTATTGCGGTTAATTCAGTATTAGCCGTATCACCAAAACCACTTAAAATAAGCGCGGTAAAAACAATAGGAGCAACAACACCTGCGCCTTTATTTAAGATGCCCATAACAGAAATACGTGCTGCAGCTGATTCTTCAGGTCCAAGGCGAACAACATAAGGATTAACAGCTGTTTGTAATAAGGTTTGACCTGCTCCCATTACTAATTGAGCTAAGAGAAACAAAGCAAATATTTGTGTTTTAGCTGCAGGGATGAATAATAAGCCTGCAGCCATCATAGTCGCCATCCCTAATGCCATACCGTTTTTATAGCCAACTTTACGAATAATGGCAGCAGACGGTAGTGCGGTAAAAGTTACTGCGATGTAAAAAGAGAATAAGATCAAAGATGCTTGAAAAGGTGATAACTGTAATATTTGTTTAAGGTAAGGCATTAACGAGCCGTTTAACCAAGTAGCAAAACCTAAGATAAAGAATAGCCCTGCAACTATTGCCATAGGTAACACATTACTCTTTGAGTTATTTGATTGCTCTTGTTCATTTATAGGTAATGACATTTCTCTAACTTCCTCTTTTTTAGTATGTTAGCGATTAAAATAACACTAACTTTTTAATTATTTTTATTTACTACTCAAATAAATTTTATCGCTATTAATTAAACTTTTTCTCCAGCAATCCAAGTAGATAAAACAGTGAAATCTTCTTTTAAAACAACCATATCTGCCTGCATCCCTACCTTTAACTCTCCACGAATAATATTTTGATTTTCATACAAGTATTGTGCTGGATATAAACTCGCCATACGTATTGATTCACCTAGAGGAATATTCAAACCTAAATGTGTATTTTTTACTGCTGTAGCCATATCTAAAGATGAGCCTGCTAATTCACCTGTGGTTGACGTTAACTTGCCCTTGTCTACATAAACCGTTCTGTCATATAAAGGGAATTCTGTCATATTAGTTCCAACAGGTGGCATTGCATCTGTGACTAAAAATATTCCTCCGGCAGGTTTAGTTTTAATCGCTAACTTACAACTTGCATAATCAACATGATGACCATCAACAATTAAACCACATTGAGTATTATCATTTAACAAGGCGCAACCCACGACTCCTGGCTCTCGACCTTGTAATGGTGACATAGCATTAAACAAATGCGTAAAACCAGTTGCGCCAGCATCAACCGCTTTTTGCGCTGTACAAAAGTCTGCATTAGTGTGTCCTAAACAAACTTTAATACCTAGTTCAACCATGCGCGCTATATCTTTTGCAGAAACAGTCTCTGGGGCTAAAGTAACCATCACTTGCCCCATGTCTTTTCGTGATAATATTTGCCATTCAGCATCAGAAATTGGACGAATAAGGTCACCACTGTGAGTGCCTTTTTTGGCTAAGGATAAATGAGGGCCTTCGAAGTGAATACCCACTATGCCTGGTATTTTCTTGGTTATTGCTTCTGATATAGCATCAGCTGCTTGCGTCATCACGTCTACTTTGTCAGTGATTAACGTTGGCATCATTGCTGTGGTACCAAACTTTGCATGAGCTGACATAATAATTTCAAGCTTCTCAACAGAAGGAGAGTCGTTAAATAAAGCGCCACCTCCACCATTAACTTGTAAATCAATGAACCCTGGCACAACTAAATCTGATGCTACAATATCTACATCATTAATATTTTGATCTATCGCGCTAATAACACCATTAGTAATGGTTAATACTTGATCATCAATAAATTGCTGACCATCAAATAAACGTTTGGCGTGAAATCTAAGTTGTGTCATTTAATGTTAATCCTTAAATATTTCTAGTGTGCCTATGCTAGTTATCGACTCGTTTCTAGCTCAACTACGCACTTTGAACTACACTTAAGTTTTGTTGCATTGCTAGCTCTTTACGGGCAAACAATACAGCTCCAACTTCTGGAGGACTTAATGGCTCGGCTAATTTTTCTTGCAAATTTTTATCAAGCCAAGGTTTCAACCGTATTGTTAAACCGCCAAGCATTGATATACGCGCGGGCATTTTAGTTAATAACACACGAGCAATACTATTAATGTATTCGGCACCCTCTGTGACAATTGCAATAGCAATATTATCGCCCTGCTCTGCAGCATCAAACACTAAATTTGCTAGTTGAGCAAAATAAGTTGCTTTTTTTCCCGCTACTTTTTCAACGATAGATGTCGCATCAGCACAATGTAATTTTGCTAATAACACATCATTCATTATTGAATATTCAGCAATACCATCAAGAGAAAGTAATACTTGCTTCACTGCTTGTAACCCAAACCAAGCACCACTACCAATGTCACCTTGAGGAAAACCATGCCCACCAATGATAACTTCTTGGTCATCAATACATGAAAATCCACAAGAGCCTGTACCTGAAATGATGACCGCACCATTACTACTATGATGAGCACCTAAACAAGCAATAAGTAAATCGTGCGCTAAAAATAAGCCTTTAAATGGGCTTTGCCATTCTTGCATTTGCTTAAACTGAATAGGTAAATTAACCCCTGCTAAACCAACGCCAGCATAAATTTCGCTTAAGTTAATATGTGTTAATCCTGCATCTTTTAATGCCAACAGTGCAGACTCTGTAATTGAATCAGTTGCTTGCCCTATTCCATGTAGAGGGTTGCCTGGTCCAGAAATTCCTGTTCCCAGAATTTCATTGTTTTCATTCATTACAATGGCTTTACACTTGCTTCCACCACCGTCTATTCCTAGAAATAGCGCTTTGTTATTGTCACAGCTTGTGAGCATACTAACCTCAAAATTTTTCTCAATTATTCAATATCTTGCTTTCGTATTGTTAGTGCTACTTCTAATAAATAAGCAATATAAAAAGAATTAAATTAAATTGATTTATTCATTTATCTTACCTTTAGATGACAGCGTTGTCATTTATTTTTTCATTAATTATTAATATTTACCAATATTTTAGTTAACGGAAAAACATAACATCTTGATATTAAAGGAAATATAAAGAATTAATTATCAATAAAGACGAAAAGATTATTGTTTTTCATCTTTATCGATAATATAAAAATCATTACTTAGTAACTTTAGTAATGCGCCCTGTTCTTAAACCATTAATAGCACGACTACGAACAGATACCGCCCCAGTTACTTTAACTGGTGCTGTATACGTGTGCCAAATTGACGGTCCACTTTCAGTATTATTTATTTGATATTCAATAGTAAGCCCTGGAAAAGCGATATTAGCTTTTAGTACCCCATCTTCAATTACAGCACCTACTGTTGGCAAGCGATAATCTACTCCAGCTAACTCTAACTTAGGAAGCTCTTTTTGACCTAAAACTTGTGCAAATAAACGCCAGTCATCATCTCGAGATTTTTTCATATCTGTTGTAAATAAGCCTGTCGTTTGACTGTATATAGCGCCATCATAATTATATGGTATTGCCCAGCTAGGTAGATGCCAAGCGCGTTCTGCTAAAGCGATTAAACGTGGATATATTTTATGTTCTGCAACTTCATCACTACGTGTATTTTCACTCCAAAGTTGACCTTGAATGCCTAAAAAGGTTTGTCCTTTAGCTAGTGTCGACTTGGTATCATCAGCAACATAACTATTGTCTTCTCTGTCCAACCAAAACTCTGCATGAGCTGGTAAGTTATCAGGCATAAATTGAAAAACTTTCTCTGTGTTGGTATGACGAGATGCCCAGTAATAACCGTGTTCTTTTGGATCAGCCTCATATGGAAAGTCAAAATATAAAACATCAGGAGAAGAAAGCACGACTTGCCAATCACGGTTTGCTAAAGCATGTACTTTTTTATGCCCTTCCCAAAAAAGCACATCCCAAGAATTAGCTTGTACTATAGCAGGCATATTTTCCTTACGGGTATGTTCCATCCCGTCACTCCAACCTGCTACTTCAATATCAAGACTTAATAAAATACCAGCAACTCGTTCAATAAAGTAAGCGCCAAGATCACTCATCTTTGAAACGCCTTGGTCATTTTTTGCCACAAACGCTTTACATGCAGGCGATTCAAGCCATGCACCTGCAGTTTCATCAGCACCAATATGGTAACGAGTTAATGGTTGTCCAGCCTCACTATGAATTTGTTTTACTTGCGTCATTACTTCCAATATAAAATCGTATGTCGATTCAAGACAAACATTAAGCGTATTATCATTATAAAACTGCACTGACGAATATTCCGTCTTATCTTCGAAGTCATCAAGCAAGAATTGTGTTGCTTTTTCAGTTTCCTCAAGTGCCTGATACTTATTATATCGAGCAGCCATAGCCTTCATCGCCGCACGTGAATGTCCCGGCATATCTAGTGAAGGAATTACTTGAATATGTCTTGCCGTCGCTGCTTTTAAAATCTCTTGATAATCACTTACACTATAAAAACCATTAATCGATGACTCACTATCTACACCAGCACCTAACTGCGATATCAAACATGTTTGCTCTTGTGTATCGAAACAGCGTTTACTTGATAGCTCAGTAAGTTCAGGTAAACTTGGAATTTCTAGACGCCAACCTTCATCATCCCCAAGGTGTAAATGTAGTTTATTTAACTTATAAGCCGCCATTTGATCTAATAACGTTAGAATAAATTCTTTAGAATGGAAGTTACGTGCAACATCAACCAACATACCTCGAAAAGCATAATGTGGCTCATCATCTACTTCAACAACAGGCAAGGTTTTATGCCCTATGGTATACAAGCTTGCAAGTGACTGTAAGCCATTAAAAACACCATTCTCATCAACACCAATGATACTAATTTCTTTGCTATTAACAGATAGTTTATAGCTACCGATTGCTTTAGTATTATCTGGCTCCACTTTTAATGTAACAGGGTAGCCCTGATTGTTTTGCTTAAGACCTAGCATTGATAAATGCTTTAACGCCGCATTCACTGCCTTAGGGACTACATTTAAATAATCAACATTAATTCCTTCAGCCACATTAACCAAAGTATTGTTTTCATCAAAGCGAACTGATTTAGGTGTTGGTATGATTGCTTGAGAAATTGTCGGCAGCTCTTCCGCTAAATCAGCGACTCCTTGAGCATTACGCTTATATAAACTTTGGCTTGTTAACCATCGTGTGTTATCACCACTGCTGCGTTTAAATTGAGTAATTTCATCGGTAAAAGGCACAATAAAAGGTAATACTTCTAATTTAGTTTCTTGGTCTGTTATCGGTTTAGTACTGGTAATGACTCTAGCTTGTAAACCTAACGACGTAACCAGATAATTTGGTAGCGCATCGGTTTCTGATAGCATCCAGAAATTAGCTCTAAAAGTTACTTTTTTCGTTTCATTAGCTTTAAAGCCTGAAAAATTGTTTAACAAAGTAATTTTATGTAAATCACCATTTATATGCGTAACACTAAACTCATCACTTATCGATGATTGGACCGGAGAAATCTGACTGAAATAGATCGACCATCCTTTAGTATCGATAGGCTCTTTTGCAGTAAAACTTAACTCTACTTCAAAACAGGCACCATCACTAACATTAGCATCACAATATTGTGTTGGCACATTACTGATCACTCGGTATTTGACGTCAAGATTGTTGGCAATATTATCAATATCGCTTTGTTTAGCGTCGGGTAATGCTTTGGGCACAACAGATTCTATAGTCTGATTTGGTTTTTGGTTACTATTTTCACAACCTAAAAGAAATAAGCTCAATGACAAAGCAACAAATGTTGATAAACGCATCTTTGGTAGTGTTTTTTGATTCATGTTTCTAATCCATAAAATTTGTTTGATGCTCATTACAATGATGTACTAGATAAATACTAACTTACTACTCTACAATAAATGTTCACTATTAGAATAAAGTAACTTAATTCAAATAGTCGACGGCATTTATTTGCCAAGAGTATGAAAGATAAGTAAACAAAGTAACGTCATTAAATAATGAAAAACCCAGCATTTGCTGGGCTTTCGCAATATTAACTAATATTAGCTACTTATTAAAAGCGTATGCTAACACCCACTTTATAACGAGCTTCACCTTCAAAACTCCAAGCAGGGTAACCCGCTTTAAATTCATCAGTAACACTAGCATCTAAACTCGCAACACCAATTTGAATACTGTCTTCTTCGGTAATGTTAACCGCTTCAAAAGTAATATCGATATAGTCGGTTGCTGCATAAGAGCCACTAAAATCTAAAGAACCGTAATCTTGATGCTCTCTGTTACCGTAAAAACCAGGTAATTCACGCATCATGTACTCAGAACGCCAGTTATAAGCAATACGTGCAGAGAAGTCATCATTTTCATAAAAACCAACTAAGTTAACAGTATGCTTAGACGAGTCAGAAAAAACACTCACTTCATCAGGGTAGTTTTCACCTGGAGATTCTGCATCGGCATAAGTGTAGTTAACTGAATAACCATAACCATTATCAAAGGCATCTTGAATTTGAACTTCGATCCCTTCAATTGAACCACCAGCACCGTTAACAGACTTACTTACCGTCCAACAGTCACCGTCAGCACCACCACAATTAAGACCGATAGCAGCAGAGTCATTATCAACAATGCCGATTGAGTTATTAAGTGTTTGCTGCGATGAAATAAATGAGCTTACTTCTTTAGTAAAGTAAGTAGCACTTAACATAGCATCATCACTGAAATACCATTCAATACCAATATCAGCTTGGAATGCTTTGAAAGGGCTTAAACTAACGTTACCTGTATTTTGAACTTCATTAGCTGCTATACCATCGTGATAACCAGTTAACGCTTGTGTAGCAAACATATCTGAATAGTTTGGACGAGAGATAACTTGTGCTGCTGATGTACGTAAAATGATATTGTCTGCTAAATCCATTACTACATTAATACTTGGTAATAACTCATTATAACTTGCAGATTCGTTTGTTAAATTAGTATCACGAACACCTGTAGAGCTAAGTGCATAATGATCAGATGAAGCATCTGTTGTAATATAACGTAGACCTAAGTTACCTCGAATACCATCGGTACTAAAATCAGCCATTGCATATATTGCAACATTTTCTTCATCCACTGTTCCGTATCCTGCTCTATCTTCTTCATAACCAGTAATAAAAGACTTAGAGTCACTTAACATAGCTGATAAATTTGGCGCGGGTAGTGTAAAACCTGCACCCGCAGAAATGGTACCTGAATAAAATGCAGAAGCATCTTGTCCTGTAATATCAGGAGCAATAGCGGCAAACGTTTGTTGTTTAACGCTATGATCTGCATAACGGAAACCTGTTTTTATCGAAGAGATAACACCCAGTTCAACAGGGACTTCTAAATCTAAATTTAAATACGTTTCTTCGTCAGAGTTCGGTTGTGTTTTAAGTGCCCAACTTGCCGAGGCTAAATCGCCTTGAAAATCATCAGCAGTAAAACTATTTCTAGCGATATCAATAGCAATCACTTTACCTGTTGCGTCATATGTACCAGCATAATCTTCAGCAGTACCTAACCATGTACCATAGTTTGCTGTTAAATCAGTACCACCTTCAGCTTTGGTAGAACCAACACGACCAGATAGCGTGTAGGCATCCGCTTCATATTTAAAATCAAGATCAACAGTTTCAGAAGTCATGCCTGTTTCACGTGCCCAAGTTTGTGCCCAACCTGAGTCAGCACCGGTACCTGGTCGACGATAAAAAGTACATGCGCCAGCAGCATTTGTTTGCTCACAAGCTGCATTTTTATCATCAGGAAACATGGTAAATACAGAGGTATTAGCATTATCAGCTTCTAAGTCTAATGACATTATATTTAAACCAAACTCTAAATTGTCCGTTGGTCTATATTGAAAAGCTACGTTTACCGCTGTACGTTCACGTTCTTGTTGGAAAGTTGTTGGAACAATTTCTCCCCAACCTAGTAACGACTCTATGCCATTACGTTGATAGTCAGTTTCAGAATAAGAAGCCGCAACTAAAACACCAAATGATTCATCATCATTTTTCCAGCTGTATAAACCAGATAGTTCAGGGTCAAGAGCTTCAGAAACCGTTCCGTAGTCACCTTTAATACTTAAAAAAGCTGTATTTGAGTCTAAATCTAGTGGTTTACGGGTTTTAACGATCACCGTACCACCAATACCACCTTCAACTAAATCAGCTTGAGAGGACTTATAAACTTCTAGACCACCAACAATTTCAGAAGGAAGCATAGAGTAATTGAAACTACGGTCAATCGCTTGTTGATCATACCAACCAGTAGATGCAACTGAGTGGCCATTTAATAAAGTACGTGTTAACTGTGCTGAGGCTCCACGAATAGAGACTTGCTGACCTTGGCCAAACTGACGGGACACTGCTACCCCTGGAATTCGAGCTAAAGACTCACCAACATCGCTATCTGGAAATTTACCAACATCTTCTGCTGATACAACATCAACTACGGCGTCAGAAAAACGTTTACCGTTTAATGATGCTTTTAATGAACCACGAATACCAGTTACTTTAATTACTTCCATTTCTTTATCTGTAACTTCTTCTGCAGCCATTACCATTGGTGCAGTACCACTAGCTAAGATTAAAGCGATTGAACTAGCTAACACGCCTTTTTTAAATATTTTAGATGACATAGATTTCCCTTACTCATTTTTGTTTTATTTAATTAATTTCAATTTTCTTGTATCAGCGAACTATTGATAAATTTCACAAGCTTATCTGAAATAAACTATATCGAAGCTCTCTATCTTTTTAATACAGTAATATAAATATTTTATTTTCATATTACGACAGCGCTGTCATAAATCATGACAACGCTGTCATAAGGCGACTAAAACCATAACGCTTATTTTTAAATTTAGCTAGTCAAATTCTAAAAATAATTTAATTTAAAATGTATTATTTTCTTAAGTGATTGAAATAAAGTAATTTAAATTTTGATTTAATGTAGCTAAATTCAACTTTTAATTATCATAAATACGTCATAATTTTAACACAGAGTGAAATTTATCGTTAAATTATATGATTTGAATAGAAATAATAGCGCAATTTACCAATAAAAAAGGCGAACAAAATTGTTCGCCTTTCATAAAAATTTAATACGTGTTATTGATAATAAGCTTTTGGCATATTACCCTTTTCAGTATAACGATCACGTAAAGCATCTTGACGTGATTGAGTGGAAACAGGTTTACCATTAATCCACATAAAATCTACTTTGGTGCTTAACTCCAAAGGATCACCACTCCATAATACTAAATCAGCATTTTTTCCTACTTCGATACGACCTGAGTTAAGTTTAAATACATCAGCTACATTAGCCGTAAGCGAAGCAATAGCATCAGCTTTTGGTAAGCCATTAGCAACGGCAATACCAGCATCAAAGCGTAATTGATTAATATTATGACTTTCACCTTTAGGTGCTAAAATAATCTTAACGCCTGCTTTAGCTAATATTCCCATGTTAGCTAAAGAAACGTGCAATGAGTCAAAACTACTCGGTAAATTATCAATTGAGCTTAAAATAACCGGTACGTCCGCTGCTGCTATTTCTTTGGCAACAAGTACAGCATCACTCGCACCAACCAACACTAAATCAATACCATATTTTTTCTTCAAGGTAAGTAAAGCTAGTAAGTCAGTTGCTCTGTCAGCATAAGCTAATAATGGCTTTTCTCCCGCCAATAAAGCATTAACAACTAATTCATCACGGCTTGGCTCTTTCGCTTCTTTTTTCTCTTTCGCTGTTTGATTTTTTTGCTTCGCTAGCGCTTTTTTAGCATCAGCAAACTTATAATCTAGCGCTTGTAACTTTTGTGCTCTAGAGCCTTTACTTTCTGAGCCTAAATAAATAATAACGGCATTTTGCTTTTCAATAATACTCGAAAAATCACCCGATAAGTCAACAGCAAATGTTTGACCTGCAAACAGACCTTCTCCGCCAACGGGTGCCGATATATTACTCGTTATCCCACCTTTACGGGTATAAGGAATTAAAGTTGATTTAGGGTTGAATGCTAAGCTAGCGTCAAAGGTTATATCTGCCTTTTCATCCCTACCATCACGCGTTCTTGATACAGCGCCAACTTCAACTAAGCCTAAAGAATTCATGGTTCCAATAAAACCTGGGGTTAATATTCTTCCCTTGGCGTCAATGACTTCATCTGCTGCAATATTTTCAGGCGTATTCTCATTTTCATAAACTTGAGTAATGACGCCTTCATCAATAATAACAGTGGCTTGCTCTAAAATCCCTTGACTCGCTACCGTATGAACAGTGGCATTAGTAATAGCCGTGATTTTAGCATTTACTACAGTACTCGTTAACGCTAATACGGTAAGAGATGCTGTTACTAAAGAGCTTAAAGTGAATGTTCGTTTTTTTACTTGAATATTATTCATTAGTTATTCCCTACTCTTGCCCTAAAAGAAAATCACTTTTCGCTTGATATTTTTCATCAAAACGATCGTACACTTTTGCGCCATCAACAAAAACTTGTTCGGCACGTGCATAAACACTAAAGGGATTAGTATTCCATAAAACTACATCTGCATTTTTGCCGACTTCTAAGCTACCGGTTTTATCGTTAATGCCTAATGATTTTGCTGCATTAGCTGTTATCCATTTAATAGCATCTTCTTCTTTTAGATTAAAACCATTATCAATAGCACGATATAACACCTTACCGGCTTCTTGGTTCAATCGTTGAATGGTCGTTTCAGAATCCGAATGAACAATAGCGCATGAGTTTTTCACAGCATCAACAATAGCTACGTTTTCATCAACCATGTCATAGGCTTCCATTTTAAAACCCCACCAGTCTGGCCACATGGCAACACAGTTTCCATTTGCAGCTAACTCATCTGCAATTTTGTAAGCTTCTACTGCATGATGAAAAGTGCCCGAGTCATAGTTAAACTCTTTAGCTATGTCGACCATTACTGCCATTTCTTCTGCTTTATAACAATGATTATGTACAAGAATCTCACCGTCAAGTACGCCCATTAAAGTATCTAATTCTAGGTTTCTTTTCGGCGCTTCAGGATTTTTACCTGCGTCATAATCACTATTATATTTAGCCCATGCGCGTTTATATTCAGTTGCTTCAGCCCAAGCTGCTCGATAACCAGCAACATTTCCCATACGCGTTGAAGGCATTTGCTTTCTGCTACCATAAACACGTTTAGGGTTTTCTCCACACGCCATTTTCAAACCGTAAGGAGCATCAGCAAACTTCATCGCTTGCATAGTATGGCCAGGAACATTTCGTAAAGTTACGCCACGGCCACCAAATAAATTGGCTGAGCCAGGTAAAATTTGTAAGGTAGTTATCCCCCCCTCTCTAGCTGCTTCAAAACCAGGATCTTGTGGCCAAACACTATGTTCAGCCCACACCTCAGAGGTATTCGGCGAGGTCATTTCATTACCATCAGAGTGTGATTCAACACTAGGGCTTGGGTATACACCTAAATGAGAATGCACATCAATAATGCCAGGGGTTATCCATTTACCTTGCGCGTCAATAACTTCTACATTGGTTGCCGTTAAATCAACACCAACTTGTTTAATTCTACCATCAATAATAAGAACATCTGCATTATCCATACGTTCACCAATACCATTTAATACAGTGGCATTAGTAAATAAGGTGTTTTGTTGTGGTAATACTTTGTATGTGCTTGGGAATGGGTTTTTATTTATCGTGACTTTATCATCTTGTTTTTCGTTGGGTGAACACGCAGCCAAAGTAAGTGACACTGCGGTCAAAGCTAAACTCAGCTTAAAAGGTATTTTTTTCATGTTTATTCCTTTAGGTAAATAACAGCTATTATTATTTTTCATGGCTATTCAAGTAGTATCGAAAAGTTTTTCCTAGCTAAAATATATAAGAAAATTATTTTTTACTTTGATATTAAACAACCCAATCTGGGGTTAAATAGAATAGTTTAGACCTAAAAAGAATATTATGTTTGACCAGTAACGACAAGCCCTTAGCGCTATAAGTAGCGTGTTTGAGACAGAATTACGACCAATGGTATAAAAATTGAGATAGTTTACTGAGGAGCATTTTAAATATTTAATGGTTCAATATTTAAATGGAGCAATAAAACCTAGCTAAAACTAAGCCAATTAAACTATACCAATTAAACTTAGTTAAACGTCGATAAAAGTAACCGTTTGATTTTTTTATATCTAAATAACAGTAACATAATTGCCATAGCAAAATAGAACAAAGGCGATGTTAATTCTGACTTAACCGACCAGTAAAAATGGATTGCTACCAATAAAATGATGATATAGCTAACATTATGTAGCTGTTGCCATGATTTACCCATTTTACGTTTTAACTTATTTATAGATGTAATACTTAACGCGGTTAATAAAAAGAAAGCCGCCATACCAATGGTAATATATGGACGTTTCCATACTTCACTAATAAATAATGCGCCATCAAATTGTATTTCAAAAGATAAAAAGTTAACTAAGTGGAATAAAGCATAAGTATAAGCATAAAGCCCAAGTAAGCGTCTAACGTTCAACAAATAACCTTGTTTAGTTAATTTAGCGATTGGCGAAACACTTAACGTTATTAACAATAAATTAAACGCTCCTATACCAGTAAAATGAATAACACTTTCAACTGGATCTGCCCCTAATTTATCATTAAAAGCTAAAAAATATAAATTAACTAATGGTATCAAAGCACCTAAGTGAATAAGTACTTTTAATAACAACACTTTAGTATCATTTTTCATATTATCTAGACAGCTTATGTTTGTAGAAAGACATCATAAACATTAAAAGTTTTTTGATAAATCCATACCTTTATAAAGATCAGCAACTTCTTCGCCATAACCATTAAAAGGTAGTGTTGCAACACGATTACGCGAAAAAAGTCCTCCCGTTGTTATACTACGTTCACTCGCTTGGCTCCACCTTGGGTGATCATGATTAGGGTTAACATTAGCGTAAAAACCATATTCTTTTGGTGCCAATTTATTCCATGTGGTTGGCGGCTTATGCTCAAGTAATTTAATGCCAACAATTGATTTAATACTTTTAAACCCATACTTCCACGGAACAACCAAACGAATAGGTGCACCATTTTGCGGAGGCAGTGTTTTACCATATAAGCCTACGCTCATTAACGTTAATGGATTCATCGCTTCATCTATACGTAAAGCTTCTACATAAGGGAAAAGGAGACCACCACCTAAACGTCTGTCAGCTTGTCCAGGCATCTGTTTAGGGTCATACAACGTTTCAAAAGCCACATACTTAGCACGAGAATTAGGCGCTACTTTTTTAAGTAAATCAGCTAAAGAAAAACCAATCCAAGGAATAACCATTGACCAGGCTTCAACACAACGCAAACGGTAAATACGTTCTTCTAAAGGAAACATGTTAGTTAAGTTGTCATAATCAAGCGTTATTGGATTATCACATTCGCCTGATATTTTTAACTGCCAAGGGGCAACATCAAAGCCTTGTGATAGCGCTAAAGGTTGATCCTTTTGAGCGCCAAATTCATAAAAATTATTATGTGAAATCACCTTATTTTCAGGTGTTCTAAGCAGGTGCTCATTTGTTGAGTCTTTACTGAAATTAAGCGCTTTGGTTTGAAACTTCACCTTCTCTTTATCATCATCTGAAAAAAAGCCCGCTTGCGCTGTAGAGGTAATGGCAGAGCTCATTACTGCACTCGCACCTAGAAACCCCATTTTTTTCAATAAACTTCGACGTTCAAGATATACCGATTCATCGGTAACGTTGCAATCTTTAAGGGTATTTTTTGTCGGGATATTAATCAGCATATCAGTATCTAATGGTTCATATTAAAGCACATGAAATAGTAGACACTGATATAGCAGAAATAATTTCAATTATCTCGATTACTGACTAAATTTTTAAACAATCATTTACTGCTTAAACTGAGAGATATTATTATTAAAAGAAAAACTATGCTGTTTTTACTAACTGTTGTAAATGCGTAATGACATCACTTGATTCATAAAGCCACTGTACTTCACCATTATTTTTCTCAATACGCAAACAAGGCACAGTACGTTTGCCCCCTTCACGAATAAGCTCTTCGCGGTAATCATTTTTTTGGTTAATGTTACGCAATTCTATATTCAAACCTTCACGCTTAATTGTACGGCGTACTTTTACACAAAAAGGACAACTAGGTAGTTGGTACAAACTTAAATTTTTAGTATTCTCATCAACTTTTTTCTGTTCTTCAACGGTTCTTTTGGGTGATTTTGGTGAAAAAATAAAGTTTAGTAATAAAATAAGGCGACCAATTGGCCAGCGTATGAGCGACATAATCATAGTATTGTTTCTACAGTAAAGTGTGTATTAAAACTTTTATTTAAAAAGTGCGTTAAAACATCTAATTTGATCATTAAACCAAATTCGGTGAAGGTGAAATAGTTTAGCATGAACCATCTTTGTTAGCCCATACATAACCCGAGAAGAATATTGCTTAAATGTTACTGAATATCTTGGCTTTGATCATATTGAGTCAGTTTATTAAATTTAATCATGGCGCGTAGCTCTGTTATATATTCCATCCCGCGCTCAGAATAACGACTTAAACCTTCAGCTAAAACAAGCCCTGTTATCGGCTGCTTGTCAGCTCTTTGTTGTGCCCGTATATTTCGTAATGACTGATATGCAGGATGGCTATTTAAATTATTCATATAGCTTTCAAGTGACTGTTGAGGTGAGTCAAAAGCAGCAACTTCATGGCTCTTACCAGAGTCTCTTTTATTAGGAATAAGTCCACAACCTTTTTCAAAACACCATTGACCAAAAAAATTATTACCGAGTTGAGCAAACCTTGAGGTTCCCCACGCACTTTCATTAGCTGCTTGTGCTAAGACAAGTGATGGCGGTAATACATCAACACGCTTAAGTAGTTTTTGCCAAAAAATATCATCGTCAATAGTGGCGTCTGTGACTCTATACTGAATTGCTATATCGGCAATTTTTCGCTTATCCCACCAACTGATATTATTTCTATTTTCTGACCATAAAAGTAACTGTTTTCTCGTCTTTTTTATGTTTATATTCTTTTCATCAATAAGCGGAATAAAGTAATTAAAAAAAGCGGACTTTCTCTCCGTACCGGCAGCGTATTCTTCAAAGTTAGGTCGCTTTGGTTCGTGTGAATAAAGGGTGATAACGAGTGTAAGCAATAAAACTAATACGGCTAATAAAATTGATATTCGTTTATTATCGAATGCTTTATTCATATAACTTCCTTAATTAAATGAGTTTTAGGGCCATTTATTCGTTACGTTAACTTATTGAAAATCTTTATTGAGTACCTTATTTATGTGCATTTATACTTAGGTACGTTTATGCTTAGCTCCGCTTACTTTTAGGTATATAATTCAAAATAGAAACGGGAACGACTTTTTTGACATCAAAGCCTTCAAATTCTTTCCGATTAATCACATGGCCTAGCCTACTTTCAATAGCACATAAGTTTCTAAAGTTATCTTTGGAAACAAAAGATACTGCTTCTCCAGATGCTCCAGCTCGACCTGTTCTACCTATTCGATGAATATAATCATCAACATTGTCAGGCAGATCATAATTCACTACACGCTCAAGTGCGCCAATATCAAGACCACGTGCAGCAATGCCTGTTGCAACTAAGTATTTAATTTTCCCTGATTTAAAATCATGCCATATTTGTTCACGAACGGCTTGTGTTCTTCCACTATGGATAGCTTCTGCTTTTATGTCACGTTTTTCTAACTGACTTACCAATTTAGCAGCCCCATGTTTTGTTTCAATAAAAATAAGCGCCTGCTGCCATTGCAAACTTTTTATTAAATGACTTAATAATGCCGATTTATTACCTTTATCGGTAGTTACCAACCATTGCGCTATTTGGGGCTTTGAAGCACTGTTTTGAGCGATAGAGATTTCTACCGGGTGATTAATAGTTCTTTTAGCTAAGGCACGTACTTCATCTGAAATAGTAGCAGAAAACAATAAATTTTGACGTTGTGTAGGTAAGCGCTCAATAATTTTATTAATGTCATCAATAAACCCCATATCAAGCATTCTATCAGCTTCATCTAATACTAACATTTCAAGCTCATCAAAATGTAAAGCACGTTGATGTGTCATATCTAATAATCGGCCAGGTGTCGCAACAATAATATCAACTCCCCATATTAGTCGTTGCTTTTGTGGTACGGCATCAACACCACCATACATAGCCATAGAACTTAACGTTAAATATTTACTATATGAGCTAATACTTGCTTCAACTTGCACCGCTAATTCACGTGTAGGAACCAATATAAGTGCACGTATACGTTTGCCACGCAACTTACGATCTGTATTTATTTTTTTTGTATGTAACTGCTCTAAAAGAGGCAAAACAAAGCTCGCAGTTTTACCTGTACCTGTTTGCGCGCCAGCAATAAGGTCTTTACCAGACAAGACAACTGGTATTGCTTGCTTTTGAATATCAGTAGGCTCTGTATAAGCTAAATCAGCAACAGCTTTTAAAATGGGTTCAGATAATCCAAGGGTTGAAAATGACATGTAGATCCAGAAGAGTAAACTGTGTTAATTAGAATAAATAAAGCGACTACAACGTAAAGTCGCTTATTAAAGAGAGGTTAGCAAACTATTGTTGTGCTTGTATTTTTAACCCATTTAGAAAAGTTGAAAGTACATCATCACTGCAGTCTCTGTAGTGCTTATGGTTTACATTTCTAAAAAAAGCACTTAGCTCATATTTACCTAAGCTTAAACCGGCTAATTCAAGAATATTAATAACATCATCAGCCTTAAGTCCAAAGGCTATTTTTAGCTTATTAAAAATAGCATTATTTGTTAATACTTGCTCAGCTTGACGTTGAGGCGTATCGTCCTTAGCACCTCTTTTCTCAGTGATTAAACCATTTAAAAAGCTTGCTAATTCGCTATCAGAGAGTACTTGATAAGCACTGTCATTTTTCTCTTTGAAAAAATCGGCTAACTGTTCTTGGGTAATAACACATTCCCCTAGCGCAAACACGACAAGTATTTTTTCATCATTAAAGTTTAAAATCGTACTGATACGACGAAGAAGGTCATTATTTATCATTAATTTGCCCTGAGCTGTAAAAATAGTGAAAGTGCTTATAGTATAACGGCTATCAACCTATAAGCGCTATCACATTCATACAATATGCTCGATTACATTACTTAAGCTTTTGCTAACGCTTGTTCAATATCGGCAATAATATCGTCAATATGTTCAATACCCACAGATATTCTAACAAGATCTTCAGAAACCCCCGCAGATTCAAGCTCTTTGGCATTTAACTGTCGATGTGTCGTCGATGCAGGGTGACACGCAAGTGATTTTGCATCACCAATGTTGACTAAGCGTAAAATCATACCAAGAGCATCGATAAATCGCCCACCAGCTTCACTACCACCTTTAATACCAAAACTTAAGATACCTGACGCTTGACCATTAGTGACAGTTTGGCAAAGTGCATTATAAGGACTTTCAGGTAAAGCAGCATAATTAACCCAATTTACTTTTTCATGGTTGCTCAGATATTTAGCGACCTTAAGTGCATTTTCACAATGGCGCTCCATGCGTAAACATAAAGTTTCGAGACCTTGCATGATCAAAAATGAACTATGTGGTGATAAAGCAGCACCTGTATTTCTAAGTGGTACTACACGACAACGACCAATATAAGCTGCTGCGCCTAATGCTTCAGTATAAACAACATCATGGTATGAAGGATCTGGTTCATTTAACATTGGAAACCTATTTTTGTTTGCAACCCAATCAAATTTTCCTGAGTCAACAATAATGCCGCCAATAGTGGTACCGTGACCACCAATATATTTAGTTAATGAGTGAACAACAATATCCGCACCATGCTCAAACGGACGACACAAAGCTGGACTTGCAACGGTATTATCAACAATTAACGGCACACCATGTTTGTGTGCAATTTTAGCGAGTCCTTCAAGATCGATAATATTACCCGCTGGGTTACCAATAGATTCACAAAAAACGGCTTTTGTATTCTCATCAATTAAGTTATCAAATGAAGCTAAATCATCACCTGAAGCAAACTTTACTTCTATGCCTTGTCTTGGCAAGGTATGTGCGAATAAATTATAAGTACCACCATAAAGCTGACTAGTACTGATAATATTATCACCTGCTGATGTAATAGCTTGAATAGCATAGGTAATTGCCGACATACCCGAAGCAACAGCTAACCCTGCAATACCACCTTCCATTTGAGACACGCGTTGTTCCAATACATCCGTTGTTGGATTCATAATACGCGTATATATATTACCTGGAACTTTTAAGTCAAATAAATCAGCACCGTGTTGTGTGCTATCAAAAGTATAAGAAGTTGTTTGATATATAGGTGTTGTTGCAGCCTTGGTTGTGGCTTCAGAGTCATATCCATGGTGCAGTGCTAAAGAGGCTAGTTTCATAAAATTCCCTAATTGATGTTATTATAATTGAAGTTAATCTATCTTAATGCACGTAAAATTTAAATAGAAACTCATATCTATTAACCATAAGATATATGAATAGTCACTCTGAACTTGACTCAGGATCCTATGCGCATACAGATAAACTCAGGAGATTCCGTATTATGTAACCTACGAAATGACAAGCACAATGACCTACGTAGCGATGAGTAAGAGAATAACGAAAGTAATGCGCTACCCAGTATCAGATATTAACCAAAAACAACAGTCTCATCATTATCTAGCCATAGCGGATACTTAAACATAACTTTTGAAAACATCGGACTTTGTAAATAATGGTTAAGCCATTGTCGGATTTTGGGATAAGGCGCTTGTAAATACCATTGACGCTCTACTCTGGCAAACTGCCGTATAAAAGGTAACAACGCGATATCTGCTAAACTCTCTTTATCAGACATAATAAATGCATGACAATTTAACCGCTCTTCTATCATTTTTAGGTGATTTTCACAGGCATATCGGCATTCAGTAATATTATCTTCGTGATACCGTTTAGCGCATCGATATGCTTCGAGCTTCGTCTTAAATTCCTGATCGAAAATAGCAATTAACCTAAGCATTTCGTCCAGCTTATTCGTACCTGTATTAACTTGTTGGTTATGCAAAAGATCGTCAGGATCACTCTGCTTTAAAGCCCACAACATAATATCTAAACTTTCATCGATTACGGTTGGTACTTTTTTATCTAACACCAAAACAGGCACAGTACCTTTAGGCGATACTAGGAGCATTTCATCGGGTTTATTACTTAACACAATATCGCGTAATTCAATAGGTTGCTTGGATTTAAATACGGCTATTCTGGCTCGCATAGCATACGGACAGTTTCTAAGGGAATAAAGTATAGGAAGGTTATTCATTACGGATATATTATCTGTTGTCATTTTATTTCCTCATACTTTTACTAGCTAATGTTTTTTCAATGGGCTTATACCATCAAATTGTATCAACATTATTAATCAAAACAATTTAGACATAATAATATAATGGCAGTACGTCGTAAAAAATTAACAACATTTCCTAGCTAAGCAAGTACAATAGCAATCTTTTAAACATGAATATTTATAATGTAACCATTTGAAAAACCATTTAGAGATTTTATGCATTTATTAAAACGAGTTGTTCATCATGCTATTGAAGAACAAAACTTAACACCTGCTCACCCTAAAAGCTTTACTCGAATTGCCACCAGAGCAATAGTCATAAAAGACAAAAAAATATTATTAATGTTTACTGAGCGTTATAACGATTACTCATTACCTGGTGGCGGTGTTGACCAAGGTGAAGCTTTAATTGATGGTTTAAAGCGAGAGTTAAGTGAAGAAACCGGTGCATTAGAGATAAACAACATAAACCCTTTTGGCTTATACGAAGAGTATCGCCCACATAATAGCCAAAAACACTTTCCAAACTGTACTATTATGCATATGCTTTCATATTGTTATGTCTGTGAGATAGCAGACCAATTAGGCGAAAATAAATTAGAAGATTATGAAGTAAATAATGGTATGCAAGTACGCTGGGTTTCAATAGATGAAGCTATTAAGCATAATAAAGAGACCATGAAAAATGATGAAAAGCAAGGGCTATCCATTCAGCGTGAAACGTATTTATTGCAAAAAATTAAAGCCCAAATTATTAATAGTAAACCTGATGCTTAATAGCAATCACAAATAGAACTAACGACTCTAAACATATTGTTTACCTATTTATTGAGATAAGTAACTAATAAAGTTTTGAGTTATATTTACTTAAGCACTAATAAGCTTGAAAAAATCAATATATATAGCATACTTACTCAATTAAATAATTTATTAAGAACTCACGCCTTGACCTATTTTTATTTAAAATCATATTTCACAAAGCTTATTGTGATTGTGGTTCTAGCCTCTATTGCTTTTCAGTCTCTTGCTAGTGAGCCAATTCTACCTATTTTAAAAAAAAAGCATCTCAACAATAAAAAATTTGAGCTCGGTAAATTATTATTTGTAGATACAAGGTTATCCAAGAATCAGGATAGGTCTTGCCATTCCTGCCATAACTTAGCATTAGGTGGAGCTGATGGTTTAAAAAAGCCTGTTAATCTAGCGTTTAATTCTCCTACCATTTTAAATGTCAGTAAAAATTATTATATTGGATGGAAAGGTGAATATAGCCAATTAAAGCCTCAACTAGAAATGATACTTCAAAAGCCTGATGTAATGGGTACAGATTGGGCATTTGTAATACCCGCATTTAAAAAAGATCAGTTATATTCAAAACTATTCTCCTCTATTTATAACTACGGTATTTCAAAAGAAAATATTATCGATGCCATTTTATACTATGAAAGCAACTTAATTTTGCCTTCAAAGTTTGATGAATTTCTTTTAGGTGATAATGATGCAATAAGCTTATCAGCCAAACAAGGCTATAATAACTTTAAAGATTATGGCTGTGCATCGTGTCATCAAGGAGCCAACGTTGGCGGAAATATTTTTCAAGAACTTGGCGTAGTTCTTCCTTACAAAGGTATTATTGGTCAATACAAAACGGAGAAATTACGTGTTCCTTCATTGAGAAATGTTGCAAAAACAGCTCCTTACTTTAGCGATGGTACGGTTAAATCACTAAAAAAAGCAATTGAAATAATGGCCAAGCATCAACTTGGACAAAAACTAACAGATACAGAAATTGATCAAATCGCTGATTTTTTAAAGTCACTCGATAGTATTATGGAGTGATATGCATGAAAAAAACTAAATTAATATTTGTCCTCATTATTTTATCTTTTTCTCTTATCTTAGCTATTTACGGTGCTTACCATCGATATAGTAATCTCAAAAACACTATGGAAATACAAGATAGCATTCTTCAATTAGTAGAATTAAAGTCTGCTAATGCTGAGTGGGATATCGAATTGAATAGAATTCACAGTGATAACATTCCTCACTTTGATTTAGTCAACAGTGCCGCGGTAAAATATGAAAAAGAAATGATGCTATTTCTAAATAAAACCGCCAATTTTAAAAAATCAATTCAAGAATCTACAGCCGACCTAGTTATTTTATCATCGATGAAAAAACAGAGTATGAACGACTACTTATCAGAAGTTGCTGTTACTAGAAATTCTTTAAAATTTTTAGATACTTTATTGTTTTTTCTACATTCTCAATATCAAAATGACGAAAATATTCTTAGGTTTCTGACTTACGCACAGCACAGGCTAACAACTTTAATTGCGTCAAATCAAAATATTCATCTTAAAGAACAAAAAAAGCCGGCTGAATGCCAACAATGTACTTTGGAGCAAAATGAGGCTATTTTCAAAGTTAACCAACATTTAGAGCTTTTAAAAGAGCAAGTGTTATTATCTCACAAAGCTAGGGAGGCTTTTTATAATCCTGAATATGAAGCTCTATCAACAAACCTCTTTGATGAGTTATCGTCTATCTATGTAGAAGCAGACATGGTTCATCAAACCATTCAAACTAAAGTGCTCATGTTTACGGCTATATTGGTAATAATAATAGTTATACTCTTAATACTATTATATTGGTTATATCGGACCATAGACGGACACCGAACTACTGGTATTACAGACCCTCTCACAGGTCTGTATAACCGAAAAAAACTATTTGAAAATTTAAAAAATTTGATACCTTCACATAAAAAATCAAATAGTAAATTAGCATTACTTTTCATTGATTTAGATGGCTTTAAAAGTGTCAATGACACTCATGGTCATGACATAGGCGACAAACTACTACAATTATTATCGGAACGATTAACAAGTAGCGTAAGAAAACAAGATTCTATTTACCGAATAGGTGGTGATGAGTTTATAATTCTTGTACAAGAATTAAATAGGTTAGAAGATGCAGAGTCTATAGCACAAAGTATACTAACGAAATGTAATAAACCCTATTTACTAGATAAGAACAACTGTAACGTAACACTGAGCATTGGTGTTAGCCTCTTTCCGGATCATACTGAAGAGCCAAATAAATTACTTAAATATGCTGATGAAGCAATGTATAAATCAAAAAGAAATGGCAAAGGTATAGTGACAACATGGCATAGTGACATATGTTCTTGATCAAAAAATATATACAAAAAAACGCTTAAAAATTACTGTTATTTATTTAGCATTGACCAAGTTTTAGGCGCACTGCCATTTAAACGCCTAAAGGCTGCAGAAAATTTACTGGGATTTGAATAACCAACAATCATTGACGTTTCAGTAACACTATACCCCTTAAGTAATAGGTCTTTAGCAATTACCATTCTCCGCATAGTAATGTACTCAAAAGGTGCATAACCAGTAGCACTTCGAAAAGAACGAGTAAATGTACGAATATCTAAATTGACATATTTAGCAAGAGCACTAACACGAATATCTGAATAAATTTGACTATTAATATACTCAAGTGCACGCTTTAGCAGCTTATCAGAAAGAGGTTTAACTAATTGGGTAACGGTTTTTTTAGCTCGATAATTAGCTAGCTGCTTTAAAACAATAAGTAAGCCGTGCTCAAAAAACGCACTAGTTAACCCATTAACTTCAGCATCACGCCATAAAGCCGTTAACACAGAGGTTAATAAAGGATCTTTATGAAACACTGATGCCGCAGACATAAAATCTTCAATAATAAACTTTTCATTAAGATTCTCCTCTAGGGAAGAAAGATCTATAGCAATGCCTAACATAGATGTGCCTGAACAATATATTTCTGATTTAGAATTGGGCAATGCAATCAAAACATCTCCTGTTCGAATAACTCCTTCTAAGTTCGCCTCATTTGAAAAACGTCCAAACTTACTTACACCTGAAGTGCATAAATTAATCATAAAACGAGAACTAGGCTCTTGAATTTGTTCAAATGCATCAAATTGTGCATGTGCTATTTGTGCAATGCCATTAGGACTGCTAAGCGATAATGATGGTTTTACACCATACTTTGCTAATCGATGATTAAAGTCATCATGCTCTTGCTGCCACGTTTTAATACTCATCAAAAATTAATTCCTAAATGATTACGCAAATGGAGTGATATCCCCCTATTTGGAGTGGTATCAAAAATCCAAACATCTTACAATGAATGATAATTATTCGCAATTGAGTAATATAATTAAATATAAAGGAAGGGAAATGAAGTTACTACCATGCTTAAGTGTTTGTGTGGCAATGATTGTAAATTGCTCATCAGCATATTCACAAGAGATTGAAGAAAATACAAATAAAGAAGAAAAAGAAAAAACAGAACGAATTATTATTACAGGTGAATTGATTGAACGATCTATATATCAAACGGCAAATAGCACAGAAATATTAGATGAATCAATACTTCAAAATCGTGCGGGTTTAAATACAGTGCGCGATATATTAAATTCAGCAGCAAACGTTTCCGTTGTAACAGGCACAGGTAAAGCGCCTACTGTTCGTGGTGTTGATGGAACAGGAGCCTCTGAAAACGCTAATGCATTTTTTGCAGGTAGTCGCTCACGTTTAAGTTGGCAAATAGATAACCGCCCAGCAAGCTATAACGAAATTGTTTTTGGTGATATAGGTATATTTGACCTTAGCCGTATTGAAGTACTTAAAGGCGCACAAAGTACTTTAATTGGTAGAAATGCAATTGCGGGCACTGTCATTATAAAGACTAATGATCCAAGTTTTAATAATGAAGCAGTAATACAATTAGCAACTGGCAACTATCAACAACGTAGAACATCAGCAATGATCAACGCACCGATTATTGAAGATCAAGTAGCAATTCGTCTTTCTGGTGATTTGTACAAACGAGAGTCTCCTGTTAATTATACATCATACGAGGGTGTCGATAATCCAGGTGAAGTAAATGCCTTATCTTTACGAGGAAAGGTACTCATCACGCCTGACTTTTCTCCAGATAGCGAGTTATTATTAACATTTTCTCAAACTGATTATACAGCGCCTAATAGTGAAATAATAACCAAACCCTTTGACGATAAGTTATCTAACTTTCCACAACAGCCTGTACATAACCCAAAAACTACTTCTGTGGCAGCAGATTTTAAAACTGACATTTCAGACACGACACGCTTAACATTTAGTACCTCAACAACACAATTTAAATTTAAACGTAAAGCCGCTCCAAACTCGAGTAATGCGACGATAGAGACTACGGAAATAGTACTAGAGCCAAGAATTTATTATGAAACAGATTCAGGGTTATCTACCGTGAGTGGTTTGTATTACCATCAAGCAGATCAAGATGAATTTATTGAATTTTTCGGTGGGCAAAATTTTAAAGATAAATCCGATACTATAGCCGCATACAATGAAACGGTGTTACCACTCAATCAGAACATTGATCTTTCTTTCGGGCTACGTTACGAACAAGAACATCATCAACGTAATGGTGGTGACCCTACAGGAGAATTAGTCTCTATTTTTGTCGATGAAACTTATCGTGCTTTATTACCTAAGTTAGGTGTGAATTGGCAGCAAAACGAAACAACTAGTTGGGGAGCTCAAATTTCACGAGGCTACAATGCGGGTGGTGGCGGAATTACGTTTACCTTCCCTATTGTTAATTACGAATATGATGCTGAATATGTATGGACATCTGAACTTTATGGACGCCAAGAGTTTTTAGATGGTGATCTATTTTTAACACAAAATATTTTTTATTCTAGCTACAAAGACATGCAATTACCATTTGACCTAACACCAGATGACTCTCGAGATGAAGCATTTGTTGTGCGTAATGCTGATCGTGTTGAAACAAGTGGTATAGAGCTAAGTGCTACATTATCCGTAACACCTAGTTTTAACGTGTTTATGAACCTTGGTTTATTGAATACTAACATCAGTAAATATCCAGGCTCAGGCATTGAGGGAAATGAGTTATTAACTGCCCCGAGTATAACGTCGAATTTAGGTTTTTCTTGGACCCATAACCAATGGTCGGCAAGCATGGTAACTAGCTCTACGAATGGTTATTTTACAGATGTTAATAATAGGGATAACGCGAAGACCAAGAGTTATATCATCGCTGATGCAAAAATCTCTTATGATTTCGAATATATACGAATTTATGGCTCTATTAAAAATATCGGTGATATAGATAGTTCTGTAGCGCGTTATCCAGGTAAAGCACCTGAAGGAAGTGAGCAACCAGATAGCGCTTTTGATAACGCAGTATTAGTACAACCAAGAAGCTTCATTTTGGGCGTTGAGGCTCAATTCTAATGTTTATATCAGCTCGAAAAACGTTGATTTTTTTACATGGATGGTTAGGTAGCTTGTCGGCAATATTTATTATACTCGTTGCCGGCTCTGGAGCTATGCTTGCTTTTGTAGGCCAACTATTTTTAGTGCAGTACGGTGATATACTACGAGCAAGCCCTCCCACTCAAACGACACAAATCGTCAGTGTAACTCAGTTGATTGATACGGCAAAAACAGGATATAAAGACCAGTTTCAAACGATAGGCGTTTTAATGCCGCACAGTAGAGTCGACGATGTTGAAACCGCAATGGTATTTGGTATGCCTTCTGGCTCAGACGCCATAGATGGTATAAGAATGCTGAGTGTTGACCCATGGATAGCAAAGTTTAAAGGAGACTTTCCTTTAAATGGTGCTTTTGCACATGAATTAATTGATTTTCATCATTCATTTTTACTCGGTAATACAGGCATTATTTTTGTGTGTATTTTATCTATATTGTTATTGTTTTTTGTTATTACCGGGATTTATTTATGGTGTTTAAAACAAGGAACAACGTGGGAAAAATTAACGCGCATAGATTTTCGTCGTGACATAAAAAAGATCTGTTTTACTTGGCATTTATGGCTTGGTGCTTGGAGTGCATTATTTATCGTTTATTTTTGCTTAACCGGTCTAGCTTTAGCTAAACCCGCTTGGTTTTCTCCTTTGTTATCGCCTCCCACTTATGAAGTACCTGACAGTGCAGGGTTTGAAAAAACTTGTCATGAAACTATAACCCCCTCTGACGCGGAAATGGCTGGGATAAAAGCATTTCCAACGAAAGAGTTAGCGATATTTTTTCTTCCTAACAAAAAAAATGGTCCTTATATGTTGACGTATAGATCAAGTAAAGATAACAACAAACGTGACGGTGACAGCCGTATATTTGTTCATAGTTCATGTAAAAACTTGGTCTATATTGAAAACGCTGAAACATTAAGCCTTTCGGCTCAAGCAACCGGAATGCTTCTCTCTTTACATGGCGGATATAGCTTTGGAAAACTTGGCGGAAGTATACTTGTTTTGTTAACCGGTTTGAGTCTTGTTATCTTATCTGGCACAGGGTTAGTAACATTTCTTACGCGTAAAATAAAACGTAAACGACAAATAGGTAATTTTGAGTAATGAATAAAATCAGAATTAACGCGCCATGGTACTTTTAACAAACACAAGTTGATCACGGCTTAGTTAAGTTTTCTTAAATATAAAAGGCTGTTGTTAATAATAACAACAGCCTTTTTAATATCATATTTATCCACTGATTAGTTAACGTTAAATGCAGTGATGAATTTTTTTATACGCTCGGCATTGGCACCAAGATCAGTACCACCAACACGCGAGATTGAACGTAAATCAATCTTGCTCCCCGTCTCAGTTTGTTGAACGCGGATAGCGATATCATCTTTAAACGCCCACAATGAAGTGGTATCTACCGCTTCAATTCTACCTTCATCTTGGTTCTTAGCAACAATTTCCCAACCTAAACCCATTGCCGTATTAACAGCTTTAGTAAACACTTGCTCAGTACTAAATTCTGATAGAATAGATTGTAATTCAGGGTAAGCTGCTTGCTGCAACGGTGCGAGTTTTTCACGATCATAATCTAATGGGTTACTCGTATCACCACGTAATGCAATAATCACATCAAATGCAGGTAAGTTAACCGTATCAGTACTTACTTGGTGCAAGAATGGTAAAGATTTAGCTTTAGCGGCTTGCTTTGATAGCCCTATTACCGGAATTGCTAATAATAAAGCAACAACTACACAGGTTTTAGTCACCTCTTTTTGTTTTTTAAATAAAGCAAATAAAGTGACTAATATCGCGATTAAAAATACCGCAATACTAACATAGCCAGTATATTTAATTATTTGAAAAGAGACGCCCATCGACCAAAGCTGTAGACGATACGCAATAACCGCAATAGGGAAGCCAAGCAATAAAGGGATTACCATGAATTTACAAAATTTTGAGATGGTATTCATAACCATTATATTTCCTTAATCTAATGTTATATTTATTTAACTAACCTAAGCTTAATGGCCAAACACTTATCCATAGAGCTCAACTCAGGTTTAAAAGTAAATTGTTGAATTAGTATTTATTAGCATAGCTACTATTTACTCGAGCTTGTGTGGGGTATTTAAACGTATTTATAGCAGAAGTGCTATTTATATTGGTAAGAGTTATTCATTTATTGATAACTGTTTTCAAAAAATTGATCGTTTTAATTAAAATATTATTATAAAAATGGGGAGTTAAACCTCCCCATTGCATGTAACTTAGCGTCTTAGGTTAATTAATCTTATTTACCTAACAAGGTGAAAATTTTGTTCGCAATATCAATATTATTATTTAACCCTATAAATTCTTTACTATGTGACCCAAATGCAAAAACAGGTACATCTATCGCAGTATGCGCCGAAGTAGTCCATCCTGTATTCGTTCTCTGATCAGCGATAAGCTTTATTGCATTATATAGCTCGGTATTAACTTGACTCGCATCTTTATCTTTATATGGGTTTCCCTTATCATTAGCCTCTTTACTCTCTGTTTGTGTATGCTGTTTAATCATACGCAAAGATGTTAACTCTTCATCGGTAAGCTCAAAGTTAAATAATAACTGGGTAGATTCTGCTGTTACTTCTTCATCCGTTAGTTTATTCGCAATAAATTTAGGGGAATGCTTCATGATTTTTAACGTTTCAGGCTTCCATTCATAAGTACCATTCGCCCCTATCGTTAAACCACCAGTGCTATGATCTGCGGTTACAACCACTAAAGTATCAGGGTTATTTTTAACATACTGCTCAAAATATTCTAACGTTTTAGCTAAATCATCCATCTCGCCCATAGCAGCCACAATATCATTACTATGTCCGCCCCAGTCAACTTGACTAGCTTCTACAAGTAAGAAAAAACCGTTTTCGTTATCTAATTGTTTAACCGCTGCTTTTGCCATTACAGATAAACGATTTGGAATCACATCATCCAGCGCCCAAGGCAAACCGACATCTGCAAATAAACCAATAACAGGTTGGTTTGGTTTAATCGTATCTAATTGTTGATATTTATCTATATATTGAAACCCTGCGCTTTTAAATTCATCTACTAATTGTCTATCTTCACGCAAAAAGTATTTCCAACCACCACCCAACATAACATCCATTTTGAAGAGCCCATTTAGTTTTTCATCATAATAACTATCTGCAATTTCATTATAATTTTGTCGACTTTCATTATGAGATAAATAGCTTGCTGGCGTAGCATGGTTTATCTGGCTTGTTACAACAACACCCGTTTTTTTACCTAGCTTTTTTGCAAACTCTAAAACCGTTTCAACCGGTTTTTTATTTACATCTACTCCAATCGCACCATTGTAACTTTTTACCCCCGCTGATAAAGCAGTAGCACCCGCAGCGGAGTCAGTTACATAACCAGACACCAAGGCAGGATATGTACTACTTGACCCAACTAAATGACGATCAAATACTGTTTGTTCTACGTTTGCAGTATTCAAGTTATCACGATAGTAACGATAGGCTGTGATATACGCAGGCCCCATACCATCTCCAACAACCATAATAATGTTTTTAGGTGAGGAATAAGTTGCTACTTCCTCTGTTAATACATTTTGGTTACTACACGCAGATATACCCATCATTGCTAGAGCAATCACTATACTTTTTTTCATTTTCTGTCCCACTATATAAAGATTAGTTAAGTTAAAATTTATTAAATTGCATCAATTTAGCAAGCGATACTATCTTGCTGCTGAGCAAAAAATATTGCTCCTATCTCCGGAGGGCTCAAAGGGGGAGATAACATATCTTGCACATCAGCAGCTAACCAAGGAATAAGTAATGGGCTCAAACCACCTAGCATAGAAATACGTGGAGGGTTATTGTTCATTAATAACTTCGCCATTTTATTAATATAGTCAGCACCTTCATTCACTAGTTTTAAAGCAAATTCATTATTATTAGCAGCATTAAAAACAATACCCGCAAACTGAGCATAAAATCCAGCTGTTTGACCCGAAGTTGCTTCCACTAGTTCAACAGCACTAGAAATATTTATCTGTTCTCTGATTTTACTACTCATAACAGATGAATCAATAATACCGTCAAGTTCAAGCAATGCATATTGAACCGCTTTTAATCCAAACCATGACCCACTGCCCTTATCACCTTGCGGAAATCCATGAGCACCAACAACCATAGTTTTATTATCCACATACGAGAAGCCACAAGAGCCTGTTCCAGTAATCATTACAGCGCCATCATCACCATTATGGGCACCTAAACAAGCGATTAATATGTCAGTTGTTAAATAAAAAACTTTAAAAGGATGCTCCCAGTCAGTTAATTGCTTATACAACATAGGTAAATTTACACCTGCAATGCCAGCTCCAACAATAAGATCACTTAATTGAACATTCTCTAAATGCGCATTTTCAAGTGCTAATCTAGCGGACTCAACAATTGAAGCTATTGTTATATCCAAACCATTCACTGGATTAGCAGGGCCGGAAACGCCCTCTCCTAATATTTCATTATTGTTAGACACAACAATTGCTCGGCACTTAGAGCCACCGCCATCAATACCTAAAAAATATTTTTCATGTCCCATACGTTCCATTAAAACCTCATTAATTTTTCATTTTACTCGCATGTTTTTCTTTAATAACAATACAATTTTTACTCGAATCGATATGCAAACAAGACAGAAAAAGTGAACAAAAACTTAAATACCATTAAGAGACTTAAGCTACCTAAAAAAAACGCAACTTACAACAATTAAATACCACAAAGGAAATTAATGATACTGTTTCTTGAGGTATCATGATAAAAAACACTTTTAAAGCATAAAAAAACAGCTAAAAAAAACGATTAAATTCAAATACAGTACTTATTTAACATAAAAACAAAACAACTAAAACAATATAAAACCTTTAAAAACAACAAAATAAAAATAAACGAAAGAATAAAAACCAAAAAAACAAGTAAAAAAAACCTAAATCATTGCAAAAGATAATCAAACGTGTATATTAAATCACCTAACGGTATTTAATTTAAATAAGAATTTTCGTAAAAAGAAAACAAATGTCTACTGTAGTTCCCATCAAAAATTAATTAAGGGTTAATATGAGAAATTTAAAAAAAACAAACAAATCATTAAACAAGTTTAATAAGGTCTCCGCCGCAGTTTTATTAGGGTTACTTTATAACGTATCCCCAGTAAATTCTGCTTATGCTGCTGAGAGTACAGCAGCAGAGAAAGAAGCTGAAGTTGAAACTATCAGAGTTACCGGTACTAGGCTAGTAAGTCGAAATGTGATTGTTCAGAAGCAAAACTCTGCACAAATCGTTGATTCTATAGGCCAAGATGAAATAGGCGGATTACCTGTAGGTAATGCTGCAGAGTTACTTGCACAGGTACCTGGCCTTAATCCTTTTGAAGATTTAAGTGGTCGTGGTAGTGGCGGTTCAAGTGGTCCAGAAGTTAGATTTGTTAGCATTCGAGGCATACGTCCTGATTTAAATATTACCTTATTAGATGGGTTAACACTGGCAACATCAAACTTTGAAAATAGAGCCGTTTATCTTGATGCTTTCCCTGTAAACTTAGCTGCAAGAACCGATGTAATTAAAACCTTTACCCCTGAAATGAATCCTGGTGGGGTTGGTGGACAAATTAATTTTATAACCCGAAAAGGCGTAGACTTAGCAGAACCATTATTTACAGTAACAGCTGAAACGGGTGTGGCCGAAATAGATGACGCTGTACAAGGCGTAGATGATCCTTTAAGACTAGAAGCACTTTATGCTGGTCAAATTACTGAAAATGTAGGCATAGCCCTATCGGGTAGTTATAACAAACGTGATCTCGGTAAACCTTCACAATTAACCCGTGGTCGTTCACGTAGTATCGATTTTCCAACCCAAGAAGATGTCAGAGTGGTTAGAGAACACAGAATACTTTCTGAATCAGCACCAACAACTCGCATAGGCTTATCAGCTAAATTAGATTGGACACCTGATGATGACACTTATCTTTGGTTTACAACAGCATACAATGACCTTGACCAAACAATTAACCATAATAAATCAGACGTACGTATTCCATCAAGTGCAGAAGGCTTAACATTAGATGCTAGCGGTCAATCAGGTACATTACGTATTGATGATTCAGATGTTGCTTTTGGAACAGGTAGATCAGCTTTTTCTGAAGTAGGTGAATTTATTAATAAAGCCGACCTTACCTTATTCCAGGCTGGTATAAACAAAATTATTAATGACGATTTTACTTTTAATGCAAAAGCAGGCTACTCTGAAGCTAATAACTCAAGAGAAGCTGAGTATTATTTATATATGAGAACAGGTGGGGTTACTGATATTGCATTTGACAGTAGTAATATCACAGAGCCTAGCCTAAGTGTTATTAGTCCATCACCTGAAAGCTACTTCGATCCTAGTCAATATAATTTACTGTACCGTAATATGTTGCCTGAGAAAGCAAAAGAAGAAGTGCTCGACGCTATTATAGATGTTGCCTACAATGCTGATATTGATGATGAAGGTTGGGGCCTAAAAACAGGTGTTCAATATAGAACAACTGAACGAAGCTATGACTTCGACTTAACAACTCATTACGATATCGCCAATGAAACCGTTGAGGGAACTGGTTTTTCTTTAAGTGATGTATTTGCTGAAAACTCAAGCGACTTATCACCTCCAGGCTCTAGCAGTGGCTTCCCTGCATTTTTTGCTGACATTAATGAAATAAACAAAACAGTTACTCCATCATTGTCTGATACTAGTATCTTTCGATTTGAGAACCTTGACTCAAATAGACTTGGCGCTGATTATGCTATAGATGAAAAAGTAGTATCACTTTTTGTTCAAGGTGTATACCAGTCAGAAAAAATCCAATCGATCTTAGGCTTCCGTTATGAGAAAACAACTACTGACGGCTCTGGCTTTAGAGAAGTAGATGGGACGTACGAAGCAAGTGAAAATAGTGGCTCTTACGACTTTATACTACCTTCACTATTAGTAAACTATAACATTCAAGATGATTTAATCTTAAGATTTGCAGCCAGTAAGACATTAGGTCGTCCAGCTTTCCCTGAAATATCGCCATCAGGAGAGCTGGAAAGTATTGGTTTACAAAATACACTTACTCGCTCTAATCCAGATCTTAAACCACGTTTATCAACTAACCTAGATTTATCATTAGAGTGGTATTTCACTTCTGATAGCATGGCTACTATAGGCTTCTTTTCTAAAGATATTAAAGATGAAATATTAGTTGAAACGTTAACTGATGTTACTATCGATGGTGTTACCTATGATGAAGTAACTCAACCTGTAAATGCTTCAAAAGCAACCATCAAAGGTGTTGAGTTAAGCTTTGTATCATATTTACCTGAGCCATATAATAGCTTTGGTATTTCTTCAAATGCTATTTTTATGGATACTACATTTGATACCAAAGGTGAAAGAGGTAAAGTTGATTTCTTACTTTATCAACCTGATTCAATTGTAAATGTTTCATTACTTTATACTGATGATAATTTCGATGCGAGTCTTTCATTAAACAGAACAGCTGAATTACCGACTGTATTTAACCCAAGTGATGCTAATGGTGATCAATATAACCAAGCTAGAACAACCTTAAGTGCGAAACTACTATATAACGTTTCAGAAAATACTAAGGTTTATATTAATGGCTCTAACTTAACATCTGAAGATAGTGTAGAAATGACGGGTGAAGGGGTTTTATACCATAACCGCATTATGGGTAGAACTGTAAACCTAGGTGTAACGCATAAGTTTTAATTGATGTTAGGCATCTTTACTATCGAGAGCTAAAGGGCTCTCGATTGTTTTAATTTTAGTGTTATAAAAACTAATGTATTTCGTTATTGTAAAACGAAGTACATTCTTTAAAACCTGTACAACGCGTTATAGTAAACAGGCTAAATACCTCCATAGTAGAAAATTTAATTATATGATATTGTTATATTAGTGAGTTATATATTTCATCTAGAGCAGTGCGGAATAGCTCTTTTATAAGAATAAGGAAGTGTTGTGCCAGAGCATTCAGCATTAAAATCTACGTTACAAATAGAAAAACAATTACACCTTAGCCATAAAAAAGTACTTGAATACCTCAAGCGCCACAATAAGGCTACTCGTGCAGAAATAGCAAAAGCAACCGGTTTATCAAACCAAACATTAACACGCCTCACAAAACAGTTAATCGACTTAAAAATTATTTCTGTTGACTCAAAAGTGTCAGGGTTAAGAGGTCAACCTGCTATTTATTTACGTATAATTCCCGGTGTTTTTGCTTCTATTGGCATTGTTTTTGAACATGATAAAATTGTCGTTATTGTCGATGATTTAAGTGGCGATAACTTATTAAGAATAAGTCAAAAAGGTACATTTTTAACTGCTGATATTGCGATAAAATCAGCAACAGAAATGCTTGACCACATCTACTCACAAATAGATCCTACCCTGAAAATATTAGGTATTGGTATATCGATATCTGGCTTTTTCACTAACGTAGAAGGTGGTGTTTGTTCTCAGAAAGATCCTCAAGGTTGGTCTAAAATTGACTGGCAAAAAACCTTTGCTTATAAATATAGCTGCCCATGTTATGTTGAAAATGATGGCTGTGCCGCTTCTATTGGTTTTTCACTATCAACAGAAGGCGCCAAGCTCCATAGTTTTTTCTTACTTTTATTTACCTTAGATATTGGTGGCGGATTCGTGTTTGAAGGGCAATTAGTGAATGGAACCTACGGAAATGCAGGAGAAGTGGCGACACTATTCAATAAAGACCTTAATGCGATTAGACCAACAGAAGGATCATTATACAGCTATCTTAGTAATCTTTGGGATGAACCGGTAACAAATGAAAAAATAGTTGCTGCATTTCATGCTGGTGATACCAATATAGCATCTTGGATTACAGCTTGTATTGAATCGATGAAATTTCCATTAAAAGCTATTCAAAGTTTATTAGACCCTGAAGCTATTATATTTACCGGCCGTTTACCCATAGAGATTCAACAACAGCTGTCTGAGAAAGTCGTTATATCAGGTCCCTCTTATGGTGATGTATATGCACCTACGCCAAAAATATTAGTAGACAAAAAACAAAATATACTCGAAAAAGGTGTTACGGCAATACCGGCTTTCTATTTTTTTAATCGTGGCTAAGAATGAGATAGGCAACGTTAATACAAACAAACTAATAACGCTGCACATAATATTTACCTAAAAACAGACTTACTTTAGTACTAATCAATGAAGCGTGATTCTCTTCGTTACCCACTCATCACTTAACTCCATCAGCCGATTATTGTATCACTTTTTCAATAACCGTTTTTATTTTTTCATAATTCACCGACTCAACAAAACCAAGGGAAAACGTTTGTGGTGTCTGTAGGTATTTGTCTTTATTACTACGGCCAAAACCAAATACCGTCATATCAGGGCGACTAACATAGTTATCTGGATACTCATCATCTTCATGATGCAATAAATAAAGCATACGTGAGCTTTTTTCATCACCAAAAGCGATCCATTCAGGCGAAGGTAGGTCACCTAAAAAGGGGTCATTGATTAAGTTCTTCTTGTTATTATTCGCGCTAAACCAAAAATCAGTATCATCCATTTCCCCAAAAGGCACCCCTTCATACTGCACCCAATACTTGTATCCAGCACTCACTTTACTCATAGTAAAATCTAAGCGATCAGGATAAAAATCCCATTGCCCTTCCCACTTTTTGTTTGCTGATGTGAATGTAATACGAACATGTTGTTTAGTGTCAATATCAATCACCGACGTTGATAAGTCTGTTCCAGCATTTAGCGCATGAAAGTAATTACCGTCTTGTTTATGAATGGCGTTAGGAAAGCCGCGATATTCACCTTTATGACCTGATCCTTTTTCATTATGAAAACCGATCCAATCTACCCCTTCCTTATCTAGCATACTTGATAAACCACCACCTTCCTTTTCAAGGTAATAAGTCGCATTGGTTGTAGTAATGATATAGCTAGACACACCTCCTGCCGTCTCATCAATACCATGAGTCAGTTGTACAGCTTGTGTCGCTATGCTTTGTTGATTGTCACTAGAACAACCCGAAATAAAAGATAGTACGCCTGTTAATAAAACCCAACGTGTTAGATTTTTAGGTATTGTTGCTAATGTTGTTAACCTCATACGGAACTCCCTCCAAATTTTATTGCGCTTACTTAAACTATAACTTTAAATATTGTTGTAACTATTATTTGTTAACTAACCTTTATATAAAAAAGGCGCTACATCAATAATGTTTGTAGCGCCGAATAAAGCCTAATAAAAATATATTTTAAGTTGTTTTTTTTACCTTAAATTTGTGCTGTAATTTGCTTTGGACTCGCGCTTTTTTTTAATAAAAACCCGGTGCCCAAAATAACTAATGCACAACAAACGAAAATTAAACGCCCCCACCATGAGTTAGGTATTAATGTCATCATGAAAATACCATAGCCCATGTACATCACCATAGAGCCTAATTTATTACGCTGTTGACGGTCATAATCATCTTGCTCACCATCAGCAATTACTGGCTTAACCAAGTCTTTAAAGAACTCATCGGTTTGTTCTTTATATTGATCTTTCTCTTCTTTATAAAACAATGATGTTAGGCAGAAGAAACCAGCAGTAATAACTAAATGTGCCCCTATGGTTAATATTAAGTTCATGTCTGTTGCTTCTCTTGGCGTAAACTCAGGTATACCAATAAAACGAGAGAACACATCTGGGGTCAGTATATTCATCACAAACCAAGAAACAAACAAGCCAATTACTACTGTTACCCACGGAGCCCAAGACGGCGTTTTCTTAATAAACAAGCCAAATATTAATGGAATAAGAATAGGCACTTGGATCATTACCGAGAAAGACATCATCAAATCAAACAAGCTAAGCTCTTTTAACGATTTGAAAAATAACGCCATTACAATAACCAGTAAACCACTAACAAAACTTAGTATCTTACCCATTTTTAATAAATGCGCGTCATCAACAATTCGATTACGTTTCGCTAAAAACGGTTGGTAAATACTACGAATAAAAATACCTGAGTTTTTATTAAGTGCTGAATCCATTGACGACATAGACGCTGCAAATAACGCGGCGAGTAACAAGCCGACTGTACCAATAGGCATCGCATTTCTTGCAAAGACTAAATAGACCGCATCTGATGCTTTATTACCAAGGTCGGCATAAGCTAGTGCAGCATCAGGGTACAAAATGGCTGACGCCCAAGGTGGAATAAACCAAATAATACTGCCAATCCCCATTAACACCATGGCAAGTAATGAAGCTTTGCGTGCATTGTCAGAATCTTTCGCATTTAAAAAACGAAATGAATCATTCAAGTTCATAATGGTTATAAGCTGTTTAGCAAGGAAGAACACAAAGGTTCCCACCAATAGCAAACCATAATTCATATCAGGTCCCATAATAAAGTCAGACGGGAACTTAGTGACTAATTCTACTGGGCCGCCAACCATGACTAATGCAACAATAGCACAAGCAATAGATACCACAGCAACCACTAAGGTTTGTACAAAATCAGATGCAACTACACCCCAAGCACCTGATAATACTGAAATAAACAATACAGCTAAACCAGTAGCAATAATGGTAACGTTAATATCAGCTTCAAACACAGCACTGGTAAATACACCTAAAGCATTTAACCAAATACCAGCATTTAAAAAGCTGAATACGATTAATGCACAAGAGAAAAACAATTCATTTTGGCTACCAAAACGACGTTTAATTCCTTCTGTTGGTGTATCAACACGCATTTGACGAAAGCGATACGAAAAATATGCCCAGCCACAAAAGTAAGCAAAGGTATTAGCAAAAAACACCAAACTTACCGCAAAACCATCGGTAAAGGCTTTACCGGCAGCACCGGTAAAAGTCCACGCTGAAAACTGTGACATAAAGGCGGTTGAACCTACCATCCACCACAACATTCTGCCGCCGCCACGAAAGTAATCACTTGTTGATTTAGCTGCCATTTTTTTGAAGGTAAACCCAATACCAACAACTAACAGGAAGTAACCAACTATTACTGCGTAATCATAGATCATGTTATCGCCCTTTTATTAAAGTTTGCTTACGTCTACCCAATAATCGTTTTTACGAATTAAGTCGATAAGTTGCTGATACTGACTACCTTCTTTAAAGGTTTGGTAAGGAGGAACGTCTTCACCTTCAATATCTTTAACCATTTCACGAATAAGGTAACGCCAGTTACGCTCGGTATCACCTTCAACATTAGGAATATCGGCAGCAATATCAGCAGGTAATGCTTGCTCTAGCCACTCTTTAGCATCGCCGCCATTGCTTTCACCATATAAGTAAAGTGGACCTGCACCGTAATGACCTTTAATGTAAATAGCGCCTTTACTACCATAAAATACGATATGATCTTCATTAAAACGAGGATGTAAACCGCCGTGCTTGAACATTACTGAAACCGGTTTTTTAGCAAACTCACTTTCTAATTGTGCTAACACGTTATAAGACCACTCAACGTTAGATTCGCCCCATTTTAATGACGGATCATTAATATCTTCAGGGATAAAGTCACGACGGGTTTTAAAGTTATGAACACCTTCTACAATTGGCGCTTTGCCTAAATCGTCACGCACTTCGCCCATAATTGATAAGATCTTCTCACCAACAACCGAAGTTACAATCGACATCATGTGCGTGAAGTTATTGTTTAAACGACCACCTCCATCTTCTTGACGATGTGACCAACCAAACGGAATATCACGCTCTAAATTAAAATGCGAAATACATTCAACTTCTAATGGCTCACCAATCGCGCCAGCAGCAACTAAACGTTTAGCGTGTAATATTTCAGGCATGTATCTAAAGCTTGAAGCAAAAGCTGTTTTTACTCCTTTAGCAACGGCTAATTCATGTAATTCTTTTGAAGTACTGCCATCGGCAGTTAATGGCTTATCTGAAAACACATGACAACCAAAAGCAATCGCTTGCTTAATAGGTTCAACGTGCGCACCACCCGGCGTGGCAATTGACACAACATCAGGCTTACAGTCTGTTAAGGCTTGTTGCCAGTCAGTACCTGCGTATGGAATTTCTATATCTTGAGCCACTTGTTTAACAACACTCTCTGTTCTACCGACTATGCCGACTATTTCTGCGCCAGCGTATCTAAATGCTTCAGCATGACCTTGTCCGGCAAAACCAGTACCGTGCACTAATACTTTTACTTTATTACTCATGATTTATTCCTAATACTTTAATATTTATAAAGAGATGTCTTTATTCTTTCTTTGTAGGGAATTATTTGAAAAAAAACATTCTAAATTTCTCTACTAATACAGTTGATTACCAGTTCCAAAGCGTACCGTCTTCTAATCGACTTACCGGTAAGTATGAACGTTTGTATGGATATTCTGCTGCCGCTTCTTCATCAAACTCCACCCCTAAACCAGGCGCTTCACTCATCATCCCCATACCATTTTCAACAGTGAACTTATGTTTAAAAATGCGATTTAAGCTTTCGTTACCAAAACCAACGAACTCTTGAATACCAAAATTAGGTGCCCAAATATTTAAATGCATATGAGCAGCAAAACATACGGGTGATAAGTCAGGTGCACCGTGTGGTGCCGTTTTAACGTTATAAACACTGGCAAAATCAGTAATTCTTTTAAGTGCGGTTATCCCGCCAGCATGAGTTGCGGCCACACGAATATAATCAATTAATTGATTTTGAATTAGATCTTTACAGTCCCAAATGGTGTTATACGTTTCACCAATAGCTAAAGGCGTTGTTGTGTGATGACGAACAATTTTATAACTTTCTTGGTTTTCAGCAATGGCGGCATCTTCAAGGAATAATAAATTATATGGCTCTAGTAATTTACCTAGTTTTGCGGCTTCAATAGGCGTTAAGCGACTATGCACATCATGGGTAAAATTAACCTCATAACCAAAGCGTTCACGCGCCTTTTTAAATAGCTCAACAATCGAATTAAAGTATTTAGCGGTTGACCATTCTTCCTCTGGTGGTAATGGGCGGCTACCTTGCAATTCAAAGTAATCCTTTTTATCCCCAAGTACACCATAAGTGACTTTTAAACCAGGGATAGCAGACTGTAAGCGAATAGCTTTAAAACCATTTTCAATATGCTCTTGTGCTTTATCTAGGGTATCGTCAATATTTTCGCCGTTAGCGTGCGCGTAAAAAGTAACGCCTTTACGACTTTTTCCGCCTAATAATTGATATACAGGTAAATTCGCGATTTTGCCTTTAATGTCCCAAAGCGCCATATCTATCGCGGCAATAGCCGCCATAGTGATTGGCCCTTTACGCCAATAAACACCTTTGTATAAATATTGCCAAATATCTTCAATTTCTTGTGGATCACGACCAATTAAACAAGGAACAACGTGTTCTTCTAAGTAGGCAACTACCGCCATTTCACGGCCATTTACTGTTGCATCGCCTAAGCCATAAGTACCTTCGTCAGTAATCACTTTCACTGTAACGAAGTTTCTTCCTGGACTACACACGAATACTTTTATTTCTTTAATTTTCATTGCTTTTCCTTATTTAGGTTATCAAACCAAAAGATAACTAAACCGATTTACTAAAACGATTATCTTACTGATGTGAAATCACTTGGTCAACTAAATTTCTAACTACTATTATTTCATATCACAACGATTTTAATTTCTCTCCTTGATGAGAGCCTTACGAAAAAACACAACAAGATAACTTTAAAACCTTACCCTGCTTCATCGTTGGTTTAACGCTTTTATATGACAAAGGTCTAAGTATTGAAATATTGACATTTGGTTATTTTATGTTAACTTTACCTTAGTAAATCGGTTTAGTAAAACGATTTGTTTTGTGGTTTTACATCTTGTAAGCGATTTATTTACATAAACAATAAATACAACATTACGTAGTAAAAGGGGAATTCATGAAAATTAAATTAAATAAAATAAGCTCTGTACTGCAAAACCGTAGCTCACATTCGGCACTATATTGTGCCGCTTTAGCCACATTATTGGCTGTACCTTCTGTTTCAGCACAAGAAGCTCAATCCGCACAAAATACACCGGAAGTTGAAGTAATAGAGGTTACGGGAATACGTAGCTCTCTTACTAGTGCACTTTTAGAGAAACGTGATGCAAATAACCTAGTTGAGGTAATTAAAGCCATAGACATTGGTAAATTACCCGACCAAAACCTTGCTGAGGTTTTAGAAAATGTGACTGGTATACAAATTACAAGAACAGCGGGTGTAGGTACAGGCGTACAAATTCGTGGCACTAACGCAAATAGAACAGAAATCAATGGTGTTTCTACCGTAGGCTCAGGTACTGGCCGAAGTGGTATCAACTTTGAAGATGTTTCCGCAGGTATTATCGCTGCTGTTGAAGTAACGAAAGCTTCTGAAGCAAAGACGATTGAAGGCTCTGTAGGCGGAACAATTAATTTAAAAACTATCCGCCCTCTTCAACTAAGCGACACATTAGCAACGATAAGAGTACAAGGTGAAAATAGTAGTTTATCAAGTGATAGCGGTTTAAAACCTAGACTATCGGGCACCTTTGGCGATAATTGGGATACTGATGCTGGTAAGTTTGGTATTGTTATCAGTGCCAATTATGCAGAACAAGAAGCGACTGCATTTCGTCCTAGATCAGATCGTGATAACTCTGTAGCATCCAATAGCGGTGTTGCTAGCGCTCAATCATTCGACTTCTTACCCATTCAATTTTTTGTTCAAGATTATGATAACTACGAATCTGAAACGATAAATATAGCCTCTTCATTAGAATGGGCGCCAAATGACAATACTAGACTCTATTTCGATGCTGTTATTAATGATCAAGAACGCCGCGAAGAAAGTTCAAGGGTTCAAGCGTCTGGTGTTAGTGATCTTATCAATGTTTCAATTCCTACTGAATTTGAAACCGTTAACTTTGGCACAATAGATGGTCAAGATCTTGGCTCTATACAAGCCGCAGTTCAAGGGGTAATTCCGGTTGAAGATGGCGGTGCCGATCCAAACCTTCGCTTTTCTGGTGATACAAACTCACGCCTAACAAAAAGCGAAATATTTAGAATTGGCGGAGAATGGCAAGGTGATAACCTTAAAGTCACTATCGAAGCTTCATCATCGAAATCGGATACAACTACACCTAGCTTTAACTCTACACTAAACTTCATTAACCCAAATGTTGCAACAAATGCTTCAAATGAAAACGGCACCCCTTTCCAATATGATTTAACCGGTGGATCATTAGCATTTGGCATAGCATCAGGCGAAGCAAATGCGCCAACGACGGCTCAATTGCTTGATCCAAGTAATACGGTACTACGCGATGTAGAAATAGGTAGAAGTACAGCTGATAATAGTGAAGACGCGTTTAGAATGGACTTTAGTTATTACTTAGACTCTGTAATAACCTCCGTAGATTTTGGTTATCGTTATAGTAAAACATCAAGCGTTCAAGATACCGTTATCAGTAGTATTGGTTTAAGAAACATGTCTGATAGCCCAACAGGTGATTTATTCGCAGGGCTTCTTATTCCTGGACCGACTAACTTTAACGATGCTGACGGAAGAGAGTTATATGTTCGTGATTATCTACAACTTGATCCCGAACTTGTCGCTGCTGATCAAGATGGTGCTTTAGCGGTATTACAAAATGCTATCGACACAATCGGAGGCTCAATCGCACTTGATGCACCAACATCAAGCTCAGACGGTTTCTTTGATATTGAAGAAGAAACTAACGCACTATATGCACAAGCAAATTTTGAATACGATATATTCCGAGGAAATTTCGGCCTACGTTATTTAACAACTGACGTTAAATCTATTGGTAATTCAACCACTACGGATGCGAATGGAAATGACTTAGTATCAAAAGTAACAACAACGGGTGATTATAACTTCTTATTACCTAGAATAAACCTAAGCGTAGACTTAACTGACGATATAGTTATACGTTCAGGTTGGGGTAAAGATATTCGACGTCCTGACTTTGACGACTTATCAACCTCATTTACCTTTGATACTAGCCCGAACCCTGCTGTCGCTATCGGTAATCCAAACTTGGTTCCTGAAGAAGTCACGTCATTTGATCTATCAGCCGAATGGTATTTTGCCGAAGCAAGTGTATTAAGTATTGGTATTTTTCATAAAAAACGTAGCAATCTTCATGTTAGCCAACAAGAGGATCCTTATGAAGATCCTGTTACAGGATATCGTGATATAACTAACCCATGTGAAGCTGGCGGTATCTTCAACCCAATAGCAGACATCAATGTATTTGGCCCTGATATTGGTGTTGGCGTATGTGTACCGTTTTCGACCACAATCAATGATACTGGTGAAACTACACAAAAAGGGATAGAAGTCGCCGTTCAGTATGATCTTTCTAGCTTCGAAGATGACTTAGGCTGGGCTTCTGGTTTTGGTGTTATTGCTAACTATACCAAACAAGAGTTTTCTGGTGGTGAAGCATTCGATACCGCAACAAGCCGTGCTAATGAAGTGTTCTCCTTAACAACAGGCATTGAAGATATTAATGTAACTCGTGTACAAGGACTGACCGATTTATCTGAAAATGCTTATAACTTCACACTGTATTATGAAAAATATGGCCTTTCAGCCAGAGCTCGTTATACATGGCGCGAAGCCTACCGATCTGAAGATTTTGGCAGTACTACTAGCTTCCCTTGGGGCTTCCCCGTTGTACAAGAAGATAGAGGACAACTTAATGCCAGTATTAGCTATGACATTAACGAACAACTTAATGTTGGTATTGAAGGTGTAAACTTAACTGAATCAGATATTACACAATCATGTGTGAATGAAGGCGGCTTACTTTGTTATCAAGGTTTAACAGAGCGTCGCATCACTGTAGGAGCCAGTTACAGATTTTAATGTGACAGTGTAAAGCAAAACGTTAAACGCTGTGGTTAGTGTCAATAGTACTAATCACAGCGTTTTTTATTAGTGAAATATAATAACTGACAATTTATACCAGATATCAATAGAATTTTATCCTTAGACGGCTATACAACAAGTAAATCAATTGATTACTCAATTAGTTAAATAAATATTTATACAGAACGTTAATCATAGACAATTTCAAATTAAAATAATTATGACAAATCTAGCAATAATACTATAGAGTTTTTCTACATATTATCGACAATAATGTTTGTGATGATTCATTCATTTCTTTGGTTCCCACTAAACCATATTCAGTAAACTCACTATGAATTGTGGTTGTATCATAATAAAATAAATTGACACCATGTTTGGTTGTAAATCTATTTTTACTGAGCTCAATTCCTTCACCATAAGTTGCAGTGTTCTTAGATATAGTGACAAACATCATGTAGCCATTAGGTTTAAGTTGCAGGTAACAATCCCGTATTAGTTTTTTACGCTCGTTCTCACCTAATAAATGTATTAGGGCGTAACAAAAAATACCATCGTATATTCTATTATCAAACGGCATATCAGTAACATTACCATGATATATTTTCATGGTATTACCATAATGTGCTTTTGCTATTTCAATAGCTGTTTGTGATATTTCAATTCCTGTAATATCAAATCCATCGTCATAAAATATTTTGGCATTTCTGCCATAACCAAATCCAGGGATTAAAAGGGTTTTTAAATCATTATTTTTAAACATCTCAAGTGCTGACTTAGCTGAATTAGTAGGCTCAAATCCCCACATAGCCTGTTTTTCTTTGAAGCTGTTTTCCCAAAATTCTGGAGTATCTTTGCGTCCCAACATATGCATTAGCCTTTTATGGTTAATACTAATTAAGTATTATAATAATTCCTGTATCAATTGATGATGTACGCCAACACCAGCCATGACACCAGAAGCGGAAGCAAAAGTAGCATTTTGCATTGGATTAACAATATCCCCGGCAGCAAATACTCCTTTAATCGAGGTTTGTTTGAAATCGTCAGTAATAACTATCTCTCCCATAGGACCTTGAGTAAATTCACAACCTAGTTGTTTAGGGATTGAACTAGCCATTTGTGTTTTTGGACCGACATATAAGCCTTTAACTTCAATAACTCGTCCATCAGCTAGCTTAACTGCAGATATATCTGTACCTTCACCTAAAACTTCAATAACAGGCGTATCTTCAAAACGAACGCCACGCTGCTGTAAAAATATTTTTTGTTCGGTATCGGGAAAATGTTCTCCTTGAGAGAAATAAGTAGTTACTCCCCAATCGGGAATCATACCAGCTTGATGTAGGGACATTGGGCCAGTGGCAATAACACCTAAAGAACGATTACGCAATTCATAACCATGACAATAAGGGCAGTGAACAACGGTTTCCCCCCAACGCGACTTTATCCCTTTGATATCAGGCAGTATGTCTTGTAAACCTGTAGCTAAAATTAGTTTTTTAGCACTTAATTGACTTTGATTACTTAGTTGAATAGTAAATCCATCACCTGTTTTTTCAACATTGATGGCCTCTGCGTCAATAATCGTTGCGGTGTCATATTCCAGTAATTGTTGCCATGTTTTTTGTTTTATAGCTTTTGGGGCTTGGCCATCAAGACCAAAAAAACCATGAGAGTATTTAGCAAAACGGTTTCTTGGTTTACCTGCATCAACAACTGTGACTTTACGTTGACCTCTTACTAATTGCATAGCCGCGGATAGACCAGCAAAACTGCCACCAATAATGATTACATCTTGTTGCATTTTTATTCCTCATGAATCCAACTCACGAAACATAATAAGTTACATGAATTATCAAAGTCAACACATGAAACATTAAAAGTTTCGTGATATAGTTTTTCTATTCATTCTGTAAATAAAAAACGAAGATTTTATGAGAAAAGACAGTCGATTATCACGCATGCTTCATATTCTAATCCATATGGATCATATGGAAGAAGCTGCGACCTCTGAACATATCGCCACTATGCTAAATACTAATCCAGTTGTAGTAAGGCGCACAATGGGCTGTCTACGTGAACAAGGCTATGTCACGTCTGTAAAAGGGCACGGTGGTGGTTGGCGTTTAAATGTAGCGCTAAAAGATATTACCTTACTTGATATTCACAATGCATTGGGCGAAAGTTCAGTATTTACTATCGGGTTAAGTGACGAATATACAGAATGCCCAATCGAAAAAGCGGTTAATAGGGAAATAGGTGACGCACTCAAGGCTTCGGAAGATTTTTTATTAACACGTTTTGGTGAAGTTACTTTAGATAAGTTAACTTTGGCTAAAGCATAAAATAATTTAACCGTTAATAGTTAGACAGTATAAGAACAATTATTGTGTTTTTCAAATCGTGCTAAGCAATCATGATATAAGTTTAAGGTAAGTTAGACACCCGCCTGAACATTTTAGCTTGGCATATACTTTTAAGTACCCCTTCTTTTATATTGAGAATTTTTTAAATTATATAGATTGATTGCGAATCACATTAAATCCGCAATCATTTTTGACAATTAACATTTCGTTTAACTGCAATAATTTTACCGCATATACATAAGAATTGAACAAACAATCAATATTCCAACTAGGTGATATGTTCCTGAAATCAATCAATAGAAAAGAGGACGAGGTATATTAGGATTAATCGCTATATTCACGGTATTCGCAACTAAATATTCATGTTTCTATTTAATTTAGGGAGCATTAAGATTTATACTAAAATAAACCTTAAGTTATAAAAAGTTAATTTATTTTATTATTAACGAGGCAAATTTGATCAAAAATATCGAAATAAGTCACCTAAGAATATTGGATGCATTATATCAATGTGGCTCTGTTTCTGGAGTTGCAGAACAACTTTCTATTTCTCAACAAGCTGTTAGTTCGCAGTTAAAAAATATAAGACATATGTTAGGTGATCAGGTTTTTGTTCGATCTGGTCATGGCATGATACCAACGTCATATGGATTACAGATCATGCCACATGTACAACAAGTATTGGTGCATTTGAATAATATTCCCATGTATGAAGAGACTCCCTTCAGCGAAATAGACCGTACATTTGTTATCTGTGCAACTGATTATGCCCAAGAAGTATTACTTCCACTTGCACTCAAAGCAATTAGAAAAAAAGCTCCAAAAATAAAAATAATTGTAACTAATATAGAAAGTGTAAATCTAACTAAAAAAATGCATCAAGGTTTGATAGATGTTGTTTTTACAACAAGTGGTTATGTACCTGATGGACTTCTTTCAGTAGGGTTATTTACTGAAAAGTACCGGTGTGTTTCAGCTAATAAAAATATCAATATTGATAATTTGGTAAGTCTTGAATCCTTAATTAAATTTGATTTTGTTATTACATCTCCTGGCACTGCTAGTTTTATTGGTTCCGCAGATACTTGGTTTCAACAGCAAGGTTTAATGAGGAATGTTGTCTTATCTGTCCCTTCATTTTTCATGGCTAAAAAATCTTTATTACACTCAGACATGGTAGCTTTTATCCCCTCAAGATTACTCCCTGTGCCAGGGGTATTTGAAATACCGCTTGAGAAATATCCGCCTGGATATGAAATGGTCGCAGCTTATCATCAAAACTCTTCAAGAGACCCCTTATTGAAATGGCTAATTGAATTGATTAAAGAAAATTTTATTTAAACGTTAATCAGCCTTAGCTTGTAACAATAACAAGTCTGAGTTGATCGGCTTAAACAGAGGTTATTGTTATCTTATGTCCTCGGTAATTCATCGAACAAAAGTTCGTAAACGGAGTTTAAGGTAATGACAATTAAAAGAATCAACCCACTTAGTATTTATGATGGCGCCCCTTCTGGTATGTCACAAGCGACTATTGATACGGATTTAGGTTTAGTTTTTATTTCGGGTCAAGTTGATTGGGAAAATAGCTTAACGGTAAATAAGGGGAATTTAGCTGGGCAGACTAGAATGGCCGCTCTACATTTGATTACTGTGTTAAAAGAAGCTGGATCTTCAGTCAGTAATATTCTTCAATTAAGAGTTTATGTAAGAGGTGAAGTCGAAGAGCAGTTAGAAACAATAATCCCTATTATCTCTGGGACATTAGGAGAGGCAAGGCCTGCTTTGACAGGGATTGGAGTCGCCTCCCTAGTTTCATCTGATACATTAATTGAAATCGAAGCCGTTGCTAAAGTAAAATAATCGCTCTCATATAGTATGGGGCTTATATAGTATGGAGCTTATAAGCCTTTTTTATTGCTCTAACGTTATTTTAGCGATGTAGTATATTGCTAGAGGTATTTTAAAAATGAATGGCATTGATTCTATAGAACAAAAAAACCTTTTTAAACAAGGGAAGGTAGAAGTTCCGTTCGAATTCAAGCATGTTATCTCTCATTTTTATTATGCTCAAAACAACTCTTTAAATACAATAAAAAGAACATTATTCCCTTCATTTCAAAGCTTATGTATTTTTAATTTTAAATCAAAACTGAGCTTTATTAACAAGAATAAATCACAAATCACGATAGATAAATATCTTCTTCTAGGCCCAGTCAAACAGGCTATTGATTACTTGATGCCGCCGAACTCAGAAATACTTGTTTTAAATTTTAAAGACGATGCTTTTTATCGGTTTTTTGGCGCATCAGCTGATGAAATCGACAGTGGTCATTGTGTTGCAAATAAATTCTATGAGCACTGTTTTACAGCCATTTGGCAAGAAATTGAAAAGCTAAAGTGTAATACAGAGCGAATTGACTTTATTTTAGATTTTTGTCGTCCGTACTTGTCAGCTCGCAATCAAGTCATTGAGCCTTTATTGAATGCTCGAAATAACACCGCAGATCCTATTAAAATGGCGGCTGATTTTTTACAGAAATCAGTTCGTCATATACAAGTGCATCACAAAAAATACTTTGGTTTTACGGCGAAAGAACTACATCGTTACCAACGTTTTTTAAAAACGACCCACTACCTTGATAAATTGCTGCACAACAACTCACCTCTTGACTGGTTACCCATTGCTCTGAGTTGCGGCTATTACGATCAAAGTCATTTTATTCGTGATTTTAAGTATTATCTTAACTGTACTCCCTCCCAATACATATCCTCTCGTAATTCTATATGTACTTAAACGATTTCGTTTTCTTACAATATTTATTTGTTGCTAGGTTTTATAGTGCCAACACTAATTAACAACAATGGAGTTAGTGATGAAACACTTAATAATCTTTGCACACCCCAATCAAAGTAGTTTAAATAATTCATTAAAAGATATGCTCGAAACTTATTTAAAAAAACAACAACAAGAGGTTATAGTCAGAGATTTATATCAATTAGGCTTCGATCCTGTTTTATCCTTGGTTGATATGGCTGGGCAGCGTGAAGGTCGAGTTTCCACTGATGTAGCTATAGAGCAGCATTTTATTAGTTGGGCTGAATGCATCACTTTTATTCATCCTATCTGGTGGACTGGTTTACCAGCGATATTAAAAGGTTACATTGATAGGGTGTTTAGTTATGGATTCGCTTATAGTTATCTTAATGGTATTCAACAAGGTTTACTCTCTGGTAAGCAGGTTGTGGTGATTAATACCCAAGGAAAATCATTCAGTGAATACCAAAGCAGTGGCATGCAAAGCGCACTTTCATTAACGTCTGATAAAGGTATTTATAGCTACTCTGGCTTAGCCATTAAGCAGCATCTTTATTTAGAAAATGCAGACCGAGCAAGTAAAGAAGATGTGATTCATTTTAAAGAAAAGATTAAAGCTTGTTTTTAGAAAAGGTATTATCCCGCGCCTTAATTTGTTTGGAACCGTTATTTATAAGTTAAATTGACGTTTCATATGTAAATAAGTCCTTAAGTTGGAAAAAGAAGCTGTACTTAGTAAGTAATGCTTAAAAGTTAAAATTTCGATTGAATATTTATTGAAAGTTTACTTTCTAAACGCTTTTATATCTCTTCTTGGTGAAGCCCCGAATAAGCGAGTATATTCTCGGCTAAATTGTGAAGGGCTTTCATAACCAACCATATAAGCTGTCTTTGTTGCATTAGTATTATGAGAAATCATTATTTGGCGAGCCTCGGTTAAACGTAATTGCTTTAAATACTGTAAAGGACTTAACCCCGTTACTTTCTTAAATTGATTGTAGAAATTAGAGGTACTCATATTAATCATTGCTGCTAATTCATCAATGCTCCTTGGTTTCGCAATATCTAATTTCATTATCTCAATGACTTTAGCCACCCGATACATATTACTTCCATGCAAGGATGTTTGAATGATTGAAGAGCCATGAGGGGTGTTTAAAAGACGATAATATATTTCTAGAAAGTAAACTCCTGATAAATAAGGGATATCTTTAGGTGCGTCTAACAACTTCATCAATCGAAGAATAGGCTCACCCAATACCTCATCCATATTCCCAACAAAAATCCCTTTTCCGGTTTTATGAGAGGCTTTAAGATTCAACTCTGCGACAAGCTTTGCCATTGTTTTCATATCAATATCAATTTGAATACATAAATAAGGCTTGTCCTTATTTGCACTCGTCACTTCACCTATCAATGGTAAATCAACTGAAACAACTAAATATTTACTATTAGTATATTGAAACACTTCTCCGTTCAGTGAAACCTGTTTGCACCCTTGAACAACAACATAAATAGAAGGCCGATAGATGACAGGTAACCTAACGTTTAATGAGGACATTTTATAAAAATGTAAGCCCTCAATCTTAGTTGCATGAATACCATCACATAAAGAGTATCGGTCAATGATACTTTTCATTTCATTTATTACGTTATCATCCATTTTCAACACACCGCTACATTTTATATATAAATTTACATGATTAAAAATATCAATTGCAAATTTAATCACATCCTCTAGAGGATTAGGCAAGTTTATAATGGCATTGTGTATTAGCAGAAAATCGTTGTAGTTGTAATATAACAACTCTTATTAATCATCAGGAAATTCATTATGTGTGATAAAAAATCTGTCGCAATTATTACTGGTTCTTCTAGAGGAATAGGCGCAGCTATTGCTATTCGCTTGGCTTCTGACGGTTTTTCGGTCGTCGTTAATTTTGCCAATAATGAAAAAGAAGCATTAAAAATTGTACATAAAATCGAGCAGTTAGGCGGTAGCGCTGTAGCTATTCAAGCAGATGTATCTAATGCAAAAGAGGTCGCTCACCTTTTTGAGGAAACAGAGGCTATATATGGCCAACCTGACGTATTGATTAATTCAGCAGGGATAATGTATTTATCACCTATCGCCGAATATAGTGATGAACTTTTTGATAAAACAGTTGCCGTTAACCTTAAAGGTACATTTAATACATTACGCGAGGCTTCAAATAAGCTAAAAGATGGTGGTCGAATTGTTAATTTATCAACATCAGTTATTGGTCTTAATTTACCCACCTATTCAGTTTATGCCGCAACTAAAGCAGCAGTAGAAACAATGACTGCAATCCTTTCAAAAGAAATGCGTGGTCGTTCAATTACTGTTAATTCGGTGGCTCCTGGTCCGACAGCAACAGCATTGTTTTTGGATGGAAAATCAAATGAACAAATTGAAGCTCTTGCTAAAATGAATCCATTAGAGCGTTTAGCTGAACCTACCGATATTGCGAATACTGTTTCTTTTCTAGTCAGCTATCAAGGGGGGTGGCTTAATGGTCAAACTTTACGAGCTAATGGCGGAATGGTCTAAGAGAGGTTTGTCATGAATAAACAAAATAACTCTATACAATCAATAATGCGCCACGTTAATTATACGACGATAGCCGCTTTAATAGCAGCAATAGCGGCAGCAGGAGTTGATGATTTACAGTTACCTATATGGGCTATGTTTATTGGCTGGATTGCATTTTTTACCCGAGGGGTAAATATAAACCATACTATTACTAATTTAGTTTGTGTTTGGCTAGGTATTACTATCGGTATGATTGCAGGAATAGTTTTAAAAATAATTGGTCCTGTATTAGGTGCGGGTGCATTACCCATCGTAGTTTTTGTTGTAGGGATGTTAGTAGTATCACTACGAAGTGCTCCTAAAATAAACAACCTATTGTGCTATTTCTTGGGATTAGTTTCATTTTTTGCTTCGCATTATACACCATCAATTGACAATTTTTTAGCGTTAGCAGCTGCTGTGACTATTGGTTCCTTTGCTGGGTTAACCTCTTCATTACTACAAAATATTATATTGTTTAAAACTAAAGGTTGATAGTTTAGAGATGCAAAAGGCAGCATTTACGCTGAGTTCTATGCGTTAAGTTTCTAATCATATTTATAAGGTAATTAGATTGTTTTTATCTGATAGTATTAGTTTATCTATCAACTAATATTATCAGAATGCTTATCAATAATTTATCAGTAAGCTTTATTGTGGAAATCTTTATTGATAATTAGGTGGTTCAGCATTTAACGAGCTTCTAACCTAGCCTCGATCCGGCTTCTTGGTATAAATTGCCCCTTTATCGTCAAAACTGTCATTGAGAGAATCATCAAGCATGGTTGTATTCTGACAAACTAATGACAAACCGAAACTAACATTAATCATAGTGTTAATTTCGGTTTGATGAAGCCTATGAATGCTTTAACCCTTTCAGATGCTGCTGACGATTTATAAAATACAGCATTCACCAACTCGCGATCAGTACCCTGAACTCTATATGAGTCTATCAATGACATCAGTTTACCTGATTCGAGATCCTGATTAACCATAAAGCCAGATAAGCACGTTATACCACTTCCCGATAAAGCTAATTGACGGATGGTCTCTCCATTGCTTGCCGTTATTGTTGGTATAATTATATCTCCCCCTCTAATCGGCCATTTATTAAGTGTTTTGATATTTGAAAAACCGATTAAGGTGTGATTTTTCAAATCTGTTGGTGTTTTAGGTAAGCCGTTTTGTGCAATATATTGCGGAGATGCCACAATAAAAAGTGAGCTTTTTCCTAAAGTTTTAGCATGCAATGTTGAGTCATCTAACTTCCCTATTCTAATTGCTACATCGGTACGTTTTTCAATTAAATCGACGATTCCTTCATTAGAATTAAGTTCAATTTCAATACTAGGGTAAGCTTTTTTAAAAGCATTTATATGAGGTACTATTTGATGAAATATAAATGGACTAGCAGCATCAATACGTAACTTTCCTTGAAGGATCTCTCCTTGTACGGTTATATCTGCTTCTGCATTTTGAATGTGCTGAAGACCAATACTTACTGCATCAACAAATTTTTTACCTTCATCTGTCAGCATAACTCGTCTAGTGGTGCGAATTAAAATAGTTGCGCCAAGCTCTTTTTCAATTTTCGTTACCGAGCGTGATATACGAGCAACTTGAATATTCAATGCGTCAGCGGCAGCAGAGAATCCGCCAAACTCAACAACGGCTAATAAAAGCTCTAAATCATCTGATCTTGTTTTTAAATTCAAATTAACCTCATTTATTACAATAGTATTTTGTAAATAACACTGTTTATTGCAACAGTTTATCAGGTAATAATTACACCAACAAATAGAAGTAAGGGTTTCTTTAACTCCCTAACTTCATACCACTGTATTCATTAAACTTGGAGATTATGATGCCACTAGCATTACTTGCATTAGCCCTCAGCGCTTTTGCGATAGGAACAACCGAATTTGTGATTGTTGGATTACTACCAACAATGGCACAAGACCTTAGTATATCAATCCCTTCAGCAGGCTTATTGGTTAGCCTATACGCATTAGGTGTAGCGATAGGTGCTCCTGTTTTAACTGCTTTTACAAGTAAGTGGAATAGAAAAAACGTCTTATTATCGGTTATGGGGTTATTTGTTATTGGAAACTTAGTCGCTTGGCAAGCACCTAGTTTTGAGGCATTGATAATAGCGAGAATACTAACAGGTTTGGCGCATGGCGTATTTTTCTCTATAGGCTCTACCATTGCTACAAGTTTAGTGCCGAAAGAAAAAGGAGCAAGTGCTATTGCTATTATGTTTACAGGCTTAACTGTTGCTTTAGTAACAGGGGTTCCATTAGGTACATATATCGGTCAAGTTTTTGGTTGGGAAGCTACCTTTTTAACGGTATCTATTTTAGGTTTATTAGCCATGATTGGCAGCGCTATACTCGTTCCGAGCAATTTAAAGCAAGCTAAACCCACTAATCTTGCTGCACAGGTTAAAGTGTTAACACATCCAAGGTTACTATTAGTTTATGCGATCACAGCGATTGGTTATGGCGGAACTTTTATTGCTTTTACTTATTTAGCACCCATTCTGAATGAAGTGACAGGCTTTGAATCTAGTTCGGTAGGTTTAATACTTTTAGTGTACGGAATTTCCGTTGCTGTCGGAAACATATGGGGTGGAAAAATGGCTGATAATCTTGGTCCTATTAAAGCATTAACGATTATTTTTTCAGGACTTGCAGGGATATTATTAGTATTAAACTTTACCGCTTATAACCCGGTTGCAGCTGTGATAACTATTTTAGTGTGGGGAGCATTTGCTTTTGGCAACGTACCAGGCTTGCAAGTTTATATTGTGAAACTAGCTGAAAAATACACACCTGATGCGGTAGATGTTGCATCAGGTCTAAACATCGCAGCTTTTAATGTAGGCATTGCAATAGGAGCATGGGGAGGCGGTATCATTGTTAAAGAGCATGGTTTAATGAATACTCCTTGGGTTGGCGCTGTTGTTGTTTTAATTGCACTTATTCTCACTCGATATAGTGGAATGCTAGATCGAAAGGGACAAGCTCAGAAATTAGTTAAAACCATAGCCTAAACTTGAAGCTCTGCTTTGATATCTCAAAGCAGAGCTTATGACATCATAACTACCTATAAACATTTACGACTGTTCAAGCTCAAAATTAACATATAGTAGTTTAGGGGCTACGGCTGCAATGAGCTCAACTTATTAGGCCACCCATAATAACGTGGATGAAATTCAATCCATAAACTAAGCTTAATTTACCTTGATTAAGTTTGGTAATTATTATGCCTAAGCCACG
>NZ_JAHKQD010000050.1 GCF_018860915.1 Colwellia sp. C2M11
CTGATACTAATTGCCCGTGAGGCTTAACCATACAACACCCAAGTAGTTTTTTAGAGCTATGAAGTGAATTGTATGAAGACTGACATAATAGAAAACACACGTACTTACGTGTTACTTGAATAAGAATAAAGAATAAAACGATATTTACAGCTTTCTAAGATTGAATTTTTTTGTTTAGCGACAATAGCGCTGTGGTACCACCTGACTCCATTCCGAACTCAGAAGTGAAACGCAGTAGCGCCGATGGTAGTGTGGGAGTTCCCATGTGAGAGTAGGACATTGCTAAACTTCTATTTAGAGAAGCCCGATTCGAAAGAGTCGGGTTTTTTGCTGTCTGGGTTTTCAATCTCTAGAGCAGAGTTTTTAACTCTCTCTATATCTTATATGAGTGTTCCCCATGCGCTACAGCAAGAATCAACGATGTCATCATCCCCTTTAAAACATTGATTAGTGGGTTTATTCTGTCATATCAACTGCTCTTGGAGCCATGCTACACCATCAACAATAATAAGACATGTCTTCCTAATAATGTTCGTTCGGAAATTAAAGATAAGTGTTTTCTCATTACATCTATATTCATGCAAGGTGCATCTACTAATTTCAACAGTTTTATAATCTAATATCAGCTCAGATGAGAAACTATATATGGCTCAGAACTTGATAAAGTTAATTCTATGAAGTGATAGTGTGACTATGTTTAGTCGTTGTGGATGTTATTGTAAAAAAATGTAAAGTTATTACTTCTTTATATCGCTAAAAAAAGCAAAAAAAATGCATCTATAAAAATAGATGCATAAACATGAAACACTAAGGGATAACATAACTATTAAGTAAGAGTCCCTTTATCCTTTAAAGTTCAATTTAATTTACAACATTATTGTATTGTTCACGCTTTGAATAATAATACGAAAATAGTATGTGTTAGTTCGTGAGTGGATCTTTTATAGCTTAGTACTTGCTTTAACTGGTGTTGATATAAATATTCAGTACAATAACACTATCTAAATTGAATAATAGAATAGATATGAAATCAAGCAAGCAATTTTCTTTGCGAAAAAATAATAGTTTTAATGTGAAAAGTATTTGCCCAATAGTATATTTTCCGCAAACTCTATCTGATTTAGAGTCTTTACCTGATTTGTCGTTAAGTCCATTTTATATTCTTGGTGAGGGTAGTAATACTTTATTTGTCGATACTCAAGCACCTATTATCATTAAACCAGATTTTAAAGGGATCGATATTACTGAAACAACTGATAACTACTTTGTTCGAGTTGGTGCAGGTGAAAATTGGCATGAAGTTGTTTGTTTATGTATTAATAATGGTGTTTATGGTTTAGAAAATCTTGCGTTGATTCCGGGTAGCGTAGGTGCTTCTCCTGTACAGAATATTGGTGCTTATGGTGTGGAGCTGTCCGACTTTTGTGTAGAAGTGACGTGGTTTGATTTTTCAAGTAAAACTCTTACCACTTTAAGTAATCAAGATTGTTGTTTTTCTTATCGAGATAGTATATTTAAAAATGATTTACTTAATAAAGGTGTTATAACTGAGGTAGTTTTAAAACTCCCTAAGAAATGGCAAGCCAATTTATCCTATTCAGGTTTGAACGAATTACCTCTTGATACTAGTGCTCGTGATGTTATGAATAAAGTTATCAGTTTACGACAAGCTAAATTGCCTGACCCTGATAAACTCCCGAATGCGGGAAGCTTTTTCAAAAACCCGATTGTTAGTGTTGATAAGCTGACTAGTTTAAAGAATATCTATCCAAGTATTCCATTTTATTCTCAAGATGATGGTACTGTAAAACTTGCAGCTGGCTGGTTAATTGAGCAAGCAGGTTTAAAAGGTTACTGTAAAAATCACGTGGGTGTACATCAGCACCAAGCCTTAGTATTAGTAAATCATGAAAGTGATTACGGTAAAGATATTTTAGCTTTAGCACAATTTGTTCAAAAGCAAACGTATAAAAAATTCGAAATACTACTTTCACCAGAAGTACGCATGGTAACTTCGCATGGAGAGCGAAAGTTTACAGATTTACCAATAGTTGATTGGGGTAAGTAACATTATGACAAAAGTAGTTAAAGAATACTTAATTAAAGCACTTTCAGGAGGGCAATTTGTTTCTGGCCAAACACTAGGTGAAGAATTAAATATAAGTCGTGCTGCTATATCAAAACATATCAAAGCACTAATTGATATGGAGTTAGATATCTATAGTGTTACAGGCAAAGGTTATAAATTATCTAAACCATTATCTTTATTAGATCATAGTAAAATTGTTGCAGCGATACCTAAGGGCAGTTTAATACCGACAGTTGAAGTTCATAGTTTAATTGACTCTACCAATAGTTATTTATTACGACGTTTACCAAATCAATTAACTCATGGGCAAGTATGTATTGCCGAATACCAAAGTGCAGGCAGAGGACGCCGTGGGCGAGAATGGGTCTCTCCGTTTGGTTCACAAATTTATTTATCGATCTATTGGCACTTAGAGCAAGGGTTATCTGCTGCTATGGGGCTTAGTCTAGTCACTGCATTAGCAGTTAGTGATGCAATTTATTCATCAACAGCAATTAATGTACAGCTGAAATGGCCGAATGATATTTATTTGGATGGTGTGAAATTAGCAGGAATTTTGATTGATCTAGAAGGACAGGCTTTAGAGCCTAGCCATAGTATTATTGGTATTGGTATTAATGTTGATATACCTCAACAAGCAGCAACTAGAATCAATCAAAAGTGGACAGATTTACAAAGCCATAGTGACACCAAAATAGATAGAAACTTATTAAGTGCTCATTTAATTTATCATCTATTACAAAGATTAGAGCAATATCAAAACGAAGGATTAGCTGGAATACTTGATGAATGGCACGCCAGAGATTTTTATAAGGATAAGAAAGTTAAATTAATAACGGGTGATCGTGTTACAAGAGGTATCTACCGAGGAGTTAATCCACAAGGCGCTCTACTTTTGGAAGTGGATGGAAAAGGACAGACCGTATATGGTGGTGAAGTCAGCCTTAGAGGTGATGAGTGTTAATATTATTGGATATTGGTAATACTAGGACAAAATTTTGTTTTATTGACAAGGGTATAAGAAGCGCGCAACAAGCGGTTTTAAATGATTTAATTTCAAATACCTTTTTAAATGATAATTTCCGAGGTGCAACAAAGCTTCTTGTTGCAAGTGTAAGTAATAAAGAAGTTACGGATAAAATAGATGTTTGGTGTCGAAATAATAATGTTATCTATCAGCAAATATATAGTGAAATAAAGAAAGGTAAGGTTAACTCTGGTTATAAAGATCCTAATCAATTAGGAGTAGATAGGTGGTTAGCTTTACTTGGTGGAGCTAAACGTTATCCAAATAAAAATATATTAATAATAGATGCCGGTACGGCAACAACAATTGATTTTCTAAAAGCTTCAGGACAACATGAAGGTGGTTGGATATTAGCAGGTATTAAGGTATTGATTTCAAGTGTTTTATCAGAAACTACACAAGTTAAAGCAAACCAAGTAGAAAAAGAAAGCTTAGTGTTTGGATTAAACACTTCTGAGAATGTGCATAATGCTGCTTGGGCTGCAACAGTTGGAGCTATTCAACTCGCTATATCGAATATAGAAAAGCAAGGTGACATACTTGATGAAGTAATTATTACTGGTGGAAATGGTATATCTCTTGCGCGATTGATGGCGCATAAAACGACAATAATTACAGAACTGGTTTTTGATGGATTAGAGACTTATATAGAGCCGATAAAGTAATTTACTTAGTTGCTTTGGATAAAAAAACATCAAACACGCACTAAAGAATCATTAAAGTAAAAAAAACATCGATATTTTTGAAATTTGGACTTGCAAGGGACAAAACATTGCTCTAGAATTCGCACCACTTAATGTAGTGCCGACTTAGCTCAGTTGGTAGAGCAACTGACTTGTAATCAGTAGGTCGCCAGTTCGACTCCGGCAGTCGGCACCATTAATACTATTCACTATTAGTTAGTGATATAGGTAAATATACTGGAGGGGTTCCCGAGTGGCCAAAGGGATCAGACTGTAAATCTGACGGCTCCGCCTTCGGTGGTTCGAATCCACCTCCCTCCACCATATTTTTTAGATTTATTTTTGTAATGCAAATATAAATCTAAGCAGAGATAAACTGATAGAGTTAGCGGGTGTCGTATACTGGCTATTACCTCAGCCTTCCAAGCTGATGAAGCGGGTTCGATTCCCGCCACCCGCTCCAATCTTTGTACATGAATGCTGATATGGCTCAGTTGGTAGAGCGCACCCTTGGTAAGGGTGAGGTCGGCAGTTCGAATCTGCCTATCAGCACCATTCCTTAGATGACCCTATCTTTTTATTTCCTAAATTTATTTACTATATAAAGTAAACGTAAAATTAAACTTAATTCTATACCCAGAGGTATTTTAAAATGGCTAAAGAAAAATTTGAACGTAATAAACCGCATGTTAACGTTGGTACAATCGGTCACGTTGATCACGGTAAAACAACATTAACAGCCGCTATCTCTGCGGTATTAACTAAAGTACATGGTGGTGAATTAAAAGATTTCGCACAAATCGATAATGCACCAGAAGAGCGTGAGCGTGGTATTACAATCAATACTTCTCACATCGAGTACGATACAGAAACACGTCACTACGCACACGTAGATTGCCCAGGCCATGCCGATTATATCAAAAACATGATCACTGGTGCAGCACAAATGGATGGTGCTATCTTAGTAGTTGCTGCTACAGATGGTCCTATGCCACAAACACGTGAGCATATCTTACTTTCTCGTCAAGTTGGTGTTCCTTACATCATCGTATTCATGAACAAATGTGATGTTGTTGATGATGAAGAGTTATTAGAGCTAGTAGAAATGGAAATCCGTGAACTACTTTCTGAATATGATTTCCCAGGTGATGATTTACCAGTAATCCAAGGTTCAGCTTTAGGCGCACTTCAAGGCGAAGAAAAATGGGAAGCGAAAGTAATTGAACTTGCTGACCAATTAGATACATACATTCCAGAGCCAGAGCGTGCAATTGATGGTGCATTCATCATGCCAATCGAAGATGTATTCTCAATCGCTGGTCGTGGTACTGTTGTAACGGGTCGTGTTGAACGTGGTATCATCAAAGTTGGTGAAGAAGTAGAAGTTGTAGGTATCCGTGATACACAAAAATCAACTTGTACAGGTGTTGAAATGTTCCGTAAGCTTCTTGACGAAGGTCGTGCAGGCGAGAACTGTGGTGTTCTTCTACGTGGTCTTAAGCGTGAAGATGTTGAACGTGGTCAAGTACTATGTGCTCCAGGTTCTATTTCTCCACACACTAAATTTGAATCAGAAGTTTATGTTCTTTCTAAAGATGAAGGTGGTCGTCATACGCCATTCTTTAAAGGATACCGTCCACAGTTTTACTTCCGTACAACGGATATCACTGGTTCAGTAGAGCTTCCTGAAGGTGTTGAAATGGTAATGCCAGGCGACAACTTGAAGTTTGTTGTTGAGCTAATTAACCCAGTAGCGATGGACGAAGGATTACGCTTCGCAATCCGTGAAGGTGGTCGTACTGTTGGTGCTGGTGTTGTATCTGCAATCATCGAGTAATTAACACTTTATTGTAGTTAACCTATTGGTTAGCGAACACAAAAGGTTAATGAATAAAAAAGGTCGCTTCTGCGGCCTTCTTTGGTTTTATT
>NZ_JAHKQD010000053.1 GCF_018860915.1 Colwellia sp. C2M11
CGAAATTGGTTACGGGAGCCCATATCTTGTGAAAGCGAACTGACGAGCTTAGTTTTATGCTTACTTAGTTTTTACTTAAATGAAATTGGTTGCGGGAGCCCATAGCTTATGAAAGCGAACTGACGACCTTAGTTTTTACTAAATAGATTGGTTGCGGGAGCCAGATTTGAACTGACGACCTTCGGGTTATGAGCCCGACGAGCTACCAGGCTGCTCCATCCCGCGTCCGAATGAACTTCTTAAGAAATAAGAAGAAAGCCTCAATAGTTTTAATTCATATTGAAAGAATGTATTACATGATTCAAACTAACTATTATAATCTTCAAGCAATAAACTCAGAGACTACAAAGTATCTTCATCTAGTAATAGAAGTAGACCATTAACATTATATTTTTAATAATAAAAATTGGTTGCGGGAGCCAGATTTGAACTGACGACCTTCGGGTTATGAGCCCGACGAGCTACCAGGCTGCTCCATCCCGCGTCCGAATGAACTTCTTAAGAAATAAGAAGAAAGCCTCAACAGTTTTAATTCATATTGAAAGAATATAATTTTACATACTCTTTATACTTGAGTAAAGTTGGTTGCGGGAGCCAGATTTGAACTGACGACCTTCGGGTTATGAGCCCGACGAGCTACCAGGCTGCTCCATCCCGCGTCCGAATGACCTTTTCTTTAATAAGATTAGGTAAGCCACAATAGTTTTACTTCATACTGCAAGAAGCTATCAGGATGTTCTCCCTGAATTCGATGCGTATAGTAAGGATCACTCGCCAATAAAGCAAGTGATTTTTTTACAAATCAGCTAAAAATCATCTGTTAGCTTAATTGTTCTTCGTTATGTCCTAATTATAAGCTATTTCGTCACATTAACTGAACTTTTGTTTATGTGTGACTGTACATTCGTTATAATCGCGTCATCGTTTTTTCTGGAACCACACTATGACAGTGCCTATGCAACAATTTTTAGCCCTAACCTCCCCAGGTATCGAGGTATTACTCGCCGATGAAGTAAAAAACCTTGGTGCTGAACAAGTTATTCAAAAGCCAGAAGGTGTCTATTTCTCAGCATCCATGGAGCTTGGCTATAAAATTTGTTTATGGACTCGTTTGGCTACACGCGTCATGTTAAAACTTGGCGAAGGTGAAGCCAAAGACAAAGATGAACTATTTAAAGCTGCAAGCTCTATAAATTGGCTAGAACACTTTAACAGTAATACAACCTTTTCAATTGACTTCGTAGGTTATAGTGAAGAAATTCGAAATAGCCAATTTGGTGGATTAACCATTAAAGATGCGATTGTTGATCAATTTAGAGAGCAAGGTTTTGAACGTCCTGATGTTGATAAAAAATCACCTCAAATCAGTTTTCAAGCGCGACTACTAAAAGATCATGTCAGCATTTATTTAGATTTTTCTGGTCGAGGGTTATTTCAACGTGGTTACCGTGAACATTCAGGTGCAGCGCCATTAAAAGAAAACTTAGCTGCGGCCTTAATTATTCGCTCTAACTGGTTAGACGATACAAGTAAGCCGCTAGTAGATCCTATGTGTGGCTCTGGCACAATATTGATTGAAGCCGTAGCAATGGCAACCAAACAAGCACCTGGAATTCAACGTGCTTCTTGGGGATTTGATGCTTGGTTAAAACACGACGACACTATTTGGCAAGAGCAGCTAAATGATGCAATTGATAGTTCTGAGAATTCATTAGAAAAAGCACAAATCAGTAGTTTAAAAGTATTTGGTATTGATATTGATCCTCGTGTTATTAATACCGCTCAACAAAATTCACGTAATGCAAAAGTACAGCGTTTTATTGAGTTTAAATGTCAAAACACCAATAACATGAATAATGTTTATGGCTCTAGCGCTAAAGGTGTTGCTGGTACTATTTTATTTAATCCTCCTTATGGAGAGCGCATTGGTGAGATACCGGAATTAGTAGAAAACTTTGTATTATTCGGTCAAAAGCTCAAGGCACAATTTATTAATTGGCGAATCGCGATTTTAACCGCCAATATTGAATTACTTGCGATGCTTAAGTTATCAAGCTTTAAACGTTATAAATTTAAAAACGGTCCATTAGATTGTCAACTAGCGCTTTATAATGTTGATGAGAAACAATTAGAAAAAGATGCTGTAAACCCTCAATCATCTTTTGCTGAAGAAGATAGTGATTTTGCTAACCGCTTAAAGAAAAACCGTAAAGGATTAAAAGGCTGGCTTAAATCAAATCAAATTGACTGCTATCGCCTTTATGATGCCGATATTCCTGAATATAATGTTGCCATTGATGTTTATGGTGATTATTTAGTTATTCAAGAATATGCAGCGCCAAAAACAGTTGACGCCGACAAAGCTAAAAGACGCTTACAAGAAGTTATTTATTGGGCCCCTAAAGTATTAGAAGTTCCTACTGATAAAGTCGTACTAAAAACACGTGCTAAACAAAAAGGCAGTAATCAATACCAACGCGTTGATAAATCAAAACAATCAATCACCATTAATGAACATGGCGCACTGCTTAAAATTAATTTATGGGATTATCTTGATACCGGTCTATTTTTAGATCACCGAAAAACACGACAAATTGTTGCTAAAAAAGCGAAAGACAAAACCTTGTTAAATTTATTCGCTTATACTGGTTCTGTGTCATTACAAGCAGCGTTACATGGTGCTAGATCAATTACCACGGTAGATATGTCAAATACTTACCTTAATTGGGCACAAGACAATTTTTCGTTAAACAAACTCAACAGTCATAAATATCAATTTATACAAGCAGACTGCCTTGATTGGCTGAAAAAGAACACAGATAAATATGACTTAATCTTTATTGATCCGCCTACTTTTTCAAACTCAAAACGCATGGAAGATAGTTTCGACGTACAACGAGACCATGTTGCCCTCCTCGCTGATGCCTTAAAATCACTTAACCGTGGTGGGGAAATATTCTTTACTAATAATAAGCGTAATTTCAAAATGGACTTTGAAGGTTTAGAAGCACTAGGATTACAAGCTAAAAATATGTCTGATATTACCAGAGACCAAGATTTTGCTCGTAATAAACATATCCATAATAGTTGGTCAGTTACCCGAAAAGGCTAGCATAGAAAAATATAAGAGCGAATAATGACAATATATAATTTATATGGCAGCGAAGGTTGTCATTTATGTGAAGAAGCTTTAGCACTGTCCTTATCAGTAATACCTAAGGCGCAATTGAATCAAGTAGATATTGTTGACCAAGAAACCGTCGCTCATGAAAGTAAAACGTTAGTAGAATTATACGGTGTACATATTCCCGTATTAGAAAAACTAAACCCAGCGGGTAAAGCTGATAACCAAAAACTATTTTGGCCCTTTACAGCAGAACAAATTATCCAGCTATTAGATTGATAGATAACAGTAAGTGCTCACTAATTAATAAGTGCTGCTGTTTAACAATAAAGAGTTAAAAACTGATGGAATTATTAAGAATAGCTAATGGCGAACTCGCTTTTGGTGAAGACAAAATTTTAAATAAAGCAGACTTAAGTGTTCAAACCGGTGAACGTATTTGTTTAGTTGGCCGTAACGGTGCTGGTAAATCAACATTAATGAAAATATTAATGGGTTTACAAAACTTAGACGATGGCCAAATATTAAAATCTAGCACAATGCAATTAGCAATGTTGGAACAAGATCCACCAGAGTCGTCTGACTTAAGTGTGTTTAGTTATGTTGCGCAAGGCGTTAGTGAAAATGCAGACCTACTGAGTCGCTATCACAAATTAATTCACTTGATTGGCGAAGATCCAAGTGAAAAAAATCTTAATAAGCTATCAAAAGTACAGGATGAACTTGAACAAGCTGGTGCATGGCAAGACGAACAACGCATTGAACAAGCCATGAGTACGTTATCATTAAATCCTGATGCTAAAATTAGTGACTTATCTGGAGGTTGGTTACGTAAATTAGCCCTAGCTAAAGCATTAGTAACTAACCCTGATATTTTATTACTTGATGAGCCAACCAACCATTTAGATATAGAAAGTGTGTTATGGCTTGAGAAATTTTTAAAAGATTTTGGCGGTACCATTATTTTTATCAGCCATGATAGAGCATTTATTCGAGGTTTATCGACTCGAATTCTAGACTTAGACCGTGGCAAGCTAACAAGTTACCCAGGTGATTACGATTTATATATAGAACAAAAACAACATGATTTACAAGTAGAAGAACAACAAAATGCCCTATTTGATAAAAAGTTAGCTGAAGAAGAAGTTTGGATTCGTCAAGGTGTTAAAGCTCGACGTACCCGTAATGAAGGGCGTGTTCGTTCCTTAGAAAAACTCCGTTTAGAGCGTAAAGCGCGTAGAGAAGTACGTAATCAAAGCACAATGAACATTACCCAAGGTGATCGTTCAGGTAAACTCGTATTTGAAGCTGAAGATGTTACTGTAGCTTTTGGTGATAAAGTTATCATTGAAAACCTTAACTTACTTATTACACGTAACGACCGATTAGCCTTCATTGGCGCAAACGGTACAGGCAAATCGACCTTAATAAAGCTTATTATGGAGAAGTTAAAGGCCACTAGCGGTAAAATGCGCTCAGGTGTTAATTTAGAAATTGCTTATTTTGATCAACATCGTGAAGCGCTTGATGTAAACAAAACCGTGCAAGAAATCGTAGGCGAAGGAAAACAAGAAGTCGAAGTTAACGGAAAATCTCGCCATGTACTTGGTTACCTTCAAGATTTTCTATTTAGCCCTAAACGTGCTCGTACGCCAGTTCGCGCTTTGTCCGGTGGAGAGAAGAACCGTTTATTACTCGCTCGACTTTTTTTACGCCCGAGTAATTTACTAATTCTCGATGAGCCTACTAACGACTTAGACATTGAAACGTTAGAGTTATTAGAAGAAGTTGTTGCAAATTATGCAGGAACCGTTATTTTAGTTAGCCATGATCGTGATTTTGTGAATAACTGTGTCAGTAGCTGTCTTTATTTTGATGGTACAGGCCGAATTAATCAAATCGTAGGTGGTTATGATGATGTTGATAGCTATCTAGCGTTAAAAGAAGAAGAGCGCCAACGCCACTTATCAACAATTAATAAAAAAGAAGCAAAGCAAAAGGCAACACCCGCAGTACAAAAAGAAACACCACCAGCGGTGAAAAAGAAGCTTTCTTTTAAAGAAACTAAAGAGCTTGAAGAGCTACCAAAAATAATCGACGAGTTAGAAAATGAAATTACTGATTTACAAGAACAAGTCAATCAAAGTGATTTTTTTAGCCAAGATGAAAAACATACAAAAAAAATATTGAACCAGCTTAGCGAAAAAGAGTCCAAACTCGACACTGCCTATTCAAGATGGCAAGCGTTAGATGAACTTTAACCCCTGCAGTCTGGGATTTATTCCTACAATAAATAAAAGAGTTAAGTAGTAGAATGAGAAAAATAGCAAAGAATATTATCGCCCTAAGCATTAGTAGTGCACTAAGTGTAAGTTTTTTAAATACAGTAAATGCCGCCACATATCAAATTGTTGATGAAAGTGAATCGAGCCAAGCAAAGTATACTTATGCTCAACAACAAAACACTAATGGTGATATGGTTATATCAGGTACTAGTTTGTATGACTTTCCTGTGCAATTTGATTACCTTGATGACTCTGATTTTACTGCCATTCAACTATTTGCAGCCATAAATCACGAAAGTGTTCATGCCTTAAATGACCTTGAAGATATCGATGCTTTAAGAGCTGGAAATCCAACTGCCAATGATTTATCTTGGGTAGTGAGATGGTTACAAGATACATCATCAGGAAAAGGTAATGATATTGAATACCAAAAAGTCGGTGATAGCATCGCCATCACAACCGTTGGCGGTCTACAGCAAGAATATACCTTATTAGACACAAACTTCGACGGAACTGAACAACTAACGCGCTCAACGGTTGATATTGTCGCTGGAATTACTGATACCGGTATTTCCTATGGTAGTGCTACTGCGCCTTATTTACCAAGTGAAACCTTTACTGACGATGAGAATGTCGATCATGTATATTGGCTTAGAGAGCATGGCATGAGAGGCTTCTATTCTTATAATCAAGGTAGTCAAATTCATGAAATAGTTCCTTTAGAAGCAAACTATGGCGGAGGTTTCTCTGCACTAATGGATGTAAATGAAGTCGGTGTTGCTGTAGGGTTTAGTAGTTACAAACTAGTACCAAGTTATTCTGACTTTATTGAAAACGAAGATGGCGGTTGTGCTGATCCAGATGTTGTTCCAGCGGCGATGACACTAGACGCTTGTATTGCACAAGTACAAACTGGTTCAACATCTGCCACATATGACTCTATGGCAATTAAAGCCACATTAAACCCTGATGGTTTACCTATTATTGAAGAGCTAGGTTTATTAGTAACGCCACATGAAGACGATGAACGCTCTTATTCAAGTTACGCTTTAGCAATCAATAGTAACGGCGTCGCAGTTGGTTATGCTGATGGTTTTTATGATCAAGATATAATTACACCAACAGTCGATCAAAGAAGGTTTTATCAATATGCTGTAGCCTATAAAAATGGCAGCGTGATAGATATTAGTGGTGATCATAGCATTAGAGGTACATCTGTTGCTTATGATATTAATGATGCAGGTACTGCCGTAGGTTATGTCACTAATAGTAGCGGCGTACGTAAGTTTTTCTATGTAGACACTAATGCACCTTTAGAAGAAATTGACCTAGTCACTCCTAATGATTTTTTCTCTGGCTCAGACAGCACAGCTAGAGCAATCAATAATAGTGATCTAATCGTTGGTGAAGGCGAAATTGAAACGCATAACGAAAGCACAAGCAACCCGCGTAGAACCGCTGGTTTTGTTTATGATATGAACAATGATGTTTTCACTAACCTCAACTTAGCTATTCCATGTGCTTTACGCTCAACCTATAATATTATCGAAGCACAAGACATTAATGACGATGGTATAATTTCAGCAACAGCAACCATAAAAGTAGAACGTCGTGATGCTTATGGTGAAATAATGTTAGATGATTTTGGTTCACCATTAACAGAAGATGTTTTACGTGCAATCACTCTAGAGCCAACACCTGACACTGGTGAAGTTTGTACATCAGCAGAAGAAGATAAAGTAGTTCGTCAAGGCGCTAGTATAAACGTAGCTGGGCTTTTATCTATCATGGCATTATTTGGCTTACGACGTAAGTTCTTTAGTTAAACATACATCTAACTATTTACAATGTTTACAGCGTTTACAGCGTTTACAGCGTTTATTAAATAATAACAGAGATCTTCGTGATAAGTATCAGTCCTTGTGACTACTAGTAGTCACAAATAAAAAGCACCTAAAGGTGCTTTTTTCATTCATACCAGTTTCATTAATTAAGTGAACAATTTTATACGTAGAAAAAATTGCCAAATACAAGGCATGTATTTCAATAACTAGTTGTTCTAATTATTAAATAAATAACGATGTCGTTGGTGATTTTAGCAAGTAACAATGATCACATAGTTAGTGAGATTGGTATTAGTAACTAAACTCAATATTACCGCGAATCAATGATTTAATTTATTATCGTAAAAACACACCTAATAATATTGCTTTTTCACAGAAGCTTAACTAAATTTGAAAGTGAAGGTAAGAGTGTTCCTATATCAATGATAATAAAGGAGTGTGCATTTATGATGAGAAGGCCAAAACGAGACCACCAATACAGGGCTCATACAGGTAAAAACTTAACAAGTATCTCCTAACGTTCTAAGAACAATGCCCTTACCAATGTACTAGAGTAGACAAGTACAAAAGTACAATATCAATGGTTCAGTGGTTGGCGTGCAGCCATAGAAATAAATAGTAAGGCTTGTATAAATAATCAACTCAGTGATTTATTGTAAATCAAGTTTTAAAAAATGTTTCAGCTCCACCAAAAAGCCCAGCATCTGCTGGGCTTACTTTTAAGCTTCTAGATGTTTATTTATCTTCTTTTTTCGCTAAAGGGTTAACTCTACCACCGGTTGTTTTATCTGCGCGGCCTTCAAGTTTTGCCTTTTCAGCCCTGCGCTTTCTTACTTCTTTAGGGTCGGCAATTAAAGGTCGATAAATCTCAATTCGGTCAAAATCTTCCAAAACTGTTGATAACTTAACCGCTTTATTCCAAATGCCAACTTTATTTTCAGTTAAATCAATCTCAGGGAAAAGCTCAATAATACCCGACTGTTCAATGGCTTCCTCAACAGTTGTTCCTTGCTTAAATGTCAAAGATAACAACTTCTGTGTATGTGCAAGACCGTAAACGACTTCAACTTGAATTTCTTGACTTGAGTTTTCCATATTAAGCTGCTGCTCCGTAAATATCTTTAGCTCGTTGAGTAAATGCTTGTACCATATTGTTAGTTAAATGATTAAATATTCGACCAAAAGCCAAATCAAACATTTTATTAGAAAACTCATATTCAAGCTCTAAACTAACTTTACAAGCATCATCAGACAAAGCAGTTAAAAGCCAACGGCCATATAACTTATTAAACGGCCCATCAACTAACTCTAATTGCACTTGCTGATTGGAAATAAATGTATTCTTCGTTGTAAACCACTTATTCAACCCCGCTTTAGAAACCAATAAAGCAGCGGTAACTGAATTATCATCTTCCGTAATAATTTTACTATTGCTACAATCAGGTAAAAATTGAGGGTAAGCAAGCACATCATTTATTAATTGAAACATTTGATCAACACTGTACATAACCAGTGCACTTCTACTTATGGATGGCATTCTTATTTTGACCCTTACGCTAACTTAGCGATATCATACCAAAACACACAAACAAGCGCATTATTACTTGAATATAAGCAATGAATTTTTACTAAAAAGAAATTTGTTCTATCAAGTCTCTTATTTGTAGGTATAATCATCGCCGATAATAATGGAATTCAAAATGGCAAAGAAAAGTTCAAAAAATAAATCTAACAGTAACACTATCGCTTTAAATAAAAAGGCTAGGCATAACTATACCCTATCCGATAAATTTGAAGGTGGTATGAGTTTACAAGGTTGGGAAATAAAAAGTATTCGCAGTGGTAAAGTAAACATTTCTGACTGTTATGTTCATATAAAAGACAGAGAAGCTTACTTATTAGGCGCAGAAATAATGCCGCTTAAAGAAGCCTCAACACACGTGGTATGTGATCCAAATCGTGATCGCAAGTTACTACTTAACCGCAGAGAGCTTGACGTTTTAGCTGGCGCTGTTGACCGTGAAGGTTACTCAATTATAGCTACAGCTATGTACTGGCGTAAAAACTGGGTAAAACTTGAGTTTTATTTAGGTAAAGGTAAAAAAGATCATGATAAGCGTGCAGATATTAAAGACAGAGAATGGGCTGTTGATAAAGGACGCATACTGAAAAACAAAAATTTGAACAAAGAATAAATAGCGATATTAAAGTAGATACCGTTAAGTTGAACAAAGACTAAGCAATCTATTCAAAATTTATCGATATTTAGCATAATTCAAATTTAGTTACGTTGTGTATCTATCAAATGCGCTGTATACTTCGGTTATAAGCGAAGCTCATTCCCTGTAATGAACTTGTTTATAAAGTAAAAAGAGAAAAAGAAAAAACTTGGGGCTGATTCAGGATTCGACGAGATTCACGAAACCCAAGGTGCATGCCGAGGGGCGGTTGGCCTCGTAAAAAGCCGCAAAACTATAATTGCTAACGACGAAACGTTCGCACTAGCCGCTTAGGCTAGCCATCGCCTCAAAAATTCTTCTGTTGTTTAGAGGATCGATGGTCACATTAAACAGAATAGCGAGGGAAGCATGCTTAAGGCTGAACCGCGAAATAGTATTAAGCTCACCATGACGAAGCCTGTCGATTGGCGTCTAATTGGTTAAATAAATAATCGACTAAGCATGTAGTACCGAGGATGTAGGTTTTTCGGACGCGGGTTCAAATCCCGCCAGCTCCACCAATTTGATAATTAAAGCCGCTTTTTAGCGGCTTTTTTTATGCCTGAAATTTAATAAATAGTAGTGATTAACCTTACTTATACTAAACAAATTAACTAAGACACTCACTTATAAACCTTAACTAAGAAGTTTATGTTGTTCAAGTTGGAGCGACTATCCCTGTTAATTATAAGTCTGAGTTAAAAAGCTTATCTTGTTAATACGACACTAGACATACCTATTCTTCGACCATATTAACTGAAAACAGACCTATAGCATGGGTAGCGAAGCAACTTGACCATGGTGATATAGGTATGACATTAAGTACATATGTTTGATGGATATCATAAATATATTTGATAAGTTAAAATATATCTTGAATTAAAACTCAATAAAACATAGTCTAAGGTAAGGAAAATATAAACAGTAGGATGTTGAATGATATGAAAAAAATAGACTTTCATATACACACAGTAGTAACTCCTAGCGATCAATTTTTTGAATTTTCAATTAATACTTTACAAAATTATATCGAGGTTATGCAACTCGATGCTATAGCTATCACAAATCATAATATATTTGATTTAGAGCAATATAATAATATAACTCAAGATGTAAGCATTCCTGTTTTCCCTGGGATAGAGATTGATGTAGAAAATACTCATATTCTTCTAGTAACAACCAGTGATGATATATACGACTTTAAAATAAAATGTGATACTGTCTCCTCTTTAATTCCTGATAACACAACTTATATCTCAGTTAATAAATTCCAAGAGATATTCCCAGATTTATCAAAATATATAGTAATTCCACACTACAAAAAGAGTCCTGTCATAAGCTCAGGTACTCTCAGTAAACTTAGCTCTTATATCACAGCCGGTGAAGTGAATTCACCCAGAAAATTCCTCGAATCACTAATGACTGATGCAGATCTAGTCCCCGTTTTATTTAGTGATTTAAGAATAAAGCAAAACTTAAAAACCTTCCCTACACGCCAGACATTTTTTGATATTGGAGAAATATCCCTCTCAAGTATCAAGAGTGCTCTAGCCGATAAAAATAAAGTTAGTTTATCTGAAGCTGATGGGAATAAGTTGTTTCCTATACTCAGCTCAGGTCTGAAAGTATCTACTGGATTAAATGTCATTTTAGGTGAGAGATCTAGCGGGAAATCTCACACTTTAAATTTGATCCAACAACGAGATAATGAAGATGAACGAATTAAATATATTAAACAATTCTCACTATTAGGGGATGACGAGAGTTATCATAGTGAAGAAATAAGTAAGAGCTTAAGCCTCAAAGCTGACGAACACTTAAAGGAGTTTAAAACTGTATTAGAAGATATTGCAAATATTGATCTGGAAGTAGATGAACGAAAAGTACAATCATATTTAGATTCATTATTAAGTAACGCAAAAGAACATGCTAGGAGTGATGCTTACTCGAAGTCCAAACTCTATAATGAAACCGCGTTTCCTTTAAAACAATTACAAACCCTAGAGAAACTAATAACCTCTGTTCAGTTACTTATTGAGAACAAGGATTATAAAAACATCATTGAAGCAAGCATTGCTAATTCTCAGTTAAAAGGTTTGATCTTAAATTTAATTAGAGAATATAGAAGTGAATACTTTATAAATCTAAAACTAACAAAAGTGAACCAGATAGTTACCTCTGTAAAAAAAGATTTAAATGCTCGCTCCGTAAGTACTCAAATTGAAGATATCAATTTTTATGATTTACAAATGAATAGAAGAAAAATAGATAAATTTGAAAGTATAGCAACATCCCTTAAAGTAGAAAAAGAATTTTATAGCCATAGCATTCAAGGTTTTAGACGGGTAGCAACTAGAAAAGCCTTTTTTAGAGCAAAAGAACTTAAAGCAACAATAAGAACCACAGCAGCACTAACACCTGCTTTTAATGTCTACTCTAAACCATATGAATACTTAATAAAGCTTAGGGAAATTCAAATAATACCCGCCACTGATTACTATAAGTTATTCACAGAAATAAAATTTCAGATCTTAAATTCTCATGGTTGTGAGGTTTCTGGAGGAGAACGTTCTGAGTATAGGTTATTACAACAAATTAATGACTCAAAAAATTACGATATGCTGCTAATTGATGAACCGGAATCATCTTTTGACAATGTTTTCTTATTGAATAAAGTCAACACACTAATCAAGGATATCTCCCAAGTGTTACCTGTTATTTTAGTTACGCATAATAGTACCGTTGGGGCATCTATTAAACCTAATTATATTATTTACACTCAAAAAAATATTATAGATGGTAAAGCAATATTTGAAACATTCACAGGATTCCCTTCAGATAAAAATCTTGTAGGGCTTTCAGGAAGTAGTGTTGAAAATAGAGTCATTCAGATGAACACGCTTGAAGCCGGAGAGGACTCTTATTTAGATAGAGGGAAAGCATATGAAAATCTTAAAAATTGATAGCGATAAAGGGTATTTTTCAACTGATGGTAAAAATTGGATTGCAATAGATGAAATAACCAAAGAAGGTATTTTATCTCTACTTAATAATATTATAGAAAATGATGTTGAACTAGATGAGTACAATGAATGTTTACTAAAAAATCCCGCTCATAGGATTATTTATGAGAATATTTACAAAAACTTTGAGCCTATCTTAAACAATAAAAGTACTTTCGAGGACGATTGTGCTAATTTGTATAAAGATGCTTTTATTAAGTACCAAGAGCAATCCTAGGTAAAAGGAATTAACAAGGACACTCGCTTATAAACAATAATTGAAAAGTCTGTATATTCCATTAAAGACTGTTCGACAGTGGAATATGAACCGTAGGCAGCGTGAAAAACGTGTCCATTTAAACGGGGTAAAATCATAAAAACTCAAATTATTGAATGAAATATAACCCAATAAAACCTAATGCATTATATTTAAAGCATAAGACCATAATGAATTAAATTTAATGCAAAAAGAAATCAATAAAATTAACGAGGACACTCGCTTATAAAACAATAATTGAAAAGTCTGTATATTCCATTAAAGACTGTTCGCCAGTGGAATATGAACCGTAGGCAGCGTGAAAAAACGTGTCCATTTTAACGGGGTAAAATCATAAAAACTCAAATTATTGAATTAAATGTAACGCAATAAAACCTAATGCCTTATATTTAAAGTATAAAAATTTGAGTGACTGTCCTTTATAATTATTTTTAGGACAACAAATCATACAAAGGATTTATTTTTGAAAAAGTTATTAACAATCATGATCATGTTCACTGTAGGTTTTACTCACGCAGAATCATATATTTCTTTAAAAAGTGACCAAGGAGAATTCATTGGTTCTGGGCAAGAGCATGAATTAACAGGTGACTTTAGTGTTTCCATTGGAGAAAGTCAGATATCAATAAACCATTCAAGTGGGTTTAACTTTTTATTTATTCCTCCAATTGATCGAGATTTAGAACGAGGTGTTTATCTATCAGCAGAAAGAGCCCCTTTTAGAGGGCCTTTAAACCCAAGGATGTCTGTAGGCTCATCAGGTAGAGTTTGTAATACAATTGCAGGTGAGTTTTATATTTATGAGTTGGATTACAGCGGTGATACCCAAATACTTGCAATGGACTTTATCCAATATTGTGATTCTAATTCAGTAAAACTAACGGGTAGCATACGCATAAATTCGGATATTCAAACCCCATATCCGCTACCATTTCCTATTATTTCCAGCAATTCAACTTCTGTCCTTGAAGGAAATAGTTTTGTAATAACAGGCGAAAAATCGGTCTCTAAAGCAAGTAAAATTGAAAGTTACTATTGGGAACAGGTAAGTGGTCCAAAAATCAACATCGCTAGCGTTGTTAACGAAAGCACTGAGGTCGAGGTATTAAATGGCATCGAGCTTGGTGGAGAAGAAATTGTTTTAAAGCTAACCGTGAACGATAATCTGGGGCAATCTGAGTCTATTAAACATACCATTAATGCTAAGAGTAAAAGTGATCCTCGCACATATTTTACTATGGACAGTGAAGCTGGAGACTACATCGGTGCTGATCAAGATTGGTTTTATGATCTTTCAACAAGCTCAATTACAATGTCGAAAAATTATGACAACGGTATCTCTGTTTCAATATCTGGCAGCGAACATTGGTCAGCTCAGTTTGCTGCTCCTGACGAAGTACAATTACAAGTTGGAGAGTATGACTATGCTGAAAGGTTTCCTTTTCAAGATGCTGGTGCTGCAGGTCTAACTATTTCAGGTAACGGCAGAGGGTGTAATAGAAATTACGGCCGCTTCAACGTCACCAAATTAGTGTGGGAAAACGATCAGCCCAAAGCATTCAAAGCGAGCTTTGAGCAGCACTGTGAACAAATGTCGGCACCTTTGTTGTCTGGTGAAGTAGCCGTGAATGCGGTACATGATAGTGTTCCTTATGCAAATGCAGGTGTTGATATTGAAATAAATGAACACGAAGTCGTTAACCTTAATGGATCTGATTCTTTCGACCCTTTAGGTAATATAGTCATTTATAAGTGGAGTACAGCCAATGAAACTGTGACTATAAATAATCCTGGGGAATCACGCGCTAATTTCATAGCTCCTTCATTACCAGATAAAGCTGAAAGTAACGATGTACAAGTATCGTTATTGGTGACAGATGATGAAGGATACAAAGCCATTGATAGTGTTAATGTAAGAGTATTGGCTAACAATAGCTCACCTGTAAGCGTCGATGATTATTTTGAAGTGTTGATTGGTGGAATTGTGCAATTAACACCATTAAATAATGATGATGATAGCGACGGTCAAATAATAATTGATTCCATAGAAGTGATTCAAGAGCCTGCACATGGAACTTTAATTATTAATTCTCAAGGGATTATTGAATATTCACATACAGGAAGTTCTACTACCGAAGATACTATTACGTATTCGGTAAAAGACAATGATGGTGCTATTTCAAATGAAGCTACGATAAAAATACAAATCAAAGAGCAAATCAATGTTCCTGAGCCAGAAGCAAAACAATCATCAGGTGGAGGAACCATGAATTTCTGGCTAATTCTATTTATTTTTGTCTCTTTTGGATATAGGCTAAAGGCGAATCGAATGTTGTCTTAACAAGTCATCAAAGCAGGACAAAAAACAGTTGGTTTTACTTCTTCGTCGTTTATTTTAACCAACTATTATTTGCCTCTTAGCAAGGCATTGAGGCTGTAGAATTTCTCCCAAAAGAGCATTTTATGGTCTTTTTTCAATTAAACTCATTTGTATGAAAAACGTACTTGTACGTGACGTTCGTCTGTGATCTAATAGTTATTATTCGCTCAAAGATAAATATGATGGCTAACTACAAACCTGATTTATCCTGTCAAAGTAAGTTCATTCCGATTGATTTCTCACAGCAAATTATCCCCGGTACATTTGAATACGCACTTTCCCATATTGTTGATAATCACCTTGATTTATCGGGCTTCGAACAGTGGTATCAAAACGACAATGGCGGCGCAGCTGCCTATTCACCGTCTGTGATGTTAAAAATAATTCTCTTTGGTTATTCTCGTGGTTTTATCACTAGTCGCCGCATTGCTAATGCGTGTGAAACTAACATTACCTTTATGAGTTTATCGGGAGATGTGCAACCGCATTACACCTCAATAGCTTCGTTCGTTGCTCGAATGAAAGACCAAATAGCGCCTCTCTTTACGCAAGTTTTAATGATATGTGACAAAGAAGGTTTAATTGGTCGCAATATGTTTGCCATTGATGGCTGTAAGCTAAAATCAAATGCGAGTAAAGAATGGAGCGGCACATTCGACGAGTTAGGTCGTAAAAAAGCAAAGCTAGAGCGCGCGAGTAAACGAATTATAGAACGCCACCAATCTCAAGATGGCCTAAATGAAGCGTTAATAACACAAGACTTAAAACAAAAAGAAAAACTGGATAAAAGTGCAGAGAAAATCACTGAATTTTTAGCCACACATCAAGAAAAAACAGGCAGTAAAGGCAAACCGGTTAAAAGTAATATCACCGACCCAGACAGTGCGAAAATGACAACATCAAAAGGCACAATCCAAGGTTACAATGGTATCGCGATTAATGACGATAAACACCAAATTATACTGCAAGCACAAGCGTGGGGCTCAGTAGGAGAGCAACAAACCTTACAGCCAGCCGTTGCACAATTAAAAAAACAACTTGTTAAACTCAATACAAAAAAAGAAGTAGATAAACACACTATCAAATTCACCGCAGACAGCGGATTTAACAGTGAAGTGAATCTTGAGTTTATGGCACAAAGTGGCTTTGATACTTATATTGCAGATAACCAATTTAGAAAAAGAAATCCGCTATTTAAAGAAAGTGAAACATACGAAACAGCGCAAGAAAAGCGCCGACTAAAACGCAGTAAAGGCAAGCCACGGCTATTTACCTCAGACGATTTTCATTATGATGAAGTAACGCAAACATGTCGATGCCCAGCAGGTAACGACATGTGGCGAAGCGGTATAAATGTAAAAAGTCACAATCAACAATACACGCGATTCTGTGGTTACTTAAAAGACTGCAAAAGTTGCCCACTGCAACAACAATGTATGAGAAAGCGGCCAATAAAAACAGGGCGGCAAGTTCAGTTTAAAAATGATGAATCGTGTAAACAGCTAAGCTATATTGACAAAATGAAGGTTAAAATAGACAGCCCAATCGGTCGACGACAATACAGTAAGCGATTAGGTGCTATCGAGCCAGTGTTTGGCAATATTACCGTCAACAAAGGCATGAATAAATTGACCTTACGCGGGAAGGAAAAAGTAAACAGCCAATGGCAAATGTATTGCCTTGTTCATAATATTGAAAAGTTAAGAAACAACCTGCATTAAGGGTTAAAAGCCCAACTCCACATCATACAAATCGTTATAACACTGAATTATCAGACGTTAATCCACTATTTCGTTAAGTTAACGAAGTAAAAATAAAATCGTCAAAAACGTAAACGTTTTTGATTGTTAAAAGAAAACAATCCGGTTAGAGTATTTTGATTAATAAATAATATAAAAACGAGTTATTCTACAAGCTCATTAGGTTTCTTTTCAGAATGGAGTTATAAATAACATAGAAGCAAATATCAAAATCAGTACCATTATGCGTATTTTAGGAGGGTTAGTTTCAACACTATTTTTAGTCATGGTGCTATTTTCATTCTTTTCTAATGAACCAATACCTATAGATGTTGTAATTTCAGGTTTTTTTTTATTTTATTTGTTGCTCCTATATGCATTTATGGTTACATATCAGGTAAAGCCCTAGATAAGTTACCAACTATCTTAGTAAGTGCTATTAAAGGCCAATCTCTAAAAGGTTAGGAGTCTCAAACCTAATAAGAAATTCAACAGGGCTAAAAAAGCGAGCTGTTCGCTTTGCTCCATTTTAGCCCTCTATTTTTAACCTGTTAATAGGGCCATTAAGGGTTAAAAGCTCAACTCCACATAATACAAATCGTTATAACACTGAATTATCAGACATTAATCCACTATTTCGTTAAGTTAACGATGTAAGAATAAAATCGCCAAAAACGTAAACGTTTTTGATTGTTAAAAAAAACAATCCGGTTAGAGTATTTTGATTAATAAATAATATGAAAACGAGTTATTCTACAAGCTCGTTATTCCTTCCCACTTAATTATGTCTAGCAGTGCCCCATCGCTTTTCTGCTCGTCATTTGTAGAATCCCGAAAAGACCAACCATGACAGCAACAGCGCTAGCTACCAAAACCCCACCGATGGTCGTAATCCATACTCCTGAGATAATTAGCCCTACTGATCCTATTACCCAAATATAATCGCCTGTTGAAAAATACAATATCAATTCTTTTTGTGGCAGAGGAACCCTTGACGCCCAAAGCAGATGAAGGCCATTCAGTATCAATAGAATGCCCAAAATCAGAATGTATGATTGAGGGGCTGGTGACGCGCCACCTAAGAAATTTGCCACTAGGATGGGTTGTAGAGCAAAGAGCATCCCAAAAACTATACAGCTAGTAGCGTTTGCACGCATAATATTTTTTAAACTTAACATAATAGGCCCTCCTATGTATAATTGGTTGACATAGAGCATAAGTGGTGAGGATTTAAATGTCAACTAGGTTTACACATAAGGGAATTCCAATGGTTGAATCTCAGTCGTTGCAGCTCATCCAAAGTGCCCAAAGGCTAAACGATGTGATTACCCAATATATCTCTCAGCGCCTAGTAGAAAAGGGTTATAAGTCGCTAACGCCCTCCCTCCTTTCTTTTCTCAGTGTTCTCGAATGCGGTGTGAACTATGGTTCAGAAATAGCAAGAAATTTGAACGTGACGAGACAGATGGTCGCGAAAACAGTGAAACAGCTCTGCCAGTTAGGATATCTTGAGCAAATAAATGGCGCTGGGAAGCAGAAAGAAATTTGTTTTACAGGGACTGGAGAATACCTAATGTCAGATGCCAGACAATTACTAGCAGAGTTGGATGAAATCCTATTTAAGAATACAAATACTAAAACGCCACAAGCAATTATAGGCGAGCTTAATATAATGATTTGTGCAGTTAATGATCGCCAACACACATAACAAGTTACTGCACTCGGAAAATAAATGACCAAGGAAGAAAATAAAAAAGAAAACACTCTGGCTGACTCTGTGGCAGCAGTCTGCGCTGCTGGATTGACTATTGTGGCAATGGCATTTTTAGGATTATCTAATCCACCCGAGGAAACAGGCTTTTTTCTTCCTCAGGCGCTACTTTACGGGTGCATTTTTACGGTTTTCAATTTCTTTACTTCTAGATTTTTCAAATGGCTATATTCTTAATTTGTTAGGCTAAGAGTTTGATAGAATAATGACACATAACAAGCCAAGTCAGCGGGCATTTTACTCGCTGAAAAACACTCATAAAATCCCCTTCTTGGGGCGTTATATTACTAAAAAAAGTAGAGTTTATTGCAATCATGAAAGTTAAACTATTTACTAAATCATTAAAACCAAAATTAAACTTTTGGATGAAACCTATTGGAAATCAAGATGGTGGATTAGAGGCAAAAATTAACCTTTGGCTTGCATCAAATCCTGATATTGAAATAAAAAATATTACTCAAACTCAAAGTGGCGGTTCATGGATGCCAGCGACAGTTGTGATAACTGTTTGGTACCAGTAGTAACATAACAAGCTAATAAACAAGGGCAAAAAACAGTTTGCTATTTTTTGCCCTTGTTTATTATGGGGTTAAGTCTCTTAAGGAGTTTCGTGTCAACGGAAATAGAATTCCTAAATGATGACTTTGATAGGGCTGATTACCTTCAGAGTATAGTTTTAACAAAAGCTACAGGTGGTGAGCTTGAAAAACAGCATTATAGTCAAATGCGTAATCACTTTATGGTTAACCCTACTTATTCAAAATTGATACACAAGTTTAAAATTTAAAAATAGTAACAGAAAAATTAACAAGGAAATATGACTAAAGAGACGCTTGCAATGAGTGGTTGAATTCAATAAAGGATAATAATGACGATAACTTGCACGTCAACAGAATAAGAGCTAAAGCTATTTTTAGTTAATTACAAACGCAAACAACTGATAGCGCCTACACAAAAAATGATCATAGTTATTTGAGCTATTATTTACTTTTTATGATTTTATAGCCTCGTTTATCACTATAAGTTAGTTTGAATACCTGTTTAACAGGATCATTATATTGAATATGACTAGCAACAATTTCATAACCTGATTTTTTACAGTTTATTTCCTCCATGAACCAGTTATCATCGAGCAATTCCGTGATAAGAATTTCTCCGTTGATACTTAACTCATGAATTATATGCTTAAAACCTTTTGCCTCAAGCACCAAATGATAATCAAGGTACTTACAATCAAACCTGCTTGTTGAGGCAGAAGAATAAAAAGAAACGAATAATAACGTAAATAATAAAGCAGACCGTAAAATTTTCATACAAACTCCAATCATATAGAATTTTATTAATAAGTCATCAATGGTTGATTTAAGTGAATAGTAAAGCTAAAAAATCAACCATTTATTGTTCGTCAAAGCGTCGAGTTAACTATTTAGCATTAATATGCAACTTTAGCCTTATTCTTTAACTTATCTTTAAAAACAGGATAAAGGTTATAAGTTGGATAAAATTCCACGGTAAAAGCTTTCCAAGCGCTTTGCTCTACTGCCAAGTTAACCTCTCTAAGCTTGTGTGCAGGTACTTCTAATGTAACTACCTGGCCAATGCCCATCATCACATACCAGCTTACAACCGTTACTCCTTTGGGCGGGAATTTATCAAAGAATTTCTGCTCTTCTAAAATTTTTTGATACTCTTCAAAACTATTGCTTTGGTCATGTTTTAACAAAACGGTAAGGAGTATTGAGTCTTCCGGCTGTGTCTCAGCTACAGGCGCAGCGATAGACATCAGGCTAGTTAAAAGCAGTACAAAAACTATATATAATTTAAACATAAAATTTCCCAATTGTTAGGCGAATTAACACTTAACAACTTACGATGGTGATTTATTTATAACATCCATGCATTCATAGACCTTATTTAAAATAACTTTTCTATGACGGTACTAATCCGCCATACGTTTTTCCAAGCCACTGACAAATAGCACGTCCGTCATTAATATAAGCTCTGTTAGTTTTTTCTGATAAGTTAATATTTTTCGGTTGCTCACCTTCAGGAAATATCAGTGCGGGACTATTCTGTAGGTCTTCACCAAGTAGTTTAACCAAGTCATGACGTGGTCTATCAAAATCAATTAATTTAATATCAACATGTTCACGCATTTGTGGTTGATAATCAAAGTATCCCATGACCAAGGCGCAGTCAGGACAAAATTGATCCGCGGCTTTACCATAGCCTGGCTTTAGTAAAAATAGTTGTGGTTTTTTCATGATATTCATCCCAATTTTATATAATTATTATTTTAAAATTCAAAAGATTACGTTTTTAACAAAGAATAATTAAAACAACTAAATCAATGCTAAATACTTAGCGAGTTAGTTTTTTAATCCTTCTATGATTCAACACATATCCAAGTAATATAACACTTTGAATGACGATGGCATAGAAACTATACCGGAGTCATTATCTCTAATACAATATCGCTAACGGACTTCACCCAAAACATTGTTTTATATGTATTTATTTGATAGTTGAAATGAGTTTGAATAAACATCATCAATAACGGTAGTAAATTAATTTTAGGTGTTAGTTAATAATACGCTGGTTTGATAAAAACCAGCGTATTCACTCATTTTAGAAACTAGCTTTAAGACCAGTAAAGATATATCTACCTTGTGCATCGTAGATTTGTGGATATGTATTTCCTCGACCAGATGTTTCTGAACCGCCAAAACCTGCAATAGAAGTTAATGGTGGATCTTGATCAAGAATATTATTTATACCAAACCTTAATTCAATGTTATCGTTAATTCTATAGTTTGCAGATAAATCAACGTAACTTGTTGCCTCTAACTCATCAATAATAGGACTAGTATTACTACCATATTGTTTAACAGTTCCTATATGACGCCATGTTAGCGTCATCGCTAACGCATCTTGGTTCCAACCAATAGACGCCCAGTGTCTATATTCTGGTCTTGGTGTTCCACAAGAGCCGCCATAATAACCTGCGCAATCGAATGCATCTTCACCAGGTAAAGACTCTTCTTCGAATTCATTAAGCAACGTGGCAAGGTAATTTAGTTTTAATGAACCATATGAACCGATATCGATTGAGTATTCTGCTCCTAAATCAATACCTTTAGTAGAAAGGCTACCTGTATTGATGTTGGTTGCTTGAATATAACTTTCATCGTCAGTTAGCCAAAGAGTACCTGCTTCATCACGATTTATTAAACCACAAAAGAATGAGTCTCCACTATCCAAGCATTTCGTCAAAGCAAGCTCAGGAGGAACAGTACCAACAAAACCTTCTACTGTAATATCAAAATAGTCAACGGTAATACTTAAGTCAGGAATCGCTTCAGGTGTAATAACAATACCTACCGTAACAGTATCAGACTTTTCAGGTTGAAGGTTTACATTACCCCCTGTTAAAGTTGAATATTCACCAGTAGAGCTATTTAATATTTGTCCATAAGTATCTGCTGTAACACCCGTTAGCATACATTCCGCAAGTTCTCTAGCTGGCTCTGGCGTTGATGTTGCAGGCTCAAAGTCACCGGCACAAGGGTCAGTTAAGCCATTCGTACCTGCAGACATAGAAAATCGACCATTCGCTTGTGAGCTGAACAATTCTACTGGGTTAGGTGAACGCGTAGCACGTTGGTACTGTGCACGAATAAGTACATCTGATGTAGGTACCCAGGTTAAGCCTGAAGAATAAGTATCCTGTGAACCTGTGGTATCGTAATCAGAGTAACGGTATGCACCATTTAATACTAATTCCTTAAACCCCTTTTTGCCTTCAACTAATGGAATTTGAAATTCAGTAAAAAATTCGGTTACCGAAACTTCGCCCTCCACAGGCTCTCTAACAACTGTTGTGCTACTGCTTGTGTCTGGTGTTAGTTCAAGCGAGTCTTTACGGTATTCGAAACCGAAGACTATTTGCATTGCACTATCAGCTGCTGGGCTCATCAAACCAAAACGCTCTAAATCACCGGAAATACTAGCGCCAAGTACTTGCTGTGTTGTTGAGCCAGTTCGTATGCTTGGTGCGGTTAAAAAATCAGTAGCTGCAGGATCAATTGCACCGGGCTGGAATATATTCCAAGGTAGGCAGTCAGGCTCTTCACCCGACAACGCTGAACGACAAATAGGCTCGCCTGTTGCAGGGTCGGTAACAACATCAATAGCTAATTCTGCTTTCTCTGACAATACATCATTGACCAGTATTTCCGTATAATCAACATTTGAGTACTGACCAAAAATTTCATAATCAAAATCTTCAAATACAACGCCTCTTACACCTGTAATCATACGGTTTGTAATCAAGGTTGACTCTGTAGCACGAGCGCCACCTTCAATATTACGTCGTCCAATAGTAAGCGGTGCTCTTAATACACCATCCGCATCGGTATAGGTAACACTTGAATCACAAAAAACAGCGTTTTGATCATCACTTAGTAATGGATTATCACAATTTATACTTGTCGTTCTGCCTAATGATAAACCCCCTGGCGCAATTTGAGCTGTCGTATTATTTCGTGTGAAGGAATAATCCATAAACCATTCAGCTTCCGATGAAATGTCGTAACGTACAAAAGTACCAAAGGTTTGACGCTCGCGTGGGCGTTGTAAATAATTTCCACCAACATAATTGTAGGCATCAGTTTCACCAGAGTAATTTCGTAGTAAACCCGTTTGTTGATCAACAGCAAGGTTAAAAGCACCTTCACCAATTCGGCTAAATACAGTATTCTCTGGCTGAGTTCCTGATCCTGCACAACTAAATTCAGTGCCGCTATTAGTTAGTCCTAATGGACACGAAGAAATATCTCTATCTTCCCAACGCACTTCTCTGTCTCGTGAGTAACCCGCATAGGCAGTAATATTACCTTTACCATTATTTAAATCACCACCTGCAATGATATTAAAGTCGACACTTGCCCCATCAAACTTTGAGCCAGGATTAGGCTCATCGTAGCTTTCTAATAACTGCCCCATTGCACTATTATCATTTTCAGCATAATAAGTGCTCGCTTGAGTGTTAATTTCAACCCCTTCAAAGTCCCGCTTCATAACAAAGTTAACAACGCCAGCAATAGCATCGGCACCATAAACGGCTGAAGCTCCACCTGTTAATACTTCTACACGCTCAATTAGTTGTGAAGGAATTTGATTAAGATCTGCGGCAACAGAGGTTGGAGAGCCAAAAGGCAGACGTTTACCATCTACTAATACTAATGTTCGATCAGCACCTAAACCTCGTAGGTTTACCGTTGCTGTCCCCGTGCCTATTCCCGATGAAGAGCTTTGTGCTGATAATGCTTGCGGAAGGGTGTTAATTAAATCTTCGGCTCGAGTAATACCACGAATTTGTACTTCTTCACTACCAACAACCGTCACAGGGCTGCTTGATGTTAGGTTTGTATTTTTAATTCTAGAGCCAGTAATAACAATTTTTTCTACCGCAGTAGCTTGAGATACCTGACTATCATCTTCTGGAACACTTTGTGCTCCGGCATTAACGCTAACAGCAGCGACTAATGCACTCAACACACCGTTACGAACAGCAATGTTTTTTTTATTTTTCATGTCTTCTATTTCCTCATTATTATTTTTTTGATGGCTATTAACAGGAACATAAATTTTAATAGCACCATTTTTGGTATAGCTACTCGCTAAGCCAGAGTCTTTTAGAAGGATCGTAATTGCTTGCTCTAACAGGTAATTGCCAACCACAGCATTCGCCTGTACAGCTTTTGTTTCTTTGTAGGGAAATAACAAGACAGTACCTGTCTGAAATACTAACTCGTTCAGCGCATCAGCAGCATTCATTGCTGGAACATTGATACTGAAAACTTGCTCACTTGAATTAGCACCAATCACAGTAGTTGAGCAACAAATAGCGACAACACTTATCAAGTTCCTTACAAAGCTCAATACGACCACTTTAACGCTAACTAGCACTGTAGCCTCCAATTAATGAAGACAAAATAATGTGGCAAAACCGGACTTTTTATTTTATTTATTTTATTTATTTTTTTTATTAAGATAAATAAAGCAGATACTTTCATTAAAACTCCTCAGGAGCGCTAACAACCTGTACATGGTTATAATTTAAGTGCTTTATTTTCAACCCCAAATTAGCTTCCAAAGCTTTGAACATTGAGTCAGTATCCCCCACTTTTATCTGCCCTCCAATTTGTATGTGACGTAATTCAGGGTTAACTATTTCAATTGAGACTGGAATGTAACGGCTAATTTCTTCTATAACTTCTTCAAGTGACTCCCCAGAAAATATTAATAAACCCTTGCGCCATGCAAGTTGCTTTCTTTTCTTATCATTTTCGCCAATGGGTACTAACTTAATTAACGGCTTTTTATTTGATAAATCATTAACATCGCTAGAGGATACTGTATCAAGTTTTTTCATCGTAACCCCCTCTCCTGCTGTTACTACTCCTAAGCCATTAACAGCACTAGCATTATCTCTATTACTGTCAGACATTCTCTTTGCTGGTCTACCAATGGTTGGAGGCGCTTGGTTTAAGTCATCATAGCTTAAATCATTTTGCTTATTACTTTGCGAAAGGTTTAGTGAGATAGGTAGAATAGAGGCAAGTTCGACACTTCCTTCAGTAACAAGTACATCAACATCGCCTTTATTAATATAAACATTAAAAGCTGTACCTACTGCTTGTACACGCCCATTACCAGCATAAACTCTAAAAGGTTTTTGTTTATCTTTAGCGACTTCAAAGTGGACTTCGCCTTGCAACAAACGAATATCACGAAATTCATCACTATAATTGACTTGAATTTGACTATTGGTATTTAGTTGTACTCGCGAACCATCTGCAAGCATAATCATTTCTTGTTGGCCGACAGCAGTCGAATATAATCCATTACTATTGGTAATATTTTGATAACTAAACCAATAACTAAAGACAACACTCAATACGACTATCATAGCCATAATCTGAGCTTTATAACGAATAGAGTGTTCAATATAAGATAACAGGCGATTTCTACAAAGTTGTGTAATGCTTTTAGGCTTAGCCAGCTTGCCTAAAACATTACAATGTGTCCAAAAAGCATTCAAACTTTTAAGCGCTTCTCGATGTACTGGGCTTCGTGCTAACCATTCTTCTAATGCCAGCTCTTCTTGTTCACTTAAAGGCTTATCACTGTCTAACCTAACGAGCCAAACTAATGCTTCTTCATCGATAATTTCGCGATCGGGAAATTCTATAATATTTTTCATCATATCACCTAGCTTGCGATCCTTTCTTTACTGAGCTTTGTTCCGTTTGATTATCTGGCTGATTAGCCTGACGAATATAATCTCGGCAACTCCTTGTGCCATTACGTAAGTGTTTTTCAACGGCACTGATAGTGATGCCAAGATGTTCAGCTATTTCCTTATGGCTCATACCATTAACCTTACGTAATAAAAATACCCGACGACACTTATTTGGCAATGCATTAGCAGCTTTATAATATAACATCACTGATTGCTGAGCTTCTAGCTCATCTTCAAGCGTATCTTTACCATCGACAGGAATCGAGGCAAGTCTATCTTCAATGTAAACTGTCATCTGCCTAGATTTTCGATTTAGTTCATTAAGTGCTACATTTTTAGCGACTCTGAATAAATAAGCTTTAGGATTATTAATACTACTTTTATTTTCAATGTTAACAGCTTTTAAATAAGCCTCTTGAGTCACATCCTCAATATCTTCATCTTTGGATAAAAACCGTTTTAAGAAATTCTTTAAAAAATCTATATTCTCGATAAAAGTACTAGAGACTCCTGTATTTTTCGAGCTCTGCGTCCGATATTCATTTTTTACAGAAGAATCTCGTTTAATTTTTGTCATTATAAAACACCTGTTCCGCAACTAATTGCTGAATTGATAAAACCTCGTAATTAAAAGTTCAAAACTTAGACATAATTTTCAATAAATTATATTTATTACAGATACACATAGATAAAAAAGCATAAAAATCGAGTTTACTTTATTTTCTATTAGCCCCTAGCTATATGCTTTATTCTTTTCATCAATTATTAACCCTTATAACAACCAAATTAATACCCGTTTGAAAACACAGTTCATTAAAGATATGTGTATTGATGTAAAAAGGTTATACGTTGGATAATTTTGATACATTTCAAAACTATTGTTTTGGTTATACTTTAATAAAATAGTAAGAAGTATTCAGTCTTCCGGATGTGTCTCATTTATCCAGGATACTCGTTTATAAAACATCTTAAAATAATAATACAAGTTAAATTGTGACTAAAAACAAGTAGAATAATAACTTATCTACCTGATTCAAATCATTTACGAAGTAATTAATTTAAAAGAAGAGGTGTTTTTATATGTGCAAAGTATTAACTATGGTAGTAAGTATATATTCACGATAAAAATTAGCCTAACTTATTATCGTGAATGAGAAAAGTTATATCGATTAATCACTAATAATATTTAAGCTCACAACGGATTTATCACTGTTTTTAGCCTGTGAACGTTTAATTAAATCATATAAATTATGCTGCGAACTTAACATACAATAAATAGCTTTAAAGTAATCTCTTTTATACAGCTCTTGTACTTGTTCAGGTTGAAGGTTATTCAATACATCTTCATTAATCGCATATATACCTCCAGCCTGATGTTTTTCACCTGTAGCAAAGACAAACTCAAATTTTATCGCTTTAATTAAGTTTTGCTGCGTAAGAAAGTCAATAAAACTCACCGTTGCTGCTTTTTGTTGTGAATTGCTCACTAATTCTTTCGTGATGGTATTAAATAGTTCGCTCGGTTTACCTAATGTGAATAATGCATCGCCTTCGGTTTCACTTAAGTAATCACTTGTTGTATCTGCTGCTACATGCCACTTTTTTTTCTCTGGATCAGTAACAACTAATGAAAAAGGCCAAGTTCTCATCGCTAAAGGAACATAAGAAGCTTGCCACTCTTGGGGGGAATAATACAAATTTTCATTTTGTATCAAACCAAACAATGCAATAGAAAACAATTGACCATTATTTTTATTTTTTATAAAGAATAATGGAAAACAACTACTTGCAGCAGGGAATTCATGCATATTAATCGGTACTAATTGTTCAGATTGAACATGAGGGAAGTGATGGTTTTTTATTTTTTTTAAATCACCATGTACTTCAATAGTTAACTTTTCGATAGATGTGTTCATCTTAAATCCTTGAGAATCCATATTGCTTAATGCGATTAATCAATGCGCGATGTTGAGGTAAATTAGTACATAAATTGTCTTGTTCTTTCATTTTCATTGCTATCACTTTATCTGCTCTACTTGTCTCATTATACAAATGACCACTATTCGTAAAATCAGTTTGAAAGCCCATGCCATATAGTACATATTGATAACTCGCTGCACGAAAAACGTCAAATTGACTTGGAAAATCATAGTCAGACGGGGCTTCATATTGCCACGCTTCAAGGCGATTTTTAAGTGATGTTGACATAGAGTTCGGAGCACGATTATCAACCCAAAAAGGTTCATCCCTTTTGCTTAATACATAATGTAATTTTATAAAGTCGATCACGCCGTTCCAGCGTTCAATAAATGCGTTGTTAAAACGTTGAGCCGTATTTTTTATTGCATTATTATTTGCAGGAAATTGATCCGCTAACATTGCTGCCGATGTTTCAATAAACATTAATGCTGAAGCTTCTAATGGCTCAATAAAGCCCGCAGCTAGACCTATGGCAACACAATTTTTTTTCCAAAAAATTTCTCTGTGTCCGGTTTTAAACGTAATTTTTCTTGGTGTTAATTTTTCAGACTGCTCACCTAAATAATGGTTTAACGTTTTTTCTGCTATAGAGTCCGTTGTATGGTGGCTAGAAAATACATAACCAATACCACGTCTATTAGATAAACCGATATCCCAAATCCAACCACTTTCTTGAGCAGTAGATTGCGTATAACAAGGAATAGGACTATCTGGATCAGAATAAGGTTTTTGTAACACTAAGGCACTATCACAAAATATTTGATTACTTTTATCTACAAAATCAACATCCATAGCTTTACCCAGTAAAAGGCTATTGAAACCACTACAATCAACAAAAAAATCACCTTTAATTTCACCTGACTCATAACACAGTAAACTTTGAATATTACCCGTATTATCTTTAATAACGTCTTTCATATCATCTTGAATATACCGAACGTTCAAATTTTCAGTACAGTGTTTTTTTAGCAAAGCACAGAATTTTTTTGCATCGAGGTGATAACCATAATTGGCTATATCTTTGTATTCGGCTGTATTTAATGTTTTTGGCGCGAGTCCATGCTCACATACAGCCTCTTGACAGCTTACAGTAGATGAAAATGATTTTTCACTCCACTTTTCTGACTGCCAGTAAGGAGCTAAATTAATGTGGGGGTAAGCTTTTGGTGTGTTAAATGGGTGGTAATAGAAATCTTGGTTTGAATTATTTGTCCAAGAAACAAATTTGCTAGCTTGCTTAAATGTAGCATCACATTGGGTAATAAGATCGTTTTCACTTATCCCTATTTTCTTCAAGGTTGCCCGCATAGTTGGCCATGTGCCTTCACCTACGCCTATGGTGCCAACCGCTTTTGATTCAATAAGCGTTATAGTGTTACTTGTCGATGATGGACTAAGTTTATTTGCTAATACCCCTGCACTTATCCACCCCGCGGCACCGCCACCAAGAATCACTATATCTTTAATAGCTTTTGGCATTTGTTGTTCCCCACTTACTTCGCTATTAATAGTTAACCTCAACTCAATTTATTTAAACTCAGTTCAACTAATGTAAGCTTTAATAAGTTTATTCTTGAAAATTGAGTTGAGGTTGGTTAGCTTCAAAGCGCACATCACGCTTTGAAGCTATGCCCACTAAAACGTATAACGAGCGCCAAATTTAATGGTACGGCCATAAATTTGAATTGAACCTGGTAAATCACTACGACCTTGGAAAGTGCGATTTTGCTCATTTAACAGGTTATTACCTTCAAGGAACAATTGAGCATTATCACTTAGGTTATAATTAAACGATGCAGTTACCATAGAAACGGCTTCTCCAGTCGTTTGATAATCATCACCTAATGGACTATAAGGGTCAACAACATAATCACCCGTATAATCTAGTGCAATTTGTGTACTAATTTTGTCTTTTTCATAAATTAATGATAATGAATAAGACGTATCAGCAACACCCGTTAATGGACCCGCTTTTTCACCGTTAACAATAGTACTCGAATCAGTGTACGCATAACTTGCTGTAACACCAAAACCATTCTCGAAGAATTTTTGTATTGCTATCTCAATCCCTTCCACTTCTGCTGAATCACCATTAATTGGCTGTGTAACAGTAAAAGATTCACCTGCGATTGTGACATTGGTCGTATTTGATGTAATAAAACCATCTAAATCTTTTCTAAATGCTGATGCACTCAATAAACTATTTTCGGCAAAGTACCACTCAATCGCGATATCAAACTGATCAGCAAAAACAGGTTCTATATTAGCATTACCACTTATGTCCATTGTAAATAGACCTGATTGCGCATTATCAGTAGTAAGTGGAGCCATTTGATCCAGTGTTGGACGAGACAATGATTGCCCAGCACCAAGCCTCAACAGTAAGTCTTCTTGAAGGTAGATACCAAAGTTGGCAGCTGGCAATAATTTACTATAATCACCTTTAGCTAATTGAGCTGCACTATCTGAATACTCAACATCCCATGAAGGGTTAGCTGCATTTGGATCCACGATTTGAATAGATAATATTTCGTTATATGAATAACCCGCTGATACATCAGTACTTATATACCTAACACCAACATTACCAAACCAACCTTCGCCTTCAAAGTTAGCTTGGAAGTAAGCTGCGGTTGTGTTTTCTTCAATATCATATGAATTTACAGGATTAATTACTGGCTCCCATAATGCAGATTCATTCTCACCAAAGGTTCGTGTGTTACCAGCATAATCAGTAATCGTTTGACCGTCAGATGCAGCTAAACCAGCAGCATAATCAGGGATACTAAAAATAGGGAAAGAGCGTGGTATATCAGCACTGTCACCTTCAAAAAAATTATCAAAAGGAAAATCTCGTACTACATCAGCCCCTACCTCACCAAATGTGAAAGGATAACCACAATAGTTACAAGCACCTGTTTCATAGTTATTATATGCTGTGTTAGTTTTATTTCTGCTGGTGTAAGCTGCACCAAAATCAACACTAGTCAGGTACTCACCATCGAGTTCCCATTCAGCATCCATAGTATAACCAGTTACGGTATCTTCAATGTCACTACCGTCACGAGCAGCCCAATGTGGAGAAAAGTCGTCATTACCAAAATCATCAGAAGTACGACCTTCTGTCCAATTTGGAATATAATCAGGTAGTCCTCCTTCATTTAATTGATATCGTCCTGAATGAGCCCCTGGTGAACCCGCTACCACGAATGTATTTTTACCACCTGAATCACGAGAGGAGTTTGAACGATATACATCGGCTTTTATCGTCAATTCATCTGTTAACAGGTATTCTGCATTTAACGCATACATACTAGTATCTACGGTACGATGCTCATCTAATGTAACGACTTCCATGGTTACATCAGCAATATCCATCCCTGTTACTACATTGCCATCTAATGTGATATTAGATAAGCGATCTTGTGCTTCACTCTCATCAACCATATAAAATGATTGAGCAAAACCCGTTTTATCAGCTTCTAACTTTGTAATTAAAATATCAGCTGTTAACGATAAACGATCGGTTGGTCGCCATTGTAGAGTAGAAGTAATACCATTACGTTTAAAGTCAGTTTCATATGCACCTATGCCATAGGAGCCTGGCATAACCAAATTTTGTTCATTTTCCGTAATAACACCATCTTCATTAACATCGTATTCAATACCATCGTTAACACCGAAAATATAATTATCAAACATATCATCAGATCTTTCTGTGCCTGAAGACGAACTGAAGCCAACAATAAAGCCAAAGGTTTCATCATCGTTGGTATTACTGAACACGCCATTAAATTTTTTACCAATCTCTTCTGAAAAATCGTTATAATCTCCAGTAATAGATACCGCACCATGCATGCCTGGGTTAGTAAACGGTCGTGCTGACTTAAGGTTAACAGCGCCACCAATACTACCTTCAAGGTTCTTACCTTGAACTGTCTTCCATACATCGGCACCACTTATCATTTCAGATGGGATAACATCAAAAGCAAAGTTTCTGCCTCCATCATCTGTTGCCAGAATACGGTTATTTAAAGTAACGATAGTAAACTCAGGGCCTAAACCTCGAATATTAACATATTGAGCTTCCCCACCTCTTGTTCTACTAACCGTAATACCTGGAATATGCGATAAAGAATCAGCTACGTTATCATCAGGAAAACGACCTAATTCTTCCGCAGCAATTGAATCAACAAGTGAATTTGCATCTTTTTTATTAGCCAGTGATTCAGCTAAACTACTTCTTACACCGGTAACAACAATAACTTCAGATTCTTCATCTGCAGTTTCTTGTGCACTAACATTAGCTGTCGCAAGTATTGCTGCGACAGCTATAGACAGCGTTGTTTTAGTAAATTGATTTTCTTTTTTATTTTTCATGACGTGTACCTTCCCTACTATTATGTTTTTTTTATAGTTCACTTAATGTTAATTCCGCCCTAACACCGAAGCAAAACGAAATCAACATCAAAGCTTACAAAAACAATACTGAAGTAAAATGAAACCACTGTCAAGCATGAATACGCACAATAAGAAAGGCAATGAAAGCAATCAAAGATAAATATTCGTAATAATAAGTCAGTGACTATTATTATGTGATATAGATTAAGTAATGAAGCAGAAAACTTGCGGTAATTGAATTAACGAAATGATATGGCTTTGCCATTAATTTAGAATAATAAATCAATAGCAAAGCCAGTAATAAGACCCCTACTCCAGTTATACATTTTATGTTCAGAAAATACAGCTCTGCTATAGACGCATGAACTTGGTACAACTTATTCTGCCTTAGAATAAAAATTAAATCATGATTTACGCAATCAGTTACCCTTACAACACTAACAGCAGTTACGAAAGTGGATTTTCATGAAGTATCGACGGTTAATATTCACCACTCTTTATAAAACTAACAATTCGTTGCTATTCTATTTTTAGCCGTATTTAAATTTTGATAAATAACCTTTTGATATACATCCAGTAACAGATCCCCCAAAGTACAGCCCATACTAATGCACTCGTAAGCACCTCGGTAGTAAACTGACCTGTCCAAGAAAATAATGCGTAAGTAAATGGATGCAGTATACTCTCAATAAGATCCGCCCCACCTACATGTGCAAAAAGATAAATAAAAATAGAATTCATACTCACAACGCCAAAGAACAGCGGCCATCGCTTGTTAAACTTTTTAATATCAACAATCCAGTATAAAAAAGCCAATGTTAGTATTGACCACCCCCCACTTACGATAACGAACGAAGACGTTGCTATTCGTTTGATAATAGGCGTAATTGGATTTAATAAATACCCTAATATTACAAGCGCACCTCCAATAACAATCATCTTTATAAGCTTATTAGTAGCGGATTTATCTTCCATCAATAACTTACCAATGACCACTCCCCAAATAGTATGAGCAGAAGTAGGTATCATATTAAAAGACACCCAACCACCATTAGAGTCACCACCATAAAGTTGATCTAGCCATGACCCAAAATTTTGATTCATCACAAAAGCATGGTTATATCCTTCAACAGAAAAAAATCGATATAAAGCTTCAGTCAGTAATAAAAGACTTATAGAAAAAAGCACTTGGAACCTAATAGAGCGATTTAAAACAAGGTAGGCTATAGAATATGCCCCACCAATTTGTACTAACACATTTTGAAAATAGAAAGTAATTTCACCTGAAGGTATGCAATACAGTACCCATCCCATCACAACGAGTGTTAACGCTCGCTGATGAGTATGCCTTGCAATTCTCTGACTTGTATCTCCCTTCTTTATACGGCTTTGAATCGCATAAGGCAGAGAAAGACCAACAATAAACATAAAGTAAGGCTGAATAAGATCCCAGAAACGTAAGCCATGCCATGGATGATGATGAAATTGGATATTAATTGCAGTGACGAGGTCATTACCAAAAACTTCAGGGGTGAAGTAATTGTATATATTAACAAACTCACCAAGCAGCAAAAACATTGTTAACCCACGAAATATATCTATTGATAATATTCTATCTACGGACTTATTTTCAGCTTGCATTCCACACCTCAACTTCAATCACTATTAATGAGTAGCTCAACTTTATAAAGATTGCTTATTCCAATGACGAACCTTATGCCCTTTCAATGCATAAAATAAAATAAATAAATAACAAGGCAGCATTACCATATATGAACTTTGGGAATTACTCGTCACTTCAGTTAAAGCACCATAAGCCAAAGGTAATATTGCTCCCCCCGAAATCCCCATAATCAATAGAGCTGAGCCTGTTTCTATATGCTTACCTAAACCACTTAAAGCCATTGGCCAGACTGCCGGCCAAACTAATGCATTAGCAAAACCGAGCAAAGCAACATATAAAACTACATCAGGCAAATAACCTACTTCTTGCCAAAAAATTAAACTAGACCAAACAACTGCACTATCTTTTGGTGTAATCATAATGAGAAAAGTGAGTAGCAAACCTAATACGGCTGACAGCATTAGAGCTGATTCCTGTTTTATAAATCGAGGAATACTGAACATACCAACAATGTAAGCGAGTACCATAAATGCCATGGTATATGAGGTAAGTTGACCAAAATTTTCAACACCAAGTTCTTGACCAAATAAACCGATAGTATCACCAGCGATAACTTCAACACCGACATATAAAAATAATGTAACAACACCTAAAATAAGTTGCGGATAAGCAAAGATAGAATCATTATCATTGTCTTGTTTGCCATCTTGTTTTTTTTCTGTTGAATTCATTGCAGGCAAAGGTGATAGTTTGATAAAAATAGCTAATACAATAAGCGTTGCTGCCATAATCAAATAAGGGTCTGCTAATCGCTGGGCAAGCTCATTTAATTGAATATTGCGCTCAATATCATTGAGTGCTGCTAATTGGTTTTCATCAAATTGCCCCATATTACCTAAAATAAAAGCGGTAAAAATAATCGGTGCAACAACACCCGCACCTTTATTTAGCAAGCCCATAATACTAATTCTAACCGCAGCCGACTCCTCTGGTCCTAAAAGTACAATGTAAGGGTTAGCAGCTGTTTGTAAAATAGTTAGTCCTGTACCCAACATAAACAAACCAAATAAGAATATGCTAAACATGCGTTCATTAGCTGCAGGAATAAATATTAGTGAACCAATTGCCATCACTAATAAACCTAACATCATGCCATTTTTATAACCAGTACGCTTCAATACAAAAGCCATGGGTAATGCCATTACGGTGTAAGCGATATAAAAAGCCATGGTAACAAAGTAAGCCTCCATATGATTTAGCTCACAAGCAATTTTTAAAAACGGAATTAAAGAGCCGTTTAACCATGTAACAAAGCCAAAAACAAAGAATAACGTTCCTATAATGAACATTGGTATCACACTAACACTTTGTCGTATATTTGAATGATTAGTAGCATCCATATTGATTTACCTTATCAAGTTGTATTAATTTCATTGTTACACAAAAAAAAACACTTTGAAAGACCATGAAAGCATTTGAAATTAAATACAACAAAAAAAACAGGTAAGAAAGCAATAGTAAGGAGGTGCATCAGTATATGCGTAGAAATGAAAAATAATGTAAACATGCAAAACCTTCCTAGGTAACTAAATACTTCGTTAGAACGTTAAACAAGGACACTAAATCAATGGTGAAATGTTGTTAATTGCTATTGAGAAAATTTATAGCCGAAACGATAAATGATAAATGATAAATGATAAATTAAGGTGGAAATCTCAAACAAAATATTCTCATCATCACGGTTTTAATGGCTTGATCTCGAAATTACCAACAGAGTTACTGGCTTATTATCTTTAGAAAAATAAGCCAGTTCTTACTATTAATAATGCACAGAAGGACTATATATGTTGTGCTTAATTGCTTTTAAGTTGCTTCATCATGCTCAATAATTACTTTCTTAAACATGATCACCAATCATTCTTGCTTTAGTAAGCTTAATGAGTATCCGATTGGTGCTAGATGAGCGAATTAAATTAGTATACTTGCTTGCCTGAAATCCATGTTTGTTCAACTGACAAAGAATTGCTCAAAACAACAAAATCAGCCTGACAACCTTCAAATAATCGACCTCTGATAGATTGTTGATTTACATAATTTGCAGGGTAAGCGGTAGCCATATTAATTGCTTCACCTAACTCTATATTAAGAATTTGATGAGTGTTTTTTATCGCAGTAGCCATATCTAAAACTGAACCCGCAAGCCCACCAGTTGGTGAAGTTAACTTACCTCCGTCAAGAATAACTTTCCGGTCAAATAACATAAACTCTTTATCATCGGTACCTAGAGGGGGCATAGCATCAGTAACAAGAAATAGTTTACCTTGAGGTTTCGTTTTAATAGCTAATAGACATGATGCAAAATCAACATGATGACCATCGACGATTAAGCCACAACTGGCCTTATCATTAAGCAGTGCAGAGCCCACGACTCCTGGCTCTCTTCCTTGTAATGGAGACATAGCATTAAATAAGTGAGTAAAACCGTCAGCACCAGCATCAATGGCTTTTTGCGCAGTTTCAAAGTCAGCATTAGTATGACCCAGACAAACTTTAATTCCCATATCAACCATACGTTTAATATCTTCAACGGAAACATTTTCAGGAGCTAAAGTGACTAATATTTGCCCTATGTCTTTACGGCTCAATACTTGCCATTCTTCATCAGTGATTTTTCTAATATATTCCTCACTGTGAGCACCTTTTTTAGCAACTGACAAATGCGGACCTTCAAAGTGTATACCGATAATTCCCATCACATTATTATTAATAGCTTCAGCAATAGCATCTGCTGCTTGCTGCATTACCGATACTTTGTCAGTAATTAATGTCGGTAACATTGCTGTTGTGCCAAACTTTATATGAGCCTGCATTATTTTTTCAATGCCAGCGGCTGTTGGCGTGCTATTCAATAAAACGCCTCCCCCACCATTAACCTGCAAGTCAATGAAACCAGGAACCACCAGACCCGACAGGACCTCATCACTTTTTGATATGTCGTTATCAATTGCTACAATTTTTCCTTTTGAAAGTGTAAAGACTTTATTTTCAATAAAATTTTCACCATCAAAATATTTTTCTACATGTAAACGTTTATTAGTCATTTCAATACCTTCAATAAAATATTAATTAATAGGGTCGATAAAACAGCGACAAGTGTCATAATGCTTATTTTTCAAACTCATGGTTTTTTCCTAAAATAGCAGCACCACGTACACCACTAGAATCGCCAAAAACAGCGCGTGAAATAATAGGAGATTCGATCCCTGTAAATAAATGTTTATTAATCGCAGCTGGAAGCCCCTCAATGATCTCATCGATTTTAGACAAACCACCGCCAACAACGATCATATCTGGATCATAAGATAAAACTAACGTGCTGAATGCTGAACCTAAAAACTCCATATAACAATCAAATGTTTTAATCGCTATTGGATTATTATCACGTAAATCAGTGACAAACTGAGTCGTGCTATTACTATCGCTACCAAAATGTTGATACAACCAACCTAACCCTGGGCCTGCAATATAAGTTTCACTGCAGCCAATTAAGCCACAACCACATTGTCGTGGTTTTATATTATATTTATTTAACAAAGCACCTGATGCCGGTAAATGTCCATACTCACCAGCAGTATTATTTGTACTTTTATACAACTCACCATCGATGCATAAACCGCCTCCAGCACCAGTGCCAATAATTGCCCCATAAACAATAGGCAAATTACGACCTGCTCCTTGATTACTTTCTGACAATGCAAATAATCGACAATCATTAGCAACAGCGACATTTCGTCCTAAAATATTCTCTAAATCTTCTACAATTAACTTACCTGTTGCACAACGGATGTTCGCTGATTTAACCCGTTTATTTTTATCGATAATACCAGGCATCCCAATACCAATACTACCTTGTTGACCTGTACGTTTATCTGCTTCATTAATCAATGTTGTAATTGTATAAAGAAATTCATGATAATTTTCAGTTGGCGTTGGCACTCGCCAACTATCAATCATTTTCATTTCATGATCGAAAAGTCCAATTTCAATTTTGGTCCCTCCAATATCCAAACCATAGGCTATGTTGTTTATAGCTGACATAATATCGTTTTATTTTCCTGAAAATGGGTAGGAAATAGCTATTTCCACCACTAAATTAAGTGAGTTTACTAAGTGTGAATCAAATGGTAACTTTTCTTAAGGTAAGTAATCAATAAGGTGATTAACACTGCTTTCAATTTGGTTTTATTTACTTTTTTTGTACATTAAAAAAAGTGCTTTTATTTCTATTAAAGAGCGAAGAGATCACCTTCAATAAAAAGTAAAAGCACGTAAATATCTATTAGGTCATAATTTAGCTGACAATACCTAACGGTTTAGCTACTTTCCACATACCACGAGTAAAATCAGGTATATCTTTACTGTTGCTACGATCGGCAACAGAAGCCATGCTTTGTGGAAAAATAGATGACCATGCCGCTGCGTCATACACATCTTGATCTAAAGGCTCACCATTACGTAAACAATAAACAATACGATACATCATTAAGAAATCCATACCTCCATGACCACCATTTCGTTTAGCTTCCGCTCCCATACGAACATATAGAGGGTGCTCATATGACTCATACCATTTACTCATATCTTTATCCCAATGATGGAAGCTTGCTTTAGTCGGCTCTTCGCCTTTTTTACCTCCAGCTTTCCATTTGGCTAAATTGTCTTGATATTCTTTTTCATAAATAGCAGCAATAGCTTCAGGCGGTTTTTCTAAGGCAATACGATCAGGGAAACCACCAAAAGTACCATTGGTACCTTGAATCAAATTATGACGTGTATAAGGACGAGGACTTGTTGTATCGTGCTGTACCATGATAGTACGGCCTTTTACTGTTTTTATGATGCTGGTGTTCATGTCCCCAGCAATAAAATTTAATTTATTACGCGCATGATCTTTTGGAAATTCTCGTTGGGCATAAGCAGCACGACCAAGTGCAGGAGAGCTAACAGAAGTAACATAATCAAACCTATCACCACGATTAATATTCATATATTGAGATACAGGACCTAAACCGTGTGTTGGGTACAAATTACCATTATGAGTTGTATGCCAAAGTGTACGCCAAGATCCTGTTTTGCGATCTATTTCTTTCATTTGCCAACGTAGATCGTGAATATAGGCTGCTTCACCATGGAGTAAATCGCCAAAAACACCTTGGCGAACCATGTTCAAGACCATCAGCTCTTCTCGGCCATAGTTAACATTTTCCATCATCATACAGTTTTTTTGTGTACGCTCGGCGGTATTAACTAATTGCCAACATTCTTCTAAACTGGTTGCTGCAGGTACTTCAACAAAAGCATGCTTACCGCTTTCCATCGTTTCAACAGACATAGGTGTGTGCCATTCCCATGGTGTTGAAATAATAACAATATCAATATCATTTCGAGCAAGTAGTTCGCGGTAGCTATACTTAGATCCAGTATAAACATCAGGTGCTTTAAAACCTTGTTGAGTTACATAATCAACAGAAGGACCAATGACAACAGGATCGGTATCACAGATAGCTTTAATTTCAACACCATCTAAATGACAATAATGTTTAACGTGGCCAGCACCTCGTTGACCAATACCAATAAAACCAACTCGAACAACATCCATTTTAGGCGTAACTAAACCTATTACAGATTTACCTTGTGCTTTTGGTGATGATAATTGACTCGCGTCTGCCGCACAGGCAGAAATAACTGCAGTAGAGCCTAAAATAGCAACAGATTGTGCTGCAGTTTTGAGAAAATCACGACGTTTTAAATCTTTCATTAACTGTTCTAACCTTCATTATTGTATTTCATTTGCTTACACTTTACCCATAATTAAACATAAAAACAATAATAAAAATAAAAGAAGTGTAAGCTTTATTAATATACACATCTTTAAATATCTATCTAAACTAATAATAAAGGCCATATAAGAGACTTCATGAATGTAAATATATCGTCAATAGAAAACCAATAAAAAAAGGTAGTGAAAGAGATAAAGTAAATAGCTGAAGATTATGTATTGCCAAAGCAATATAAAAGGGATTATTCAATAATTATAAAGGTTAGTCTCAAGCAATATTCGTAAAGAAAACCTAAGATGCACATAATATACTTTAAACAACTGATATTACTGCAATAATTTATACTTTTTTCAATTTACTTATACTAAAAATGACAATAAATACATATTCATTCACAAAATAGTTATATAAATAACTAGCAACTAAAAATTAGTCAGCTGTACAATGGTAAGATGAAAATAAACTTTATTAATAATATAAATAAAATCAGCCCAGAATATTGGCAAAAATTAAATAGTTCATCTTGCCCTTTTCTTGATTATGATTTTTTTAATGCACTTGAAGAAAGTCAATGTGTTAATAGCACACAAGGTTGGCAGCCTCATCATTTAGTTTCAACAACGAGCAATGATCTAGCTGCTATTATGCCAATGTATTTAAAAAACCACTCTTGGGGTGAATACGTTTTTGATTGGGATTGGGCTGAAGCTTTTAAACGTTATAACCTAGATTACTATCCTAAACTGGTAGCGACAATTCCTTTTACCCCTGTTACTAGCGATAAGTTACTTACTTCAACTCACCAAATAAGCGATTTCTTTACGCCATTAATAGAGCATTGCCACGAAGAAGACATTAATAGCTGGCACATTTTATACTGCGATAAAGTAACAACAGAATTACCAGACGATGTTTACCAACGTAATACGGTACAATTTCATTGGTTTAACCGAGATTACAAGACTTTTGATGATTTTATCAATACATTCTCTTCACGTAAAAGAAAGAATACACGTAAAGAAAGGTTGTCTATTATTGAGCAAGGTATTGATATACGTTTACTAAAAAAAAATGAAATTACATCAAAAGATCTCGATTTTTTTTATTTAACTTATCAACTTACTTATTTAAAGCGTGGCCACCAGCCTCACTTAAACATTGAGTTTTTTAAGCAAGTAATATCTAAAAAATCCGATAATGTGTTACTAGTTATTGCTAGCCATGAACAAGAAGATATTGCTTGTGCGTTATTCTTTTATGATGATTATCAATTATATGGAAGGTATTGGGGCTGCACTAAACAAGTTAATAATTTGCATTTTGAGCTCTGTTACTATCAAGGTATCGAGTTTTGTCTCAAACATAACCTACAAATGTTCAATCCGGGCACGCAAGGCGAGCACAAAATACAAAGAGGCTTCGAGCCAGTGTTAACATACTCTTATCACTGGATAAAACATCCTGCTTTTAAAGAGATAATTAAAAACTTTTGTCAACAAGAGCGATCGCATATGCTAACTTACCAAAAGCAATGTCAGCAGATGCTACCCTTTAGAAAATCAAATTAATGAGTTAAAAATACAATGAATAAACCTTTTTCACAAGCATCCGAAAACAATAAACAGCCTATTTTAGCTATTTTAACAAATGTACTTTCAAATAATACGCATGTTTTAGAGATTGGCTCTGGTACTGGACAACATGCTACTTACTTTGGACAGCATCTACCACATTTAACCTGGCAAACCAGTGACTTACCTGTTAATCATCCAGGTATTCACTCATGGTTAGATGAAGCAGCATTAACGAATGTATTAAAGCCTATCGTGATTGATTTAAATGAAAATTGGCCAATAAGTGATACAACTATAGATGCAATTTACACAGCAAATACATTACATATAATAAGCTGGGCACTTGTCGTTAAGTTTTTTGAAGGTATTGCTAATAATTTAAAATCTGGCGCTAATGTTTGTATCTATGGTCCATTTAATTACCAAGGAAAGTTCACTAGCGAAAGTAATGCTAACTTTGATTTATGGTTAAAAGAAAGAGATAAAAATAGTGGTATAAGAGATATTGAAGCAATATTAGCGTTAGCCAGCTCAGCAGGCCTTAACTTAGTAGACGATCATACGATGCCAGCGAATAATCGTCTACTAGTGTTCAAAAAACAGTAAAATATTTTTAATCTGAAGGTAGTAACGTAACATTTAGCGCTTTTAAAGACTTAGCAATATCTTCTGCAGCAGTAGCAGGCTTAACATTTTCATCTATTTTTAATATTTTTCCTTCTTTAGATATATAGAAGGTCACTCGGCTTGCTACTTTAAAAACATTAAGTACATCATACGCTTTAGCCGTTGCTTTTGTTGGATCACTTAACATAGGGAAGTCTGCCGAAGTTTTCTTAGCAAAGTCTAAATTATCATTTAATGGATCAACACTAGCCATAACATAGCGCACATCGTATTCTCTAATGAGATGGCCTTGTTCTACTAAAGATTTACATTCAATTGTACACCCACGAGTATTCGCCATTGGGTACCAAGCTAAAACCACCGCTTGTTTACCTTGATAATCGCTGAGTTGAAAGTATCCCCCTGTAGTAGCTTGTAATCTAAAATTTGGCGCTTGCTCACCAACTTGTAAACTTGTGGCGAATAAATTAAAACTCAATAAAACAGCAATACAAGCACTTATTATTTTTGACAATTTTTTCATAAAACTCCCTCTTTTATATTTACGTCAACAAAAAATTAAACATGATATATATTTTTTATTTTTTATTTTCAAATACAGCTAATACGGTTAACGCCTCATTAAGCAATATTAATGAGTTATCATCAAGTTGATAAAAAACAGTATCATTTAAAACATTAAAGTAGGTTTGTTCATTTATTTCAACATTCATGCAAGCCATTTTTGTTGAGGCTATGTTATTAAATTTTAGTTTACCAAGCCCATTAACCAAATCTTCAGCAACAAAGCGTCCAAAAAAACGATTACACCCAGCAAAACCAGTTACACTATTATCGTTAACATGCAGAGTCATACTTTTTACTGGCATTTCATTTTGCGCTATATTTTCTTTCACGCCATTAAGCTCCCCTAACGTCCAATTTGTAGAAGTAAGCGCAATAGCTGACATAGTGACCTGCTCCATACTTTTTAAATCCTTGTTGTATTGACACCCCATCAATACAACAAGTGAAACGATAAAAGTTAGCACTAATTTTTTCATTGTTATTTTCCTAGTAAATGAATCACCATATTGACATATATAGTGAAATAAAACGATCAAATATTAAGCAGCTTGATAGAGCTCTAATTAATTAGCAATAAAGATTACTTCATAATACTGTTAACAATACGTGATTTTTATAAAGCCGATTTAAAAACAGATAATACCAACCTCACTAACTATGTGATCATTTCTACTTGTTAAAATCACCAACTACATCGTTATTTATTTAATAACTAGTTGTTCACTTAATTAATGAAACTGGTATAAAAATGACTCTGAAAGGCTTTATCAAATATATAAGTGTCTCTTGATAATTTACAATAAAAAAAGGGTGAATAATTTAATATTCACCCTTTTTTCATCAACTTTCTTTACAAGGAAAGTAGCTTGAAGCTTAACTTTTAAAAAGTTACTTCTTAGCCAATTTCTCTTTGATACGTGCAGATTTACCTGAACGTTCACGAAGATAGTAAAGTTTCGCTTGACGAACGTCACCGCGACGTTTCACTTCAATTGAATCAACAATTGGGCTATGTGTCTGGAATACACGCTCTACACCAACACCGTTCGAGATTTTACGAACAGTGAACGCAGAATGTAAGCCACGGTTTTTAACAGCAATAACAACACCTTCAAATGCTTGAAGACGTGATTTATCACCTTCAGTAACTTTTACTTGAACTACAACAGTATCGCCTGGAGCGTAATCTGGTAGGTCTTTTTTTAATTGCTCTTGTTCGAGCATTTCAATAATTTTACTCATAATACCTTCTTCCTAGTATGCACAGTCTAAGTGGAACTTATGCGTTTCTTAATAGAAACTAACATTTTATCCTGCTCATCTGTCAGAGCTAGGTTAGTTAATAATTCTGGTCTTCTGGTCCATGTTCTCAATAGAGACTGTTCTTGGCGCCATAAGCGTATGTGTTCATGATTACCACTTAACAAAACTTTTGGTACTGACATTTCATCCCCCGAAGCGGTAGTCAGTACTTCTGGCCTAGTATAATGAGGACAATCTAATAAACCGTTAGAGAAGGAGTCCTGCTCTGCTGATTCTTTATGTCCCAATACACCAGGCACTAATCGTGCTACAGCATCAATTACATTCATCGCAGGCAGTTCCCCACCACTTAAAATGTAATCGCCAACCGACCATTCTTCGTCAATATCTGACGCTAATAATCGCTCGTCTATGCCTTCATAACGACCTGCTATAAATATCAGGCAGTCATCTTGTGCTAATTCACTTACACCTGCTTGGTCCAGTTTTCGTCCCTGCGGCGACAAATAAATAACCTTCGCTTTTCTACCATTTTCTTCTGCTGCTTTACGCGCAAAATTAATAGCATCACGTAGTGGTTGTACCATCATCAACATACCTGGACCACCGCCATAAGGACGATCATCAACGGTACGATGTCGATCATGGGTAAAGTCTCTTGGGTTCCATTTATGAAACTCAATTAACCCACCACGTATCGCTCGGCCTGTCACCCCATACTCAGTGATAGCGTCAAACATTTCGGGAAAAAGGCTTATCACCCCTATCCACATTTTGCTTTTCTTCAATGAAGAATCAACACTAGTCACAAGCTAGAAACCTGGGTCCCAGTCAACACAAATTTGTTTATTTTCAATGCTTACCGATTCAACTACTTGTTCAAAAAGATAAGGGATTAACCGCTCTTTTTTACTAAAGCCATCGTTAAGGTTCGCTTTCACAACCAGTACATCATTAGCGCCAGTTTCCAACATGTCAGATACCACACCAAGATCGTAACCTTGAGTAGTAACAACAGACATGCCGATTAAGTCACGCCAGTAATAATCACCTTGCGATAATTCTGGCAATGAACTCTCATTGATTAATATCTCAGAACCGACCAATGCTTGCGCATCATCTCTGTCATCAATACCAGCAACTTTTACGACTAAGCCTTTGTTGTGCTTGCGCCAATCAGTAATATCTACTGTTCGCGTATTATTTCCTAATTTTAATGACCAAGGAAAATAGTCAAGTATGGCATCGCTTTCATCTGTGAATGAATGAATTCTCAACCAACCTTTGATACCGTAAACAGCGCCTACTTTACCTAAGGTAATTTGATCTTGTGTACTCATAACAACTCACTAATTTCTACTATTGCCTACTAAGTTTGCTATTAAGCTGCTACTTGAGCATCTTTAACTAACTTAGCCACACGATCAGATAAACCAGCACCTTGACCAACCCAATGGTTGATACGGTCTAGGTCTAAGCGTAATTTTTCAGCTTGACCTTGTGCTGTTGGGTTGAAGAAACCAACTTTCTCGATGAAACGACCATCGCGAGAGTTACGGCTATCTGCAACAACAACCTGATAGAATGGACGCTTTTTAGCGCCACCACGAGCTAAACGAATGGTAACCATATCGCCCTCTTATATTTTAGTGTTAAAACGGATTTTCCAGACACTTCCTGTCTATAGGCGACAGAAAAGCTCGCGTATTATACGCTTTTGAGGATAAAAGACAATCCTTATTTGAGTAACAAGCAAAGCTTATAATAAGTATTACCTTACATTCTTCGCTTTTTCATTAAGTTTATGAGCTAACAATACGGCAATGAATAAATCAAGGCAAGTCGCTCAGTTGAGCAATAGCGGGCTATTAGTATTAAGAGCACCACGCTGTAAAACATTTTAATTAGTTCAAGTAAGTAATAACTGAATAAAACGAGTATTAATATAAGAACAAATATTAATATAAAAATAAAAAATTATTTTCTCCTCACATTTTCTTCACATTCTCTATGGTGTAATTACTCTATCTTTTAAACACGATAAGAAACAACCATGAAAAAAACTTACCTATACCTACTTGCCTTATGTACGCCACTTACTACCTTAGCTAATACTTACATTGGTGCAGGTATTCAAACGAATAACCCAAGCATTCAAGATAATGCGATGAAATCTACGTCGGTGAATAACGTAACACTCAATTTACAAAAAGAAGGTACAAGCAGCGACTTTCATATATTTGCTGGATATAAGTTTGATAACAATTGGGGAGTAGAGCTTGCTTTTACAGCATTTGAACAAAGCACAGAGCTTGAAACAGTCATTGATTATACACAGGAAGAAGAATGGGAAGCTGATGCTGACTATACGCAAATATCAATAGCAGCAACCTATTTATATCCTCTTAACGATAATTTAAAATTAGTTGGTGCTGTTGGTATTTTACATCATGATGCAGACTTTAATGCGAGTTATAAAATTGACGTTGAAAATGGACCTGACATTAATCACATTAATGTTCAACAAAGTGATACCAGTATTGGTGGTCTTGCAGCGATAGGCCTTCAGTATCAAGTCTATAAAAATATTGATATAACAGCTAAAGCTCAATATGCGAGATCAAGCTTAGTAGGTAATGCCTCGTTAATGCTTAGTGCAAGCTATACCTTTTAACTTAATACTATCATTAGGAAAGATCACATGAAAAAAGTAATAATGTTAATCGCCTTAGGCCTTTTACTCTTAACAACGTTAAAACCTGTATTTGCTGAAAGTTTTGGTTATAACCTACATGTAAATACTGATATTGCTTCTATTTTAGAAGACCCTGTTGATGATCAAGATGTAAAGTTAACCGGTTACTTAATAAAAAAAGTCAGTAGTGATAAATACATTTTTAAAAGCGGTGATAAACAAATACGTGTAGAAATAGACAATCATGTGTTTCCTAAACAGCAATTTGATGAAAACACGCTCATTACAATATTAGGTGAAGTAGAAAAAGATTTCTTACAATCACCCGAAATAGACGTAGATGTGATTGAAATTACTAATCCCTAATCAATACGAGTACACTTCAAGCGTATAATGATGCTTGAAGTGTACCGATTATTTTTAATTTTGAGATATGAATGAAAATACTGATTGTAGAAGACGACATAGCGATAATGGAAACCATTGTTGACTACTTAGATTTGCATGGTCATATTGTTGATTGCGCATACAACGGTGTAGCGGCAATCAGTCAAATAAAAACACAATCATTTGATGTTATTATTATGGACATCATGATGCCAAAGTTAAACGGTATAGCGACTGTTGAACGTTTACGAAATGAGTATTTAATTAATACCCCTATTCTCTTTTTAACAGCCAGAGATAGTTTAGAAGATAAAAGAAAGGCATTTAATGTCGGGGGCGATGATTACTTAGTTAAGCCATTTGCCTTAGAAGAGCTTTTGCTTCGTATTGACTCACTTGGAAAACGTGGACAAAGTGGCAATAAGCAAGCATTAACGGTAGGCGATTTATATTATAATTTACAAACAAATTCACTCTATAGAAATAATGAACCAATTAAACTGAGTAAAATACAGCATCAAATGATGCGTTTATTAATGCAAAAATTTCCAACGGTTGTATCTAGGCAACAAATGATTGAACAAATATGGGGAGATGAAGAGCCACCAAGCGATGCGCTTCGCAGTCACATCTATGCATTACGCAAAGTTCTTAATAAAGGCATCAATACCAACAGTGTAGAAACCTTACACGGTCAAGGATTTAAACTTGTCAACTAAGCCTAAATTATTTAATCGCTTAATTTTAATTTACAGCGCAACAGCCGCCCTTTTTATTGCATTATTTAGCCTAATTATTATTGTGGCTGAAGATCAAATGGAAATAATTAGTTTACAGCATTGGTTGGATGCCGAAGCTAACGTTTATATTCAAAGTGTTAAATCTCTTCATGCCCTCCCTAATAACTCTACTCCGAATATGCCCGTGTTACCTAATCAATATGAATTTGATTTTTATGACAAGGTCGAAAATCTTCCAGAATGGCTAACCTCGTATCAACACCCAGGGTTTTATGAACATCATTTAGGACCGGAAGATAAGCACTTTTTAGTGAGAGAGCACCCTAACGGGAAAGACTTATTTTATATTGTATTTAAAGACAATGCTGATGATTATTTAGATGAATATGAAACTAAACTACTTATATTTTCACTCATATTTGGTACCGCATTACTTGCTGTAATGATAGCTTTAGGTTTTTACTTGGTGAGGCTAATCGCAGTTCCCCTCGTTAAGGTTCAACAAAAAATAGCCCAAATGGCACCCGCTAACCCGCTGTTTGACGTTGATGCTGATTATCAAGAAATAGCGATTATTGAACAAGCACTATTAGATAGTAAGGTACGCATTGCTCAATTTTTTAAACGTGAACAAGAATTTAGCCACTTTGCGGCACATGAAATAAGAACACCACTTATGGTGTTGAAAGGATCTGGCGAAATGCTAACAAGCATTGAATTTAATAATCAATTAGCCACCAAAGCTACACAACGTATTATTCAAGCAAGCAACGACATTAGTTTATTAACAAATACCTTTCTACTGTTGGGAAAAGAACAAATAGACAAACATCACTTTGAAGATATTTCACTTGATCAATTACTTCAGCAAAAAATAGAACAGTTACAGGTACAACTTCTTCGACGAGAATTAACGTTAGGCATTGAAATTGAAAACGATATACATATATTTGCACCACTAGATATGGTGCAAGTGGTGATCAATAATTTATTTAAAAATGCACTTAATTACTCACTCAGTCCAGTAACAGAAAATATTTCTAACATTGATAATGACGTTAAAGCTAATAATAACGTTAAAACTGCAGATCAGATGACAAGTATCAACGTTAAGCTTACAGCTAATAAACTAACGCTATCAAATTTATATGATGCTTCGGATATTGAACCAGGTTTTGGTTATGGTCTTGTCATTATTGAACGTATTTGTGAGCATTTAAACTGGCAACTATGTGTTGATAAAAGCACAACTGTTTTTAACGTTTCCGTCATATTTAATACAGCTAAATGATGGATGATAGGTGATAAATAATAGGATATAAAAAAACCGCTGTAATTGACGATACAACTACAACGGCTTTAGTATTTTATTGCTAAGCTAATCTCAGTGCTAAGCTAAGTTAGGGCTAAAGTTAAATTTTAGGCTAACTAAACTTCAACTCTTTTTTTAAACTTAGTTGCATGCACTATAGCAAGTCCAATTAAAACAATAATAGCGGTAACAGCCCCAATTGGCTTACCAAAATCACTTGATATGTTGAAACCTATTGACGCTGTCATAATATACGACAATGTCACTGCTGTTGCGATTACTGCTGGTATACTAGCAATCCAATGGAATGTGCCACGGTCGAATAAATATTTGGTTGCAAGCCACAATACACTGGTAGAAAGCAGCATATTTGAGAAGGCAAAATAACGCCAAATAAGCGAAAAATCTAACTTAGTCATGAAGTAGGCAATTGTTAAAATAGGCACAGCAAGTAATAATCTATTACGTAAACTTTGTGGAATATTAAAAGCATCAACAACCGTTAAGCGTAATGAACGGAATGCAGTATCACCAGAAGTAATAGGGAAAACAGCTACAGCAACTATCGCCATAATACCGCCAAATACACCAAGATAACTGTTTGCTACATGGTTAACCACTAAACCAGGACCACCTTGATCAAGCAATACTTTTAAACCTGCATAACCTTCTGGAAACGCAGCAATACCGGCTAAAGCCCAAACACAACCAACTATACCTTCACATACCATTGCACCATAATAAACTGGACGAACGTGCTTTTCGTTCGTCAAACAGCGAGCAATAATTGGCGCTTGAGTAGAATGAAAGCCACTAATAGCACCGCAAGTAATGGTAATAAACAGCAATGGCCAAGTAGGTAAACCATCCGGATTTGGCTCTAAAAAGTCATGAGCATGATCAGCTTCAAAGTATGCTAAAAAGTCACCAGCTACCGGTAAGTGCGGCGCGTTAATTAATAATGCGATAGCAACACATGTTGTCATTACAATCATTAATAATCCAAAAAATGGATAAAATTTAGTAATTATTTTATCAATAGGTAATAAGGTTGCAAAAAAGTAATACGCTAAAATAGTTAATACCCAAAAAGTATTATTGGCTAAAATAGTGCCCTCAAAAAAATCTAAATTACTCAGTAAACCTGCCGGGCTCATAATAAAGACTACGCCAACAAAAAATAGTAACATGGCAGTAAATAACAGCATAAAGCCTTTAAACACCACGTTATAATATTTTCCGGCTATCTCAGGTAAACTTTTACCATCTTCTTTTATACTCATAACGCCTGAGAAAAAATCGTGTACCGCCCCACCTAATACATTACCTAAGACAATCCATACTAAGGCAACAGGACCATATAAAGCCCCGAGTATTGGACCAAAAATGGGGCCAACTCCAGCGATATTTAGAAATTGAATTAAAAAAGCACGTACCGGATGAATAGCAACATAGTCAACACCTTCACTAAAGCGTTTTTGTGGTGTATCAATGGTTGAGTCCAAGCCAGCTTGCTTTTCTACAAAAGGACTATAAAACTTGTAGCCCAATATTAGAATAGTAAGACAGATAAAAAAGATGATCATAAAGTACGTTTCTCTTTGTGTATTTGAATATAGAACTGAACGAAAAGGAACGAGGAAATAATTACCGTTCATTTTCAATTTGGAATTAAGCGGCGGACTCTAACAAAAGCAAACTAGCTAAACAATAAGACCTTTAGCTAAGGTTTTGTTTAATAATAAACCACTTCATAATAATAGTTGGCTAATACAGAAGTAACGGCTATTAGCCCTATTAGGTAAGGCCCCACCTACTAATGGCTTTGATAACAGTTATTTAAATTATTAGTAGCTCTATTTTACTAATAACTGCGACTTTAAATCGATAGTCGTCTGAAAGATCCTAGCATCATTAATCTTTTCCATCATGGCCGGATCAGGTAAACAATCTTCATCAACATAATCCGCAAAGTCGCTATCAGGATCAAATACGAGAATATCTAAGGCTAACCTATCCATACCATATAGACCACGATGTATCATATCGGCAGAAAACACTAATAAATCGCCAGCGGCTAATTTAATTTTTTTACCTAATGAAAGTTCATCGCTACTGACTTTCCCTTGCTCTTCTTGTCGAACATTAAACTCTTCATCATTATCCCACCGTCTATGCGTTTCAGGAACAAGCTCAATGCCTAATTCATCAAACAAAGGCACTCTAAGGTGTACTACTTGGGTATTTTTGATAGCTTGCTTTTGCCCTTCAATATCATGATCATATTGACAATCTCTATGCCAAAAATCTTTTTGTGCTGGATTGACCGGATTGAAAAATAATTGAGTATTCATAAAGGCAGGACTAATAGGGATCAACGATTCCACCATCGCCATAACTTTAGGTGAGCTAATAAAGTTAAACAGTAATACCCTATCGTCAAATGATAAATATTGACTACCGGTAATTAACGAAGAGTTAAACGCCTCTTCTTGATAGAATGTTTCGTTGTCTTTTTTCCATAATTCATGAAACGTTAAAATGGTTTCTCTTAATTGCGAAATTTCAATATCACTAAAGTAATTTCGAATAACAAAATAACCTTTATCGTTATATTTATCTTTTAATTGGCTTTGATTAACAAGCATTAATAACTATTACCTTGCTTAACTACAAAAAAAATCCCCGCTAGCAATAACGAGGATTTCTCTTCTTAATTTATGAAAGCTAACTTATGAGAGTTAACCTATAAAAATCAACTTATAAAATATTTACTTAAAAGATCCTGGCCATTCAGCAGCGATATAAGTAAACACAGTCCATGCCGCTACATTTTGACGCATATGCTCAGGATTCACTTTATCAAAAGTATCATCAGGTGTGTGATGTAAATCAAAATAATCAGTACCATCTTGCATTAATTTTAATGCTGGAACACCGAGCTTAGACAATGGAATCATATCTGGACCACCAGTGGTATCGCCACTACGACGACTAACACCTAAAGTCCCCATTAAACTAGCCATGGTATCAATTACATGTAATGCGTTATCAGAAACATTACTAGACGACTGAAGTCCATAGATAGGACCAGCACCAAAATCAGATTCAGAGCCAATCACATGGTTAACAATAGTGCCATCTTCTTGTCTAGCTTTGGCATAAGCACGCGCGCCAATTAATCCAAGCTCTTCTGCACCCCAAAGTATGACACGAATAGTGCGACGAGGACGTTCCTTAGTATTATTTTTTATCAAAGCAGCTGTCGCCATAGCAATAGCAACACCAGCGCCATCATCAACAGCACCAGTACCTAAGTCCCAGCTATCAAGATGACCACCAATAACGACAACTTCATCAGGAAATTCGCGCCCCGTAATTTCACCGATAACATTTTTAGTCACAATAGGACCAAGATCCTGAGTTTGAACATTTAAGCGAATTTTAGGGGTGTGGCCATAATCAAGTAAACGTATTAATTGATCAGCATCTGGGTTTGATAAAGCAATAGCCGGTACTGCGGTATACCCCATAGCTACGTTAGTAGAGCCGGTATGTGGATTACGATGATCATCGGTACCGATAGAGCGAATTAATAAAGCTTCAGCACCTTTTTGGGCTGCAAGTTCATGACCTTTAGAGCGAGCAATAACCGCTGGACCGTAACCAGCTCCGTCTTTAAACTTCTCCATACGTTTGCTGATAAAAGCTATTTTACCTTTTAAACTACCATCGGTTGCTTTTTCAAGATCAGCATAGCTTTTAAAATGTACAATCTCAGCTTCTAATCCACCTTTAGGTGTTGATTTTGAACGGCCAAGTGTTGTTATAACCATTTTTTGATAAGAAGGTAGTAAAATTTCCGCCGTTTCAGTGCCACGAAGCCAGCCATTCATTTTCACATCTTCGGTATAAACTTTATCAAACCCTAAAGTTTTTAGTTTATTAACTCCCCATTCAATCCCTGCCTTTTCACCTGGTGTTCCAGGATGACGAGCCCCTACTTCAGTGGTAAGTGACTTTAATATTTCATAAGCACTATCATCTTTTATGGCTTTATCACGAAGATTAACAGTGGTATCTTTAATCTCTTGTGATACGGGGATAATACTTTCATTACCAAAAGCGGATGTGGTAAATGTGATAGCAGCAACAGCTGCTAATGTAATCAGTTTCATAGAAATCCAGTTTCAAGCTATATTTTAAAGATATAGGTTATAATATTTCAGCCTTTTGTCCAATAATTCATTAATAAAAATTAAATTTTCTATCACCTCACTATACTTACTTCTTAATATTCACGTTAAAATCACAATAGATAAAATTATAAATTAAGGTGATAATGAACGCTTAGACGATTTAACTACCTTCAACAAGCAGAAATAAGAATTTTTATATGAATATGACACAAAATATCATTGCCAGTCTTTGTTTAATTTTAACGTTAACCGCTTGTTGCGGCCCAGATCCGGCAATAAAAAAAATAAATGAAGTTATCAAAGCTGTAGATAAATCAGACGCAAGTTGGAAAACTAAGCTAAACAAGCCTCCTTTGCTTACCTTTACCCCTGAAAAAGATTATTTTTGGGAACTAGAAACAAACCAAGGTAACCTCACCATTAAACTATTTCCAGACACAGCTCCTATGCATGTTTCCAGTACCATTTACTTAACTAAGCTAGGTTTTTATGATGATCTAACTTTTCACCGTGTCATTCCTGGCTTTATGGCACAAGGTGGTGATCCGCTAGGTAATGGAACGGGTAACCCTGGTTATAAATATGATGGAGAGTTTGATAATGAGATGAGTCATAGTGAACCAGGTATTTTAAGTATGGCTAACTCTGGTCCAGGTACTGATGGTAGTCAATTTTTCATTACTTTTATTCCTACTCCTTTTTTAGATGGTAAACATACAATTTTTGGTAAAGTAGTCAAAGGTTTAGATGATAGTTTAGCTAAAATACAAACATTAGGTAGTAGACGAGGCAGAACAAAAGAAGAAATTAAAATTATTAAGGCATCAATCCGTGTTGCCAAAATAAATAAAGCGATCTAAACCGAATAACCAAACGTTATAGTTTTAATGTTATCAAACGATGAATAAATCATACGTTAAACAATCATACAGGAGTACCCACTAAAACAAGTTTTCAAAGGAAACCCTGAATGGTCAATATGTTACAACGATATGGTTGGTTAAGTTTTATTGTCATACTTGCCATATGGTTACCAACCAACGCCATAGCCCATGGTGTTGATGATGATACTCGACGGTTTTTAGAACAAAATTCTGGCGTACAAATCATTCCATTTTTGTATATTGGTGCTAAGCATATGGTAACGGGATACGACCATTTATTATTTTTAGTCGGTGTGCTGTTTTTTTTATATAAAAGTCGTGATATTTTATTGTATGTCAGTATGTTTACATTTGGGCATAGCTTAACCTTATTGTTTGGTGTGCTCAGTGATATTCAAATTAATGCTTATTTAATCGATGCTATTATTGGTTTTTCTGTTGTCTATAAAGGCTTTGATAATTTAGGTGGTTTTAATCACTTCTTTGGTAAGTCTCCCAATACCAAACTAGCAATATTGATCTTTGGTCTTTTTCACGGTTTTGGATTAGCAACTAAGTTAAAAGAGCTTCAATTAGCAGATAATGGATTAATCAGTAATTTAATAGCCTTTAATGTTGGAGTTGAATTGGGGCAATTTACTGCATTAGCCACTATTATTTTAATCATAAACTTTTGGCGTAAACACAGTATTTTTTTACAATTTGCCACTATCACAAATAGTTTACTAATGAGCGCAGGATTTATGTTGATAGGCTTTCAGTTAACTGGTTATTTAATTAGCTAACGCCAATTCTATTACATTGATCCCCTATTCGAATAAAATTTAATTATTAAAGAGATAATAATGTCACAAACACCTCCAAAAAAAATATCATTAGCGAAAAGTGCTCTATTTATGTACTCAGTATACAGTCTAGTATTTGCCATAGCTGTATTGGTTATCGTAATTTTACCTGCTGAATATAATATTGATCCTACCGGTATAGGAAAAAAACTCGGGCTAACTGTTTTTAATGACGTAAATGCAAAAACAACTAAAAAGTCAGAGCGTGCAGGCGAAACAATGACAATAATAGTACCAGCAGGACGAGGGGTAGAATACAAATTCACGATGGAACAATATCAAAAACTTAATTATGAATGGACTACGGATGGCACCCCATTATATTTTGATTTACATGGTGAGCCTACAGGCGATACTAGCGGTTATTTTGAAAGCTATGCGATTGCAACGGCCCATAATATGAAAGGAAGTTTTACCACTCCTTTTGCGGGATCACATGGCTGGTATTGGAAAAACACCACAAATTATCCTATAACTGTTAAGTTAACAGTAAAAGGTGAATATACGAAGCATGGTCTTAAATAGTTAACATAAATTACGTTCAAAAATAAAATTAACAACGTATTAAAAAATATAGAGGTGCTTCTTGACTAGCATTACACCAGAATTAAACGAATCTATGCAACGTGATGCTGCAACATTGCTCTACGGCAATGCAGTTGCAGGTATAACCATCAGCGCTATCACCTCTAGTTTTTTGGCATTTGCTTTTAATAATCCTGACACTTCCACATTTCAGCTCATCTGGTGGTGTGGCATGAGTTTGTTGCTCACGGCTAGGATGGCGGATGTAATTTGGTGGAAAACCAAATTACATAACACTAAATTCGATGGTCAAAAAGCCGTTAATCGCTTTATTCTAGGTGTAAACCCTACCGCTATCATGTGGTCAATATATTTAGTTTATATGACGATATATAATAACGGCATTGAATTAACAACTTCAATTATTGCTGTTGGTTCAATGGCTGGTGGCTCTGCGACGGTTCTATCGGGTCATAAAAAAACAGCATTATTCTATTCCTTTATATTACTCGCGCCTGGCTCTTTAGGGTTGATAGTATCCGATATTTTTGCTCTAAAAATACTTGGTATTCTTGGTTTTTCCTTTTGTATCGTTATGATACTCATCTCAAAAAAATCTGCTGATTTTACACTTAATACTATAATGTTAAAAAATGAAAACTTGGCATTAATTCAAGAGATGGAAGAAAAAGTTAAACAACGAACACAAAAAATTTACGAACTTTCTAATCTTGACCCTCTGACCGGACTATACAATCGAGCCGCTTTTTTAAGTCATTTAAAAGCTATTATTGAGCAATCTTCTAAAAAGTCAGCTGAACACCCCCAAAAAAATATTGCTCTATTATTTATTGATTTAGATAACTTTAAAAATATCAATGATTCCATTGGTCATAAAGCAGGTGACCAAATTTTAAGAGAAACTTCCGGACGCCTAAAACAAGAAAACCTTAATAACGCTCTTGTTTGCCGCTGGGGTGGAGATGAGTTTCTTATTGCCCTCCCTAATACAGGAGAGGAAAGTGCCATTAAGCAGTCATTACAGTTAATAAAAGAGCTTTCAGCACCCCACTGTATTGATAATAGTATTTTAACTGTTGGAGCAACTATAGGTATCGCACTATATCCGGATCATGCCACAACGGAAGATAGTCTTATTCAATCAGCCGATATGGCGATGTACTTTCAAAAGAAAAAAGCTCGTTCAACTGTCGGTGTATTTTCAGAACAAATGGAAAAACTTTACTCACACGAACTTTATTTAAAAAATGAACTTACTAAGGCTATTGATAATCAACAACTACGCTTGGTTTTTCAACCTTTAGTTTTATCGAGTAATCATCATATTTTTGCCTTTGAAGCGCTTTTACGCTGGCAAGTAAAAGGCGAGAATATCACGCCGGATGAATTTATTCCGATTGCAGAGCAATATGGTTTAATACATGAAATAGGTGCATGGGTACTTCAACACGCTTGTATGGAAGCGAGTCGATGGGAGAGAAAACTACAACTAGCTATTTCAGTTAATGTTTCAGTCATTCAGTTTAAAGATGATAACTTTATAAATATTGTTGAAAATGCTCTTTCAACGAGTAAGTTGCCAGCAGAATTGTTGCATATAGAAATTACCGAATCCGTTTTTTCGGCAGATACCAACTCTATTTTGAATCAAATAAAACGTCTTCAAGCGCTCGGAATTAAAGTCTCGATTGATGACTTTGGCACAGGATATTCTTCGCTTTCTGTTATGCAAGATTTAGCGGTAAACACAGTTAAAATTGATCGATCATTTGTAAACAACTTGAATGGTAATGGCCATGCTATCATTTCAGCAGTAATGGATATCGCTTCCTCATTAAATTTCTTAGTTGTTGCTGAAGGTGTTGAAACCGAAGAACAAGCACAAGAACTTACTAAATTAGGTGTCCACTTTCTTCAAGGTTTCTACTTTTCTAAACCCATTGAAACTGTAGATATTCTCGATTTTTTAAATAGTAAGATGAAAGGATTAACCCCTCTACCTTTACCGTAACTTTTACTAACTTTACCTTTTTTAGCTTGTGTGAATAGATATTACTTACTCACATCATAAAACATGGCCTAATCAGTAACTTTTATTATTTTAGGGAAGTAAATATCAAATCGAGTGCCAGTACCAATTTCACTTGTACATAATATTCTTCCTTGCAATTTATCAGTCACAAGATTATGCAGTATATGAAGTCCTAAACCTGTACCACCTTCACCTCTTTTGGTAGTAAAAAAAGGGGCAAAAATATGAATTTTATCTATTTCAGAAATACCACAGCCATCATCCTCAAAAGAAAAATGTATTTCATTGTCAGAAGACTCTTTAACAGAAATAGATATTATTCCGGCCTCTTTATCTTGGAAAGCATGATTAATTGCATTAGTGACAAGATTAGTAAATATTTGACTAAATACCCCACCATAAATACTAGCTTGTATGTCATTATCACAACATAGTTTAAACTTAATATTAGCGCTTTGGGTAACAGGAACTAAACTCACTAATATCTGTTCAATGTATGGCTTTAATTTAATATTTTGCAATTCATCTACGAACTGATCTACAGATACCTCTTTAAAGCTTTTCACTAACTTCGCTGTTCGTGAAAGATTATTCATCACCAACGTATTACTCTTTTCCATTTCCGCAATAAAATGATCAAATTTACTCTTAGTTAACTCTTGATCTTCATAAGATTTCCTGAGCATACCTAAGGTATCCCCTAAATACGAATTAGCGGTAATACTTATGCCAATTGGGGTATTAATTTCATGGGCCATACCGGCAACCATAATGGTTAACGATTCAATTCGTTCAGATTGTATAAGTGCATTACGTTGCTTTTCTTCTTCTAAATTAGTCTTTGTTATTAATAGTAATTGATAATCTTGAGCAACACTATTTGAAAGAATTAACCCAATTAAAGGCACAATAAAAGCTTTGGTAATCAAAATACTAATAACAATAAAGAAAAGTACCCTTACGGTTTTACTCACTAAAGGTTCAAATCTCATTCCACTGTATTCAAACTCATTAATTCCTTGATAAAGAAAATGTGTAAGTGCTTTTTTATCAAACACCGCTGCGTCGAATTCTTGCACTTTCTGAAGAAGATTATCCGCAACAGCAAGATCGTCATGACACACTTGCAGGATATTTTTAGTCCCTATCAACTTCATTATCAATATTTCAAAAGAGCCAATAAGTTCTATACATTTAATAGGTTGCTCTCTCACCAACATTATATCTTTTCGTACATCATTGGTAGATACCGAGTCAACTTCAAATGATTTTACAGTTTTCACTAACTGGGTAATATATTTTTGATGAAAGTAGTTTAACTCATGCATTTTTCCGCCTATTTGAATTTCGTACGCACCAATAATACTTATTAAACTTGAAATGATAATAAGAAAATTTACGATATTCAGTTTCATAGATACAGAAAAACGCTGAGTTTTCTCTGTACCATTGGACTTTAATTTATTTTTCGTCCAGATAGTATTTTTAAAAATCATGTAATGCCATTCAAGGTTATCTGCTCACTAGATTAAAAGTCATTTTAAAAATAACCTTGGTAGGAGTATTTATCAGATATAATTAATATTGTAGGCTAGTGAATATACGAAGTAATGACTTTATCAATACTAGCTTTTTAAAAGCATAGTTGTCTTTTAACAATTTTCCAGTATTTATATATCATTGAAATAAAAATTTATTTTTGAATAAAAAATATAACTAACCTATTAGTTAATAATGAGCTTAGTACTTTTATTGATTTTTACAAAAAATACGACCATGATATGAAAAATCACCTCGGTAATCTTGAGTTACTTTTCACTTGAATAATTATTTAATATTGTGCTTAATATTATTCCGCCTCTTGTTTACTTAATTTTTCCTTATTAATTAGTAGAGTTATTTTATCAATCATCAAGATCAAGCAAGTAGCCAAGACATCCCCTTTGATAGTCCATCCTTAACAAGCTCACTTGCCAATACAAAGCTCAAATTCGCTACATTCAATTTATTTAATTACCTTGAACCACCGAATGCCGCTTATGAGTTCGAACGTATTTTTAGTGCTGAACAATGGCAAAAAAAACAACGTTGGATTAGTGAATATTTAGACGAATATCGACCGGATATTATTGGCTTTCAAGAAGTATTTAGCCCTAATTCATTAAAAGAGCTAGTGGCGAGTCAAGGATATCAATATTTTGCCGTGGTTGATCAACCTCAAGTAATTGATGATTTTATTTATCAGCGTCCTGTTGTCGCTATTGCCTCTCGTTACCCTATTATTGAAGTATTTTCGGTAGAGCCTAACATTGAGTTTGCCCAAAAATTAGGCTTAACCGATCAGTTTTCTTTTAGTCGTAGAGTATTACGAGCAACAATTGATATTCCTCATTTAGGCAATTGTGATTGTTATGTTGTGCATTTTAAGTCTAAACGTTCAATGATTGAACTGAATGAGCACAATAATAACTTCTCACCTGAGCAGACCATTATTGAAAGTCTAAAAGCACAAATAGCCGGTAGCTGGGGCTCAACAGTGCAACGTGGCAGTGAAGCAACATTATTAATGATGGATATGATACAGCGCCGTGAAGAAACGAATCAACCAATGGTATTAATGGGTGATTTTAATAATACCTTAGCCGATGGGGTGTTAAGCCATATACTCACCAACACTTTACGGTTTGTCTCAACCATTGATCGTGATGCCTATCTGGCTAAGTATTGCTTACATGATGCTTGGGATTTATATCAAGCTGTGCTTGCCAATGAAGGAAAAACTGTTAACAAAGCTGAAGAAACGCGCCCCCCAACACATTATTTTGGCGCAAGTAGCTCTGTACTTGATTACATTTTATTATCTTGTGAATTTGATGCTAATTATCACGACAGTCTTTATGCAGTTAGTGCACATGAAACTTACGATCGCCATTTAATTAATCCCATTTTTGAACGTGATGGCGAAAGTACCGATCATGGCGTGGTCTTAGTATCGCTTACATTAAGATCATAATGGTTAATTATTGCTAATTAATCCTCACAACTAGTCATATTTATTGTTATATAGTGACTAAATAGTAAGAAGCTAAGGCACAAATGTTGATATAATCTCAATAACTAGCGACTAGTGCTATTTTATATCAACACTGATAAATATCATTACTGTATTCTGATAGCTATCAAATATTCTATTTTATCTTCGACATAACTCAACGAGACTGCAATGCCCTACTTACTTTTAATACTGACCACTTTATTTTGGGCAGGAAATTTTGTTATAGGACGAGCAATGCACTCAGTATTGCCACCTATTGTTATGGCGGAGCTTCGTTGGACATTAGCATTGGTGATTCTATTGCCTTTTTTAATACCAAGGCTTATTAAGCAGAAAGCTGTAATATTAACTCATTGGAAAATGCTGACGGTATTTTCAATATTTAGCGTTGCTTGTTTCAATACCTTTATTTATATCGGTCTTACTAGTACAAATGCCTCTAATGCCACAATACTACAATCAGCTATCCCAATATTTATACTAATATTATCTTCAGTATGGTTAAAAGAACGTGTTTCTCTTCAGCAATGGATCGGAGTTACTATTTCGTTAATTGGCGTTTTAATGCTGATAACTCAAGGTCAAATATCTAACCTACTTTCATTGTCATTTAATGTTGGTGATTTATATGTATTAACCGGTGTACTCTGCTGGGCTATTTATTCATTATTATTACGCTGGCGCCCTGCTGAACTTGATGGTTTTACTTTTTTTGGGGTAACAGTGCTTATTGGTTCACTCATATTACTGCCTTTTTCTGCGGTAGAATTTTACTTTGCTGAGCATATTGTATGGGGAAATAAAAGCACATACGCGGTGCTCTACATGGCGATTTTCCCTTCTATCCTTGCTTATATTTTTTGGAACAAAGGTGTTGCCGATATAGGCGCAGTAAAAGCAGGGCTATTTATTCATTTAATGCCGTTATTTGGATTGTTACTCTCTTCAATTTTTCTGAACGAGAAAATTCATAGCTTTCATATTGTCGGTATTCTTTTTATCTTTTCAGGTATTTATTTAGCAATAAAAGCCAAGTTAATTCAGTGATACTGTTTCCCCCCTTTAATAACGATGTCCGGTATTTACTTTTATAGGAATAACTGCACGACTAGAATAACTGCACGATTAATAGCGCATTGCATCTTTTTCTTTAAAAGAAGCAATCAAATCATTAAGCGCTTTTTCACGTTCAGGTTTTGACTCGTTAGGCACTAATCGACAAAACTTTACCGCCTCTATTGCACGGTCATCGCCATAAAGCGTTAATACTTGCTCTAAAAAGTCTTTATTTAATGAAAAAGTAGTGCTTAAGTAATCCAACATAGTAATAAAGCTTGTAAAAGTCAGGCCATCAAATACAAAATTCTCATCCACTACTGTATTTTCAATAGGAACACCATCAATAGATAATTCCCAACCACTAAAATTAACACGCTCTCGAGCAATCAAGAACATTTTCCAACCACTCTTTTTAAAGCCATCGAAGGCACTGCCAGTTAGCTCAGACTCTTGCAGCTCTTTTTCGGTCCAATTAGCCCCTATCGCTAACGCTTTAGCACTTTGTTTTACTATTTTATCTTTAATAAGCTTTTCAAGTATTACAAGTGCACTTGATTCGTTATGGCATCGGTAAGATTTACATTCATCACAAATTGGCATATTGACTGCTTGGCGTGTCTTTAATGTAGTCACAATCGTTTGGTGAGACCCTTCACCACAAAACCAACAAGTAAAACGACAATCGAAGGGGATATCAAGATTTAGTACATGCATACAATATTGCTCATTTTAGATTACCGCAAAGGCATTACTCGTTAGTTAGCTGCTATTTATTATATAGCGTCGTAAATATAAAACACTATCGGTTTATCGATTAAATCCAGGACAACAAACGACTTATTAAAAAATCACCTTAAAACTTAAGGTATTTATTCTATTGCCGATACATAATTAACATCAACTTAGCATTAAAAAATCATGATTAACAATGTACTAAATAGCTCATCTAGCTTAGTAACATCTGTTGCCCAACCAATCAATGATATAGCTCACACTCTCACCGATGAGCTTAAAAATATTGCACCAGAAATAGCTCAAGAGCTGCTAAGTCAATTTGACCAAGAAAAAGTTGAAACATTACTCAAAAAAGAATTTGCCTCTATCCTTACGTTAACGAGTCAACCGGTCACTGTTAACTATGATATTTCCCCTGAAGAATTAGCGATGCGTACTGTATTAACCAGCCAGCAGGAAGGATTGGATAAGAACGAGAATAGCGAAGAGTTAATGAAACGTTTGAATAAGTCGGTAAAAAACATCCACGGCGCTTACGCAAATACTAGTGATATCTTATCGCGTTTAGGGCAGCTAGGTCATGAACAAAAGTCATTTTTAGCATCCAGTGAACAGCGTGTTGAACGAATGTTAGACCCGTTAATGGAAAGCAGCTATCGCGAAATAAATGAGGGTGACGACAGCAATCGTTTTGAACTGTCAGTAAAAACTAAAGAAGGCGATATTGTTAATATAATCTTTAACTCTGCTCAAGGTTATGACGAAGATACAGGTGAAGCGGTTGATAGTTTTGGTATTAGTTATGAAGTTGAAGGAGATTTGTCAGAGGTTGAGCATCAAGCACTCAACCAAATATTGTTAGAAGTTGGCGAAATGGCTGATGAATTTTTTAAAGTCAGTGCAAACTCTTTTGGGCAAAGTTCATACACTAAATATGTACCTCCAGGCCAAGCTGAATTTAACCTAGATTTTTTAGCTAATTTCAATAATGAGCAATTATCTGGCTTTGACATTGCTTTTTCGACTACTGAAAACCAACCTATTGCCGCTTTAGAAAATAGTTTTGAGCTAAGTTACAATTTTGATGAAAAACACAATACACAAGCGCTTTCGTTTAAGTCAAACGCTGGCGTTACCGAAATAGATTTTTCATTAGATATGTCTATTTTTGGTGGTAAAGACGTAGACCAAATGCAGCAATACTTAAGCACATTAGACCAAAACCTTGAAGATAGCCGTTTTAATAGTAATGACAGCAAAGAAAACTCTGCATTTGGTAAGCAAAATGATGCACGTATGCAGCAAGGTTTTGCTGTATTTAAAGACGCTTTTACCAGCATGTCATCAGCTGCCGAGCGCTATAGTAATATCGAGTCAGTCGCCGCTCGCGAATTCACTAATGGCAGAGAAATGGTCGCCGATTTAGTTGATAACATGGTGACTAATGATCCTCGTTATAAAGGTCTTGGTGAAGAAACTAATAACACATTAGGCACGGGGATTTCTAAACTAGCCGATTTTAACGCTAAATTTTCATTTACGTCGGAGCCAGAAGGACTTCGACCTATACATCCTAAAAGTACTGTCGAATTAAGTCAGGTAACCGAGCACTATAAATCAGGTGAACTAAACGGCACAACGCAAAGTAAAACAGTTAACGCTCACTTTGATTATCAAGGTACCCGTCCAGATAATTATGATAAAACTGAAAGTTACAACATTAATACTGCTGTTAAAAAGCAAGAATTAGTAGGTCTTGATCAAGAACACCAAGTAGATATTGATAAAGAAACATACGAATTCAATCCAAAAACAAATCAGTATGAATTAGAAACGGCACTGCTTGAAAGAATAACAAACGAGAGCAGTATTCGCCAAATTAACGATATTTGGCTAGAGAAGAATGAAACTAGTCATGATAAAAAGGAAACTGAGCGTGTTGATTACACCGGAAAGCCTGAAGATTATGAAAGAACAAGCCATCACTCTCATGACAAATTAGTTACGTTGATTGGTGACTTAGACAAGCTAGCAAACAATAAACAGGTTAAACGTGACTACATGATTGACTTAAATAACGTAAACTTTTTTATGGATAATAAACCAGCAACTTAATTGCTCTTAATAAATGATATCTCCCACCCTGATATAAGTTAACGATAAGCCAGTTTTGAAATCAATGCTTAATTGCTTATATTGACTACAAAACTCACTTATTATTCATAATACTCGCTTAGCTAGCTTGCAATTCCGACATAATAAATTGCTTAAATGCTTCTACAGGTTGCGCTCCTGCTGCCGCAACTTTACGGTTAAGCACTACAGTTGGTACTGATGATATACCCAAACGTTGCCATTCAATTTCTTTTTCTTGAACTTCTTTAATTGCATTTTTATTTTCAAGTCTAACACTTGCTTCATTCGCATCTAAACCGACGGCTGAAACTTCTTTGATAAGGACTTCACGGTCTGAAATGTTTTTCTGTTCAGTAAAACAAGCGGCGAATAATCGTAACTTTAATTCGGTTTGAAGATTGTAATCTTTGGCAAACTCCAACATAACATGTGCATCACGTGTATTCACTATCCTCATTTCTTCAAAAAAGTTAAATTGAAAGCCAACCTCATTGCCGCGCTCAGCCATCTCAACTCTAAACTTAGCGCTACTTTCTGGCGTAGAGCCATACTTTCTTGCTGAATGTTCTCTTAAATGTTCGCCTTCTGGTGGCATATCAGGGTTTAATTCAAATGGCTGCCATTCAATTTCAACTTGATCTTGAACACCTAATTCAGCAATTGCTTGCGCTAAGTTTTTATAACCAATAATACACCAAGGACAAACAACATCCGAAATAATATCTATTTTTAGCTTGTCTACCATATATAATTCCTATTAACCTTAAACTCAATTTTTATTAACTGAGTGAGTCTTATTTAATTTCTATAAATGAATTAACACTATTTATTGCACACCTATACCAACAAGAATACTATCAATACTATATTCAAGCTCTGATTTATCAATGCCAGATCGCGCCATCGAAGCAGTCCCCTTTAATATAGTGTATAGACTTAACGCATTGGCTTGAGCATTATTATTTAGCCCTAATTTAATAGCCTCAGCATCACTATTAAACAGTTCGGTATAAACTTGAATTGGCATAGCATCGGCTTCTTTAAGTAACTGCTCTGCTTGTTCAGGAATATCACCGCTTACAAGCTCTGACTGACATAATGCCAAATAACAACCTTTTGCATCACTTGTATCACATTGCATAGCTACAATAGACATCATATGATTTTTTAAACGTTGTTTTAGTGTCACTTTTTCTTCAAAAAGCAGGCTAATAAGTGGCTTCATTTTAGTATCAATATAGCACTGGGTCGCTTTAACAAATAACGCTTCTTTATTACCAAAAGCACTGTACATACTCGGCTTATTAATTCCCATACGCTTAGTTAAATCAGTAAGAGAAGCACCAACATAGCCCTTTTGCCAAAAAACATCCATGGCAGCATTTAAAGCTGTATTTTCATCAAATAATTTTTTTCTACCGCTAGACACAATGACTCCGAATTAAACAACCAAGTATAAAACCAATTGTACTTAACGGTACATTTTAAGTCAAACCTTACCGAAAGGTACAATTAATTAACTAAAGTATTTCTTTAAATTTATAACCAACACCATAAACTGCAGAGATCGGGTTTACCCCCTCTTCTATCTCGTTTATCTTTTTACGTATATTTTTTATATGGGTATCAATATTACGATCTGACATATCTAACGCCTGATTATATATAGCGTTAATAATATCTTCACGAGTAAACACACGACCAACCTGACTGATAAAAAGCAGAAATATTTTAAACTCAACCGCAGTAAAACCTATATCCTTCCCCTTAAGAAGCGCAACATAATCTTCTTTATGTACCTCAAAACCCGATTGATAAATAATATTCATTTTAGTTTGCTGAGTTCTTCTTAACACAGCCTGTATTCTTGCAATCACCTCTTTTGGGCTAAAAGGCTTACAGATATAATCATCAGCACCAAGGTTTAAACCCAATAAGCGATCGATCTCTTCGCTTTTAGCTGTGACCATAATAATAGGGACATTCGAGAACAACCTGACTTCTTTACACAGTGTAATACCGTCTACATCTGGCAACATTAAATCTAACAGAATTAAATCAACATGATTATTTTTTACAAAATTAACCACGTCCTGCCCACTATTAAAATGTTCAGTGCAGTAACCTTGTTGTTTGCAGTAAGCGATTAGCACTTCAGCAATGTGCTCTTCATCTTCAACAATCAGTATTTTATGTGTTGTCATTATATTAACCTACAATAGGAAAGGTAACTTTTACCGCCAAGCCACCTAATGGTGAATCTTGTATAGCAATATCTCCACCATGTGCCTCTGCTATTTGTTTACATAGTGATAAACCAAGTCCTGAGCCGCCATAATCTCTATTTCTTGATTTTTCTACACGGTAGAAACGTTCAAAAAGTTTAGTATGCTCCTCAGGCAACACACCTGGCGCAGAGTCATGAACAATTATCACTAACTCATGCTCAAGTTTATTAATTTCTATATTTATTTGTCCACCAGCATGAGTATATCGGCAGGTATTTTCTAATAAGTTTGCAAATAGCTGGTGCAACCTATCTTTATCACCACTAACTAGGCATGAATCTGTATGTTGTAAAGCTTGACTATTAAGCGATAAGTTGTGCTCTTCAAATCTAGGTGTATAACTTTCAATTAATTGTTGAAGCATTTCGCATACGTCAATATCTACCGCATTATAAGTTAAGTTAGCTGTATCGCTGTTAGTTAATTGGGCAAGATCATCAACAATATGACTTAAATTATCAACCTGATTAATGAGTAAACTAATGCGCTTTTCATCAGCAATAAAAACACCTTCTTGCACAGCTAATAAGTGCGATCGTAGAACAGTAAGCGGTGTTCTTAATTCATGAGACGTATCAGACACCCACTGAAACCGCATTTGTTGATTATGTTCAAGCGTACCCGCCAATTCATTAAAGTTCTTAGATAATGTCCCTAGTTCATCCTGAGTAAGCGGTTTAATTCTACTGGAAAAGTTTCCTTTATTAAGCTCACTCGTACCAACAACAATTTGTTTGATTGGCTTAATTAAATGCCGAGATAACACAATTGCCATAATAAAAGCCAGGAGAATAACGAATAAGGTGATCAATAAATAATTATGAAGTTGTGCCGATAAAAAAGCTTCAGCTGGACTATTTTCAACTAAATTTGAAGGCACTAAACCGATCCAGCCGATCACGGTATTATTTAATAAAACAGCTTCGATATAAGGGTTTTCATTTATATCAGCCCTACCAACAACAACTTGTTTATTTTCATCATACAAACTGATGCGTTTACCTGTTTGTAATAAATCAGCGGGAAGGTTTACCCATAACATCGATGGTGACTTTTTTTGCGTGGCTGCTTGTTTATTTATTACTTTTTTATTATTAATGCTCTGCGTATTATGGGCAAAGCTAGTATTGTCTTTTGAATATACTTCTGACGTATTTGGATTCTTTTCAGGTGCAACAATAGAACGCCATAGTTGTGTATTGTCACTAATAGGATCCCAAGAGCCGAATTCAGAGTAGAGACTTACAAGTTGTTGCTTAACCTCGTTAAGATGCTTATGTTCTTCTTTTTCAACAAAGTGATTAAACTCTACTGAGAAATTCATATAGATAAACGCAAACATTAAGCCAACCAAGGTTATATTAGTGATGAAAAAAGCTAAAAAGAATTTATGGATTAACTTCATAGGCTCTCTGGTATTTAAGATCATGGCTTTATACTTTGTAGCAGTATTGCATATTGACTATATGCCTACAATTGAGGTTTTCACATAATAGATAGACTTACTCAAATTATTGTTAAGTAAACCTATCTATATATTAAAGAGCTAAAAAGTCATATGAGCAGTAGCGCCAGCACTGAGTAATTTGTACTGAGGCTTAACAAAACTCGTATGAACTGCTCCTAAGCTTTTATGAAATGAAACCGAGAGTTCAGTTACCTTTGAATAACTATGTCTTGCTTGAAAAATAATTTCTCTGGTGTGATCATCATTTTTATCCACAACGGTTTCTAAATAAGCAGTTTCAATACTTATCGGTTTTCCATTTACCGTTAAAAGCATTTTTTGTTTAAGCGCATCCACAATGAAAGCTTCCTGTTGGCTAGCATTTAAATTATCAGGCATTACGGCATCAATATCGCCCAATAACCAAGCCTGATCACTTTGTAAAGCAGCACTAAAATGTTCAAGATCGGTATACATTTTCACTTCTATTTGCCCGTCTCTTAAAATAACTTGCGCAGTTGTCTCATTTAAAATATGAGCACTTAAAGGTATGCTAAGCGTTATAAAATAACCAATACAAGCGAACATTAAAGCACGCAAGGTTTTTGTACATTTCAATTTTCTAACTAACGTCATTCTAGTTACCTCGGTTATTTATTACTGTTGAGATTCAGGTTGCTCAATGGTTGCACGACAAATTAATGTATTTACAGTTTCAAGATCATCACCCCAGATTATCTGAGCATTTTCATCCCAAGTTATCTCGTTATAACCATCTTTTGGCCCTACCGAGGCAGTATTATGTTCAGTTGCATCATCCCAAGATGAATCATCAAAATCAGTTTTTAACCAATTGTTAGGCGCTTCTTTAGACATAAAAGTACAATAGCCTTCGCCAGCAACAGGGTTAGACTCTTGCTCACATAACTTGTTCAAAGGGGCTCGATGAAGTACTTCACATTTCCAACTACTATCTGTAACAGAAACAACTTCATTAGTATCTATATCAGTTACTTGCATAATAAAACCGCCATCACCCATTTGTTGGTTTCTGGCACCTATGTACTCTAACCCTGAATCATTTTGCTTAAAGTCTTTAATAATCAAATTAAGCTGAATAGGATAATCTTCAGAAAAGATAACCCTTTCTGCATTAAAAGAACGCTCAGTGGTTATAGAGACTGAATCTTCAATAAGAAGGTTTTCGCCAACATAAACAGCAAACCAGTTGTCAGCCCATGCTTCTAGTTTAAAATGGTGTTCACCTGAAATGTTTGGATTTGTAGCATTAACAGTCACTAATGGCGTTAAAACATTTTGCTTACGCTTAGGTTCAGACTTAGGTCTGTCTTCTTGCTCTGTAGCTAAATTTTTCGCTGGTTCAGCTTTTGCTTGATCACTGTTTCTGCAAAAAGTGCCTTCTTCAACTTTGCCACCATTGCTAATGGTTTTTTGTTTAAAGTCATAACAGCTATCCCCCTGCTTTGATGGCGTATAAGTCGTGAAATACTCTTCACCTTGATATGAATAACGCATAGTACGGCTGCCATCTTTTGACACTGTGTGAGTTAAGTTTTCAACACCACCTGCAGGTGGACGAAGATCAGCTCTTATTCCTTGCGTATCACCACTTAATGGAGCAACTCTAGGTAATTTTGCGGTATCAACTTCACCAACTAAACATTGAATGATATAAGGTGGAGTTACTGAGGTTTGATAACGATAACCAAAAGTGTCATCTGCCTGACCATTACACACATCTAAATCACCTTTACTGATTTCACTGCCGTCAGGATTCTTGTCGCCATACAATGGATAACCATCGTATGCCCAACCAATAATGCTATCATCGTCTTTATTTTTCATAGTCTCAATCATACACGTTGGTGACACATGATAATGATAGTCGTCACCTCGACCAGAATGCCCTCCACAGTTATCTAACTGCCCTAACACTAAGGTATCGTGTTTAGCATCATATTGACTGACATCTAACTCACCTTGCGATGAATAGTCATAAATAGGTACACCATTTACAGCTACGCCAACGGCAGCATCAATAGTCGTTAACGTATCGGCTTTTTTAGGTTCGAGTTTAATCGGTGCTGCATAACCTTGTGCAGGTACGGGAATTTGTTCATTAGTGCCCGTAATGCCTGTCATCATTTCATGATCAGGATAGGTAGAAGATGCAATGTAGGCATAGGTTTCATCGCAAATTACATCAACATTTTTATCAAAACCTGCGTCACTTACCGACTGTTGAATTGTAGTGCAACGAGCAGAATCAATGTGTTTAGTCAAATCAGGTTGAATAAAAGGAGCTGGCTTAGGTCTTTTTTCAACGCCTTTTTTCATCCCACCATTTGAACGTTTATTTGCTCCCCTCTCACCTTTTGCCCTCTGGTTATCACGCTCATAACTTACAGTCATTTGTGCAGAATCTAACGTGATATCTTTCATTGCCGCTAAAAGTGTCTCTCGATCGACTTTTTCATGCTCATTAGAAACACTACGTTCAGGAAAAGTAACCGGCTCAGACAAAGCATAAAGAGTGTAAGTATAATTTTTCACTCCAGGACCTTTAGAGCACGGTGGCGCATATTCGTTTATATCGTTAACACTATTACTACCCAATAAACCGAGTGTTTCACCACTATTTATTTGTGTGGCATCCCCATTGATGTTGTACATCGTCCAGTACCAATGAACACCATCTGGTGCATTATGATGCATAATCAAGGTATAAGATTGTGTAGTTTCAGGTGCCCCACTCCAACTAAAAGGAGGGTGAACACTTTCACCATCACAAGTATAAGTAACAGGTAATTTACCACCGTCTTCCATAGCAGGGCTTATTAAAGTAAACACGTTAGTATCACTATATTGCTGAGTTAATTCACTACCATTATTACATGCACTTAGTGATAAACTACACACTCCTACCAGTAAAGCTGCCCACGAATTTTTCATCATTTTAAACCCCAATAAATTATGCTTAAACATTAAGAATTCAACGTCAAAATTAACTATAAAAATTAAACGTTAATACTTTATTGTCGTAAGCTTAACCACCAAATGTAGGGCAATTATGTAGTTATATAATTTATTTATCATTTCATTACAGCTATTTTATCTCGAACATAATTAGTTAAAGATGACGCACTGAAAACAATTAGCTGAAATTTTTTACCTTATTCTCCTCTCTTCTTTTAACAAGATTATTATTTTTTTCTATTAAAGGAATGGTGTATGCCCAGGTCATTGATAAAACTATTAACAGGAGTGTTACTTATTGTAGGCTTCACTGTACAGGCACTTGAAATTGAAGAATTAGGCGATGGCTTATACCGCTTTATAGACGATAGACACCGCTCAGTATTTTTGATCACTCCACAAGGTGCCATTGTTACCGACCCTCTTAATAAAAAAGCGGCTACCTGGCTGAATGAACAAATTAAAACGCGTTTTAACGTACCTGTTAAATATGTCATTTATAGTCATAATCACAGCGACCATATTTACGGTGCAGAAGTATTTAAAAGCCCACATACAATCTTCGTTGCTCATAGGTTAAGTGCACAAGATATTAAAAATACTAAAATGAAAACAGTTAGCCCTGATCTAATATTCGATAACGAACTCACACTGACGCTAGGAGATTCAAACGTTAAACTTAATTATCATGGACCAAATGACGGTCGAGGCTCAATAAGTATGTTGTTTGAAAAACAAAAAACCTTATTTGTAGTTGATTGGATAATGATAGGTAGAATGCCATGGCAAAAACTGTGGAGTTACGATATCCAAGGTATGATTAATTCCACACAAGCTGTCCTTCATTATGACTTTAATACCTTTGTCGGTGGCCATGCTGACATGGGTAATAAGGATGATGTAAAACGCTATTTACGTTACCTAAAACAGCTGTACAGTAAAGTTACCGAAGGTATTTTAGCTGGTCAAACGCTTGATGAAATAAAGCAAAATGTCAAGTTAAGTGAATTTAAAGACTTAAGACAATATGAAGCTTGGCTGCCACTTAATATAGAAGGTGTATATGAACGATTAATGGAAGAGTCCGGCATGGGATGGCGAAGTGACTTGTAATAACTACACCATCAATCTAATACCAAAAAGTAATTGAGGTTTGACTCTAGAAGATTTCAAGGAGAAGTCAAAGATGATTTATTTTTGACTTCTTAAATATATTCAGTATTACAACAACCAACGAAAAATTATCGATCGAAAGCAAGCATCTTACTCAGTGGCACTCTCTTCTTCTTTTTCATTCAATGAATCAACAAAGGCCTGCAATCCTTCTTGAACAAGATCGTAAGTGGTATCAATCGTATCACTTACTTCACCTTCTAATACATTCAAACCGCCCAATATGTCTTTCGCTTCACCAAAACCTTGATCAATGCCACTACCGATAACATCCATAAATGCATTAAGAGATTCTTCTTCACTCAGATCAGGATTTTGCTCTCTAAAAGCACCTAAAAATTGCGTACTAAAAGACACAATACGCTCTGCTGTTGCTTCAGGACTAAAATCAAGGCCAGACTCATAAGCATCTTCCACACTGCTTTCAACACCACTTACTTGCAATGCTTCATTAATACCTTGTAAAGCTGCTTTCAATGCTAATGATAAAGGTTGATCACCAAGTGAATTACTAAATTCTAACGTTGATTCAATAATAGCTGCATTAAGCTGTTTCTTTTGAGAAACCGCGATAGACTCCTGAACCTCGCCAGTTTGACCTGTTGTAACTTGCGGGTCTTCAACGCTGTTATTACTGTCTGTCGACTTAGTCATAGAACTGGTATCTTGGCTATAGGGATTTTTTGCCATAACGGTATTCATACTATTAATGGGTGAGCTCATGGTATTACCTTCATTAGTTAGCGCTTATAAAAGTGTATCGGCATTACTAAGTATAACTTAAGATTAAATTGTTTATATTTTATCCCCAATTTATTTCGTCTACTATATTATTTTTAGTCTGTTATTGTGAATATAAAATCACTTTAATGAAGCGATAACGTCTCTGACTTTCAGCATCACAACAATATAACTAAAAAATTCAATGTAAGTCATTTCATTAACTCAGTCCTATAGCCTTAGTTGGCAAAATTCATCTAACTTATTAATTTTAAAATATAAAAATGCTTGAAATTAAAGTTATTACTCTAATAATTTTAAAGTAAATTTTTTTTATGATTTGTAACTAACGATTTAAAAGAGAATTAAGACGTTATTAACCTCACTGATATTGCACTTAATTAAATGATTAACAACTGAATAAACAGGCTAAAATAAATTATTTTTTTAAAAAAAAATTGTTTATTAGTGTTGGAAAACATCAAAAATTAAATTAGAATGAACGTTCACCCTAAAAGAGAGATTGGTTAACATGCAGCGTTCACGCGTCATTATTTTTATTATCACTGCTTTAGCAAGTGCAATTGTTTTATCTGGTTGCGAACAAAATCAGCAGGCAAATGCACCGGCTCGGCAGCCTACTCCTGTTGGCGTTATTAAATTAACAAGCCAACCACTAACACTTACAAAAGAGTTACCAGGTCGAGTGACTGCCTCACGAGTAGCGCAAATTCGTCCACAAGTAAATGGTATTGTACAAACACGCTTATTTACTGAAGGTGCCGAAGTTAAAAAAGGTCAAGCGTTATATCAAATTGATCCAGCAACATTTGAAGCGCAAATAGCAAGCAGTAAAGCCGCTATCAGTAAAGCGCAAGCAAATATTGCTAATGCAAAAGCTAAATCAGATCGTTATGCAGAGCTACTAGAAATAAAAGCTGTTAGCCAGCAAGACTATGATGAAGCAGATGCTAATTATAAAAGTGCGCAAGCTGACTTACTCACCGCACAAGCACAACTTAAAACAGCGCAAATTAATATTAACTACAGTAAGGTTTCATCGCCTATCAGTGGTCAAATAGGTAAATCTAATGTTACAGCTGGAGCTTTAGTAAGTGCTAATCAGACAACTGCACTAGCAACAGTTACTCAACTTGATCCCATTTATATTGACCTTACCCAATCAAGCAGTGAATTAACACGTTTGAAAAAAGCTATTGCCAATGGCGAGCTCAATAAAGATCTTACTTCACAATCAAAAGTTGAGCTAAAAATGGAAGATGGCTCAGTATACCCGCATCAAGGCACTCTTCAATTTTCAGAAGTAATTGTTGACCCAAGCACCGGCTCGGTCACCTTACGAGCTGAATTTCCAAACCCTGAAAAACTACTGTTACCAGGTATGTATGTTAGAGCTGTCATTGTTGAAGGTGTTAAAGCTAACGCAATCTTAGTACCACAACGTGGTGTTAGTCGTAATAGTAAGGGCGAACCTACAGCGATGGTGGTTAGTAAAAACAACACTGTTGAAGCTCGAGTATTAAAAACTGACCGTACCGTAGGCTCTAATTGGTTGGTAACAAGTGGCTTAAATGATGGCGATCAAGTGATTGTTGAAGGCTTACAAAAAATAGCACCGGGTGCCCCTGTTAATGCAGTGCCAGCCGAATCAATCGCTAAAATTCAATAACGGAGCACATAAATGTCACGATTTTTTATCGATCGGCCTATTTTTGCTTGGGTACTTGCCATTGTTGTTATGTTGGCTGGTATCCTTGCAATTAAGAGTTTACCGATTGCTCAATATCCGTCAATTGCACCACCTACAATTAGCATTCAAGCTAGCTATCCAGGTGCATCTGCACGTACATTAGAAGATACGGTTACCCAAGTTATTGAACAAAAAATGAAAGGCTTAGATGGCTTACTTTATATGTCATCTACGTCTGAATCTAACGGTTCAGCAACATTAACACTAACTTTTGATGCCGATACTGATCCAGATATTGCACAAGTTCAAGTGCAAAATAAACTTGCGTTAGCAACACCGTTACTACCTCAAGAAGTACAGCGCCAAGGTGTTTCGGTTGCTAAATCTGCCCGTAACTTTTTAATGGTTGTCGGCTTTGTTTCAGAAAATGGCAGCATGAGTAATATCGACATTGGTGACTATGTAGCATCCAATGTGCAAGATATCATCTCTCGAGTAAATGGCGTTGGTGAAGTACAATTATTTGGTTCGCAATATGCGATGCGTATCTGGTTAGATCCAGATATGTTACAAAAATATAAACTAACCCCTTCAGACATCAGTGCTTCTATCAGTGCACAGAATGCGCAAGTATCAGCAGGTCAACTTGGTGCTTTGCCAGCAATATCAGGCCAACAGTTAAATGCGACAGTTACTGCTCAAAGTCGTTTACAAACGCCTGAACAATTTGAAAATATTTTTGTTAAAACCAATACTGATGGTTCTGTGGTGCGTTTAAGCGATGTAGCTAGAGTCGAGCTTGGTGGTGAAAGTTATGCCGTTGTTGCACGTTTTAATGGTAAACCTGCTTCAGGTTTAGGTATTAAATTAGCAAGTGGTGCTAACGCGCTTGATACAGGCGATGCGATTAAAGCGGCCCTTGCAGAGTTAGAGCCGCTTTTCCCTGAAGGTTTAGCAACAGTTATTCCTTATGACACCACTCCTTTTGTTAAGTTATCAATTGAAAAAGTAGTCAGTACCTTAGTTGAAGCCGTCGTTTTAGTATTTTTAGTTATGTATCTATTTTTACAAAACTTCCGCGCAACATTAATTCCAACAATTGCGGTACCCGTTGTATTATTAGGTACCTTAGCGGTACTACAAACGTTAGGTTATTCAATTAACACCTTAACCATGTTTGCAATGGTATTAGCAATTGGCTTATTAGTAGATGATGCCATTGTTGTCGTTGAAAACGTTGAACGTGTCATGACAGAAGAAAAACTTTCTCCTCTAGAAGCGACACGTAAATCTATGGATGAAATTAAAGGTGCCTTAGTCGGTATCGCAATGGTGTTGTCGGCAGTATTTGTGCCTATGGCCTTTTTCAGCGGTTCTACCGGGGTTATTTATAAACAGTTCTCGGTCACCTTAGTTACCGCGATGAGTTTATCAGTATTGGTTGCCCTAATTTTAACACCTGCTTTATGTGCAACAATGTTAAAACCAAGCCATGTACATAATGATTCATCATTTATTGGTCGCTTCTTTATGGCCTTTAATCGTGGTTTTGATAAAACCAATGCTGGTGCACAAAGTTTTGTTGGTCGTATGATTAGACTAAGCAAACGCTATTTATTATGTTACGGCCTCATTGTTGGTGGCATGATTTATATTTTTGCACAATTACCTTCAGCCTTTTTACCAGATGAAGACCAAGGTATTTTGTTCAACTTAGTTAGTTTACCTGCGGGATCAACAACTGAGCAAACCTTGAATGTAGTGCAAAAAATGGAGCGTCATTATTTAGAAGATCAGTCTGATGCAGTGCGTTCAATATTCACGGTAACAGGTTTTAGTTTCGCCGGCTCTGGACAAAATGCAGCAATTGGCTTTGTTGGTTTAAATCATTGGGATGAACGTCAAGATCCAAACCTTTCTGTTGGTGCCGTTGCAGGTAAAGCAATGGGCTTTTTCTCAACCATAAAAGAAGCCTTTATTTTTGCATTCCCTCCTCCTGCGGTTATGGAGCTTGGTACTGCTAATGGTTTTACTTTATTTTTACAAGACCGTGTAGGACTGGGACACGACAAATTACTCGAAGCGCGTAATATGTTACTTGGCATGGCTTCTCAAAGCCCTGTGTTAGCAGGCGTTCGCCCGAATGGTCAAGAAGATAAACCCGAACTTGAACTCGATATCGATTTAGCCAAAGCCCAAGCACTAGGTCTAACACAATCTGATATTAACAGTACGTTATCTACCGCATGGGGTAGTAGTTATGTGAATGACTTTATTGATCGTGGTCGTGTGAAAAAAGTGTACCTGCAAGGTAGCGCTGAGTCACGTATGGTTCCAGAAGATTTAGATAAATGGTATGTACGTAATAATAACGGTGATATGGTGCCATTTACCGCTTTTGCTCAATCATATTGGACTTACGGGTCACCTCGTCTTGAACGTTATAACGGTTTTTCAGCAATGGAAATTCAAGGTGCAGCTGCGCCAGGTTATAGTACAGGTCAAGCGATGGATGAAATCGAAAGGTTAGTTAAAAACTTACCTGCCGGTGTTGGTTTTGAATGGACAGGTATTTCATATGAAGAGCGTTTAAGTGGTGGTCAAGCACCATTATTATATGCCCTTTCGCTATTAATTGTATTCTTATGTTTAGCAGCATTATATGAAAGCTGGTCAGTACCTGCGGCGGTTATGATGATAGTACCATTAGGAGTTTTTGGTGCGACCATGGCAGCATTCCTAGGTGGTTTATCAAACGATATTTACTTACAAGTAGGCTTGCTAACAACCATAGGCTTGGCGTCAAAAAATGCAATTTTAATTGTGGAGTTTGCTATTCATAAAATGGATGAAGGTATGCCATTAGTTGAATCAGCCATTGCCGCAGTAAAACTACGTCTACGCCCTATACTAATGACATCAATGGCATTTATTTGTGGTGTATTACCACTTGCAATCGCGTCAAGTGCTGGCTCAGGTGCACAAAATGCACTCGGTATCTCAGTTATTGGTGGTACGTTAGCCTCATCATTAATCGTAGTATTATTCGTGCCATTATTCTTTGTATTAGTACGTCGAGTTTTTCCAGGTAAACATAAAACTGTGACAGAGGATAAATCATAATGACATTTAAAACATTCAGTTTAGCCAGTTTAAGTGTTGTAGTGCTAAGTGCCTGTCAAATGGCGCCACCACGTGAAGATATTGTACTGCCAGTACCAGAAAGTTATGCAGTACAAAGCCAACAAGGTGATATTACTGATTTACACTGGCAGCAATTTTTTACCAATGAAAAACTACAAAAACTGATTGAGCAAACACTGACTCATAATAAAGACATTAAACTTGCTGCGCTTAATGTGCAGCAAGTACGTGCACTTTATCAAATTGAAGACTCAGCTTTATATCCATCACTTGATTTTTCAGCTTCAGGTACGCGTCAGCGCTTACCCAGCGATTTATCATCTACAGGTAGTGCACAAATTAGTGAAAGCTATTCAGCTACCGTCGGTATGACAGCGTATGAACTAGATTTATGGGGTAAGGTTCGCAATCAATCAGATCAAGCACTACAAACCTTGTATGCCTCAGAGCAAACTCAAACGAGTGTAAAAATTAGCTTAATCTCTGAATTAGCCAATGCCTGGTTAAATTATGCTGCTGATAAAGAACAATTAACACTTGCAATGGAAACACTAAAAAGCCAGCAAGCTTCATTAGCATTAACCGAAAAAAGCTACGCGCTAGGCGCTGCATCAAAGTTAACCTTAGCGCAAATTCAAAGCACAGTGGCCGCGGCAAAAGTTGATATTGCAAATTATCAACGGATGTTAAAACGTGATAAAAATGCACTTGATCTATTAGTAGGCAAACCTGTTGCAGCAGACTTATTACCCATTGAGAGCTTGGATGAAGTACTAAACTTCCCCAATGTTCCCGTTGGTTTACCGTCGGAATTACTTGAACAACGCCCTGATATTAAAGCAGCTGAGTTTAAGTTATTAGCAGCGAACGCTAATATTGGTGTCGCTAAGGCAGCGTTTTTTCCAAGTATTACACTAACGGCAAATGCAGGCACTGCTTCAGCTGATCTTGATAATTTGTTTTCAGGCGGAACTGGCACTTGGAGTTTTATCCCTTCAATAACGATTCCTATATTCAATATGGGGCGTAATCAAGCAAATTTAGATGTAGCACAAACCCAGCAAGAAATTGCCTTAGCCAGCTATGAACAAACCATTCAACAAGCGTTTAGAGAAGTTTCTGATGCGCTTACGGATAGAGAGGGTTATATGCAACAGTTAAGTGCACTTGAAGAGCTATATAACAGTAATAAAGTATCCTTTACACTTTCTGAAGCACGTTTTGAAAAAGGTGCTGATAGTTATTTACAAGTGCTGGATGCACAACGTAATTGGTATAGTGCAGGACAACAGCTTATTAGTGGTAAACAAGCTTATATTACTAGCCAAATTAGTTTATACAAAGCAATTGGTGGTGGTTGGCAACGACCTACTCAACAGAGTAAATAATCGTTAGTGCCACAGAATTAATATTTTATCACTCGTTTATAAGTTCGTTGATTTAACTCATAATATTGTTAATTGAGGTCTTGTAAACTAGTGATAAGTATTAGGTTAAAGGGAAGCTGTGCTTTTCGGAGTTACTATGAAAGAAAAATCTAAAAGACAAACAGATCCTGCGATTGCGCAAGCTCGACGTGAACAAGTTTTATGCGCAGCTGCAGACTGTTTTAGACGTAAAGGTTATCACGGTGCCGGAATGGCCGAAATATCCAAAACGGCGGGAATGAGCGCAGGTCATATTTATAATTATTTTGCCAGTAAAGAAGCCATTATTGAATCGATTATTGAGCAAGATATGGAAACAATGTTCTCAATTTTTCAAGAATTTGAAGATCAATCTGGAGATTTAGTCACAATTTTAATCGATGGCTTAGATCATGCTGTAGATCATCATAGTGATGTCACTCAAAGGGCGCTTAATTTAGAAATGTTCGCCGAGGCTGCACGTAACGATAAAGTTTCAGAGCAACTACAAAAGTCTGACTGCTACGCAAGGAATAAAATGCGCAGCTTATTAGTAGGTGAACGTAGTTTAATAAAAGATCTCAGCGAGAAAGAGCTTGAAAGTCGCATAGAAGTAATGTTTTCAATGATAAGTGGCATTACCTTACGTAGAGCACTTAATCCAAGTGTTGATAAAGAAACCATTTTAATAGCCTTGCGCCCAGCAATGCGTGTACTGTTAATGCCCTTTACTACTGAAGAGCCAATGGAATAGAAAGTTACTTTTATTTCAGTGCTAATATGTCTACAACGTATTATCCAAATAGACTGAAGATAGTAACCCATTCAGTACGAAATAAAACATCAAAAATTCTCTCATTAAAAATTAGTAACAGGTTAATTTTGAGAGAGTTTTTCTCCATAAAGAATCACCTAATACCAGTTTCATTAATTAAGTGAACAAATTTATACGTAGAAAAAATTGCCAAATACAAGGCATTTATTTCAATAACTAGTTGTTCTAATTATTAAATAAATAACGATGTAGTTGGTGATTTTAGCAAGTAAAAATGATCACATAGTTAGTGAGATTGGTATAAACTAAGTTAATCAAGTCAACTGCCTTTTAGCTAAATATCCAATTGCGCTTTTAATACCGGTAGAATTACACTAACCATTTTTAGGTAAAAGAGCCAATACTATTCCAATAACACGAAAACAACCTCACAACAAAATTCCTAAGGCTGAATAAGTCTGCTATATTTTATTGGTTTGATTATAAATTTAGGTACTATATCCACTAAAACTGTAGCTATAACCTTGCATATTAGCTTTGGTATTAACCTTTATTCTTAACTGTTTATATTAAATTTGTGTATTAAATTTGTATATTAAATTTTGCATTCTCCTGCTCACTAATTATAAGAATCGAAAATAAGGAATAAATATGTTTTTCCACTTTACAGGTAAGTCTTCTATCTTCGTTTCGCTTTTAGTGCTCTTGTTATCAGCTTGCTCTTCTAATCCCAAATTAATGCCAACACCAAATGTATTTATAAATACGCCATACTCAGAAAAGGATATCCCAGAGGCGCTACGTGAAACCGGTATGGAGCTGATATATGTTACTGATCGAGGCACCTCCCCGAAAAAAAATATAAAATATGATGCCAGTCGCTCATCATCGATTGCTTACGGTGTTGCCAAAGTAAATTTTGGCGATAAATCACTACCGTGGAATGAATTACTAGTACAAAGTAATCTTCAAGAGCGCTCTACCGACTTAACTTATGTTTTAGAGCAAGTAGACGAGCAAGGACGTTTTCCTTTATCCCCTTATAAATTTAAAATCATAGAAGATCGACTTCAAATTGATGAAGAGATTCTAGAGAAAAAGTCTTTTCATGAAAATCAACTCAACCGCCAGATTAACCAGCGCTTAAAAAACAGTGCAAATAAAGATGTGGTTTTATTTGTACATGGCTTTAATAACACCTTTAACGAATCCGTATTTACCCTTGCAGGTATTTGGCACTTTATGAAACGACAGGGTGTGCCTGTGGTATATTCTTGGCCTGCTGCGGCCAAAGGTTTTAATGCCTACTTTGCAGATAAAGAATCAGGGCAATTTACTATTTTTCATTTAAAAGAAACCTTACGACTACTCTTTAAAAATCCTGAAATAGAAAAAATTCATATCATTGCTCATAGCCGTGGTACAGATGTAGTCACCACAACGTTACGAGAACTAATAATAGAAAATAGAGCCAGTGGTGGAAACCCAAGAAAAGACTTACGTATTGAAAACTTAATTTTAGCGGCTCCCGATTTAGATTTTGGTATTATCAAACAAAGATTAATGGCTGAACAATTTGGACCTGCATTTGGAAAAATCACTATTTACACCTCTCAAGAAGATAGCGCCTTAGGCATTTCTCAATGGTTAACAAATGGCTTGAGTTTTGGACGATTAAATACAAAAGATGTTAATAAAAATGAGCAAAACATCTTTAATTCTGTTGGCAATGTTAGTTTAATTAAAGTACCAAAATCAGGTGGTTTAATCGGACATGATTATTTTCATAGTAACCCTGCGGTTAGCTCTGATCTTATTAACCTGATTTTATACAATGCAGCACCAGGATCAAAAAAGCGACCATTGAAAAAGTTAGAAAATAACTTCTGGTCGCTCGGTTTTGATTATTTAATTAATAAATAAGTATTTTGACGAACTATCAATTATTAGCAAGTTGCTTGGCTTGCGCTTTTAATTGCGCCAAATCAGCTTGATCATAATAACGATTATGTGAAACAACTCCAGTAAGTTTTTGCGTATTACGCACATCAATTAACGGGTTATCACTTAAGAAAATAATATCAGCTGTTTTACCTTTACTCAATTCGCCAAACTGTTCACTTTTACCTAAAAACTTAGGGCCGGCAAGCGTAGCTGATTGTAAAGTTTGTAAAGGTGTTAAACCATAGTCACTAAAAATAGCTAGCTCCTGATGAAGTGATATGCCAGGGTAAATATAAGAATTTAAAAAGCCAGCATCAGTACCTGCAATAATGGACACACCTGCCTGTTGTGCCAACACAAGTAATTGAGCTGTTTTTATAAAACGTTCTTTACGTTGTTTTATTTGCTCAGGAGTATCTTTATTAGCTCTATCGACACGCCATTGATAAGTCGCTTTAAGCCCTTCACCAAGATAATTTAAAAATTCATCATTTTGGTGGTTATCTTCATCAATATAAGCGATAACTTGTCCACCAATTAAGGTTGGTACAACCGCTGTATTATTGTTAGCGAGTACTGCGTACTTACTTAATGCAGTTTTTTTATCAATATTTTCCGTAATGATAGGTAAAGCACTACGGTAACTAAGCTCACCTGAAGCTACTTTTTTTGAGATTTCAGGCTCATTAATAGCTGCTGCTTTTAATAAGTAGGTCATATGTTCTATGGCATCTAATCCGGCATTAGAAACATCGGTAACTGATAATGAAAAAGGAATATGTCCCGATATTTGGTAACCACGTTTCTTAACTTCTTTAACCGCTTTTAAATAAAGTGCTGGTGTTAACGCACTATCGGTAATTTTGATAAAGTCGACATTCATCTCATCAAGGCTATCAATCGCCGCATTCATTTCTTCAACTGTTTCTACTTCAAGATCACCCGGCCAAATAGAATCTTTACCCTCAAGTTTTGGTCCTGAAGTGTAAATGGTTGGACCAACTAACTGGTTGTTATTTACTTGCTCACGCCAGCTTAACACTGACTCACTTAAATCAGCAGCAGCATCTCGAACAGTGGTAATACCGTAAGCAATATACAATGGTAAAAGCTGTTTATTCTCTGCAATTAACTCTTTACCACCACCAAAATGTACATGCATATCCCACAAGCCAGGCATAATAAATTGATCATTAGCATCAATATGCTGCTCAACAATATAATTATTTTTTAGTGAATGACTACTGCGTTCAATAATCACACCATCACGAATAGCTAATGACTGTTCTTTATTTAGTTCACCTGTTTTTACATCAACAATAGTGGCATTACTAATCACAATATCAGCGTGTTCTGTGGGTTTAGTGACACAAGCACTAAGTAGCAAACAAGTTGACAATAAAAGTGTATATTTCATATTTTTATCCTAAATTTTTTTATTTAGATTATCACAATCATAAACGGTAACTAGTGGCTTTGAGTTAAAAGGTAAAAAAGATAGGATGACTGTTATAAGCTGTTGACTGCTAAAACAAATATTTCCTTTTTACTGTTCAGTTTTTTTAATATTCATTGGCTACTTTTATGTTTTTCACCAAAAAGTCTACAGCCGCTTTTACTTTGGGTACTAAGTAGCGCTGTTTTTGATACAACAAATACACTGCAAAGTCAGAATTTTGCGTGATCGCTAATTCATGCTCAAACTTAAGTTCTTGTAACTGCCCTGATTCTAAAAGTGAAGCGAGTGCCCATCGCGTTGACATAAGAATACCTTCACCATTACAGGCCTTTCTTGCTAACCAAGGACCGTTGTTTGAAATGGCTACAGCGGGCCCAGATACATCATGCCATTGACCATCCATTTTACATAACCAGGGTGTTGGTCCTGCTGGTGTTTTGAAATAAAGCCCTTTATGCTCTTTAAGCTCCATTACATTGTTAGGCATGCCGTACTTATCTAAATAACTTGGTGAAGCAACAGGAATAAAGCCATTTTCCATTAATCGTATTGCTAAAACTCGCTCATTTGGCGCATAACCACCGCGAATTGCAATATCGACATCATCACGTCCAAGTGTTGATAATTCGTCGCTCAAACTAACATCTAGAACAATTTCAGGATATAACTTACTGAATTCGTCTAACAAAGGTAGTAATATTTTATCACCAAAGCCTACCATCGAACTGATACGTAAACGTCCCATTGGCGTTGTTTGATAGCTACGCACAGTTTCATTACTTTGTGCTAGTTGATTCAATATTTGCTGTACATCTTTATAATATATTTGTCCTACTTCTGTTAGTTTAACAATTCGGGTGGATCGTTTTAACAAAGTGGCTCCTAAACTCTTTTCTAAATCAGCCACACGTCTAGATAATGATGATGGAGGCACATTAAAAACCTTTGCTGCTTTAGTAAAGCTACCCGTTTCAACGACTGTACTGAAATAGCGTATTGCACGAAGTTGATCCAACTTTTTTCTCCATAAATAATTTTTGCACTATTATTGTCTTTAAAGCAATAGTGATTGGTATTTTCACCTATATATCATCATATTTAAATAGGTAATAATAGATTTTAAGTTAAACATTGCAAACTAACGCCGTTGCAATGTTTTAAATACAGACGCTTTAATTGCACTTTGCGCAATTAGAAAATTTTCACGTTAATGATGGAATACTGACTTATGATTACTCTGCACGGTTTTGCCGCTAGCAACTATTACAACCTAGTGAAACATGTACTTCTATACAAAAACCTGCCATTTAAAGAACACCTTGTTTATGGGGGTAGTGACGAGTTACTGGCAATCAGTCCAGCCGGAAAAGTACCAGTTATAACAACAACTGAAGGTCTTAACATTTCCGAGTCGAGCGTTATTTGTGATTTTATCGAAGATACTTACCCAACCACAGCACTATACCCTAAAGAGGCTAGTGAACGTGCGGTTGTTCGTCAAATTATGAAAATAGCAGAGCTTTATTTTGAATTACCAAGCAGACGACTTATTCCTTATGCACTGTCAGGCACCGATGCGCCTGAATCAGTTAAAACTGAAGTTCGCCAAGTATTAAAACACCGTGGAATTAGCGCCTTAAGCCGCTTGTGTAAATTTTCCCCTTGGATTGCAGGTGAACAATTTACCATGGCTGACATTTATGTTTATTACGTCAACACCATTGTTAACACTTTTGCTACTAGTCAACTTGAATGGGATGTACTTGCAGAAGTCGCTGAAATGAAAGAATGGAACAATAAAATGAGCCAATTAACTATTTCTCAAAAAGTAGAGGCCGACCGCCTAGCAAATATGCCTGAGTTTATCGAAAAAGTGACCGCTCAAATTAAAGCAGCTAATGCGAGATAGCAGTAATTTATAAAAATTAATAGCATTATCGCTACCAATAGATTCAAAAAAGTAACAAAACACAATCAATAGCAACAAGGTTATTGATTCTAAATTTATAATTTGCAGGAGCAAAACTCATGACAAAATCAAATATTCAGCTTACTTCAACAATCAGTGAAGACAATAAATTAACATTAGCGCTACAAGACTTAGAAATACCACAACCAGGTGCTGATGAAGTCGTTATTCGCGTAGAAGCTGCACCATTAAATCCATCAGACTTAGCTGTGCTGTTCAGCGTCGCTGATATGTCAACAGCGAAACAATCAGGCACAGAGCAAAGCCCAGCAATTACTGCTGACGTCCCAGCTAAGTTTATGCCTGCAGTTAAAACCCGTGTAGGTAAAGCAACCCCCGTTGGTAATGAAGGTGCAGGAACCGTGGTAGCAGCCGGCTCTTCTCCTGCGGCACAAGCATTAATGGGTAAAACAGTTGCGGTTATTGGTGGTGGCACTTATCGTCAATATTTATGTGCTAATGTTCAAAGCTGCTTAGTGTTAAAAGAAGGGACTACAGCTAAAGAAGGTGCATCTTCTTTTGTTAACCCTCTTACGGCATTAGCTATGGTTGAAACCATGCGTGCTGAAGGTCATAAGGCAATCGTTCATGCAGCAGCAGCATCGAGTCTTGGACAAATGTTGAATCGCATTTGTATTGCTGATGGTGTTGATTTAATCAATATTGTGCGTAAAGCTGAGCAAGAAACCTTGTTGCGTGATATGGGTGCAAAATATGTGATTAACTCAAGCAGCGAAACTTTCCTTGCTGACTTAACTGCAGCAATTATTGAAACAGGTGCAACCATTGCATTCGACCCAATTGGTGGCGGGAAATTAACAAGTGACATCCTTAATTGTATGGAAGTTGCTGCGTCTCGTGATATGACAGAACATAGCGTATACGGCTCAGATACTTTTAAACAAGTTTACATTTATGGTGCATTAGATCGTGGCCCTATTACCTTAAATCGTAACTTCGGTTTTGCTTGGGCTGTTAATGGATTCTTATTATTCAATGCACTAGGTAAACTAGGCACTAAAACAGTGATGGGGATGCGTAAACGTGTTGCCGATGAAATCACCACAACATTTGCTAGCAAATATACACATGAAGTTTCATTGGCAGAAGCACTACAATTAAAATCGATAGCAGCTTACTCGAAACAAGCCACTGGTGAGAAGTACTTGATTACGCCTCAAAAGTAATTGTCGAACAAGAATCATCAGCAATAAAAAGTAACAAAATCTTAGCCGATTAATTTATATGTTAAGCAAAAAGCAGATACTTGTAGCAGTATCTGCTTTTTTATTAACTGATTTATACCCCAATCTGTCATCCCGATTTTATTCAACCACATGCACGGAATTCCGATCAAGTAACCTAATCAATGATAAAATTGAAAACCACTGTATGAGCAAGCCCCCTTTACTTTTACGTTTAAAATCTATTAATCGTGACAGTGTTTTTTGAACTATTCCTACATAAAAACCACTGGGGATGCAGCATTTTTTAGAATGGAAACAACGCTCCAAGCTGCAATAGCATAATCACCTGACTTAATCGTTAAATCTAACGCAACATTATCGCCTTTCACTTCAATCCTATAATCATCGCCAGTAAAGTTAGGCACGGCGTCAATATTAAATTTAGTCGCTTCGGGCCCAGCGCTCGCTAGTGAGGTGGCATAAATCACATTAAAAACATAAGGAAAAACCTCAACAATTTGCTTCGCTGTGCCCGTAAAAACTCTTTCTTGCTCAGTGATCTTCATCAAGCCATCTTTATAAAAAGGTGTTCGAGCAATAAAGCCAGGTGATTTTTTAGATGTTATAATCACATCAATCGGTGTGGCACTCATCAATGCAGCTGTTTGAAGAAGGTTAAACCCTCCCGTTGCACCACCAGCAATATAGATTTTAGTATTATTGTCTGCAGCAACTTTTACAGCCCTTTGATATAACTCAACATCTGCAAATGCTGCCGTAGATAAAACAATAATATGTGCACCATCTGCTAATATTCTTTCAGTATAATCAATGACGGACTCAGCTGATGCAGCTTCTGCAACAAATTCAGGTTTTAACTCCATCAACCCATCAATATCGGTACAAGGTTTACAATTAAAATAATCAGCAAATTGTTTTGTTCTGATTGGATTTCGACCTAATACTGCAATCAGCTCATATTCAGGAAGAGCCCCCTCTTTTATTGCTTGAGCAATAGTTTGACTTAAATAACCACAGCCTATTAGTGCTAACTTCTTTTTCATTTTTAATACTCCTCTTTGTTAATGATTTATTTGCCACCAAGCTAAACATTCACACAATGATGTATGCATTGCGAGATTATTATTGTGCTCAAAGCGCCTCGATTAGCTTTCATGATTAGCAAAATGAAAGTAAAAATTGATATGATTTTCACAATAAAGAGAACCCATTATTGTGTAAGATTATTGATGGACATACACGGCGACACTTTGTTGAAAGTACCGCAGTGTATTTTATGATTTTGTTCAGCTGCTTTATTATTGTTTAATCGGTAAAATTATTGCTAATAACTCAACCTCAGCACAATAACGCCTATAAAAGCAGTTATTAACCCGAGCAACTCTTGTCGAGTAAAAGACTCTTTTAAAATAATACGAGAATAAAGCAAAATAATTAAAATATTCATGCCTGAAATAGCAGAGACTAATCCGGTATTGCCGATGGCAAAAGCTGATATTATTGCAACCATACCCGCGACGTTAGACAAACCAATAAGCAACCCACAAGAAAATGTTTTTATTTCTGACCAATCTGACTGAGTATTATGCGGATCAACAACACCCGTTTTACGTTTTACTATCCAATTCATAGCAAAAAGAAAACTACCAAAACCAAACATTGACGTTAAGGTTGCAAAAGTATCTGCTTCAAGCAAGGTTGACTGCTTGCCTAATAAGTCATTAAAGGCGAAGAATAAAGCCGCAAGTAATCCCCATTGCGCACCTTGTAAATTTGTTAAAGAAATATCGTTAGAATAGCGAATAATATACAAGCCACCAAAAATAATAAAAAAACCAAGTAACTGAAGTGACGTTAACGTTTCACTCCACAACAAAAAGGCAAATGCCAGTACAAATAAAGGTGTTAACCCTGACAAAACACTAATGAGAGAGGCCTTACCAACTGAAAAGCCTTTATGCAAAAAAGCATTAGCGGCAAAAGAGCCAAAACCCAATGCCAAACCAACAACTACATCTGCCCAACCATACCATTGCTGATCTAATAAAATCACGCCTGAAATACTGATAATAAAGCCAACAAAAAACACACCAAATAATAATAAATTACGATTAAGTTTCTTCTGTGATGTCCATTGATACATTATTCCTCGGGCACCGAAAAAAACGGTCGCGAGTAATGCAAAAATTATCCACATAATAAATTGATTCCTTTAAAAAATTAAATTGAAGTAATACTTCTTTTAAATTGCTGACGTAAAATTACATAACTAACACCAACGCTGACATTACACTTAGTTTTACAAATTGATAATCCATACACTATCCATCTAAGTGTTAATTACCTCACCATACCATGCAGTTTATGATGCAGCTAAACGAGTGCAGCCATAGGCGTAATTCAAACGAAGCTAGTATAGTCACTTTCTTCATATTATAAATAAGCACATATGGCACAATACATTGCATAAGTGGTATTTACCTCCATTCTCTCTTTGTCATCCAAAGAGTTATGTTGAATCTACTATTTCATCATGGTGTAAACTCACATTTCTTACCAATTTGTGTTGGTATTAATATAATTCGTTAAAATAATGCTAGTGGCAATTGGTGTAACATTTTTTAACAAATGAATTAATTTATACAAAGCGGTAATTTGCAGCATAAAATAGCGTAACTTCAGTGATTTCATAGCCATGTTTCTTTCAACATCAATTTCAGCATTCTTAAAATTTTATAATCACATAAAAATAACAGTTATAACTTTACCATTTCGTTGAGAATAAGTATCATTTGCATAATTATTCTATTAACTCTACACAAAGGAAAGCAATTCAAATGAAATTTGCCTTAATCCAAACAAAAAAGATGGTCGCTAGCTTAATATTACTTGCTAGTTTTAGTACTTTTTCTGTGCTTGCCAATGGTGAGGTCGGTGAACATGTTAATCACCTTACAGCCAACCTCAAAAAGTATGAAGAAGAAGTAAATTGGTTATCAAGTAAAACAGAAGGTATTATTGCTGCCTATCAAAAAAGTGGTGCTAAAGCAGCTCATGCAGAAGCATTAATGGAACACTGGGAAGCAGTTGATTTTCATGCAGCTATTGAAACCAACTATGTGCTAATATACGCGTCAATTTGGCAAGGTTTGTATGGCGTAAAAGATAGTATTGATAACCAGTCACCTATCGAAAACGTAAAAGTTGAGCAAGCTAAATTAGAAAAAGCATTATGGCAAGCATTAGGTGCAGTTAAAATGGCTGCTAAATATCAAGACGATGGTTTATTAACCAAAGTTAAAACAACTGTTGATGCACCAAAAAATTCAATTGAAGCACTAGCAGTAATTGATACCAATTTACATTCTGTTGTAGCAAAATATGCTGAAAAATTAATTGATACTTCAACAAATATGGTACATGACACATACCTTAACTTATTTGAAGGTGTTGAAGGCGAACTTATCGCTTTAGATGCAAGTTTAGTTGAAGATTTAGAAAAAGATTTTAACGTAACGTTACCAAAAGCAATTAAAGAACAAAAGAGCGTCGAACAAGTACGTGAAATTGTTCTAGCTATGACTCAAAAAATTAGTAAAGCAAAAGCTTTATTAGAAAAAAATGCAAAAAACAAAAAGGCTGTATTTTAAGTTATGCAACGTAGAACCTTTATTAAAACACTTTCTTATTTAGGTGCAGCAAGCGCCTTTCCTTTTTTATCTGCTCGTGGTTTTGCTGCGATAAGTAGTGCTATTCCAGTCGCTGAATTACCGGAATTAAAAGGAGAGTTAACCCTATATCTCGGTAGAGGTGAAGGTGGTTTATATGAAGATGTTTTAGATGCAATAAAAAAGCGTAATCCTAACTTTAATTTACGCATCCGCCGCGGACCAACAGCCGCTTTAGCAAATATGATCATGGCAGAAGCTAAAGCCGGTGTTAGTCAGGCGGACCTCTTTTGGGCGGTTGATTCTGGTGCTATTGGGCAAGTAGTTGATGCTGGTCTTGCGCAAAAACTACCTGGTGATTTAACACAACAGTTACAACCTGAATTTCGTTTTAGTCATTGGGCACCTATTTCAGGACGCATTAGAACCCTACCCTATAATCCTGATCGTATTAGCGCAGCGCAAATTCCTGATAGTATTATGGCCTTACCCGATACTGACTTATCCATTGCTTGGGCGCCAGCTTATGCTTCATTTCAATCTTTTATTACCGCTATGCGTTTAATTGAAGGTGATAAAGCCACAACACACTGGCTAAAAGGAATGAAAAACAAAACTAAACAATATGCCGGTGAACTTGGTGTTGTTATGGCCGTTGAACGTGGTGAAGTTGATCTAGGCTTAGCGAACCATTATTACACCCTAAGATTAAAATCAGGTAAACCTGATGCTCGATTAGCATTAGCATTCACAAAGAATGATGCTGGTTGTTTAATCAATGCTTCCGGCGTACTAGCATTAAAAGAAGGTAAAACGGCGACTGATTTTATTCGCTATTTATTATCTAAAGAAGTGCAAACATATTTATCTACCGAAGCTTATGAACTACCTCTCGCGGGTCAGTTACCAACACCTGCTGGTATTCCAAATTTAGCTCAACTTTCTCCACCTAATGTTGACCTAACTAAGCTTGCTGATTTAAGACCAACAATAAACTTAATGCGTAAAGCTGGCATAATATGACCCGTTGGCCATTATCGTATACTATTTCTTTAGTTATTGCTTTATTAGCTTTTTTTCCCGTTATTATTCTATTTGCGTTGGCATCTGACAGCGTACAAATGTTTGATATTCGAAACCTAGAAATATTAAGCAATACCTTATTGTTAATGCTATTCACCGCTGTGGGCGCGGTACTCATAGGTGTACCATTAGCGTTACTCGTTACCTATGTAAAAATTCCATGGCGAAAGTTTTGGTTAATTCTGTTAGCAGCACCACTTGCCCTACCTAGCTATTTAGGCGCGTTTACTTTTTATGCCGCATTTGGCACTGGCGGCGAAATAGAAAATGTCACCGGAATCGCCACACCTGCACTTAATGGTTTATTGGGCTCTAGCGTTATCATGGCTTTATATACCTATCCATTCGTTTTATTGAGTACGCGCGCAGCGTTAAGTAGTTTAGACGCGAGTCAAGTTTATGCTGCAAGAACGTTAGGAATGCCACTACTATCAAGCATATGGCATGTAGTATTGCCTCGTATTCGTAATGGTATAGCAGCAGGTACATTACTCGCTGCCATGTACGCGTTGTCTGATTTTGGCACTCCAGCCATTATGGGATTAGATACCTTTACCCGTGAAATTTATGTTGAATACAACTCTTTTGGTTTAAGCCAAGCGGCTATGTTGTCTTTACAGTTATTAGTAGTCGTTGGGTTAATTTTATACTTAGAATCAAAAGTTAAAGGTAGTCAAGAGCCTCCAGGTCGACACTTAACTTTTTGGCCTAAACCTTGGCAAGCTAATTTATTATTATTAACAACTTTACCAATAGTGATGTTAGCAATTGTTCTGCCACTTGCAATTTTCTCTTTATGGTTATGGCGTGAAGGCACTGGTAACTTTGATTTTACTTATGCATTAAACTCCGCTTATGCATCCTTATTAGCCGCATTTTTTGCCGTAATATTGGCTTTACCTTTAGCTTATGCAGCGATTAAAGGTACAATGGGTCGTATTATGGAGCGGATAACCTTTATTGGTTTTGGTATCCCGGGCATAGTAATGGGTACAGCCTTAATCTATGCAGGTTTACAATTACCATTTTTATACCAAACACTCGCTTTATTGATATTAGCTTACGTATTAAGATTTTTACCGCTAGCCGTAGGTACAATACGCAGCTCTACCGAAAGCTTAGACGGCTCACTAGTAAACGCAGCACGCGTACTAGGGGCTAGTCCAAAAGAAGCCTATCAACGTATTACTTTGCCCTTAACAATGCGTGGCATAGTTGCCGGAGGTGCTTTAGTTTTTCTTGAAGTAATGCGTGAATTACCAGCCACCTTGCTACTTGGCCCTATTGAATTTGAAACCTTAGCGACTTATTTATGGCGTGTCTATGAAGCCGGTTATTTTGGTCGAGCTGCCATTCCAGGTTTAATATTAATTTTCATATCAGCGCTAGGTTTAGCGCTTATGTTTAGTACAGAACGCTGGAATAGTGTTGAATTAAATGAGGAAGAACAGCGTTAATGCTCACAATCAATAACTTATCAATCAAGTATGGTCATACGACCGTAATAGACAATTTAAATTTAGAATTAGCTAGCGATGAAATACTCATGCTAGTGGGCCCTACTGGCTGTGGTAAATCAACAATTTTAAAAGCACTTGCCGGTTTAATACCTATTGCGCAAGGTGAAGTATTCCATAAAAGTTGGACCGCCAATGTAAAACAACAGATTGCCCCTGAAAAACGTAATGTCGGTATGGTGTTCCAGGATTTCGCCCTATTTCCACATTTAACCGTTGAAAAAAACATTGGCTTTCGATTAACTGACACTACTCAAGCTGACCGATGGATAAAAACCCTAGGCTTAGAAGCTTTTCGTCATGTTAAACCAAGTAACTTATCAGGTGGTCAAAAACAACGCGTTGCATTAGCACGAACGCTAGCGCATCAACCTGCGTTTATTTTATTAGATGAGCCATTATCTAATTTAGATGCCGCGCTAAAAGACGACCTACGCTGGGAAATTCGTACCGCATTAAAAACCGCCGGTATTCCCGCTATTTGGGTAACTCATGATCAAGAAGAAGCCTTATCTGTTGGCGATCGTATTGGTGTATTGCGCGCAGGAAAATTAGAGCAAATTGACAAACCTGAGTTTTGTTATAGCCACCCTGTTAATCGCTTTGTTGCACGTTTTTTAGGAGAAGCAAATTTTCTTTCCGCTGAAATCGCGACAGGAAAAAACCTAATTGTGTCAGATATCGGTTTTGAACAAGTAGTAGAGCACGCACAACTGAGTGGCCATGTTGATTTATTATTACGACCAGAAGATCTTTTAGTACAAGAAGATGAGCAAGGTAATGGCAAAATAGTATCAATGCGTTATGAAGGAAGTAGTCGTTTATATCAAGTTGAAATAGGTGAAAAATTACTTAAGATAAGAACTCACCACGACGTAAGTTTGCAGCAAGGACAATCAGTGAGTGTAAAAATAACAACAACCAGACCTTTAACAGTATTTGAACAATTATAAATACGGTTAAAGCTTTTAATAAAACGTTATTTTTCCTATTTATCACTATATAAATTAAGACTTAGTTAGCTTAACTCGTGACTGTTTTTTCTGCTAACACAACACGATTACGCCCGTTGTTTTTTGCTTTATAAAGCGCTTGATCAGCTGATTTATATAAAGCATCAAACGACACTCTATTTTCAGATGTACATGTTAAACCAATGCTTGCTGTTATTTTAACGCATGAGTTATCAGGCAAGTTAATCGCTAACTCTTCAATCGTTTTCTTTATGCGATGAGCAATAACTTCCGCCTCTTCTAAAGAAGTGTTAGGCAATATTCCAATATACTCTTCCCCACCTAAACGAGCCACACAGTCAACATCTCTAAGCTCAGATTTAATAGCATTAGCGCACTCAATAATTAAAACATCTCCCACATCATGACCAAAGCTATCGTTTACTAATTTAAAGTTATCTAGATCAAGAATAAATACACAAAGATCTTGTTTATGCCTTTTATACAGTGCGATGTAAAGGTTAAAGGAAGACATTAACCCACGTCGGTTAAGCAAAGATGTTAGTGCATCCGTTTTAGCCTGCTTAGCCAATAGGTGTATCATTTTCGTTCTATTATCCGCATAGGCCCATGCGAGTATTGTGCCGCAAGTTAATGCTCCCGCAGCTGCTACAATACCATAAATATTAAAGCCCTTTTCAGGGTAATAAACAGAAAAATAAATAAGCGCAACAACAAACAACACATTAAGAAATATTGAAAGGATAAAAGCCTTTTTTTTCTCTAATAATAAGAAACAAATAAAGGGGAATAACGACAACCAAACAACGTATCCATTAGCAGAGGGGCTAGCAAAAGTGCCAACCATAACAACTAAAGCAACCGTCACAATTCCTAAAATAACGGGCCATAATTGGGCCGGCCTTTTTGTTTCTATACGGTGTATTATAAATAATACAATAGCGCCAATAGCTTCAACAGCACTATCCAAATACAAATCGAATAAAAAATAATCAATAAAAGAAAACAGCAGTAAGAATGAGCAACCAATAAAAGAGCCAATAAAAATAAAACGCCGATATCCTTCAACATCAGCTAAATCATCTGTATAAATGTTATGCAAATGTTCTTTCATTTATTTCCTAACTCAGCTCTGTATTTAAAAAACAATATAATGATTCTATTTATAGGGGATAATAACACTACGGCACACAATTATTGTAAAAAAAAGGAATATTTTGACCTTTAACTGATTAACTGTGCATTACTGTAGCTGAAACTTCATTTATTTTCTTCTCGATTTAGTTGGCTTCTTACTGTTTTTCTTAACCTGTTTTTTGATCGCCTTTTTAACAGGCTTAACCACTTTTGAAAATTCTTTATGAAAAGGCTGTTCGATAACAACCGGGATAACTTGCCCTATGCTATTTTCAATATTATTTAACTGTCTTACATCATTTTCTACAGCAAATGATATGGCCATACCATTTTTACCAGCACGAGCCGTTCGGCCAATGCGGTGTATATAGTTTCTTGGATCTTCAGGAAGATTATAGTTAATTACTAACGTAATATTATCAACATCAATACCACGAGCAGCAACATCAGTCGCTACTAACACTCTTAAATTAGCATCTTTAAAGTTCTGTAACGCTTCCTCTCTCACTGCTTGTGTTTTACCACTGTGCAAGCTAGCAGCCGTTATTGACGCTTTTTCTAGTGCTTTAACAATAATATCTGCACCATACTTTGTTTTACAAAAAATGAGTACTTTTTCATAGGCAGAATTTTCGAGAATATTAAATAACAAAGGTACTTTATTCGCTTTTTCAAGTTGATATACACTTTGATTAACCAAGTCAATGGTAACGGTTTCAGCCGCTATTTGAATTTTTGTTGGATTATTTAAGATAGCCTCAGCAAGTATTTCTATTTCCGCAGGCATGGTTGCTGAGAACAAAAGCGTTTGTCGGCTTTTCGGCAGTTTAGATATAATGGTTTGAACATCTTTAAAAAAGCCCATATCTAACATAGTATCGGCTTCATCTAGCACAAACACTTCTAACGCTTTAAAGTTTATATCGCCCGTTTCAATTAAATCTAATAACCTTCCAGGGGTTGCCACTAAAATATCAAGTCCAGCTGCGATAGCGTCAACTTGACCTTGTCTTCCTACACCACCATAAACAACCTTAGTTTTAAGTTCTAAACCCTCAGAATAATCATCAATATTTTCCATTATTTGCGAAGCAAGTTCTCGGGTAGGGGTTAAGATAAGCGAACGTGTGCTCTTAGCCTTAATATCTATTTTATTGCGTCCAAATTTATTGATAATAGGCAATGAAAAGGCCGCAGTTTTTCCTGTTCCTGTTTGCGCTATACCAAGCAGATCATCCCCATTAATAAGGGCTGGAATACATTCTTTTTGGATCGGTGTAGGCTGTTTATAACCTTTAAGATTAACACGGTCAATAATTGACTCTAAAAGTGAAAATGCTTGAAATTCTGACATGCTGGCTCGGTATACTTTAATTGATAGCCTACTATTCTAACAGAATGCTTTAACATGGTTAAGATGTATTAAAATAGGCTTGCTAACGCTCCCTTAACGTACGTGTAAGATTAATTTAGTTAAATAAACCACTATATAGTGGTAATCACCATTTAGTTTGTTAATATTTTATATTATAAAACATATTAAAAATACAACGCCTATTAAAATCCTTTTAAATCAAACACATAAAACATTGGCATAATTACTGTTATAAGAACCTTATCAATCAATAAACTATAATAAAAATACAGGATACTGACATGAACAGCATAACCAAAAATATAACTAAAAACATAAGCAAAACATTAATACTTTGCGCGATACTGGCTTCTTCCTCATTAGTGTTTGCAGCATCAAACCCCGTCATCAGTGAAGTTGAGTACGAACTAAACGATATTGAAAACCTCTCGTTAGACTTTGATCATACTAAAATTAGTATTACAGCAAACGAAAGTGACTTAATTTTACTTAGCATGGAACAAAAGCTAAAAAAAGGTAAGGCTGAGTATTGTTTACAAAAATTCACAAAAGACCATAGCAGTAGCACATTAAAACTATCGGCTGAAATTAAAGAATTGAGTGTTTGGGGAAGTAATTGTTCTGTTGAACGTAAGCTTGTTATTCAACTTGGCAAAGGAAGCATAAATAATCTACTTATCAAGCATTCACATGGTTCAATGACTCTTGATAACGCCAGTTACAGTGAACTTACATTAAATGCTAGTCATACTGAGGTAGATATCGCCAATTTACAAGCAAAGCAAGCTGAGTTGGAATTACACCATGGTCGTTTAGCTATTAAAACGATCAATGCAGATCAATTAATTCTTAATGGTAGCCATAGTACTTTAGATATTGATAAGGCCGTAGGCAATAAAATGGAAGCGCAGTGGCGTCATGGCAAGGCTGATATTGAAGAGAGTCAATTTGACCAAGTTGAGTTTGATAGTGCTCATTCAAAAATTGATTTTGTAAAACATAAAGGCCAAATGACGGACGTTGAAGCTGCGCATAGTAATATTCGCGTCAATACAACAGACTCAGAACGTATCGTATTAAGTAATAAGCATGGACCAATATACTATGAAGGTGATGCTAAATTTATAAAGGCAAAAAATGCGCATGGGCAAATCAGCTTAACACAAACATCGTCAGCAAGATTTGAAATTGAAGGACGAAACTCACATGGTAATATCGTTGTTAAAGTGCCTACTGAAAGCACCTATCAGTATTCTTTAGACTCAGACGATAAATCTTTCTTTACTAAAGCTACGCAAGCTGAGACCGAAAGTAAAAGCCAAATTAACTTAAAAGTTTCTCATGGAAAAGGCGTTGTTAAAGAAATTTAGCGGTTAGACTTAGTAACTAGTTTACTATCTAAGCACAAGTACAAGTACATCACTGTTATAAATAAGATCTGAGCCGTTTTAAACATAAAATGAATTATACAAAGCGTATAAATGCATTAATTCGGCTCAACCCTCGTTTAACTTTTATATCTTTTAAACTAACATGGCTTGAATTAAAGTAAAATCACACGAAATTCTGACGTATACTTTAATGAATAGCGAATGCTTCAACCTACTTAAAGTCTATTCAAGCAATTTTTTAAACAACCGCACGCAAACAATAGTCGCGAAAAGTAATTAAATAATAATTAAAAAATAATTCAGTAACCAAACGCTCAGCCTCCTTTGTTTTTTTAGCTATAAAAGGCTAAAACCAACAATTTAGCCATAAAAGGCTAAATTTGCATTATTAGCCAAAAAAGACTAAATTACACTCTATGTGTAGCAAGGAATTTTAATGTGAAATCTACTTATAAACCTATCTCAGTAATCAGTGGCGATATTATCAACTCAACGGAGCTAAGCTCTGAGCAATTCGAACGACTGCTTACACGGATCAAAGATATCCAAACATGGATCAACGAAGGTAATAAATCAAATGTACATAGTATTGAACGAGGTGACGAATTTAAAACCGTAGTACATGATATTGAAAACGCACTCAGATACACTATTATCTATCGCGTTGCTATTAAAGCGCTAGGTAAGAAATTTGATAGCCGTATTAGCTTTGCTATTGCTTCAAATGCTGATCTACGTGAGTCTGTTTCTGAATCGATGGGGGAGGCATTCGTTCTTTCTGGTCGAGGATTAAAGAACTTAAAAAATGATAGACTGTATTTTGACTCTGATCACTTAGAGCTCTCAGAAAACTTTAATTTACTCTTTAAATATTTAGATAGACAACTAACTGAATTAACTGCACGCCAATGTGAAGTTATGCTACCAATGCTCAGAACAAATGACGCTTTATCAGTAAATGAACTATCAAGTAGGCTTAATATTGCTGCTGCGACAGCCAGTAAATCACTTAAAGCATCAGGTTGGTCACTAATCAGCGAGTTAAATTACCGATTCATAAACCGAGTTATAGGTCTCAAACATGTTTGATTTTTTTGATACGCTAATCCCTTTTTTACTTGTACATATCATTGGTGATTTTTATCTACAACCCAAAAAATGGGTAGATGCAAAAAAACAAAAAAAACATCGCGCACCTGAGTTATATTTGCACTCATTATTACACGGTGTCGTGCTATTAATTCCTGCCATGGCATTAGGCCTTAGTTGGCAATCAACAAGTTTCTTGGTCGTTATTGTAGCCATAAGTCATTTTTTTATAGACCTATGGAAAGTATCTACACCTAACGGTCATAAGTTTTCCTACTTTGTTATTGATCAGACTTTACATATATTTGTACTAGCAGGTATTTCATTTCACATGACGGACGATTTAACTATTGGATCTATGATACAACATGAAAAGTTTTCTGATGCTATCATGATCATATTTGCTTATTTGATCATCCTAAAACCAACGTCCATTGTGATTGGTAGCATATTGAAAAAGTATCCGATTTCAGCAACCAATAATGAGGCAAGTGTTAATGGCCTTATCGCCGGCGGTAAGTTGATAGGTTATTTAGAACGAGTACTAATACTCACCTTTACACTTGTTGGGAGTTATGCGGCAATAGGGTTTGTATTGGCTGCTAAATCAATATTTAGATTCGGTGAATTGAATAAATCTGACGATCGAAGTATGACTGAGTATGTGCTAATAGGATCGTTAGTGTCGGTAGTAATCACAACACTGTTAGGAACCGTAATATCGCTTGGTTTAGATGTAAAAATAAAATGAATAATACAAAGTGTATAAATAAAAGTACTCTTTTGCGCACGATCATGTAAATAAATAGTGTCGCCTCACGATGGACCCCAAGGAAAACGATGCTTTGTTTACGTTATAAGCCAACATGTTCGCTTAATTCACATCAATGCTCAGCGATATCTAAGCCCCAGATAAAAGCTCATATCACTAATGCATAAAAACAGATAAACGCCTCCTCGCATGCTTTCATGCCTGTTAAATATTTAGTAGTTAAGTTTTTGTTGATTAAACTTTTAGTGATTAAATTGCTCAAACTTTACAGCTAATTCTGATGCTATTTTATCTTGCCCTTTCATTTTTAATACTTCGATTATACATTCTATCGTGCATAACCCACCTTTAGGTTGATTAGCCCTAAGTTTGTATAAAGAATCATTTGTCGTTTTCAACGTAAATTTCGGCGCATCTTTTAAATAAGGGCTGTGATTGAAAATTTTATGTGACTCCTGCCACGTACCATCAATAATGATAATATTTTCATATTCTTCAATGCTTGCCTGTAATTCTGTCGAAGGTTCTTCTGATGAAGACTCTCCTTTAGAATACAATAACAACGCCTGATTGTTTTCTATTAGTTTAGTCAGGCCTTTATTAGGATTTACTCTTTCCCAGAGTATACGTTCAACAATATCATTAGAATTACCTATCGCAAGAGAGCCAGTATTAGTTCCTCTATGTAACTCACGCTCATGTGTCAGTAAAAATATTTTCATTTATTTATATATTTATGCAATATTCCGCTTTAAATTCTTAAGCGTACTTTACACCACTACCCTCTCCAATAAAAACAAGCACTCTTCCGTAACGTTATTCACTTACTATTAACTGAATTAAACGCATAAGTCTGTCAATATTTAGGAAACTTGTTACAATGCTGTTTTTATTTTAGCTAAACTTTAGGCAAACAATGGATAACAGTAATGACCCACTTCATGGCGTAAAACTTGAACAAATCTTAACCGAACTAGAAAAAAAAATTGGTTGGGAGCAAATGGGTGAGTTACTTAACATTCGTTGTTTTATGAATAAACCACGTCTTAAATCAAGTTTAAAATTTCTGCGTACAACCCCGTGGGCGCGCAGTCGAGTGGAAATTTTATACCTAAAAACATTTTGTAGTAAGCATAAAGAAACCGGAAAAATAATCAGAGCGATACTCGCGCAAGATAATAAAGTGGCACAAACGACGTCTAAAAATCCTGATACCAGCAAGAACACTCCTTTTGTTTGGCCAACAGCGAAAAAGAAATAGATTTATGCCTCATGCCCTTATTAAAAGCAGAGGTAAATTTGCTGTCAAATATTTTTAAGTAGTTTCTAAAATAAAAAAGGCATTAACAATAAAAAACTACCTTATCGTTAATACCTTTTTTACACTATGTAATAAGACTTAAAGCGCCAAATCTAAACCTTCAATGATATATAAGCGATTGCCGTCAATGTCTGTTTGCCCAGCATCAAGGTATTTCTGTTCAAGTACACCACCAGATGCCCAAGTAGCAAAATCATCATCGTTTATTACACCAATAGTACTATCGTTGATTAACCACATACCTTCTAACTTGTCGTGTGGATAGCCAGTTTCTGCTACAAGATCAACTAACAATGTTTTGCTGATAGTGTGAATGCCAGCACTTTCAATTGTTGACCATCCATCAGCTTCTAACGCAACTTCTTCTAGGGTTTTTCCGTCAATTAACAGGCCTAATGCATCATCTTGTGTAATATTTGTACTTACTGAAACTGATTCAATGTCAGTTGCATTACTGATGTCGATTCTATAAAGATGCTTCATTGCTGAAATATCTTTATTGTAAAAACTACCATCACGCTCAATCACAACAAAATCAGTGTTACTTAATGCAACAATACCTGATTGTGAGTTTTGATTTTTTTCTTGTTTGTATAAATATTGACTTACAGCACCGTCTGTTAAGTTAACCGTTACAATACGTACAATGTCGTTATCTTTTACTGCACTACTTGGGTTGTAAATAGTAGATTGCATTATACCAACCAATGTTGTTTCATCAGGCGTAATAGTTAAACCTTCCATGCCGCGGTTCGCACGTCGATTAGCAAATTCAGCAGGTAAAGTGAATATATTACGTGTATCGTCAGCAAAAGCATTAATACGACCAATTTCAACACCTTCAGCATTAAAGTGAACCATATGGGGACCATACTCATCACTTACCCAAAAGGTTCCGTCAGACAGTGCCACTAAACCTTCGCCATCTAAGCCATAGTCATCTAGTTTAATTGGATTAGTTGTTTCATTAAACGCTAAGCTCATGTCAACTACAATAACATTACCATCGGCGTCATACGGTGTTTCACCAGTGCCACCTAATGCAGCTGTATTAGGTAATCCTGATATTTCTGTACCGTCAGGACGTTTTAATAATATGTCCTTAATTTTTTTAACATCGCCATTTTCTTGTAACTCAAATAACCCTATACGCGGTATATAATCGGGAGTAGGAAATTTTTTACCGGTACCTTGCTCGCCTGTAAATGCCGCATTTGGTCCGCGATCTGTTAATGCATAGAATTGTGTAGGCTCTGTTGGATGAGCTACCATATCTGAGCCAAAGCCCCCGTTTCTAATTTCCATAAAACTTCCAGACTTTGCACCATTATCAATATCAGAGCGCATAACTGAATAAGGTAATGGAGATCCTGATGACGTGATTGGGTTTGCGTCACAGTTTGTGCTAGTTGTTGTTATCTCAGAGTCAGCTAAAACATTATCGCTATTACTATCTAAACCAGAGGTTACCTTTAGACCACCAAAAAAACATTCGCCATTACCTAGATTTAAGGCTTCATGGTTAATTAAACTATTTAACCCAGAAGAACCTTGAACACCATCTTTACCTTGTGAGCCATCATCACATGCCGTTAAATATAGGGTAGCCATTAAAGCAAATGCTAGTTTTGTATGTTTCATATTTTGCCTGTTATTTAGTTAAATAAATCATTAGTCGAAATTTTAGACAAATATTAAAGATCTAGCATTACAGAAATATTACGCTTTTATAGCAGGATTGTGAATTTACGGCAGATTAATAAAAAGGGGAAAATAGGGTCAGAGCCGTTAAAAAATAGTAACAATATGAATGAGAACTGCTAGTAAATGTCACCAACCCCTTTTATACTTTTTTTATTGTTCTTTTATTAGAGTAAAAATACATTTTAGCCCTAATTCAATATTTTCAATGTGCATACCCGCAAATCCAAGTCGAATGAAGCGGTCTTGGCTTTGCGTTTTATCCACTAAAAACTGCGTTTCTTGTTGAATAAAAATACCATTGTCTAATGCCTTTTTTGCCAATTGCTCTGCACTTTGGGATATCTCTACCCACATTGCCATTCCACCGTCTGGGACGGTAAATGATGTTACCTTTCCTAATGTTTGATAATGCATTAGCTGCTGAACCATAAAATCACGCCGTTGATTATAAACCTTAGTTGCCTTTCTTAAATAACGTTCAAAGTCTCCAGCTTTCATCCATCGTGCAATCGCATCCTGCATTGGTACGTTAACCTTATGATTTATGATGGTTTTGTAATTAACCACTGCATCACTTAATGTTTTATCTAACGCCATAAATCCAATGCGCGCGCCAGGAAACATCACTTTAGAAAAGGTAGACAAATAGATAACCAATCCATTGGGATCATCACTCGCCATAGGCGCTAACGGCTGGCATTTATAATGATATTCGTGGTCATAATCATCTTCAATAATCGCAATATTATATGCACTCGCAATACGATAAATCGCATGGCGCCGGCTCACTGGCAAAGTGACTGTTGTGGGATACTGATGCAGCGGCGTTAAATAAATCAGCTTAATAGGTTTGTTTCTTTTTATTTGCAGCTTAATTGCCTCTTCAAGCGCACTTGGGATCATACCTTTGTTATCTTGCTTTATAGAAACAACGTTGGCACCTGCACTTTTAAACGCTTTCCACGCAGGTTCATAGCCCATAGCTTCTGTCGCTACACTGGTTTCAGAACAAAGTAATATCTGCGATAAAATATAAAGCGCTTCTTGAGAACCATTGGTGATCACAATTTCACGATTAATCAGCGATCTTGCACGACGAAGATACTCTGTTATTTGCTCAATTAACGGCAAGTAACCTGCGGTATTACCATAATTTAGTTCGTTAATGTTAGGCCGACTAAATACCTCGCTGGTGTAACTTTTAAACTCATTAAAAGGAAATAAAGCAATATCAGGCATGCCACCGGCAAAATTAAAACGATAATTGGGTTTTACTTGAACAGCGCTAGGCTCAACACTTTTTGTAAACTGCCAATTGAAAGATGAAGACTTACTATCTTGAAAAACGCCGATGCCAGCAACACTTTTTACCTGTTGCGAACTATTTACGGGCAAATCCTCTGCAACAAAATAACCTTTGCGTTCTTGGCTAACAATCCATCCTTGTGCTATTAGCTCATTAAACGCCGCCATAACAGTGTGGCGATTGGTATTTAATTGTAAAGCAAGTTGTCTGGCTGATGGCAATTGTTCTAATGGTTTTGCTTTGCCACTTTTTATCGCATCACGCAATGCTTGGCTAATACTTAAGTATTTTGCCGTTCTCTTTCCACTTTTGCCCCCCTCTTTTCCCATATTTTCTAGAGAGAGGATTGAGAGTGCTGATAAATTAAGTGCTTTCACTGGTCTAGTTACAAGTTTATTTCTGGTTGTTTATAACATACCAGTTTAAGTAACAATACACACAATATTTATGACTTCAATACGATAAGGTGATTAACAATGAAACAGCCTATGCCTATTACACTCTCGAATGATGTGGTGACATTAATACCAATGACCGAAGAACACGCCCATGCTTTTTATCAAGCGGGTAAAGATAAAGCAGTCTGGCGCTGGACGCCCCCCTACCAATGCGAAACACTAGAAACCGCTCAACAATGGATTAAAGAATCGTTGACCCAAGTGTCTAAAGGCGAACAAGTCATGTTTGGCATTATTGATAATGCCACTGGCACCTTTGTTGGCAGTACACGTTATTGCAGTATTGATGTTGCAAATAGCGCACTAGAAATCGGCTTCACGTTTATTAAACCTGAATTTCAACGTAGTCACATCAATAGTCATTGTAAATTGCTGTTATTAACTCACGCGTTTGAAGGTTTAGGCACGGTGCGCGTACAATTAAGAACCCATGAAAACAACCAAAAATCACGCAATGCTATTAGCCGCTTGGGGGCTACATTTGAAGGAATATTAAGAAGTCATCGTTTATTGTCAACCGGCGAATACCGTAATACCGCTTTATTCAGCTTGTTAAAAAATGAATGGTCACACGTTAAATTAAACCTACAACAAAAAATAACAAACCACACGCACAACGTTGTTTCAACAGGAGCAGCCCTACAAAAAACTAAAACAAGCGCAGCGTTAAATGAACACATTACATCAATAATAAAAGAATACCCCTTGGCACAAGTGATGATTGCAAGTAATGATAATTTACACGACCAAATAATTTACTTACCCGTATGTTTAAACCAAAACAAAAATGTAATAAACGGTCATTTATCTATCAACAACAAAATAGCTTGGTTATTAGAAAATAACGCCAAAGTCACCTTAGTATTTCAAGGCGATGACGCTTATATTTCCCCTTTAACGCATGAGAAAATTAAAGTGCCAACGTGGAATTATCGCCGCATTCATATCACAGGTCACTTTCGCTTTTTATTACCAGAGCAGAACAAGCAACAAATGACATTACAAATAGATAATTTGGAAGCTGGACAATGGACTATGGAGGCTCAACCCGAACAAATGATCAATGGCATGTTAGCCAATATTCGCTGTTTTGAAATATCGATTGAACGCGTTGATACAATATTTAAACTCGGCCAACAAAAGCCTTTAGCGGTTAAACAAGCAATTGCAACGCAGTTAATGAAACAACATAAAACGTCACTAGCAAAAGCACATTTACTAGATGAGTAATCAGAAAAGGTGACCTAAACTTAATGCCGTTCACTTAAGGTGAATGGCATTACGGCTCTACCCCTTTTATTTCTCTCGCCTATAATAAAGAAGTAGCACAAACCACTTCCATCAAACCCACGTCTTTGTTTGGCTAATAACGAAAAAGAAATAGACTTATGTGTCAAATTTTAGACATTAGGCACGAATTGTAGTGAATGGAATCAGAGCCTTTAAAATATAGTGACAATAGCTAGCAAGTGTCATCGACCCCTTTTATTCTTATTAGCCAAAAAAGGCTAAATTGAAGTTATTAGCCAAAAATGGCTAAATCAATATTTAGATTTGGTGAATTGAACAAGTCAGACGATCGAAGTATGACTGAATATGTGCTAATAGGATCTTTAGTGTAGGTAGTAATCACAACACTATTAGGGACCATAATTTCGCTGGGTTTGGATGTAAAAATAAAATCAGGCTATTAACATTACTCCTGTATTTTATGGCTACCAACTAAACCAGCAATATTACCCGACCCCGAAATAGCAAGTGTCACCGACTCCTTTTATTTTACATAAGTAGATGGGGCAGAGCCTTTTAAAATATATAAATGAATCATGAATGTATTAATTTGGTTCTGACCTTTCTGATTCGAATGTAAATAGATATCAAATGTCACCGAGCCCTTTTATTTTAAAAATTAAAAATTGATAAAATCATAACCTACAAATAATTTATTAGCTTCATCATAGAGTTCAGTTAATACACTCTCAATATCCACTAAAACTTTCTCCACCTTATTATTTATGTCAACCTCACTACTGTTCTTTGGAGGGGCTATAACTGTATCATTATTTTTCTTTGACTTAGATTGCATGCAATTTAAACTATCAATTTTCGTTAAAAGTTCATTAAATATATTTTCACTATCAATGACACTTTTCAGTAACGAACTGTTATTACTTTTGATTAGAAAGGTCAAACTATTAATATCAACATAGACTTGCTTACCTAAAGGCAATATTAAATTTGAAGACACTATATCTTGAGTTACCCCTTGCGCTTTACTTAAACGCTCAGAGAAATTATTAATATCAATCCTATCTTTTAAGGCTAATTGAATCCCTTGAACTAAGCTACGCTGTCTTGCTAAAGATATTAATGCATTATTCAGGCTTTCAACTTCTTTATCTTTCGTCTCAATCTTTTTTTCTCTAGTTCGATACGAAAAGGCCAAATAAGCACCGGTAGCAGTTGCTACCATAGTTATTATAAATCCAATAAATAAATCAAAGGAATTAGGTAATATTTCTTTTTCTATTACTAAACATGAAAAATACCACAATATTAAAACAAAAAAGGCACATAAAATACCAAGTAAATAAGGCGTAGCGTAACTGTTATCTTTTTGCATAAATACTCCATAAATAATGATTCTACAATACTATTTAATTATTTAAGATTAAACAAAAAAGCGAGCCTAAGCTCGCTTTTTAATAATCTATATCAAACAGTTAACTAATCAATATACGTTTCAATCGGAGGACAAGAACACACCAAGTTTCTATCTCCATATACATCGTCAATACGGTTAACCGTTGGCCAGAATTTATTGGCTGCAACGCTTGGTACTGGGAACACTGCGTCACTGATAGAATAAGCTCTATCCCAGTTAGCGTCAGTAATATCAGCTAACGTATGTGGCGCATGGTGTAATGGGTTGTTTTCTAATGTCCATTCGCCTGACTCAACTTTGCGTACTTCATCACGAATACATACCATTGCTTCAATGAAACGGTCAAGTTCAACTTTAGATTCTGACTCAGTTGGCTCAATCATTAACGTGCCTGCTACAGGGAACGACATGGTAGGTGAATGGAAACCGTAATCAATCAATCGTTTAGCAATATCCATTTCAGTTACGCCACTGGCTTCTTTAATTGGGCGTAAATCTACAATACATTCATGGGCAACGCGGCCATTGGTGTCTGTGTATAATATTGGGTAATGTTGGCTTAATTTAGTCGCTAAGTAATTCGCGTTAGTAATTGCATACTTACTTGCGGCTGTTACACCCTCTTTACCTAGTAATGCAATGTAAAGGTATGAAATACATAATATGCCTGCACTACCATAAGGTGCTGCTGATACTGCGCCATTGCCAGCGGTTGTTTCGTCAACATTAATTAATGCGTGATCAGGTAAAAATGGGGCAAGGTGCGATTTAACGCCAATTGGTCCCATACCAGGGCCACCGCCACCGTGTGGAATAGCGAATGTTTTATGTAAGTTAAGGTGTGATACATCTGCGCCAATAAAGCCTGGAGATGTAATACCCACTTGTGCGTTCATGTTTGCGCCATCAAGATAAACTTGACCACCGTTGTCGTGAACAATGTTACAAATTTCACGAATAGTCGTTTCATATACACCGTGTGTAGACGGGTAAGTGATCATGATACATGAAAGATTTTCAGCCAATTCTTCTGCTTTGGCTTTTAAATCAACCATGTCAACATTGCCTTTTTTGTCACAAGCAACAACAACCACTTTCATACCAACCATGTTAGCTGATGCTGGGTTAGTACCATGAGCAGAGGCAGGGATTAAACAAATATTACGATGTGAATCGCCACGGCTTGCATGGTATTTATGAATAGCGATTAAACCGGCATATTCACCTTGCGCACCTGAGTTAGGTTGCATCGACATTTTGTCGTAACCCGTTAATTCAACTAGCCATTCAGCTAGTTCATCAATCATTTTCTTGTAGCCAATTGCTTGGTCTTGAGGAGCAAACGGATGCATGTTGGCAAATTCAGGCCAAGATACCGGTATCATTTGTGCCGTTGCATTTAACTTCATGGTACAAGAGCCAAGTGAAATCATTGAATGATTCAAGGCTAAATCTTTGTTTTCAAGTCGTTTAATGTAGCGCAACATTTCTGTTTCGCTGTGATACGAGTTGAATACTGGGTGTGTTAATATTTCAGATTCACGTACTAGTGATGCTGGAATCGACGTTGAGCCTTGCGTCACTATTTGTGCATCAAGCCCTGCTACGTCTAAACCGTGATCAGCACCTAATAAAATAGTAAACAACTGAGCAACATCAGCACGTGTTGTTGTTTCATCAAGCGAAATACTGATTTGACCTTCAACGTCGGTACGTAAGTTAACGCCCGAGATTAAGGCACGTTCAACGATTTCAGCTTTGCTGTTCGTGTTAGTGTCAGCTACGTTAAACGTAAGCGTGTCAAAGTAGTTATCATGAAGAGGCGCTAAACCTTTAACACGTGTACCTGTTGCTAAAATGTCAGCAAAACGATGAATACGGTTTGCAATTGTTTTTAAGCCTTGAGGACCATGATATACCGCATAGAAAGCAGCCATGTTCGCTAATAATACTTGTGCTGTACAAATATTTGAGTTGGCTTTTTCACGACGAATATGTTGCTCACGCGTTTGCATAGCCATACGAAGTGCGTTGTTACCGCGAGTATCTTTTGAAACACCGATAATTCTACCCGGTAAAGAACGTTTGTATTTATCACTCGTAGTAAAGAATGCTGCATGTGGCCCGCCGTAGCCCATTGGCACACCAAAACGTTGGCTTGAACCAATAACAGCATCAGCACCTAATTCGCCCGGCGCTTTTAATAACACTAAGCTCATAATGTCTGCTGCAACCGCAACAATACCTTTATTTGCATGAATTTTTTCAATTAATTCGCTAACGTCAGTTACTTCACCAGTAGCACTTGGGTATTGAATAAGCGCACCAAAAACATCATGCTCTGGCGCTTCATTCGCTGGTGCAACAATTACGTCAAAACCAAACATATCGGCACGTTGTTTTACAAGGTCGATAGTTTGTGGAAAAACATCACTTGAGATAAAGAATAGGTTTGATTTTTTATTTTTAGAAACACGTTTAGCAAGTGCCATCGCTTCAGCAGCGGCTGTGCCTTCATCTAATAAAGATGCACTCGCAAGCGGTAAACCGGTTAGGTCGATACACATTTGCTGATAGTTAAGTAACGACTCTAAACGTCCTTGTGCAATTTCTGGTTGATAAGGTGTATAAGCCGTATACCAACCTGGATTTTCTAGTACATTACGCGTAATAACATTCGGTGTTAAGGTACCGTAATAACCTAAACCTATGTATGAAGTGTTTACTTTATTTAAGTTAGCAACAGCTTTTAAATCAGCCAATGCCTGTACTTCTGTTTTGCTATCACCAATTGCGGGTAATTGTGCTAAACGAATATCATTTGGAACAATTTCGTCAATTAATGCATCAACTGATGCAACGCCCATATCATTAACCATAGCCTGAGTTTGCGCTTCACTTGGGCCAATATGTCTGCGGATAAAATCTTGAGTTTGCTCTAATTCTGCCAACGGTAATGAGGCAAAAGAATTAGTTGGTGATTGAGAAGTCATATAAATTTCACTTAAATAAATTTACTATTTAGAGAATACCAAGATAAAAAATTGGTATGAAGAAAGCCTCAAACACAATCGGTTAAAGGCTTAATATTTAACTAATATAATCAGCGTTTAGTCAATGCCAGCTAAACGCGATTATCGAGGCTTACTTTAGCTAAGATAATCAACATTTAGACAAAGCCGTCAAGTTGCGAGCCGTTGGAGCTTAGTACACTAAGTGACAAGGCGAGTAACGCAGACAATGCCGACTAAATTTGATTAGCGACGCTAAAACTGAAAAAATTAATCTTCGTCGATAGAGTTAGCGTAACCGTCAGCGTCTAATAAGTCAGCTAATTCAGCTTCATCGTCTAACTTAATTTTAAATAACCAACCGTCACCAAAAGCATCAGAGTTTACTAACTCAGGTGAATCTTCAAGATCTTCATTCACTTCAACAATTTCACCTGTTACCGGTGCATAAATGTCTGAAGCCGCTTTTACTGATTCAGCAACAGCTACATCATCACCAGTGCTAACTTCATCGCCAACGTCAGGTAATTCAACAAACACCATATCACCTAATAAATCTTGTGCGTGTTCAGTAATGCCGACAGTAACAATACCGTTACCTTCATTACGTACCCATTCATGTGAACTTGCATATTTTAATTCTGAAGGAATGTTGCTCATTTTTATTTTTCCTGTTGGTTAGATTTTATTTTTTTAAAGTAAATAATTTAAAGTAAATAGCTTCAAATAAGCTGTTTAAATTTATAGCACAATGGCTAGTAAATAATTAGCACAATCGCTAATAAATAATAGTATAACGATTCAATAATTGTCATTACGATAAAGCAAAATAAATACAAATATTAACGTTATTTACTGTAATTTTTTATATCTCGAAATTAGAAAACTTTTTTGCCGTTACGTACAAAGCTAGGCTTGGTTACTGTTACTTTTACATTTTTCTTACGCATTTCAACTTCGATCACATCACCTACTTTTACGCTACGTGGTACACGTGCTAACGCAACGCTGTGACCTAATGTTGGAGAGAAAGTACCTGATGTTATTTCACCATTACCAAATTCAGTAACAACTACTTGGTGTGAACGTAAAATACCTTTTTCTTCTAGCACTAAACCAACAAGTTTAGGTTGGTCGCCCGCCGCTTTTTGCGCCGTTAATACATCACGACCAATAAAGTCACGATCTTCTGGCTCCCAGCTAATAGTCCAAGCCATGTTAGCGGCTAATGGTGATACTGTTTCGTCCATATCTAAGCCATATAAGTTCATGCCAGCTTCTAATCTAAGCGTATCACGAGCACCTAAGCCACAAGGAGTTACATCTAAATCAAGTAATTTTTGCCAAAAGTTTTCTGCTTCAGCTTCAGGAACAATAATTTCGTAACCTTCTTCGCCGGTATAACCCGTTGTAGCAATAAATAAATCGCCCACTTGTACACCAAAGAATGGTTTCATACCTTCAACTGCAGCAATTTGTTCAGGTGTTAGTAAGTTAGCAACTTTCGCTTTGGCTTCAGGACCTTGAACAGCAATAATGCCAAATTCAGGACGTTCTGTGATAGTGGCATCAAAACCTGCTAATTGCTTTGTCATCCACGCAAGATCTTTTTCACGAGTAGCAGAGTTAACAACTAAACGGTAGTTAGTGTCGGAAAAGAAGTAAATGATTAAATCGTCAATTACACCACCGGCTTCATTTAACATGCCAGTGTAAAGTGCTTTACCTGCAACAGTTAATTTAGCAACATCATTGATAACAAGGCGACGTAAGAAAGCTTTTGCATCAGGACCTTGTACATCAACAATAGTCATGTGAGATACATCGAACATACCTGACTTTTGACGAACGGCATTATGCTCTTCTATTTGAGAGCCATAGTTAATTGGCATATCCCAGCCATAAAAATCAACCATTTTTGCGTTAGAAGCTAAGTGTTTTGCATGTAATACGGTTTTGTTAGTCATACGTCATTCCTAAAGAAGTCATACTTTACGTAGTTACACCTGAAATTGTATGGTGACAAACAATTAAGGTGCTCATAAAATTTGCACAGATTATAGCCCTTGGATTCTGCTTATTCAACAAAATATAACCATAAATACAAATTTAAAACCAACTTTAACAGCTATACAGAATTTAATTTCAAAAAAGGTTATTTTAAAAAATTAATCCTTGTTATTTATTGTGAATTACAAAGATAGCCGCAATAAATTTTATTAGTGAGCGAGAATAGTAAGATTCTGAATCAAGTTCAGAATGACGGACGAGGAGTTTAGAATGACTACGGCGAGTTCAAGGTGACACAAAACTACCATTTCGTTGGTTTTCGATTTCGTCATTCCGTTGGTGGCTTAATATGGAATCCCATGCGTATGGTTGAATAAAACCGAGATTCTGAGCACTTTGAGCTACACAGCATAACGATTTAGATTCTGAATCAAGTTCAGAATGACGGACGGGCGTTTAGAATGACCACAGAGTGTTCAGGATGACAAAAAAAACCGTCATTCCGTTGGTCATTTAATATGGAATCACATACAGTTAGCACTAAACAATCATTGGCGTTTCGGTTGTGCTAGCTCAGGTAAGTCACTTTTTAAACCAAGGGCTTGTTCTATCAAGTGTTTTTTGGCTGGTTTGAAGTTATTAAGTAAACTCATACCAACGCCTCTAAGTAATTGAAACCCAGATTGGTTTATAGAAAACATTTGTTTAATCGCTTCCATCGCAGCAATCATTTCAATAGCTTCACTTTTTCGATAACGTGAAAATGCTTTCAGTTTTTTTGGATCCGCCAGTGTTAATTCATCACCACTGTCGGTATCAATAGTGCTAGAAAGTGTTTGTGCTAATGAAGCCGCGTCTAACAACCCTAAGTTCACGCCCTGCCCTGCTAACGGATGAATAGTGTGTGCCGCATCACCAATTAACACCATGCGATCTTTAACAAAATCTTGTGCTAACCGCATTGTTAATGGGTAAGCAAAGCGCTCACTGATTAATTCAATAGTGCCAAGTTTCCCATCACTCGCTGCCGTTAACTCTTTGGCAAAATCAGCAGGCGATAATTTGATTAAGCGTTCAGCTTCTTCAGGTGACGTTGAATAAACAATTGAACAGGTATCACTGTTTTTAGGAAAAAGTGGTAAAAAAGCTAAAGGTCCAGTCGGTAAGAACACTTGCCAGGCGGTCTTCTTATGACCTTGCGAACATTTAACTGTAGCGACTATTGCATGATGATCGTAATCTCGACTGATCATCGGTATATCCATTTGCTTACGTAACCAAGAATTAGCGCCATCAGCACCTACAACTAACTTAGCGATCAGCGGCACTTGCATTGAGCTATTTACAGCGTTGTTACCCACTTCATTACTCGTTGCAGGCATTTCAAAGCTAGCAAAAGCTTCACTATCGCCTACCGTTATATTGGCAAGTTTACTATCAGTAAAAAAACTTATGCCTTCATCTGCTTGGGCTTTATGCCATAAAACATTACGAATCACTTTGTTTTCAATAATAAAACCTAAGTTTTCATTTTGGGGAAATTTATTAAGATCATTAACAGAAAAGTCTAACTTGCCTATGCCAGCTTTATCCCAAATATGCATACCTTGATAAGATTGAGCGCGTTCAGCAATAATAGTTGACCAAACATCTAAGTTATCAAATAAGGTCTGGCTTGCAACATTAATAGCACTTACGCGCACTTCCGGTTCAGCCGTTAGCTCAGAAATAGGTAAAGTGTCTGCAATGGCAATGGTTAAGTTGCTCGTTTTTCTTAATGCCAAAGCGAGTGTTAACCCAACCATGCCAGCACCAACAATTAACACATCAAATTTTTGCATTTTTATTCTCTTATTTTAAACTTGCTTGATTAGCTACAGCCTAATCTATGTAGCCTATTTCATTCAGTTAGCTTAACGTAAACTACCGTAACTTAAATTAGTAACCCATCAACTTATTCACTAAAGTATTTTTAATGGGCGAAAAGTAATTCATGACTTTTAAGCCAACATTTCTACCCGCCACCAAAGGCATTAAATCATTAGAAAATAGCGTAACAAGGGAGTCAGTCAATTGGATAACTTGTTTTTGATCTTGCTGACGCTTTTGCGCATACTCATTAAGTGAAGCAAAACGGCCAATATCTTTTTGTTCTTGCAAACTTTTCTCAATAAGCTCTCGCATTTGCTGTACGTCTCTTAAACCTAAATTAAACCCTTGCCCTGCAATAGGGTGAATAGTGTGCGAGGCATTACCAATAAGCGCCATACGGTGATAAGTTTGCTGTTCTGCTTGCAGTAATACGAGTGGAAAAACATTTCGTTTACCCACGTGAGTAATTTCGCCAAGCCAACTACCAAACTCACGTTCTAATGTTTGTTTAAAATCGTGATCCGATAGTGCTAAAATTTCTTCTCTTTGCTCTGGCAACATAGTCCACACTAACGAACAACGACTATCACCACTTACATCAATTCTTGATTGCGAGCTCAACTTAGCTAACGGTAACATCGCGATTGGGCCAGATTTAGTAAAACGCTCGAAGGCTTTATGTTGATGTGAATTTTTAGTAGCAACATTAGTAATTAATGCCACTTGTTGATAATCACTGTGGTTAGTTTTAATGCCGGCTAATTTACGACAAGGGGAGTTTACGCCATCACAAGCGAGTAATAAATTAGCATGTAAAATCTGCTCTGAGCCAAGTACTACCGCTACTTGTTCGGTAGAAGCTTTTAGTTCATCGCTATTTAGTGTCGAACCTTGCCAATGAATATCAACAATAGAGTCTGGTGTAAACCAGTGAATATTGTTTTTTGATGCGAGTTCTTTTAGCTGGGCTTGACCAATTAACGCCATTTCAATGACATAACCTAAGGCTGAAACCCCATGCTCTTGCGCTTCTATTCTGGCTTTGCCGTAATAACCTTTATCAGAAATATCTATTTTTTCAATCGCACATGCATCACTAGATAAATGCTGCCACACCCCCATTTTTTTTAAATATGATGCGCTGCCGTGCGAAAGCGCTAAAACACGAGCATCGAATAGTGATGAAGTACTATTATCTTTTCCACTTACTCTGCTTTCTTTATTTACTGCATTACATTGTGCTGACTCTGTGGGTGTGGTCTCTTGCTCTCCTCTCTCTGTTGCTGTCGGCTTTGTTGCTTCAACAATGGCAATAGAAAGCAAGCTACCATCAGCTTTTTTCAAATCAGCTAAACTTAATGCCATCAGGCTGCCAGAAAGACCACCACCTGAAATGATAATATCAAAAGTGTTACGCTTATTTTTCATTAGTTTAATTAGCCATTAATGCTTCAATATCGGCAATAGTTTCAGGGCAATCTTGTGTTAAATTTTCACAGCCCAGCTTAGTAACAACAATATTATCTTCAATACGAATACCAATACCACGCCATTTCGCATCAATTGTTGTATCGTCAAGTGGCATATAAAGTCCAGGCTCTATGGTTAACACCATACCAGGGATAAATTCTCGGCACTGTTGTCGTGATTCATTCATCTGATAATCACCAACATCATGCACATCTAAGCCAAGCCAATGCCCTAAACCATGAATAAAGTATTTTTTACAAACCTTTTCTTCTACTAGTTCAGCTACGTTACCTGACAGTATGCCTAGCTCAACTAAACCTTTCGTTAAGCATTCATTCGCAATTGTATTTAACTTAATAAAGTTGGTGCCTGGTTTAATTGCGGCAATCACTTGTGATTTTGCTTCAAGCACTAATTGATAAAGGAGCTTTTGCGGTTCGGTAAATTTACCGTTAATAGGAAAAGTTCGAGTGATATCCGCCGCATAGCCAGACAACTCACCGCCAGCGTCAATAAGCAATAGCTCATTATCATTTAGACGATCGTCGTTATTGGTATAATGCAAAATATTCGCGTTATCACCACCAGCAACAATAGTTGCATAAGCCGAGTGACGAGCCCCGTGACGCGTAAATTCGTGTAATATTTCATTTTCTATTTGATATTCAAATAGCCCAACTTGAGTTTGCTGCATTGCTCTTTTATGCGCGAGAATAGAAATGTAGTTTGCTTGGCGCATCAATTCAATTTCATTGGTGCTTTTAATTAAACGTTGTTCATCAATCAATGGACTCGCATCAACTAATTGCGAAGGTGCTTTCACACCTTGGCGCACTGCTGATCTGACTTGTGCTAATAAATCAAACACTTTTTGAGTGAGTAGCTTATCGTCAAAAGCAAAGTAAACTTGTGTTAGACCATTTAAGTATTGTGAAATAAGATCGTTTTGTTCATCAAGCGTAAAGCATTGATCAAAGCCATACTCTTGACAGGCTTTTTCTTGTCCTACTCTCCGGCCATGCCACACTTCTTGAGCTTTATCTTTCGGCAGCGAAAATAAAATTGCTTGTGTTTTATTATCACGCTTTAGTAACACTAATAATGCATCAGGTTCATTAAAACCGGTTAAATAGTAGAAACTCTTATTCTGACAAAAATTAAATTCAGTATCATTACTTCGAGTAACTTCACTGGCAGCAGAGAATAATGCCAATGAATTATCTGACATTTGTGAAAAAAAGCGCTCACGGTGCTGTTTGAAATCACTTATCGACAAACTTGCCAAACCGGGTAATTTATTTTCTGTTCCTGTCATATATTCTACTTCTTTCATTTTATTACTGCGGGTATCAATAAGTTTTCATCAGTAATTCATTATCAGTAATGGATATCTGTAGTGCTAATGTTTGACTAATGTATTGTGCTATTTTTTTGAGTTTTCTCGCTTGCTTGGGTCGATAATGTACCTAATTCGCTAAAGCATAATAAAGCAGAAATGCGTACATATTCATTTATTTCAAAATAGGCTTGCTCAGTGTCTTCATTTTCTTCCATATCATCAGATATATTGGCTATTTCAGAAAAATCAGTAAGCACTTCTTTTACTTCTTCAGAAAGAACAGGGTTATCTTTTTGTTGTAAGCCAAAGCCTAAATTAAACCCTTGCACCCAAACACCTAACGCATGACCGCGCTCAGCAATAGAATCGTCGTCATCAGGTAGCATTAACTGAAAAGTGTATGCATCATCAAGAATATCAGTCCATAATTCAGTGAACATTTGCTTAATCGTTGATTTAACTTTGTTCGGTAAGCCTTCACCATTATTAAACAAGTCATTTATCATCGTTAAATAATTAGCATCGTCAACCGGAAAACCTGCACAGATTAACCCCGTTAATACCCCATGAATTTCACTGGCGTGGGCTTTAACATTTTCGGTAGTGATATCTGCCTGTGTGCTAGCAAAGTCTAACGTCTTGTTTACGGTCATATTTTCACCTGATATTTTAACTGAATGTTTGCAGAGCGTGACTCATTACAAATTATTTTAAAGAAAAAGAGCTAAGTAGCTATTCTAACATTGCCCTAGTTAAAAGACATCAGCACAGCAGCAAACTTTGATGACAAATTTAAAGGAATTAACTTAAATCAGCGGCATATTTTCTTAAAATCTCAAGTGGCACTATCTCAAGCGCCTTAATATGCGTTTTTTTAAGATAAACTCGTGGCGCCTTATCATCCATTTCAGCCTGTAGCCACCGAGCAGCACATAAACACCAAGTATCCCCTGGTTCTAATCCTTCAAAACCAAACTCGGGAACGGGTGTAGATAAGTCATTCCCTTTAAGGCGAGAATATTCTAAAAACTCAGCTGTTGCTTTAATACTAACGGTATGTGAACCAATATCTTGCTCACAGGTGTTGCACATATTATCGCGAAAAAAACCGGTAACCGGCTTACCCATACTGGCTTCAAGTGGTTCACCAAATACATTAATCGACTCATCCATTTCCATAATTTATACCCTAAAATTTTCAAGCTAATATTGACAAAGCATATAGCCATTAAAAAAATGAAATCAATATACCAAACAACACAGTGAAACGCTAAGTTACAAATAAATTTGTAACAGCTAGATAAAAATGTATACAAAATATGGTCATTTACTTGCATAGAAAGATCAGCACAGTTATAGTGCAAGTTAATCTGCAATTTATTCTATGTTGTTCAATAAGCTTGGAAATTATATAAAATGACTCAACGGACTGTTGAAATAAATGTGCTCGACCGTAAACTAAAAGTGGCTTGTCCTATTGGACAAGAAAGTGCTTTATTAAGTGCTGCCGCTGAGTTAAGTGATCGCTTAACTAATTTACGTAACAGTAAATCAATTGCGACCCCAGAACAAACATTGTTAATGACAGCATTAAATCTAACTAATGAGTTACTACTAACAAAACAACAACTTAAAACAGAAAAAGAAGAAAACAATCAAAAAATAGCGTTATTACAATCCACTATTGAACAAGCATTAGCCCCTGCGAAAAAACACGCTTAGTTATTTTTAATTAAGCTCATATTCTGCCACAACCTACTGGCAACTGGTCCAAGTAACCTAGACTTCAGTTTTATCACTTGATAATTTAATGCTAAATATGTTTCTACGTCACTTAGTTTTAACGCAATGAGTTCTTTTGATTTTAATTCGTTTTCAATCATATATTCAGGTAAACGCCCCCAACCTATACCACTCATAATTAACGTTTTTTTGGTATTAAAATCATTCACATACCAGCAACGCTGCCCTGTTTGTACACTATAATTGATTCCCTGACTGCTCTGCCCTGAATCTTGTACTACAATTTGATATTCATCTTTCAACGCTTCTACTGACATTAACGCTGGGTGACGCTCTAGTAATGCAGGTGATGCTACATTACATAAGCCGCCTTGATATAGTTTTTTTGCCTCGTAATCACCTGACTGTAACGCTAAAAGATCAATCGTTGTTAAGGCAAGATCAGCCTGTTCAGACTTCACGGCTTCTAATGCCCCATTAATATATTCTTGTTTTAAAATGATCTGTGTATGAGGAAAGTCATGACGTATTGATTCAAGTACAGGCAAAATTCTTTTTAGATCATAAGAGGCTTCAATTGCTAAAGTAACCGCGGCCTCATTGCCTATCGCTAAAAAAGAAGCAAGTTGTTTTATTTGCTTTGCCTCATTCATTAAACGCTGGGCATGTTGATAAATTTGTTTACCATTATCTGTTAGTACTAAACGATAACCTTGGCGATTAAATAACTGTAAACCTAATTGTGCTTCCAGCTGCTTAAGCCCTTGACTAACCGCTGGCTGAGTTTTAAATAGCTTTTCACTAGCCTCTTTAAGGCTGCCTAACTCAGCAACTTTCACCAACATTCTTAATTGTTCTAATGTCATTTATTAATCAACTTTTCATGAATATATTATTAGATTACCAATAATTATAGTTAAGCTAAAGTTAACAAGTTACAAACAAATATTCAATATTAATTAAGTTTTTATATTGTAATACTGTCGGCTAAGTAATGTTTGGATACATTTTATAGAGAGCTAAAGTACTCTCTTTGCCCAGTAATAGAAAATTATGGAGTTAGCATTGAACAACACAAAAGCAACTTATGGATTTATTAGTGTTTTTTTTCACTGGTTGTCTGCAGTCACTATCTTTGGCTTATTTGGCTTAGGCTATTATATGGTTGATTTAACCTATTATAGCCCATGGTATAAAACCGCCCCTGACTTACATAAAAGTATAGGTTTGATATTTTTTGCTGTAATGCTACTTAGAGTAATTTGGCGATTTAAACAAGTAACGCCAGATCATCTAGCAAGCCATAGCTCGCTTGAGAAAAAAGCAGGTAAAGTGACCCACCTTATACTTTATGTGCTGATATTTATTATCATGATAATGGGGTATTTAATTTCAACAGCGGATGGGCGAGGAATAGAAATATTTGAAATGATAACTATACCAGCACTGGGATCTATCATTGAAAATCAAGCGGATGTCGCTGGATTTATACATAAATGGTTAGCATATTTACTGATAGGGCTAGCGACATTACATGCGTTAGCAGCACTAAAACATCACTTTATTGATAAAGATGACACTTTAAACAGAATGATTGGCAAACGCCAAAAAAACGGAGAATAACTATGAGAAAACAATTAACAAAATTAGCACTTACATCGGCGTTTGTTGCAGCCACCTTCATGCCAACGGTCAATGCAGCTGACTACATTATTGATACTAAAGGTGCACATGCTTCAATCAACTTTAAAATTCAACATTTAGGCTATAGCTGGTTAACCGGTCGTTTTGACAAATTTGGCGGTTCTTTTAGTTATGATGAATCAAATATTGCCGCATCAAAAATTGAAGTAAATGTTGATACGAGTAGTATTAACTCAAACCATGCTGAACGCGATAAGCATTTAAGAACTGGCGACTTTCTTGATGTAAGCTCATTTGCTAATGCTAAATTTGTTAGTACTTCTGTTGCAGATAAAGGTAATGGTAAATTAGCCATTACAGGTCAATTAAGTTTGCACGGTGTGACTAAAGAAATCGTTATTGATGCAGAAACTATTGGTGAAGGTAAAGATCCGTGGGGCGGATACCGTGTAGGTTTTAGCGGTACAACAACGATAGCGTTAACTGATTTTGCAATTAAAATGGACTTAGGTCCTGCTTCAAAAACTGTAGAATTGAATCTACATATTGAAGGTATAAAACAGTAAAGCTAAGGTTATCTAGTAAGAGTAGTGGTTAATGGACGTTAATATTTTTTCTTTAACCACTGCTTATTCAATAGAAATGTCTCTCGCACTATCTTCTTCATTGAAGTGTGTAATTTACTTTCTCGTGTGCAAGATGATATTCAAACATTACTTACCGGTATAAATTACTGAAGCTGAAAAGAATGTAAACGCAGGTTCATCAGCAGCACGAAACTTACCGGTATATCCTGCATTTACTTGGCAGTAGTTAACCTAAGCCCGGTTTAACCAATTTTGAGGAACTAAATAGTGGTTAAGCTTTGCTTCATCACTATTCTCTTCAGCTTTAAAATTATATTCCCAACGTGCTAAAGGTGGCATCGACATTAGAATAGATTCTGTTCTGCCACCTGATTGCAAACCAAATAATGTACCTCGGTCAAACACTAAGTTAAATTCAACATAGCGACCGCGACGGTATAACTGAAATTGTCTTTGCTCTTCAGTGTATTCATCATTTTTACGACGATTGATGATAGGAACATAAGCGTCAATGAAGCCTTGTCCAACGGATTTAACATAATCAAAGCTTTTTTCAAAACCCCATTTATTTAAATCATCAAAGAATAATCCACCTACGCCACGAGTTTCATCACGATGTTTTAGGTAGAAATATTCATCACACCATTTTTTATAATCATCATAAACATTTTCACCAAAGGGTGCTGATAAGTCATGAGCTACTTGATGCCAGTGTAATACATCTTCGTTGACAGGATAAAATGGTGTTAAATCAAAACCGCCACCAAACCACCACACTGGGGCTTCTCCTTCTTTTTCAGCAATAAAAAAGCGTACATTGGCATGAGATGTTGGAATATGAGGATTTTTAGGATGAATAACTAAAGAGACACCACAAGCTTGCCATGTTCGGCCGGCTAACTCGGGTCTATGAGCCGTTGCTGACGGTGGTAATTTATCACCTGAAACAACTGAAAAATTAACACCACCTTGCTCTATAACAGTGCCGTCAGTCATTACTCGCGTACGACCACCGCCACCTTCTTTGCGCTTCCAATTGTCTTCAATAAATTGGCCACTGCCATCGGCTTGTGCTAATGCTTGGCAAATACGATCTTGTAACGTTTTAAAATAACCAATAACGTTCGATATTTCAGGAACTTCATTGGTAGGGTTTAAGGTGCTCATAAAATAAGGGATATCCATCAAAACAACGAGTAATGAAAATAATTATATCATTATTTCATTAACCTAAACTACTAATCCCCTGCTGTATTTTACCTAGTTTGCCATTAGCATTAATTACTTTAAATTTTAAATCTCTTAGTGAATAAGGTCGATAACCACTAACCAAGTTAAACCGTTCAATAACAGTATGGTGAATAATAGGAATATGCTTCGATTTAGCATCATCAATATTTACCCTAACTAAGCGAGGAGCCAAGGTTGCTGCGTTTCTATTCGTTCGAATTTGGCTATGTAATGTGCCATCGACCAAAGGCTTGATATTAAGATCATCAATACAGATACTATCTTGCGCCCCCGGTACTTTTAATCCAGCAAAATCAATTTCGTTAATATCTTGTATGCTCAATTTATCACGCACACTATCAAGCATAAATTGCAAAGTAATATCAGACAAACCATCAAACCAGTAACTACCACCAATATCAGAATGCACACCGGCAAACCATATTTCGGTCACTCTTTTATCATAATTAAATAAAGTTGGTTGAAACAAAATTCGTTTCTCATCCAGTGAAAGTAAATGCACCGCTTGTTCAACATGAGCACCAAGAGTGCCATTTTCAAAGACAATACCACTGGCAGGGAAAGTATCCGGATTTAAATCTAACGAACCACGTGTTGCGGCAACAGTATCAAACACGCCTAAAAACTTAACCTTATAAGGCAAATGTGCAGCAAACATGCGTGCAATAGCAGCACCACGACTAAAACCGAAGATATAAATAGCATCTCCTTCAGAAAAATGTGTAGATAGATCGGCACGCGCATTGGCGATAATATCATCCATATCGCCATAAGGCGGCGCAAACATTGCGTTGAATTTACGTTTAAGCCAACTACCGCGAGTACCAACACCACTGTAGTAAAAGCTTTTTTGTGCTGTTGTAATTGTATTTACAGAATTCCTTTTAACATTTTTTCTGGCATTAAATGAATTAAGCTTACCACCAAAAAAAGCATGTAGTTTTAATACATTACTGATACTAGAGTCTTCAAAAAAATCATCCGCATCTTGAGGTGAATTACATGTGCCATCAAAACAGAAAATAAGCTTTTTCATAAATTATTCCTTTAAAGTATTAGTGGATACTAAGTTGGTTAAATTTATTCCTTCCACTAAATAAAGTCTAAAATAGTGGTTATTTCAAGCAGTTCTTTACTGCTCATATCAACTTTTAGCCTTCTCCCTCTAGTCAACAACCCTGTGAGACTGGTAGAATCTACCTCATTATTTTTATGAAAATGAAAAACGAGAGATTGAATAATGGGAAGAGCTTACCAAAACAGAAAATTATCCATGGCAAAAACTGCCGGAGCAAAAACCAAAGTCTATTCAAAGTACGGTAAAGCGATTTACGTTTGTGCTAAGAATGGTGGTATAGATCCCGATGGTAACCTTGCTTTACGTGGTTTAATTGATAGAGCTAAAAAAGACCAAGTACCTACACATGTAATAGAAAATGCGATAAAAAAAGCATCAGGTACGGGTGGTGAAGATTTTGAAGAAGCACGTTATGAAGGTTTTGGCCCTGGTAACTGTATGGTAATTATCGATTGCTTAACGGATAACGGCAACCGTACCATTAAAGATGTTCGTCAATGTTTTACTAAAACCAATTCTAAAATCGGATCTTCTGGTACGGTTTCACATATGTTTGATCACCAAGCAATATTCGCTTTTAAAGGTGAAGACGATGAAGCTGTTTTAGAAAATTTAATGATGGCCGACATTGATGTGTCTGACGTTGAATTAGAAGATGGTATTATTACTGTTTATGCACCACACACTGAGTTTTTCAAAATAAAAACTGAATTTGCTAACTCTATGCCTGAATACGACTTAGAAGTTGAAGAGATCTCTTGGGTTCCTCAAACTTATATTGATATTGAAGGTGAAGAAGATTTAGCTAATTTTGAGAAATTCATTGCCATGTTAGATGATTGTGACGACGTACAAAATGTTTATCATAATGCAGAAATTAAAGACTAAATAAACGCGTAACATTGTTGCTCTAGTCGCCATATCAAGCCTATCTTAGTGATAGGCTTTTTTATTTACATTTATTAAACATGACTTTGTTGAGCCGAACATGGTTGAATTCGAGCCTAAAACGCTTCATCGACATTAAACGTCATTTCTTCCTGGCTAACAGGATGCCTTAACGTTAACCTTTGTGCATGAAGGTGTAAGCGCTGAGCAATATTGTCATTGTTATTTCCATATAAATCGTCACCCAATATTGGCGTATTTAACCCTTGTGGATGAGCACAATGAACCCTTAATTGATGTGTTCTTCCTGATTCAGGGCATAAATATAACTTTATTTTTTTATCGGTATGTTCAATAACTTGCCAATGGGTTTTCGATGCTTTTCCAGCCTCAAAACACACTAACTGTCGGGGTCTATCGTCCAAATCACCTCTTAACGGCAGATTAATTTCCCCTTCACTTTGTTCAACTATTTTATCAATGTTAGCCGCTACTTTATTTTCAAGTAATGCCACATAACGCTTTTTAATAGTACGATTAATAAATTGTTGCTGTATGTTTTTTTGTGCCCGTTTAGTTAACGCTAATACCATTACGCCTGAAGTAGACATATCTAATCGATGCACAATTAGAGTGCCCGTTGCTTCTGGAAACTGTTCTTTTATTCTTAGATAAACAGAATCTTCAATGTTTTTACCGGGCACAGATAAAAACTCATGCGGTTTATTAACCACCACAATATCGTTGTCTTGATAAATAATATCTAACGCTTTACCTTCTGCGGGGTTAACCAATAAAGGGTTATCATCTAATGTCATGCCCTCTAGCATATGCGCTAAAATTGGTTGACATTTACCAGAGCATGCACCATAAAACTTTTTATGTTGACGTATTTCAGACTTAGGCCCCCGACCCCACCAAAATTCGGCCATCGCTAGTGGTGTCATATTATTCATAAAAGCATATTGTAATAATTTTGGTGCGGCACAATCACCAGTACCTGCTGGTGGCATTGGATGGCGTGTGTCTTGAAATAATTCAAGTAAATCTCTTTCAACGCCAGCACTGTTTAATAAACTATACTGTTTAAATAGTTTTTTTTGTAACCTTGTCGACAACCGTTTTCGTTTATTTTTAACGGCATCAACTTCATCAGTTAACGCGGTTAATTTTTCTTGCGTTGCTGTTATTAAATCAAGCCAATGCTGTTTTAACGCTTTTAATTCATTTTTATCATAAACACTTTGTTTTGCTAATTCTTTCAGCTGCTGTGCTAACTGTTCTTCAGTAAAATCATCCCTTACTTGGCTACGTTTAGCTTTTCTCGTTTTCCGATTAAACGCCATTTTTTCATGCTGCTGAGCAAGCTGTTCTTCTTGTTGAATAGCAAGTGATGTAAGTTGAGATTGGTACTCTTCTAACTTCGGGTTAACTAAGAGTTGCTCGAGTTCATGATTAAGTCGATTGATAATAATACTGTCATCGTGATACCACTCGGCTTGATCATTAAGCTCAAAAACAGGTGGTACAAAGGTCATATTATTTTTAAGCGAAGCTTGTTGAATAGAAAGATCAAAGTGTTTTCCTGAAAAAGCAATAAGATAACCTATGTCACCTTGCTGATTTTTTACTAACAGCACGCCAAACATTTTCCCTTGTTGTTCAAGCTCTTTTGACAGTTGTTGATGGTTTTCAAGTTGGTTTTGTAATTCTGTTGCCGCTAATAAGCACAATGGATGAGGATCATAGCAAAATGGGAAAGTAAAACGTTCGGGTAGAGTGTAATCTTTTATATTCTGACTAAAAGCGTTAAAACAAGTTTTCGGGTAGATCATAAATTTCCAAGGGTCTTTATACGGCTAGGCGATTTTACAACAAAATAATCTCTAAATTATAGCATCACTTAACACCATTAACCGTTAGTACTTTTTAGGTATAATAATTGACATAGTTAGGTGTGTATTCAACTAGCTTGGCATAATTGTCAGGTGAAGTAAGCCCTTTGGTTCCCCAATTCATTGACATCTTAAATAAATCTGACTGTTCATCTTGCATTTGCACAATACTCATTAAAATTTCTTTGTCACTTTTACCCTTTGCACGCCCCTGACTAATAAGATCTTGTTCTAAATTTAACACATTCTGGTGTGCTTGTTTTAATGGCTCTTGTAAACGATTTATTCTTTCGGCTATTTCAAAACCATTATCGGCATTCATAATTTCATTTAAATTAATCGCCGCCATTGACGGCATTCGTCCGATTAAGGAATCAACCTTTGCGGTTAGTTCTTCAGGTGAAGCGTTTTCAATAAAAGAACTGCATATTTTCGGGTATCGTAATGAACGATAGCCTTGGTTTCTTGCGTGTTATCTGCCGAAATTTGTTCAACTTTATTGGTATTGTTTCGAACTTGTTGAACAGCATAGTGTTGTGAACTAATTGAATTTATCACTTATCTTCCTTAATCGTTTTTTTCATTCCTATTGATAAGTAATCTGTTATGTACATAATAAAATGACAGACTAATATGATGATTTAACTCTTTACGATACTAAACTAAAGAGCAAATAGCGTACCAACCCTCGTCAGCTATAAATTGTTAGCCGTGTATTGATTTACTCAATATGACCCAATAAAAACGGCAAAAAGTGCCTTTGAGTATTTTTACATCGGCAATAAATTGCCATTTATTTGTAATTGATATGGTAAGAACAATCATAATTATTGATGGTTAACAAGCGCGACAAAACATAAGTGGTAATGGTACATTTTTTGCTAAATATTGACTAAGAATCTGTATATTTATATGACGTAATCAAGTATCGAGGATAAAATGGAAGTCACCACTACAAATTTTCAAATTCATTCACAAAATGTGCAACAAACAAATAACACAACAGCTAACGCTAGTAATACTGGCACTACTTTTTCACAAGTTTTTGCCCGTTATCAATCAGCTAGTGCACAAAGTACAACTCCTGAAGAAATAAAGGAAAGTGCTGTATTTAAGATGAATACAAGTAAAGGTGATCAAACAGCAATTAATCTAGATGAATATCTGACTCCGGGACAGCAATCAACGCCAGTGAACTTGGATGATCTACCGTTATTACTTCCTACGACCCATAACATTGATACTTTGTCGAAATATTCACAAGAACAATTCAAAGACTTGTTGGCGCAATATAACATTCCATCGCCGCCAGCAACCGTAGAATTTGATAATCACGGTCAGGTCGTTTTACCTGCGGATTATGCTTATGCCGACCAATTAAAACAGGCATTATCTGAAAATCCAAAAGTTGAAAATGCACTACGAACAACGGCTGCTTTAGCAAGTCATTACGCCGGCATCATGGAAGGACAACCCTTTCGTGATGAAATGTCTACCGCAAGAACCCAAGCAGACAGAGACAGAATAATTGAAAAATATAGCGAATTATTTGACGATAATCGCCCTAGTAAGCAAATTATTTTAACCTTCTTAGAAAATGGCAATATGTTGGTAGGTAAGAAAGAACAGTAGTAAAAAGAGGATAACACCGAGGAAATTAAGCAAATGCCAATTAAAAAAGCCTCATAACGTTAATGATAAACCAACAACAAAACGACGGCCAAAATCTTCTGCTTTCATTAATGAAGCGGCGGCATCTGTTTTAGCGGTACTAAAAATGGGTTCATTGGTTACATTAAAAACATCCACCCGTAAGCGTAAACTATCTGAATACAGCCAGCTGAAGCTTAAATCCGTACTAGTATAAGCTTTAATATAGCTATCAGCATTGTTTGTCACATCCCTATCAGTAAGGAATTCACTCCGATGGTTAACATTCAGTCCAGCTTGCCAACTATCATCACTGACAACAAAACGTACGTTAGCGGTAAAATCGGAAACACCGTCAATTCGAACATTACTCTCATCTGGCGTGGTAAAATTTGCGTTGATAATACGTGTTATATTAGCGCCTACACTACTTTCTGAAAACCAAGCACTACGCAATGGTAGTAACCAGTGAATACTTGCCTGTAAACCGTTAATATTACCAGCGCCGTCATTTGTTCTTTGTAATGAGTTGTATTCTATATTTTGGTAATTAAAAGACTCTTTTTGTTCTACAATCAAGTTATCTATATTATGATTAAAACCCAACAATTGAGCATTTAATGATGTTTGTAACCAGGTAACAGAAAACGTAGTCGTATTTGCGACAACCGGTTGTAAAGCAGGATTCCCCAGTTCAGCATAAGGCAAACCACCAGAGTTCACATGAACTTTAGGATTTAAATCCGAGTAATTCGGACGATTATAAGAACGGCTATATCCCGCCCGCCACTGCCAATATAAAGACGGTTGCCACAGAATATTTAATGACGGTAACCAGGTTACAAAACTAAGGCTATCGTTGAGTGGAAAGACAGCTTCAGTTGCTGCATTTAATTGCGCCCCCGCTATTTGACTTTTCATATCACTATAGCGAAGCCCTGTATCAAATGACCAATGCCCTAACTGCCATTGCGATTGTAAATATCCCTCTTTTGAAACATAAGTTACTTTATAACTATTGAGTAAATCATTATCAGTAACACCTCCAAAGGGTAAACTTATATCGTACAATTGAAATAAATCACTTTTTGGAATCAGCCAATCTTGCGTATCTGAATTCATAAAGTCAGCGGAAAAAAGATCGGGAATAGATTCTAGCCATCGGCCATCTAATTTAGGTAATGCCGCTAAAGCAGAAACCGATAAACTTACATCACGACGGGTATATTTATACGCTTGGGCTGAATGTAAAAAACCAAAGTTTAACGTTTTCAATCTTTTACCCAAAAGAGAATCCCCAGTTGAATCCCATTGACTATCAATGCCCCATTCATCTACTTTATTCAATACATTAATGTTACGTTTACTCATCTGATTAATATTTGAATAACTACTGACCAGTTTTAGATTACGATCAAAGGTAAACTTATCAACCGAATAGTTTTGTAACTCAACAAGAGCATCCATCGGCGAGAGCCCTACATGTACTCGAGAAATAGGCTCTTTAGTCAAACTGTTAGCTACACTATGACTATAAAATGGTGTTATTATTAAGCGTTGATGAGGTTGCCACTTCATGTCTGTTTGAAAGGTTTTATTAGCATAATAGAGTGTTGACTCTTCACGGCTAGATTTGCCAGTAACATTTGAAAATATAAACTGATCTAAGCTATTTTTATTATGAATTGCCTTTGCTTTGGCCGACTGACTTAATGGATTTATCGATAGTCGATATTCATCAAAAGCAAAATCAGTTTCAGAACGAAACCACAATGTATTAATCGTTAATAGTTCGCTTGGTTGCCATGCTAAAGCACTATAAATCGTTGCTCTAATACGATCTTCATTTTCAATGGTTAGTGCCAAGCCATCCGTTGGCACTAAAATATCATCATCAATATCAGGCCACTGATAAACATTTAATGCACCGCCATTTTCCCCCCAATGCCAAGACTCAAATTGAAACTGACGCTGCAGTCGACTTTCATAATTCATCTTCACAATTAAACCGACGGTATCATCGGCAAATTTAGTATTTGCAGTTATTCCAAAACTAGGCTGAAGATCTCGCTCTCCCTCTAACGCAGCAACCGTCAACCTGACGTCTAAGTTGTTTTTTTGATAGTCTAATGGGGCATCGCTAAATAAATTAACGGTTGCACCTATTGCACCGCTAGGTAACCGAGGATCAGCAGTTTTAGAAACAGCGACATTTGAAAATAACCCCGCGCTAAAAATATCAAAACGATGCGCTTTACCATATTGATTTGAATTGCGAACATTTTCAGTATTAGCAAGACGACGGCCATTAAACAGCGTTAATTGATACTCTGCGCCTAACCCCATCGCATTAATATTAAGTGCCTCACCACGATCTCGAGTAATACTTAGTCCTGGAACCGCTTGTAATGCTTCAGCTAAATTTTCAGCAGGTAATTGGGTAAGCATAGCGCCTAAAATAAAATCGGTTTCGCCTGCATTATTACTTTTTATTAATTGTGCATAATCAACGGACTGTTGATATTTATCATTATATCTCTCAGTTAACGACCCCGTTGGCAATTGTCCAATAACAGTGACTTCTTCTAATTGATTTACTGAATTTTCAATTGATTTTTTAGGGATATTATTAACGTTATAAATGAGAATACCTGACGAGGTTTGCTTCCAGTTAAGCTGGTGCGATTTTAGCCAAGTCGTCAACTGCTTATTAAAATCAATACGATTAATGTCGTTATTTGGGGCACTACTTGCTTCTACCTCGACCCCTTCAAGTAATGATCTGTCATAAATAATCGCGATTGAAAACTTCTCAGAAAAATTGTTGAGCTGTTCAATTAAACTAACCCGTGCCGCATTAACATAAAAAGACAAGCCACATAACATGGCACTTAAGGCTAAATATAAAAAACGTTTCAACATTTATAGGCCCCGAAAAACGTAATCAAAACAGCATAGTAATAGTGCAAATATATTAATCAGTAGAGGACAATATAATGCTGTCATCAAAAGTATTGATTGAAAGCTTATTTAATTGCGCAATAAGGGTTAACGCACCAAGCACATCATTCGTTTTAAAACGTCCACTAACCCGTAAATTGGCATCAACCTTACTCAGTACAACTGGCCTTTGAGCATAACGATTAAGTTGATAAACAGCATTACTAATAGAGACATCGTCAAAATTAAGCCAACCAAGTTGCCAATCAGGTTGTTTGGCTGTAAAAGTAGAAACAATTATATTATTGTTATATACACGTGCTCGTTGTCCTTTAACCAGTTCAATCTGCTGTTTACCGTCAATAGTCTTTACGGAAACTTTCCCATGAAAGACATCAATATTTGTTTCACCTAAGGTATTATTCACATTAAAGGCAGTACCAAGCACACGTATAGTCGCGTTACCGACTTCCAGTGTAAAAGGTCTTTCAATATCTCTTTTTATTGAAAAATAAGCTTCTCCCTTACTTAATAGTGCAGTTCTTGATTGACTATTTTCACTAAATTTTAACGTTGAATGTTGATTTAAAGCGACTTTAGACTCATCAGACAAAATTAAATTTTCAGCATCATTACCACTATAATACTGCGCAGCTACACTAGCTGGAGCAGAAGTCGTAACGTCTGATTTGATAAAATTAAAGCTTATAAAAGAAAAAATAACACTCGCAGCTAAAGCGCCTCCCCATGTCCAAAGCTTAAGTTTGCGAGGTTCTTTTACAAGGAGGTGAACCTCTGCTTCTTCCTCTACTTTTTGTAAGGCTTCAATAAGCGCAGGATCATGCCAAATCTGTTGCGTTAATTGCTCATTGTTAGCGTTTTTTTTGGATGTCGATACCATTAAATGTCTCAATTTTTTAACTTAAACTTATTCTTATAACTAACTATGTTTCATTACTAATATGAATGACGGTTTAATCTCTACTAAGGGGACAATCAATTATTAATTAATGTTGATATAGCGTTTTTCAACATATCCATAGCACGCGATATATGCTTTTTGACCGCTTCTTCAGATACACCTAAATTTTTTGCGATTAATTGCCGACTTTCACCATGTAACCGACGACGAATAAAAACGTCACGACGCAATGGTGACATTTGCATTAACACTTGCTGATATAACCGCATACGCTGTTCATGTTCGAGTAAGTTTTCAAGTGATAAAGCTTCACTTTCTGGATCATGTTCAAGACTTTCTGGAAATTTTTTTTGATCTCTATGATGATCAATAACTAAGTGTTTCGCCATGCGAAAACCATACGCAAGTAAGTTATCTATATGCTCCGTATTTTCTATTTTTAACGCCTTTAACAAAAGCTTTTGAAATAAATCATCAGCATCAGCATGATCATCTACCGACCGACGAAAAAATTCCTGAAGCGAATTTTGGTTCGCTATAAAGCACCTAACTAATGGTCCATGTTGCTGAGTATTTTTACTAATAATCGGTGATGACATTTTAGTGAGGGACATGATTCTCTTTTTTGTATAGTTATTTACAGCGTCAAGTTATTAATCAATGAGCATTAAAATGGCGCTAATATTCGCTTAGAAAATACAGGTTTATTATGATGATTTAATGACAATTTTATGAAACTTCTGTAGTAAAACTGACATAAAAGTTTCATCAAATATATACGTCCCCTTTTCATTTTATGTTGCGTCTTTAGTGGAGAAATAACTTATTAAATCTTAATAAATACTAACAAATAGGAATAACGTAATGTCTAACCGAATGTTTCAACTATCGCCATTAGCACTTGCTTTAAGTACTTTATTTATAAGCCAAGTTCACGCACAAGAAAATGATTCAAATGAACACGCTATGGAAGAAGTTGTTGTTACCGCTAGCTATTCAAAAAGCTTAAAAAAGGCAGTCGATTTAAAACGCGAAAATATCGGTTTTTCTGATTCGATTGTCGCATCTGATATCGCGGACTTCCCAGAACAAAACTTAGCAGAGGCATTACAAAGAATGCCAGGGGTAACAATTGAACGTAATAAAGGTTTAGGGCAAAAAGTAAATGTTCGAAGTTTACCTAGTGATTTCACCTTTGTGTCTATTAATAACCTGGCAACAGCATCTGGTAGTGGTGGGCGTGACGTAGAATTTGATATTTTTGCCTCAGAAATAATTCAAAGTGTTACTGTAAAAAAATCACCTACTGCCGCAGATGAAGAAGGTGGTATTGCTGGTTCGGTTGATATTAATACAGCAAGGCCTTTTGATTACAATGAACGTAAAATTGTGGTTTCACTAGAAGGTGCTTATAACGAAATATCAGAAGAAACTGATCCTAAACTTGCCCTATTAGCTAGCGATACCTTTGGAGATTGGGGGGCATTAGCATCTTTCGCATACTCAGAACGTACCAACCGTTCAGACAGTAATTCAGGTATAGATTTTCGCCCTATTTCTCGTTGGTTAGAAAAAACCGGTTCATCGCAATTTCAAGCTGACCAAACAGCAGAAGTATTAGAGCGTGATGCAGGTATAATAATTAACGACCGATTTGATGATGATGAGACTAGCCGAGTTGTCTTTTTGAATAAAGTAGGTGATCGCGCTTACTTAACAGAGCAAGAAAAATGGGGGGCTACATTATCTTTGCAATATAAACCTAATAGTAACTTTAGTTTAACGTTAGATGGTTTAGTGGGAAATTTTGATGACCATGAAGACGAATACGATGCAGCAGCCTACACAGCATCAAGTATTAGTTCGCTTGAAAAAGTACATGCATATGACAATACAACCCTGTCAGAATATGGAATTACAGTAATAACAGATGCTGATTACGCTGCTACACAACATGAGCTTTTAAGTAAAGAAAATAGCAACAATACTGACTACCAACAATATAGTCTGACAATGGATTCATTACTTGGACAATGGGATATTTATGGTGTAATTGGTTATAGTGGTGCTCAAAAAACATCAGAAAACACCAATTTAAAGCACACAGCTTACCGTGCAACACGCTCTCGTTATACGAGTACAGGCGCAGAGACTCTTTCAAGTGATAACGCCGAAAGTTTTGATATGTACAATACACCCGAAGCTTATTTATTTGATTATAATGAAGTAAATATTGAAGATATTTCAGATGACAAATATGCCGCTCAATTAGACTTTTCACGCCAATTAAACTTAGCTTATTTACCTGCATTATCAAGTATTCAATTCGGTGCTCGCTATACCGATAAATCAAAAGAACGTAACTACGGCTCTAACCGTGTCACAGGTCCAACTGCTGGCGACTCGTCATGGGTAGGTACACGCACATTAGCTGACAGCCAACTAACAAGTATTTCAGAACTAGTCTCAGGTGGCGAATACTTACCTGAAGTTTCATCAAAAGTAGATTGGAGCCAAGTATCAAATAGCTATGCACGTAATGAATTAAGATACGACGGTTTTACCGTTGATTTTGAACCTGATCAATTTTATCAAGTTAAAGAAAAAACCTCTGCCATATATGCTATGGCAGATTTTTCTTTTCATATTGGCAAAATGCCCGCAACCCTAAATGCTGGTGTTCGTTATATTGATACTGAGGTGATTTCGTCTGGTTACCACCAAATACAAGGTAGCGATGGTACAACGAGTTACACATCCGCCCCTATATCAAAAAGCGGTAACTACACTGACTTATTACCAAGCATAAACTTCTCTCTTGATCTGAGTGACAACTTAGTCTTACGTGCTGCTGCATCCGAAACTCTTATTCGCCCAGCCTTAACTGACATTGCTTACAAGCGAACAGTCAGCCTAAGTGAATTTAAATACCGTGATGGTAACCCTGATCTACAGCCAACGTATGCCGACCAATGGGAAATGGGCTTAGAATGGTACTTAGAAAAAGGAGGTTTATTAGCCATTTCTTACTTTGAAAAAGAGATTAAAGGCGTAGTGCGAGAATCATTAACTGGCGTTGTTAATGATGTAACTAAATACAATGATAACGGTAGTATTGATGGTGTGTACGACTTTGATATTTATCAAAAAGTTAATGCCGAAGGTGCCTACGATGTCAGTGGTATTGAATTAATTGCACAAATTCCATTTGGACGTTTTCACAGTACATTAGAAGGGTTTGGTGTTAATGCTAACTACACTTCTTTAGATAATTCATTAACAGGCTCATCAGATTTAGGTATTCCAACCCCAGCAGAAGGTCTAGCTGACGAAACTTACAACGTAACCTTCTATTATGAAAACCTCAATTTCGATGCTCGTATTTCTTACAACTATAAAGATAAATATGTTGAATATATAGAGCGCGATATATATCCAGTTTATCGTGATGCTTATGGTCAAACAGATATTTCTCTTGGCTATAATATTAACGACACAATTAAAATGACATTAGAAGGTATTAATATTACAGACGAAGCCACTAAAGGCTATACACTTGATTCTGCTTTCCCGACAATGTATGAGTTTTCGGGTAGACGAATATCACTAGGTTTGCGTGCTATTTTTTAAATAACGTTTAAAAAACAGGGATCATTATGATCCCTGTTTCTACATAATTAAAAAATAATAAACTTAACTCATTGATACGGTTGACAGGAACTAAGCATGAAAGCCTTACTGCTCATCATTAGCTTAATAAGCATAACAACACACGTACAGGCTAACACTAAAACCCAAGTCGCTTTTATACCAGACATTCATTTTCATGATATTTACGGCGATTTTTCTCAACAAGGGTTTAAGGGGATTCAACTAGCGAAAGATATCCCACCGGTGAGTATTCGAAGTATGAGATCGCAAATTCATTCTACACGTTTATTTAATGAAAATTACTTTGCTTTAATTACCACACTTAACGATATTGCAGCTAAGGGTATAACACTTGTTGCTCTACCGGGTGATTTTACCGACGATGGCCAACTTGTACACCTTTATGGTCTAAAAAAAATTCTTAATAAATATACAAAAGAGTATGGTATGCGTTTTTTTGCCATTCCTGGTAATCATGATCCGGTAAAGCCATTTAAAAGTGCGGGTGGTAAACCTGACTTTTTAAATGAAAAAGGACAAGAACTAGCTATTTATTCAACAGAGCACCTTCGTTGCACCAAGAAAGTGCTCAACAACACAAACATAAACACTGATAATAAAAAAGTAATATGCAGTGACGATATAGCGCATGGAGGCTACAAAGAAGTAGTTGAGATTATGGCACCTTTTGGACTAATGCCCAGCAACAATGAACTTTTATGGGAAACGCCGTTCTCAAAAGGCCCCTCATTAGCTGAACGTAGCTACGTGCAATGCGCCGAAAATGATAAAAGCAACTGTATAAATATCCCTGATACTAGCTACTTAATTGAACCCTTAGCAGGCCTTTGGTTATTAGCTATTGATGCAAACGTATATATCCCTCAAGTAAAAAATGGTGTATTTGATTTTCAAGGCTCGGGGAATGCAGGATATAACAAAGTACTTTCCGAAAAACCTTTTCTACTCACTTGGATCAAAGAAGTAGTACAACGTGCAAAAACACAGAACAAAACATTAATCGCATTTAGTCATTTTCCAATGGGTGAGTTTTATGACGGTCAAACAGAGTCAATACAAGCATTATTTGGTAATACAGCTTTTCAACTAAAACGTGAACCTACAAATGACACTCGAAAATTACTCGCTGAAACAGGCTTAAGACTGCATATTGGCGGACATATGCACATGAACGATACATCAGTAATTAAAAGCAAAGAAAACACACTATTTAATATTCAAGCGCCATCAATTGCAGCATATCGACCTGCTTACAAGTTAGTTAGCATAGAAAACAGTTACGCGACTGTAAGCACGGTAACTATTGATAATGTTAAACACTTTAATCTTCTATTTAGCGCGTATCAAAAAGAACATAAATATCTGTTAAAGCATGATCCTGAACACACCTGGAATAAAGAAATTTTAAGCGCTAATAATTACCAGAATTACACTAAAATGCACTTGCAAGCACTTGCTAAATGGCGGTTTATACCTCGTGAATGGCCAGCAAGTTTTCGTGATGACGTCCTTAAACGCTCATTATTTGATACGTTAATGTTAACTAACAACCTTGATCATTGTGCAACAGAAGATCCGCCTTGCTTGCCAAGCGAATCTACCTCACAACGGCTAAATACAAAACAGCTTCACGCTCTGAAAAATACAACCGTATTCGATTTTATTTCAGACTTTTATTTAGTGCGTAATGCCGGTTCACTAGCCTTTGCCGACATTTCAGAAGAAACTCAACAAATATATACAACAATGGGTACTTTGCTTAAAGAAAATAATTCATGTAGATCAAAAAACCTAGCATACTCAACCTTAAACAACCTTTGCCAAGTTACAGATGCTTTAGCACGTGCTTTTGTCATTTACGAAAAATTCAGTAATGCACTACCCGACAGTTGTTTAGTGATTGATTTGTCATCACAAGCTCCTATACAACATTGCGCCATTAACAATACCGCTATTAAACGTCATTCAATGTAGGATTATTTCTATATATGAGTATTACTATTCTATGCTCTTAATTGGTTGAAAAAGCGAAACTGATATTTTTTAACAAACGCTGTAGATGTAAATGATGAATAAACTTAATAGAGTAAAAATAAAAGGCTCTTAAGCTAAGTTCAGGTTGATTACTAAAAAGAAAAACACCATGATAACTATTCTTAATTATTTTGATGGAATTCTTTATGGCTGGCGCTAGTTTACTTACTTTACTTGATGATATTGCCATGTTGCTCGATGACATTGCAGTGCTGTCTAAAGTAGCAGCTAAAAAAACAGCAGGTGTTCTTGGTGATGACCTTGCCGTCAATGCAGAACAGCTTTCTGGTGGTATACGTGCTGATCGAGAATTACCTGTAGTTTGGGCGGTATTTAAAGGTTCAATGCTCAACAAGGCCATGTTAGTTCCTATAGCCCTGTTACTTAGCTATTTCTTACCCATGCTCATTATGCCGTTACTTATGCTAGGTGGAGCCTATTTATGCTACGAGGGTTTCGAAAAAGTTTGGCATAACATTACAGATAAAGCCGCAGTTGAAGCGCATAAAGCAAAATTAAAATCCGCATTACAAGATCCAAACATAGATTTAAAAAGTTTTGAAAAAGATAAAATAAAAGGCGCTATCAGAACAGATTTTATACTATCTGCTGAAATTATAATTATTGCCCTAGGTACTATTGCTGATAAAGACATCTCAACACAAATATCAGTATTGGTTTTTGTCGCAATTTTAATGACTGTTGGCGTATATGGATTAGTTGCATGTATTGTTAAAATTGATGATGGGGGTTTAGCGCTAATACAAGATAAGTCGGCATCGATATGGGGAAAGTTCAAACGTGCTTTAGGAAGGCTGATGATTGGCTTTGCTCCGAAATTAATGAAATTTTTAGCCATTGCAGGCACAGCAGCCATGTGGCTTGTTGGTGGTTCACTTATCACACACGGTATACATGCCACGCAAACTTATATAACCGCAGTCGCTGACTTTATGGCAACAACTCCATTTATCGGAAATGTACTTTCAATGATTACACCATTGACCATCGATTTAATTGTTGGCTTTTGTTTAGGTGCTTTGTTGGTTTTTATTGAAGTTATGATTAGAAAAATAGTCGTTAAACCTGAGCATGCATAGTTTTACAAATCGTTATGCTGTGTAGTTCAAGAGACTCAGGGTCTCAGCTTTATTCAACCGTACGTTTGGGATTCCGTATTAAGTGACCTACGGAATGACAGCGCTTGGTGATCATTCTGAACTTGATTCAGAATCCCAATCGTTATGCTGTGTAGCTCAAAGGGCTCAGAATCCCTTTCTTATTCAACCACACGCGTGGGATTCCGTATTAAGTGACCTACGGAATAACGGCGCTTTGTCCGTTATGCTGCACGCTTTGTCGCCATTCTGAATATTCTCCGTTATTATAAACTTAATTCAGGCTCTTACGTTTAATGTCTAACAACCTCGCCTACTTTCTTTGTTGTTACTTTATCAACTAAGTAAATAATCGACTGATAATCAATACCCGCGTGTTGAGATAAGCCAATCTCACAGGTTCTGCTATTACTATAACCTGCGGTACAACCTTGAGGTACTTGAGCTTTTAACGGCGCCAGTGCGTTGTCATTTAGCTCAGGCGTGGTAAACCCTTTATCGCCCGCGAAACCACAACATTGAATATGCTCAGGAATTACCACCTGAGTACTACAACGCTCGGCTAATTGTTGCATTTTTCCAGCTAAGCCCATTTTACTGCTAGAACAGGTAATGTGTAACATAATAGGTTCATCAACAGGAGTGAAGTTCAAATGATTAATCAAAACTTCTTCAACAAAACCAAAAGGTTCAAATAGTGAAAGCCCCCTAATTTTATCTTTATTTTCTAATAACATCGATTTACAAGGGCTGGTATCGATTAAAATAGGATACTTACCTTGCTCACTTAATATCGCTAACTTATCGAGCATTGCATTACTTTTTTGCTCTGCTTGTGAAAACATCCCTTTACTATTAAATGGCATACCACAACATTCGCCCGTAAAATCTGGACTAATAACATCAAATCCAGCTTTTTCTATCAACGATAAAGTAACGTCTGTTAGCGAGCGCTGGTCTGTTGCCGTTAATGATTGCCCCATGTTGCGACTTGAGCAGCTTGGGATATAAACCACTTTAGGTCGAGAACCTGCTTCGTTAACATTGCTATTAGCTTTAATTTTCGTAGGATTATAGTGTGCTTTTTGTGGTATATATTTATTCCACAGAGGTAACTTATTTGCTGAAAGCTTTCTAATAGTACCTGTCACTCCTGCCATCACTTTATTACCCAATAAACGTTGGCCAAAGCTTGCGACTGCTAATGTCATTCGAGTTGTTTTTTCAACTGTAGAGAAGTTATTAGCAAAGGCATTAGCCACACCTTGGTGACCTTCATTATTGCGATGACGAAGCTCTCTAATAAGGTCACCCGTATTAATACCGACGGGGCAACGTTCAGCACACAAGCCTGTTGCAGCACAAGTATCGATACCTAAATAATTAAAGTCTTTTTTCAGCTCTGCTAACAATTCAGGGTTTTCATTAGTCGAAGTTAAACGACTAATTTCTCGATAACTGGTAATACGTTGACGCGGCGTGAAACTAAGGCCATTAGATGGACAGACAGGCTCACAAAAACCACACTCTATACATTTATCAACAATAATATCTGCGGCGGGTAAGGCTTTTAAGTTGGTAATATGTGCATGAGCATTATCATTAATAATTACACCAGGATTAAGCAAACTTTGAGGATCAAACAACTGCTTTATTTGCTGCATTAATGCCAACCCTTCGCTGCCCCATTCTAGCTCAACAAAAGGGGCCATATTACGGCCAGTACCATGTTCTGCCTTTAAAGAACCTTGGTAATCGACAGCAACAAGTTGACAAACATCATCCATAAATGACTGATAACGCTTTATTTCTTTTTCTGTTGAGAAGTCTTGAGTGAAAACAAAATGTAAGTTCCCTTCAAGAGCATGACCAAAAATAATTGCTTCATCATATTGATATTTAGTAAATAACAATTGCAAATCAGCAACCCCATCAGCAAGCCTAGCAACAGGAAAAGCAACATCTTCAATAATTACAGTCGTTCCCGTTTCTCGAACAGCGCCAACAGCAGGAAAAGTGCCCTTTCTTATTGCCCACAATTGAGAATATTCACTCGCAACATCAGTAAATTTAATCGCATTGGTTTGTTCAAAATCAGCTAACATTAATTCAAGTTCAGCCACTTGTTGCCTTAATATTTCAGCGTTAGCTGCACAAGTTTCGATTAACAGGGCGCCAACATGTTCATCAAGCGTATTGATAAAGTCAGGCAAACCATCCATATCGCTAACCGAAGCTAACGCACGTCTATCCATCAACTCCACGGCTGAAACATTTGCACTAGCTAATGCAGAGACAGCATGACAAGTAATTTGCATAGTGGGGAAAAAAACTAAGGTTGATGCACGATATTTATGTTCAACAACCGTGTTATAAGTGATAGAAGAAATAAAGCCTAAGGTACCTTCAGAGCCGATCATTAAATGCGCTAAAATATCGATAGGATCCTCAAAATCCACTAACGAATTAATAGCATAACCAGTGGTGTTTTTTAATCTATATTTATGATTGATTAACTGGCGTAAATTTTCATTCTTATTTGTTTCTAACGCCAAGCTTTTAATACCGCTTAACAAGATACTATGCGTTTTTCTAAATTCACTAACACTATCTTTATCGCCAGTATCTAACACGGCACCATCATGTAAAACAACACGAATACTATCTAAGGTGTGATAACTATTTTGTGCCACACCGCAGCACATACCACTAGCATTATTAGCAGCAATACCTGCAACTTTACAGGTGTTAATGGAAGCAGGATCAGGTCCTATTTTTCGGCCATAAGGCAGTAAATATTTATTTGCATCTGCACCAATAACTCCAGGTCCTAATTTTATTTTTAATCCTAAATCGACTATTTGATGATTTCGCCAACTAGTGGTTAATAAAATAAGGATAGAGTCAGATTGAGCTTGCCCAGAAAGACTAGTACCAGCAGCTCTAAAAGTAACCGGTAATTTAGCAATAGCAGCGTGATTTAATACTTTTACCACCTCCGCTTCGGTATCAAGTATTAATACTAATTTAGGGACTAGTCGATAAAAGCTTGCATCAACCCCAAAAGCTAGCCGCTTGGCATAACTACTAATAATTCGTTCTTCAGGCAAGAAGCAAGCTAACATTTTCGCAAAGTGTTGGTACGGTGGAAGTAACATAAAAACTCTCTAATTAACGAGTAAGCCCTAAGCAAAGGCGACTCAACTTATTTAACGCTATTCTTTCGGTAAGTATACGGGTAAAATCCCTCTTTTAAAATTATACCAATCAAAGTTGTAAAGTAGGTTATAAAAATGAGTTCTGAAATTGAATTATTAGCACCCGGTGGCGATGTTGATGCGATTAAAGCGGCAATAATTGCTGGTGCCGATGCGGTTTACTGTGGTCTAGATACATTCAATGCCCGAAATCGAGCGTCTAACCTATCCTTTGATGAATTAGTGGGTGTTATTCGATTAGCACACCAGTATCAATGTAAGATATTTCTCACATTGAATATCGTTATTTTAGAGCGCGAATTTAAATCATTAGCAAAACTGCTAAGTAAATTAGCCAATACCACGCTTGATGGGGTAATAGTGCAAGATATTGGCATGTTCAATTTAATCACCAAGCACTTTCCTACATTAGACATTCACGCATCAACACAACTTACCACGCATAATGTTGGTCAAATTCCATTCTTGAAAAAGTTAGGTGCTTCACGCGTTAACTTATCAAGAGAGTTGAGCTTAAAAGAAATTAAAGTGATAACAGCGGTAGCCGCAGAGCATGAAACCTTAGTAGAAGTTTTTGTGCATGGTTCACTCTGTGTTGCTTTTTCAGGTTTATGTTATTCAACTTCTGCCAGTGTTGGTAATTCAGGTAATCGAGGCCGTTGTAGCCAAGCTTGTCGTGAAGAATATGAAACAACGCCTTCGGGCAATAACTTTCCGCTGAATATTAAAGACAATTCGGCCTTTTTCGACTTACCAGCCCTTATTGAGGCAGGTGTTCATTCATTTAAAATTGAAGGTCGTATCAAAGGCGCAAACTATGTACATACCGTAGTAGATAGCTTTCGAAAACAAATTGATGGCTTCGTAAATACTGGTGAGCTAACCGAAGATGGCGAGCGTCTTTATCAAGTATTTAACCGTGACTTTTCTAATGCTTTCTTACGTGGTGACTTGAACCAGTCAATGTTTATTGATAACCCACGCGATAATTCAACTAAGCATGCAGTAGATAAAAGCAAAGCAATTTCTGTGGTTCAAATACATGAAGTTGAACAAGAGCTTCATCAACAAAACAAAGAAATTAAAGCCACTGTTTTTGATAAGATCAAACATTTAACCATTGAAAAACTATCACTGACATTAACCTTTTCAGGTGCACTGGATCAGCCTTTAACGATCACAGCAAATGTGATTGAAAAAGACGATAATATTGAATTTAAAGTGCAATCAACCAGCTTACTTACACAAAGTGATAAAGCGAGTATTGATTCAAGCGTTATCGATAAGCGTTTTAAAAGCTTTAACAACAGCAGCTATAATTTAACAGCAATCAATATTGATAATTTAGCACAAGGGTTAAGTATTCCGTTTAAAGAATTAACCGAATTGAAAAAGCAACTCGCGTTAACCTTAAATAACAACAAAGCAGTATTACCCGAAGTGACACTGCCACCACTTAAAAATTATCCTAAACCGACAAACGCTCAAGCAGAATATGTTAAGCCTAAGTTATCTTTACTGATTTGTGATGAAGAAGATATTAATTTAACTAACGTAACAAATGCTAACGTTTACTTTAAATTACCCGATGCTTATAAACGTGGTTGCACTAAATACGTTGATTTTTTCAAACAAAATCCAAAATTAATCCCATGGTTTCCATCGGTATTAATAGGTAAAGATTACGACGTTGCTTTAAATATTTTACAGCAAGTCAAACCTGAATTGATTGTAACAAATAACACAGGTATCGCTTATGAAGCACACCGGTTAGGCATTAAATGGATTGCAGGTCCATTTTTAAATACAACAAACTCTTATGCTTTATTAGCAATGAAAGAAACCTTTGATTGTAGCGGTGCGTTTATCTCAAACGAAATTAACAAGCAACAAATGAGAAGTATTGCCCGTCCTGAAAATTTTGAATTGTTCTACAGTATTTATCATCCTATTTTATTGATGACTAGCCGACAATGCTTCTTCCAACAAAGTGTCGGTTGTGAAAAACCAAGAATAGATAACGGTTGCATGCTCTCGTGTGATAAATCAACGAGCATAACCAACTTGAAAGGTGATAATTTTGCTATTGATAAACAAAAAGCAGGTTACCCAAGTATTTATAATCAGGATCAGTTTTTAAACATGGAGATCATTAACGATCTCTCTGATTTATATGATGGTTTTATGATTGACCTTACCAACATTGGCGCCGGCGATAAAGAGTCACCAGATAAAGTTGTATTGATCCGACAGTTTGAGCAACTACTAGCTAAAGCTGCGGATGAAAAAGAGGTTGAACATAATATTAATGCACTAGTACCACAGTCAACGAGTGTTCAATATTACAATGGCCTTTAGTTGAGTACAATTAGCTTATAATAGGAGGTTCCGTATTAAGTGACCTACGGAATGATGGAATCGACGACTACCGAATTAGCTTCTCGTCATTCTGAACTTGAGTCAGAATCTCATTCGTTATATTCCGTAGTTCAAGGGATTCAGGATCTCACGCACTATTCAACCACACGTGTGGGATTCCGTATTAAAATACCTACGGAATGACGGAGCTAGTGACCTAAGAAGTAGCATTTGAGAAGATCAATGTCATGAACGTATGTGGGTCATTAGCTTGAATGAGACTCAAAATCTTTCTTTTTTTGATTTTGAAGTAACATAATAAAAGAGCTAAACTCAATTGGCTTACTAAAAAAGTAACCTTGCACTGAGTTACATGAGTTTTGTTCAAGGAAGTCTAACTGTTCTTGAGTTTCAACACCTTCAGCAATAACCCCTAAATTTAAATTATGTGCCATAGCAATAACAGCTCTAACAATCGCTTTATCGTTATCATCACTAACAATATCTCTAACAAATGATCGATCAATTTTCAAAAAATCTAAAGGTAGTTTTTTTAAATACGCCAGCGAACTATAGCCAGTTCCAAAATCATCAATAGAGACACTTACACCAATAGCTCTTACTTTATTCAGTAATTTTTCAGTAATAGCATAATCATCAATCATCACGCCTTCCGTGATTTCTAACTCTAATAAACATGGGTCTATTTTATTATTCTTAATACAAGCATGCAGATGAGGAAAAAGGTTTTCATCAAACACTTGAGCAGGTGACAGGTTCAGTGATATTTTAACTTTATGTCCCATTTTGTTAATTTTATCCACCATTTGACAAGCTGTATCAATTACCCACTTACCAATAGTAATAATTAAGCCGCTTTTTTCAGCAATAGCAATAAAAGAGTCAGGAAACAGCATTCCTTTCGTAGGATGATTCCAGCGAATTAACGCCTCTGCTTTTACAATTTTATTAAGTTCTAAATCTATAATAGGTTGCAAAAACAATTCAAATTCATCATTTTTGATAGCTTCTCTTAGCTCATGCTCAACTTCAATAATAAGGCGCGATGCATCTTTCATAGACTGAGAATAAAACTGTAATGAATTAGCTTTTGATCTTTTACCGTTATAAGCACTTAAATCAACAAACTTCATTAATTCTTCAACACTATGTGCATCATGGGGGAAGTTAGCAGCACCTATACTTAAATTAACATTAAAGCTCTCTAATTCACTTGTTTGAAATGGCTCTCTGGTACAGTCAAGAATTCTTTCAACTACACCTTCACAACAAGCTTGATTATCGATATCAGTTAATATAATAGCAAATTCATCACCGCCTACCCTTGCGATGAAATCAGATGTTTTAATACTACTTTTAATACGACCACTGACTTCAATAAGTAACTTATCTCCTTCATCATGACCATAGAATTCGTTATGACGCCTAAAATCATTAACATCAACATACAATAAATAAAAAGGAATATTAGATATTATTTGTTTTTCCAATCTTTGCCAAAACGAAATTCGGTTAGGTAGTTGAGTTAACAAATCCTGTAAATCACTTTTTTCATTTCGTTGTACTAAATATTTAATATTACTTATGTCATTAGCAAAAATAATCCAGTTCTTTATTTCATTTAAATCATCTAAAACGGGATATAAAGCAACTTTTAACCATTTCAATGTCGATGGTGGCGACATCCAACATAGCTCGCCATCCCAACTAGATTTAGTAGCGATAATACGTTCATATTCTGGTAATTGATTTTTTAAAAGTTGTACAATAATATCTACAGGATTTGAAGACTCATGAGTTGAAGAGCCACCTTGTTCAAATAAATGTAACGCAGCTGTATTAGCAATAATAGTCGTTAAATCACTTTTTGTAATAAGTACTGCAAAGCCGGCATTCTCAATTGCTTTCGTTAGCGCGGTAATAATATTTTCTTGTTCGTAAGGTTTATTAAAAATAGCGAGAATTCTTGTATGCAAATACTCATTTTGTTCTATTAAATGATCATTATAGAGAGAGAGTTCTCGAGCAGACTGCATTGTACTTTGGCGAAGTGTAAAGTCTTCAGTTTGATTGCTGATAATCAGTAAACTTTGATCGTCTTGTTTAATTGCAATCGCTTCTAAATGTAATTCTTTGTTGTTTGCAACAACTTCAGTCCAAAAGCCAGAGCGAACCCGATTATCTTCACTGCCATTCCATATTAGTTGCGCATCAATAAGAAAATCTTGTAAAAAAGGTGTGTTATCGTCAATACTAAAAACTTTTTGACTAGCAGAAAGAGGAAGTAATTCAGTTGCCCATAAGCAAGAGCCCCCAACAAGTTTAAAAAGATTAAGACTACCCTCAACAGGTTCTATAATCACTTGTTGCATTGCATTGAGTACATTATTTAGTATCGAAGTCATGCGATTAACTCTCTTGCAGCAATTTAGCCAACTCAATAAACATGTTATCTACATTTGCACCGGTTTTAGCACTTGTATAGAAATGTAAATCAAACAAATCGTTATAATCTTCTAGCCCTTTATCTTCCCAATGCCAACTTGGTTGTAAATCACTTTTATTGATAGCCAGAATAGCAGGACATTTAGCAACTTTACGGGCGAGACTGTGAATCTCTAAACCTTCAATTAAAGAGGTTGTGCGTGTTTGATCAGCCACAATAATATAGGCTGAGGCGCCACGTAAATAACGTTCTTGAAAAGCATTATAGCGATCATTACCTTCAATATCCCAAAGCATAAATTGCAGAGAATTATTTTCTAGCGTGACAACCTTTTTATCAATTTTAACACCGATAGTGGTTAGGTATTTTTCATTAAAAATGCCTTCCACAAATTGCTTAACTAAACTTGTTTTTCCTACGCTAGACGCACCGAGTAAACAAATTTTCTTTTGAATCAAAAGCCGTCTCCAATTTCTGTATAGTGCTGTTAAAATGCCAGTTGATATACGGCATATCCCTTTTAACGTTTATTCTACATTTACATTTGTACTTGATTACATTTCATTGTTTGTTTTTTCATCATTACTTACATATAGCACGTTAAAGATAACTTTTCTTGCATTATTTTTTACTTTCATAATATCTATTTGCCCTAAACCTGTAACATACATTTGCGCTTTACTTAGCCCTAAAAGGTTTAAAGCATCACCCGTATTTTCTCCGCGTTGCCTACTTAATAACGTATTCTTAGCAATACTACCTGAATTATCACTACAGCCAATAATGACTAGACCAACGTTTAAATCAAGTTGATCGGCTAATTGATTTAGTTGATGAAAGTATTGATAAAGTTGCTGCAGAGTTAATTGCATACTAGGTGTTACATCAGCACTAGCAACAGGAAACTCAAGTTGAATCGTTGATATTCTACCAACTAAATCTTTAAATATTTGCGCTTTAATCGCCTTACTTGTAATAGCTTCATTAGCAAAAGGAGGCTTAATATCCTCTATTATTAAGTTTCTTTCTAACGTAAAACCAGCAGCCGTCAGTGCACTTAGTAGTTTTGCAGACTTTAATACCGCTAATGTCCCCGACAAGTGTAAAATTTTGCTATGCCACATCATGGTAATTTCAGGGTATTCGAGCAAAATTCTCTGTGCTCTAGTATTTAGAATTTCAAGGTCTAAAGAATGATAAAGTCGCTCAGTTAGTGATAATTGCTCAATAGTTAAATCATTTTTTTGTAACCAATCAGAAACAGAGATAGCATCAGGATCACGTAAAATATCAAGCACAACCTTATTATGATCTTGTACTTCAATATGATTAATAACAACACCTGACTCATGATCTAAAGTCATCAACTTATCGTTTAATACTTGATTTTCCCACCACTTTACTGTCTGAAAGCCAAGAATAATGATAAAAAATAAAACAGCTAACCAAGCAAACCAAGGTGTTTTGTTATTTTTAGGTTCAGTTGTTTTTTGCTCTGCTAATAAACAATCTCTCAGTAAATTTTCGGCAGTAACAAAGGCTTCATTATCGCCGTTAAACTGCATAAGCTCACTAGCATATAAACTGTGAATACTTTCTAATATTATTTGTAGTTTATCACTAACTTTTTGCGGTGGTTTACCTGTTACCGCAGCTACAACCAAGGCATTAGGCCCAGGCTTTATTAATAAGGTGAAATTATCGGTTGTCACCGTTTCTAGCTGTTCTTTTAATCCATCTTCATTATCTAAGAAAGAATCACCAACAAAGTCATTAATTGCCGTTAACATAGAAGAAATTAAATCAGCATCACTTTTCGCTGTGTTATTAAAATTAACCGAGTTAAGTAATAAACCTGTTTCTCGGTGGATCAAAAAAACATGTTCAACTCGATAGACAAATGTTTGTGAAGCAACATATTGGGAGAATTTAACCCCCGCTTGCCAAGCTTTAATACGCCAAGTTAACCCCTTAAATGTGAGACTACTATCAATTAACTGATTTGTTTTTTCCATAAAATCAGTTAGAAAAGCTGTCACGGATTTTCTAACTAAACTGCCCATTAAGGGATAAAGAGAATTAACTAATCTGTCACTATTATGTGCAACCGAATCTTCGACTGCATTTTCTACAATAGGCAATAAAACTTTATTAACTGAGCCATCTTTTTTTTGTCTATCATGTAGTGCTTCAGAAAGTACTTCACCCACAATAGTACGTGCTTCTTTTTGAATAGCGTCGGTTACCACATGACTGTTTTTACCCAGTATTAGCGATCTTAATTGTTCAAGTTGCTGCTGAGATTCAACTTGTTTGGCTTCGGTCGACTTCGACATTACAGCTGGTCATCTTCCAAGTTTGTTGCCATTGTCGCTAGCAACTTAGCCAGTGTTTTCCGGTCTGTTTTAGATGAGCTTAATTCATTTGATACCGCATCAAGGTGATTTTTAAGTTGCTCTAGTTGCTCATTAAAACCATTAGACAGTAAGGCACTTTCGCTGTTCAGCGCCTGTTCAATATCTTTAAAGTCTTGCTGTGTGGCTACGGTAAACATTTCAAATTCTGATACAAGATTGGTATGTTCTTTTTGCATACTCTCTTCATTGTCATCATGGCGTTTATCTACAAAATTTACTTGTTTTTCTATATTGTCTAACTGCTGACTAATATCTCTTTGTATTTTTTCTAAACGAATTGTAAACTTTCTCTCCTGTTCGTTGATGGCATGTTCCATATCGCTTCGTAATGTCGTTAGTTGTGTAATTAACTGCTGTTGGGCATCACCAAAGACAATTTGTCTAAGTTGATCAAGTTCTCCAAGGGGGGTAATAGGCTCTTGTGCTGCTTTATCGTTTTTGTTTTTATTTGACATACGAATATTCCATTTAAGCAAAAATAGTGCGTTATATTTTTTGTATTCCAGTAAATTTAAATATACTTATCGAGATAGAGCTTTTTAAACTGATTTAAATTAATACTATAGCACCACAATGATTATTATCTATACAGTATCCTAACTTTATTTTTTAAACTTACTTAATAAAGCTAACATTAAAATTAGCGCAACTATTGAAAAGTTTACTGCTATAGTTATGAGCGTCTTAATAGCTCTTTTAATAGCTCTACTTACCCATAATCAGTGTTTAAAATATAACAAATATATATAATTCAATTAGCTACATTAAAAAATATTGACTATAATGGCGTAGCAAAATAAATAAAACGAAGTTTCAAAGTTAACTAAAGGATAATAAATGGCTAATACAACCAACAAAGAACTCAATTTTTCAAATGATGAACAATTAGTTTCTATCACCGACTTACAAGGAGATATTGTTTATGCAAATGAAGAGTTCTGTCGGGTAGCTGGCTATACTTTAGAAGAACTTAAAGGACAACATCACAATATTGTTCGCCACCCGAACATGCCAAAAGAAGCGTTTGCTGATATGTGGAAGAAGTTAAAAAATGGTGAATCTTGGCGTGGTATGATTAAAAATCGTTGTAAAAATGGCGATTATTATTGGGTAGATGCCTACGTAACCCCTTTATCAGAAGGAGGTAGAATTACCGGTTATCAATCAGTCAGGGTAAAACCCACGACTCAACAAAAAAATGATGCTCAAAATTTTTATGATAAATTAAATGCTCAAAAAACTGTGACAGATTTTCACGCAAACACAAAATTAAAACGTCTTATTATCGGACTTATTCTCGCCACTTCCCTTTTATTTTCTTTATTATATTTAGACTCATATATCACCGCAGTTATTATTTTGTTTAATATCATGGCCACAGCACTTATTTTTTCTGAAGAATTATTTACCTTTCCAAACTATGTAGAAGAAATTAAAAAACGATCTGATAGTCCATCTCGCTTTATTTTTACCGGTAAGGGCTTAACCAATATAACGAAATATCAAACTACCTTATTGCAAGCGCGTATACGTACAGTTCTAGGTCGTAGTTATGACGCAGGAAAAATATTATCAGGTCAAGCGAATGCTTTAAAGGTAGCCTCAAACGAAATGCTGACAGGAACTGCCAATATTAATCAACAATTAGAGCAATTCTCTACTGCTATTGGTGAAATGAGTGGCACGATTAATAATGTTAGTGAAAATACGGTATCGACCCATGATAAAGTAACACAAGTTCAACAAGAATGTGACGATGCGACCAATTTAGTAACAAACAATCAGAAAAGAATGAAGAGCCTCGCTAATGATGTTCATTCTGCTGCAAACAGTGCTGAGAGTTTAGTGCTCGATGTTGATAAAATTTCAGGAATCATGAGTGAGATTCAAGGTATTGCTGATCAAACTAATTTACTAGCTCTTAATGCTGCAATTGAAGCAGCAAGAGCTGGAGAGCAAGGACGAGGCTTTGCTGTGGTTGCCGATGAAGTTAGAACATTAGCGAGTAGAACTCAAGATGCAACCGGAGATATACAACGTTCAGTGTTAGAATTACAAAAAACTTTACAAGAGTGGAGTAAAGTAATGCTAGTGAGTAAGGATAGTGCTGAAGCATGCTCTGCTAATACATTAATTATTAAACAAGCTATCGAAAATATCATGAACAGTATTGGTGATGTCAGTGATATGACCGCACAAATATCAACCGCTACAGAAGAACAAAGCGTGGTGTCTGAGCAGATGAATAAGCAAATTACAGATATAGATATTATTTCAAAAGAAAATGAAATGCTATGTAATAAAGTAAGTTTAAGTGGAGAAAATGTTAACAAAAGTGCCAAAGAAATCGAAGAATTGAGTACTACATTCCACTAACCCTCTGATTCATCATTAGGCTTAAAAAGCAATTATCAGTATTATTACTCCGTAAATAGTTTATTCCGTAACAAGTGATTTATGGAGTAACCTATGGAGTAACTGAATTATAAAATATAACTCGACTATGGATTATTACTTTTGCCGATCACAAATCTAACAAAACACACTAAAATGAAAAAGCACCGTGATATAACCAACGACAGTGCTACCAATACCCCCAGTGATATAAAGGGTAACCTTAATGTTTAATAACGTATTAATGATTATTCTTATTATCTGCTTAACTAGCTGTAAAACCACACCAAACTTTGATTCTATTCGAAGCGCCGAAACATTAATTAAGCAAATAGAATCCGATAACCCAGATATTATAGCCATTGCGCAGCAAGCGGTTCACACTAATAAACTGATTCAAAAAGATGTCGATGATATTAAAGCATTGCTCAATGAATTAAGCCAAAAAATTGCTGAGGTGTGGGGCGAAAAGAAACCGCAAGTACCTAATAATAAAAAACTGGTTAAATATACAAATAACTACAGAGCTCGTGCCATTGTTGACTTTGAAAAAGGCACTGTGTTGATCGAAACTTTAGCAGATAACTCTCAAACTAAAACACTTACTAATTTACAAAATGCCATTACTACTACTCTATTATCAACAGCAGATCCAAGTAAAACCGATATATTTTCCAGTGATGCTCCAACACTATCAGGCCAACCTTATTTATATCAGCAAGTACTTGATCATGATAATAAAGCGATTCAATACCAATGGCGTGCTAATCGATTCTCCAAGTATTTGACTGAATTCAAGTTACAAAAATACAGTAACAACGGAAAACAAATTTACGCAGTTAGAATTGATATGGTTGAAAAACATCAACATCTACGTGAACAAAAATACAGTACCTTTGTACTCGCTGCAGCTAAGCGTTATCAAATATCACCACAATTAATCTACGGCATAATTGAAACTGAAAGTAGTTTTAACCCGTTTGCAGTGAGTTCAGCTAATGCTTACGGCCTGATGCAAGTTGTGCCCAAAACCGCAGGTGCTGATGTATTTCAGCGTATTAAAAATAAAAGTGGTATGCCAACCAAGCAGCAACTATTCGATCCTGCTTATAACATTGATATTGGTACTGCCTATTTATATATTCTCAATAATAACTATTTAAATGCCGTAACTAATGCTACAAGTCGTCATTATTCAATTATTTCTGCCTACAATGGCGGTGCAGGAAATGTATTAAAAACCTTTCATAGTAACCGAACAACAGCGATGAAAGTTCTCAATACTAAAACATCTAAAGACGTTTATTATTTACTTACCCAAAAGCATCCAAAATCAGAATCTCGCCGTTACTTAGAAAAAGTAACTAAGGCTGAAAAAAGTTACTGATAGATAATAAGTAGAACGCCTCACGATAATAGTCAGTTCTGGGCTGTTGAATAAACCGAGATTCTGAATCAAGTTCAGAATGACGGAGGATATTCATAATAACAAAAAAATGCACATTATTTGCACATTGACCTATTATTATCTACAGCATATGAATCAATCGTAAATATTCCCCCTTTGGAGAATGTGTCAAATGAAACCATCGCTATTACACATAAAAAAAACGTTAAGCTGTAACAATAATGCAAATACCTTACTAAGTTTATTGCTAGCCTCTTCGCTTGCGGCTTGCGGTAGTGGTGCTAGCGATCCAGCTGACGTAGATGATGTCGATAATACTGTAGGCACTAACACAGTACCTTTTGCTAATGCTGGTGAAGACCAAATCTTACTTATTGGTAGTACCGCCACATTATCAGGCGAAGCAAGTAGTGATACTGATGGCGATACACTTAGCTACTCATGGAGTTTATCTACGTTACCTGACGGCAGTATTGCTACATTATCTAGCGATACAGACTCGACAACATCATTTTCAGCAGATGTAGCAGGTATTTACGTTGTAACGCTAATGGTCAATGATGATGAAGCAAATAGCGAAATTGACAGTGTTAATATTACAGTGTCTGAAGTCATTGATAGTTCAACTACAAGTATTTTATGTGATTATAGTTACCATGCCTATAATGATTCCGATTCAGTGCAATTAGATAGTATTGTCACCTGGAGTTGTACAGATGAGGATCGTGAAATAGCAGCAAACGGCGTTCCAGATCATGCAGTAGGTACATTCCCTAATAACAACACCCCAAAGAACAGCCTCCTCTAGAAATATCTGTTCTTGACAATATCCAGCTAAATAAAATTAAATAAACTATAAAGTGTCATTATGAAATATATAAAAAATAATCTTTTTTCAGTTCTAACCTTATTTTCTAGCATACTCGTGTCACACAACTCATCTGCACATGTCATTGTGGCACAACGTGGCACACTTAATATCCTTAATAACGGTGTGTTTATGGTACTTTCATTGCCTATAAGCGCCTTTGAGGGGGTCGATGACGATAATGATGGTAAGCTTTCTAAAATAGAATTTACTAAACACCGCAGCGTTATCACCAATGTAATTCACGAAAAAGTCGTATTAAAAGATAAAAACAGAAAACTCGTGTTAGAAGATATGATGCTTTCTCCCGTCACTTCTCATCAGTCGCCACAAGATCCTGTATCACAATTAGTTGTAATGGGGCGCTATAACTTGACTGACTTACTGAGCCCATTAGAGTACACAATAGAGTTATTTGGTACGACACCTGCTGAACAAGTATTAGACGTTGTCGCAACCCGTAAAAGTGATAATCAAAAAAGAAAAATAAAGCTAACACCTAAAAATTCGAGTGTTTCTATTTTTTAATAAAAGTAATTACAGAGTGAATATCGTCTGTTAATAGATGAATTACGATTAACTTTTCTGTTGATATAATATCAATCTCACTAGCTATGTGATCATTTCTACTGGCTAAAATCACCAACCACATCGTTATTTATTTAATAATTATAACAACTAGTTATTGAAAAAAACGCCTTGTGTTTTACGGTTTTTTTACGTATAAAATTGTTCACTTAATTAATGAAACGGGTATAGAGTATTCGAAACTATTCTACTGTGTTAACAAAAAAGGGTAATAACAGTGATGTTATTACCCTTTCTAATATTACAGGTCTAAGCCTAACTAAGCTAACGAGAAGCTTTCATTAAACTCAGCTCACTTTAATGATTTTCCGATACCATATTCACAGTATACTTAGGAATATCAACAACTAAATCTTCATCACCAACAATAGATTGACAGCTTAAACGAGACTCAGGCTCTAAACCCCATGCTTTATCTAGCATATCTTCTTCCAGTTCATCGCCCTCTTCGATAGAATCGAACCCTTCTCTAATAATCACGTGACACGTTGTACAAGCACAAACTTTTTCACAAGCATGTTCAATACCGATGTCATTTCTTAAGGCTACGTTTAATACACTTTCGCCTTTTTCAGCTTCAACGACGGCGCCATCAGGACATAACTCTTCGTTGGGTAAAAATATAATTTTTGGCATGTTATTTATCTCTTTTTCTCTTTGTTTTGTCATAAGATACAAGTAAGTTGTTTCTTTATAATTTATCGACAGACTGACCACTTAGCGCTTTATTAATAGAACTATCCATACGTCGTTCAGCAAATACATCTGTCGCTTGATCTAATTTTTTAATCGCGGCTTCAATTGCATCGGCATCATCACCTTGACTGATTTCAGCTAACGAATTTATCACTTGCTCAATAGTAGACGTTTCTTCTGCATCAAGTAAATGATGGTCTAAGGCGATTGCCGCTTTAACCGATTCAATAACCCGCGCAGCCTCAACCTGTTGCTCTTTTAACATACGAGCATCAATATCCGCTTTAGCGTTGTTCATTGAATCTTTAAGCATTTGTGCAATTTTACTATCGTCTATGCCAAAAGAAGGTTTCACTTCAATGCTTGCTTCAACACCTGATGATTTTTCCATTGCACTAACTGATAATAACCCGTCAGCATCAACTTTAAATGTTACACGGATATGGGCGGCACCTGCTGTCATGGCAGGAATACCTCGTAATTCAAAACGGGCTAACGAACGACAATCATCAACAAGCTCTCGCTCACCTTGTAAAACATGCACAGCCATGGCTGTTTGGCCGTCTTTGAAGGTAGTAAACTCTTGCGCTTTTGCTACAGGAATAGTGGTATTACGATGAATAACCTTTTCAACCAAACCGCCCATCGTTTCTAAACCAAGCGATAACGGAATAACATCAAGTAATAATATATCACTGTCAGGTTTATTACCCGCAAGGATATCAGCCTGAATAGCAGCACCAATGGCAACAACTTTGTCTGGGTCAATCGACGTTAATGGTGTTTTATTAAAATATTTTTCTACTTCACTGCGTACTAAAGGCACACGTGTAGAACCACCAACCATTACAACTTCAAGCACTTCATCAACACTAATATTAGCGTCTTTTAAGCTTCGACGGCATGCTCTTAAGGTTTTTTTCACTAACGCTGAAATCAAGCCATCAAACGTTTCTTTTGAGATGTTAGTTGACCATACTTGTTCATTCTTTTCGTTTGATTCATCAGCACTCAGCGTTAAGGTAACCTCAACATTATCCAAGGTCGTTAGTTGTTCTTTTGCATAACAAGCTTGTTTTATTAATTGACGCTCAAGTGTCGGAGACAATGGACGAGTTAAACCAGCCTGCTCAACTAAATAATCAGCAAGAACAACATCAAAATCATCACCACCTAATGCTGAATCACCTCCGGTAGAAAGTACTTCAAAAACCCCTTTATTCAAACGTAATACAGAAATATCAAAAGTACCACCGCCTAAATCATAAATAGCAATAACACCTTCTTGTCCTGAATCAAGACCATAAGCAACAGCTGCTGCCGTTGGCTCATTAAGAAGACGTAATACATTAACACCCGCTAATTTTGCTGCATCTTTAGTACTTTGGCGTTGTGCATCATCAAAATGGGCAGGTACAGTAACAACGACGCCGGTAAGCTCTCCACCGAGTGCTTGTTCAGCACGTTGACTTAAACTTTTTAGAATTTCAGCCGACACTTGTACAGGGTTAATATTACCTTTACGTGTAACAATTTCTGGCTTATTTTCGTCACCCGTAAATTGATATGGTAAAGAAGGATACTTACTTTGAATATCAGCTAAAGAGCGACCAATTAAACGTTTAGCCGATACTATAGTATTTTGAGGATCACTCACGCTTAATGATTTTGCTCCTTCACCTACCAAGATATCATTGGGTTGATAACTCACAATAGAAGGTAATATATCACGCCCATCTTGGTCAACTAATGTGCTCGCTTCACCACTTTGCACACTCGCAATAAGTGAATTTGTGGTACCTAAATCGATACCTGCAGCTAATCTATGTTCATGAGGTACTGTGCTAAGTCCGGGTTCTGCTATTTGTAATAAAGCCATGTTTTAATTATGTTCAGTTATTTGAGTTAAAAAGTAAAAGACGCTGTTTGCTAATCGTCAAACAAACTATCTTCAAGACGATCTACTTCAATATTGAGTTTTTGATAAAATTTCAATTTACGTAAGTTATCGCATGCTAACATATTAGCTGCATCAGTGTTTTCGCAAATTTGTGCTTGTAACAAGCTAAAATGTTGCTGATATTCTTGAGCAAGCTCTTGTTGGGCAGCAGCTAAAGCCGCATCAACATCTTCAGCATGAGTAACCTCTTCCAACATCTCTCTAAGTTCCATTTGCCTCATTAAAAAGCGAGTATCACCAAAAGTATGTTGCTCGTTCGGTAATTCTACACCTCGTAAAGTAAGAATATATTCCGCACGTGCTAAAGGTTGTTTGATTGTTTGATAGGCATCGTTAAGCTCTGCCGACTTTTGTACTGCAATGAGCTGTTCTTGGCTAGAAGCATGGGCAAACTTGTCAGGATGAACCGACTTTTGCAGTGTTTGATAGGTTTGAGACAGTTGATTTAAATCGACATCGAAACTAACTTCAATCCCGAATAATTGGAAGTAATTCACTTGGTTACCTAAAAAATTTAAACTCGATTAAGTTTTTGAATGATAGTTAAAGTTAACGTTATTTAGTGCTAATACAATAAAAGCTAAAACAAGAGCACGAAAATAGACCTTAATCATTATTTCGTACATCCTGTTTTGTGCTCTATACTTGTATTTTGTACTTCAGTTCAATTATTACTTTTTATGCTTGCATTCCGACTCAGTATTTTTTAGCAATTGACTCTTCAGATAATAATATATTATTCAACGAATTTATAAATACTAATAACACAATACTAGAGCCAAACAGAAGCAAACAATAAAGTACTTAGCCGTTATACGTTAAAGCTTTCACCACAGCCACATTCGCCCTTAGCGTTTGGGTTGGTAAACTTAAAGCCCTCATTTAGGCCTTCTTTAACAAAATCTAACTCGATACCATCAAGATAAACTAAGCTTTTAGTGTCAATGATTATGTTAACGTTTTCAATATTAAACATATGATCATCTTCATTTAAATCATCAACAAACTCAAGTACATAAGCCAAGCCTGAGCAACCTGTCGTTTTAATACCTAAACGCAAACCAAGACCTTTGCCTCGATTCGTCATAAAAGATTGAACTCGCTCTGTTGCCGCTGGCGTCATGGTAACTGACATACTACTTTTCCTGTTTTGATTCTTGTACTGAACTTATCTTATTAACTTAAACTCGGTTTATTAACCGTTTTTACTTTTATAATCTTCAATTGCCGCTTTAATAGCGTCTTCAGCTAAAATTGAGCAATGAATTTTTACCGGTGGTAAAGCTAATTCTTCAGCAATGGCTGTATTTTTAATCTGACCGGCTTCTTCAATTGATTTACCCTTCACCCATTCTGTTACCAATGAGCTTGAAGCAATTGCAGAACCACAACCATAAGTTTTAAATTTAGCATCTTCAATAACGCCATCAGCTGAAATTTTAAGTTGTAACTTCATTACATCACCACACGCAGGTGCACCAACCATACCTGTTGCTACAGATGGATCACTCTTATCCATAGAACCAACGTTACGTGGATTTTCATAATGATCGATTACTTTTTCGCTATAAGCCATAATATTTTCTCCTAACAGTTATCACTTTCTTTTTAATCCTTACCAACCTAATTGCCAGTAAGGAATAGATTAAAATTAGTGAGCTGCCCATTCAATTGAGTCTAAATCAATACCGTCTTTGAACATTTCCCAAAGCGGTGACATATCACGTAAGTGACCAATAGATTTCTGTATTAAGTCGATTGCATAATCAACTTCTTCACTTGTAGTAAAACGACCAAAGCTAAAACGAATTGAGCTATGTGCCATTTCATCATTTAAACCAAGCGCTCTTAACACGTAAGAAGGCTCTAAACTTGCAGAAGTACAGGCACTGCCTGATGATACAGCTAAGTCTTTTAACGCCATAATTAATGATTCACCTTCAACAAAGTTGAAGCTTACATTTAAATTACCAGGATAACGTTTGTCAAAGTCGCCGTTAACAAACACTTGTTCCATTTGGTTTAAACCAGCCCATAAACGATCGCGCATAGCAGTTGCATGTGCAAGATCTTGTGCCATTTCTTCTTTTGCTATACGGCAAGCTTCACCCATACCAACAATTTGGTGAGTCGCTAATGTACCAGAACGCATACCACGTTCATGTCCACCACCGTGCATTTGTGCTTCAAGACGAATACGAGGTTTACGACGTACATATAATGCGCCAATACCTTTAGGACCATACATTTTGTGAGCTGAAATTGATAACAAATCTACTTTTAGATGCTGTAAATCAATATTAATTTTACCAGCACTTTGTGCAGCATCAACATGGAAAATAATTTTACGTGCACGACACATTTCGCCGATTTCGCCAATATCTTGAATAACACCAATTTCATTATTTACATGCATAATACTAACTAAAACAGTATCTTCGCGCATAGCTGCTTCAAGTTTTTTCAAATCAATCAAGCCATTATCTTCAGGATCAAGATACGTAACTTCAAAGCCTTGACGTTCTAATTCACGACATGGATCTAATACAGCTTTATGTTCTGTTTTACACGTAATAACATGCTTACCTTTTTTACTATAAAAGTTAGCAGCACCTTTAATAGCAAGGTTGTCTGACTCTGTAGCACCTGAAGTAAAAACAATTTCACGTGGGTCAGCATTAATTAATTCAGCAATTTGGTTACGCGCAACATCAACTGCTTCTTCGGCTTGCCAGCCAAACTTATGTGAACGGGATGCAGGGTTTCCGAAATGACCATCAGTAGTCATATACTGCATCATTTTTTCAGCAACACGTTTGTCAACAGGGGTCGTTGCTGAGTAATCAAAATAAATAGGAAGCTTCATTGGCTCTCTCTCTCCACTTGTACGAATATTTAACTTAGCGCTTTATCAACTAACTATTGCTCTAAATACAGCACTAAATTAATGTAAAAGTTAATACGTTATAAATTAATAGGAATAATGGTTTCTAACGATGACTCTTTTTTACCAGATATATGCATATCACTTTGGCGTTGTGACACAGTTTTCACATCATTTTTAGTAATAAGTTCAGCCAATGATATGTTTTGTAAAAACTCTTCAATACGCTGACTCAAACCTTGCCATAGAGAATGCGTTAAACATTGCTCTCCTCCTTGACAGTTACCCTTGCCCTGGCACTTTGTCGCATCAACGCTTTCATTAACAGCGCTAATAACATCAGCAATAGCAATTTGTGCTGAACATCGACCTAAGCGATAACCACCACCAGGGCCTCGGATGCTAATCACTAAACCGCTTTTACGTAATTTAGAAAACAATTGCTCTAAATACGATAAAGAAATGCCTTGTCGCTCTGAAATATCAGCTAATGATACCGGGCCACTTACTGCATGAATTGTAACATCAAGCATTGCAGTTACGGCATAACGACCTTTAGAAGTTAATTTCATAATGTGCCCATTTAATCCACGTTAGTGACATATTTGATGACATATATAATCAGCTATTTTAATAGTACATAACATTGCGATAACGCACTGAATGCGATAATTGAGCGCAATTTTACATAACCCTACAAAATAGTCAAACATATACCCGAGTAATCTAGTCAAGTATTTTACACTAAGATCATTAAATGGAAAAGTAATACTTGACTATTTTAATCAACTATTACTTTTATAGTAAGAAAATCAAAAACAAAAAAGACAGTAATTAAAACAAAATCAACAGCTTATATTTAAATTATATTTATTAAAGCTACATTTCTGTTTAAATTTCAGGATCAAAGCTTTCTACTTTGCTTTCTCGGCGTTTAGCCGCAGCTTTTTTATCTTCCACAAATTCGCCAACACGTAACTCAGGTAAATCGTTCGGGCAAATATTACCACCTAACTGATTCACTTCTTTACAAACCTTTGAAACACGATCGTCCATTAAATGCATATGATCTAACAAGCGCCCTATTGCTTTAGCCACAGGATCAGGACTATCCGCAGAAACGGCATAAGCATCGAAGCCGAATTTTTTCGCCGCTTTATCGCGCGACTCTTTATCTAAACTGGCACCAAGTTTTTCACCCAACTCTTTATCAAGTAACGAGTTAGTACGGCCATTAACAATACGTGCAGGAATACCAACGGCAGTCGCATTTGCAGGTAAATCTTTAACAACAACAGAATTGGAGCCGACTTTACCGCCCTTACCAATAGTAATAGGACCAAGCACCTGAGCACCAGCACCAATAACTACGTTGTCTTCTAGCGTAGGGTGACGTTTTCCAGCGTTCCAACTAGTACCACCTAAGGTTACGCCATGGTACAAGGTAACATCGTCACCAATTTCAGAGGTTTCACCAATAACAACGCCCATACCGTGATCAATAAAAAAGCGACGACCGAGTTTTGCACCTGGGTGAATTTCAACACCCGTTAACCATCGAGAAAATGTAGATAGTACACGTGCCAATAACTTCCAATTAGCCTTCCATAGTTTATGACTTAATCGGTGAATCCAAATAGCATGTAAGCCGGGGTAATTAAGTAATACTTCAAGGCTGGTACGGGCGGCAGGATCTCTGTCGAAAACACTATTAATGTCTTCTTTAATACGGCTAAACATATTGGTTCCTTTCTTTCATTCACTGACTAAACTTACTGACTGGCTACTAACCATAATTTAATAGTTACTGAGCGCTTTCACAGAGTATTTCTCTTATTAAAATTACAGAACAGTATTAATTTTTTTCACTTTTATGATCGGATGCTTTGTCTATTGAAGTCTTAGCAGAAGCTCTTTCAACTGAAGCAAGAATACCACGCATCATTTTTATTTCTTTTACGTCTGGGCGAGCACGGTTAAACAATCGTCTTAACTTAGTCATCACTAGACCAGGGTGACTTTCAACAATAAAACCAGTACCTAACAATGCATTCTCAAAATGCTGATAAAAGCGCTCAGTTTCTTCCGTTACTGGATACACTTCATTGTCTTCACTTTTCGCATTAATTATTTTTTTACCGATATAATTACCATTACCAGTACTACGCTCTTGATGTTCATTATCAATAGACAACAAATAACTAGTACGAACCTCATAGCTTAGGGTTTGCACTGCCATAGCTAAATTTAATGAACTGTAATCAGGATTAGCTGGGATTTGCACATGAAAATGACACAGCTGTAGTTCGTCATTAGTCAATCCACTGCTTTCTCTACCAAAAACTAAGGCAACCGGATATTCATGTGCTTCAGCAATTAGTTTTTCACCACAACCTCGTGGCTCTAACATAGGCCAAGGTAAGGTACGTGAACGAGCACTGGTGCCAACAACCAAGCCACAATCTTCAATTGCTTCACTTAAAGTACTAACAACTTTGGCATTTGCTAACACATCAGTGGCACCAGCAGCTAACGCTTGCGCTTGACCATTAGGCATTTCTATTGGATCAACCAAAATTAACTGGCTTAACCCCATTGTTTTCATCGCTCTTGCAGCGCTACCAATATTACGGCAATCGGACGTATTTACTAAGACAATACGCACTTGATCTAATAAACTATTACTTTTTGAATCTGACATGTTACTTTATGCTCTTACTTTGTTTCATTGTTGGCTGGCTTTACACTACATTAAAGAAATATATAAAGTAATTGCCTCCCAGTTTTTATGCCTGTGATTCTAACATAGAAGAATACTGCTGTGACTAATAAAAAACACGTAAAATCAACAAATCAAATTCGCTTAACATAGTTTATTTTCCTATATAGCTGCTCACACAAAGTCATAGCAAACATAAACAGCTTATAAATTAAACTATTTATTTCAAGTTCCCCCCTCGCTAAAAAGATTAGAACTTGCTATACTGCGCGCGCTTGAAATTATAAGGGGACTTATCCCTGATAGATAAAAATATATTTTCTCTATCTTTCAAAGCGACTCGTTCTTTTAAAAGCCATTTACAAATAGGTACATTATTATGCATCCCATGCTAAATATTGCCGTGCGCGCTGCGCGCAATGCAGGAAAAGTTATTATTCGCTCATTTGAGCAACTTGATAAAGTAGAAATTGAATCAAAAGGTTCTAACGACTTTGTGACCAGTGCTGATCTTGCAGCAGAAGAAGCAATCATTGAAACTATTCGTAAATCATACCCTGCTCACACTATTATAGGTGAAGAGTCAGGCGTATTAACTGGCTCAGACGATGACTATCAATGGATTATTGATCCATTAGATGGCACAACAAACTTTATTAAAGGCATTCCACATTTTTCAGTATCAATTGCACTGAAAGTAAAAGGAAAACTTGATCAAGCCGTAGTATTTGACCCTATTCGTGGTGAAGTATTTTCTGCAAGCCGTGGTAAAGGCGCACAATTAAACGGTATGCGTATTCGTGTAAAAGCTCATAAAGAATTATCAGGCACAATTATAGCGACGGGTTTCCCACATAAACAAAAGCAGCATACAACGGCCTATATGGCAATGTTTACTACTTTATTTAAAAAATCATCCGATCTTCGCCGTGCAGGCTCTGCAGCATTAGACTTAGCCTATGTTGCCGCGGGTCGAGTTGATGGTTATTTCGAAATAGGTTTAAAACCTTGGGATACTGCTGCGGGTGAATTACTTGTTATCGAAGCCGGTGGTTTAGTAACAGATTTCGTTGGTGGTCATAACCATGCTTCATCTGGAAATATTGTGGCAAGTAGTACAAGACTACAAAAAGAAATTTTACAAAATATTCGTCCGCATTTAGGCGAAGCGTTAAGTAAGTAGTTAGTTGCATAACTAAGTCACTATTTAACTAAGTAAGTGGCTAGCACAGCTAACAATACCAACAACGTATAAGTTATATTTTTAAAAAGCGCCTATTGGCGCTTTTTTTGCTTTAATAAAAGATGAAACATAAATACAATTAAAAAATTATCTTCTGTTAGCGTCTTAATTAGAAGTAAAAACTAGTAACTAATACTGAAACAGTTACGAATATTAACCCCACTATTAAAAGCAGCCAGATCCATAATGAAATCTTTTCCGCAGTATATACCACCAGCACACAAACAACTTTTCACCCATGGCGAAGTTGCTTTAGTTGGCGCAGGCCCTGGTGATCCTGATCTATTAACCTTACAAGCTTTTCGATTCATTCAACAAGCAGAAGTTGTCATTTATGATCGTTTGGTAAGTGAAGAGATAATGGCGCTATTGCCCGCTAGCTGCGAGAGAATCTACGTAGGTAAAAAACAGGCTGACCATCGTGTTCCACAAGACACTATTAATCAAATTCTAGTAGACAATGCCAAGTTAAATAAGAAAGTATTACGACTAAAAGGTGGTGATCCCTTTGTGTTTGGACGTGGCGGTGAGGAAGCGAAATTTATAGTAGATAGAGGTATTGCTTGTCATATCGTTCCTGGAATGACAGCCGCATCCGCCTGTACCAGCTATGCAGGTATTCCATTAACACATCGAAAAGTTGCTCGAAGCTGCACCTTTATTACCGGTAATGTGCAAGATAATGGTGCACTTGACCTGCCTTGGAAGACATTAAATGATCCTGAGCAAACCGTTGTGTTTTATATGGGGATAAAAAGTTTACCTATTATAACCCAACAGCTAATTGAGGCTGGCCGTAGTGAAAATACACCAGCAGCATTAATCAGAAAAGGCACACATCAAAATCAACAAGTAATTAAAGGTAACTTAGCAACGTTAGAAGAGCTTGTAATATTACATAACATCAAGCCACCTAGCCTAATTGTTATTGGTGATGTGGTTGATACCTTTGCTGAGCTAGAGTTGAAAAACTTAGGCTATTTAACACCCGCGTAAGCACATTAACAATATAAACGAAGAGCGATAACAAGAGATACCTTAGCCGCTATTATTTAGCTAAACTTGAATGTGACTAATAAAACTTAAGTACGATTAAATTGTTCCTACAACCTATTCGATATAGGCATTTTTAAACGTACTTAAGTACTCTGTAGTGGTTTATGTGTTGTTGTTTCTTCTTTTACTTGCTGTCGCAGGTTTAGCATTACGTGGCTTTTGCTGGGCATTACTGTTATTTTTATTGTTAACACTTTTCTGACCATTGTTGCCAGAACGTTGACCAGCTTTATGTTCAACCTTTTCACCATTAAACGCTTTTGCTTTCTTTGGCTTCTTCGCTTTTAATGCTCTAATTGCTCTAGACTCACCTAACTCATTAACAGGAATAAATTGCTCTAGTATTTTACGTTCAATATGTTGCTGAATAACATTTTCAATATCCCATAGTAAACTCAATTCATCAGCACAAACAAGTGATACAGCTTGCCCTGTGTTACCTGCACGCGCGGTACGTCCAATACGATGAACATAATCTTCCGGTACATTCGGTAAATCAAAGTTGACTACATTAGGTAGCAAGTCAATATCAATACCACGCGCGGCAATATCAGTGGCAACTAATACCTGTACAGTACCGTCTTTAAAAGACGCTAACGCTTTAGTACGTGCACCTTGGCTTTTATTACCGTGAATAGCCGCTGCGGTTAACCCCTCAGCTTCTAAATATTTCGTGAGTTTATTTGCACCATGTTTAGTTTTGGTAAACACAAGCACTTGTCGCCATTCATTTTCTTTAATTAAATGTGTTAATAGCGCTGGTTTACGTTTTTTATCTACCGGTGTTAGCCATTGCGTCACTTTTTCTGCAGTTGAATTTTCAGCATTAACAGAAATTTCTAATGGGTTATGTACTAATCCTTTAGCTAAAGCACGAATATCAGCTGAAAATGTAGCTGAGAAAAGCAAATTTTGACGCTGCTTAGGTAGAACAGAAATAATTTTTTTAATATCACGAATGAAGCCCATGTCTAACATACGGTCAGCTTCATCTAAAATAAATACTTCTAATTGAGAGAATTTAACTGCATTTTGATTATATAAATCCATCAAACGACCAGGAGTCGCAACTAATACATCAACCCCTTGCCTAAGTCGCATCATTTGTGGATTAATTTTAACGCCACCAAAAACAACAGTTGAATGAAGATCTAAATATTTGCCGTAGGTTGCAATACTGTCACTAACTTGTGCTGCTAGTTCTCTAGTTGGCGTTAAAACTAAGGCTCTAACATTATTTGATTGCACTCGACTTTTTGCAGTACCACCTTTGGATAACTTTTCTAATAAAGGTAAGGTAAAGCCTGCTGTTTTACCTGTGCCTGTTTGTGCGGCTGCCATTACATCTCTACCAGCAAGTACTGCAGGAATAGCCTGTGCTTGTATTGGTGATGGTGTGTCGTAACCTTGGTCACGTACGGCTTTAAGTAATGGCTCAGATAAGCCTAAGTCAGTAAATTTAATTGTATTAGTGGCAATGGTGCTCATAAATAATCTCTTGGGTGATGTTCTGGAATACGAGCAGCGATATCAGCGATTAATACCTAATGGTATAAGACAACCTGCTAATTATACCAATGGGGACATTAGAACGGTGCAGCATACAGTATGCGTGTCTGTAGTGCAAAACTTTACCCCTTTTACTCATAAAAAATCGCTGTTGGCGTATAAAAAAACCGAGCAACAAAGTTGTTCGGTTTTTTTTATTGAGTAGGTTAACCAAGATATTGGATAGCCCGTAAAATAAGACTAGCTTATGGCATCATTTCTTCTTGATCTTCACCTTCTTTTTCAATAACTTCTGGTATTAGATCTTCTCTTGAAATCCCCAAACCTAATGCAACTAAAGAGGCTACATAAATTGAAGAGTAAGTACCTACAAACACACCAAATAGTAAAGCCGTTGCAAAGCCGTGAATTAATGCCCCACCTTTCCAGAACAATGCAGCTAATACTAATAACGTTGTTATTGACGTAATAATTGTTCTGCTCAACGTTTGAGTCAGTGACATATTAATTATTTCTTCTGGTGAAGTATCACGTATTTTTCTAAAATTCTCTCGAATTCGATCTGACACAACAATAGTATCATTAAGTGAATAACCAATAACGGCTAATATTGCTGCAAGTACGGTTAAATCAAATTCTAACTTTAAGAAAGAGAATAGTCCAAGTGTTAATAAAACATCATGAAACAAAGCAACTACAGAGCCAACCGCAAAGCGCCATTCAAAACGAAAAGCAACATATACTAAAATACAAATAAGCGCTGTTAGCATGGCTAAGCCACCCTGCTCTGCTAATTCATCACCAACACTAGCACCAACAAACTCAATACGGCGCATATCTACTTTTTGATGTGTACCTTCTTCAAGAATAGCCAGTATTTCATTACCCAGCATTTCCGCTTTCACGTCATCACGTAGACCTAAACGAATAACAACATCACGACTACTACCATAAAATTGCACCTTGGCATCTTCATGATTATTGTCTTCCATAAGTTGACGTAGTTTTTGTAAGTCGGCAGCTTCTTCAAAACCAACTTCAATTAACGTACCACCAGTGAAGTCTAAACCAAAGTTTAACTTATTAACCGCTAATGAATAGGCTGCAGCCATCATTAATAAAGCACTAAAAACCATCGCAAATTTGCGATACTTCATAAAGCTGACGGTTTCTTTTAACTGTAAAATTTGCATTATATTTAAATTCCCGTCTGACTATATCGATAACTTTTCAAGGCGTTTTCCACCCCAAATAGAATTTACTACGGTTCGTGAAGCAATAACCGATGTAAACATTGAAGTAATAATACCTATTGATAAGGTAACTGCGAAGCCTTTAACAGGCCCAGTGCCAACAGCAAATAATATTAATGCGGCAATTAAAGTAGTTATATTGGCATCAATAATGGTTGAAAACGCTGCTTCATACCCTTGGTGAATTGCTTGTTGAATTGTTTTGCCTTCACGTATTTCTTCACGAATACGTTCAAATATGAGTACGTTAGCATCTACCGCCATACCTACTGTTAGTACAATACCCGCCATACCAGGCAATGTTAATGTAGCTCCAGGAATTAACGACATTATGCCCACAATTAAGACTAAGTTAGCAAGTAATGCAACGTTAGCGACTAAACCAAAAGCACGGTAATAAATAGCCATAAATACAAATACTAAGCCAAAACCTAGTAAGATAGCTTGGAAACCTAATTGAACGTTTTCAGCACCTAATGTTGGACCAACTGTACGTTCTTCAACGATGGTAATTGGCGCAATTAACGCACCAGCACGTAATAATAAAGCTAAGTTATGCGCTTCAGCTTGTGAGCCAGATCCAGTTATACGAAAGGTTTTACCTAAACGTGCTTGGATAGTAGCAACTGAAATCACTTCTTGAACTTTTTCAAAAATAATATTTCCGTCGGCATCACGACGTTCTGTTGGCTTATATTCAATAAATACTGTAGCCATAGGCTTGCCAATATTGCTTTTAGTACCGTTAGACATTTTACTACCGCCAGCACTATCAAGTGAAATATTAACTTGTGGACGAGAGTACTCATCAAAACCTGAAGTAGCGTCAGTAATATGATCACCGGTTAACATAATACGCTTTTTCAATAAGGTCGGTTGACCGTCTTTATCTGTTAGTAAAATAGAGCTAGGTGGAATTCTGCCATTTAATGCAGCAGATAAGTCACCTTCTGTATCAACTAAACGAAACTCTATTGTTGCCGTAGCATTTAGAATTTCTTTTGCTTTGGCGGTATCTTGAACGCCAGGTAATTCAATAACAATATGCTTTTTACCTTGGCGTTGAACCAATGGCTCAGCAACACCTAACTCGTTCACACGGTTACGAATAATAGTAATGTTTTGTTGAAGGGCATATTCTTGAATTTCTTTAAGTTTTGCCTCAGTCATTTGTGCTGTAAGCGTTAACGTGTCGTCATCAGAGTTGAATAATAAATCGTTATAACGTCTTTTCAGTAACGATAAACCTTGCTCTAGATCTTCTATTTTACGGAACTTAACTGTAATAAAGTCGCCATCATCTTTTACGCTGCGGTAACGAATTTTTTCGTTAAGTAAATCACCACGAAAATCACCAACCATACCTTCTTTAACTTTGTTAATGGCTTCTTGCATATTAACTTCCATTAAGAAGCTAACACCACCACTCAAATCTAAACCTAGTTTCATTGGTGTGCCACCAATGCTTGCCAGCCAATCAGGCGTTGCCGGTGTTAAGTTTAGGGCTACTGAATATTCGTTTCCTAGACTATCATCTAACACATCACGTGCTTTTAATTGGTCTTCGGTATTTTTAAAACGTGTTAATACTTGGCCGTTTTCTAAGGCAACACTAGCGTATTCAATATTGTTGTCAGTTAAGTGCCCTTTAATTGTATCAAGGGTGGTAACGTTTGCTTCAACACCACGTAAACCAGAAACTTGTACGGCTGGATCTTCACCATATAAGTTAGGTGTGGCATAGAGCGCACCTAAAGCAACGATTAACGCTACCATTAGTGTTTTCCATAAAGGGTATTTATTTAACACAATTCTTCCTTTTTCTATTTATTGTGTTCATGTTTTATTCTTATAATAATTAAGTTAATCTAATTATTTGAATGAAACATAAACGAAACAGCTATTAGTTTTCTTTATTTAAACTTTTCTCTTTATAGCTTTCGTTAATGCATCAACTATTCACTATATATCAACGACCTACCTGCCGTTAGTGTTAAACTTGTGATCTCATATTTAAACATCTATTCAGTTAGTAATGTCACTAAAAGGAAATACTAAATTGACTAATACCAATAAGTATTTCCTTCCTGCTACAATGTTAAATAATCTCAATTCAAGTTAAATAGCAAAGAGGTGAATACTATAAAGATTTCATTGTGCCTTTAGGAAGTACTGCATTAACAGCGCCTTTTTGTACTGTTACTTCTGTACCTTCAGCGATGCTTACAACGATAAAGTCTTTTTCGTCAGATACTTTAGTTATTTTACCAACGATGCCACCTTGCGTTAAAACTTCATCACCTTTCGATAAAGCTGACATTAAGTTTTTATGTTCTTTAACACGTTTAGCTTGTGGACGATAAATCATAAAGAAAAATACTAAACCAAATACCGCTAACATTATCATCATTTCCATACCACCACCGGTTGATGCTGGAGCGCCTGCGGCGTGGGCTGTACTTATAAATAAACTCATAATATCCTCTTACTTTTTTATAATTAGTTAGTTGCTTTTCAAGTAATGCTAAGCGACTAGGTTATTTCACATTTGACGATTATTCGTCGTTTTTTTCTACTATATGATGTGCTCTTAATATATATATTCTAAACATTTATATTGTAAACATTCATATCTGAATTTTAAATTTGTTTACTACCTTCGGCTAAAGGTGGTACAGGCAAACCTCTAAGTGAGTAAAACTCTTCAACAAAGTCGTCTAATTTACCTTGCTCTATCGCATCACGCAAACCTTGCATGACTTTTTGATAAAAGTGTAAGTTATGTAATGTATTTAGTTGCGAGCCTAAAATTTCTTTACACTTATCTAAATGATGTAAATAGGCTCGTGAGTAATTTTTACAGGTATAACAGTCACAGGTTGGATCTAATGGTCCAGTGTCGGTTTTATTTGTAGCATTACGAATTTTTACCACCCCTGTATTAACAAATAAATGTCCATTACGTGCATTTCGTGTTGGCATCACACAATCAAACATATCAATACCGCGACGCACACCCTCAACTAAATCTTCAGGTTTACCAACACCCATCAAGTATCGGGGCTTATTTTTAGGAATCAAGGGGGCAGTATGATCTAATATTCTGATCATATCTTCTTTTGGTTCACCTACTGATAACCCACCGATTGCATAGCCGTCAAACTCAATAGCTTTTAGACCGTTAATTGATACTTCGCGTAAGTCTTCGTACATGCCGCCTTGTACAATACCAAATAATGCATTAGGGCTGTCACCATGTGCATCTTTTGAACGTTGTGCCCAACGAAGTGATAGTTCCATTGAATCTTTAGATTCTTTATGTGTTGCAGGGTATGGCGTACATTCGTCAAAGATCATAACAACATCTGAATTTAAACTACGTTGTACTTCCATTGAACGCTCAGGCGTTAACATAATTTTCTCGCCGTTTACAGGTGAACTAAAACGTACCCCTTCTTCGGTAATTTTACGCATTTTACCTAAACTAAAAACTTGAAAACCACCTGAATCAGTTAAAATTGGCTTATCCCAATTCATAAAGCCATGTAAACCACCATGCTGCTCGATAATATCTGTACCTGGACGTAACATTAAGTGGAAAGTATTACCTAAGATAATATGGGCACCCGTTGCTTCAACTTCTTCAGTTTTCATGCCTTTTACAGTACCGTATGTACCAACAGGCATAAAAGCAGGTGTTTCTACTATGCCACGCTCAAAGGTTAAGCGACCACGACGAGCCTTGCCGTCAGTGTTTAATAATTCATACTTCATTCGTTGTGTCATAAATAATTATTCCTACCTATCAGCGAAACAGGCTGATGGTTCTTATTCAAAGTGTCTACCTTGTACGGCTAAACATTAATTATTGTTCCGTTAGTGATAGTGTTGTTAACTATTTTTAGCAAGTTCTTGTTTTGTAAGAAACATAGCATCACCATAACTAAAGAAACGGTATTTTTCACTAATCGCATGTTGATATGCATTCATAATATGATCATAACCTGCAAAAGCGCTCACTAGCATTAATAAAGTTGATTCAGATAAATGAAAATTAGTTAATAATGCATCAACTAACTGAAATTCATACCCAGGTGTAATGAAAATATCAGTATCACCATAAAAAGCCGTTAACTCAGTTCCTTTTTCTTGTGCTGATTTTGCCGCACTTTCTAATGAACGCACAGAGGTCGTACCAACAGCAACAACTCTGCCACCAGCAGCTTTAGTTTTATTTATTTGACTAACAACTTCATCTGGCACTTCAACATATTCGGCATGCATAATGTGGTCTGCAATTTCATCAACTTTTACTGGCTGGAATGTGCCTGCGCCTACATGCAAAGTAACAAACGCAAGTTCAACACCTTTAGCTTTAATTTGCTCAAGTAAGGCATCGTCGAAATGTAACCCTGCGGTCGGTGCAGCTACAGCACCAGGCTTTTCATTGTATACAGTTTGATAGCGTTCACGATCACTATTTTCATCTGGTCTATCTATGTATGGCGGTAACGGCATATGGCCAATATCATCCAAAATAGAAAGTATTGATTTATCACCTTTAAATTTCAGCTCAAATAAAGCACCATGGCGAGCAACCATCGTTGCTTCCGCCTTTCCTTCAAGTATAAGCTCAGCACCTATTTTAGGTGATTTACTCGCACGTATATGCGCCAATACTGTACTTTTATCAATGAGTCTTTCAACCAAAACTTCAATCTTACCACCACTGGCTTTTTGTCCAAACATGCGTGCTGGAATAACGCGGGTATTATTAAACACTAATAAATCACCTGCGGTTAATTGTGCCAATATGTCTTTAAAACCAAGATCAGCGATTGCGCCACTATTGCCGTTAAGCGTCATTAAACGACTTCCTGTGCGTTCTGCCATAGGAAAACGAGCAATTAACTCGGAGGGTAAATCAAAAGAAAAGTCAGATACACGCATAGTAAATAGTTAAGAAAACCTTGCTGAAAATAAAGAGAAATATGAAGCGCGTAATTTTAGAGATCCCCGCCTTTGATAGCAAGTTAAATAATGTTTTTCCCTTTACAAATGCTAGTTTAAGCTCTGTTACATTAATACATATCAATATAACTATGAATTATGTTGAATATTTTACTAAAAGAGTCTGTTTAATTACTTATTTTCGAGTATGCTTTTATTATCTTTTCTCAATATTTGTGCCTGATTATGACTAACCTTGCTTCTACAATAGCGAAACATATAATTAACGGATTTGACCGACATATACACCTGTTTATTGAAATTACGAAATCAGCACAACAACGTTTTCAGCAGTGTCAATGGGCAGAAATTCAAAAGGCTGCGAAAGCAAGAACTACTTTTTATGAACAACGAGTAGAAGAGTCTTTTAATACACTTAAAAAAGATTTTTCAATTACGTCGCTTGATGACGAACTATGGTTACAAGTTAAAAAAGAATATATCGACTTATTAGCTGTTCATAACCAACCGGAACTTGCTGAAACATTTTATAATTCAGTATTTTGCCGTTTATTTGAACGTAAGTATTATCACAATGATTATATTTTTGTAGAGAGTACCGCTCATCGTTTAGATGATAGACCAACCCCTAAAATTTACACTAGTTACAAACCAGCTGAAAAAGGTTTAAATCAAACCATTTGCGATATTATGAACGCGCACAAAAGCACAGTGCCTTTTGTTGATCTTGAGGGTGATGTAGAAGTATTAATTCGTGCCTTTCGCCGCAAAGCACACAAAACACTTGCGAAGGTTAAAGATTTACAATTTGATATTTTAAACTTCACTTTTTACCGCAATAAAGGTGCTTACTTAATTGGTAGAGTTTTATCACCTGCCGGTGAAACACCTTTTATTGTTGCTGTTTTAAATAATGAAAAAGGCGGTTTGTACATTGATGCGTTACTAACTAAAAGTGAAGATATGGCGGTAGTATTCGGTTTTGCTCGTGCTTACTTTTTTGTTGATTGTATACATCCTTATGCATTAGTAAATTTCTTAAAGAGTTTAATTCCACATAAAACAAAAGCTGACTTATATTCTGCTATTGGTTTTCATAAAGAAGGAAAAACACAATTTTACCGAGATTTTTTAAATCATCTTGATAACAGTGATGATAAGTTAACCTTAGCGCCTGGCATAAAAGGCATGGTGATGTCGGTATTCACGTTGCCGTCATACCCTTATGTTTTTAAAATAATTAAAGATAAATTTTCCCCAAGTAAGAATATGACTCGCGCTGATGTAAAAGGAAAGTACCGTTTAGTTAAACTTCATGATCGCGTAGGACGTATGGCGGATACCATGGAATATTCCGAAGTTGCCTTTCCTAAAGATCGATTTAACGATGAATTATTAGAAGAACTTCACAAAGTTGCTCCCTCCCTAATTCGCTATGAGGATGATTTACTGATTATTGAGCATTTATATATAGAACGCCGAATGGTGCCGCTAAACCTTTATTTAGCAAAAGCGAATGATGAAGAGTTAGAGGAAGCACTCTACGGTTATGGTCAAGCCATTAAGCAACTTATTTCGGCTAATATATTCCCTGGTGATATGTTGCTAAAAAACTTTGGCGTGACTCGACATAATCGTGTGATATTTTATGATTATGATGAAATTACCTATATGAATGAAGTTAACTTCAGAGTAAAACCTGTTGCGGTTACTGAAGAGCAAATATATGCCGCTGAACCTTGGTATTCTGTTGCACCTGGCGATATGTTCCCTGAAGAAATAGCAACATTTGCCTTGGCAAACCCTAAATACCTGAAAGCATTTAAAATTCACCATGAAGATTTACTAACGGCAAGTTACTGGCAAGAGTGTCAGAAAAATGTAGCAAAAGGTCTTTATGTTGATGTTTATCCTTATCCCGATAAATTCAGGTTTTGTGAAATGAGAAAGTCGATGAACAAGCAACCTGTGACTTAAATAGAAAATGAAACTCGCTCCTAAGCTAAATGTTCTACTTAACATTTAGCTTATTATTTTCTTTAATTAGCTATTTTCAAGCTCATTAACAAACTAATGAGCCAAATTCAGGTTTTCACTTAAACTGCTGTCACTCAATTTAGCGACTAAGGTTATTCCAAATGAATCATAGTTAGTCGTAAATACAACAAATTATGGCGGTTAAATAACCGAACAGACAAATAATTCAATTTTATAACAATTTATTCTTTACCTTTTGCTGTTCATCAGTATAATTCAAATCCGTTGCAGGGGTGTAGTTCCAATTGGTAGAACAGCGGTCTCCAAAACCGATGGTTGGGAGTTCGAGTCTCTCCACCCCTGCCATATTCTTAAGGCCTAGAATTTATTCTAGGCCTTTTTCGTTTCTTCTTCTTTATTTTTTATTGCTTAGGGTAAACATTCGAAGAATCTCCCCTCACAATCAATATTCTTTGATTAGACCTTATTTATAGCAATCACCCTGCACAATTTTCAGACCATATAGTTTAAGGTTGGCTATTCTTTAGTAAAGTTTACTTTTTAGTTTTTACTAATTCTGGCATCATGTGCCCTAGTATCATTTTCAAATTGATACTTTCTAACTTATACGTTCTAATTTATACAGATAGAACTAAAGCCTTTTTATGAGTACCTTTTATGGCTATTAACCAAAGACAATTCGAGCAACTTACTGAAATGGGCATTAGCTTGTGGCAGCATAAGATTGTGGCAGGTAACCATAACTCATCAAATAAAGATAACGGAAAGGCGGCAATAGATTATCTAGCACAAACAGAAATGACATTATCTGATTTATTAACTAAACAAGTTTTTATCGATATATTACAATCTGTCGATATCTCTATTGGTGAAGTTAGTTATAAAAAAAATCACCTCGACTTAGGCTTATTTAATTGGTATTTCAATTCAACAGAGAATAATGAAATAGCCATTTATTGTGATAACAATAATTTATTTAGCCCAAGTATTGCAAAGATCAGTCAATCTCCAACATTAAAAAAACAATTATGGCAAACCATTACCCAAAAACTACTTTGAACCACTAATAATAAAAACTAAGACTTCAAAAGAGTACTTAACGTTATTAACTGAAAATAAGCAGTACTAAATTAAGAGCCAACGATTAAAACCATGAGTAATTTATTGAAATATACCCCGATAACAACTGACGATATATCTCAGTTAATGCCGATAGAAAATACTTGTCATTCTCACCCATGGACTGAAAAAACTTTTTCAAGTTGTATTGGTGGACGATACTTTGGTGAAAAGCTTGCGGAGACAACAGAAAAAATCATTGGCTTTTATGTTGGTGAATTTGTAGTTGATGAAGCAACTTTAATGGATATATGTGTTGATCCAACAGAGCAAAGTAAAGGCTATGGCAAAAAACTATTACATCACTTTATTGAGCAAGCAAAAGCAAAAGGTGCTATTAAAATTTGGTTAGAAGTACGAGCAAAAAATATAAGTGCGCAAATGCTATATATGAATGCTGGCTTTATCGAGATAAGCCGTCGAACTGGTTATTATCCAAGTAGTAAAGGCTTTGGCTATGAAGACGCTATTGTTATGTCGCTTAAGCTCTAGCTATACAGTTATGCCATATAAGAAAATTATTTAGCATTACCTAACACAAAAATAAGTTAATCTGCACAAAAATAAAAAGTCGCTTAATGCGGCTTTTTTTTTTGTGCTATAATGCGCCAAATTTTTTTTCAATTATGATTATCCTTAAAATATAAGGGTTTTCATGTTGAGTACCTTTGTGTTTACCAAGGCAGTATTAATGACAACCGACACTTTACAGGCAGCAGCGGTAAATATCCGCAGAACCTTTGCTATTATTTCGCATCCTGATGCGGGTAAAACGACTATAACTGAAAAAGTACTTTTATTTGGTCAAGCCCTACAAAAAGCCGGTACGGTAAAAGGCAAGAAATCAGGTCAACATGCAAAATCTGATTGGATGGAAATGGAAAAAGATCGTGGTATTTCAATTACTACTTCAGTAATGCAATTTCCTTACAATAATTGTTTAGTTAACTTGCTTGATACGCCAGGTCATGAAGATTTTTCTGAAGATACTTACCGTACTTTAACAGCGGTTGATTCATGTTTGATGGTTATTGATGTAGCTAAAGGTGTTGAAGCACGTACCATTAAATTAATGGAAGTTACTCGTTTACGCGATACACCTATTATTACTTTCATGAACAAAATGGATCGCGATGTACGTGATCCAATGGAAGTGATGGATGAAGTGGAAGATGTACTAAAAATTAAATGTGCTCCTATCACCTGGCCAATAGGTATGGGTAAAGAGTTTAAAGGTGTTTATAACTTAATCACTAACGAAACTTTTTTATATCAGTCTGGCTTAGGTCATATGATTCAAGATGTTCGCATTATTAAAGGTTTAGACAACCCAGAGCTTGATGCAGCTGTTGGTAGTTATGCAGAAGATTTACGAGATGAATTAGAACTTGTGCAAGGTGCATCACACGAGTTTAATTTAGAAGAATTTTTAAAAGGTGAATTAACACCGGTATTTTTTGGTACAGCTTTAGGTAACTTTGGCGTTGACCATATGCTTGAAGGCTTAACAAAATGGGCACCTAAGCCACTTCCTCGTGAAACAAATGTTCGTACTGTTCATGCGGAAGAAGAAAAATTTTCTGGCTTTGTATTTAAAATTCAAGCCAATATGGACCCTAAACATCGTGACCGTATTGCTTTCATGCGTATTTGTTCAGGCAAATATGAAAAAGGCATGAAAATGAAACAAGTTCGCTTAGGTAAAGATGTTAAAATTGCTGACGCGGTAACCTTTATGGCAGGCGATCGTTCAAATGTTGAAGAGGCTTACGCCGGCGATATTATTGGGCTACATAACCACGGTAGCATTCAAATTGGCGATAGTTTTACTGCTGGTGAAGATATGAAGTTTAGTGGTATTCCTAACTTTGCACCTGAAATGTTCCGTCGTATTCGTTTACGTGATCCGCTTAAAGCCAAACAATTACAAAAAGGCTTAATTCAGTTATCTGAAGAAGGTGCCGTTCAAGTATTTAGACCATTTATTAACAACGACATGATTGTTGGCGCTGTTGGTGTTCTTCAGTTTGAAGTGGTTGTGCAACGCTTAAGAACTGAATATAAGGTTGATGCGATTTATGAACCAATTAGCGTAGCAACAGCACGTTGGTGTACTTGTGATGATGAACGTACTCTAGAGCAGTTTAAGAAGAAAGCGGGGGATAACTTAGCATTAGATGGAGGTGATAACTTAACGTATATTGCACCAACGATGGTTAATTTGTCTCTAGCGCAAGAGCGTCATCCAGAAATAGCGTTCCATTCAACCCGTGAACACTAATTTTGCTTCCTAAATAAATTTTTTGCGGTATTGTCGGCGTAATTTTATCTAGTCACATAGGAGCCTATGCTCCCTGATAAAATTGCTTAACGGCTTTACTAAAATCCAATTTAGTTTGCAAAATACGTGAACTACTATTGGCAAACGAATAAAATAAACGAAAAGATTAAACAATATGAATATTAAACAAATACTTGCCGAAAAAGTTAGTGCCGCTATGGTTGCTGCTGGTTTACCTGAAGACACTAACCCCGCTATTAGTTTGTCAAACCGTCCACAATTTGGTGACTATCAAGCCAATGGTGTGATGGGTGCAGCGAAAAAACTTAAAACTAATCCACGTGAATTAGCGACTAACGTTGTTGAGCAATTAGATTTATCTGGTATCGCAAGCAAAGTTGAACTGGCAGGCCCAGGCTTTATTAATATTCATTTAGATGAAGCTTGGTTAACAGTTCAACTAAACCAAGTCGCTAAAGATGACTTTACCGGCGTGACACAACGTGGTGTTAACGCTAATGATGACGCGAAAACAGTGGTTGTTGATTACTCCGCACCTAACCTAGCTAAAGAAATGCATGTTGGTCATTTACGTTCAACTATTATTGGTGACGCAGTTGTACGTGCTTTAGAATTTCGTGGTGACAAGGTTATTCGCCAAAACCACATGGGTGATTGGGGCACGCAATTTGGCATGTTAATCGCTCATTTAAGCGATAAACTGGCAGGTAATGAAGTTGCTGAAACAGCACTTGCTGATTTAGAAAATTTTTATCGCGAAGCAAAAATTCGCTTTGACAACGAGGAAGGCTTTGCCGATAGAGCTCGTGCTGACGTAGTTAAATTACAAAGTGGTGATGAAGCCTGTGCTAAATTATGGCAACAGTTTATTGATATTTCTATTACCCACAGTGAAGAGATTTACGAAAAGCTTAATGTCTCATTAAAACGTTCTGACATTATGGGTGAAAGTGCTTATAACGATGACTTATCTACCGTTATCGATGAGTTAATGGCAAAAAAAATTGCTGTTGAAGATCAAGGCGCTAAAGTTGTTTTCATTGATGAAATGGCAAATAAAGACGGTGAGCCATCAGTATTTATAGTACAGAAGTCTGGTGGTGGCTTCTTGTATGCAACTACCGATTTATCAGCCTGTCGTTACCGTAGCGGTAAGTTAGCTGCTGATCGTATCATCATATTTACGGATGCTCGCCAAGCACTGCATTTTAAACAAGTTGAAATTGTTGCTCGTAAAGCTGGCTTCTTACCTGAAAATGTCGGCTATCAGCATTGTCCGTTTGGTATGATGATGGGGGATGATGGAAAACCATTTAAAACACGTACCGGTGGCACAATTAAGCTAGCTGAATTACTTGATGAAGCGGTTGTTCGTGCAAGCGCTTTAATTAAAGAGAAAAACCCTGAAATTAGCGACGATGATTTAGCGCTAATCTCTAAGAAAGTAGGTATAGGCGCTGTTAAATTTGCTGACTTATCTAAAAACCGTACCAGTGATTACATCTTCAACTGGAAAACTATGTTGAGCTTTGAAGGTGCAACAGCACCTTATTTACAATATGCTTACTCACGAATTCAAAGTATTTTTTCTAAAGCGGGTATTAAGCCTAGTACATTAAAAAATGATGTAACGATTAATATTATTGAGCCACAAGAAAAGGCGCTTGCCTTAAAGATATTACAACTTGAAGACACGATTGATGCAGTAATTAGTGAATGTACACCGAACTTATTATGTAATTACCTTTACGAATTAGCTAGCCTGTATATGACTTTTTATGAAGCCTGCCCTATTCTTAAAGAAGACATTAGTGATGACGTAAAAACATCACGTTTAGCATTATGCCAAGTAGTTTCAGATACATTAAAACAAGGCTTAGACATTCTAGGTATTGAAGTAATGGACCGTATGTAAAAGTCAATTTTTACAAGTAAAGCCTATCTTACAAGTAAAAACCATGAGATTCCGTTGTTCACCGAATACGGAGTCTCATGAATTGACTATGCCAGTTAACTATTTAGCATTAGCTAAGCAAAATCTAACTGCAGATCAGTACAGCCTTTTTTACAACGAATACCAGGAATAATACTACTGTCAGTAGTGAGTTTTTCCTGCTTACTCTTATCTGACTTAGCTTGCTTTGGAGTAGAAAGTAGCAGTGGTTGCTGACATTCAGGGCAAATAACAGTTTGTCCTGCCATAACTTTTTTCATCATTTGTTTTTGTTTGGCAAATGAGTCTTTACTCGCTTTTTGTAATGCTGCAAACTTTTCAATATCTATCATTATTCTTTCTTCTTTTATATGAAAAGCTAAACACAGTAAAAGCCATCAAACTTGCCGTTTAAAGGCGCACAACTCGCTTCTAATAACTCTTGATAAGCACTAATATTCTCATGACTTAACGGCATTTCTGGGTAAGCTGTTATTTCCCAAGGATAGGCTTCATCATCTTCAAAAGGTGTAAAAGATAACTTTTGATTATTCTCAAGTAATAATTGACCAAATTGTAACGCTAACGTCTGCGATGGAAATAATACTGAGAATTCGACTTCTCTTGGAACTTCTAGATCACCACCACTTTGCTCAAGCTCCCACAGGAAATTACCAATATTGTCTTGGGGGAAAAGGCTTAAATCACGACTCATATTACACTCTTTAACATCTATATAAACGTCTATCTTACCTGATAACGTTTAGCGCGTAAAAGTGTTAAACTAAGCTTTATATCTTTTCCACCTTTTTAACATCTATGACTCTTATCTTCGAACACCATATAACATTTGACCCAACACTTAATGATATAAGTAATACCGCTTTAGCTGTACTCTGCGCCAGCTTGAAAGAAACAGAGTATGCCCTTAGCACAAGTCAAATTAAGCAAGCGATCAGTAAAGGTGCTTTATGGCTAACGCGCGGTAAACACACGCAACGGTTAAGACGTGTAAAAAAAGCGCTATTACCTACAGATAAGTTACACTTCTACTATAATGAAGCCGTACTTGCCAGTGAGGTAACTGATGCAAGGCTAATTAGTGATGAGGGTAAATATAGCGTGTGGTACAAACCTTTTGGCATGTTGTCGCAAGGCTCTAAGTGGAGTGACCATTGTACTATTGCGAGGTTTGCTCAACAACATTTAACACCTGAACGACCTGTTTTCATTGTTCATCGTTTAGATAAAGCCGCCACGGGATTAATACTCATTGCACACAGTAAAAAAGCGGCAAGAGCATTAACTAATATGTTTGAAAGTCGTTCTACTACCGGTAATTTACTCGCCAAAAATTACCAAATTATTGTACACGGCAACCATAGCACTAACCCGCAGCCACAAATTATATCTAGCGAAGTAGACGAGAAAGCCGCTCGCAGCATTTTTACTTGCTTAGCTTATGATAGAACTCATGATCAGTCGCTTATTAGTGTCAAAATAGATACAGGGAGAAAACATCAAATACGTATTCATGCCGCCAGTATTGGCTTTCCTGTTGTAGGTGATAGATTACATGGTATTGCGAATAGTGATTCAACAAAGAACTTGCAACTATGTGCGGTAAGTTTATCTTTTATTTGTCCATTTTCTACTGAACAAGGGCAACCAATTCAAAAGAAATTTGAGATTCCTGATGCGCTTAAACTGAGTTTTGTTTAAGGTAGCATCCTGAGCTATTCAACCACACGGATGGGATTCCGTATCAAGACACCTACGGAATGACGGCGATTTGTCGCCATTCCGAACTTGATTCAGAATCTCTCATTTTATTCAACCACACCCTTGGAATTCCTCATTAAGATACCTACGGAGTGAAAGAAATGGTGACACACGCAATGAGAAAATAGCCACCAAAGGAATGATACCGGTAGTGACCTACGAGATGGCTGAATTCAATTGCTTATCGTGATACTTAGCAAGGAAAACTATCGCACAAATGGCACCTACTAATGCTATAGCCATATCTGATTGTGTATCCCAAATATAACCTTGCGTACCTAAGAATGCTTCAGCATTTTCTCCGCTTAAAATAGCAACCCACCACTCGATTAACTCATAAAAGGCACTAAATGCTAAGCAGATAGAGATTATAAAAGTATTAAGCCACGTTTTACCATTCACCACCTGTTTCCGGATTAATATCTCACGGGCAAGAATTGCTGGTACAAATCCCTGTGCAAAGTGCCCTACTTTGTCGTAGTTATTACGATCTAAATTAAAAATATCTTTAATCGTGTCAAATAATGGCACTTCTGCATAAGTATAGTGACCACCAATCATCAAAATAACACAATGCAGTAATATTAAAACATAAAGTAAAGGTGTTAACCGAAAAGAGTAGTAGGTGAATAATAATATTACCGCACCTATCACCGCTGGTAGCACTTCAAGAAACCAAGTAAGGTAATCTTTAGGGGCAATAGCTGACCACAGCAGTGTTGCTAGGTATATAAAAGCCCATAAGTATTTATTCATTGTCTGCCATTCTTTTTCACTACTCACTTTTCGCTTTGTAATTTTAAGTTTTTAGTCTTTTGATGTTAATGTTGACAAAACTAAATACAATATTTAAAAGCATCATCATCAAGTAATGATAAAGATTCACCGACAAGGTCACTCGTATTAAGTGCCGCTAATAAATCTAACCCTTCTTGTCTTTGCTCTTTTGTTAAGGCTTTATAAGGTAAACGAAAATTAGTTGATACCGCACCAGTCATCATTAATGCAGTATTAATGGCAATAGGGTTAGGTTCACAGAAAAGCCATTTTATTAAGCTTTGTAAACGACTATTCAATTCAGTACTTTCTTTATCCATCAATTGGCGCATTAAGCCAGGAATAATATTAGACGCAACAGAAATTGTACCGTGTGAGCCATGTTGATGTCGTGCAGTATGACACTCATCATCATTGCCAGACCAACAAGCAATACCTTGTTTTTCGTAATGAGCAATACGTTCGTTGCCACCACATTCTTTCACACCAATAAAGTTTTTATGTTTTGCTAATACTTCAATCATATCAGGCGTTATATCTTGACCTGTGCGCCCTGCTACATTATAAATAAATGTAGGACCAATATCTAAGGTATGAGTAAAATGCTCAAGCACACCCGCAATGGATGTGCGACCATAATAAGGGTTTATTTGTAATGTAGCGTCCATACCTGCAGCAAAACCATGTTTTGTTGCTTTAATAGCTTCACTTGTATTATTACTGCCCGTATTACCAATAATTAATAGTTTATCACCAAATTCATGGACACTGTGGGCAATTAATATTAAGTGCTCTTCCCAACTAAGTAAATGTCCTTCACCTGTTGTACCGCCAACTACAATACCGTCTACACCTGCCTCTATTTGTTTTTTAACAAGGGTGTCATAAGTATTTAAATCAATTTCACCTTCGCTTGTATAAGGTGTTTTTATTGCAGTAATTAAACTGGCTGCTTTGAACTTATTCATTATTTTCCTAGCTTTTAAATTGATAGATAAACTAACAATGACCAATATTGTCAGTAACTTTTCGCATTATAAAAGTTTCATTTGTCTCAACATGCTGATATTCGAAAACGTGATGATTTAACTGTAATACCTTATAAGCATGGTAATTATTACCATCATTTAGATCAGCAGCATAAAGGAGTTCATCTACAATTTCATCTTTAGTAATTGTAAAGTGAATATCGCCTACTAAGCCCCAATCACCTAATTCTGTTACTTGCTCAACAATTTTTTCTGCTGCACCAACTGTGACTTGCAAGGTTATAAAGGTAAATTCAAAACTGCCATCAGCATTTATTTGAGCATACTCTATAATTTTTTTATTAGGCGTTTGAGTATCTTCACGAAACCAACGCCCACATAATAACTCTCTTTCATATTTCACTATAAGTTGCTCACTGAAAAGAAAAGCAAAAACCACTTTCTTATTATACGAATTAGAAATTAATATATATACCTAAATTAAGCATTATCCAAACAAAATAATTTTTACCTTCCTTCATCTTACTTAACACTAAATGTATTAATGTTTTAAAAATTACATACCTTCGAATGAATTTTATAAAGATTTAGATGTAACTCGTTTTAAAAAGGTTTAGATTATATAAAATTTTTTTTATTGAAATGAGATTAAAGCCGATGAAGAAACCAAATGTGCAATTGTTATTAACGGGGAATGAATTAATGGCTGGTGATATTGTTGACAGCAATTCAGCTATGATCGCACAGCAATTAAAAGAGCTAGGATTAGAAATAACAAGAAAAGTGACCATAGCTGACGATTTAGCATTATTGATCAATGAAATAAATTTACTGGCAGAGCAAAGTGATATTTTAATTATTAATGGCGGCTTAGGTCCAACAATAGATGACTTAACAGCATTAGCATTAGCCAAAGCAACAGATGTTGAACTAGCCGAACATCCACAAGCATTAGACCACTTAACTCATTGGTGTAAACGAAGAGGTGCAACGTTAAATGCGCCTAACTTAAAGCAAACGATACTTCCTAAAGACTGCGGTATTATTCCTAATAAAAACGGTAGTGCAGTTGGTTTCAAAGTAAATCATTTACATTGTGATATTTACTGTACTCCAGGCGTTCCTAATGAGTTAAAGACCATGTTAGTAGAAGAAATAGCACCAGATATCGCTAAAGGACTACCGAATGCTCTCATTTCAGATGTTACTCGTTTGCAAGTATTTGGTTTAGGTGAATCTGTTTTACAAAAAATGGTAGATGAGCAACTACCCGATTGGCCTGATAATATTGATTTAGGTTTTCGAGCTGGCATGCCATTATTAGAGATAAAATTAACTACCACTAATCAAGAGGCTCATCAACAAAAACACTTATGGGAAGCAAAACTAATAAAGGTTTTAGGTGATCACCTAATTGCACGTATTGATACGAAACCTTTATCTATGGCAGACCATGTACTGTCAAAAATAGCCGATGAAAATTTAAAAATAACTACAGCAGAGTCATGCACTGGCGGATTAATTGCTAGCATGATAACGCAAGTACCTGGCTCTTCTGCACTGTTTGAAGCTGGCTTTGTCACTTATAGTAATAGTATGAAAAGCAAGTTATTAGGTGTACCTGAGCAGTTATTAGTTGAACATGGCGCTGTTAGCGAAGAAGTTGTTATTGCGATGGCACAAGGTGCTTTAGAAAGATCATCAGCTGATTTAGCGATAGCGGTATCCGGTATTGCTGGACCTGAAGGAGGTAGTGAAGAAAAACCAGTTGGTACTGTATGTATAGCTTGGGGAAATAAAAATAATTTAAAATCTATTTGTTTATTAATGCCTTTATCAAGGCATTATTTCCAAAAGTATGTTGCGGCTATTGGCTTAGATTTAATTAGAAGAGAGTTGATTAAGAGCCAGGAAACGCCATTATATATTACCGAACGTAAAAGAAAATAAAATACTATACGCCTGTTTTTTATGCACCCATAACCAATGTAAAGACAAAAATTTATATATTTACATTTATATATTTAGATAAACAAACAGTTACGTTATTATGCTAACTGTTTAAACAATTAATTAAAAATAGCTAATTAAGCAATAGCTAGCTGAGCAATAATGCTGTTTTATATGTAGGAGTCAATTTTGGCTGAAAAAAACTTTATTACCAGTGGTCGAAACACCATAATTCACAAAATAAAAAAGTTTGATCTATTAATTATTAATGGAGATCATCCCATTGTAATAGTTAGTCATAGAGGTATTGGAATTTATAAAGGATTGATTCCAGAAAAACGCTCTATAGCCAAAAAAGCTTATCAAGAGATTGTTCATGTTGAATCAAGCGAAATATTTAGTGAAGTAAAAACGCTATTATTTATACAGGCTCTGGATGGACGAGAGTATAAGGTCGATTATAGCAAAACGAACACAAATAGTTTTATTAAAATTCATCAAGATAATTATATATAGTCTTTCCATATAGCGTTTAATAATATGAATTAGAAAACTAATTTAGCTAAACCATTTAAGTCATTAGGTTAGGTTGATTTATTAATAATAATATCGGAGTATTTCTTATGACCCAATTCAGTTTAATTGCTAATGACAAAAATAATGTTGATTTAATATTAAAGCCAATTAAAGACGGCGATCAGGTTACAGAAACCACAATTCTAGAGCTAATTGAGCAGTCTGAATACAGCCGATTACATATCAACATTGCAAATATTAAAAATGCGATTTCTGAATTAAATGATGTGCTAAAACCATTACAAAGTGGTAAGTTTGGTCGAGAAATAACCTACCAAGTGTTAGAGCGAATTGATGCAACCATCTCAGTATCGATCGACAGTGATCAAATGGCTGCCAGTGCTGAAATAACAACAGCACAAGGTGGTAAAAATTTATCTGCAAAAGCTATTCTAGAAGCAGCTCAAGCAAGTGGTGTAAACAAAGGGTTTAGTAAAGAACAACTTGTTAAGCTTGCTCAATTAGCCGCAAAAGAAAAGCCATTAAGCTTAGTGAGTTTACAAATAGCAACAGGTAAACAAGCAATAAAAGGTAAAGACGCTGTAATAAAGCCACTTGTTGAAAGTGCCCAATCTCGTATTTTACGCCCCAAACAAAGAAATGATGGTAGCGTTGATATGCGAGACCTAGGTGACATCATTTGTGTCAAAGTTGGTGAGCCTCTCGCAGAAAAAATCCCTCATACTCTTGGAGAAAATGGCTACACAGTAACCGCAGCTCCCTTAATTGCAGAACCAGGAAATGATATAACTCTAGTCGCAGGTGATGGTACAGAAATAAGTTCAACCAACAAAAATATACTTGTTTCCCAAAGGGTAGGATTACCCAAAATGATCCCAAATGGCATGGAAGTAGATGAAGTCTACAGGGTTAAAAATGTTACTGTAGGGTCTGGTAATATTAACTTTACCGGTGGTGTGATTATTGAAGGTGATGTCAACGAAGGTATGAAAGTAATTGCTAGTGGTGATATTACCGTAGGTGGTTGTGTCGAGTCTGCTATGATTGAGTCAGGTGGTGATGTTACCATCTCTGGCGGTATTATTGGTCATAAGCACGATGTTGAAGCCACTAAGATTACCGATGTAAAAATGAGCGTTAGTGTAAACTCAAAAGGTAACTTATATGCAAAGTATTGCCAATACGCACAGATTAGTTGTAGTAAAGATATCCGCATTGAAAAGCAATTACTCCATAGTTTAATTAATGTTAATGGTAATTTAAAAGTTGGCTCAGAAGACCATGCTAACGGCGTACTCATTGGTGGTTATATTAAAGCAGGTAAAAATGTTAGCGCTGGTTCTATAGGGGCTACAGCTGGAAATAATACTATTATAAGCTTCGAAAATATTATTAATAAACTCAATGACAAAATGCAAGATATCGAATCACGACTACAGTTTGAAAATGACAAAACAACCGAACTAAAAACAGCCAGCGACAAACTAAAACAACTCCCTAAAAGTCCAGCTAACACGGAGATGTTATCTAAAGTTATTTCAACATACCAATTCCATGCTAAACGTATGGGTGAAATTCTATTTGAAAAAGAAGAACATGAGAATATCGTACAAGCCTATATGGAAAGTGTTTCTATTGAAGCGACAGATAAGTTATATCATGGTGTGCAATTTATTTTAGGTGATATTAACGATAGAACTCGAAAAGAATATGGTCCAAGTAAAATGAATTACAAAGATCGAAAAATTCACATAGATCCCATTGTTAATACGTAAAAATATTATGACAAAACTATATATTTTATTAATATGCACCAGCTTATTTAGTTTTAATAGCGCTGCTAAGCAGTGTAGTGTAAATTTTAATTATGGCGTAATCATTGACCCTAATCATATTCGGATCATTGACCGTAGCAGAACGATTGTACAAATTAATGATGAAAAACAACTTTTTGTTGAAGGGCGAGAAATAGCACTAACGAATGAACAAGTAGCGTTAATTCAAAAGTTTTCTCTCGGAATACGCGCTCAAGTACCAGAAATAGTTTCTATTGCGATAGAAGGTGTTGATATTGGTTTAAAAGCTGTAAATAAAGCGATTGCTAGCTTAACAGGTGAAAATAGCGCTTCTCAACAAAAAATCCAAGCAAGATTTGATGAACTAAAATGGAGAGTTCGTACTCGCTTTAATCAAAGTGCTAATAACTACTATATAGCACCACAAGATTTTGCCGACTTTGATGACATCTTTACTGGCGAATTTGAACAAGAAATTGAAGAAATAATTTCTGATTCAATCGGTACAATATTATTAGCTGTAGGTGAAGCTATGATAAGTGATAATTCTGACGATAATGGTAGTGAACAGCGTCTTTCTACATTCGACAATAGAATGGATACCATGGGAAAAGATTTAGAATTAGAAATAAGTGCTGGTGCAACTGCTTTAAAGAACAAAGCTGAACAATTTTGTTTTAAATTAACTGAATTAGCTGAAATTGAGAAAAAAATTCATCACTCAATCCACCCCCTTAAAAACTTCAATTTAATAGAAATAAATTAGCATTAAGCTAAAAACAAAAAGTTGCGAACTTTGTCGCAACTTTTTGTTATCCATCATGCATAATACTACATATTAGGATAATTTGGACCACCGGTTCCTTCAGGTGTTACCCAAGTAATATTTTGGCTTGGATCTTTGATATCACAAGTTTTACAGTGAATACAGTTTTGAGCATTAATAACAAACTTATCACCCTCCTCTGTTTTTTCCACCTCATAAACACCTGCAGGACAGTAACGCTGTGCAGGTTCATTAAACTTAGCCAAATTAACTGCGATTGGAATATTATTATCAGCAAGCTTTAAGTGACAAGGTTGCTCTTCTTCATGATTGGTATTTGATAAAAATACCGATGAAAGTTTATCAAAGCTTAATTTGTTATCTGGTTTAGGATAATTAATAACAACTACTTGTGAAGCTAATTTAAGTTGATCGTAATCTAGACTGTCATCTTTAAAGTTAAATGGTAGCTTACCGCCAAAAATGTTTTGATCTATTGTGTTATACACGCCACCAAGCATTGTACCAAACTTATGCATTGCAGGGCCGAAATTACGCGTATTATATAATTCCTCATATAACCAAGAATCTTTAAACTTATCAGTATATAAGGTTATATCTTGCTTACCTTCTTCACTAATACTGTCATTAACAATAAGGGTTTCTATAATTGCTTCTGCGGCTAACATACCCGATTTCATCGCAGTATGATTACCTTTGATTTTAGCAAAATTAATTGTGCCAGCATCACAACCGACTAACAGAGCACCAGGCATAGTCATTTTAGGTAAAGAATTGAACCCGCCTTTCGCCATCGCACGTGCACCATAAGAAACACGTTTACCGCCCTCAAGGTACTGACTAATTTTAGGATGGTGTTTATAACGTTGAAATTCATCAAATGGACTTAAGTGAGGATTGCTATAATTTAAATCAACAATTAATCCAACAAAAACTTGATTGTTCTCCGCATGATACAAATAACCACCACCCGTAGTATCTTTGTCTAATGGCCAACCAGCAGTATGAACAACTAAACCTTCTTGATGTTTTTCAGGATCAATATCCCAAATTTCTTTAAACCCTAAACCATAGTGCTGAGGAGAAACATCAGTATCTAAGCCAAATTTAGCGATTAATTCTTTCCCTAAATGTCCGCGACAGCCTTCAGCAAAAACCGTATATTTTGCACGAAGCTCCATCCCAGGCATAAAAGAATCTTTTTCATTCCCTTGAGCATCTAAGCCCATATCACCTGTAATAATACCGCCAACACTACCGTCGTCATTATAAATAACACTTTGCGCAGGGAAACCTGGAAATATTTCTACACCTAATTGTTCAGCTTGCTCTGCTAGCCAACGACATACATTTCCCATACTAACAATATAGTTTCCATCATTATGCATTGTTTTAGGGACTGAAAACCCGGGTAGCTTAATACCATTACTGTCACTATTTAATAAATAAATATCATCGCCAGTCACTTTAGTTGTTAAAGGAGCACCTTTATCTTGCCAATCAGGAAATAGTTCATTTAAAGCTTTTGGTTCAAACACTGCACCTGAAAGAATATGTGCGCCAACTTCAGAGCCTTTCTCCACTACACACACCATTAGTTCTTGTTGCTTCTCTTGTGCTAATTGCATTAAACGACATGCAGTAGACAAGCCAGCTGGGCCTGCGCCAACAATTACTACGTCAAAATCCATCGATTCACGTTCCATGGTATCTCCCAATATTATTTTATTTATAAAAATTCAAACAGTTGTTTGATATTAAAACAGGTGTTTGATATTATCTTATTAACAGTTGCCAAGCAAGGCGGTATTTTCTTAGAAAAACCTTTACTGTAGTTAAATTAGCCTTTTCTACTATACTACAAATTGGTTAGCTGTTTAAAAAACTATAATCACTTCAGAGGTTAAAGATAGTGTATCCTACTTTGAAAGTTTTAACTAAGATTACGTTGACGTTTACGTCAAGCAATAGTAATCTTTTTACAAATGACAATTACGATATAACTTAGTCTTTTACTAAATTAATTTTCATGCAGAATTAATTACTATACTGAATAAAAAAAACCAGAGGCAACGATGAAAATATTAGTTCCAATAAAACGTGTAATTGATTATAACGTCAAGGTTCGTGTAAAACCTGATAACTCCAATGTTGATCTTGCTAATGTAAAAATGGCAATCAACCCATTTTGTGAAATAGCAGTAGAAGAAGCTGTTCGTTTAAAAGAAGCTGGTGTTGCAACAGAAGTTATAGCCGTTTCTGTTGGCAATAAATCTTGTCAAGAACAATTGCGTACCGCATTAGCGTTAGGCGCAGATCGTGCTATTCAAATTGAAACAGATGAAAATTTAGACTCATTAAATATCGCTAAACTTTTACAAAAAATTGTTGAAGAAGAGCAACCTCAATTAGTTATTTTAGGTAAACAAGCAATTGATAGTGATAACAATCAAACTGGTCAAATGTTAGCGGCTCTTACTGGTATGCCACAAGGTACTTTTGCTTCTGAAGTGAAAATTGATGGCGATAAAGTAAATGTTACTCGTGAAATTGACGGTGGTTTACAAACACTAGCACTGAACATGCCCGCTATCGTAACAACTGATTTACGTTTAAATGAGCCTCGTTATGCATCATTACCTAATATTATGAAAGCAAAACGTAAACCATTAGACGTTAAAAACGCCGCTGATTTTGGCATTGATTTATCGCCACGTACTAAGTTACTAAAAGTAACACCACCAGCAGAGCGTCAAGCAGGTATTGTTGTTGAAACTATTGATGAATTAGTAGAAAAATTAAAAAATGAAGCCAAGGTGATCTCATGAGTATTTTAGTATTTGCAGAACACGATAACAGCACATTAAAGGCTGAAACCTTAAAAACAGTTGCCGCCGCTCAAGCGATTGGTGGCGACATTACATTATTAGTAGCTGGTTATAATTGCCAAAGCGTTGTTGATGCTGCGGCTAAAGTTAATGGGGTTAGTAAAGTTTTAGCTGCCGATAATGTAGCTTATGAGCACCAATTGGCAGAAAATGTTAGCTTGTTAGTTACAGAGTTAGCCGCAGACTATGAACACATTATTGCTACTGCATTAACAACAGGCAAAAACTTTATGCCACGAGTAGCGGCATTATTAGATGTAACACAAATTTCAGACATTATTGCAGTAGAAAGTAGTGATACATTTGTTCGACCAATTTATGCAGGCAACGCTATTGCGACAGTACAAAGTTTAGATAGTAAAAAGGTTATCACTGTACGCTCTACAGGCTTCGATGCTGTAGCTACAGACGGTAACGCAGAAGTTGTTGCAATTGATACTGTGACTGACGCAGGTAATTCAAGCCATGTAAGTGATGAGCTAACTAAATCTGAACGTCCAGACTTAGGTGCCGCTAGTATTGTTATATCAGGTGGTCGTGGTATGCAAAATGGCGATAACTTCAAGTTACTTGACGGTATTGCTGATAAGCTTGGTGCAGCAATTGGTGCTTCACGTGCTGCTGTTGACGCCGGTTTTGTACCTAACGACATGCAAGTAGGTCAAACAGGTAAAATTGTTGCTCCTGACTTATATATTGCTGTTGGTATTAGTGGTGCTATTCAACATTTAGCAGGGATGAAAGATTCAAAGATCATTGTAGCGATTAACAAAGATCCTGAAGCTCCTATTTTCCAAGTAGCTGATTACGGTATTGTTGCTGATTTATTTGATGCTTTACCAGAGCTTGAAAGTAAGTTATAAACATTATATTAAATAATGTAAGTCTGCCTTTAAGATTTAACTTGCTATAATAAAACCACTCTTAGTAGTGGTTTTTTTTCATCTACTTCTTTAATTTAATATTTTAATATAGGCTTGATTAAATAAAAAATCAGTCAATTTACTACTCTTATCAATTTGATATCAACTAACTAGGTATTTATTACAATGAAAGAAAAACTTTCAAGCCTTGCAGACCTTGCTTCAGCTTTTGGGAAAGCACCTGTCAATATAGATAATGATCAATCAGATACAGATGAATCATTAGTATACTCCACCAACACTGGCCGTATAAAAGCTAAAAAACAAAACGCCAATGTAATGCCAAGTGATGGCTTTGCCCATGTACGTAGAGAAACCAAAGGCAGAAAAGGTAAAGGTGTAATTGTTATTAGTGGCTTAGGATTAAATAACACAGAGTTAAAATCTCTCGCTAGTAAATTAAAAAAGAGCTGTGGTACAGGTGGTAGTGTTGTCGCTGAAACAATTGAAGTTCAGGGCGATAAAAGAGAGTTAATAAAAGAACTTTTAGAAAAAAATGGCTATAAAGTTAAATTTATTGGTGGGTAGTCAGTAAGAGCTTGTGATATCAATCAAGGTATCTTCGAAATTCACACTTCCTATTTGATTAACTTGATTCACATCTAAGCCCGCCCTACTCAACAAATGTATAAAAACACTAACAGTAATTGTATATTTATTAGGAACAAAACGAGCTAGGATATTGCTTAAAATAGATTTACTTTAAAGATTAATTTTTTGATAATAACAGCAATAAAACGAAACCTTACCATAGTAAAGACGGTATTTTTATTTAGCCACGCCTCAAATATTCCTATCTCTATCCTTTTCTATAAAATAATTGGGTATACCTTTACTGATAAATAATTAAAAGGATAAATTATATGTCATATATTCATGAAACAATTTCTGATTTAAAAAACACAAGTCCAGCGCAGTGTGAATTTTACCAAGCAGTTGAAGAGGTACTAGAGTCATTAGCACCTATCTTGGAAAGTAATAAGTTATATCAGCAACAAGCTATTATTCAGCGTTTAGTTGAGCCAGAAAGACAAATAATGTTTCGTGTTCCGTGGGTAGATGATCAAGGTCAGATACAAGTAAATAAAGGCTACCGTATTGAATTCAATTCAGCTTTAGGTCCATATAAAGGTGGTTTAAGATTCCATCCTAGTGTTAATGCAAGCATTATTAAATTTTTAGGATTTGAACAAATTTTTAAAAACGCTTTAACAGGTTTGCCGATTGGAGGTGGAAAAGGTGGTTCAAACTTTAACCCTAAAGGAAAATCTGATGATGAAATTATGCGTTTTTGCCAATCATTTATGACCGAGCTATATCGACATATAGGGCCAACTACCGATGTTCCAGCGGGCGATATTGGCGTAGGAGCGCGAGAGATTGGCTATATGTTTGGCCAATATAAGAGATTAACTGGCAGATATGAAGGGGTATTAACTGGGAAAAGTTTATTATGGGGTGGATCACTCGTTCGTAAAGAAGCAACAGGATATGGCGTCGTTTATTTTGCTGAGAATATGCTTTCAATTAAAGATGAATCTTTAAAAAGTAAGAAATGTCTAGTTTCAGGCTCTGGTAACGTAGCTATATATGCAATGGAAAAACTTTATCAGTTAGGAGCGACACCTATTACTTGTACCGACTCTACCGGTACTATTTTTCATGAATCTGGTATTGATTTAACGTTAGTGAAACAATTGAAAGAAAAATCCAGAAAAAGTCTAGAAGCTTATTTAACCGAACATAACGATGCTAAATTTATACCAACGTCAGAATATCCTAGTGATGGTCATGCCGTATGGCGTATTAAAGCAGATGCAGCATTCCCTTGTGCGACTCAAAACGAATTAACTCTTGCTGATGCAAAAGCATTGATTGCCAATGGATGCCAGCTTGTCAGCGAAGGGGCAAATATGCCTTCAACACAAGATGCCATAAACACACTCATTGATGCTAAAATTTCTTATGGTCCAGGTAAAGCAGCTAATGCAGGAGGGGTGTCAACAAGCCAATTAGAAATGGCACAAAACGCAAGTATGCAAACCTGGTCATTCGAAGAAGTCGATCAAAAATTACAAATTATTATGAAAAATATTTTTGAAACTGCCCACCAAACAGCAATCGAGTTTGGCCAACCCGGTAATCTGGTATTAGGCGCAAATATAGCTGGTTTTAAACGTGTAGCTGATGCCATGTTAGAGCAAGGTGTTGTTTAGGCTTCTCAACGCTATTTTATAAAGACTGATATTATACAAATTAGATTACATTTAGCATTAACGTAATCTAATTTGTTATGTAACTATTTAAACACTCTATAAAAACTCCTCCTCATTATTCACTCCATCTATACTTAGTAAAACCAAACTAAAAAACGTACAAAAAATACACAAAAAAAATTGGCAATTAATAATTTTTGTCCTATGCTTTAAATGTTGGTAACAACACAAGTAGGAATAACTTGTTATGGAGGCTTGAAGGATTAAGCTAGGTGGCATGAAGCTACTGATGGATGAGCAAAACAGGGATTGTTAATCATGGATGATTTCCCCTGTACTCATCTTTTATCCATAACACTCATAAATATTAAAGTCCAAGTAGCCACACTAACTTTAAAAGCCTACTATTTTCAAAAAGCTGAAAAACTTAATAATATCAAACGGATTAATTAATCGACCAGTTTAACCCAATAGAACAAGTATGGAGTTGATTGCGTCAACATCATTTAGCGAACAAGTATTTTAAGGGATATGATGACATCCTGGGTGCTTGCTCAGATGCATGGAACTCATTCGTTAGTGATGCTAAGCGAGTAACGAAAATGTGTAGTAGAAATTGGATTGAAGTGGGAACAATTTAAGATGGAATTGGTATAATACCAAACGGATTAATTAATCGACCAGTTTAGTCCAATCTCTAGTGCATAAACTTTTTACTCTTTCTATATCCCCTATGAAGTTGTTCCATGCCCTTG